>CAVUWX010000017.1:0-101405 GCA_963745205.1 uncultured Alphaproteobacteria bacterium
CTGCTCGCCGGTGGCGACGACGGCGTCGTACTCGCGCGCGTCGTGCAGGATCGAGGCCTCCCTCACCCAGGCGACAAGCTGGTTGGTCACGCCAGCCATGGCAGAAACCACGACCGCGACTTCATTGCCGCCGTCGACCTCGCGCTTCACGTGACGCGCGACGTTGCGGATGCGTTCGACGTTGGCCACGGAGGTGCCGCCGAACTTCATGACAACCACAGCCATTGCGATTCCCGCCGTGCGCTTTGCGAATTCGTGTTGGAGTTAGCCTTGAATGGCGCCGGCCGCGGGCTTGCGCGACCGGCCCGATCGGCTTCAGCCGGCGTCTTAGCGAACTGAAATCCCGTTTACGGCCCGTTCTCTTAACGGCATCGGCCCGTCGCCGCAATATCCGTACCTTGACAATCTCGGTCGCGGCGCCGCGTATCCCTGCTGCTATGCAAGCTGAGCCCGCAACCCAACCCGCTGTCGGTGACACCCTCGACCCGCAAGAGATCGAGCGCTTCGAGCGGCTGGCGGGCGCGTGGTGGGACCCGAACGGCAAATTCCGCCCCCTGCACCAGCAGGGACCGGCACGGCTACGCTTCATTCGCGATGCGCTTGTGCGCCACTTCGGCCGCCCCGAGGGCGAGTTGAAACCCCTGCGCGGCCTCTCGGTGCTCGATGTCGGGTGCGGTGGTGGCCTTGTCTCGGAGCCGCTCGCCAGGCTCGGCGCACACGTGACCGGCATCGACCCTACCGCAGAGGCGATCACGACCGCGCGTCGCCACGCCGCGGGCCAACGCCTCGCCATCGACTACCGCACGGCGCGCGTCGAAGACCTGCGCGCCGCCGGCGAGACGTTCGACGCCGTTGTTTGCCTCGAGGTCGTCGAGCACGTGCCCGACGTGGGAGGCTTCATCCGCATCATTGGTGAGCTGATCCGGCCCGGCGGCGCGGCCGTGCTTTCCACCCTCAATCGCACGTGGAAGTCTTATGCGCTGGCGATCGTCGCCGCGGAGTACGTGCTGGGCTGGCTGCCGCGCGGTACGCACGACTGGCAGCGCTTCGTGACGCCGGAGGAGCTCGCCCGACACCTCGTTGCCGCGGGGTTGGCAAGGCCGCATTTCTCGGGCCTCGTCTACGACGTGATGCGCGACGCCTGGAAGCTCGATCCCGACATGAGCGTCAACTATCTCGCAACCGCGGCTATGCCCGGCTGAGCCCGCATCACCAGAGGCCCAGTTTTTCCCACTGGTCCTGCGAGATCTCCGCGCCGATTTCGTAGGAGAAGGCGGTCGCCTTCATCTGATCGGCGGTGACGGTGCAGTCGAACTTCAGCTTGTACCAACGATTGTGCGCGCGCACCGCACCACCCTTCGCCGTGACGGTCTCGCCCGTGAACGTGGCGTGGCCGAAGATGCTGGTCTTCATGCTCTCGGCGCCCGGCAGCTTGCGGTCGCGCTTGATCGTGTCGATCCCCTTGATGACGCAAGCCTGGTGCGCGCGCTCCTCCGGATCAAGCTTTGCGAGCTGGTCCTTGATCGAGCCGCCGACCACGGACGTCGAAGCGAGCGTTGCTCCGACGGCCGCAAGCACCAACAGCGCGCGCGTGCGGGCGCCCGTCTCACGTGCCAGTGTCATTGATTATTTCCCCCTTCGATAGCGTGTACGCGGGCTCGCCGCGCCATGCTTTGCACTGCTTTAGCGAAGCATTGGGCGGAAATTAGGGACGGAGCGGAGTTGGCGGCCCAGGTCTGCCGGCTGCTATCGCCTCTGCAACAGAGGTGTCAGCCGCGCCGCCTCAAACGGCGGAGTGCCTCCAGCGACGGGGTAAATTTGGAATAGAGCGCAACCGCAGCCTGGAAGTCGCTCTTCGCATGATCGAAGTCGCCGATCTCGAGATAGGCTTCGCCGCGCCGGTGGAAGGCCACCGTATATTTGGGGGCCAATATGAGCGCGGCGCTGAACTCCTCGATGGCGGCGCTCGAGTTCTTCAACGCCGCATAGGCCTGCCCGGCGATATAGTGCTCGACCGCACTGGGCGTGGATTCGAGCGACTTCTTGCTCCACGACAACGCCGATTGATAGTCCTTGATGCGCAAGGACGCGAACGCGAGCTTATCGTAAACTGAGACCTTGGTCGTCCCCGACAGACCCGCGTTGTTGCTCAGAAAGACTTGGCAGATTCCCATCGCCGTGCCGGGGTTCTGCTCATTGAGGCAGGGGCTCGCGTCGGCATCCCGAGCTTGCTCCTGCTCGTGAGTTGAACCTGGTGAGGGAGTCGGCGCCGGAGCGGGAGCCACAGTCGGACCGGCTGGCTCATCATTGCAGCGGACGCGGACCGTCTTGCCAATCTGGGGAACGTAGCGCGTGCAGTCGAGATCCTCAGAACGCGCGTGCGTTGCGGTCGACACCGCCGCCAACACCAGAAGTCCGATAACTCGGCAAAATGACGACACGACCCCTCCGCCCGAAAACCCTATTGTGGTGTAAGACTGCCCGGCTGGAAAGCGTTGGAAGGCATCGATAGCCGCCCATTGACGCTTACGGTTATTGGGGGCCCCCTATAGTCGCCCCCGCACGCGCCACTCAATCGATTGCGCCGCCCCGGGAAGCTCTATCCATACGCTTGACACGCTGCTTCACCGAGCCGCAGACTATTGACGTAACGGCCATCGCTTCCAGGCGCGCGCACCCCCGGAGACGGGATCTAAGATCCTGGCAGTACCACTGGTTGTGAGGATGGCCGTTTCGCCTGTCCCTGACTTCCGCGGTTTCAGATCGGGAAAGTCCCGGAACTATTGGTACCGCCTGGTGGGATCGAACCACCGACCTCTAGATCCACAATCTAGCGCTCTAACCATCTGAGCTAAGGCGGCACACGCAACGGCTCGCACGACGGCGTAGCCTGCCCGGTGCGTCTTAAAACTCCCACAGCGGCCGCATCGTCAAGCAAAAACGGGCGATAGAGCGACGAGCCGTCGCGCCCTCGCGAGGTCACCCGTCGTACGGCCGGCGTACGATGCGGAAGACGCTAGGTGCCGCCTATCCGCTCAACGCTTGGGCTGGGCCTTCTGCGCGGCCTCGCTCAATAGCTTGCCCAACTCCTGGGCCTGGAGGGCATAGCTCTGCATCTGCTTCTGCGCGTAGCGCTGCTGGATCTCCAGATACTCTTTGAGGTCGCGGGCGCGCGAGAGGTCGGAGGCGAAGGCAAAGCTCGCCTGGATGTTCTCCTCGGCGAACTTGGCGACCTTCGACTGCAACTCCATAGCGCCGGAAGCCATGGCGCCCTGCGACTTGGCGAGCGTTTCCTGCACCTGCCGCGCCATGTCCATGAACTGGTTGTATGCAGAGCGTGCTTGGTCCACGTTACGTTCGGCGAGCTCGCGCACGGCCTCGGGAATCTCGAACTGCGGCTTGTCGTACATCGACAGTATCCTCCTCGGCAGCCAGGAGGTTTGTTATTAGGGGCCTGCTCCCGGTCATCAGGCATTATGCAATTATAACCGCCGCGCGCGATGAAGCGACCGCGAAATGAGTGTGGATAGCGGGGCGCCGCACCTTCGGCTCATGGACGGAAGCAGCTGACCGCGCTAACAGATTTGGAGCCCTGGTAATTCAACCATGCCCGTCGAAGCGCCCCGCGCGCACCTTCGCCCGACCAGCCCCGATGCGGCGCTCGCGCGCTGTCCAGGGCCTGCCTGGGTAATCGATCCGGCCAAGGGACGCGTGCTTGCGGCGAACCCCGCAGGCGCCGCGCGCCTGGGGCTCCGGCCCGATGCGGCATCGGGCACGCTCGATGCCGCGATGCCCGGTCTCGTGCGCCTGCGCGCACTGATGCGCGAGCCGCTCGGGGGCGGGCGGCGCGAGCCCCTGATCTTCTGGACCGCCTACGGCGCCGAAAGCCTCCTCTGCACTATCAGTGCGCTGGACGAGCCTGCCTCGCCGCCGCTCGCACTCGTGTGCGTCGCGGGCGCCGAGGAGAAACCGAAAGCCAAGGCGATCGCAGCCGCGAAAGAGGCTCCGGCACCATCGAGCGATGACGCCGCGACCTTGAAGAAGATCGCGCGCGCCATTCGCACCGGCTTCGTCAACCCCGCGGAGACGACGTCCGACGATGGCGAGCCCAGCGACGAGGAAGGCTCCGCCGCGCCGGTGGAGCGCGAGGCGTTCTCCAAGCTCGCGCACGAGCTCAAGACGCCGCTGAGCGCCATCGTCGTCGCCGCCGAGATCATGAAGGATCAGCGCTTCGGCACCATCGCCAACGAACGCTATCGCGGCTACACGGCCGACATCCACGACAATGCGCGCCACGCGCTCGCGGTTATCGACCGCATCCTCGGCGACGGCAGGCCCGAGCCCGCCGCGGGCCGGCCGCAAGCCGCCGATCTCGATCTCAACGCGCTGGCCGAAGGCGCCGTCTCCGCCGTGCGCCCGCTCGCCGAGGAAGCCGGGCTCGCATTTTCCGGCGAGCTGCATGCGCAGCTTCCCCACGTCGTCGCCGACGCGATGATGGTGAAGCAAATCGTGTTCAACCTTCTCACCAACGCCATCAAGTTCACAAAGCGCGGCGGCGTCGTGCGTCTCGTCACCGGTCTCGGCTTCGACCGCAGCGTATTTGTCGCCGTGCAGGACACTGGCCCTGGCATGAGTACGGACGAAATCGCGCGCGCGCTCGACGTCAACGCGCCGCCGAAGCCGGAACCCAAGCAAGCGGGTGGGTTAGGCATCGGGCTCCCGCTCGCCTCCGGCCTCGCCAAGGCTAACGGGGCGCGCATCGAGATCGACAGCGCGCCCGGCGAGGGCACGGCGGTCGCCTTGATCTTTCCGAAGGATCGTCTCGCCTCCGCCGCGTGAGTTTGAATTAGACGACTTCTAATCTATTGGGCTTTCACGCACTTTTGTTGACTGTGCGGCGAGCGGCACGTTAGGGATGAAACGCGGGCTCAACGTCCGCATCGTCCTTGAACCGTCATCACCGATACCGGGGCCTTGAACCCCGATTATTGGAGCCGCCCGCCAATGTCGCAGATCGAAACCTTCCCCAAGGGGAGCCCCTCGCACGATGCAGCGATGCCGGCCGCCGCCGTGCTGTCGGCGCCCGAGCGTCTCGTTGGCGTCGGCTTCCGCTGCTGGCTCGCCGGATTGCAGACGAGCGACATCGGATGCTGGGAGGTCGCCTGGGAGGAGATGTCGCGCACCGTGGGCGCGCGCGCGGCCAAGCCCCTGATGGCCGAGCTGGCCTCATGGGTGCGCGCGGTGCAGGATGCGGCTGAGCGCAGAATAGAGATCTACCCGGCCCAGTGCCGCCGCTTCTGCCGCGACGAGTGTCTGGCCATCAGCATGGTCGCCGCCTGTCAGCACAGCGCCTGCCCTGCCTTCCGCGCCTGCGCCGTGGCGCTGCTCGGCTCCAACGAGATCGATGAAGCGATCGAGGGTGCCGACGGATTTGCGCGCCGGCTGAAGGAAGCCGACCAGCATCTGTCGCCCGGCTCCGTGTTCATGGGCGCCGGCCTCATGACCGCGGGCGTGAGGGGCCACGGCTGAGGGCTAGCTCCACTCTCTGCGAGCGCGCCGTTACTCCACCATCTCGTCCTCATCGGTCGCGGGCTCGTCGAGGAGCTCGCGTTCCGGCGACGCGCTTCCCTCCCCGAACTCCTCCGACCAGCCGATGTTGAGCAACGCGTCCCCCATGTTGACGATGGGGAGCGTCGTACGGCCGATGAGGATGCCGCGGCGCGGCGCGCGCACTTCCACCGCGCTGTCCTCGTAGGGGTTGGCGACGTGGCCCACCACCTCGTTGACGTTGACCGCGTCGCCGATGCGCTTCGTCGTGCGAAAAACGCCGCCTTCGGGCGAGCGTACCCAGCTCGATGCATTGATCAGCACCGGCGCGCGGCGGTCGCCCGGCGGTAGCTCGACGCCTTCCGCGAGCTCCAGCATGCCGGCGTGGAGCATGACCCCAGTGATGCCCTCGACGCCGGCGCGGATGGCGAACTCATCGAAGCGCAGTCCCTCGCCGCCCTCGTAGCTCAGCACGTCGACACCCACCTCGTGCGCGGCCTCCCGCAGCGAGCCGGGACGCTCCGGACTCTCGAGCATCACTCCTGCTCCGAACGCCATGCCGAGCTCTTGGCAGCGCGGGCGCTTGCGGAAAACGCAGCGCACCTGCGGCAGGTTGATGCGATGGATCGCGGCGGTGTGCAGGTCGATACCGATCTGCGAGCGCTTGACGATCTCGGACAGGAAGAGATGCGCGAGCCGGGCCGCAAGCGAGCCCGTGGCCGAACCCGGGAACGATCGGTTGAGATCGCGCCGATCGGGGAGATAGCGCGAGCGGCTGATGAAGCCAAACACGTTGACCACGGGCACGCACAGAAGCGTGCCGCCGATGCTCTTGGGATCGAGCGTGCGCAACAACCGCCGGATGATCTCGACGCCGTTGAGCTCATCCCCGTGAATGGCGGCCGAGACGAACATGGTCGGCCCCGGCTGCGAGCCGTGCAGAACGTGCACGGGGAGCGCGACCGGCGCATGGTTCGACAGCTTCGATATGGGTAGGTCCACGAGCCGGCGCTCACCCGGCTTCACCGACAACCCGCCAATCACAAAAGGCTGCCTCACAACGGCGTTTTTCCGCACTGGACTCGACCTCGACAGCGCATGAAGTGCACGACGGTTGTGAGCGCGCAAGATCGTTCGCTCCGGATCGTTTCCAATATTGGCAAACAAAATTTCTGTGCGCGCGCACTGCTGCCGGACGTTCTGCCAACAACACCGCAGTGCACAATTGTCGATGGCGATCAAACATCTTTCATCGCGTGCGCGGATACTTCAGCTCGCTTTTCTTTTTCAGTCGCGATACAAAGTGATTCGTCGCGTGAAGCGTCGTTTCGCATCGACCGCGAATGTGCGGAGTGCTTGCACCCCCGGATCGCCCCCTTTAAGACTGGTGAGGTCGGGAAGGCACGAGATACAGCCATCCAGCCAACACCGGCGTTTTCGGCGAAAGACGGTTTGGCTTCGGGTGGCGTGCGCTGAAACGGCAGGGTTCATGAAACGTCCGAAGCATCCGCTGCGGCCCACATCGTTGGCGCTCGCGATCTTGTGCTGTCTCCTGTTTCTCGTACTCGCCCCCTACTTCGTCGGCGGCCGCCACCTCGACCTCAAGGGCGCCGCCGTCTTGGCTGCCTCCCGCGACAGCTATAGCTTGAGCTCGCCCGTGCGCCTGCTCGCAACCCCCATGGTGGAGCTCGAGAGCGGGACGCTGTCCCTACCGCATAGCAGCAGCGGCCTTGCCCGCAGCGGCGAGGTGATCGCCATGCTGATTACCGGCGGGGGGCCGCGCATGACGCTCGACAACGCGACTTTCACCGCCGATTTTTCGACCGCCGAGCCGAGTTTCTCGCAAGCCTCGCTCGCCGGAATTGCGCCGCTGGTCGCTTCCTTCCAGAAGCTGCAGTTCGATACGCTCGCCATTCAAAATGGCTCGGTCCGCATCAAGATGTCGGACGGCTCGACGCTGACGCTCGACGACCTCGTCGCCGACGTTACTTCGAAACCCAATGGTACCGTTCGCGCAGCAGGATCATTCAGCTTCCGCGGCGAGAAGGTCAGCTTCGACACGACGCTCGGCGCCAGCATGGCCGCGCCGGCCGCAGCGCGCCCCATCACTGCTTCCCTCGACAGCAAGATGCTGAGCGCGACCCTCGACGGCTCCATTTTGCTCGCCGAGAACCCACGACTGCTGTCGCCGCGCGCGGAGATCAACATCCCGCACCTGCGCCAGGCAGCGTTCTGGCTCGGCGCAGGCTGGCCGCCGGGCTTCGGGTTCGACGACTTCCACGCCAAGGGTCAGCTCGAATGGGTCAACCGCACGCTAGCTTTTCAGAAGGCCGTGCTGCAGATGGACGGCAACGAGGCCGAGGGCACGCTGTCGGTGAACTTCGGCGCGGGCCGCCCCGCCATCGACGGCACGCTCGGCCTGAAGACGCTGGACCTATCGAAATACCTTGCGCGCGGCGGCACTGCGGAGCCCGGATCGGAGACTAGCCTCTTGTCGCTCGTAGGCGGCGCGCGCGGCCTCCATTTCCCGCTCATAGAGAGCGTCGATGCCGATCTGCGCGTCTCCTCCGATAGCGTGGTTGTTCCCGGCCTGACCATCGGCCACAGCGCGGCGACCATTTCGCTGAAAGCCGGCAAGATGCTTGCCGACATCGCCGAGCTCGAGATCGACGATGGCATGCGCGGCGGCGGCCAGTTGCGTATCGACACCAACGGCTCGCACCCGAACTACGACGTGCATGCCAAGCTCGAATCCATCGACCTTGGCCAGGCCGGGAAGGCCATCTTCGGCCATCCGACCATCCAGGGCCGCGGCGACGTGATCGTCGACCTGACGGCCGACGGCGACTCCGGCGACACCCTGCTGCGCTCGCTCGACGGCAAGCTGTGCGTGACGCTGGTTGAAGGCGGCCAACTCGGGGTCGACATCAATCAACTCGTAACGGCGGCAAGCTCGCCGCAGCAGGCGACGCTATGGCGCGCTGCCGCGAGCTCGCCAATCCCCATCGATCGGCTGGATGCCCGCTTCGCGGTCGTAAACGGCGTCATCCGCACCGAGACAGCGCAGGCCATGGCTGGTGAACGCGCCATGAAGGCCGACGGCGTCATCGATCTCCCCGCACGCAGTCTCGACATCGAGCTGGCGATCGGCGACCGTGCGAGGGCGGACGCCGGCGAGGACGTCAAGCCTGCCCCGCGCCAGGTGATCGACCTCCGCGGACCATGGGCGCAGCCGACGATGCAGCCGGTCGCAGCGCCGGGCACCGGCGAGCCGCACGACACGCCGGCGGGTCCGGGCTAACTGGCGCCTTAGAGCAGCTTGGAGATCCGTTCCGTCGCGGCATCGCGCTCCGGCGCGGTCATGTGCAGGCCGCATTTGGTTCGCCGCCACAGCACATCCTCGGGCTCGCGCGCCCACTCTCGCTCGGCAAGGTAGCGAACTTCTCTCGTAAAGAGGCCGCTACCGAGCGGCTCGCCAAGATCCGCCACGCTGCGGGCGTCCCCCAGCACCTCGCCAGCGAGCGACCCATAGCGCCGTGCGATCCGGCCAAGGAACGCGGGCGTGAACCCGGGGCGCTCGCGGCCCAAGCGCGCCACGAAGCCCGGCAGGCTGCCCTCGCCGAGGTCGCCGCCGGGGAGAAAGGCACCCGCCGTCCACGCCGCGCCCATCGGCGGCAGGTGCGGCGCGAGCTTCGCCAGCGCGGCTTCCGCGAGACGGCGATAGGTCGTGAGCTTGCCGCCGAGCACCGTAAGCAGCGGCGGACGCCCCGGCTCCGCGGTAAGGTCGACGCGATAGTCGCGCGTCACCGTTGAAGCAGGGGTCGCCGTGTTGTCGTCATAAAGCGGACGCACGCCGGCAAAGCTCCACACGATGTCGTTGCGTAGGGGGGGAGCGGCGAAGAAGCGGCGCGCGAGATCGAGGAGATAGTCCTCCTCCTCGCGGCTGATGCCGACCGCGGCAGGGTCGCCCGCATAGGGAATGTCCGTGGTGCCGATCAGGGTGAAGCGCTCCTCGTAGGGGATCGCGAACACAACGCGCCCATCTGCGCTCTGGCAGAGATAGCCATCTTCGGCGCCCTTGATGCGCGGCACCACGATGTGGCTACCTTTGACGAGGCGCAACGTCTCGCGCATGGAGCGCCCGCCCGCATCGACGGCATCGGCCACGGCCTGCACCCATGGGCCCGCGGCGTTAACGAGGGCGCGGGCATCGACCTCGTGCGATCCCCTGGAATTGACGAGCATAACGCGCCACAGCCCTTCGTCGACGACGGCCCTCTCCACGCGCGTGCGCGGCATGATCACTGCGCCCTTGCCGGCGGCGGCGCGCGCATTGAGGACGACCAGGCGCGCGTCGTCGACGCGACAGTCCCAGTAGGCAAAGCCGCGTGTCAGCTCCGAGCGCAGCGGCAACCCCGCCGGGTCGCAATTGAGATCGAGCGCGGCCGAACCGGGGATGCACTCACGGTGGGCAAGATGGTCGTAGAGAAAGAGCCCCGCGCGCAACAGGAGCGCCGGGCGCCCGCCTTCGACCCGCGGCAGCACGAAACGCTGTGGCCAGACGATGTGGGGCGCTTTCGCGAGCAGCACCTCGCGCTCGATGAGCGCCTCGCGCACCAGGCGGAACTCATAGTTCTCGAGGTAGCGCAGACCGCCGTGGATGAGCTTGGAGCTGTGCGAGGAGGTGGCGCTGCCGAGGTCGCCCATCTCGGCGAGCAACACCGAGAGCCCGCGGCCGGCGGCGTCCGCGGCAATGCCGACGCCGTTGATGCCGCCGCCGACAACGACGAGATCGTAAGTCATGGCGCGAAGCTAGCATGCGGCCTTTACGAGGTCGCGGCTCAAGCCGTCTTCCGGCGCGCCGTCAACAGCGAGACGACAACCAATGTCACGAGGCCGACCGGCAGGGCGAGGATCGCCGCTGCCAAGTTCTTGATGCCCCACAGGTTGGCGACGCTCTGCGCGTGCGCATCGAGCGCGAGCCAGGCCGCATCCTTCGCCGGGCCTGGCGCTGCAACGGTCCAAGCCTGCTTCAGATCGCCAAACGTCTCGCTGGCCATCGGGCCGGCGCTCGACAACGAGGAGAACGCGTCGAAGAACCCGACCGCGAAGAACCGAGTCGCGACGATATAGATGAGCGTGACGGGAAGCGCCGCGAGGATGGCGGCGGACGCGCCGGCCGCGTTGGCGCGGCGCCACCACAGGCCGGCGATGAGCGCGGGAAAGAGACCGGCGGCGGCAAGCGTGAGCGCCCAAGTCGCCATGGTCAACATGTCGGCGGGCCGTGCGACGGCGGCAACGGCAGCAACAGCAACGGCCGCGGCGGCCATTGCCAGATGCTCCCAGCGCGAGCCCCCCGACGCATCGCCTCCGCCCTCCAGCGCGTCCAAGATGGCCGAGAGCGGCCCATCGGCCGTCACCAACGCCGCGGTCAGTGCCGCCGCCGCGAGAACGCCGAGCCACGTCTCGCCAAGGCCGGTGATCTCGGACGCCGCGAGCGTGATCATGTCGGGATCGAGCGCCAGGTCTTGCAGGCGTAGCACCGTCGTCGCATCGGGGAGCTCGGCGCAGGCCTTGGTCACGGCGGCCGCATCCGTCACAGCCTGCCCGCAGATATCGACGAGGCCGAGATTGCCGTAGGTGAACATCCACGCGGGCAGATCGGCAAGCGCTACCCGATCGCCGATCAGCGTGAGCAACGCAAGTTTTACGTACGCCGCCAGCGCCGGCGCCGCGGTGATGAGCAGCGTGGCAAAGAGGAGCGCGAAGACAGCGGACCAGCGCGCATCGCGTACAGTGGGCGCCATGAAGTGGCGCGACAGCAGGTTGGGCAGCGACGCCATCCCAAGCGCGAGGCCGAGTACGAGCCCGAGAAAGTTCAGCGGGCTCAGCGATAAGAACGGCCGCAGAAGCGGCTTCAAAACCGCCGGATCGGCGAGATCCTGCTCGAGCAGCGTCTCCTCGAGACTTTGGATCTGCCACACAGTGTTGGAATAGGCGAGCTGCGGAACGGGAACGCCGTACTTAGCCGTCGAGACTTGCACGAGGGGTGCGAGAAACGCGACGAGCATGACGAGGAACAGAATGCCCGAGGCCCAGATCGTCGAGCCTCGGCTCCGCAAGGCAAAGCACGCGAGCAGCGCCACGGCCGCGATCGCAACGCCGATGCCGTGGTTCACCTCTAGCAGCCGTGCGGCGACGAGGCCCGCCGCCATAAGCTGAGCGACGAGAAGGGCGGCCATCGAAAGAACGACGGCGAGGCAGGCGAGCACGCGCGGCGTCCTGCCGTAGCGTTTGCCGAAGTAGTCGGGGACGGAGCCGGCTCCGACCAGCGGTAGCAGCGGGGCAACGAGAAGCTGCAGCAGGAGATAGCCACCGCCGAGCCCGAGGACGAACGCGAGGCCGTCATAGCCCCACGTGAAAACGGCCCCCGCAATGCCCAGGAAGAATGGGGCGGAGATACTGTCGGCGGCAAGCGCCAGCTCGCGCAACGAAGAGGAAACTTCGCCGGCAACTTTGCGCCGGGAGAGAAACGCGAGGCCGGCTGCCGTGCCAAGTCCCAGCGCGAAGAACACCGGCTCGAACGCCATGACCGCCTCTACTCGTCGCCGCGCGCGGCAAGCTTGTCATGGTGCCGCGCCGATAGAATGGCTACGACGAGCAGTGCAAGCAGCGAACCCTGCGCGGCCATGAAGAATCCGAGCGGAAAAGCGAACACGTCGACGATGTTGAGCTGCTCGACCAGCCTCGGGATGGCGAGCACGAAGAACGCCCAGGCGAGCAGCGCGAGAACGGGAATCCGCCGGCGTCGCGGTCTAACTACGTTGGCCGGCTCAGGATTGCTATGCACCGCTCCCCCAGTGTCTTGTCACGCGGCGGGGACTGTGCCTCGCCTGCGGGCGGCAATCAACCTTGCGGGATTTTGCGACAGGGGCGGTGGCGGAGCCACAAACGACTAGGCGGGGCGACGCCGCTCGGCATCTCCCCGCCCTGGGATAGTCTCCCTAGACTTGGACCTTATTCGATTTTCAAGGCCGCCGGACCGGTCCACGATTCGACGGCCGGGGCACAATGTGCGAGGGGCGGCTGAGCGTCAAGACGTCTCGGCGCTAGATTTTCTGATGCAGTGCAGCGATTTACGCCGTTGAAAGCCGCGATTGCGCGGTTGACAGAAGATCGATTCTGCCGGGCTTCAGGATACCGAGGGTCGGCAATCCGTGTCCGCGGGCAGCGGATCGCACCCCTTCCTGTCGATGCAGACGTGCAGCGCGCGCTTCACGTCGCTCGAATAGACGCCGTCGAGCGCGCCGAAGTAGAGGCTCTGCGAGCGCAGACCGCATTGATAGAGCTTCACGATGGTCTCGCCGCCGTAGCGCATGGCGAGCTCGTAGTCGGACAGCGCGGCGGCCGCATCGCCCGTGGATTGATGGATGTGCGCGCGCGTGTCGAGCGCATATGGATTGTCGGGCGTCAATCGCAACGCGCGCTCGACGTCGCCGGCCCCCTGCTGCGGGCGGCCGAGCTTGTAGTAGGCCCACGCACGGTTGTTGAGCGCAGCGGGAAAGTCGGGGTTCAAGTCGATCGCCTTGTCATAGTCGGCGACGGCCTTGTCGAACCAGCCCTTGAGGGAGTAGCCGAGAGCGCGCAGCCCGTAGGCGATGCTCAACTGCCCGGTCGGCAGCCCCGGAGTCTCGATCATCGCCGAGCAACCGGAGATGCGCCGCTCGTTGTCGTCGCTGAGGCAATCGGTCGAAGGGTCGATATCGGTCGCGAGCGCCGAAACCCCGTTCAGCGCGAGCACGACGACAATCGCCACAATCCGCCTCGAGATCCCCATTTCGACCACCTGCAAGGCTCGGCCGCGCCGAACCGCGCTACAATGCGATGTTCCCGCACGCGAGGCCAGGCAATAGGCGAGGCTTGCAGCACAAATGCGGCAAGCCGCTTAACCCCTTGCAGGGAGCGTTTGTGTTAAGGTTTCCCCGCAAACCGGATGGCGGCATCCCACGTGAAGCAACAGCGCATTCTGCTCATCATCGGCGGCGGCATTGCCGCCTATAAATGCCTCGACCTTATCCGCCGCCTGCGCGAGGAGGGTGCAGTTGTGCGTGCGGTCATGACGCGCGCGGCCACGGAGTTCGTGACGCCGCTGTCGGTCGCGGCGCTAACCAACGAGCGTGTCTTCACCGACCTGTTCGACCTCAACGACGAGCGTGAGATCGGTCACATCCGCCTCTCGCGCGAAGCCGACCTCATCATCGTCGCGCCGGCGACGGCCGATCTCCTTGCAAAGATGGCCGGCGGCCACGCCGACGATCTCGCCAGCACCGTGCTCATGGCGACCGACAAACCGGTACTAACGGCACCCGCCATGAACCCGCGCATGTGGCTCAATCCCGCCACCCAGCGCAACGTCGCGCTGCTCAAGGGAGACGGCGTTCGCTTCGTCGGCCCCAATACGGGCGAGATGGCCGAGCGCGACGAGGCAGGCCCGGGCCGGCTCGCCGAGGTGGCGGAGATCATCGCGGCAGCGCACACGGTCCTATCGGAGGGCGGCGGTCGTCCCGTCACGCGGCTGCGCTCGACCCATCCGCTCGCCGGACGGCACGTGCTGGTGACCAGCGGACCGACGCACGAGCCGATCGATCCGGTGCGCTACATCGCCAACCGCTCCTCGGGCAAGCAAGGGCACGCCATCGCCGCCGCCGCGGCTCGGCTGGGCGCGCGCGTCACGCTGATCTCGGGGCCAGTCGCGCTTGCTGATCCGCCAGGCGCACAGGTCGTACGCATCGAGACCGCGGAGGAGATGCTCGCTGTGGCGCAAAGCAACCTGCCGGCCGACATTGCAGTGTTCGCTGCCGCCGTCGCCGACTGGCGCACCGCGGCCGCACCGCGCGATAAAATGAAGAAGACGGGCGAAAGGCGCGCACTCGAGCTCGTCGAGAACCCGGACATCCTCGCCGCCATCGGCAAGTCGGGAGATCGGCGTCCCCCGCTCGTCATCGGCTTTGCGGCGGAGACGCGCGACGTTGCCGCCTACGCCACCAAGAAACGCAAGGAGAAGGGCGCCGACTGGATTGTCGCCAACGACGTCTCTCCGGAAACGGGCGTGCTCGGCGGCGCCAACAATACCGTGCATCTCGTGACCGCGGACGGGGTCGAGGATTGGCCGACGATGCCGAAAGAGGACGTAGCGGAGCGGCTCATGCTGCGCGCGGCCGAGTTTCTTCGGCGCACCACCGCGGCCGCCGAATGACGCCGCCGCGCGCGAAAGAGCGGGCGCTCGTGCGCGTCATCCGCCTTAAGCACGGGGCCGGTCTTCCGCTGCCGGCCTACCAGTCGAAGGGGGCCGCCGGCCTCGACCTCGTCGCAGCGCTCGACATGCAACGCCCGCTCACGCTAGCACCCGGCGCGCGCGCGCTGGTGCCAACCGGTCTCGTCATCGAGTTGCCGCAAGGATACGAGGCGCAGGTGCGACCACGCTCGGGGCTTGCGCTCAACTACGGCATCGCAGTGCTCAACAGCCCCGGTACGATCGACAGCGACTATCGCGGCGAGATCGGCGTGGTGCTGGCGAATCTGGGCCACGCGCCGTTCGAGATCCGCCGCGGCGAGCGCATCGCTCAGCTCGTCGTCCTCCCCGTGATGCAGGCCGAACTCATCGAGGTGGCGCAGGTCTCCGTCACGACCCGCGGCGACGGCGGTTTCGGCTCAACGGGAAAGGCTGCGGCGGCTCCGGAACCGGGCACTGCAAAGTCCGTTGCAACGAAGAAGCCTGCGCCGCCGGGGCGGGGTGCCGCGAAGCGCCCGCCGCCTAAGAAAAGCGGCCGCAAGTAATAAGCTTATCAAGCTTGACACGCGGCACCTTTCAACCAACTTGCTGCGCTGAAGCATGATCTTCCGCGGAGGAACGGCATCTTTCCGAAGCAAGAACGACGAAGCGCGAGGCAGCACCATGACTGAGATTCCAGACATCAAGACGCTGGCGGCGACGAAGACGTGGGGCCGCGGGCGCGTCTATGATTCGATCGCAGAGACGATCGGGCATACGCCGCTCGTGCGGCTGACGAACCTCATGAAGGCGGCCAAGGTCAAGGCGGACGTTCTTCTCAAGCTCGAGTTCTTCAACCCGCTCTCGTCCGTCAAAGACCGCATCGGCGTGGCCATGATCGACGCGCTCGAGGCGCAGGGAAAAATCACGCCCGGCAAAACGGTGCTGATCGAGCCCACCTCGGGCAACACCGGCATCGGCCTTGCCTTCGTGGCAGCGGCGCGTGGCTACCGTCTCATCCTGGTCATGCCGGAGACCATGTCGATCGAGCGGCGCAAGATCCTGAGCCATCTCGGCGCCGAGCTTGTGCTCACGCCCGGCCCCGGCGGCATGCCGGTCGCGCTGGAGCGGGCCAATGAGCTCGCCAAGTCGATCCCCAACGCCGTCATCCCGGGGCAGTTCGACAACCCCGCCAATCCTCTCGTGCACGAGAAAACGACGGCCGAGGAGATCTGGAACGACACCCACGGCAAAGTCGACGTCCTGGTCATCGGCGTCGGCACCGGTGGCACGCTCACTGGCGTCGGTCGCGCGCTGAAGCCGCGCAAGCCGAGCCTCAAGATCATTGCGGTCGAGCCGACAACGAGCCCCGTGCTGTCGGGCAAACCGCGCGGGCCGCACAAGATCCAGGGCATCGGGGCTGGGTTCATCCCGTCGATCCTCGACGTCAGCCTCATCGACGAGATCGTGACCGTCTCGAGCGAGCAGGCATTCGAGGTGGCGCGGCTGCTTGCCAAGGTCGAAGGTATCCCCGGCGGCATCTCGACGGGTGCCAACGTCGCCGCTGCGCTGTCGGTCGCCGAGCGCCCCGAGATGGCCGGCAAGACTATCGTGACCTTCGCGCCCTCCTCGGCCGAGCGCTATTTCTCAAGCGACCTTTTCGTCGATCCGAGTGCAAAGGCCGCCGGCTAGCGCCGCACAATTCGGCCATCGCGAACTCGCCAAGCCGCCATCAGACCATCGAGGTCGGGCCGCAAAGCCCGCTTATGACCGCAACCCTATTCTGGCTCAATCCGGAAAGGGTTTGTCATGCAAACGTTTTCTCTGGCGGCAGCGGGTCTTGCGATATTGGGCGCCATCGCCATGGCGCCGCGCTTTGCTATCGCCGATGACACGGATCGCATCTCCGGCCCGCACGTTCACGAGAACCTCGCCGTCTATTTTATCCACGGGCCAAGCGCGCCGGGACCGGTGCCACTTACGCTACAGGAGGCGCTCGACAAAGGCAGCGTCCGCGTCATCGAGACGGGCGAGGTCAACGAGCTCAAGATCGAAAATACCGGCGGCGACGAGATCTTCATTCAGTCGGGCGACATCGTGAAGGGCGGCCGTCAGGACCGCGTGCTCAGCATGAGCTTCGTGTTGCCACCGAAATCGGGTGAGGTGTCGCTCGCCGCGTTCTGCGTCGAGCATGGCCGCTGGTCAGGCCGCGGGGGCGAGAGCTCAGATGCCTTTGCCAGCGCATCCGAGGCGCTGCCTTCGCGCGAAGCCAAGCTCGCCATGCGCGCGCCGATGAAGGTCGAGGTTGGGCCCGACCAGCCGAGGGCAGCACTCGATGTCGGCGACCGCGTGTATTCGAGGCAGCAGCAGGTTTGGGCCTCGGTGGCCAGCGTACAGGAGCGCCTGTCTGGCAACTTAAGCGCTGCGGTCGCCTCCCCTCAGTCGGCGACAAGTCTCCAGCTTTCGCTCGAGAACGACAAGCTCAAGGAGGCGCGCGAAGCCTACATCAAGACGCTTGAGTCATTCGGCGGAGAGAAGGACGACATCATCGGCTACGTCTTTGCGGTCAACGGCAAGGTCAACAGCGCCGACGTCTATCCCTCGAACGCGCTGTTCCGCAAAATGTGGCCAAAGCTGCTGGCGGCGAGCATCACCGAGGCGATCGGCGCCGACAAGAATGCAGCGGCCGCCCCTGCACCCGCACCTGCCAGCGTGGGCGCCTTCCTGAGCTCGGCCGAAAGCGGCAGCTCCCAGGAGGAGACGGTCAGCGGCCTCGCGCGCCAGGAGGTCCGCGACGCCAAGGGCGCCGTGTTCATGGAAGCCAAGCGCAGCGACGGCGCCTGGGTGCATCGCAACTACCTGGCAAAGTAACCGCCTTAGCCGGCCCCGCGCCTCCCCGAGGCGCGGGCCAGCCGCCTGGACGGCACGCGCGTCCGCGGCGTATCTTCCGCGCCATGCAGAAGAAACCGCCCGCAAGCCTCTCGCCCGAGGAGATCCAGCGCTACAAACGCCACCTCGTCCTCAAGGAGGTCGGGGGCCAGGGCCAACAGAAGCTCAAGGCCGCGCGCGTGCTCGTCGTTGGCGCCGGTGGCCTCGGCTCGCCGCTGCTCG
The DNA here is from genome assembly GCA_963745205.1 of uncultured Alphaproteobacteria bacterium. Lineage (GTDB taxonomy): Bacteria > Pseudomonadota > Alphaproteobacteria > Rhizobiales > Hyphomicrobiaceae > Hyphomicrobium_A. The sequence continues at coordinate 17,930 of CAVUWX010000017.1, forward strand.
CTTATCTCGCTGCCGCTGGTGTCGGCACCATCGGTGTCATCGACGACGACCGCGTCAGCCTCGATAACCTGCAGCGCCAAATCGTGCACGATACGACCTCCGTCGGCACGCCCAAGGTCGCGAGCGCGGCCGCGACGCTGCGGCGCCTCAACCCGCATGTGACGGTCGAGGCTATCGAGGCTCGGCTCGATGCGGGCAACGCACTCGAGCACATCACACGCTACGACATCGTCGCCGACGGCTCCGACAATGCCGAGACACGCTACCTCACCTCCGATGCCTGCTATTTCGCCAAGCGCACGCTCGTGTTCGGCGCGGTTGGACCGTTCGACGGCTACGTCTCGACGTTCAAGCCGCATCTGCGGGCCGAGGACGGCGCGCCCTATCCGACCTACCGCTGCCTGTTTCCGGAGGCGCCGCCGCCCGGCACCGTGCCCAATTGCGCCGAGGTGGGAGTGCTCGGCTCGGTGGTCGGCGTCATCGGCACGCTGCAGGCGACCGAGGTCGTGAAGGAGATACTGGGGCTCGGCACCAGCCTCGCCGGACGCCTGTTGATCTACGACGCGCTCGCAGCGCGCTTCGAGACGCTGCAGTTCGCCTGGGACCCGGAGAACCCGCTCAACGGTCGCAACGCGACGATCAAAGATCTCACGATCCACACGCGCGCCGGCAAGGGCTCCGCCTGTGCGGCCTAGGGCGCGCGCGTGCGCGCCTTCAACCGCGCTGCTCCTTGCCGCGCTCTCGCTGATGAAAGCAGGCGCCTGCGCGCAAGAGAACCGCGCGCAGTCCCCGGCACCCTGGGCCGAGGCGCCGATCCGCTACGGCGCCATCGCGTTCACCGCCGACGGCTCATTCTCGACCGCCTGGAAATACCGCTCGAAGGCCGCGGCGCAGGCGAAAGTCGCCGCCGAGTGCGGGCGGCTGAAGCGCGGCGCCTGCCAGGTCGTGAGCTTCAGCGCCAAGGTGTGTGCGGCGATCGCATCGTTCGAACTCGGCAAGGACCGCAAGGTCACCTATTCGGGAGGCGGCCTCACCCCCGAGGAAGCCCAGCAGAGCGCCTTGCGCCGCTGCAAGGACGACCCGCGCGCCGGCGCGCGTTGCGAGCCGCGTGCGGTCGTGTGCGCGGACGGGCGCTGATCAGAACATCGCGGGGTGGACGCGATCGGGCGGCGCGTGGCCGTCGAGAAAGGCCTTGATGTTGATGATGACCTTCTCGCCCATATCGATGCGGCCTTCGATCGTCGCGGAGCTCATGTGCGGCAAGGCAACGACGCGATCGGAGGAGAGGATCTTGGGGTTGACCGCCGGCTCGTGCTCGAACACGTCGAGGCCCGCGCCCGCGATGGCACCTGCCTCGATGAGGCGCGCAAGCTCGTTCTCGTCGATGACCTCGCCACGCGCGGTATTTACGACATAGGCCGACGGCTTCAGCAGACGCAAGCGCCGCGCCGAGAGCAGGTGATAGGTGCCGGGCGTGTGCGGGCAGTTCACTGACACGATATCGACCCGCGACAACATCTGGTCGAGGCTCTCCCAATACGTCGCCTCGAGCTCCTTCTCGACGTCCTGCGAAACGCGGCGGCGGTTGTGATAGTGGATCTGCAGCCCGAACGCCTTGGCGCGGCGGGCGACGGCCTGGCCGATACGACCCATGCCGATGATGCCGAGCCGCTTGCCGAAGATGCGGTGGCCGAGCATCCACGTGGGCGACCAGCCGCCCCAGTGGTCAGCAGCGCCCTTGAGGTAGTCGGCGCCTTCGACGAGCCGTCGCGGCACGGCGAGGATCAGCGCCATGGTCATGTCAGCCGTGTCCTCGGTGAGCACGCCCGGCGTGTTCGTGACGGTAATGCCGCGGTTGCGCGCAGTATCGAGATCGATGTTGTCGACACCGGTGCCGAAGTTGGCGATGAGCCGCAATTGCGCACCGGCCTGGGATATGACGGCGCGGTCGACGCGGTCGGTGACGGTCGGCACCAGCACGTCGGCGATCTTGAGGGCTTCCACCATCTGCGCCTGCGTCATCGGCGCATCATCCACGTTGAGGCGGGCGTCGAACAGCTCCCGCATGCGAGTTTCGACCACGTCGGGCAGCTTGCGCGTGACGATGACGATCGGCTTCTTGGCGCTGGTCGGCATGGGGGGTTCCGCTGTTGCCTCGAATTGATGGCAGGAGAACGCTCTGGGGGAGACGTGCCTAGTGCCCGATTTAACGCAGTGTCTAACAGATGGTCATTGGGATGACAAAGTGGCGGATAGGCATTGCATTGCAGCAGAGGCAAACTCAAGTCGCGCGTGGCGATGGTCAGGGAAGCAGATGCGTGAGCGGACGATAAAGGCCGGTTCTCTCCGCGCGCTGCTGATGCTCGTTGCGATGACGGCAGCGGCCGCGGCGCAGCAGGCTACCCCCGGCGCGAGCGGGTTGCCGGTGCCTCGCTTCGTCAGTCTCAAGTCCGACCGGGTTAACATGCGCAAGGGCCCAGGCACCGACTATCCGACCGCTTGGGTGTATAGGCGCGCCGGGCTCCCGCTCGAGGTCCTCAAGGAGTTCGAAGGCTGGCGGCAGGTGCGTGACGCCGACGGCGCGAGCGGCTGGGTGCTGCAGACCTTCCTGTCGGGCCGGCGGACGGCGCTGGTGCTGCCCTGGGAGGTGAAGCCCGGTGTCCCGCCGCCCAAGATCGCGCTGCGCGACGACGACAGCGAACGCGCGCGCCCGGTCGCCATGGTGGAAGCCGGCGTCATCGCCAATCTCGCGACGTGTGACGGCCGCTGGTGCCACGTGAGCATCGATAAGTTTCGCGGCTATATCGAGCAGAAGAAGCTGTGGGGTATCTACGAGGGCGAGGTCCTGAAGTAGGAGGGGATCTCCCGGCGCCTCAGCTCTTTTCCGTTACTAGGCGGACCACGACGTCGATGTGGCTGATCCTCATGCCCTCTGGTGGGGCCGGCACACCGTCGACCTTGATGGCATCGCCTGGGATGTCGTGCAGCTCGCCTTCCGACTCAATGAAGAAGTGGTTGTGGTTCGACATATTGGTGTCGAAATAGGCCTTGGAGCCGTTGATCGCCAGCTCCCGCAGAAGCCCCGCCCGTTTGAACTGGTGCAGGGTATTGTAGACGGTCGCGAGCGACACATGCTGGCCGGCGGCCACTGCCTCGGCGTGCAAGAGTTCCGCCGTCACGTGCCGGTCGCCGCTTCCGAATAGTAGCGCGCCGAGCGCCAGACGCTGGCGGGTCGGCCGCAAGCTGGCCTTCCGCAGCAGCTCGGAGATGCTGGGGGAGGCCTCGTCGTCACCGTGATTTCGACTGCCGATATCGGTCATGCTTCGAGGGGCGGTTGCCTACTTGTTAAGCTCTGGCGCGCCGGCATCTCCGGCAAGGGCGGCAAAATCAAACTCGCACTATTATGCAGTATAGGGTCCAAGGGCGGCCCCCGCAACTCGGGACGAGGCAGCAAAACCGGCGCACATCGTCGCTTAGGCGGGGCCGCTCCGCTCTCGCCCTCTCTTTTGAAGGGCGGTCGACTGTGTTAGGAAGCCCGCGGCCGCGGCGCCGCTTCCTCCGAGCCCGGAAGCTTAGTCGCACGAGGGTTTTGCGCGGAATCATCATGACAGAGCGGCGCACGAGCTTTGAATACGAGGATCTTCTGGCGTGCGGACGCGGCGAGCTGTTCGGCGCCGGCAACGCCCAGCTGCCGCTCCCCCCGATGCTTATGTTCGACCGCATCTCTTCGATCTCCGAGACCGGGGGCGCACATGGCAAGGGCCAGATCACGGCCGAGTTCAAGGTTGCCGGCAGCAGCCGGGCCGAGTGGTTCTTCAAGTGCCACTTCCAAGGCGATCCCGTGATGCCGGGCTGCCTTGGCCTCGATGCTCTCTGGCAGCTCACCGGGTTCTTTCTGGGCTGGCTCGGGGCCACCGGGCGCGGGCGCGCGCTAGGAGTCGGCGAGGTCAAATTCACCGGCATGGTCGTGCCGACCGTGTCCAAGATCGAATATATCGTCGACCTCAAGCGGGTCATCCTGCGCAGGCTGAAGCTGGCGATCGCCGATGGTGTCATGAAAGCCGACGGCCAAGTGATCTACACGGCGAGCGACCTGCGGGTCGGCTTGTTCGAGGCAGGCGAGGTGGCCGCCGCGCTCAGTCCTTGATCTCGATGGTATTTCATGCACGCTTCCGTGGCGGAGCGAAGAGGATCTAGCGGATGAGACGAGTTGCCGTCACTGGCATGGGCATCGTTTCCTCGATCGGGAACAATTGCCAGGAGGTGCTCGCATCCCTCCGCGAGGCCAAGTCGGGCATCGTGCGCGCCGAGAAGTACGCAGAGCTCGGCTTCCGCTGCCAGGTGCACGGCGAGCCCCATCTCGACTGGGAGACGCAGGTGCCGCGCAAGGCGCGCCGTTTCATGAGCGACGGCATCGGCTGGAACTATGTCGCCATGGAGCAGGCGATCCGCGATGCGGGCCTTGAGGAAAACGACGTCGTCAACGAGCGCACCGGGATCATCGTGGGCTCGGGCGGGCCCTCGACGCGCGCGATCGTGGCCGCCGCCGATACCACGCGCGAGAAGGATCCGCGCAAAGTCGGGCCGTTCGAGGTGCCAAAGGCGATGTGCTCGGGGCCCTCCGCCGCGCTCGCCACGAGCTTCCAGATCAAGGGCGTCAACTACTCGATTGCGTCGGCATGCTCCACGTCTGCCCACTGCATCGGCAATGCGGCCGAGATGATCGCGTGGGGCAAGCAGGATGTGATGTTCGCCGGCGGCTGCGAGGAGCTCGATTGGACGCTCTCGGTGCTGTTTGACGCCATGGGCGCCATGTCGAGCAAGTTCAACGCGACGCCCGAAAAGGCGAGCCGCGCGTATGACAAGGACCGTGACGGGTTCGTCATCGCCGGCGGCGCTGGCATGGTGGTGCTCGAGGAGCTCGAGCGCGCAAAGGCGCGCGGCGCGAGGATCTACGGCGAGGTCGCCGGCTATGGCGCCACCTCCGATGGCTTTGACATGGTCGCGCCGTCGGGCGAGGGTGCGGTGCGGTGCATGCAGCTCGCGCTGAAGGGGATGGACGGCAAGGGCGTCGGCCACAAGATCGATTACATCAACCCGCACGGCACCGGCACGCCGATTGGCGACCTGCGCGAGATCGATGCGATCCGCACCGTCTTCAACGGTGGCATACCGAAGATTTCCGCCACCAAGTCGCTGACCGGACATTCGCTCGGGGCCGTCGGCGTGCAGGAGGCCATCTTCTCGCTGCTCATGATGAACAACGGCTTCATCTGCGAAAGCGCCAACATCGAGGAACTCGATCCTGCCTTCGCCGACGTGCCGATCGTTCGCGAGCGTCTCGACGGCGTTAATCTTAACTGTGTCATGTCGAACAGCTTCGGGTTCGGCGGGACAAATGCCACGCTCGTTTTTCGCCGAGTGACTGGATAAAGGGCCGTCGTGCCAGGGCTTCAGCGAGTTACCCGCGGAACTTCGCCAACTCCCTGAGCATGAGACATGAGCCGCCGAAAGACGGTTCGAAATTGAAGGACGCCTGCGGCGTAACGGTGAATACTATGACGGAAATCGACTTCGCAAAGCCCGGCCCGATCATGGCCGGAAAGCGCGGCCTGATAATGGGCGTCGCCAACGACCGCTCCATCGCGTGGGGCATCGCACGCATTCTCGCAGGCCAGGGGGCGAAGCTCGCCTTCACCTATCAGGAAGGCTCTTTCGGCCGCCGCGCCGTACCGCTCGCGCAGTCGCTCAACTCGGAGATCATCGAGCCCTGCAACGTGCTTGACGTCGCGAGCGTCGATAAGGCGTTCGCGCGCATCAAGGAGGTATGGGGTGGCCTCGATTTCGTCGTGCACGCGGTCGCCTACTCCGATCCGCGCGAGCTTTCGGGCCGCTACGTCAAGACCACGCGCGACAATTTCACCAACACCATGATCATCTCGTGCTTCTCCTTCACCGAGATCGCCAATCGCGCGATCGATCTGATGCCCGCTGGCGGCTCCCTGCTCACGCTCTCCTATGGCGGCGCCACCCGCTCGGTGCCCTCCTACAACGTGATGGGCGTTGCCAAAGCGGCGCTGGAAGCCAGCGTTCGCTATCTCGCAGCCGATCTCGGACCGCAGGGCATCCGCGTCAACGCGCTCTCTGCGGGACCCATGCGCACTGTCTCCGGCGCCGGCGTCTCGGACGCACGCGTCATCTTCAACTTCCAAAGGGAACACTCGCCGCTGAAGCGCACGCCAACGCTGAACGAGGTTGGCGGTTCCGCGCTTTACTTGCTGTCCGACCTCTCGGGCGCCGTAACGGGCGAGGTGCACTTCGTCGACTGCGGCTACTCGACGACCTCCATGCCGAGTCTCGAAAGCTTGAAGGCGCTCGACACCGATAGCGGTGGCCCGCCGTCGGGCAAATCTTCGCCTTCCGAGGCAGCAGAATAGAAGGCGGTCCGCCGCCTCCGCGTTGTCTTATCTCCAGGATGCCGGTGATCGGCCCCTGCTCCGCCAGCGCTGAGTGCGTGCGGGCAAGTGACCCTTGACGGCCAGAGGCCGGCATCGCACACACGCGCGCATGATCGGTGTTTTCGATTCAGGTCTCGGCGGGTTGACCGTCCTGCGCGCGCTCGTCGCCCGCTTCCCGCAGGTGCCGTTCATCTACCTCGGAGACCGCGCCAACGTCCCCTACGGCAACCGCACCTCCGCCGAGGTGATCGATCTCACGCGCCGAGGCGTGGAGGCGCTCTATAGTTCGGGCTGCCGGCTCGTGCTCCTCGGCTGTAACACCGCGACCGCCGTCGCCGCCCGCCACCTGCAGCAAGTGTGGCTGCCAGCGAGCCGCTGGCGCGGCCATAACGTGCTGGGCATCGTGGCGCCTACCGTGGAAGCCGCCACGCAGACGCCGTGGGCCGTGTCCTCACCGCAATACCCGCAGAAGTACAACACCGACCTTATTGCCGTGTTCGGCACCACGCGCACCATCACCTCAGGCGTCTACCCGGAGGAAATCCGCAAGCGCTGCCCGAAGGTCACCGTGGTGCAGCAGATCTGCGCCGAGCTTGCCGGCGCCATCGAGGAGGAGGCACCGGAGCCTGAGCTCGATCGGCTCGTGGCCGAAGCCATTGCCGGAATGCTGGCGCAAACCGGCGGCACGCCACCCCATCGCGCGATCTTGGGTTGCACACACTTCCCGCTGGTGGACCACTTGTTCCGCCGCCACCTCCCGCCGTTTTCGCGCATCCTTTCGCAGCCCGACGTCGTCGCCGACAGCTTCGAGGACTATCTCGCGCGCCATGCCCGTTATGTGGAGGGATCGAGCGGCGGCTCGCTTCGGCTCCTGACGACCGGAGAGCCCCGGGAAACGAGCGCGCGCGCCCGCGTCTTCTGGCCGGAGGTTGCCGCCTTCGAGCACGCCGCGGCCTGAATTCCTCTCGCAACGGCGGCTTCCCCCACCCTATATGTAGGCTCCCCGCCGACGAGGAGCGCCCAATGGCCGGCACGTCCCCCCACGACCACTCGCACTCGCACGCGCATGGAGGCGACTGCTGCGGAGGCGCGGCCAAGGCCCAGGAAGAGACCGGCCGCGTGAAAGACCCCGTGTGCGGGATGACTGTCGACCCGCACAAGACGCCCCACCGCGCCGAGCACAGTGGCCGCACCTACTATTTCTGCGCGGCCGGCTGCCGCACGAAGTTCGTGGCCCACCCAGAGCGCTATCTGGGGCCGGCGGAGGCGCACGCCGAGCCGGTCAAATCCGGCGTCATCTACACCTGCCCCATGCACCCCGAGATCCGCCAGGTGGGGCCCGGCTCGTGCCCGATCTGCGGCATGGCGTTGGAGCCGGTCGAGGTCAGCGCGGAGCACGGCGACCACCCCGAGCTCACCGACATGCAGCGGCGGTTTTGGATCGGGCTGGCGCTCGCTCTGCCCGTGGTCGCCCTGGAGATGGGTGGTCACCTGACCGGGCTTCATCACCTTGTCGGTCAGGGGCTCTCCAACTGGATCCAGCTCCTGCTGGCAACGCCGGTGGTGCTGTGGGCGGGCGCGCCGTTCTTCGAGCGCGGCTGGCGGTCAATCATGACGCGTCATCTCAACATGTTCACGCTGATCGCGCTCGGCACCGGTGCCGCCTGGAGCTACAGCGTCGTTGGCACCCTCTTTCCTGACCTCTTTCCTCCTGCGATGCGCGGAGAGGACGGCGCCGTCGCCGTGTATTTTGAGGCCGCCGCCGTCATCACGGTTTTGGTGCTGCTGGGCCAGGTGCTGGAGCTCAGGGCGCGCGAGAAGACGAGCGGGGCCATTCGCGCGCTCTTGAACCTCGCTCCCAAGACGGCGCGCCTGATCGCTGCCGACGGTGCCGAGCGCGAGGTGCCGCTCGAGGAGGTCGCGTTCGGCAACCGCCTGCGCGTACGCCCGGGCGAGAAAATACCGGTCGACGGTAAGGTGATCGAAGGCCGCAGCGCGGTCGATGAATCGATGGTGACGGGCGAGTCGATGCCCGTGACCAAGGTCATCGGCGACACCGTCATCGGCGGGACGCTCAACGCCAGCGGCAGCCTTGTGATCGAGGCCGAGCGCGTGGGGCGCGATACCATGCTCGCGCGCATCGTGGCACTCGTCGCAGAAGCACAGAGAAGCCGCGCGCCCATCCAGCGCCTCGCCGATACGGTTTCCGGCTGGTTCGTTCCAACCGTGATTGCGGTCGCGATTCTCGCCTTCGCCGCTTGGGACATCTGGGGTCCGGAGCCGCGCCTTTCCTATGCGATCGTCGCCGCAGTCGCGGTGCTGATCATCGCCTGCCCTTGCGCGCTCGGGCTCGCTACTCCCATGTCGATCATGGTCGGCGTCGGGCGCGGCGCGGAAGCGGGCGTTCTGATCAAGAACGCGGAAGCGCTCGAGCGCATGGAGAAAGTCGATACGCTTGTCGTCGACAAGACTGGAACGCTGACCGAGGGCAGACCGGCGGTCACGGCGGTGCTGGCGGCGGCCGCCTTCGACGAGGCGGAAGTCGTCCGTCTTGCCGCAAGCGTGGAGAAGGCGAGCGAGCATCCGCTCGCGGCTGCCATCGTGGCCGCCGCGGCCGATCGCAAGCTCGTCTTGGGGGAGGCGCGCGACTTCGACGCCCCGACGGGAAAGGGCGTGCTCGGCACGGTCGATGGCAAGCGCGTCGCGCTCGGAACCGCGCGCTTCCTGCGCGAGCAGGGCATCGACGTTTCGACGCTCGAGAAGTCCGCTGACGAGTTCCGCCGCGACGGCGCCACCGCGATCTTCGTCGGCGTCGATGGCAAGGCGGCCGGCGTGCTCGCCATCGCCGACCCCATCAAGGCCACGACCCCCTCAGCGCTCGCGGCGCTCAAGGCCGATGGCGTGCGCGTCGTCATGCTGACGGGCGACAATCGCACCACGGCACAGGCTATTGCCCGCCGCCTCGGCATCTCCGAGGTCGAGGCCGAGGTGCTGCCCGATGCAAAAAGCGCGGTCGTGGAGAAGCTCAAGCGCGAGGGCCGCGTCGTCGCCATGGCCGGCGACGGCGTCAATGACGCGCCCGCACTCGCTGCGGCCGATGTCGGCATCGCCATGGGCACTGGCACCGACGTCGCCATCGAGAGCGCCGGCGTGACGCTCCTCAAAGGCGACCTCACCGGCATCGTGCGCGCGCGGCGCCTGTCGGAGGCGGTGATGCGCAACATCCGGCAGAACCTATTCTTCGCGTTCATCTATAACGCGGCGGGTGTGCCCATCGCGGCGGGCGTGCTTTATCCCCCCTTCGGCATCCTCTTGTCGCCCATCATTGCCGCGGCAGCCATGTCGCTGTCCTCAGTCAGTGTCATCGTCAACGCCGCGCGCCTGCGTGGAGTGAAGCTCGACTGATGCAGCGTTCCGACACAGCGGCCAAGGTCTCCGTTCCGTCGGAGTGGGCGCCGCAGAAGGCGATCTGGACGGCGTGGCCGGCCAACGCGGAGGAATGGAACGGCGACCTCGATGCGCCACGGCACGATGTGGCCGCACTCGTGCGCGCGCTCGTACCTGACAACACCGTGCGCGTACTCGTCAACGGCGCGGAGGCAGAGGCTTCCGCGCGCGCCGCACTCGGCAGCGCCGCCGAGCTAGTCTCGGCGCGCTACGGCGACATCTGGCTGCGCGACACCGGACCGATTTTCGCGCGCACGTCGGATGGCCCGGTGGCGCTGCGCTTCAAGACAAACAGCTGGGGCGGCAAGTACGACCTTCCCGACGACGCCACCATCGGCGACGATATCGCGCGCCTCGCCGGCGCGGGCGTGCGCCGTTTCGATTTCGTGCTCGAAGGCGGCGCAATCGACCATGACGGCGCGGGCACCATGCTCACCACGCGCCAGACGCTCCTCAACCCCAACCGCAACGGCTGGTCGAAGGACGAGGCCGAAGCGGCTCTCCGAGAGGCTCTGGGCGCGAGGAAGATCGTCTGGATCGACGAGGGCCTGCTCGGCGACCACACCGACGGTCACATCGACAACATCGCCCGCTTCGTCGCGCCGGGCCGTGTCGTGTGTCAGGCGCCGGCAGGCGATAACGACCCCAACGCGGCCACGCTCGGCGCCATCGCGCTCGCGCTCGAAGCCGCGACCGATGCCGGCGGCCGCCGGCTGGACGTCGTGCGCATCCCCGGTCCCGGGCTCTACCGCAATGCCCTGGGCGAGATCTCGCCTGCCTCGCACATGAACTTCGTCATCGCCAACGGCGTCGTGGTGGTGCCTGTCTACGGCACGCCAAGCCAAGCTGCGGCCCTCGCCGCGCTGCAGGCCGTCTTCCCAAACCGCAGGGTGGTCGGCGTCCCTTCGCGCGGGCTACTCGGCTGCGGCGACGCGGGCGGCGGCTCGTTCCACTGCATCACGCAGCAGGAGCCGCTCTAGCATTTGCTAATCCACACGTGGTAGGCGCTTCCACATGAGCAATCGCACGATCACCGTGGCGGCCATTCAGACCTCCTACGGCCCCGACATGCGCGCCAACATCGCCAAGACCGCCGCCTTCGTGCGCGAGGCAGCGCGGTCTGGCGCGCAGGTCGTGCTGCCGTCGGAGCTGTTCCAAGGGATCTATTTCTGCACCCGCCAGGACCCAAAGTGGTTCGACACCGCTTTCCCGGTCTCGGAGCATCCGTGTGTGCTCGCAATGCAGAAGCTCGCACGCGAGCTCGGTGTCGTCATCCCGATTTCGTTCTTCGAGAAGGACGGTCCGCGCTACTATAACAGCGTGGCGATCGCGGACACGAATGGCGAAATCCTCGGCGTCTACCGCAAGAGCCACATCCCTGACGGCCCCGGCTACCAGGAGAAGTACTATTTCCGCCCCGGCGACACCGGCTTCAAAGCCTGGAAGACGCAGGCCGGCACGCTCGGCGTCGGCATCTGCTGGGACCAGTGGTACCCGGAGGCCGCGCGCGCCATGGTGCTCGCGGGCGCCGAGCTTCTGCTCTATCCGACCGCCATCGGCTCCGAGCCTTACGACGCGGCGCTCGACACCCACAAGCAGTGGCAGCGGGCGATGCAGGGCCACGCGGTCGCCAACGCTGTGCCGGTCGTCGCAGCGAACCGCATCGGGCTCGAGGACAACGACGGCGTGCAGCAGAAATTCTACGGCCATTCCTTCATCGCCGATCACCGCGGCGAGATCGTCGCGGGCTTCGGTGCGGATGAGGAGGGCGTGCTCACGCACACCTTCGATCTGGCCGAAATCGAGAGCTACCGCGCCGACTGGGGCTTCTTCCGCGACCGCCGCCCAGACCTCTACGCCAAGAGCATCGTCTAACGGCAAGGTCGTTCCATTCTTTGCGGGTTGAACGGAGTTCTCCCGGCGTGGACCAGTCGTAAAACAGACATTAAGAGGTTCGTATAAGCATCGCCTTGCGCCAGCTCGGCTCAGCCAATCTTCGCTGGAGGCCCCTCCTTATGGCCCTCGAGACCGCTACGCTCGCCGATCCTCGCCGCGAGCCCGAAGCGCCGTCGGCCAAGCCCACGGCAATCGAGCCCGGCCTCATGGCGGCCAGCGTCTACAGCAGCGGCCGCCGCGTCTGCGACATCCGCATCGAGGAGGCGCACGAGTGGGCTGCCAAGCCCGGGCACGTCGTCTGGATCGGCTTGCATGAACCCTCCTATGAGCTTCTGAGCCGCATCCAGGCACAGTTCGGCTTGCACGACCTTGCCATTGAGGATGCTGGCAAGTCGCACAACAATCCGAAGATCGAGCTCTACGGCGATGCCATCTTCATCGTGGCGCGCACGGCGCAGCTCGTCGATGGGCGCATCGCCTTCGGCGAGACGCACATCTTCGTCGGCCGCGGCTACATCGTGACCGTGCGCCATGGCGCCTCTGCCTCGTACGCGGCCGTGCGCGCGCGCTGCGAAGTCCTGTCCGACCGTGCTCGCCAACGGCGAGCACTATATCCTGCATGCCATCCTCGATTTCATCGTCGACAACTACATGCCGGTGGTGCGCACCGTGCACGAGGAGGTGGAGGAGCTCGAGGATCGCGTCCTCCGCATGCCGCTGGACCAAGCCGACATCGAGCGGCTGCACATCTTGCGCCGCGATCTCTTGCGCCTGCGCAGCGCCGCCATACCGCTTGCCGAGGTGTGCCGCCGGCTCGAGCACGCAGACGTGCTGCCGATCGCCCCCGGTATGCAGCTCTATTTCCGCGACGTGACCGACCACATCCACCAGGTGGTGGCAGAGATCAATTCGCTGCGTGAGCTGTTGGCGTTCGTATTCGAGGCGAGCGTCATGATCGGCCAGATGCAGCAGACCGACATCACGCGCCGCCTCGCCGCCTGGGCCGCCATCCTCGCGGTACCCACGGCGGTCGCCGGCATCTACGGCATGAACTTTCAGAACATGCCCGAGCTCAAGTGGGAGTACGGCTACTTCACCGTCGTCGGCCTGATCGCCTTGGTGGTGGTCGCCTTGTACCTGGGCTTCCGCCGCAACAAGTGGCTCTGAGCCCTGGTTACGCCAGCAGATAGTCGTGCAGCACGCGGCCGTAGGGCAGCGTCAGATCGGCGATGAAATGGTGCGCGCCGATGATGCGTCGCACGGGAAGATCGGCGACGGGGGCGTTCACGTGAGGAACGAGGTGCAGGCGCCCTGGCCCGATCCATGAGCCCTTCACCGTGATATCGGTGAGGTTATAGGCAACGAGCTGGCAGATACCGGGCTTGCCGTCGACGCTGGGGATGAGCTTGAGGTTTACCTGCGTCTTCGACAGCATGGCCGTCGTCTTCTCGCCATTGCCGGCCATGCTCTCGTGCTTGTAGCCCATGGTGCCCACGGCGACGAGCTGGCCCGCGTATTCCAGCGTCCCCGTCAGCGTGTCCTTGACGATCTCGAGCTTCGGGTGCGCATACTTCTTCGGGAAGCCCCAGATTTCGCGGCCTGCAGCGATCGGTGGATCGTCGTCGAGATACATCTGCGAGACGAAGTTCATCTTCTCGCCCCGCAGCTGGCAGGGGATGACGATCCCCGTTTCCGTGTAGCTGCCGAAGCCCGAGGAGTCCGGCATCCGGATCCATTCGTAGTGCACTACGGGCGAGCCTACCGGCTCCAGCGGCTCGGGCAATTGCGCGCGCACGATGTCGGGATCGGTCTCGTAGCTGATGACCATGTACTCGCGGTCGATGAACCGGTACGGCCCCTTGGGGTAGCTCGGACCGGCGAGCGGCATGGACGGGAGGTCGAGTACGTCGGTGGCGCGCATGGCGCACTCCTTCGATAGGCGACAGCGAGCGTAGGCTTTGTCGCCCATCAATCGTTAAACCGGCGTGTGGGACCTTTTGCCGGCGGCGCGATATGCGTTGAGCATTGATTGCGGTAGGTCAGCGCACCACATCTGGGGCCAACAAGCATAACCCCTTGTCGGCGGATGCATCTTCGAAAGGACCTCGCCATGCTCACCCTTCGCCGAGCCGAGGAGCGCGGCCGCGCCAGCTTCGGCTGGCTCGACAGCCGCCACACCTTCTCCTTCGGCCAATACTTCGACCCCGCACATATGGGCTTTGGGCCCCTGCGCGTGATCAACGACGATCGCGTTGCCGGTGGCGAAGGCTTCCCCGCGCATCCGCACGCCGACATGGAGATCGTGTCCTATGTCTTGGACGGCGCGCTCGAGCACAAGGACAGCCTCGGCACGGGCTCGGTGATCCGCCCCGGCGATGTGCAGCGCATGTCGGCGGGATCGGGCATCCGCCACAGCGAATTCAACGCGTCCAAGACTGAGCCCGTGCACTTCCTGCAGATCTGGATCGTCCCCGAGAAGAAGGGATTGAAGCCCGGCTACGAGCAGAAGACTTTTTCGGCCGAGGAGAAGCACGGCAAGCTGCGTCTCGTCGGCTCGCGCGACGGGCGCAACGGCTCGGTCACCATCCACCAGGACGTCGATTTCTACGCGGCTGTGCTGGGCGACGGCGAGGCCGTGACGCATGACCTGAAGAGCGGCCGCAAGGCCTGGGTGCAGATCGCGCGCGGCTCAGCGATACTCAACGGCGAGGACCTGCGCGAGGGAGACGGCGTAGCGGTCGAGGAGCCGGGCACGCTTGCGCTCACCGGTGCTTCAAAGGACGCCGAGATCCTGTTGTTCGACCTCGGCGTCTGACGAGATGGATGTGGAAGGCGGATCCGCTTCTTCGCCGAGCTAGAGAAGGTACCTGGACTCGCAGCCGCAGGCGGCGGCAACCCTCAGGTGTCCGCGTACAGGATGTCATCGCGGTAGCCGTCGTAGGCCTTCGCGTATTCCATCACACGCGCTACCTCGCCGATGAACGTCTCGTCGTGCGGCGCGCGCAGAAGATGGAAGCCCATCTCCATGCCCGATGCGATGCCGCCGGCCGTCACGATGTGTCCCGCATCAACCACGCGCGCGCGGCTGATGCGGGCCTTGGGCGCGATCTCGGCCAGCCGGTCGATCGGCACCTTGCCGAAGTTGGAAGCCTCGAGCCGATCCGGCTCCTTGCGATTGGTTGCGGGCTTGCCGTCGAGCAGTCCCATGGCGCCGTAGATCCATGAGCCGGTGCAGACACTCGTCAGCAGAGTCGTCTCCGGTAGCGCGCGGATGTACTCGTGCAGGCGCCCGTTGCGCGTCTCCTGCCGCGTGCCGAAACCGCCGGGGATGAGGAACGCGTTCATCGCCGGGCGATCGGCGAAACTATAGTTCGGAACGACCGTGAAGCCGGCCTGCGCCTGCACGGGACGCATCGCGTCGGCGATAAGGAAGGCCTCGAGCTCTGGGTCGAACCGGCGCGCCACGGAGAAGACGCCGTGCGGCGCGGCGAAATCCACGATCTCGGCGTCCTTGAACACGTAGATGCCGAGGCGGAACCCCGGCGTCTTCGGATAGCTGCGGTGGACGGTCATCTACGTTTCTCCTCGCTCTTCTTTTTTGTCCTGTGCGGCCCGCAGCGCGGCGTTCTCCTGCTCTAGCTGCGCGATGCGGTCCTTCAATACGTCGAGCGCGACCTTGATGTCCTCGGCGAAGACCATCTGCGGGATGTGCTGGGGACAATTTACATCCCAGGCCTCGAGCGTGAACACGATGACCTGCTCAGGGCGCCCACGGTAACCTTCGACCGTCAGACGCTGCATGAGCTCTGGATCGTCATCGATGATGCGCGCACTTCCCCACAGCTTCACCCGCCGCCGGTTGGCATAGTCCATTAGAAAGATGAATGCGCGCGCATTCTCTGCGAGGTTGCCGGTTGTGATGTATTGCCGGTTGCCGCTGAAGTCGGCGAACGCCAGTGTCCCTTCGTCGAGCACGCGCAAAAATCCCTTGGGACCGCCGCGATGCTGAACGTAGGGCTGGCCGTCCCTACTCGCCGTGGCGAGATAGAACGAGCGGACATCTGCAATGAGCGCCGCCAGGTCCGGCGACACGGTCGTAGCCCATCCGCCCTTCGCCTCCATTTGCGCATAGCCGAGCCGCGAGCCGCGGCGCTCCTGCGCGGCCTTCACCGACGGCGTGAACGCGATATCAGAAGAGCATGGGATATTCACTTGCGTCTCCATGCGTGTGAGGGAACGTCGGTCGTTGCACCACGAAGTAATGCTTCCAAAAAAATGCAGTAGACGCCATCTTCTGCACTCTTCCTTCCGTTTTTTTGGGAGAGTTGCGATGGATCGGCTCGGTGCTATGCGCCTCTTCGCGGCGGTGGCCGATGCCGGCAGCCTCTCGGCCGCCGGTCGTGAGCTTCGTATGCCGTTGACCACGGTCAGCCGCAAGCTCGCCGGGCTCGAAGACGATCTCGGCGCCCGCCTCGTCACAAGATCGACGCGACGTTTGAGATCGACGCGACGTTTGACGCTCACCGAGCCAGGCCGCCACTACCTCGAAGCCTGCCGCCGCATCCTCGAAGAGGTCGACGCGGCGGAGGCGCGGCTTTCCGGCACCCAGGGCGAGCCGCAAGGCCAGCTCGCCATAACCGCCCCTGTCGTCTTCGGGCGCCTGCACGTGCTTCCCGTCGTGTGTGACTTCCTGCGCCGTTTCCCGCGCATCGACGTGCGCATGCTGCTGCTCGATCGGCCTGTCGACCTGATCGAGGAGGGCCTCGACGTCGCGGTGCGCATCGGCGCGCTGGCAGATTCATCTCTAATCGCGACGCGGGTGGGAAGCGTGCGCCAGATCGTCTGCGCCAGCCCTCGATACCTCGAGGCCCATGGAAAGCCAAAAAGCCTAGAACAGCTCGCTGATCACGATTGCATCACGTTCTCGGCTCTTGATGCCAGGGATCGGTGGACATTCTCGGACGGCAAGAAACAGAAACGCATTCGCGTGCGCTCCCGGCTTGCCGTGAACACAGCCGAGGCCGCCATTGATGCGGCGGTAGCCGGAGTTGGAATCACGCGCGTGCTGTCCTACCAGGCCGCCATGGCTCTGGCCGATGGATCGCTCAAGGAGATTTTGAAAGGGTCCGACAGCGCCGAGATTCCGGTGAGCATCCTGCATCGCGAGGACCGGCTGGCGCAGACCAAGGTGCAAGCGTTCGTGGCGTTCGCGGCGGCCGCCCTGCGAGGGCGCATCGTCGCTCTGGATGCAAAGCCGGCGAAGCGGGCAGCCGCTAGGCTCGGGACGCAAGCGCCCTAGGTCTCGGGTTCGTCCTGTTCGTGGTGGTCATCGAGGTGCTGGGCCACGCCAACTGAAGCGGACACCTCACGGGATCGTGCGCGGGCTCCCTGCCCGTCCTTCCGGCTCGCCGCCACCGCCATGTAACAGCACAGCGCCGCGGGCCGTATCTGTTCCCGACACCAATCGGTGGAAACCGGAGTGACCGATGACCCGACCTGAGAGACCCCATGCCAATGTCCTTCGCGTCGCCGGCGGCGTTCTTCTCGCCGTGGCGCTCCTGGCGGGCGGCCGCTACGCCGTCTCCCGCACTGCGGCGGAGGAGGGGCACGTCATTCCGGCGCCGGCGGTTGATGAGCCGGCTGCGGCCGGCGCCACGTCCGAGGTCGCCGTGCTCGCGGGCGGATGCTTCTGGGGCGTGCAGGGCGTGTTTCAGCACGTCAAGGGCGTGACCAGCGCCGTCTCCGGCTATGACGGCGGCGCGAAAGAAACCGCGCACTATCTCGTCGTCGGCACCGGCACAACGGGCCACGCAGAATCGGTCCGCGTGATCTTCGATCCGCGCCAGATCAGCTACGGGCGGCTCCTGCAAATCTATTTCTCGGTCGCGCACGATCCGACCCAGCTCAACCGCCAGGGCCCCGACGCCGGCACGCAGTACCGCTCAGCGATATTCGTGATGAGCCCCGAGCAGGAGAAGGTCGCCAAGACCTATATCGCGCAGCTCGATGCGTCGCGCGCATTCCCGGTGGCGATAGCGACCAAGATCGAGCCCGACCGCGGCTTTGTCGCGGCTGAGACCTATCACCAGGATTTCCTGACGTTGAACCCCACGTACCCCTACATCCTGTTCAACGATATTCCGAAGGTCGAAAACCTGAAGAAGCTGTTCCCCGAGACCTATCGCGCCGACCCCGTACTCGTGTCAGCCGGCCGCTCGTAAGACGCACGACCGACCGAGCATCTCCCCGCCTGAGCCGGCCGCAAGATCCGGCTCCTCCTTTTGAGAATGTCGAACGAGCGGGTCTTTCGGCTCAAGCGCTGTCTTCGGAGAGAACCTGGCGCTTGAACTCGTCGGGATCGGCTACGCCCGCGGCGGCCACGATGCCCATGCGCCGCGCTAGCTGATCGCGGTCGAAGGATTTCCGCTCGAGTCGCGCCTGGGCCATGAGCGCATCCAGTACGCCTTTATACTCCGGCAGCTCTGCTACAGATGGGAGCAACATGATCCCTTCTCCACGGGTGCCATAGCTGACTGCGAAATGCTCGAGCCGGAACCTTAGCTCCTCGCGGTGTACGTGGAGTTTAGGGAAGCAAAGGTGATGAACGGGGTCTGAGCAAAGTCGCGAGACTTTTAATTGCAGATCATCGAGGCGGCGGCATGGTCTCGAACTGCGGGATGCCTTCGGCGGCGGTGTCCCAGTCGTGCCGGCTGCGAGTGTAGAGCGCCGCCTGCGGCTTGAACCAGCTGCTGTCGTCGAAGGTGCCGGCCGCGAGGATGATCATACCGGGGCGCCCGGTGTTGAGTGCAAATATCCGGCTGCCGCACGTCGGGCAGAAATGCCGCGTGAGCGTATTGCCGCTATCGGCCGTCACGCCGTAGCTCGCCGTATCGCCCGAGACCTCGACGTTGCGGCTTCAAACAGCGCGTTCGACGTATGCCCCGCGCCGGAGACACGTTGGCAGTCGCGGCAGTAGCACTGCGCCATCCTCACGGGCTTGGCGTTAGCGACGAAGCGCACGGCGCCGCACAGGCACTGGCCGGTGGCGAAGGGTTCGCTCGTCATCGCAGCTCCTGTGTGTCGGATGATCCGAGTGAGGCAGCGCCAAGCTCGCGGCCGTCTGCAGGCTAGCGCACCTTGACGCGCTTCTGACACTCGAGCCACTGCGCGATGACCGCACGGTCGTGGAACTGTATCGCCCCGCAGTTGGTGCAGACGATCATCAGCACATCGAGAGGCGCGCTGTTCGAAGGATCGCCGCAAGACGCGCGCTGGCAGGTCAGCGCGTGCACGTCAACATCGGAAGCGTTGCGGAAGCGGCCGCAGACGGCGCAGGCCGTGATGTGCTTGCCGAAAAGGAAGCGGTCGACCTCGGCCTTGCAAATATCGCGCGAAGTGGTGTCCGCCATAGCGCTCACCGTGGAAGAATACTTATAAGCTTAGCGTAAGCCGCGTGCTGGGCGCTGGCAAGCCCTCGCGACCGAGGCCAACTTGGCACCGTGGCCTGTGCAAGGCCTTCGCCACCTATTGCCGGGCGGCCGTTACTTTCGCTCCCAGACGTACTGATCGCAAACGATCATGCTGCAGCCACAGTCGCACGGCTCCGACCCGAGGAACGGCAGCTCTACCGTCCACCTGCGGCACCCCTTGGTCAGCAGCTTGTTGCCGGACGGCTTCTTGAAGCAGGAGATGGCGCCAAATCCCGATGACGGCGAATAGCTGTCGCCCGCATATGGCCACTCGCTGTCGCCCGTCTTCCTGATGTTCCACATCACCGGCAGGCCGACGATCGGCGCGGCGCGCAGCTTCTGGCTCGGATTGCAGACGTCTTGGGTGCGCGCGGACTGCGAGGTACGCACTGCGGCGCATAGGCCGGTGAGCGTTTCGGAATAGAGGCGGTGGCCTTCGGACCGATAGATAGGGTTGACCGAGCGTATAAATTCGAGGATGCGGGCCTTATCCGCCGCATGGTTCGGGTCGTCGCAAGAGAATACCTCGACCTCGCTTTCGGCGACCTGCTGCACATTGGTATCCGCATGCTGCTGACACTGATCGCTCATGCGCAGTCTCTGTTGCTCGAAAGGCGGAACGTGCCAGTTCCCAATGAGGGCGGCAGCATCTTCGGCAGCGCTCGGAGCGCCTCGCAAAGTCAACACGCCTGCCGCGAGCAAGAGCAGAGGAAGGAGGGATCGAGTGCGAAGATTTGATAGCATCGGCGAGCCCAATCTTAGATTTCGGAGATACGCAAATCCCTAGCACATCCAAACGTGGCATGGCAGCGGCCGCCCTTGACGCAGCGCCGCGGCGCTTGCTGTGCCCACCGGCCTTAACGCGATCAAAATACCGCCTTTTCCCGATTGCGGGCCTTTTCCCATCCACGCACGGACGAAATGCCTCTGACGCCGGTCAGCACCGCCCCGTCGAGGTCAACGTCCTCTAGATTGGCGCCGGCAAGGTTGGCGCCTGTGAGCACCGCATGCGAAAGGTCGGCTCCGCCAAGGTCAGCGTCCCCAAGATCGGCGCCCGACAGATCGGCAAAGATCAGATTGACGCGCCGAATCTCGGCTCGCCGCAGATCGGCACCCGCGAGTACGGCCCCCGATAGATCCGTTTGCTGGGGCGTTTTCAATTCGTTGCCGGGCTCCGGTGGCCCCAAGCGGGCATCAGTGAGATCGGCTCCGCGCAGATTGGCGCGGCTCAGCCTAGCCATAATGCGCGCACCTGAGAGGTTTGCCCGGGCGAAGTTCGGCGCATTGTCTGAGGATGTTTCCAGATTGAGCGATCCCACCGCGTGGTAAAGGCTCACGCCCGAGAGGTTGGCATCGGCGAAATTGGTGCGGATTAGACGCGTGCGGTCGAGCTTGGCTCCCTTCAGGTCGGCGAACGAGAGATTCGCGTCGGAGAGATCGGCGCCGAGAAGATTTGCTCCCGACAAGATCGCACGCTTGAAATCGATCCCGCTCAAGTCGAGAGCGGAAAGGTCCTTTCTCGCGAAATCGGGACGGCTGCCGGGGGCGGCCTTGTAGAGTGTTTCCACTATCTGGCGCAGCGCAATCTCGGCGCTACGGGCCGGGCCGGCGGCGACAGCGACGGCAAACAGCGTCATCGCAGACCGTCGCGTTAGCGCCATCGTTTTGAGAGCGGTCATGTCGAACGCCACGTCCAGTTTGTCCGGTTCCGGGACTTCATAAACGTACAATCGGAGGCAGCATACCTGCCGTCAACATTGCACGCGGTCTCCGCCTACCTCTTCTGGATCGTGTCGCGTATCTTGCGCAGCTCGTTGCCGACCATGTCGTTGTACGTGGGCGCGGCGGAGGGCTCGTAGTAGCACTCCTCGCCTTCCTTGCCGGCCTCGTGGCAGGAGCCCTTCTGCAGCTTGTCGGTCGTCAGGAACGGCTTGATCGCATCGGCGCTGCCGCACTTGGCGCGGATCGCATCCTCGCCGCGGTCAGTGAGGAGAGCCTCCTCGGACTGGTACAGCCGCTCATTGACCCCGAACCCGTCGGCGCTAAGCAGGCGGTTGAACGTGATTTTCTTGCTGCCGTCGGCCGCGTCCTCGGTCGAGCACTGCTCGATGCCCGCGCGCGCGAAGAAATCGCAGTGCCCGCTCGAATTCAACGAGATAGACGATCTTGCGGTCGCGCAGCCATTGCAGCCCGTCGAGCACGTAGGTGGTGAAGTCGCCCTTCTCGTCCTGCACGAACAGTTGCTCGTAGCAAGCGACGTCCTTCAGGGTGGGCGAGAACGCCTCGTACGTCTTGCGGTCGAAATTCATGAACACGCCGGGATAGGGATAGTCCTCGGCTTCTGCGGGCAGCGCCGCGAGCATGCAGGCGGCCATCACCGCCGCCGCCAACAGCGTTTTCATCCGGGCTTGATGCATGGCCTCGAATTGCCCCCGACAAGTGCTCGCGGCCCCACGATGGCAACGCGGCGCGACAGACGCAAGAGACCAACGCGGCGCCTCTCAAGACAAAAAACCGCCGGGAGACCGGCGGTTCTTGTTTCATCTGATCGAGCGGTGAGGTCGAGCCAGCCTCAACCCGCGTCGCGCCTCGGGCGACGGTCGCGGCCACCGCCGCCACCCTCGCGCTCGCGCCGCGGCGGGCGCTCGGCGCGGAACTCGCCCTCCGGCTCAGCCTCGCCCTCGGCGCGCGGAATCTCCTTCCCCGTCGCCTGGTCGATGATCTTCATCGACAGCCGCGTCTTGCCGCGCTCGTCAAAGCCCAGAAGCTTGACGTAGACCTCCTGGCCCTCCTTCACGACCTCGCCGACGGTAGCGGGGCGCCCAGGAGCGAGCTGGGAGATGTGCACGAGGCCGTCCTTGGCGCCGAAGAAGTTCACAAACGCGCCGAAGTCCATGATCTTCACCACCTTGCCTTTGTAGATGGTGCCGACCTCGGGCTCGGAGGTGATCTCGCGTATGCGCTTCAAGGCCGCCTCGATCGATTCGCGCTTGGCCGCGGCGACCTTCACCGTGCCGTCGTCGTCGATATCGATCTTGGCGCCCGATTCGGCGACGATCTCGCGGATCACCGAGCCGCCCGAGCCGATCACCTCGCGGATCTTGTCGGTCGGGATCTTGATCGTCTCGATGCGCGGCGCATGCTCGCCGAGCTCAGTGCGGGCTGAGCCAAGCGCCTTGCCCATCTCGCCGAGGATGTGCAGCCGCCCTTCGCGCGCCTGATCGAGCGCGATGCGCATGATCTCCTCGGTGATGCCGGTAATCTTGATGTCCATCTGCAACGAGGTGACGCCTTTCTCGGTGCCGGCCACCTTGAAGTCCATGTCGCCGAGGTGGTCCTCGTCGCCGAGGATGTCGGAGAGCACGGCGAAGTCGTTGCCCTCCTTGATGAGGCCCATGGCGATACCGGCAACGGGCGCCTTCAACGGGACGCCGGCGTCCATCAGCGCGAGCGAGGTACCGCACACCGTCGCCATCGAGGATGAGCCGTTAGACTCGGTGATCTCGGAGACGATGCGGATGGTGTAAGGAAACTCCTCGTGGGCCGGCATCACCGGGTGCACGGCGCGCCAGGCGAGCTTGCCGTGGCCGATCTCGCGGCGGCCGGGAGAACCCATGCGGCCCGTCTCGCCCACCGAGTAAGGCGGGAAGTTGTAGTGCAGCATGAAGCGCTCTTTGCGCGTGCCTTCGAGTGCGTCGATGAACTGCTCGTCCTCGCCGGTGCCAAGCGTGGCGACCACCACCGCCTGGGTCTCGCCACGCGTGAACAGCGCGGAGCCGTGCGTGCGCGGCAGCACGTGCACTTCCGAGACGATCGGGCGCACGGTCTTCAGGTCGCGCCCGTCGATGCGGCGGCCGGTCTTGACGATATCGCCGCGCACGATCTCGCTCTTTAGTGCCTTGATCGTATCGGAGAGCAGCACCTTCTCGGTCGGATCATCGGGGATCTCGACGCCGGCCTTCACCTTGCTCTCGGCCTCTTTCACGAGGTCGTAGCGCTTCTGCTTTTCCTTGGTGGAGAAGGCCGCGCGCAGGCTCGCCTCAGCGATCTTTTTGACCTGCGCGGAGTACTTCTGTGCGTCGGGCAGCTGGATGTCCCACGGCTCCTTGGCGGCCTTCTCGGCAAGCTTGATGATCGCCTGGATGACCGGCTGGAAGCCCTTGTGGCCGAACATGACCGCCTCGAGCATCAGCTTCTCGGGCAGCTCCTTGGCTTCCGACTCGACCATCATCACGGCGTCATGCGTGCCGGCAACGACGAGGTCGAGCGAGCTTTCCGCCATTTCATCGAGCATGGGGTTGAGGACCATCTCGCCGCCGATAATGCCGACGCGCGCAGCCCCGATCGGCCCGAGGAACGGCACGCCTGAGAGCGTGAGCGCCGCCGAGGACGCAACCAGGCCGAGGATGTCGGGGTCGTTCTCCATGTCGTGCGAGAGCACGGTGACGACGATCTGCGTCTCGTTCTTGAAGCCCTCGACGAACAGCGGACGCACCGGCCGGTCGATCAGGCGCGAGGTCAGCGTCTCCTTCTCAGAGGGACGGCCCTCTCGCTTGAAGAAGCCGCCCGGGATCTTGCCGGCAGCGAAGGTCTTCTCCTGGTAGTTGACGGTCAAGGGGAAGAAGTCGACGCCGGGCTTGGGGGCCTTGGCGGCGACGACGGTGGCGAGCACGCTCGTCTCGCCGTACTGGGCATAGACGGCGGCGTCGGCCTGGCGCGCCATGCGCCCGGTCTCGAGCGTCAGCTTGCGCCCACCCCATTCAATTTCCACACGATGGATGTCGAACATGTCTGGTCTTTCTTTCTCTTGCTCGTAGCACTGCGCAACGGCCGGATTGCCGGATGCGCGAGCCTTCGGTCAGAACCGAGGCGGAAGGCAGACGCCTCATTGGCGCAGGATCGAGGCTGGCTTGCAAAAAGCGCCGCCGGCCTCTGCGCCTGTCGTCAGCGGCGAATGCCGAGCTTGTCGATGATGGTCTGGTAACGCTGCTCGTTCTTACGCTTCACGTAGTCGAGGAGCTGGCGGCGCTGGCTCACCATCTTGAGGAGCCCGCGGCGCGAGTGATTGTCCTTCTTGTGCATCTTGAAATGCTCGGTGAGGTCGTTGATCCGTTCGGTCAGGATCGCAATCTGGACCTCGGGCGAGCCGGTGTCGTTGGCTTTGGTGGCATTGTCTTTGATGAGCGCGGTCTTGCGCTCAGCGGATATCGACATCGGGCATCCTTTCTGTTCGGGGGTGAAGATGGGGCTTTCCAGCCCCGGAGCGGCCACAGCCGGGATGTCGTCCAGCAGGGTCGCAAATTCGAGATGGTGCGTCTTATACACGAGGCGGCGGGAGCCGCGAGCGGAAAGTCGCGCGCCTTGCACCCGCACCCGCCGGGTGCGGGCGTTCCGGGGCTGATGTTCTCACTTTGTGCTTGTTGGGGCTGGGTACTGTCTCAGTTTGAATATTTGAACGTTTGATCACGCTTCGTCTGGAATGCGGTTGTGGGTGCTGCCCTAAGTCAGCCTCAAGTGTCCTAAGTTGGCGGATGGGTGTCCTAATCCGAAAGTGGGCGGTTAGCTTACACTTTCGCGCCATCGACCCGAGGGCGGCGAAGGCCTCATAGTGACCGTGGCCCGGAGCCCAGGGCGGTGAGGCGAGGGTTTCAGCTCACCGCCCAAGACCCAGGGGCAATCCGCCTGTGGCGCAAGCGGCGCGTCCCCCGTTGGGGTTAGGTGCAGGAATCGGACCACGCTTCACCCTTAACCATACGAGTTAATCTGGAGAGGCTGTCTAATTAGCTGACCGCCCGGCGCTACCACAAACCAAGCTGTTGGCCGAGGTCGTTGGTGCTGTCCGAACTAGGCCGCAAGTGTCCTAAGTTGGCCGTGACCGCCGCCCACGGGCCGCCTGCGCACATGGCGGTCCTGCCAAGCACATCTTGTCCACAATCCCCAGATATCGTTAGCTAAGTCTCGTATCGCGTACGGAGTGCGTTTCTATGGCCAGCGTATCGGCACTCGACACCGCACAGTGGAAAAGACCTCACGCGAGACTATTGGCTCGCCTGGCCGCGTATTCGGCGTGGAGCCAGATAAGAACTCCCATCGTTATCCTGACGCTGGCGGTCCTGAGCTTGGTCACCTCGCAAGGCATCGTGGTCTTCTGGAAGCATTACGTCGGCGACAATTGTGCGCAGAACGGCTGCGCGGCCGCGACTGAATTGAGGCATCCTCCCAGACATTGACCGCGCTTGGCGCCTGACTAGACAGCCCCGGTCACAAGCCGGGGCTCATTGTTTTTTCGGAGTGGTTCTCTCAAGTCGCAGCGGACCGCTTCTTGTACGCCTTAGGCCGTCCCGGCTTCGGCGCGACTTCATCCATCATGCCGACGAACTTTTCGACGCTCCACACGCGATCCGTAAGTCCTGCCGCCATCGCGGGTGTGACGCGAAGCGTCTGGTGGATGCGCGTCCAGTTGTAGAACAGCGGTCGCCTACCCGAAATTGAACACCCGCGTCGGACGGAAGGCCCCTTTTTCCAGCTCGCCCAACGCCAGAATGCGGCCCTTGAAGTGCGCCCACGCAGCCCCTGCCAACACCGGTGCGTCGCGTCCGCGCACCAGCACTGCCTGGCCGCGCGCGAGGCTTGCCGCGTCGTTGGGGCCGACACTCAAGCCCGGCAAGTCGTCGAGCGCCGCTTCGACCGGCATAAGGAGCGCGAGCAGCGCGTCCGGACCGGCCTGCGCCGCGGCCTGCAACTCTTCCAGGGTCACCGAAGCCATCTCGTCGAACGAACCGACGCGCGTGCGCCTCAATGCGATGACGTGCCCGAAGCAGGAAAGCGCGCGGCCCATGTCGCGCGCCAACGCCCGCACGTAGGTGCCCTTGCCGCAGCGCGACTCCAGCACGGCGGTCGCCGCATCGGGCATATCGACGAGGGTCAAGTCCTCGATCAGCACCTCGCGCGGCTCGAGCACGACCTCCTCGCCGCCGCGTGCGAGATCGTAGGCTCTGGCGCCGTCGACCTTTATCGCGGAAAACTGCGGCGGGACCTGCAGAATCTCGCCGGTAAAGCGTGGCAGCAATGCCTCGATGGTATCGCGAGTGGGGAGTGAGTCCGAGGTGCGCACGACAACGCCCTCGGCGTCGTCGGTGTCGGTTTCGGCGCCGAAGCGAACGGTGAAGCGATAGGCCTTCTCCCCGTCGACGGCGAACGGCACGGTCTTCGTCGCCTCGCCGAGCGCGATGGGCAGAATGCCTGTCGCCAGCGGGTCGAGCGTGCCGGCGTGGCCCGCCTTCTGCGCGTCGAAGATGCGCTTTATGGCACTCACGGCCCGCGTCGAGGTCATGCCGGCCGGCTTGTCGAGCACGACCCAGCCGTGCACCGGCTTTCCCTTCTTGGCGCGCGCCATGTCAAAGCCCCTAGTCCCCGTCCACGTCCTGGCGGACCTTGGGGCTCGCCAGCAGTGCCTCGATACGGCTCGCCTCGGCGAACGTATCGTCGCTGCGGAAGCGGATGTCGGGCGCGAATTTCAAGTTCACCGCCTGCGCGATCTCTGCACGGATATAGCGCTTGTTCCGCGTGAGGGCTTCGAGCACGGCCTCAGTGTCGCTGCCGCCCAGCGGGATCACGTAGGCAGTCGCTAGCTTGAGGTCGTGCGACAGCCGCACCTCGGGGATCGTGATCACGTGCGCGGCCAGCACATCGTCGTGGATCTCGCCACGCGCCAGCATCTCGGCGAGCTTATGGCGGATCAGCTCGCCGATGCGCAGCTGCCGTTGCGAAGGGGGGCTCGAATTACGGGATTTCTTTCTCATTGTCGCTCCGCTGCGGGCTTGGACCGCAAACGGCCTCAAAAGAAAGAGGGTCGGCGCAACCGCCGGCCCCCGATCGTTGAAACGTTAAGCCTTAGAGCGAGCGCGTCACAGTCTCGACGTTGAAACACTCGATGTGGTCGGCTGCGCGGATGTCCTGGTAGTTGGCGAACGCCATGCCGCACTCCTGCCCCGCGGGCACCTCGCGCACCTCGTCCTTGAACCGCTTCAAGGTCGAAAGCGTGCCCTCGTGGATGACGACGTCGTCGCGGATCAAACGCACCTTGGCGCCGCGCTCCACCTTCCCCTCGACCACACGGCAGCCGGCGACCTTGCCGACGTGCGAGATGTTGAACACCTCGAGGATCTCCGCCTTGCCGAGAAAGATCTCGCGGATGGTCGGCGCCAACAAGCCCGACATCGCCGCTTTCACGTCGTCGACGAGATCGTAGATGATGTTGTAGTAGCGGATCTCGACGCCGTCGCGGTCGGCCGCCGTCTTGGCCTGCGAATTCGCGCGTACGTTGAAGCCGACGATTACGGCCTTCGACGTGCTCGCGAGCGCCACGTCGGATTCGGTGATGCCACCAACGCCCGCGTGCACGATGCGCGCCTGCACTTCCTCGGTGCCGAGCTTCTTCAAGGCACCCGTGATCGCCTCAACCGAGCCCTGCACGTCGCCCTTGACCAGAAGCGTGAAGTCCTTGCGGCCGGTATCCTTCAGCGACTGCATCATCTGCTCGAGCGTGCGCGGCGTGCCGGCCGAGCCCATGGTGTCGCGCCGCTTACGCACGCGGTAGTCGGTGATCTCGCGGGCGCGCGCCTCGCTCTCGACGACCGCGAACGGGTCGCCGGCCTCGGGAGCCGAATCGAAGCCCAGGATCTCCGCGGGAACCGAGGGACCGGCGGAGTCCGTGTTCTCCCCGCGATCGTCGATAAGCGCGCGCACCCGGCCCCAGGCGGTGCTGGCAACCACGATGTCGCCGACGCGCAGCGTGCCGCGCTGCACGAGCACGGTACCCACGGGTCCGCGCCCACGCTCCAGCTTCGCCTCGACCACCACGCCTTCGGCGGGGCGGTTCGGATTTGCCTTGAGGTCGAGGATTTCAGCCTGCAGGTGGATCGCTTCCAAGAGCTTGTCGAGGTTGGTGCGCTTCAGCGCCGACACGGGCACCTCCAGCGTCTCGCCCGACATGCTCTCGACCACGATCTCGTGCTGCAAAAGCTCCGTGCGCACGCGGTTCGGATCGGCCTGCGGCTTGTCGATCTTGTTGATGGCGACAATGATCGGGACGCCAGCGGCCTTGGCGTGATTGATGGCTTCGACCGTCTGCGGCATGACGCCGTCGTCCGCCGCCACGACGAGCACGACGATGTCCGTCACCTGGGCGCCCCGCGCGCGCATGGCGGTGAACGCCTCGTGGCCGGGCGTGTCGATGAAGGTGATCCGCTCCCCCTCGGGCGTCGTCACCTGGTAGGCGCCGATGTGCTGCGTGATGCCGCCAGCCTCGCCCGCCACGACATTGGTCTGCCGGATGGCGTCGAGCAGCGATGTCTTACCGTGGTCGACGTGGCCCATGATGGTGACGACGGGCGCGCGGGGCACGAGCATGCCCTCGTCGTCTTTCTTGCCGATGAACCCGGTCTCAACGTCGGCTTCGGAGACGCGCTTGGACGTATGGCCGAACTCCTGCACGATGAGCTCCGCCGTATCGGCGTCGACCACATCGTTGATCTTGTGCATCTCGCCTTCTTTCATCAGGTACTTGATGACGTCGACGGCGCGCTCGGTCATGCGGTTGGCGAGCTCTTGAATCGTGATGACCTCGGGGATCACCACCTCGCGCACGATCTTCTCGCGCGCTTGCGAGATACCCATCGCCTTGAGTTTCTCGCGCTCGCGCCTACGCTTCAGGGAGGCGAGCGAACGTTCGCGCTGCTTCTCGTCGAAGGCGTTGTTGATCGTGAGCTTTACGCGCTCGCGCTTTTCATCGACCTTAGGCTGCGGCGTGCGGGTGCCGGGCTTGCCTTTCTTGATGCCACCGCGGCCCTCCTCCTCCTCGTTGGCCTCGACGGCCACAGCACGGCCCGTGCGCTTTGGAGCCTCGCCGTCCGGCTTGAAGCGGGGAGGACCGGGAATGTCGAGCTCGCGCGGCTTGCCGCCCTCGCGCGGCTGCAAAGCCGGATTGTTGTACGAGGTACGCGGCTTGGCCGCAGGTGCGCCGTCCGCCCTGGGGCGCGGACGCGCGGTCTCTGCGCTTGGGCCTGGAGTGGGGCGAGCCTCAGCCGTAGCGGGACGAGCTGAACTCGGCTGGAGCGGCGAGGGACGCGGCCGGTGGCGCGGTTTTGACCCGCTCGGCCTCTTCGTCGCGCTCCAAGTCCTCGCGCACCTTTGCAGCGGCGAGCGCGCGCGTACGCGCGTCCCGCTCCTCCAGCGAAAGCGATTTCGTCCCGGGGGCGGCCGCTGATTTCGACGCGGGGGGGTGGGCCTCGGGCCGCACCGGCTTCTTTTGCTGGAGCTGTGGCTCGGGCGTTGCCTCGATCGTCGGCTCCTCGGCCTCTTGCGCGCCGCCCGGGGAAGCGAGCTTTCGGGTCCTGCGCTTCTCGACGACAACCGACTTTGACCGGCCGTGGCTGAAGTTCTGTCGAACGTGGCCGGACTCGACCGTCCGCTGCAGCGACAGCGGCTTGCGCGCGCCTCCGCGTAGAGTCTTGTCGGCGGTGTCTTTCGTTTCCGTCATGCTAGTCCTGTAAAACTCCAAAAATTCCACGCACGAAGCCGTGCTCAGCTTGCGCCGAAGCCCGACCGGTAGCGCCGCAAGCGCTCGGCCTCCCGAAGAAACCGTTGTGTGGCTCCGCCCTGTTTGAGGGCAGCATGTACCACATTTGACCGGCCGATGGCCAAGCTCAATTGCTCGATGGTGAGCCAATCAACAACGGGGGCGGCTTTGCCACTATCCCGTTGAACGGCCGCAAATTTGCGGTCGAGCTTGCGCTTGCCATCCTCGGCCGCATCGGCACCCTGCAGGAGCGCCACGGCACGCCCGCCGCTTAGCAGCGCCTCGACCTTTTCAAAGCCGGTTGTAACGAGACCCGCCTTGTTGGCAAGAGACAGTGCCCCGAGCGCACGCTTAACAAATAATGCCTCCACGGCCTGCGGCAAGTCCGGCGCGACCGTGACGGCGCGTTTCAGACTCTTGGCGAACGCTCTTGCCTCCGCTGCGGCGGCGACGCTCGCCCTGTCGGCCGTCACCCATACGCCACGGCCGGGGAGCTTGCGCGAAAGGTCGGGGACGAGCCTGCCTTCGGGATCAGCTACGAAGCGCAGGAGGTCAGCGGGATCGCGCTCGACGCGCGTGAGGATGCAGCGCCGCAAGGGGCCTGCCGCCTCGGCGTCGTCGTCGCGTTCCTGCTGCTGACCTTCAGCGCCCAATCCGTTCTCCCGCGCTCGCGCAACATTTCCGGCTAACCTTGGGTCGCCGCGTCTTTGGCGCCGTCACCGTCACCTTCGCCTTCGCCCTGCGCCACTTCGGCGCTCGCTTCCGCCGCGGGCAGCAGATCCTCGGGCTTGATCCACCCGGCAAGCACGCGCGCAGAGAGGATCATGTCCTCGGCCTCCTTGCGGCCGATATCGAAGCCGTCGAGCACGCCCTTGTGGCGCACGGGCTCGGCGTCCTTCTCCTTCTTGCGCTCCGTCCACCCGGTGAGGTCGTCGGTGGCACAATCGGCCAGATCCTCGAGCGTTTTTACTCCGTTCTCGCCGAACGCGACCATCATCGCGCTGGTCACGCCCTGCACCTTGGCGAGATCGTCGGCGACGCCGAGCTCGCGCCGCTTGGCGTCGCGGTCGGCTTCCTGCTTTTCGAGGTATTCGCGGGCTCGGGATTGGATTTCATTCGCCGTATGCTCGTCGAAGCCCTCGATGTGCGCGATCTCGGAGAGATCGACGAATGCGACCTCCTCGATCGAGGCGAATCCTTCGGTGACGAGAAGCTGGGCGATGACCTCGTCCACATCGAGCGCTTCCATGAGCATCTGGGAGCGCTCGGCGAATTCCTTCTGGCGCCGCTCGGACTCCTCCTGCTCGGTGAGAATGTCGATGTCCCAACCAGTGAGCTGAGAGGCAAGCCGCACATTCTGCCCGCGTCGGCCGATGGCGAGCGAAAGCTGGCTTTCGGGCACGACCACCTCGATGCGGTTGGTGTCCTCGTCGAGCACGACTTTCGTCACCTCGGCGGGGGCAAGAGCGTTGACGATGAAGCTCGCCGCGTCGGGGTTCCACTGGATGATGTCGACTTTCTCGCCCTGCAGCTCGTTGACGACGGCCTGCACGCGCGAGCCGCGCATGCCGACGCACGCGCCGACGGGATCGATGGAGGAATCCTTCGAGATCACCGCGATCTTGGCGCGCGAGCCGGGGTCGCGAGCGACCGACTTGATTTCGACGACGCCGTCGTAGATCTCCGGCACTTCTTGGGCAAACAGCTTCGACATGAACTCGGGCCGCGCGCGGGAGAGGAAGATCTGCGGACCGCGCGGCTCGCGGCTCACGTTGTAGATGAAGGCGCGGACGCGGTCGCCGTAGCGCACATTCTCGCGCGGGATCATCTCGTCGCGACGGATGATGCCCTCTGCGCGGCCGAGATCGACAATAACGTTGCCATACTCGACGCGTTTCACCGTGCCGTTGACGATCTCGCCGATGCGGTCCTTGTACTCACTGTAATGGCGCTCGCGCTCGGCCTCGCGCACCTTCTGCACGATGACCTGCTTGGCGTTCTGCGCGGCGACGCGGCCGAAGTCCAGGGGCGGCAACGGCTCGGCGATGAGGTCGCCGATCTTGGCCTCGGCGTTGCGGCCCTGGGCGTCCGCGAGCGTGATCTGGGTGGAATCGTTCTCCACGTTCTCGACCACCGCCAACACGCGCGACAGCCGCGCTTCGCCCGTTTTCGGGTCGATCTCGCAGCGGATGTCGTTCTCGGCTCCGTAACGCGATTTCGCGGCCTTTTGGATCGCATCCTCCATGGCCTCGATAACAATTTTGCGGTCGATCGACTTTTCGCGCGCCACCGCTTCGGCGATCTGTAGAAGCTCCAGCCGATTGGCGCTGATGCCGGCCATTGCCATGGGTCTTAGTCCTCCTCGGTGGTTCCCGGTGCGCTCATCGCGGCGCCGATCGAACCGTTGGCATTGCTGTTCTTTGCGCGGCGCAAGGCCTCGCGGATCAACTCGTCGGTCAGCACGAGCTTCGCCTCTGCGATGAGCCCCACGGGAAGCCCGATCACCTGGCGGCCGGCCTCACCGAGATCAACCTCGATGCGGACCTCGCCGCCGTCGAAACCTTCAAGTTTGCCGCGGAAGCGCTTGCGGCCGTCGATTGGCTCCGCCAATTCGATCTTGGCCTCGTGCCCGGCCCAGTCCTCGAAGTCGGACGGCCGCACGAGGGGACGATCGATGCCGGGGGAGGAGACCTCGAGGCGGTATGCGCCGGCAATAGGGTCATGAACGTCGAGCAAAGCCGATATTTCCCGTGAAACAGCCTCGCAATCCTCGATTGTCATGGTGCCGTCGGAGCGCTCCGCCATCACCTGCACGGTCTTGCCCTCGCGGCCCGAAATCGCCACGCGCACGAGGCGGAAGCCGCGGTCCTCGAGCGCGGGCTCGATGATCGCCGCTATCCTGGCCGGCAAGCCGGCCTCGCGAATGAACCGGTCGCGCAAGGCGCCACCGTTCCCAGCGTGCATGCTCAGTAAAGTCCGGTTGGTGGGGCCGATCCGCGGCGCCAATACAAAAAGAGCGGACCCCTAAGGGCCCACTCAATAGTTGAGATGATCATGAGCATGCCATTATTACGGGATCGTGACGACGCGTGCAAGCGAATTGTGGCGCCTTAGGGGCACGTGTTGCGGAAACGGAAAAAGTAGCAACTGCGCCCCTCGACGAGCGCTTTAGCCTCGTAGCGCGTCCCTGGCCAATCGGCTCCGCGCGTGCGCCAGTCTAAAGGTCCGGCGGCCTGCCAGACGAAGCGCGAATGCCCGCGCGCCGCAAGCAGGATCGTGCGAGCGTAATCGCCGATGTCGGTGGCGACACGGAGCTCCGCACCCGGCGCCATGGCGCGGGAAAGCAGCGCAAACAGCTTACCGGAGACCAGCCGCCGCTTCACATGACGCTTCTTGGGCCAGGGGTCTGGAAAGAGAATGAACACCCGCTGCAGCGAAGCCTCTGGCAGCCAGCGCAAGACGTCGCGCGCGTCCTCGACGGCGAGCCGCACGTTGGCGAGACCGGTCTCCTCGATGCTGGCGAGCGCCTTCACAACTCCGTCCTCGAACACCTCGCAGCCGATGAGACCGACATTCGGGTTCTGACCGGCTTGCCAGACCAGATGTTCGGCGCCGCCGAAGCCGATCTCGAGCCAGACCTCTGAGACGGGCCGCGCAAACAGCGCCGCCGCCGAGGGCCGACATGGGCTCGAAAGGTCAAGGCGTACGCGCGGGAGCACCTGCTCGAGCAGCGAGGCCTGATGGGCGCTCAAGCGGCGCCCGCGCCGGCGACCGAACGAGCGCAGCTCGCGCGGGTGCGCCATTTCGGCGAAAGAGGTGCCGTCCTTAGCCGACTGCCTTGGCGATTGCGGGGGCAAGGTCAGTCTTCTCCCACGAGAACCCACCCTCATTATCCGGCGGGCGGCCGAAGTGGCCGTAGGCGGAGGTGCGCGCATAGATCGGCTTGTTGAGATCGAGATGCTTGCGGATGCCACGCGGCGACAGGTCCATGACCTCGCCCAGCGCCGTCTCGAGCTTGCCCTCTTCGACCTTGCCGGTGCCGTGCGTGTCGACATAGATCGACAGGGGTTTGGCGACGCCGATGGCGTACGCCACCTGAATGGTGCAGCGGTCGGCGAGGCCCGCGGCGACCACGTTCTTCGCGAGGTAGCGCGCGGCATAAGCGGCAGAGCGGTCGACTTTGGTCGGGTCCTTGCCGGAGAAGGCGCCGCCACCGTGCGGGGCCGCGCCGCCATAAGTGTCGACGATAATCTTGCGGCCGGTGAGGCCGCAATCGCCATCGGGGCCGCCGATGAAGAACTTGCCTGTCGGGTTGACGTGCCAGATCGTGTCCTTGCCGATCCAGCCGCCGGGCAGCGCCCTGCGCACATAGGGCTCTATGATGTCGCGGATCTTGGTCGAGGACAGATCCTCCACGACATGCTGGTGCGAGACGACGATCTGGGTGACGCCGACCGGCTTGCCGTTCTCGTAGCGCACGGTCACTTGGCTTTTCGAGTCGGGGCCGAGCAGAGCCGCACCGTCTTCCTTCTTGTGCCGGGCGATGGCGAGGTCGTGCAGGATATTGTGCGCGTAATAGATCGGTGCCGGCATGAGCTCCGGCGTCTCGGTGCAGGCGTAGCCGAACATGATGCCCTGATCGCCCGCACCCTCTTCCTTGTTGGCGCCGGGCTGCAGCGCGTCGACACCTTGCGCGATGTCGGCCGACTGCGGATGCAGCAGGACCTCGATATGGCACTTGTCCCAGTGGAAGCCAGCCTGCTCGTAGCCGATGTCGCGGATGGCCATGCGCGCAACGTGCGAAATCCAATCCTTGGTCACGGTCTCAGGACCGCGCGTCTCGCCAGCGATCACTACGCGATTGGTGGTGGCGAGCGTCTCGCACGCGGCGCGGATCGCCCATGGGTCGATGCCGGCCTTCGGCCCCTCGCGATAAAAAAGGTCGACGATCTCATCGGAGATGCGATCGCACACCTTGTCTGGGTGGCCTTCGGAGACCGACTCGCTGGTGAAGAGATAGGATTTGCGCGCCACCCAGGCCCCCGTACTCTTTCGCTATTGCGGAAAATCGCCGGGGTTGTCTCAAGCTTTGGGAACGGGGTCAAGACCGTCGCGGCGAACGAGGCACAACCGGCGCTGTTCCCGCGCGCCGGAAAAACCGCAGCATCTAAAGGGGCCTATGTCCGCGTCGGCCGTTACTCGGCCTCGGACTCGCCCGCAAAAGAGCGAACGAGCTCGACGATGGAACGGCGCACGCGCGGATCGGTGATGCGGGCAAACGCCTTGTTGAGCTCAAGCCCCTCGCGGCTAGAAAGGAACTCCACGGCGTAGCTCTCCGAGCGCTCCGCGAACCCGCTGGCGCCGTCGCCGGCGCTAACGGGAAGCTCCTCGTAGAAGAACTGGATGGGCACGGCGAGCACCTTCGAGAGATCGAACAGCCGGCTCGCGCCGATGCGGTTGATACCCTTCTCGTATTTCTGGATTTGCTGGAACGTCAGTCCGAGATGCTCGCCGAGCTTCTCTTGGCTCATTCCGAGCAGCATGCGCCTCAAGCGAACGCGGCTGCCTACATGAACATCGACGGGGTTGGCGCGCCGTGAGCCACGTTCGTCGGAATCGCTTTCATCGTCCGGCGCATTTTCTCTCGACATAGACCTATTTACCTTAGCGGCACCCGGCAAACGTCATCGTGGATTGCATCGCGATTTGAGGACATAGGCCGGGGCGGAGAGGGTGCACTTCAGGCGTACCCCTCATTTTTCGACGTTTATGACGGCAAGTGCCTATCGAGGCAACATCTGAAATGTTGCCCTAGATGACTGGCTTGCGGATAAGCACAATTGCCGTGCCCACGAAGAACAATGCAAGAGCGACAAAAGTCCAATCCCGCAACCAGACGTAGGCCGTCAACGTTAATGCTGAGGGGAGACTGCTGTCGATGGTTCCGCGCTCGTTCAATCCCAGCAATGCGAGAACTCGACCGTGCGCATCGACCACGGCTGATACGCCGTTATTGGCGGCGCGCATGAGGGGGAGCCCCTCCTCCACAGCGCGTACACGTGCCTGATGGAAATGCTGCCAGGGACCGGCAGTGGCGCCGAACCAGCCGTCGTTTGTCACGTTGACCAATAGGCCGGGGCGCTCGGACCCCTCGACGACGGAAGCGGGAAAGATCGCCTCGTAGCAGATCAGCGCCGCAACGGGCGGCAGGCCCGGTATGGTTAGCAGCGGACGCGGACTGACCCCGACCGAAAAGCCGCCGCGCCAGTGCGCGAGCTGCTCGAGCCCAATCGTCTCGAGCGTGTGCTGGAATGGCAGGTACTCGCCGAAGGGAACGAGATGGATCTTGTCGTAGACCGTCTCGAGCTTTCCGTTCTCCCCGAAAACCATGAGGCTGTTGTAGCCCTCTGGGGTGCCGCTGAACCTCAGCTCTGGGTCCTTCAGGCGCAGCGCCCCGGAGATGAGCTGCGCACCCTGCGGCAACAGCTCGCCGATCGCGGCCAGCGCCTCGGGGTGCTGGAGTGGCAGGAACGGCATCGCCGCCTCGGGCCAGATGAGGTGCGTAATGCCCGCTAGGTCATCGCGGTGCCCGGATGGATCGCGGCGCGACAGATCGAGCTGATCCTGGAAGATTGCCCCCTGCTTCTCCGCACGCCATTTGTCCCGCTGCGGCACGCTCGCCTGCACGATGCGAATGCGCACGCCATCGACCGTGGAGTCGGGTCCGCCGGAAAGCCGCCAAGCCCCGAAGCCGTAGAGGAGAAGCAGCGGGACAACCGCGATCGCCACGCCCGTGGCGATCGTCCGGATACGGCCGGGGCCCTGGGTAGCGGCGGCGGCAACCACCAGCGGAGTTGCGAAGATCACGACCGTGAGGATCGTCAGCCCGTAGACACCGAACAGCGAAGCCGACTGCATCATCGCAAGCGGCGAAGTTAGCGCGTAGCCGAGCACATTCCACGGGAAGCCGCTCAAGGCATGGCCGCGCAGCCATTCAGCAGCCGAGAGCGCCAGCGCCAGCACAATGACGCGGGCGATGCCCGGCGGCCATTTAAGCCGCGCGATCCCAGCCGCGAAACCGGTGAAGAGCGCGAGCCCGGCGGGCAGCATCGTCACGGCAAAGGGCAATAGCCAAGCGAACTTTTCGGCCTCGACGAGAAACGCTTCCCCGATCCAAAACAGCCCGAACACAAAATAGCCGAAGCCGAACCACCATCCGACGGCGAACGCGCGAACGGGGGCGCTGCGACGAAGCGAGCGAGTTGCGGAAGACGCGGCTTCCGACCCGTCGATCAGCCACACCAGAACGGGAAGCGTGCCGAACAGCACCGGCCACAGGAACAGCGGTGGCATGGCGAGCACGGACAGGCTACCGGCAACAAAAGCGGCTGCGAACCGCCGCCAGCCTGACAATCCTGCAGTCCATCGCGCGAATGCGCTTAATCCGCCTGCGGACCGGCCCACATTCGCAGCAAGCGCGGTCCACGTGGTGCGCTCGACCGCCACCCCACCCTCACGCTTTGCTGGGATCTGTCGACGCAGGCGCGGCGCTGCGCGGCTGGTGGATCCGCACCTTCTTCAGGCGGCGGGCGTCGGCGTCGAGCACCTCGAGCTCGATGCCGCTCGGATGGCGAACGAGTTCGCCGCGCACGGGCACGCGCCCCAGCAGCGCGAACATCAGGCCGCCGAGGGTGTCAATGTCCTCCTCCTCGGGTCGTAGAAGCTTCACGCCGAGGTGCTCCTCGAGCTCCTTAACCGGCGTGCGCGCCGAGGCGACGAGACCGAGCTTGGGCTCGATCGAAATGAAAGCTGCCTCCGCCACGTCGTGCTCATCCTCGATATCGCCGACGATTTGTTCGACGAGGTCCTCGATCGTGACGAGGCCGTCGGTGCCACCGTACTCGTCGACGACGAGCGCCATATGGATGCGCGTCGTTTGCATGCGAATGAGCAGGTTAGTCGTCGGCATGGAAGGGGGCACGTAGAGGACCGGGCGCCGGATCTTGGCGACCGTGATCGGCCGCGACAGGTCGATGCGGTCGATGTCGAGCTGGGGCGGGCTGCCCTCGAGGGCAGCCTGCGCTTTCACGGGCGCGTTCCCAACCACGGAGATTGGGGCGTTAAAAATCTCGCCGGCCGCTTCCTTGGTGAGCCAGCGGAACAGATCCTTGATGTGGATCATGCCGCGCGGATCGTCGAGCGTCTCGTTGAAGAGGGGAATGCGCGACACGCCAGCCTCGCTGAACATCCGCAACAGCTCCGACAAAGGCTCGCTTTCGGCCAGCGCAATGATGTCTGCGCGCGGCACCATGATGTCATCGACGCGCAAGCCCCCGAAGCGCAACAGCCGGCGCAGCATCTCGCGCTCTTCCGTCGAGAATGCGGCGTCGCCCTCGGGCTGCTCCTTGAGGCCGGCCTCGACCATTTCGCGCAGGCTCGGCGAGCGCAGTCCAAAGCGACCGAGAAACGCGGAAATCAGGCTCTGCGTGCTCGCGCCCGCGGCCACGGTCGCTTCTCCCGTGTGGCCTTGCGCATCACCCTTGTCGCCGGCGTAGTCCGAATTCGTCATGGGTCGATTCCCGCGTAGGGATCGGCAACCCCGAGTTTTGCAAGGATGCGCACTTCAAGCGCTTCCATGAGCTGGGCCTGGGCCTCCGATTGATGATCGTAGCGCTGAAGATGCAGGAGCCCGTGCACGACGAGGTGCTGCAAATGATCAACGAGCGGGACGCCCTGCTCTTCGGCCTCCCGGGTTACGGTTTCGGCGGCAAGCCCGATATCGCCGAGGAAGGGGGTTGGCGTGTCCGATGCGGGCGCCGCAAACGACAGCACGTTGGTCGGACCGGCCTTGCCGCGGTAGGCCGCGTTGAGCTTCGCCACCTCCTCGTCCGAGGAGAGCGCAACGCAAGCTGATTGTCCGGAGAGCCTGAGCTCGGTGGCAACCGCGTCGGCAGCAGCGTTGATGGCGACGATCAGCGCGTCGAGTTGCGGCCAGTCGCCCGCCTCACGCACCACGTCGACACTCAAGCCTATCTGAGGCTCTGCATCGGCGGACGCACGCGCCTCGCCGTCGGGGTCGATTACGCTCTGTGCTGGCACCGATCGAGGCATGGTCCGGCTACTTGGGCCGCTCGTAAGCTTCGACGATACGCGCGACGAGGTCGCGCCGCACCACGTCGGAGGCGGTGAAACGGATTGCCTCGATGCCGGGCACCTCGCGCAGGAGCGCTATGGCCTCCTCGAGGCCCGACTTGATACCGAACGGCAGATCGACCTGGCTCGGGTCTCCGGTGACGACCATCTTCGAGTTCTCGCCGAGGCGGGTAAGAAACATCTTCATCTGCATGCTGGTAGTATTCTGCGCTTCATCGAGAATTACGTAGGCGTTGGCGAGCGTCCGCCCCCGCATGAAGGCCAGAGGCGCGATCTCGATGACGCCCGCCTCGAGATCGCGTTCCACCTTTTCGGGCGGCAGCACGTCGTAGAGGGCGTCATAGAGCGGGCGCAGATAGGGATCGACCTTCTCGCGCATGTCGCCCGGCAGGAAGCCCAGCCGCTCGCCCGCTTCCACGGCAGGGCGCGAAAGAATGATGCGCTCGATCAGTCCGCGCTCCAGGCAGTGCGCCGCGTAAGCGACGGCAAGGTATGTCTTTCCAGTGCCGGCCGGGCCGATGCCGAACACGAGGTCGGTCTTCTCGAGTGCGCGGATGTACGCGCTCTGCATCGGCGTGCGCGCCTTGATGACACGGCGGCGTGTGGCGATCTGCGCCTGCCCGTCCGCCGGCGACGTCTCCTCACGTGCATGGCGGATGAGGCCGTCGAAATCGCCCGCGCCGATCGTCTCGCCGGCGACGACGCGGTCATAAAGCTGCTCGAGTACGCCGCGGGCAAGTGCGCAGGCTGCTTCCGGACCGGTGAGGATGACGACGTTGCCGTGCGCGTGCGCCTCGATGCCGAGGCGGTCCTCGATCAGCGCCAGGTGGCTGTCGTACTCCCCGAGAAGGCGCGTCAGGTACCGGTTGTCCTCGAACGGCACCACGATGCGCTTATTGGCGACCTGGACCTTGGTGGGCCTTCCTGGTCCGGAGACCGGGTTCCCGCGAAATGCTGCCAATCGGTGCTCCCGACGTCGATTACTTCGAATTGTCTCTTCTCGCTGCTTAACCTAGCATACTGCGCCCGCCCCCCAACCGCGGCCCCGATTAGGCAACCCCACGCCATGGTAAACGGGGCGTCAGACCGGCCGTATGACACCGGCTAGACTATTGGGACCGCAGGCCAAAATTTCAACAGGCAGGATCTGGCCGAGCTGCTCAGGGGGAGCTTCGGCGTGCACCGCCTGCAGATAGGGAGAGCGGCCCACGAGCTGGCCCAGCCGGCGCCCAGCCTTCTCGAACAGCACAGGCAGCGTGCGCCCCACGCAACGGGCGTTGAAGGCGCCCTGCTGGGTCTCGAGCAGCCGCTGCAGCCGTGCCAAGCGAAGCGATTTGACCTCGTCCGGCACCTGCTCGCCGAGATTGGCCGCTGGTGTGCCGGGCCGCGCGCTGTACTTGAACGAGTAGGCCTGCGCGAAGCCGATCTTCTCGGTCAACGCCAGCGTTTCCTCGAACTCGGCGTCCGTCTCGCCGGGGAACCCAACGATAATGTCGGTCGAAAGCGCGATCTGCGGTTGCGCGGCGCGGATGCGGGCGACGAGATCGAGGTAGTCTCGCGCCGTGTGCTTGCGGTTCATGGCACTGAGGATGCGATCGCAGCCGGCCTGAAAGGGCAAGTGCAGATAGGGCATAAGCTTTTCTTCCTCGGCGTGCGCGGCGATGAGATCGTTGCTCATGTCGCGAGGATGGCTCGTCGTGTAGCGCAGGCGCGCGAGGCCTTCGATACCGGCTAAGCGGCGGATGAGCTGCGCGAGCGTCCAAGTGCCTCCGCCGGTTGCCGCGCCGTGATAGGCATTGACGTTCTGGCCGAGCAGCGTGATCTCGCGCACACCGCTCGCGACGAGCGTCCGCGCCTCGCGCTCGATGTCGGCGACGGGGCGCGAGTATTCCGTGCCGCGCGTGTAGGGCACCACGCAGAACGTGCAGAACTTGTCGCAACCTTCCTGCACGGTGAGGAACGCCGTTGCGCCCCGCGCGGGCGCCCGCGCTGGCAAGCGCGAGAACTTGTCCTCCTCGGGAAAATCAGTATCGACGAGGCTCTTCTTCTCGCGGCCCGTGCGCGCGATGAGCTCCGGCAGGCGGTGATAGCTCTGCGGTCCGACGACGAGATCGACAACGGGAGCGCGCGCGATGATCTCCGCGCCTTCGGCCTGCGCGACGCAGCCCACGACGGCAACGAGCGTGGCGCGCCCCGCGGCGGCGCGCTCATTCTTCAGCTCGCGCACACGGCCAAGCTCCGAGTAGACCTTTTCCGCCGCCTTCTCGCGAATGTGGCAGGTGTTAAGCACAACGAGGTCGGCATCCTCGATGCGTGCGGTCGGCGCGTAGCCTTGTTGCGCGAGCGCTTCCGTCATGCGCTCGGAGTCGTAGACGTTCATCTGGCAGCCGTACGACTTGACGAAGACCTTGCCGCCCGCGCGTGCAGGCGCGGTGGGCAAAGAGCAATCGGCGCGCTCTTCACCCGCGTCGCGAGGCTCGCCTGCCGGCCGGTCGTCCATCGTCTTCACACGCTCTCCGCCAAATCGTGCCGGATGGCAGCACTCTCGCGATGATTTGTCCAGTTTGCGCCCGGACGCCGATGCCGCGGGCCTTCTACACCCACTTTGCGGCGTGCCGGCTCGTGGAGCGCGGCCTGGACCGGCGCGGGGCCGATATCAGGGGCGACGACGGCAAGCGGCTCCTGAGGCCCCCGCGCGCGCAGGATTCTCACCACATGCTCTCGCACCTCGGCCTCGCTGCGCCGAGCAAGATCCTTGCGGTCAGCGAAGCTCGACAGCGGCACCGGCGGCCCGACCCGGATGCGCACATCGAGCGGGCCGGATTTCAACAGGCGCCAGGCGTGGGAGCGCATTTCCATGTCACCATACCAGCCGACGAGGGGTCGGTCGGCGCGGCCAAGCGGAATGCCGTGCAGGCGGGTGTATACGAGCGACAGCGTCTGCACCACGGCGTCCGGGGCTTCGCGTTCGGACCGGCCTGATGGCTTTGCGGCGGCGAACAGCGAGGTCATGAAAGGCAGCACGCGGTTGCCGTCGCTCGACGTGCCCTCGGCGAACAGTACGATTGCGTCGCCCTGCTCGAGTCGCGACAGGATCTCGCCCGCGGCCTCGCCGACGGCTGATCGCTTGGCGCGATCGACGAACACGGAGCGCTGCAGCCGCGCGAGCGCGGAGACGAACGGCCAGCCGCCCACCTCCTTCTTCGCCACGAATGAGACGGGCGCAACGGCGGACAGCACGGGGATGTCGAGCCAGGAGGTGTGGTTGGCAACGAGGAGCACGGGCCGGTCGTTCGCAACCTCGCCGTCGAGTTCGATGCGGACGCCGAGCAGGCGGCACACGCGGCGGTGATACCAGTTGGGAAAGCGACGCGCGGCGGTCGAATTGAGGCGCAGCAGTGCGGCCTGCACGGGCATCAAAGGAACCGTAAGCGCGAAGAAGCCGGCCAGAACGGAACCGCCCCTTACTGCGCCCATTTCGCGTCTCCGCTGCGCCCGCTACTTCTTGGCCGCCTTCACGCGGACACCATAAAGCTCGAGCCGATGCCCGACGAGCTTGAAACCGAGCTCGCGCGCGATCCGCTCCTGCAACGCCTCGATCGACTCGTTGCGGAATTCGATGACGCGACCGCTTTCAACGTCGATGAGGTGATCGTGATGTGGGCCCGAAGCTTCCTCGTAGCGCCCTCGCTT
The DNA here is from genome assembly GCA_963745205.1 of uncultured Alphaproteobacteria bacterium. Lineage (GTDB taxonomy): Bacteria > Pseudomonadota > Alphaproteobacteria > Rhizobiales > Hyphomicrobiaceae > Hyphomicrobium_A. The sequence continues at coordinate 60,625 of CAVUWX010000017.1, forward strand.
ATGGCCGAAGTCGTGGCGCTCGAGGATGCCCTTCTCCGAGAACAGCTTCAGCGTGCGATAGACGGTCGATAGTGAGATGTGCGCGTCGACCTCATTGGCGCGGCGATAGACCTCCTCGACGTCGGGGTGGTCCTTCGCGGAGCCGAGCACGCGCGCGATCACCCGCCGCTGGCCTGTCATGCGCAAGCCTTGCGCCGCGCACAGCTCCTCGATGCGGGAGAGGTGGTCCTTATCGGTGTCGGGCATGAAGCGGCCGATCAGCTCACGCTCACTAATGCTTTATATGAGGGCCTTTGCGGCCCGTCCACCCGCGGCGCGGGACGGTTTCCGGCTATAGGGCAAGAGACAGGATAAGGGCATCGACCGGCTGGCTGCCGGAGCGCGCATAGTAGCCCTTGCGCCGCGCAACTACGGCAAAGGCGAGCCCCTCGTACAGTCTTATCGCCGCAGCGTTGTCGGCGGCCACCTCGAGAAACAGGCGGTCGACCTCGGCGCGCCGTGCCGCGCGGATGAGGCCCTCGACCATCTGCCGAGCGATGCCGCGACGCTGCCACTCGGGCGCGACCCCGATCGACTGGATCTCCGCCTGGTCCGCCGCGATCTGGCCGATGACGAAACCAGCTATCGCCTTCGGGTCGCGCACTTGCGCGACGAATGCCGCGGCGGCTGGATGCTCGATCAGCCGGCCGATGCTCTCGGCATCCCAAGCGGGGTTGAACAGGCGCGCGTGCAGGGCGGCGATGTCGGCGGCGCGTTCGGGGGTCGCCCACAATAGGCTCAGGTTGCGCGGGTCGACCGGGATCAACGTTGCAGGCGTCATTGTTGGGCTCTCGCGATCGATTTCCCGTCCTGCGGCTTGGCGTCGGGCGCCCGGAGGTAGAGCGGCACGAGCGGAGCTCGACTGGCGGGAAGCTCAATGGCCATGCGGGCCAACGCCGCGGCATCGGGCTGCAAATCCGGCAGGCGTGCCGTCGCGCCGCGCCCATCCGCAGCGGCGGCGGCAGCGACGGCTTCGGCGGCCGAACCCACGACGATGAGCGGCCCATGACCGATCCGGCCCGCATCTTCGATAGCGAGAAGCTGGGGGAGCGATTTCGGTTCAAATACACTCGCCCCGAAAAGCTGCACGTAAGCTTGCCCACGCCGCGCATCGACGGCTACTGCGAGGTCGGCGTCTCGAGGCAGAGAGCTGAGCTCGCGCCGAGCCGTCTCCGCCATGACGGCGAGGCTCGACGCGCCGACGAGGGCAATGCCGGTCGAAAGCGCAAGCGCGCGCGCCGCAGCGACCCCGATGCGCGTTCCGGTGAACGTGCCGGGCCCTACGGTGACGGCGAGGCGATTGATATCCTCAAAGGTGACACCGGCCAGGCGCATGACCTCCTCGATCATCGGCAGCAGCCTCTCGGCGTGGCCCGTCTCGAAGCGCTCGAGCGAGCGGGCGAGCTCGATAGCGCCCTCGCCACGCGTCTGCGCAACGCAAACGGAGCACGCGTCAAAACAGGTGTCGAATGCCAATACGTTCATGGCCGCCAGCCTATACGCAGCGTGCGCCACATTTTCCAGTCCCTACGGGAAGCGCGGGAAGGGGCTTCAGATGATCTTGGCCATTTCTGCGAACGTAAACCGCGGCGAGCGCGGCATTACGCCGGCCCAATCGCCGTAGCCGAGATTGCACAGGAAATTCGACTTTACGCTGGTGCCGGCGAAAAATGTCTTGTCCACACCCGCATTGTCGAACCCGGACATCGGCCCGCAGTCGAGGCCTAAGGCCCGCGCGGCGACGATCAGGTAGGCGCCCTGCAGCGTGCCGTTGCGGAAGGCCGTCTCCTTTATCTTCTCCGGCTGGCCTGCAAACCAGCTTCGCGCATCCGTATGCGGGAAGAGATTCGGCAGGTGCTCGTAGAACTCCAGGTCGTAGCCGACGATGGTGCAGACGGGCGCCTGCATCGTCTTTTCGCGATTACCCTCGCTCAAGTGCGGCTTCAGGCGCTCCTTAGCCGCCTTCGATGTCACGAAGATGAAGCGCGCCGGCGAGCAGTTGGCACTGGTAGGGCCGAGCTTGAGCACGTCGACGAGGCGGTGCAGGAGGTCGTCCGGCACGTCGTTTTGCAGCCACTTGTTGTGCGTGCGGGCGTCCAGAAAAATCTCGCGAAGTGCGGCTTCGTCGATGGCTTGCGACATGAGGAAGGTCTCCTGGCAACGGCACGGCGCCATCCTAACGAAGAACCCCGCTTGGATGGGCGGGGCTCCACAACTATTCGAGATGGCAGATCGGGATGCGAGCCTCAGGCGGCGCGCACCTCCTGCACCTCGGGGCAGAAGTGCCGCAACAGGTTCTCGATGCCGTGCTGCAGGGTCGCCGTGGAGCTCGGACAGCCGGAGCAGGCTCCGCGCATGTGCAAATAGACGACGCCGTCGCGGAAGCCCGAGAACGTGATGTCGCCGCCGTCCTGCGCGACCGCAGGGCGCACGCGCGTCTCGAGCAACTCCTTGATGGTGTCGACGACGGCCTGGTCCTTGGCATCGTAGGAGGCGCTCGCGGCGTCGTTGGCCACTTCGGCGACGACGGGAACGCCCGACACATAGTGCTCCATGATGGCGCCGAGGATCATCGGCTTCAGGTGCTGCCACTCGCCGTCGCCCTTCGTCACGGAAATGAAGTCCGAGCCGAGAAACACCCCACGCACGCCCTTGATGTCGAACAAGCGCGTCGCGAGCGGAGACGCCAGCGCCTCGCTCTTGCTGGTGAAGTCAGCGGTGCCCTCGGCAAGCACGGGCTTGCCCGGAATGAATTTCAGCGTGGCGGGATTGGGCGTCGCCTCGGTCTGGATGAACATCGCCTCGCGTCTCCGTCTGGTCGTGCGCTGGCTCGCGGCTGCCGGCACTCGGGTACTGCTGTAAGAACCCCTCTAAGATAAGGGACATCGGCCGCGAATTCGAGGGCTTCCTTCAGGCAAGCGCCTGAATATCGGCAAGTTCCAAGGTCCCCGGGACGATGGTGATGGGGATGGGGAAGGTTCCGGCCGTCGTGCCGGCGGCCAGGGTAGAGACGAGCGGGCCGGGGCCTGCCGGGTCGTTGGAGGCCCCGAGCACCAGGAGCGCGATATCGTCGTCCTCGTCGATGAGCCTGCGGATCTCTTCGGCCTTGGCACCCTCGCGGATGATCTCCTCACAGGCCACTCCCTCGAAGCCCGCGAGGTTGAGCTTGCGCCGGAATAGGCGGAATAGCGCCTTGGCCTTCGCCGTCTCCTCCTCGACCTGCTGCTGCCGCACGTTGATCCAGTGCTGGAACTCCTGCGGCACAATCACGTAGAGCATCACGATCGAGCCGGAGGACCGCTGGATGCGGCTCGCGGCGAAGTAAAGGGCGCTCTCGACCTCCATGCTCTCGTCGACGATGAGCAGGAACTTGCGAAAGTGACCGGCTTCGAAGGAACGGCGCGTCTTTTTCGAGCTCATGCGCGCATGCTGCCACGAGGCGACGCCGTCCACAATAAGCCGGTGCCCCAGCAAACGGGCCAGCGGAGGCTCACGAGCGCACGAACCCGACGATGTCCTTGACCTCGTCGAGCACCGGCTTGGCGATGGCGCGGGCGCGAGCCGCGCCGTCGGCGAGGATGCGGTCGATCTCGGCGGGGTCGTTCAAGAGACGCTTCGTCTCCCCGGCGATGGGAGCAAGCTGCGCGGTGCACAACTCGGCGAGAGCCTTCTTGAAGGCCGAGAACTGCGAACCGCCGAACTCCGTGAGGACCTCTGCTTTCGACTTACCCGCGAGGGCTGCGTAGATGCCGACGAGGTTCTCCGCCTCGGGGCGCCCTTCCAGGCCCTTCTCCTCGGAGGGCAGCGGCTCGGGATCGGTCTTCGCCTTCTGGATCTTCTTGGCGATGGTGTCGGCATCGTCGGTCAAATTAATGCGCGAAAGATCGGATGGGTCCGACTTCGACATCTTCTTCGTGCCGTCGCGCAGGCTCATAACGCGCGTCGCAGGGCCGGTGATGACCGGCTCCGGCAGCGGGAAGAATATGCCGTCAGCGTGACCGGCCTTCTCGATCCACGTCTTGAAATCGTTGTTGAACTTCTGCGCGATGTCGCGCGCAAGCTCCAGGTGCTGCTTCTGGTCGTCGCCGACGGGAACGTGCGTCGCCCGGTAGGCGAGGATGTCGGCCGCCATCAGGTTGGGATAGACGTAGAGGCCGACAGATGCGTTCTCGCGATCCTTGCCGGCCTTCTCCTTGAACTGGGTCATGCGGTTGAGCCAGCCGAGCCTGGCAACGCAATTGAAAATCCACGCGAGCTCGGCGTGCGCGGCGACCTCGCTCTGGTTGAAGAGGATCGAGCGCTTGGGGTCGAGGCCGGAGGCGATATAGGTCGCGGTCACCTGGCGGATGGCGCTCTTCAGCTCGTCGGGGTCCTGCCACACGGTGATCGCGTGCATGTCGACGACGCAGTAGATGCACTCGTGCGTCTTCTGCAGCGCGATCCAGTTGACCATGGCGCCGAGGTAGTTGCCCAGATGCAGGCTGCCCGTCGGCTGCATGCCGGAGAACACGCGCTCCTTGAATGCCATTGTCTTCTCTCCCTCGATCGGGGCGCGTTATGGCGCGCGAGGGGCGCCCGCGCAAGGCCGCGATTGCCGATCACAGCGGGCCAGGCGGCGGCGTCTTGCGGGTCATGAAGCGGCGAAGCCGCTGGAAGTCGAGCGCTCCGGCGGCAAACACCGCGATGACGTAGGCAAGAAAGCCCGCCGAGCAGAGCACGGTCAGCGCGATGGCGCGGGTCAGCTCCCGGGTCGGCGGCTCGAAGCGGCTGCCGAGCACCACGGCCACGACCCACAGCACGATGGACATGATGATGGTCGCCAGCACGATGCGGGGCAGCGAGCGCTTCAGCCGCTTGTCGGCGACAAAGTGACGATGCTTCCTTAGCGTCCAGTAGAGCAGACCGGCGTTGAGCCAGCCGCCGAGCGTCGTCGCCACCGCGATGCCGAGATGCGGCATCAGCCCGTAGGCGCGGAACAGGAAGAAGAGCGCGATCGAGCCGATCGTGTTGGCGGTCAGGCTGACCGAGGCGTAGATCATCGGCGTGCGCGTGTCTTCGCGTGCGAAGTAGGCGGGCGAGAACACCTTGATCAGTACAAAGCTCGGCAGTCCAAGCGCAAAGATGGCGAGCGCGTAGGCCGTCGCCGGGGTGTCTGCGGCCGTAAATGCACCGCGCTCAAACAGCGCCGCGACGATGGGGGTCGGCACCACGGCGAGTGCCGCCGCTGCAGGCAACGTCAGCAACATGGCGAACTCGAGCGAGCGGTTCTGGCTGTCCATGACGGCTTCGTGGTTCTCGGCGCGCAAGTGCCGCGACACGTCGGGCAACAGAACCACGCCGATGGCGATGCCGACGATGGCCAGCGGCAGCTCATACAAGCGGTCGGCATAGTAAAGGTACGACACCGCACCGTTCTGCATCGAGGCAATCACGGTGCCGATGACGATGTTGAGCTGAGTGACGCCGCCGGCGATCACGCCCGGTATGCCGAGGCTTATGAGGCGGCGCATGCCCTCCGTCATGCGCGGCCGGCGCAAGCGCAGCCAGATGTTGTTGCGTCTCAAGCCGTCCACGAGCAGCCAGAGCTGCAAGAGGCCGGCGACGAACACGCCCCATGCCTGCACGACGCCCGCCATCGGCTCGTTCTGATAGCCGAGCGCCATGCCGACGAAGGTCGCGAGCATCATCACGCCGTTCAGCACGATGGAAACGGACGAGCTCTCGACGAACTTGCCGAACGAGTTGAGCACACCCGACATCAGTGCGACGAGCGACATGCACAGCAGGTACGGCATGGTGATGCGCGTCAGCAGCACCGCGAGGTCGAACTTCTCCGGCGTCTCGCTGAAGCCGGGTGCCAGGCCGTACATCAGGAACGGCATTGTGATTTCGGACACGACCGTGATCACCAGCAGGATGAACACCAGCCCCGCCATGGCTTCCTCGGCGAAAGCGCGCGCCGATTCTCGTCCCTCGCCCTCGAGCCGTTTGGCGAACAGAGGAACGAAAGCTGCGTTGAATGCGCCCTCGCCGAACAGTCGGCGGAAGAGGTTGGGGAAACGGAAAGCGACGAAGAAAGCGTCTGCCACTGCGCCGCTTCCGAGGATGGCGGCGATGAGGATGTCGCGGAGAAACCCGAAAACGCGGCTCAGCAACGTGAGGCCGCCGACGGTCGCGAAGGAGCGGTAGAGCTTCATGGGCGGTGAGCGGTAGCGGAGGGATGCTGCGAGGGCAAGGACTTACCAGGTCGCATGGCGTCTTTCCCGCGGGTGCTGTGCCCGCGTTGACATCGCACCGAGGATCGCCGACAAAATCCGGGCTTCAGGGAGGATGCAGCGCATGTTTCCGATCGGTGACGACGACACCCAACGGCGCACCTTCCCCTACGTCACCTATGCCCTGATCGCCATCAACGCGCTCGTCTTCCTGCTCGAGCTGCAGAACGGCGACGAGTTCATCCAGCAGTGGGCATTCATACCGCAACGCTTCGCCGCGGACCCGGCGGGGCAGCTCGTGACCGTGTTCAGCGCCATGTTCATGCACGGCAGCTGGCTGCATCTCGGCGGCAACATGCTCTATCTGTGGATCTTCGGTGACAACGTCGAGGACAGCTTCGGGCACGTCAAATACCTGCTGTTCTATCTCTTGGCTGGCATTGCGGCGACGTTCGCGCAGTTCGCGGCGCTGCCCGGCTCGAACGTTCCCAACGTGGGCGCCTCGGGGGCAATTGCCGGCGTGCTCGGCGCCTACATCCTGATGTTTCCCAACGCACGCATCAACGTGCTGCTCGGCCGCCAGGTCGTGGCCATGCCGGCGCTCATCGTACTGGGCTTCTGGATAGTGCTGCAGCTCGTCAGCGGCGTCGGCTCCATTGCGACTACTAGCGCGGACGTGGGCGGCGTCGCCTACATGGCCCACGTCGGCGGATTTGCAGCGGGCTTCCTGATGGCCTTCCTGTTCCGCGGCCGCGGCGGCGGCGATCCGCGCATCCAAGCGTGATCGCGTTCATCCCGCAAATCGACGCTCGAATTTTTTTCAACACGGAGTCGATCGTGCCCTGGCAATGACTTACCCGCGATCATACCATCAGCGGCTTTCCTCGCAGGAGACGGTCGACTTCAACAAGTACGTGTTGTTTCCGCGCGTGGTCGCCACGGCCAATTTCTAGCTTGCCTCGCGCAGATCTGAGGGATCGCTCCGCGTTCCTTTGACCCCGCCTGCCTTGAACAGGCCGCGCTTCTGGCCGATAATGTGTCCCGGCCGGGGGGCTAGCGCGTGGGACGACGACCATGATTCGCCTGGCTGTGCCGATTATCCTGTTGCTGCTCATTCTGCTCGGCGGCGGAGCGTGGCTGCTCACGGGCTCGCTTCAAGCCCCCGAGGTCACTCGCAAGCCGCTGCCCGTCAAGGAGCGACAGGCCACGGCATCCAAGAATGAAGCTCCGGCGCTCGACGCCGCGACCATCGAGCCGGGGCAGAGGGGCGCGCCGAAGGCGTCCTTCGACGTGGCGCGCATCAACCCCAACGGTACTTCGGTGTTCGCCGGGCGCGCCGATCCCGGCGCAAGCGTCACCGTCATGGGCGACGGCAAAACGCTCGGCACCGCGCAAGCCGATGAGAACGGCGAGTGGTCGCTGGCCACGGAGGAGAAACTCGCCAGCGCGGACCCCAAGCTCGAGCTGAAGACGAAGTCGGCCGAAGAAGTCCAGAAGGAGCGCGAAGCGCAAGCCAAGCTTGCAGAGCGCGCCCCAGAGCCGCTTTCTCCGGGTCAAGAGCCTCATTCCGCAAACGCGGTGACCTCGCACCTTCTTAAAGATCTCGAAGGCATGGTGAAGGACGCGCGTGCGCAAGAAGCGCCGCCTGCAGTCACGGCAAGCGGCAGCGCGCCGACGAGCATCGCTGCGGCACCTGCGCCGAGCGAGCCCGGCGTGCGCAAATCCGTACCCGTACCGATCACCTTCGTATTCAACGAGCCGACGCTGACAGATGACGGCAAGAAGGCTGCCGCGCTGTTGCTCGAGTATCTTCGGCTCAAGCACTTCGCCAAGGTTTCGCTCACCGGGCATGCGGACGAGCGTGGCACGGACGAACTCAACATGAACCTGTCCAAGGAGAGGCTCGAGACCGTGGCGCGCTACCTGAAAGACGGCGGCTTCGGGGGCGAGCTCGAGCTCACCCCCAAGGGCAAACGGGAGCCCTTCACCGGCGTCGTGCGCAGCCAATATCCCCTCGAGGAGCTCTACCAGCTCGATCGCCGTGTCGAGCTCGTCATCACCCAATAGACACGCCGCGGCTTGTGCGAACCTCAAGCTTTGGCAACGGGTTCGTCACCGGCCTTTTCGTCGGCCCCCTCGAGCACCTTCCCCAGCCGCTCGCGGATCAACGCCTGGCGGACCTCGTTCGTGATCTTCTTCCCCATCAGGTCGGTGACATAGAACACGTCGACCGCCTTCTCGCCGAAGGTAGTGATGTGCGCCGAGGTAATATCGAGGAACAGATTCGACATGGTGCTCGTCAGCTCATAGAGCAGCCCCGGCCGGTCGCGGCCCGCCACCTCGATCACTGTGAACTGGTCTGACAGCGCATTGTTGATGATCACTTCAGGCTCGACCGTGAACGCCAAGATGCGGCGCGGTGGTTCACCGCGCGCGGCAAGCAGATCCCGCAGCCACACGTCACCGCGTAAAAGGCGCCCGATCATGTCGCCGATGCGGCGCCCCCGGCGCAGCTCGTCCTCGTCTTCGCGAAACTCCCGGTTCAAGAGGAAGGTGTCGAGGGCATAGCCATCGCGCGTCGTCATGATGTGGGCGCCGGCGATGTTCGCACCCGCCCCGGCACAGGCGCCAGCGAACAACGCCAAGAGGCGGGGATGGTTGGGCGCGATCACGGTGAGCTCGGTGATGGCGGTGAACGCATCGGTCGTCGTCTCAGTGGCGAGGTGCAGGCCTTCCTTCTCCGCGCGCTGCAACAGCTTGGCGTGCTCGACTTGGCGCGGGGTGTCGGTGCGCATCCAGTAGTCGGGATAGTGGCGATCGACGAAGCGCTCAACCTCGGTCGGCGCCCAATCCACGAGCTCCTTACGCAGGGCGTCCTGAGCCTCGGCGACGCGCAGGCTGCGCTTCACCTGCGTGTGGCCTCCCGCCACGACTGGCTCGGTCTCGTAGTAGAGCGTGCGCAGGAGCTGGCCCTTCCAGCCGTTCCACACGCCGGGGCCGACGGCGCGAATGTCGGCGACCGTCAGCAGCAAAAGCAGCTTCAGGCGCTCCGGGCTCTGCGCCACGTCGGCGAAATCGCGGATGGTCTTAAAATCCGAGAGGTCGCGGCTTTGCGCGATGTTGCTCATCGTTAGGTGCTGCTCGACGAGCCACGCCGCCGTCTCCGTCTCCGCCGCGCTCAAGCCGAAGCGGGGCCCGAGCTTGCGTGCCACCCGTGCGCCGACCGTCGAGTGGTCCTCCTCGTGGCCCTTGCCGATGTCGTGCAGGAAGGCGGCAACGAAGAGGGCGCGGCGGTTCTGGATGGTCTTGACGATCTCGGTAGAAAGCGGCAGCTCGCGCGAGGCGCCGCCGCGCTCGATGTCGGCCAGCATGCCGATGGTGCGGATGAGATGCTCGTCGATGGTGTAACTGTGGTACATGTTGAACTGCGTCATGGCGACGACGCGTCCGAACTCAGGGACAAAGCGGCCGAGCACACCCGCTTCGTTCATGCGCCGCAGCGACATTTCGGCGCCTGTGTCCCTGGTCAAAAGCTCCATGAAGATACGGTTTGCCTCCGGATTGGCACGCAGGTCGTCATCGATGAGACGCAAGGATTGGCGCAACAGCCGGATCGCGTCGGGGTGCAAGAACGAGTTGGTCTGGCTCGCTTCGGCGAAGAAGCGGATGAGGTTTACGGGATCGCGCTTGAACACGTCCGGGTCGGCCACATTCAAGCGTTCGTTGTCGATTCGGAACTCCGTGCGCGTGCGCAATTGGCGCCGCGTCTTCCAATTGAGCGGCCGCAACAGCCGGCTCAATCTGGGCGAGGTCTTGAGCTGCTGCATCTCTAGCGCCGTGCACAGGATCGTGGTCAGGTCGCCCACATCCTTGGCAATGAGGAAGTAGTGCTTCATGAAGCGCTCGACTGCGAGCAGACCGCCGCGGCTGTGGTAGCCGAGCTGCTCGGCGAGCCAGGGCTGCACGTCGAACGACAGCACCTCCTCGGCGCGCCCGTTGAAGAAGTGTAGGTGGCAGCGAATCGTCCAGAGAAAGTCCTCGCAGCGGCGGAAGGTTGAGACCTCGTCCGGCTTGAAAATGCCGGCGGCGACAGTCGCCGCGCCCACACCCTGGCCATAGAGGTACTTCGATAACCAGTGCAGCGTGTGCAGGTCACGCAAGCCGCCTTTGCCGTCCTTGATGTTGGGCTCAACCTTGTAGCGGCTTTCGCCCGCTCCCTTATGGCGCGCGTCGCGCTCGGCCATCTTGGCGTCGATGAAACCCCGCGCGGTGCCCTCGACAACTTCGGTGCGGAAGCGCTCCTCGAAGCGCGCGTAAAGCTGCGCATCGCCGTGGATGAGGCGCGAAGTCGAGCAACGAGGTGCGTATAGTGGTGTCGGCGGTGCCGAGCTTGATGCACTGATCGATTGTGCGCGTCGCGTGGCCAACCTTGAAGCCCAGGTCCCACAGGACGTAGAGCATGTACTCCGCGACGCTCTCTCCCCACGGGGTCTGCTTGTAGGGAAGCAGGAACAAGAGATCGATGTCGGAGTAGGGGGCCAGCAGGCCGCGGCCGTAGCCGCCCGTCGCGACGATCGCCATGCGCTCAGCGTCAGAGGGATTGGTCGCACGGTAAACATGCGCGACCGTGTAGTCGTAGAGCACGCGGACGAGCTCGTCCTGGAACATGGAGAGGCCCGCCGCGCAGCGGCGGCCATTGCCGTCGGCTTCGAGCCCCTTGCGGGCGGCCTCGCGCGCCGCCGCGACGAGCGCCTTCAAACGGAGAACGAGCGTGGGCCGTGCCTGTGCAGCGTCCCCGTGGGCGCGGAAAGCCGCGCTCAGCTCCTCGCGAAGCTCGCGAGGGTCGAAATAGGGGGGCGCCTTTTGAATCGCAGTGTCCATAGCGCTTTGAATGTAGGCCAGCTTCCGCCGCAGTCTAACTGCGTTTTCCCCTAAATTTTGCGTTCCGGATCGGTGCTCTCGCGCCGTAGCGTCTTCAGGCGATAAAGAGCATCCAGCGCCGAGCGCGGGCTCATGTCGTCCGGGTTGAGCTCGTCGACCGCTTTGTCGACGGCCGAAGGCCCGCTCAGCGAGGCAGTCGAACCTTGGACGCGAGTTACCGCAAAGAGAGGCAGCTCGTCGAGCGTGTCGTTGTGCGCTATCTTTTTGCTGTCCGACTTTTCAAGCAGCGCCAGCACCTCGCGCGCGCGGCCGAGGACCGGCGCCGGCAGCCCTGCAAGCTTGGCCACTTGTATACCGTAGGAGCGATCGGCGGCGCCGGGCTTCACCTTGTGCAGGAACACGATCTCGTCGTGCCACTCGCGCACGTCCATCGTCACGTTGGCGACGTCGGCGAGGCGGCGGCTGAGCGCGGTCAACTCGTGGTAGTGCGTCGCAAACAAGGTGCGCGCGCCGACGGCTTCGTGCAGGAACTCGACGGTCGCCCAGGCGATCGACAGCCCGTCGAAGGTCGCTGTGCCGCGGCCGATCTCGTCTAGGATGACGAGCGAGCGCCGGGTTGCCTGATTGAGGATGGCCGCGGTCTCCACCATCTCGACCATGAACGTGGAGCGTCCGCGCGCGAGATCGTCGGAGGCGCCGACGCGGCTGAACAGGCGATCGACGGCGCCGATGATCGCGGAGCGGGCCGGCACATACGAGCCCATCTGCGCTAACACGGTGATTAGAGCGTTCTGACGCAGGAAGGTCGACTTGCCGGCCATGTTGGGCCCCGTCACAAGCCAGATGCGGCCGCCGTCCGCTACCTCGGCGCCGGACGGCTCGGCCCCCAAAACGCAGTCGTTCTCGATGAAGGGGCCGGCCTTGGCGGCCGCGAGCGCCTGCTCCACCACGGGGTGGCGCCCACCGCGAATTTCGAAGACCTCGCTGTCGTCGACGAGGGGCCGCGTATAGCCTTCATTGCGGGCAAGCTCGGCGAGGCCCGCGGTGGCATCGAGTTCGGCCAGCGCTGCTGCGATCTCGCCGAGGCCGCGTTCCTCACTTTGCACGGCATCCGCCAGCTCCGTGAACACCTCCTGCTCGAGGCTTAGAGCGCGCTCGGTCGCCGACGCGATGCGGCCCTCCGTCTCGATCAGCTCCGGCGTCGAGAAGCGCATGGCGTTCGCCATCGTCTGCCGGTGTCGGAACTCGCCCGCGAGCTTGCCTTCAAGCAGCGGCTTGGCATTTGCCTGCGTAACCTCGATGTAGAAGCCGAGAATATTGTTGTGGCGCACCTTCAGCGACTTCACCCCGGTCCGCTCGACGTACGTCGCTTCGAGTCCGGCCATGACGCTCCGGCTGTCCTCCTTGAGGCGGCGCGCCTCATCGAGCTCGGGCTTGAAGCCATCGCACACGAAGCCGCCGTCGCGGCGCATGTGCGGCGGGTCGTCGACGAGAGCTGCCGCAAGCGCCGCGTAAAGATCGCCGGAGAAGGAGCCGAGGCACCGCGAGATGCGGGACAGCTCTTTGGGCAAGCCCATGCCGTCGCCGTCCGCCGAGAGCAGATCGGAGACTCGGGCGGCGGTGGCGAGTGCATCACGCACGGCGCTGAGATCGCGCGGCGAGCCCCGCGCAAACGCGAGCCGGGAGACGGCGCGCGCGAGATCGGGCGCGGAACGCAGGCGATCGCGCAAATCGCGGCGCAACGGCTCCTGGTTGATGAGAAAGCCGACCGCATCGAGCCGCCCGTCGATCTGGTGCGGATCGCGTAACGGGCTCGCAAGGCGTGCGGCCAGCTCGCGCGCCCCCGCCCCCGTGACCGTGCGATCGATGGCGCCGAGCAGACTGCCCTGCTTCTCGCCGGCGGTCGAACGCGTGAGCTCGAGGCTCGTGCGGCTCGCGGCGTCGATCAGAAGCAGAGCATCGGACCCGGATCTTTTCGGCGGCCGCAATACCGGCTTGCGGCCGATCTGCGTGAGCTCGACGTACTTCAGAAGCGCGCCGACCGCGGCAAGCTCGGGCCGGGTAAAGCCGCCGAAGCCTCCGAGCTCGGCGACCTTCAGCTGCTGCTTCAGGGAAGCTTCGCCGGCGAGGTTGTCAAAGTAGGCGGTCGGCACCGGCGTCGCCGCCGCGCCGGCAAGCTCGATCCAGCGCTTGAGCCAGACGTCGCCGAAGAGGGCGTCGCTCACGATTACCTCGCTGGGGGAGAGCCGCACCAGCTCGCCCGGCAGATCGGCGCCCTTGACCTCGCCAACCTCGAACTCTCCCGTCGAGATGTCGAGCGAGGCAAGCGCCAGCGTCGCTTCCGCCGGCACCTTGCCGCCGCCTCCCGCCGCGGGTGTGAGAAACAGGGTCGTCAGATAGTTGTGCACCCTCGCATCGAGGAGCGCGTCCTCGGTCAGCGTTCCCGGCGTCACGAGCCGCACGACGTCGCGCCGCACGACGGCCTTCGAGCCGCGCTTTCTCGCATCCGCCGCATCCTCGAGCTGCTCGGCGACGGCGACGCGATGCCCCGCGCGTATTAGTCGCTGGAGGTACTCGTCGGCGCGGTGAATCGGCACCCCGCACATGGGGATGTCCTGCCCCAGGTGCTTTCCACGTTTCGTCAGCACGATACCGAGCGCGGCGGAAGCGATGACGGCGTCGTCGAAAAACAGCTCGTAGAAATCGCCCATGCGATACCAGAGCAGGCTGCCGGGATTAGCCGCCTTGATCTCCAGGAACTGCGCCATTGAGGGACTCGCCTCGTCGGCCTGCGCGGATGGCGATGGCTGGCGCTGAGCGGGCACGGCCGGCGCTGCGATGCCGGTCGCCGCCGACTGCGGCTCCGCCTCACTTGCTCGTGTGCGTTTGGCTGCCACGGTCCCCGCCTGTCCCAACCCATGACCCCTGAGAGCAAGATAACGAGCCCCAAGGCCCCCTCAAAGCCACCCGGGCATCGGAAAGTCCTGCGCTTCCGCAAAGCACTGTTAATTCATGCTCGATTGTTTCGGATGTAGCCTCGCCCTATGGTGCACCGTCCTCAGAACCAGAGCTGCCATAACCAATGACGACCAGCAGAACCTCCAAAGCCACACAGGCCCGTTTTACCGAGCAGGAAGCCCTTCAGTTTCACGCCCAAGGCAAGCCCGGCAAGCTCGAAATCACGCCGACCAAGCCGCTCGCCACCCAGCGTGATCTGTCCCTTGCCTACTCACCGGGCGTAGCCGTGCCCGTGCACGCGATCGCACAGGACCCGTCCACGGTGTACGACTACACCAACAAGGGCAACCTCGTCGCCGTGGTGTCGAATGGCACCGCCATCCTCGGCCTCGGCAATCTCGGCGCGCTCGCGTCGAAGCCCGTGATGGAAGGCAAGGGCGCGCTATTCAAGCGCTTCGCGGATATTGATGCCATCGATCTCCTCGTCGATACCGAGGATCCCGAGACGTTCATCAACTGCGTGCGCTACCTCGGCCCTTCCTTCGGAGGCATCAACCTCGAGGATATCAAGGCACCCGACTGCTTCATCATCGAGCAGCAGTTGAAGGAGCTGCTCGACATCCCGGTCTTTCATGACGACCAGCACGGCACCGCCATCATCGCCGCCGCGGGCCTCCTCAATGCGCTCGAGCTGACCGGGCGCGACATCAAGAACTTTAGGCTCGTGGTCAATGGCGCAGGTTCCGCCGGCATCGCCTGCCTCGAGCTGTTGACCGCGATGGGCATGCCGAAATCAAACGCCATCCTGTGCGACACCAAGGGCGTGATCTACCAGGGACGCAAGGAGGGCATGAACCAGTGGAAGTCGGCGTACGCAGTCAAGACCAAGGCACGCACGCTGACCGAAGCCCTCGAGGGGGCCGACGCCCTGTTCGGCCTGTCGGTCAAGGGCGCCGTCACGCAGGACATGGTGCGGGGCATGGCACCCAAGCCGATCATCTTCGCCATGGCCAACCCGGACCCGGAGATCACGCCCGAGGACGTCGCGGCCGTGCGCGACGACGCCATCGTGGCGACGGGGCGGTCCGACTACCCCAACCAGATCAACAACCTGCTGGGCTTCCCCTTCATCTTCCGCGGCGCACTCGACGTGCAGGCCTCGACCATCAATGACACCATGAAAATCGCGGCCGCGGAGGCGCTCGCCGAGCTCGCACGCGCCGAGGTGCCCGACCAGGTCGCAGCGGCCTTCCACGGCCGTCGTCCAACGTTCGGACCCGAGTACATCATCCCCGCGCCGTTCGATCCGCGCCTCATCGTGAATGTGCCCACCGCCGTGGCGAAGGCGGCGATGGATTCCGGCGTCGCCCGCAAGCCGATCGTCGACATGGATGCCTACGTCGCCCGCCTCAAAGGGCGCCTCGACCCCATGGCCGGCTGGCTGCAATCGACGTTCAGCGCCGTGCGCTCCGACCCCAAGCGCGTCGTCTTCGCCGAGGGCGAGGAGCCCGCGGTCATCAAGGCCGCGCACTCCTATTTTTCGCAAGGCTTCGGGCAGCCGATCCTGATCGGCACCAGTGAGATCGTGCGCGAACAGTTCCGCGCGCTCGGCATGGTCCTGCGGCCCGAGTATGAGGTCATTGACATACGCAAGTCGACCTACCTCGACGAATTCACGGATTTTCTCTACGCGCGCCTGCAACGCCGCGGCTATCTCAAGCGCGATTGTCAGCGGCTCGTGCTGAACGAGCGCAACGTCTTCGCCGCGCTGATGGTGGTGCATGGCTATGCCGACGCGCTCGTCTCCGGCGTCACGCGCAACTGGTCGACCGTTTTTCGCGACGTGAACCAGGTCATGGACCCCGAGCCCGACCGCAACGTCATTGGCGTATCGCTCGCGCTCTTGCGTGGCCGGGCGGTGCTCATCGCCGATACCAGTGTGCACTCTATGCCGAGCGCGGAAGAGCTCGCCAATATCGCGATTGAGGCCGCGCGTACCGCCCGCAACTTCGGCATCGAGCCGCGCGTGGCGCTGCTCGCCTACTCAACCTTCGGAGAGCCGCGGGATGAACGCTCCGACCAAGTGCGCGAGGCGATCCACCTCCTCGATGAGCGCCGGGTCGACTTCGAGTACGAGGGAGACATGGCGGCGGACGTCGCCCTCAACCGCGACGTAATGCGCCACTATCCGTTCTGCCGCCTGACCGACACCGCAAACGTGCTGATCATGCCGGCGTTCCACGCAGCGTCCATCTCGACCAAGATGCTTAAGGAACTCGCCGGCGCCACGATCATCGGGCCGATCCTCGTCGGCCTTTCGCATTCGGTGCAGATCTGCTGGTTCGGCGCCAAGGACACTGACATCGTCAACATGGCGGCGATCGCAGCCTACGACGCAACGCGCTAGTGCCGGTCTCAATCAATCGCTCGCAAGGATCATATTGCGCACAAGCGGGTAGATTTGTCCCTCCCAACGCCGTCCGCTGAACACGCCATAGTGGCCCACGCCGGCTTGCATGTGGTGGCGCTTCATGTGCGGCTTAAGGCTCGTGCACAGATCGTGCGCCACCGCGGTCTGGCCAAGCGAGCAAATGTCGTCGCGCTCGCCTTCCACCGTGAGCAGCGCCGTCTTGCGGATGGCCTTAAGCTCGACGGGGCTGTCCTTGAACGTGAGCTCACCCTTCGGCAGGCGCGCCTCCTGGAACACCCAGCTCACCGTCTCCAAATAGAACTCCGCTGGCAAATCGAGCACGGCGAAGTATTCGTCGTAAAAGCTCTTGATGACCTGCGCCTTCTCTACCTCGCCTTTCGAAAGCTTCTCGTAGAGCTCCTGGTGCGCGTTGTAATGCCGGTTGATGTTCATCGACACGAACGCGATGAGCTGCACGAAGCCGGGATAAACGCGCCGGCGTGCGCCGCTGTACTTTCGCGGCACGCGGGCGATCAAGTTGCGCTCGAACCACCCCATAGATTTGCTGGTCGCGAGCTTGTTGACCTTCGTCGGGTTGATGCGTGTGTCGACCGGGCCCGCCATCAGCGTCATGCTGTGCGGCTGTGCGGGATTGCCATCCGCGGCCATGACCGCCGTGGCGGCGAGCGCCTGCACGCACGGCTGGCATACGGCCACGACGTGGGCGCCGGGGCCCAGCGCCTCCAGAAAGCGGATCAAATACGCGACGTAATCGTCAAAGCCGAAGGCGCCGTGGTCGAGGCTCACATCGCGGGCGTTGTGCCAGTCGGTGATGTAGACGTCGTGATCGGGTAGGAGCGTGCGCACGGTAGAGCGCAGCAGCGTCGCGAAGTGGCCCGAGAGCGGTGCCACGACCAGCACGCGGGGCTGGGCGGCGCTGACGTCCTTCTTGAAATTCAACAGCGTGCCGAAGGGCAGCTTGAGCGTTGCGACCTCGCTGACTTCAACCTCGCGGTTGCCTACGGCGACGGATTTGATCCCGTAGGGCGGGCGCACGTGGGTTAATCCAGCCCGCGCAATCAGCTCGTAGGTGGCGGAAAGGTTTCGGACGGCGGGGACATTGGCGAGGCTGCCCCAGGTGCCAAGCAGCGCAAGCGATGACCTGGCCATCGACTTTGCGGGTTCGATGATGTCGGAGTGAGCTTCGTACGCGAGATAGAGCATTAACGTCTCGATCCACAGGCTACCCCGGCAGCCGAATCCGGCATGCCGCCTGTTGTGCAGCGCACAAAAGCTAGTGCATCCTTAGGCGATCCGCGAGTATTTTCTCTGACCAGGGCGCAGAAGGACTAACCAGGATGGCAAAAGCAGTACTCACCATCAGCAGCAAGAACTACTCGTCCTGGTCCCTACGCGGGTGGCTGCTCTGCAAGATGGCCGGCCTCGAGTTCGAGGAAGAGATACTTTCCTCCGACGATCCTTCGACGCGCGCGGAGCTGCTGCTGCTCTCGCCATCTTTCTTGGTACCGTGCCTGCGGCACGAGGGCGTGAAGGTCTGGGATACGCTGGCGATCGCCGAGTACCTGGCCGAGATAAGGCCCAAGGCGCCGCTGCTGCCGGAGGAACGCGCGGCAAGAGCCCATTGCCGTGCGGTCTCGGGCGAGATGCATTCGGGATTTCACAATCTACGTTCGGCGCTGCCGATGAACCTCAAGGCGCGCTTTCTCGGCTTCTCCGTGTGGTCGGGCGCGCAAGCCGACATTGACCGCGTCGCCGCCATCTGGCGCGAGTGCCTGGAGACGTACGGAGGGCCCTACCTGTTCGGCGAGTTGTCGCTGGCGGATGCCATGTACGCGCCCGTGTGCACGCGTTTCCATACTTACGACGTAAAGCTCGACAAGCCCTGCGCGGGTTATCGCGACACCATCCTGGAATGGGCTCCGCTGGTTGAATGGACGGATGCCGCTAGGTTAGAGCCCGACGAGCTGGAAGAACTCGACGTCGAGTTCTGAATTTCTACAAGGTCAAGTGCCCAATCCCATCGCGCCGGCATGCAGTATTGCGCACAGTAATCAACTAAGCTGCGTCTACATGGCGCCAGACATATGCGCGTATTGACGCATGCGGTAGCGCCAAATCGACCGTCGACAACCCGGAGTTGACCATAAAACCGTTCCATTCTGGAACATTGATTTCAGAATGAGTGTAACGGCAAGCAGAACAAAGCAGGATTTATTCGTTAATTTCAGATTTGTAACCCTAATTTTGGTTGCGATTAACCTTTTGTTCGGCTTGATTAAGACCCTCTTAACTAAGTGGGGTCGCCAGTGTTGCGTGGAGTTTCTGACAAGCGGACGTCTGATAATAAGCCTAAGGTAAATGGCCCCCAAGCGCCCGACTTTATCCGTGATCGCATCAACGATTACTACGTACGGCGCAAAGTAGATCTTTGGCAGGGCCGACACCCCCTCCAGGGGCGTTCACCAATGCCGGGCGATCTCAAGTTGCGCAGCAACGACTACCTCTGCCTCGCCGCCCATCCGCACGTTATCGAAAGCGAGATTGCTGCGCTGCGGGAGGCCGGTCATGGCAACTCCGTCTCCCGCGTCTGGATTCATCACGATCGCGATCTCATCGGCGCCTTCGAGCAGCGTGTCGCCGCCCTCATGGAGGCCGAGGACGCCGTGCTTTGCTCTTCCGGCTACACGGCCAACGTCGGCCTCGTGCAGTCGTTCGCCGCCAAGGGAACGCCCGTCTATCTCGACATGAAGGCACACATCTCATTGCACGAGGGCGTCATAAGCGCGGGTGCCACGCCGATCGCGTTTCGCCACAACGATCCCCAATCGCTCGACCGCGCGCTCGGCGTGACGGGCCCCGGCCTCGTCGCCGTGGACGGCCTCTACAGCACCGATGGCGATATCGCGCCACTTGCCGAGTTGGTCGAGGTTTGCGAGCGGCGCGGAGCGGCTCTGATCGTGGATGAAACGCATTCCTTCGGTGCGCAAGGCCCCGGCGGCGCCGGCCTCGTAGTAGCCGCCGGCCTCTCGGAGCGCGTGCATTTTCGCACCGTCGGCCTATCGAAGGCTGTCGCCAGCCGCGGCGGCATCATCGCCTGCTCCAAGCGCAACGCCGAGTATTTCCGCTACGAGTCGCTGCCTGCGATCTTCTCAACCTCCGTGATGCAGCACGAGGTCGCTGGGTTCTCCGCGATTCTCGATATCTTCGAGAGCGAGGAGTGGCGCCGCACGCGGCTGCATGCAAACCACGCCTACCTGAGGAACGGGCTCGACGCGCTCGGCTACAACGTCGAGTCGTCGAAGGCGCAGATCATCGCCCTCGAGGCCGGCGATATCCGCCAGACGACGACCTTGCGGGATGCGCTCGAATCCCGCGGAGTATTCGGCGCCATCTTCTTCCCCCCGGCGACCCCGGAGAAGCGCTGCCTCGTACGCTTCACGCTCAATTGCGGCTTGGACCGCGCCGAGCTCGACCGCGTGCTCGACACCTGCGCCGATATTCGCGAGGAGGTTGGTATGGCGGACTGGCGCTCGACGCGGCGCAAGAAGTCTGCAGAAGCGCCGAAGGCGGCGCAGTCGTCTACGTTAGGCCGCGCGTGGCCTGCTCGAGAACGGGCGCAACCACGGGCAATTCGATTATGAAGGTGGTGCCGACATTTATCGTGGAGCGGCACGAGATCGTGCCACCGCAGCCTTCAACAATCATCCGGCAGAATGACAATCCGAGGCCCGTCCCGACGCCGGGCCGCTGCGCTGACACGAATGGAATGAACACGTGGCTGAGGATCTCCGGCGGGATGCCCTCGCCCGTGTCGGTGACGATCACGCTGTTCGTCCTTACGCCGCGCTTCAGCTCGATGCTCAAGCAATTTTTGTCGCCATCGCGCGCCTCGATCGCACGCAGACCGTTCTTCATCAAGTTGAACAGCACGTGCGTCATTAGGAGGTCAGACCCGCGGAACTCGAAGTCCTCGGTCACGTCCGAGCGCATGAGGTCGCGCTGATGCTGCTTGAAGTGGTAGCGGTCGATCGCCATGCCAACGATCTTGCTCATCCGGTGCAGCTCGGTGGGGGCGTTACCGCGGTGGTGCTGGGCGACGTTGCTCAGCAGGAGGTCGATGACTGAATTTGCAGAGGTGATATGCTGGCGCACACGGTTATGGGAGGCAACGAGCTTGTCGCGCGCGGGTGAAGCGGGAAGCTTGGTGAGCAGCCGCTCGCAGCCTTCGGCCTCGAAGCGAATGCCGGTGAGCGGCGTGCGGCATTCATGCGCCACCTGGCTAGCCAGCGAAGCCGCCGCTTTGAGCTTCTCCTTGGCGATGAGGTTGTCCCCGTACGCGAGCCCCAGGAAGCCCGTGAGGGCAAACACCAGGATCGGCAGCGTCATCCAGTAGCCTTCGGGGATAGATGCCCCGTGCGTCGCCAGCAGATAGGTGCCGACGGCCGCCACCGAGCCGATCACCAACACCACGATGGAATTCACGAGATCATAGAGCAGCACGACGTAGATGAGCGCCGCCAGGGTGGACATTTGCCATGCTTCGTTGCTGTGATTGAGCAACAGCATCAGTGTAAAGAAGAACGGTAAGCAATAGAGAAATGTGAAGTACGAAAATGGGACAACGTACCTCCGCGTGGCGGGTGGCCACCACGGTGCGAGCGCCAGCAGCAGGCATAATCCAGCACCGATCGCGCGCAGCGAAATGCTCTCGTAAGGCTGCGGCAGAACGTAGGCCCAGACGAAGTAGAATATCGGAAAGCCGAACACACCAATGAGCGCCGCGGCGCGGATCTTTCGCTCCGCGTGCGCATGATATTCCGCGTAGCGGCGAACGCAGTCCTGCACGAACTTCGTCGGCGCGACCCGGTGCAATGGCGTCGGCGCCATCGTCTGCAGGACACGCTTGGGCGAAAGACGCTCGGACAATTGCAACATTTAAAGTTTTAACCGTGCGCGTACCGGATCCGATACGAAACCGTAGTACGAAAGCCCTTACGGAAAGTGTCTAGACGTCGAGGGCGTATCCAATGACTCCATTCTACCACCCGACCTCCATTCTCGTTCTCGACGACGATCCGCTTTTTCTGGAAAGCCTCGATTTCCAGTTCAGCGACGAGCTTTCCTGCCAGACGTTCACCAGGCCCGACGCGGCGCTCGAGCATCTGCGCGGGCAAGCGAGCCAGCACCCCGACTTCTCCCGCTACTTTAGGGACTGCTCGGACATGGATCTCGGCTCCGAAGCTCGGCACGGCGACCGCCTGCTGAGGCTGCAGCTTTCCGAGCTGCGCTCCATGGTCGACGACAGGTCGCGCCACCAGCGCGTGTCGGTCGCCGTAGTCGACTTCGACATGCCGAAGATGACAGGTGTCGAATTCTGCCGCGCCATCCGCAATCTCCCGGTAAAAACGATCCTGCTCACCGGCAAGGCAGGGCTCGAGACCGCGATCGCCGCGTTCAACGAAGGTGTGATCGACTGCTTCCTGCAGAAGCAGGAACTCCAACGTCTCAGCCGCCCTGCGCCGCGAAATCAAGCGGCTGCAGGCGGAATACTTCGCCGAGATTTCGGACCCCATCAAACGCGCGCTCGAGCTACGCAAGCCTTCGTTCTTTGGCGACCCAAGCTTCGACAAGCTGTTCAAGGAAGTGTCGGAGGCCAATGGTGTTGTCGAGCACTACGTGTGCGCGAACCCGCCCGGCATCATGATGCGCGACGCCGAGGGAGTGGAGTCCTTCCTGCTCATTTCCGATCTCGACAGCGCCAAGAGCCAGTGCGAGATCGCCGAGATCCAAAGCGCGCCCGCCGACATGATACAGATGATGCGCTCGCGGCAAGTCCACGCATGGTTCCCGACCCGCGAAGGGTTCTATCACCCCGACTTCGAAACGGACTGGGTGCGTTATATCTGGCCGGCGCAACTTCTACCCGGCTCAGGCTCGTGGAGCTACAGCTTCATTCGCCACGAGAACCCCATCGAAGAGCCGCTGCAGAGCCGAGCCTGAAGCTTTCCGAGCCAGCAGTGGACACGCTTGACGCTCTGTGGCGCAGGGGTAACGCCGGTAAATATTGGGGACCAGGGGTACCTCATGCGGCTCTTCGTTGGTGAGCGTTGAAGCATCCAACATATACTTCGCAAGTGATTCGATGATGGGGGCGCCATCTACTAGATGGCGCCATCGATGACCGGGGACGCTTATTGTTCCGTCGTCCAATTTTGTAGTTCTGCACAGCCAAGGTGTCCTCCGCGGTTGAGCAAGTACGAGCGCTTTCCTAAGGCAATGGAGACCGTGGGGGGATCGGATGCGCCTATCGGCTCGCATCGTCTGCATTGAAGCCTGCTTGATGATGGCGCTCTTCGCCGCGACGTGCGGCGAAGCGCTCGCAGGCGGCTTCGGCATTGAGCAATCGGCCTACTACCAGGGTATGTCGTTCGCCGGCGCGGCGGCCGGGGGGAAGTCTGACTTCCATCTCCTGGAACCCCGCAACGGCGGGATTTTTCGGCAACGGCTTGAACCTGGAGTCGAGCTACTCCGTGGTCCTGATGTCGGCCGACCTCACTGTCACCAATCCGCAGGACCAGGTGCCGGGGCCGGCCGAAACCCAAATGGGCCGCAACGCCCTCGTCGGCGCGAGCTACGCGACCTGGCGGCTCGACAACAAAACGGTGCTGGCCTTGAGCCTCACCTCGCCGTTCGGGCTCGGAACCAAGGCCGAGAACCAGAATTGGGATGGCAACTACGAAGCGGTGACGACGAGCCTCATCAACCTCAACGCCGCGCCGATCGTCTCCTACGAAGTCGCGCCCGGCCTCAACGTCGCCGCGGGCTTGCAGATCGATTATTTCGACCTGCAGCGGCAAACGGCCGGCAGTTTCCTGGGTACGGCAAACCTACGGGCCGATGACATTGGGGTCGGGTTCGTGGCCGGGATCGACTATGCGCCCTCGCCCTCCACCTCCATCGGTCTCGGTTTTCGCTCGGCTGTCGACCACACCCTTGAAGGTCACATTACGCTCTACGGAATGGACGAGGCTCCGATCAAGGCCTCCATCATCCTTCCGGAGATGCTTTCACTGGGGGTGCGCCAGGCGGTCTCGCCGACCGCGCGGGTGATGGCGGAGGCCGAGTGGGTGAATTGGAGCCGGCTCAACGTCATCCCGGTCGAATTGCAGGGGCCCTTCCTCGGGCTGCCCGCCGGCGCGACGGCCGCGAACCTGGACTTCAGGTGGCGCGATGGATGGTTGTTCGCCGTTGGCGGCGAATACGACTGGTCACGCGCGCTCACGCTGCGGACGGGTGTCGGCTATGAGATCTCACCCGTCGATGGGGCGACGACGCGCCTCGTGCAGGATCCCGATAGCGACCGCGTGTGGGCGAGCATCGGCGCGTCCTACAAGTGGAGCGCCGACACGCGCTTCGACTTCTCCTACAGCCACGTGTTCTTCGAGAACAACGCCCCCTTCAACCGTGTGGGAGCCTCGTCTCCCACGCTTCCGCTGCTCGGCACCGCAGACGTGAGCATGGACATCATCTCAGTCGGCTACAAGGTCGTATGGGGTGGGGCCCCGGCGGTTCCCGTAGCATTGAAATAGTCCAGCTGCGGTCACTGACGAATTACTTGCGTGCCCCTCAGCGGAAACTGCGGTCCTGGGCACTGAGCTAGCCCGGCAGCTGCGTGCTCCTCGATGGTGAGCATTAAATACGTATTTGATTTGAGTGCGATGCATTGATGAGCGTTGCAGGCAATCTGCCAGGCACAAGATGCGACCATTTAACAGCCGATCAGCCGTTCATTCCCTGTAAACGTTTCAAATTGATCTGCACTCGATTAGCAATGTGGAGACGATCATTGTTTAGGGTCCGTGCGGACAGGCTTGGATTCTGGACATCGTTGTAAGTCAAAGCGCCCGCAAGCTAGCCCTCGACGCGCGCCGATCAGAGCTCTCGAGCCAAGATAGGCCGGAAGCGTCCGGCGAGTCCGGGCGCGACGCTGTTTCCTGCTCCCTCGGGCTCGAGGAGCAGCTCCTCGAAGCGCTCCATCGCAATCAGAAGCTTGAGCAGCTCAACGCCTGCTTCGAGGCCGCGCTCAACCACATGGGCCGCGGTCTGTCGATGTTCGATGCCGACCACCGCCTCGTCGTCTGCAACACCGCTTACGCACGCACCTACTTATTGCCCGAGGAGCTGACCCGCCCCGGCACCGCCTTCGCCGACATCCTGAGCTTCCATACGAAGCGCGCCGGCGAAAACCCCTCAACCGACGGCATCGCGGCCTGGATCAGAGACCACGTCGCCAAGCTCACCATGGAAGGCCATCGCGAGGAGATTCAGAACCTCAAGGACGGCCGGGTGATACGTGTCACCTATCAGCCGCTGGCGGGCGGCGGATGGGTCGATATGCAGGAGGACATCACCGCACAACGTCAAAGCGACGAACGGGTCGAATGGCTGGCGCGACACGACACCCTCACCGAGATTCCCAACCGCTATCACTTCCGCGAGTGCCTCGAGCATCAGTTCGAATGCTATGATCCGCGCCTGGGCTTTGCCCTGCACTGGATCGACCTTGACCACTTCAAAGAGATGAATGACCGCTACGGCCACCAGGTGGGCGACGGGCTCCTCAAGAGCGTGGCCGGGCGTCTCAAGGCCAGCCTGCGTGCCGGCGACGTGGTCGGGCGCCTCGGCGGCGACGAATTCGCGATCCTGCAGGTTGGCGTCGACCGCGAGGACCTGGCCGAAAACCTCGCACGGCGCGTGATCCAAAATATCCGCCGGCCGCACGAGGTGCTCGGTCACCGGCTGCACACGGAGGCGAGCATCGGCGTCGCGCTCGCCCCCCAGCACGGCCAGAATCCCGAGCAGCTCTTTGCCAGCGCTGACACCGCCCTCTATCGCTCCAAGTCGATGGGTCGCGGCATTCAGTCGGTCTATTCGCAGGCCACTTCCGGCGCGCCTGGCGCCAACCCGCTGAAGGCCGAGCTAGAGCATGCGCTCGATCGCGATGAGCTCGTTCTGCACTATCACCCAATTGTCGATCTGCGCGAGGAGCGGGTGTCGAGCTTCGAGGCGCTGATGCGCTGGAAGCATCCGAGCCGCGGCATGATTCCTCCGTCGGAGTTCATCCCGATCGCCGAGGAATCGCGGCTCATCGTGCGCATGGGAACCTGGGCCCTGATGCGCGCCTGCGCCGACGCAAAGAGCTGGCCGCAGTCGATCAAGGTTGCGGTCAATCTCTCGGCCGTGCAGATCGAGTGCTGCGACGTCTACGAAGTGGTCATGGATGCTCTCCATGCCACCGGCTTGGAGCCGCAACGCCTGCAGTTGGAGATCACCGAGTCAGTGCTGATGCGCGATCACGAGCGCACGCAGGAGGTTCTGCGCAAGCTGCACGAGCTCGGCGTGCTGATCACGCTCGACGACTTTGGAACGTGCTTCGCCTCGCTCAACTACCTGCGCAGCTTCCCGTTCAAGAAGATCAAGATCGACCGCAGCTTCGTGCGCGACATCCCCGAGCACCACGACTGCGTCGCCATCGTGAAGTCGGTGGGTGATCTCGCGCGCGAGCTCAACATGCGCTCGGTCGCCGAAGGCGTCGAGACGGCGGCGAGCTTAGCGACCGTTCGCGCAGCGGGCTACGACGAGGCGCAGGGCTTCTACTTTAGCCCACCTGTCCCGGTGAGCTCGATCGAGCGCACTGTGCATCAGTGCGCCGCCAGGCTCGCGTCGCTCAATGCTGGCGGCGAAGCGGCGAAACGGCGCAAGACAGGCGCCGACAAGGGGCGAAAGCTCGAGAAGGCCACAAACCCGCAAGGTCAACCAACCTGATCGCTGGGCGCCTCCCGCAAGCCTTCGACATCGGCCAGCCTCAAGCGTCGACCGCCACGCGGCTCCTCAGCTCATTTGGCGCGCCGAAGTGTTCGAAATAGCGCGGGTCGATCTTCTCGACCGGGAGGACGATAAGCACGTCGGTGGTACCGAACTGGCGATCGATGACGGCCCCGTCGCCGACGTAGGCACCGAGCCGCAGGTAGCCCTTGATGAGCGGTGGGAGCAATTTCAGCGCGCGCTTGGCATCGATCTTTTCGCGCGGCAACCGGTCCATGGGCTCATACAGGTGGTCGTGCGCGCGGCAGCGCCACTCAGCAGGCGCCAGCGCATTCTGATGCAGGAAGCTCAGGGCCATCGCGTGCTGATCGGGATCGGTGCCGGGCAGGCTGGCGCAGCCGATCATCACGTCGACCTTGTGCTCACGCACGTAGGTCCACAGGCCGTGCCACAACAGCTCGACCGTGCGCTTATTGCGATAGGGCTCGAGCACGCAGGAGCGGCCAAGCTCCATGAACCGATAACGTGGCCGCGCGGCCAGCAGCGGCGCGACGTCGTATTCGCTCTGCGTATAGAAGCCGAGCGTGCGCTCAGCAATTTCCTGGCGCAGAACGCGGTAGGTGCCGACGACCTTCTGGCGCTTGAGGCCACTCCAGGCATCGGTGGTCGCATAAGGCGTATCGTCCACAACGAGCAGATGATCGCAGACAGCGTCGTAAGGATCCTCGTCGCGCCGGCGCAGCTCCGCCTTGAAGCTCGGCACCGCTGACATCTCCTCGTAGAATACCTCGTAGCGCAGGCGCTGAGCGAGTCTGGATCTCGCGGCGGCGGGTCGCGAGCCTCACCTCGAGATCGCCGATCTTCCCGTAGATCTTGTCGGGCTTGCGCGCGGGGAAGGCTACGCCGCGGCCGTCGCGGAGTGCCCGCAATGCCAGGAGACCCAGCGGTACGGCTTGCCACTTCTGGCTGGTCGCCAATCGGGTGGCCATGCGCCGGGTCGTAAGTCTCATGCTTCCCCTCCTTGGCTTCTTGCCACGCCATGTTCAGGCCCTATCGCCTGACGGCGTCCGCGGGCACATTTTTCAATGGCACCCGGCGGATAGCACGATTCCATGACAGACTTTAGATGCCCAGCCGCGGCCCTTCGGCGCCTTAAGCAGCGTCGGCATTGCCGTCCGCACGCCTGCCGAACCAGCGCTTCAACACGGCTTCCAGACTCGCCTTATCGAACGGCTTTGCCAAGTAGTCATTCATCCCGGCTTCGAGATAGCGCTTTTTATCCTCGGCAAACGCACTGGCCGTCAATGCCACAATTGGGGGCACGGCCCCGTTGTCGGCAGCCGCGTCAGCGTATAGCCCCCTGATGATCCGCGCGGCCTCGATGCCATCGAGCTTGGGCATGAAGATATCCATGAGCACGAGGTCGAGGGGAGGCGCCGAGCCGGCCACCACCTCGCGCACCACCGCGACCGCCTCCTCGCCGTTGTCGACTGCGACGTAGTCGACTCCGCACTTCTCAAGGACGCGCTTGGCGAGCAGCGCGTTGATCTCGTTGTCCTCGGCGAGCAGTACGCGCCGTCGCGCAACGGCTGCGCCGGATTGCGAAGGCTCCCCAGAAGCCTGCTCCGCAGTGCTTGCGTCACCCGTATAGAGTGGATGATGCAGCCCAAGCTGCATCATCATGGAGGCCGGACGCACTGGGCGGACGAGGTAGGCGTCGAAGCCGGCGGCGCGGAATTCAGAAAGGCGGGCGCGTGCGAGCACGTTGACGAGCACGATCCCGCGCACCTTCCGCTGCGGGATCAGATCGCGGGCCTTGGCGAGGAGGCGCCCAGCGGATGCGGCTCCTTCCGAACCGTCGATGACTATGCGATCGAACGGCTCGCCCTTGCGCATAGCCGTCTCAAGCGCAAACTCAGCAGCGGTAAAATCCGCCTCCACCGCCGGCACGCCGGCACAAGACAGCGCATAGCTGAGCGCGCGGCGTTCCAGCGGCCGGTCGAAAGCGAGGAGAACGTGACCCGCCTCGACGGCACGCTCAGGAATCTCCGACGCGGCCGCCTTTACCCGCTTCAAGAGGACGTCGACTGTGAACGTGGACCCCTTGCCGAGTGCGCTCAGGACGCGGATTTCTCCTCCCATGGCCCGGGCGAGCTGCATGGAGATCGCGAGCCCCAATCCCGTCCCGCCGGTGCGCCGGCGAACGGCGGCGTCGGCCTGCTCGAACTCGGCGAACAAACCCTGCATGTCATCGTGGGAAAGACCAATGCCAGTGTCCTCGACCACGATCTCTACGCGGACTGCATCCGAATCTGGCCCACTCTTGCCCGATGCGCCCACGCAAACGCCGCCGGTGTCGGTGAACTTCACCGCGTTCGACAGGAGATTGAGCAGGATCTGGCGGACGCGCGCCTCATCTCCGGAGACGAGCTTTGGGAGCTGCGGATCAACTGACCAGGCCATCTCGAGGCCCTTTTCGTGCGCACGCGGCGCAAGCAGCTCCACCGCACCCTGCACACATGTCTCGATCGCGAACGGCGCTTCTGTCAGCTCCAGCTTGCCGGCCTCGATCTTGGAAAAGTCGAGGATCTCATCGATGAGCGCCAAGAGCGTGCGCGCCGACTGATCGATCGCGCGCGCGTAAGTCTGCTGCTCCGGCGTCTGCGTCGTCTCGATCAGCAGGCTCGCCATGCCGAGGATGCCGTTCATGGGCGTGCGGATCTCGTGGCTCATGGCGGCGAGGAAGCGTGACTTGGCGCGGTTGGCCGCTTCGGCCTGATCGCGTGCTTCGGCGAGCTGCATCTCAACTTGCCTTTGCAGCGTGATATCGCGGCCGACGCTCTGCACCTCTAGGCTCGATCCGTCGGAGGCCGGCACGAGCTGCTCTTCCCACTCGATCCAGCGCGGCCCGGCAACGGTCGCCACCTGCTGCGTAAAACGGCGCCGCCGCACCTCGTCGGTGGTCGAGAGCGGCTCGGGTCCGTCACTCTCGATGACGTCGAGCTTAAATGGCTTGTCCAGCACGTCGTCAGCCGCCAACGCGAACTTGCCGAGGAACGCCTTGTTCGCGAACGTCAGCCGGCCGACGTCGTCGCGGCGCAGGATCATGTCCTCCTGTGTATCGAGCAGGCCTCGATAACGCGACTCGTTGTCTTTCAACTCCCATTGCAAGTCCTGCAGGTACTCGAGCCGCCGTTCGAGCCGCGCCGCGACGCCGCCAACGCTCGCAGATTCGGCTTGGCTTCTCTCTGCCCCGCGCGTCAGCACCGAGAGGTGAATGGAGAATAGCCCAAGCGCGAGGCCGAGAATTGCAAAGACGCCTGCGGCGCCTGGCGCCCGCTGCGTCATTACGATCGCGGTGAGCAGCGCCAGGAGGGAGGCAGCCAGAGCTACGCGCGCCGGCAGTGGCCCATGCAGCGGCCTGATGCCGAGCCGATCGTGCATGAACGACCGCACGGCTCCCGGATATGAATGGGGCACTGACAGCGGTGCTCTGGCCCCACCTCCGGCGTTTGCAGCCGTCTCGTTCGGGGCCGTCGAATTGTGGGTCTCGTGGCTCACGCCTGCCTGCAACGCTGGACTTGACACCGGCGCTGCGAACCAACCATAGGGGCGTTGCGAAACGCTGAAGGCGCATGGTTAATGCTAACCATGCTCATTTGCCGCGCAGGGGAGCCACAGAATCGTCGAGTCGGCGGGCGGATTCGACCGTCATCAGGGGAACGCCGTTGCGAATCGGATAGGCGAGACCGGCCGCGCGGCTGATCAGCTCCTGCGCGGCCGCGTCATACTGCAGCGTCGTCTTCGTCAGCGGGCACACGAGTATCTCGAGCAGCTTCGGATCGATGCGCGCTTGCCCGCCTTCTCTTTCCCGCGACTCGCCCATCCTTCTCCCTCCCCTGGTACTACTGCAACGTCGTGCCGCTACCGCCGCTTGAAGCGAGCTCCATCTCCGCGAGCGCAACGAGAACGTCCGCACGCCGCTTGAGATCATCGGCCTCGAGCAATGCCTGCTTCTCCTCCGGCCCATAAGGACACATCACGCATAGAGCGTTGATTAGGAACTCGCTCGAAGCGCGTTGGATCGCCGCCCAGTCCGCTTCCAGCTTGTTGGCATCAAGATAGGAGCGCAGCACGCGCAAAAGGTTGCCCCGATCGACCTGATCCTCGCCGAGCCCTTCGTTCAGATCTGAGGCAAAGCGATCGTAGCTGACGCTCGCCGTCCGGTAGGGCAGATCCGTCACCGCCTCGTCGAGGATTTCGTAGCGCGTGATGCCGGTAAGCGTGATCACGAGGCGCGCGTGGTCGACCTCCTGATAGGTAGTGACGCGACCGACGCAGCCCACACGGCGCAGCCCCACCGCGTCGGAGAGCGGGCTCTCTTCGTCTTCAAAGGTCGCTCCGGTGGCCGGCTGAATGATGCCGATCAGCCGATCGCCCGACATGACGTCGTCGAGCATCTCGAGGTAGCGCGGCTCGAACACGTTGAGCGGCAGGGTCGCCCGCGGCAGCAGAATCGCGCCGCGCAGGGGAAAGACCGGGATCCGCGGCGGCAGATCGGCAGGGCGGCGGTAGCGATCGGTGGGTGACAAGGCCTCTACCTTCCCGGCTCGATGGCCCGTTACGAAAACAACAGCGACGACAGGCGGCGGCGCCCTTCGACCGTCGCAGGGTCTTTGGGTCCCCAGGCCTCGAAGAGCTGCACGAGCTGCTTTCTCGCTGCCTGCTCATTCCAGTTGCGATCGCGGCGCACGAGATCGAGCAGATGCTCGACGGCGACCTCCTTTTCGCCGCGGGCCGCAAGCGCCACAGCCAGGTCGAAGCGCGCCTGGTGCTCCGCGGGATTGGCGGCGAGCCGCGCGGCGAGCGCATCGCGGTTATCCGTCTGGTTAGCCTTGCGCGCGAGCTCGAGGGCGGCCTTGACGCGCTCGACCGCGGCGACGTTCTTCTGGTCCGGGGGAACAAGCGCGATGGTCTGCTCGGCGCGGGCGATGTCGCCCGTCTGCAGATAGCAGCGCGCCAAACCGGCGAGCGCCGCGGGGTTCTGCTTGTCCTCCTGCAACACAGCCGCGAAGATCTCGGCCGCCGACTGCACGTCGCCCTCCTCCAACGCCTGCTCGGCGCTGGCAAGAACGGTTGCGAGGTCAGCCTGCTCCTCCTCACCGACGATACGGTCGATGAACGTGCGAATGGCACTCTCGGGCTGGACCCCCATGAACCCGTCCAGTGGACGACCATCGCGAAAGGCGTAGACCGTCGGCAGCGACTGAATGCGGAGCTGCCCGGCGATCCCCGGGTGCTCGTCAACGTTGATCTTCACGAGGCGGACTTTTCCGCCATAGCTCTTGACGATCTTCTCGAGCAGCGGCGTGAGCTGCTTGCACGGACCGCACCACGCAGCCCAGAAATCGACGAGCACGGGCACCGCGCGCGACGCCTCGACCACGTCCTTGCCAAAACCCGCGGTGGTCGAATTCTTGATGAGCTCGGCGTCGTTCACGCTTCCCGCCGGACCTTTCAGCACGCCCAAGTCCATCTGCGTCTCCTTGCGGCCGATGCGGTCATTTCCTTAGCGCACAACCTCGAGAAAACCAAAGCCGCGGCCCCGTCTCGAGCCGCGCTTCGGGTGCAAACCAGGTTGCAGCTCGCAAATCGTGACGCATGGGGCGAACTGCAAGTCATTGAGGCGCGTGGGCTTTCAAAATTCAGCCAGGGCATCCTGTTTCAGGGGCGCCCGCCGCCGGCTTCGCCGCGCCGAGCGCTACGATCCTGGGTTCATGGCCGCAAGCGCGAATGAACCGCAAAAGATCGTTACGGGCAATGTTGGTCGTCGCGATGTTTTCAAGCGGGTGGCAGTTGATGCTGTCGTGCTGCATCAGCTCGGCGTCGATGACAACTCGCACGCGCCGGTTGGGATCGTTGATGACCGCGAACGCGGTGACCGACCCCGGCGGCACACCGAGCGCCAGCATCAGCAGCTCGGGCTTACCGAAGCTGAAGCGGCCCGCGCGCAGCGTATGCGCGAGTGCCTTCAGGTCGACACGCGTGGTGCTTGCGGCGACGATTAGAAACAGCTCCCCGCCCTCGTCCTTGAGGAACAGGTTCTTGGTGTGGGCGCCGGGAAGCTCCTGCTCGAGCTTGCTGCTTTCCGCCACCGTGAACAGCGGCTCATGCTCGATCGTGCGCGTTGCAATCTGCAGCTCGGCTAAGCGGCGGAGCAGGGCTTGGCGGGTCGCGGGCATTGGTTAAGCCGTTCAGGCGTAAGGGTGGCCCATACCTAACCCTTTGCCGCGCCATCGCCAACCCGTAGGGATTCTGGCTACTCTCGCCGCGGGCCGCTTGCTGGCGGGAGGCCGCGGCGGTAGCATTATGCCGCTGTTGCATCAGGAGACCCCATGCCCGCGAAAATCATTGCTCGGCTCGCCGTCACGGCGCTGCTTTTCATTCTCTGCGGGCACGCAAACGCGCAGGAACGCTGGGCGGCGATCACGCCCAACCTCGAGAATTCCTCGACCGTCGTCTGGGCCACCACCAAGGAGCAGGCGAAGAAGCTAGCGAACCTCGCCTGCAAACAGGTGTCGCAGACCTGCGCGGAGACGCCGGCCAGCACAGACGGCATGGACCAGATGTTCGCGATCATGTGCTGCGAGGAGCCGAAGTCGGGCTGCGCGGCGGCCGTGGGCGCGGATAAGGACGCGGCGCTGAAGGAGGTCAAGAAGCTGTTCACGGACGGCGGCTTCTCCCAGTGCACCTTGAAGAGCTACTTCAAGGCGGGGACCGGCGAGAAGGGTTGAGCCCGAGCCCATCGGCGGTCCAGCGAACCGACGCCGCCTTCGCCTTGCAATGGGCGGACAGTTGCGCCATAAGGCGGGTCCGCGCCGCGTTGCCGGCGCCATACCCAAGGATGCGGGCGTAGCTCAGGGGTAGAGCATCACGTTGCCAACGTGAGGGTCGACGGTTCAAATCCGTTCGCCCGCTCCAATTTCTCTCCCGAGAATTACTGACTTCGATGCGGGGCGCCGCGGCTCAAGCCATCGCTTCGACAGGGTCGGGGGCTGGCTCCCGGACCAAAGCTTTGTTAGAGGCCTCGAGCCGCTCGAGCAGCTCCCCGGTCAGCGCGCGCATGGCGGCGCCCGCCGCCCCCGGATACTTCGCCATATAGCTGCGGTTGAAGGTCTGGAAGTTCGCCGCGTCCTGCAGCGCAGACATGCGCGGCACCGCCTGCTTGAAGCAGTTGTTCTCCGCGTTGGTCTCCAGCCAGCGGTGATACTCCTGGTCGGAGGGGGACTTTAAATCCTTCATGTTGATGATGACGCCGAGGTTCTCGGCAAAGCCCATCTCCGGGTTCAAGCTCTTGAAGCGGCGGAACACCTCGAGCCCGCACACCGACACGTAATCAGCCTTAGTCGGGGAGACGTGGAAGTCGGCCTCGCGCAGCCAGCACTCGGTCAGCACGGATAAGCCAGGGGGGCAGTCGATCAGCACCACGTCGAACACCTTGCGCACGGCCGCAAGCAGCGACGCGATGACGGTGCGCAGGCGCGCGTGCAGGCTTTCCTTCGAGACCTCGCGCTCCAAAAGCGTGAGCTGCATGTCGCTGGGGAGCAGATAGACGGTGCGCGCGTCGTCCACGTCGGAGACGTTGCGCACGATGTACTTCGGCCACTCAGCCTTCTCGTCCTTGAGCACGGTCGCGTGCAGGTAGTCAACGATGGTGGCGCCGTCGCTCTGCAGCTTATAGAGGCTCGACACGGTCATCAGCATGCTCGACACGCTCGCCTGCGCGTCGCTGTCTATCACCAGAACATTCTTGCCGTGGAAGGCGGACAGCGTCTCCGCCAGGGCCAGTACGATCGTCGATTTGCCGACGCCGCCCTTGGTGTTCATCACCGCGATCGCGTTGTGCATGATGTCCGGACTTGCCCCTCTCGTCCTCGCAGGCCCCCAGACCCTTCGGGGCGCCAAAAAGCGCCCTGCTTCAATGCCGTGAGAATATGGCAGCCATGGGATCAGTGGCAACGATCGCCCTCAGCGATTTAACGCGTCTCAGAACGGAACGTGACAAATAGGTGGAGAAACGCCAGCTTGCGCCATCACCTTGCGGCCGCCATCAACACTCAATACATGAACTGCCCGTAAATGAGACGACTTGCTTCTCTGGGAGGCTCTTCCGTCATGGCTCATGCGCCGGCGCTTCGCTTCACCCGCCCCTCGACTGCATTCGCGCTGATCGCGCTCTGCCTCGCGCTCGCGGGCTGTGGCATCAACACGATCCCGACCTACGAGCAGAACGCCAAGGCGGCGTGGTCGGAGGTACTAAACCAGTACAAGCGGCGCGCCGACCTGATCCCCAACCTCGTGGAGACGGTGAAGGGCTTCGCCGACCAGGAGCGCACGGTCCTGACCGATGTGGTTGAAGCGCGCGCCAAGGCCACGCAGGTGCAGGCGAACATCCCACCCGACATCCTGACCAACCCCGAGGCGATGCAGAAATTCCAAGAGGCGCAGAGCCAGCTCGGCGGCGCGCTCGGGAAGCTGCTCGCCGTCGTCGAGCGCTATCCCGACATCAAGTCGGGCCAGAACTTCCTCGCCCTGCAGAGCCAGATCGAGGGCACCGAGAACCGCATCGCCATCGCGCGCCGCGACTACATCAGCGCGGTGCGCGCCTATAATACCGAGTTGACGACCTTCCCCGGGCGGATCTGGCGCACGGTCATGTACTCCTCCTCCAAGGAGATGGCGACATTCGACATCGCGCCCGAGGAGATGAAGACGCCCAAGGTCGATTTCAACAAACCTAAGTAGGCTCGCGCCGAGGGCCGCGCCCATGCTCCGAGTCTACTTTGCCCGGCGTTTTGCCGGCACCATCGCCTGCTGCATCGCTTTTGCGTTGTTAGCGGTGGCGTTCGCCGGCGGCGTGCTTGCCGACCCGGTGTTCCCGCCGTTGACCGGGCGCGTCGTTGACGATGCAGGCCTGCTCACGCCGGGGGACCGTACCGCGCTCGATACCGAGCTCGCGTCGCTAGAAGCAACGTCGACCGACCAGCTCGCCGTCGTCACGCTGAAATCGCTGCAGGGCTACCCGATCGAGCAGTACGGCTACCTGCTCGGTCGCGCCTGGGCTATCGGTCAGAAGGGCAAGAACAACGGCGTCCTGCTGATCGTGGTGCCGAGCGAGCACAAGGTGCGCATCGAGGTCGGCCGCGGGCTCGAGCCGATCATGACCGACGCGATGTCGAACATCATCATCAATCATGCAATCGTGCCGGAGTTCCGCAAGGGCGACTTCGCGAGTGGCATCAAGGCCGGTGTACGTGACATCAAGGACGTGCTGCTGGGGGACGCCGAGGAGGTCAAGCAGCGAGCGCTTGGCGCCCGCCGCTCCGACGCCCCCGACACCATGCAGATCATCTTGCTGATCTTCTGGATCTGCGTCGTGCTCTACATTCTATATGCGGTTTATCGCTCTGCGCTGGCCGCTCAAAAAGCCGGCGTCGCTGGCGCGCGAAGAGCCGGCCGTACCGCAGTCATACCGGGCAGCTCGGACAGCTGGGGCGGCAGCTGGTCGAGCAGCGGCGGGAGCGGCGGCGGTGGCGGCGGATGGTCGGGTGGAGGCGGCGACTTCGGCGGCGGCGGCTCCTCGGGGAGCTGGTGATGACTGGGCGGGAGATGTTTCGATGAGCCTATTTTCCAGCGAGGAGGAGCGGCGCGTCTCCGACGCGATCACGCAGGCCGAGCGCAAGACCTCAGGCGAGATCGTGGTCGTAGTCGCCGCGCGCAGTGACGCCTATCTCTACGTTCCGCTGCTGGTTGCCGCGCTTGTGAGCTTGCTACTGCCCTGGCCACTGATCTTCTTCACGCGGCTTAGCGTGGAATCGATCTATCTCGCACAGCTCTCGCTGTTCCTCATCCTCACCGCGCTGCTGCTGCCGCTCGCGGTGCGCACCGCCTTCGTGCCTCAGCGCATAAAGCGGCTGCACGCGCACCGGCGCGCGGTCGAGCAGTTCATCGCGCAGAACCTGCACACCACTACCGGACATACGGGCGTGCTCATCTTCGTGTCGGTGGCCGAGCGCCACGCGGAGGTCTTGGCCGATGCCGGCATCGATGCACGCGTGCCGCAAGGGACGTGGAAATCGATCGTCGATGACCTCACCGCCGCCATTGCCGACGGCAAGCCGGCCAATGGGCTGGTCGCTGCGATCGCGGCGGTAGGGACCCACCTCGCGCGCCATTTCCCGCCCGATACACGCAACGTCAACGAGCTCCCCGATCATCTGATCGTGCTGCCCTAGACCCGATTTCCGAGGACGTGAGCGCGGGGCATTTTTCGTGCTATGTCCTCGGGCCATCGGGCTTGCTTGGGGCTCGCCGGGGGGATCGCCTTGACCATTGCCACGCCCGCTCATCACACCGTGACGCGCGCGCCGCTGATCGCCCGCATCTCATGGATGCTGTTCGATTGGGCCGCGCAGCCCTTTTACACATTGATCCTGACCTTCCTGTTCGCCCCCTACTTCGCCAACGTGGTGGTGGGAGACGGCCCGCGCGGGCAGGCCTTGTGGGGCTACGGAGCGGCGGTCGCCGGCATCATCGTGGCGGCGGGCAGCCCCTTCCTCGGCGCATTCGCCGACGGCCGCGGACAGCGGAAGCCGTGGATCGCGCTGTTCTCAGCTATTCTCGCCGCCTCGATGGCGACGCTGTGGGTGGCGACGCCGTCGGCGACCATGCCGACCATCCTGTTGGTCCTCTTTGCCTTCGTATGCGCTACGGCCGCGGCCGAATTTACCGCGGTGTTCACCAACGCCATCATGCCGGGACTGGTGCCGGCCAACGAGCTCGGGCGCCTGTCGGGCGCGGGCTGGGCCTGCGGCTATTTCGGTGGTCTCGTGAGCCTCGCTCTGGTTGCCGGCCTCATCGTGCCGTCGCCGGAAACGGGCACGACGCTGCTCGGCTTGCAGCCGCTGATCCCGCTCGACATCACCGCGCGCGAAGGCGACCGCCTGGTCGGCCCGCTATCGGCCGCCTGGTACCTCGTGTTCATGATCCCATTCTTCTTGTTCGTGCCGGACGAGAGCCAACCGCATCGGCACGACCGGCGGCCGGCAACGGCCGAGCTGTGGGACACCGTGCGCACGCTGCCCGAGCACCGCGATCTGTTGCTGTTTCTGATCGCGCGCATGATCTTTACCGACGGCCTCACCGCCATTTTCACTTTCGGCGGCATCTACGGGGCGGCGGTGTTCGGCTGGGGTGTGCTGGAGCTCGGCCTGTTCGGCATCATCCTGACGCTTATTGGTGCCTTCGGCGCGTTGATCGGCGGCGTGCTCGACGACCGCTTCAGCGCCAAGGCCGTAATCCTAGGCGCGCTCGTCATTCTGCTGATTGCGGCGTTCGGCATCCTGTCGGTCGACGCGACGCACGTCCTCTTTATCGTCTCCGTCGAGCCCAAGGCGCAGGGCTCGGCACCGTTCTCGTCGGCCGGAGAGCAGGTGTTCCTCGCCTTCGCGATGGTGGTCGGCCTCGTTTCTGCGCCGGTGCAGGCCTCGAGCCGCTCGCTGCTCGCACGCCTGGCGCCGCAAGAGAAAATTACCCAGTTTTTCGGGTTGTTTGCTTTCTCGGGGAAGGTGACGGCGTTTTTCGCCCCATTTCTGGTGGCGACGCTCACGGCGCTCACCGCCAGCCAACGCATCGGCATGTCTGCGATCGCGCTGTTCCTGATCGCCGGCATTGCGCTGATGCTGCCGGTACGCTCGCCGCCGCGAGAGGGCTAGTGAAGCAAGCCCGAAATCCCCATGTTTAGAAGCAGTGACGAGCCAAGCCACCAAAGGGAGGTTACATGAGACGCATTCTGCCCGTGCTGGCGGCGGCGCTGCTGCTTCCGCTGGCCGCGCTCTCGCAGGAGCAGCCCGTTTCGCCCAAGGGCGACGAGCCCGCCGAAGAGCCACCGGCGCACCCTTCCGCCAGTGAGGCGATCGACAAGGCGAAGGAAGCCGCAACCGCGGCAATAGAGGCCGCCAAGCAGGCCGTGCTCAAGGCGATCGACAAGGCGAAGGATCACGCTGACGCCGCAATTGCCGAGAGCAAGGATGCGAGCGGCAAGGCCATGGACAAGGCGACCGAGGCGACGCGCATCCTCGACAAGGCGGCGCAAGCCGCGCGCGAAGTCTTGGACAAGGCCAAGACGGCCACCTCCGAGGTGCTCGACAAGGCCAAGGAGGCGACCAAGGACATGGGATCGAAAGGCAAGCCCGAGGACGACAAGCCGGTCAAGCCGCCTCCGCCCGATTCACTCTAGGAGGCAACCGCCCGCGTCGGGCGCTCAATCGCTCAAGAACCGAAACGGGCCAGGGAGACATCCCTGGCCCGTTGGAGTCTTAAGGCGCCGGGCCCGGAGCGGGCTCCGCGGGTGGTGTCGCCGGCGCAGGCGCGGCAGGTGCCGCCGGCGCCGGGGCGGCCGGAGCCATGGCGTCAGCCGGTGGCGGCGGCGCGGTGGTGGCGGCGGGTGCCGGGGCTGCCGCTTTCTCCGGAATCGGCGTGTAGACGTAGACGATGCCGGCGACAATGGCGGCGAGGATAACGACGAAGACAATCGCCCTGATGACTGTGTTCACTAGCTCAATCCCTCAGCTCCGTGGATCTTGCCGGTCATTCTAAGGCCTTTGGCTGCCGAGCACAATCACTGCCGGTGACGCTCGGCGACCATGAACCAGGACGGGCCGGAATGCGGGTCGTTCCAGATGCGTTTCCATCGAAAACCGGCCTTCTCGTAGGCCCGCACCGCGCGCTCGTTACTGATCGAGGGGAAGACGCAGACGGCGAGCGCGAGCGTCGAGGTAAAGACCTCGTCCTTGAGCTGCGCCAGCGCCGCCTGCCCGACGCCTTTGCCCCGGTGCTCCTCCGAAGCGATGAACAGGTCGAGATCCCAGGTCCCGGGCTGAAGATCCTGAGGCAGCGTATCTCCCCAGAGCGTCGCGTCGACGGCGTGCGCGTAGCCGACCGGTTTGCCGCCGACGGGATGATGCGGCACAGCGCATGCTCGGAGCTGAGCGCCACATTGACCTCGGCCTCCGTCGCCGAGAGCGGCCCCCACCACTCCTGGATGTCGGCCCGCTCCAGCCAGCCGCGGATCAGGTCCCAGTCGGCCGGACAGCAGGGCGCAGGCCGACGCGGCGCTCTCCGCCATGCTCAATGCCGGAAGTGACGCATGCCGGTGAAGACCATGGCGAGGCCTTTCTCGTCCGCCGCTGCGATGACCTCATCGTCGCGCATCGAGCC
The DNA here is from genome assembly GCA_963745205.1 of uncultured Alphaproteobacteria bacterium. Classification (GTDB taxonomy): domain Bacteria; phylum Pseudomonadota; class Alphaproteobacteria; order Rhizobiales; family Hyphomicrobiaceae; genus Hyphomicrobium_A. Next base: position 100,252 of record CAVUWX010000017.1, read on the forward strand.
GCCGGGCTGGATGACGGCGGTTGCCCCCGCCTCGGCCGCGGCCAGGAGGCCATCGGGAAACGGAAAGAAAGCGTCCGAGGCGACGACCGACCCTCGCGTCAGCGGCTCTGGTGTGCTCATCTCGGCCGGCAGCATCCGCAGCCTTCAGCGCAGCGATGCGCGCGAAATCGACGCGGCTCATCTGGCCGGCTCCGATGCCGACGGTTGCGCCGCCCTTCGCGTAGACGATGGCGTTCGACTTCACATGTTTTGCCACCTTGAAGGCGAACAGCAGGTCGGCCAGCTCCCGCTCGGTGGGCGCCCGCTTGGTGACGACCTTCAGGTCGGCCGCGGCGACGCGGGCCATGTCGCGCGACTGCACGAGAACCCGCCGGCCAGCGAGCGCAACAACACGCCGGGCGCGCGCGGATCGGGCAGCCCGCCCGTCATCAGCAGGCGCAGGTTCTTCTTGGCGGCGAAGATCGCCTTCGCCTCGTCGTTGCGTCGGGCGCGATCACGACCTCGGTGAATATCTTGGTGATCTCCTCGGCCGCAGCGGCGTCGAGCGGGCGGCTCACGCGACGATCCCCCGATAGGCGCTGACCGGATCGCAGCTCAGCGCCCCTACATAGGCTTCCTTCAGCGAGCCTCCTGGGCCACGCCGCAGGGGTTTGCGTGCTTGATGATGGCGACGGCTGGGCCCTCGCCGCCAACTCGGCGACCAGTTCGTAGGCCGCATAGGTGTCGTTGAGGTTGTTGTAAGAAAGCTCCTTGCCCTGGTGTTGCACGGCCGTGGCGACGCCGAAGCGCGGGGCGCCCGTGACGTAGAAGGCCGCTGACTGGTGGGGGTTCTCGCCGTAGCGCAGCGCCTGCGAGCGTTTCCCTGCGAACGCGCGCCACTCGGGCGCACCATCACCCAGAACTGCCGCGAACCAGTTCCCGATCGCCGCGTCGTAGGCGGCTGTGCGCGCGTAAGCCTTGGCGGCGAGCTGCTTGCGCAAACTGAGCGTCGTGGCTCCGGCATTCGCGCGCATCTCGCCCAGCACGCGCTCGTAGTCCGCGGGCTCGACAACCACGGTCACGCTGGCGTGGTTCTTCGCCGCCGCGCGGATGAGAGCCGGGCCGCCGATGTCGATGTTCTCGATGCATTCGTCGAAAGGAGCACCCTTCGCCAC
>CAVUWX010000018.1:0-42860 GCA_963745205.1 uncultured Alphaproteobacteria bacterium
CCGCTTTAAGCCAAGGGCGCGGTGAAAGAAGTCCTTACCCCGACGCGTTCAGCAAAGCGCCGGGACACTGCCACAAGCCCCCCTTAGGGGCAAGCAGCGCGCCACGTCTCCTGGTCGGGTGCTTGCGCACGTCGCACAGCGCACCTTAACCCAAGCCGTCCCAAGGGTATTGCCCCGTTGCGCAGGCATACTAGTCTGTGTCACCGGGGCGTGGGCAGCTTGCGGCGGGTGACCGCGGAAGCTATGAATTTAGAAGGCGTTCGTCCGCGGGATTGCTGGTACGTGTGCATGTTGGGGGTGTTGTGCGAACCGAGTACGAACAATATTTGCCGCAGCTCGTCGGTTGGGGCGTAGTCAATACTCAACCGCACAAAGAGCACATTGCGCTCGAAAATCTGCAACGGCAGGACTTCCATGCCTATTGCCCTCTGATCCGGCGGCGGCTCAACCACAGCAGGCGCGTGACGGAAGCGCTGCGACCTTTATTTCCTGGCTACCTCTTCGTGCGGATTGATGCCGAGACGCAGCCTTGGCGCCCAGTTCTCTCGACGTACGGCGTTCGTACGACTTGTGCGCTGCGGCGACGAGCTGAGCCTGATCGCGGACGCCTTCGTGCAGAGCCTGAAGGCTCGCGAGGTCGACGGCGCAATCGTGCGGCCGGCCAGTCCCTATCGCGTTGGTCAGCAGGTGCGTGTGGCGGGCGGACCGTTCGACGGTCTCGTGGCCACCGTTATTGAAATGCACGAGAACGACCGGCTGACGGTGCTTATGGAACTTTTAAGCCGCGCCGTAAGGGTCCGCGTCGACGAGCGCCAGATCTCGCCGGTCTAGGACAAGACCGTTGGTTTTGCCTGGACCGATCGGACCGGTCGTACCGAGATTCCTACAGGCCCGACATGATTCCCCGCTCGTTCCTACAGGCCGGCGCTGTCGTGCTCTTCGGCAATGGCATCGCGGCGCTCGTGGGTATCGCGGCGTTGCGCCTTTATACCGAGCTCGCCCCGGCTGAGGTCTTCGGTTCGGCCAATCTGTTGCTCGGAGTGTTGGGGCTCGGATCGAGCGTGTTCGTCATGCCGATCGTCAACACGCAAATTCGCTATCAAACCGAAGCGGCAAAAGAGGGCTACGGCGACCGCTTCGCCGGCGAAGCTCTGCGAACCGTCCTTGCCGCCGCGGGCATCCTTTCGGTTGTGGTTGTGCTGGGTCTTGTGGCTTGGTCTCAGTTTGGCCCCGAGCGCTTTGGACCGATGCTGCTAGCTGCGGCCGTGATGTGGATCTTTGCATCGGCCGTGCGCAACACCTTCATGTCGCGGCTGCATGCCGAGCAGAGAATGAAGAGCTACATGGCGCTGCGCGTCGGTGAAGCCGCCGTAGCGGCGCTCCGGGTAGGAACATCGTGCGCACCCAGCGTGGCACTTCGCGGAAGGTCGAGTAACCGCCGAACAGCTCATCGCCCCCCAGGCCGGAGACAGCGACCTTCAGTCCGAGCTCGCGTGCGGCCTTGCTGACGAGCCAGGTATTCAGCTCATCGATTGAGGGTTGGTCCATGGCCTCGAGGATGCGGGGCAGGTCGGCTCGGAACTCCGCCTCCGTGACGGTGCGCGTGGTGTGCCGAGTGCCGAAGCGGCGCGCCATCGCCTCCGCCAGCGGCGCTTCGTCGTTGGCTGTGCCACGGAATTCCTCGAACGCGAGCGTCACGGTTTGAATGTCCTCGTGGCCCGCTTCGCGCATGAGGCCGACGAGCGCGCCTGAATCGACGCCCGACGAGAGGAACGCGCCGACCGGGACATCGGCGACGAGATGGTGGCGAACGGAATCGAGCATCGCATCGCGGACGCGGGCCTGCAGGGCCCTGGCATCGAGGTTGCACGCACGCTGCTCGGCCTGTCGATAGGTTTCCGCGATCGAGAAATAGCGACTTGGCTCCCGCATGCCGCGAGCGTCGATACAAGCTGTCGATCCCGCCGGCAGCGAGCGGATCGCGCGATGCGTCGTGAAGGGCTCGGGCACGCTGCCGAAGAGATAGAAGCCGACGCAGCCGGCAGCATCGGGGCTCTTCGACACGCCGCCGGCGGCGATGAGCGCCTTCACCTGCGAGGCAAAGCGGAGCGTGCGCCCGTCATCGGCATAGTAGAGCGGCTTGATGCCGAAGGGATCGCGCGCGAGACGAAGGCAGCGCTTGCTCTCGATCCCAGATGGCAAAAGCGAACATGCCGCGCAACAGTCCGACCATCGCGGGGCCTTTTCAGGGCATAGAGGTGCAGCAGAACTTCCGTGTCGGAGTGGCTGCGGAAGATGCACCCTTGCGCCGCCAGGTCACGGCGCAGCGCGCGGTAATTATAGATTTCGCCGTTGAACGTCACGACGAGGTTGCCATCCACGCTCCTCATCGGCTGCGCACCTATCTCCGACAGGTCGATGATCGATAGGCGGCGATGGCCGAGGCCCAATTTCCGATCGGCCGAGATCCACTCGCCCTTGCCGTCGGGACCGCGCGCTGAGAGGTGATCACGCATCCGCATGAGCTCGTCGCGGTCGAGCGATTGAGCGGTGGAACCGTAGGCCCCGATGCCGCACATTTCACGGCCTTTCGGTCTTTTTGTGAGCTTCGTCGTTGCACGGCTCGCACTGCATGCTCGCACGCCCGGCTTCACCTAGAAGGCTGAGGAAAGGCTTCGGATCACAGGTTCTTTCCAGGCAATTCGGTAAAAGCTACCGCATTCTGGGTGAATCTATCCACCCAACTCCCCATCCCGTCTTCGATCCGCGCCGAGAGGCTCGCGCTATAAAGTGACCAACTCTCAACACCAGGCGTTGATCGAATTGGAGCAACCGTGCCTCGGTCAAGCTGCCTGCTGTTGACCTCCGGATTCGCGCACACCCTGTGTTTGGCCGGAGAGATCGAGACCTCCCGGCTCTACAGAAAACGTCGTAATGCGGGCCAAGTCGTCCCAAGTTTCGCGCACCGTCTCCTCGTTGGTGCGCTCGCCCATAACAATCATCGGAAACGTCCGCGCCATGATCTTGAGATCGAACCAGAGCGAAGCGTTGCGGACATACCAGACGTCGAGCGCCGCCTTGTCGCGGGATGAGATCTCGCGGCCGCCGCACACCTGCGCCCAGCCTGTGAGGCCAGGTCGCACCAGGAGGCGCGCGGCGTACGCCTCGGATTGGTCGATAGGCAGAAGCGGTCGTGGACCTACAAACGACATCTCACCGCGCAAGATGTTGTAGATTTGCGGGAGCTCATCGAGACGCGTGCGTCTCAAGAGGCGCCCAACCGCCGACAGCCGCAGCTCATCAGCAATGCGATGGCCGCCCTGATCGTGAGCGTTGCGCATAGTACGGAACTTGTAGAGCTTGAACGGCTTGCCGATCAGACCCGGCCGCTGCTGCCAAAAGACGGCGGGAAAGCCGACGTCGAGCAGCGCAATCAAACCGATGAGCACCGCAAGCGGCGCCGTCACCACCGCAAGCAAGACAGCGCCCGTGAGATCGATGGCGCGCTTCACGTGCCAATAGGCACGCTGCGACATGGCTTCGTGCTCAACGGCGCTGAACGCCAGGCTTGGATCGCATGCATTCGGGAGCGCAGCCTCGGCGGGCGTGGACAGACCGTCCGAACGACGATCCAGTCCGATCCGCTCCGAGAAGAAATCGAGCTGAATATCCGCCGTTCTTTCGACTTCGATAAGCGCTTTCCGCACCTCCGGGGAAAGCTCGGCAAAGGGAGATGTCACAACGATGCGGTTGATGGACACACCATGGACCTCGAGGGTCTTCAAGATGCCCGCAATCTCTTCGGGCACTCCGAGAATCGGAAATTGCTGAAGTAAGCGGCCGCTGTGCCGCTGGCTGGGGCCGACAATGCCTGCGATCTTCACGCGCTCCGGCGCGAACTCTGCCACGGAGCGCAGGAAGAGCTCCGTCACAGTATTGATCCCGATGATGAGGACGGTCTCTCCTCGACCGGTTGGCAGTGGAGCGACGGTCTGATGCCGACGCGCATGCCGCAGACGCCTCGCGACGCGCACACCAATGAGCAGGAAAGCCATTAGCAATCCCTGGATGATGGGGAGCGCGCGCGCGACGCCGTCGAGCCGGTTAAATTGAAAACCCGTGGCGACGGCAGCAACCGCAATGATGACGACTGACCCCAGCACGCGCAGGTAATCGACCATCGCGCTGTAGCGCCAGAAGGATCGATGGAGACCTGTGCCTGTGAGAACAACCGCTGCCGTCAGCAGCGTGATGGAAAGGTAGGGAAATAATTCTTGGATCCGGTGCGCAGAAATTACGAGATTGTCTCGCAAGAAGAGCGCGAGCGCCGTGGCAATCGCGATGAGGCCAAGATCAATTAGCAACAAGAACTGCTGACGAACTTTGCGGTACATTTAATCCCCGCTCTCTACAGAGCCTCGGGGGTCGAACTAAACGGTTGGACAACAATAGCAATATCCGGCTTCGCGCCAATCTTCGTTGCAGAGGGCCGAGCAATGACATTCCTTCGTGTGGCAATGTGGCAACGATACAGATCAATACGCGGAGGAACCGCGGTCTCATTTTTTTGCCCGGAGCCTGCTAGCGCGATTTCGGTGAGTGCTTGCGCCAGTCTTCGGGCCATTCCACGTCCTTTCCCAACTCGTCTCGCGGCACTGCAATAAGCGTTGCGCCCGGACTCGCATTTGAAAAGGCTCCGGTAGGGGACGATGCAGTCCGCACGGCCGACGAATCCGGCGCCATCATCGGCGGCAGTGGTTCCGGAATTGCGAATCCTCGCTTAGCGTTGCCCGGTGCGCGTGCCGGGGTGCGCCGGATGCCGACAGGCTCGAACATGAAGGCGCAAGCCAAGGCGAACACCGCGGCCATTGCGCCCGTGCGCAAGGGATAGTCGATGGTGCAGTGCGCCATCATAAGGCCGACGCCCACGGTTGCCGCGCGCGCCAAGGATCGGTCGATGTCGCGCGCCTCTCCGCTCTTAGGCTGGCGCCAGATGGCGATCGCACGCAGAGCAAACCAGCTGACAAAAGCCGCGAGCAGCCCCACGCCGAACGCGCCGGCTTCGAGCCAGAGCTCAAGCACATCGTCATGCGCGCGGTTGACGTAATGGTTTGCCAGCACGTCCTCGCGCTTTTCGGACATCGCGTATACGGGGATAAAGGTGCCGAGTCCGGATCCAAACGGCATAAAGTCCTTCGCTGCCGCAATAGTGGTGTGCGCGAAGGCGATGCGCGAATCCGCGAGCGGGTCATAGGTGAACCGCTCCATGATGCGGTAGAGCCCGAACTGGGTCGTGAACATCGCCGCGACGGCGATGGAAACGGCGATGATGCGCGCCGTATTGATACGCGAGGAGCGTCGACGGTCTGCAAACGCGAGCGCAATCGTCCCGAACAATGCGATGATCGTCAGTCCGAGACCGGCTCGCGACCGCGCCATTGCTTGTCCGGCCAACAGAGCAACCATGACGGTGAAGCTTGCGAGCAGAGCCATGATACTCGAAGTATCGAACATTCTGCCTTTGCGGCTGCTTTCCGCGGCAGTGGCCGCCGCGATCGTCCAAGCGCCCGCCAGAAGAAGCGTGACGTAGAGAAGCGCGGCAAGGTGGTTTCTATTGGCGAAGAAGCCAATTGCGTCGGTCGTGTTGCTGAAGTCGAAAAAGCGCAGCGGACTCGACGGGCCCTGCGCCACTTGGCTCAACCCGAGAAAGACACTAAGGAGAGCGGCGCCCAGAAGGGTGAGGCTCAGCGCCGAGCGTTCGTTATAATCGAGCAGGATGACCCCTAGAAACACCGACACCGGAACGAGAAGGGACAATGCGCTGAGCCAAGTTGCGCGTGGCGACACGCTAATTGGCATCCAGGGTAGCGGCTGGTTGGCGAGCGTAAGCGCCTCCGCCTCGACTTGCCTGTTGGGAAGGGCAGTCCAAACTCCCGGGGGAAGCGGGATCAACTGAAGAATTGGGACTAGAATGACTGCGCCGCAAAAGGCGACGCCCAGTTTGGCGGCGCCGAGGGAGGATAGATCCGGCAGCCGCGCCATCGAAACCACGAGCAGAGGAATGGCAATCAACTGGAGAAGAACATCGGAGAGAAAGCCTTCGCGCGTGCCTCCTCCGAGGATAACGGCGGCAATAACGACGGCGGCGCACGGGTAGAAATGACCTGGCCTCAACCGATGCAGAATGCGCAACACAACCCACTCCTGCCGTCAATGTGTCGGGGTTGCCATCATCTTGACTGATCGGATCGCCGCGCCAACGTTGCGTACCATTGGCAGATACTCGGTTATGGGCTGGCGGACGTATCGTTGTGACTGAGCAGCACCGCCGCCCCCACTGCTCCCCCGACGATCGCGCCTCCGACCAGAAGCGTCGTGGTGTTGAAGACCGCGCCCGGGCTTTCTACCGCGCCGGCTTCCGTGGGACAGGGGAATTGACCGGCAACTGCAACCACGGACCCAGGCTGAACCGGGACGTTGCATCCGTCTCCATAGACGACCTGCGCCGCCGCACCCGGATTGGCGATGACGGAATCGCCTGGATTGAGTTCTGCGGGACCACTGACGATGCCATAGCCGCTGCCGTGATCGACCAAAACGGTGCCTTGAATGCCCTCTAGCGTCGCGGCCTGCACAATTGTGCCGTTAAGAAAAACGAACAGCGCAGCGCTGACCAAAATAGAAGCACGCCGATCCGTCATTCGTGAGTCCCCACGCGGACAAAAATTCGTATTGCCGGCTAAGTCCGACGGAAAGGCCTTTGAGATTACGCACAGCACATGTACGCGTCGACGCGACGCGAGCCTGAGTATGCGAATTCTTCGCGCCTGTGGCTATTGTGCAAGGCCAACTGCTTGGCAGGGCCGCTACTTCTAGAGAGGTCGCCGCGGCTAGGACGTGCTTTTCAGCCTTTTGCGGCAGGATTCGTTCCAATTCTGGCTCATCCGGAACGACTATGTTGGATAGGGTCGCAATACGAGACCTTCGAGCGGTTGGCCCCACGTCGGTGTGTGGATTCAAATTACGACGGGTTCGCTTGCTGGCACCTTTGGAAAAATGGGCAATATTGGGATGAAGGGATGCTGGACGAGGGGCGCGTCCACCTTCTGGCCACGGATGCACATGACGCGAGGCAGCGTCCTCCGAACCTAAGCGGGGAGCGCGAACGCGCTGCGGCGCGGGTCGGGCGTGATCGAAGCCGAGCACTTGGTTTCGACGCGGCCGAGGGGAGTACTTGCGAATGTTGCACCGTCCGTTTTGCCGGTTTCGGCAGCGGTTCGTGAGCCCTTGTTTGACGAGCCTCGAACCGGCCACGCGCGCTCGGAGAACGCCGGCGCTGGTGGCCGATATAGTGATGGTTTGCGCGGTTTCTCTCGCCGGTTGCGGCGCTTCTTTGGATGAGAGCATGCAGAGTGGGCTTACTCAGAACACGGAAACCGAGACTGCTGCCCTCCCCACCGCTTTGGCGCCCCCTACCTCCGGGACCTCCGCGACGGAAGCTGCGCCCGATTCTGCGCATCTGGCTAAGGCGGCCGAGTCCTTCACGGCATCATCCACTCCCGGAAATTCCGCTTACAAGATTGGTCCCCAGGATGTCCTCGAGATCTCCGTTTTCAAGATATCGGAGCTTTCGCGCAGCGTTCAGGTCGCCGATATCGGCACCATAAACCTGCCCCTGGTCGGTGAAATTCAAGCCGCGGGCAAGACGTCGAGGGATATCGAGCAAGACCTGACGGCAAAGCTTGGCGCCAAGTATCTGCAGTCTCCCCAAGTCACCGTTTACGTCAAAGAATACAACAGCAGGCGCGTGACGATCGAGGGTTCCGTCAAAAAGCCGGGCGTCTATCCAATTCGCGGCAAGACTACCCTCGTCCAATTCATTGCGATCGCGGAGGGCCCGAGCGACGTTGCCGATACGAGCAGCATCGTCGTTTTCAGGAACGTGAACGGCAAGCGGTCGGCAGCCAGGTTCGACCTCGAGACGATTCGCAATGGATCGACCGAAGATCCGGTCATTCAGGACGGCGATCTCATCATCATCAATGACTCAATGGCCAAGACGACGTTCCAGAATATCGTCAAGGTCTTGCCGCTGGCGAATATCTTCATCCCGCTGTTGTGACGGAAGCAAAGTATGAGTCTTAGATATTGCCATGAGCAACAACCTAGTAGCCGCCGCGAATGACCCTCGTTCGACGCCCGGCCGGCTTGTGCCTGCGGCTCGATCCTATCCGGCTTTGCGCGAGCCGAATCCGCAGGTCAGCGGAGGTTACTCCGCCGGCGCGGAGGCGAGCTTCGCCCCCACGCTGCGCGAATATTGGCGCATCCTGAATAAGCGCAAGTGGGTGGTGCTCAGCGTCGTCGCGGCCGTCGTCGCGCTCGGCATTGTGAGTACGCTCATGATGACGCCGCTATACGTCGCGTCGGTGCGCCTTCAGATCGACCGCAACGCGGCCAAGATCGTTGAAGGCGGTAACATTACGCCGATCGAAGGTTACGACTTCGAGTTCATGCGGACGCAGTATGAGCTCATGCAGAGCCGGACGCTCGCGGAGCGCGTCGCAAGTGCGCTTAAGCTCGGCGACAATACCGATTTCCTGCAAGCGAAGGGTTTCTCGCTTTTGGGTGCGATCCGCGGCCTTTTTTCCTCGGTGGGCACTCCTCTGCTCAAGGACGCAGGGCGCGCCGATCGCGAACGCGCCGCAGGCGCAAAAATTCTTGCCAACCGCATCGTGCGTCCTGTGAGCGGCTCACGTCTCGTCGACATCAGCTATTGGGACGCCGACCGGGTTCGCGCGCAACGGGTAGCGGCCGCTCTCGCCGACGCTTTCATCGCGTCAAATCTCGACAAGCGTTTTCAGGCGAACGCTGATGCCAAAACATTTCTCGATGATCAGCTGAAGCACCTCAAGATCCGCTTGGAAGAGTCCGAGCAGACGCTGCTGACCTTCGCGCAAAAGGAGCAGATCGTCGCCGTTTCGGAGAAGTCGTCGATCGACGAGACAAATCTCGCCAGCGCAAATGCGGCGCTGGGCAGTCTCGTCTCGGAACGCATAAAGAATGAGCAGCTCTGGAAGCAGGCGGAGTTTGCGGACGCCATGAGCATGCCGCAGCTCCTCACCAATCGGGTGGTCGAGACATTACGGGACCAGCGCAACGCGCTCGTCGCCGAGTACCACGAGAAACTCGAAACCTTTAAGCCGGGCTACCCGGCGATGATACAGCTTACCAACAAGATCGGCGAGATCGCCGCTCGCTGTGCACGGCGCTGCAGTTCATGACCGACCGGCTTGCCGAGGTCGCTCGTGGTCACCAGCGCCGCCCCTTCGGAGGGCAAATCGATCACCGCCAATGGCGATCGCGCGACACTTTGCAATGCTGGGCTCGAGAGTGCTGGTGGTCGATGCCGACCTGCGCAACCCGTCGCTGCACCAGAGGATTGGTTGTGATAAGGCAATTGGCCTCAGCAACTATCTGATGGGCGCTTGCACCCCGCCCGAGGCCTTTCGCTGGACCGGAATTCCCAACCTCGCCTTTATGGCGTCGGGTCCGCTGCCGCCGAATGCCGTCGATCTATTGGGCAACGCGCGTCTGCACTCGCTCTTGTCGGTTGGGCTAGAGGTGTTCGACCTTATCGTCATCGACGGCCCGCCGGTCATGGGACTCGCAGATGCACCGCTGCTGTCCAATGCCGCAGCGGCGACCATCTTCGTCGTGGGAGCTGGTCAGGTCCGTCTTGGGCTCGTTCGCTGGGCTTTGAAGCGCCTTCAATTCGGACGAGGCTCCGTCATCGGCGCCGTGCTCACCAAATACGACGCCAAAACGGCTGGCTACGGATACGGTTATGGGTACGGAGACGAATATGGCGCGCGCGCCGATAAGGATCCGCAAAACGCGTTGCTTGCCGACAAGTCGCGTCGTTTGGGCCATGAGCACTGAGGCTCTCGGATCGCTTCTCGAAGCACAATCACGCGCTCGACCTTGAAATTGGACTACGATCGCAGTGATCAATACCCAATCTAGATCGCTCCGGGTCTACGTCCTCACTGCTCTGGGCGTCGCGCTGACATGGCAAGTCCTGACGCGAAGCCTCGCGGCCTATCTTGCGGCCGACGCTCCCGAAGCCGCGCTCCTCCTGCGCTCGACCGAGCCGGTCGCGAACGTCACCCTCGCCGACCGGTTGCTCAATCGGCGCCCCGGCGCTGTGCAGGCCGCCGGCGAGGCTGCGCAGACTCAGAAGGTCTATGACGACGTAGCGCAACAAGGGGACCACGGGCTCGCTGGCTGGGCGGAAACTGCCCTCAAGGCGACTGCGCAAGAGCTGCCGCTCGAACGTCGCGATGATGCCCCCACGGTGGCGCCGGCCGCGCCGCCGATAGAACGCGAGCGCGAAGAAATTCGCGCGCACGCCGTCACATCGCTTGTGAACGACCCCTTGAACGCCCGGGCGTTGCGCATTCTGGGGCAGCTCGCCGACGCTGCGGGCGATGAGCCCGCGGCATTCGGACTCATGCACGCCGCCGTCGGCAGGTCGTTGGCAGAGAGCTTCGCCGTCTATTGGATGATGCGGAAAAGCTTCGAGAAGAAGGATTACGCCGGCACCGTCTACTACGCGGACGTATTCCTGAGAAAGCGGCCGCAGCTCACTGCCTACGCCATCCCGATTTTGGCGCAGATGGCCGAGGGCGGCGATCAGAAAGCCGTCGGAGCCGTCAAGAGCTTGCTTGCGGACAATCCGCCTTGGCGATCGAGCTTCTTCGACGACCTGCCCCTCGGCGTTACCGATGCGCGCACGCCACTCAACCTGCTGCTGAGCGTCAAGGATACGCCAACACCACCCGACCCGGTCACCGTCAACAATTATGTGACCTTTCTGCTCAACAACAAATTCTATGAGCTCGCCTACTACACGTGGCTGCAGTTCCTGCCCGCAAGCGACCTCGGACGTGCGGGCTTCCTAGCTAACGCCAGCTTCAAGAAGCCGCCGTCTGGTTCGCCGTTCGATTGGAAGATTACGTCGGGTGCCGGCGTGACGGTCGACATCGTGCCGCGGCCCGACAATACCGACCAGCACGCGCTTTTCCTGGAGCTGGGCCCCGGCCGTGTGGATTTCTCCGGTGTCACGCACATGACGCTTTTGTCGGCAGGCACGTACACGTTCATGGGCAAGATCAAAGGCGAATTGAGTGGGCGCCGCGGGTTGCAGTGGAGCATGCGTTGTGCCGATGTCTCGGCGCCAACGACGTTGGGAGAGAGCAAGATGTTCGTCGGCTCGGCCGCGTCCTGGGCAGACTTCCAGTTCACCTTCACGGTTCCGGACAAGAATTGCCGCGCGCAGGTGCTCCGGCTCGATCTCGCCGCGCGATCGGCGTCTGAGCAACTCGTATCGGGTTCTGTCTGGTATGACGATCTGAAGATGTCCCGGGCGGAGGATGTAGCGACGCCAAATGCTGTGCCGGCTACGGAATTTGCCCCCAGAGACGATGAAAAGGCTGCCGATGCGCAAAAGCGATGATCGTAGGGGATCGCGCAAGGGCGGGTCCGACCGGTCGCAGCGGCTCGAATCGGAGCTCAAGGCCAACCTCCGCAAGCGCAAGGACCAGGCGCGCGCCCGCGCAGACGTCAAGCCAGACGCTCAGGGCCTGCCCGAGCCCGCACGCGATAAGGACGACGCGTGAAGGTCGGTTTCGGGCAGTTCGGGCCGGCGCGATAATGCCCATGTGAGGCAAGGCTTGCCGGAGCGGCAGCGAAGCGCTTATTCATCTGTCAATGACCGCGCGGCTCGAGGGCTTGCTCGCGCAAGAGGGACAAGGGCTTCATGGATCGCATCAAAATCACGGGGGGAGAGCGGCTTTCGGGCACGATCCCGATCTCCGGTGCCAAGAACGCAGCCCTACCGTTGATGATCGCCAGCCTGCTGACCTCGGACCGGCTGACGCTCAAAAACGTGCCGAACCTCGCCGACGTCAACCTGCTCGCGCGCATCTTGCGCAATCACGGCGTCGACCTCGCCGTCGACGGCAAGCGGGCGGGTCCCGCGTCGCACTTGGGCGAGACATTCCACCTGTCCGCCCGCGACATCGTCGACACCGTGGCGCCTTACGAGATGGTGAGCCGCATGCGGGCGAGCTTCTGGGTGCTCGGGCCCCTGCTTGCGCGCTGCGGCCAGGCCAAGGTCTCGCTGCCCGGCGGCTGCGCCATCGGCACGCGCCCGGTAGACTTGCATTTGATGGGGCTCAAGGAGCTCGGCGCCAAGATCGAGATCGAAGGTGGCTATGTGATCGCCACCGCTCCCGGCGGCTTGCGCGGCGGCCGCGTCGTGTTCCCCAAGGTCTCGGTTGGCGCCACCCACAACGTGCTGCTCGCCTCGGCGCTGGCGCGCGGGGAGACCGTCATCGAGAACGCCGCGCGTGAGCCGGAGGTCGGTGACGTTGCCCAGTGCCTCGTCAAGATGGGCGTGAAGATCGAAGGCATCGGCACCTCCACGTTGCGGGTCGAGGGCGCAAACAGGCTCGAGGGCGCCGTGCACGCCGTGCTCCCCGATCGCATCGAGACGGGCACGTTCGCCATTGCAGTTGCCGCGACCGGCGGCGACGTGACGCTCGAGGGTGCGCGCCTCGATCTCCTGAAGACGGCGCTGGACGCGCTGGCGAAGACTGGAGTCACGGTCCAGGAGACCAACAGCGGCGTGCGCATCGCGCGCAATGGCGCTGGTATCGAGCCGATTACGATAGAGACGCAACCTTTCCCCGGATTCCCGACCGACCTGCAGGCGCAGCTTATGGCGCTGATGACCACGGCCGGCGGCACCAGCGTGATCCGCGAGACAATCTTCGAGAACCGCTTCATGCACGTGCAGGAATTGGCGCGGCTCGGCGCCGACATCCAGCTCCACGGCGATACCGCCACCATCAAAGGCGTCAAGGGCCTCACCGGCGCCCCGGTCATGGCGACCGATTTGCGCGCTTCCGTCTCGCTCGTCGTGGCGGGGCTGATGGCCGAGGGGGAGACGATGATCAACCGCGTCTATCACCTCGACCGCGGCTTCGAGCAGCTCGAGCAAAAGCTGTCGCGCTGCGGTGCCCAGATCGAGCGCCTCACTGGCTGATGGTTTGCCTAACCCAGGTCGATCTCGCCGTCGACCTCGTGGCGCAGGTCCGTGCCCTGTGCGGTCAGCACCATCTTCACCTTGAGCCTGCCTTTGCCTTCCAGATGGTGCTCGCGCACGATGCGCTCGATCTCCTGCTGCGAGGAGATGCCGACGTGCTTCAAGTACCGGCGCAGCGACATATTGAATTGTTCGTTCTCCATTGGACCTCCACGGCGCGTGCGAGCATCAGAGACGAAAACGCGCTCCATGGGTGGAGCGATGCACGGAATCGGCCATTCCGGCAATCGGGGTACGAACCCACAGGCCGCCAAATCGCTCGCAGGCATATTGCAGCCGGTTGACCGAGGCCTCGGTTGCGCGGACGTGCTGGCCTCGCTATCAAAACTCACGGTATCGGGCCAGCCCAGCCCCGCCCCCACCCCGGAAGCTCGCGAGCATGAAAGACCTGAAGCTCATTGCCCTCGACCCCGAGGATCTGCGGGTTCTCTCTTGTCACCTGCAGGACGCTGTGATTCGCGTGGAGGATATGGCCTACATTAGGGACGAGATGCGGTTTGCCGCGCTCGCGAGCCGCTTCGATTGGGAATGCGCGGAGCGGACCGCAGGAGACTATCAGCGTCGGCGCTCTGGCGTGCGCTTCGAGCGGGTGACGGGCGCTCAAGTGCAGGGCATCGACCTTCAGCAAAAGGACGCGGTGCTGGCGCTGCTCGCCATCACGTTCGAGCCGGCCGAGGTGCCGTCCGGCACGCTGACGCTGCACTTCGCGGGTGGTGGCGCCGTGCGGCTGCAGGTCGAATGCGTCGAGGCCGAGCTGCGCGACCTCGGCGCGGCCTGGAGCACAAGCGTCAAGCCAAAGCACGCTAGCGACGAAAGTTCAACGAGCTGAGGGAGACGGCAGCAAATGCCGGTGACGTGATGCCGAAACGGCTTCAGACGAGCGATCCTGGCTTCGAGCAGGCGTTCGCGGCCTTCCTCGGCGAGAAGCGGGAGGTTTCCGCGGACGTCGACGCGGCGGTCGCCAAGATCGTAGCCGACGTGAAGGCGCACGGCGACGCGGCGCTCGTCGAGCTTTCGAGAAGGTTCGATCATGTTGATTTCGGCAAGGTCACCATGCGCGTCTCGGCGCATGATGTGCGCGCGGCGTTCGACGCCTGCGACAGCAAGACAATCGCCGCGCTCGAGCTCGCCCGTGACCGCATCGAGGACCACCACCGCCGTCAGCTCCCGGTAAACGAGCGCTATACCGACGAGCTTGGCGTCGAGCTCGGCTGGCGCTGGACGGCGGTTGAATCCGCCGGTCTCTACGTGCCTGGCGGCCTTGCATCCTATCCGAGCTCCGTCCTCATGAATGCAGTGCCTGCCAAGGTCGCCGGTGTGCCGCGGCTCGTCATGGTCGTGCCCGCGCCCCGGGGCGAGCTCAATCCGCTCGTGTTGGCGGCGGCGCGTCTTGTGGGCGTGGAGGAAATCTACCGCATCGGTGGCGCGCAGGCGGTGGCGGCGCTGGCCCACGGGACGCAGACGATCGCACCGGTCGCAAAGATCGTGGGCCCTGGCAACGCCTACGTCGCCGCGGCCAAGCGACAGGTGTTCGGGCTCGTCGGCATCGACAGCATTGCCGGTCCCTCGGAGGTCCTCATCATCGCCGACAAGCACAATGATCCGGAATGGATTGCGGCCGATCTTCTGGCGCAGGCCGAGCACGACACAGCTGCGCAGTCCATTCTGATGACCGACGACGCGGCCTTTGCGCGCGCGGTCGAAGCGGCGGTAACGCGGCAACTGCAAACGCTGCCGCGCGGCAACATCGCGGGCGAAAGCTGGAACGTATTCGGGGCGGTGATCGAGCTTCGATCGCTCGATGAGGCGCCGGTTCTTGCCGACCGCATCGCGGCTGAGCATCTGGAGATTGCGACGCGCGATCCCGAGAAGCTCGCCGACCGCATCCGCAACGCCGGCGCGATCTTCATCGGCAAACAGACGCCAGAGATGATCGGAGACTACATCGCCGGCTCCAACCACGTATTGCCGACAGCACGCAGCGCCCGCTTCTCGTCCGGTCTGGGCGTGCTCGACTTCATGAAACGCACCTCGCTGTTGAAGCTCGACGCCGGCGCACTCGCAGCGCTTGGCCCGGCAGCCATGCTGCTTGCCCGCGCTGAGGGGCTCGAGGCGCACCGTCGCTCGGCCGAGGTGCGGCTCGGCAAGGCAGTCGAGCGCGCGTCATGACGGAGGCGCCGACGCCGGACAAGAGGACCAAATCGCGACTCGTAGGGATAACGCTCGACGAGAGGTCGACGGCAACCTCGAACCCCAACATCGAGCACGAGCGCGAGGTGGCGATCTTCGACATCATCGAGGATAACTGCTTTGCGCTCCAGGGTCGCGACGACGGTCCCTACACGCTCAACCTTGGGATCGTCGAGGATCGGCTCGTGTTCAGCGTCGGCGACGAAGCGGGCGCCAATATCGTGACCCACATGCTGTCGCTCACGCCATTGAAGCGCATCATGCGGGACTACTTCCTCATTTGCGAGAGCTACTACGAGGCCATCCGCACCGCTCCTCCCTCACGCATCCAGGCAATCGACATGGGGCGGCGAGGGCTGCACGACGAGGGAAGCCGCATCCTGCAGGAGCGGCTCGCGAGCAAGCTCACTTTCGACCTCGACACGGCGCGGCGGCTCTTCACCCTAATATGTGCGCTGCACTGGAAGGGGTAGGCGCGATGTCTCGCGATGCGGCGCGCCGCAATGAGACGACCGTGTGGAAACCGCCCGCCGGCAAAGACGAAGGCAAGAGGCACGAGCTTCCCGGCGCGGTGCTGTTTGCCTGTACGATGAACACGGTGCGTTCGGTGATGGCAGCCGCCGTGCTGCGGCATCTTGCGGGAAGTGGCTGCTACGTGCGGTCTGCCGGCGTGAAGGCTGGCCCGCTCGACCCTTTCGTCGCAACCGTCATGGACGAGATCGGTATCGATGTGTCGAGGCACAGTCCGCAAACCTTGGGCGACCTGCACGACACGTCATTCGACCTGATCGTGACGCTGTCGCCCGAGGCTCATCATCAGGCGCTCGAATTCACCCGCACCATGGCGGTGGAGGTCGAATACTGGCCGACGCTCGACGCCACGATGATGATCGGATACGGCAGCCGCGAGCAGGTGCTCACGTACTACCGCAACGTACGCGACAAGCTATTCGCAAAGATTATAACGCGCTTCGGCTTCGGAGGCGGTCCGATGGTGTGATCTCAGCCTGCTCGGCCACGTCGGGAGGCGTGCGCTCGCGCAGCAGATACCACGTTTCCTGCGAGCCGATGCCCTTGATCTCGATGGGGTCGCGCGGCTCGAATTCGAACGCGTCGATGAGTCTTGCGTGGCACGTGGGGCAGACGAGGATGCGTCCTGGCGCGGCTTGCCCTTCGAGCCGGCTCGCCAGATTCACCGGCTCTCCCCAGACGTCGTAGCTGAACTTCTTCGTGCCGATGACGCCGGCGGTGACCGGACCTGAGGCGAGCCCGACGCGGATGTTGAGGTTAAGTCCGGATTCGCGGCGTAGCCGCGCGATGTAATCGAGCATGTCGAGCCCCATGCGGGCGAGCCGCGCGGTATGATCTGGCACCGGATCGGGAAGGCCAGCCACGACCATGTAGGCGTCGCCGATGGTTTTGATCTTCTCGACGCCGTGGCGAACTGCGAGCGCATCGAACTCCGAGACGATGCGGCTCAACAGCTCGACCGTCTTGTCGGCGCCGAGGCGCAGGGTGAGCGCGACGAAGCCCGAGATGTCGGCGAACATCACGGAAGCCCCCTCGATGCTGTCGGCGATGGCGCTGCCCGGATTGGCCTTGAGCCGCTCCACGATGGCGTCGGGTAGGACGTTACGCAGGACAGCGTCGGTCTCGGCCTTGGCGCGCTCGGCGAGGCTGAACGCGTAATAGACCGAGGCGGCAATGAGTATGACGGTGGTGATCGCCGCCTGCGTGTAAAGGGAATCCGCGACCTGCTGCTCCTCCGCGGAGACCCGGCTTGGCGCGGGGAACCAGAACCAGGCGCAGATGTGCAGCACGAGAGCAAGCAGCACGAGCGCGGCGATCAGGCGGATGCGCTTCAAGTCGAAGATCACGAAGCACGCCGCCGCCGCGATGATGTATTGCAGCTGCGCGCCGCCCTGGCGACTGAAGAAATCGGTGAAGCCGAAGAGCGCCGCATACTCGGCGCCGATAAGTAGAAGGCCGCCGGCGAGCTCGTTGATGCGGTGGGCGAAGGGCACGAGCAGCGCCATTGCGACGAGCGCCATGTTGATTGCGATCATCGGCGCGTACGTGTGGAAGTCCATGACCGATTGCTGGATCGCGTAGAGGAATGTCGTGAACGCGATCAGGTAGGCGATCATGTTGAGGATCTTGAGCCGGCGGCGCGTGTCGGCCGGGTAGCCATGGGTGCCGGCCTCCGCGATGCGCTTGAAAAACGCCAGCGTCCGCTGCACGAACGGCAAGGCGAGGAAGGCGCGCCCGGGCGCCGCCGCCTTGGAGCTCAGCGTACGTAGCAACGGCAGGATCGGCATTTCGCGGGCTGCGCGCATCAGTCCATATAGCAGGAAGGGTGTGTCAGCTTAAGGCACGCGGCCGGCGCAGTTCGCCATGGGCGGGGCTCATTCGGCGCCGGCGATCGACTGCAATTCTTCGATGTCGCAGATGATCCGTCCCTCGTTGCGCTCCAGCGCCCCGCTCAATTCCAAGAGCGAAAGCGCCGTGTTGACCTTGGGCCGGCTCGCCCCGATGAGCAGGGCCAGCTCGCTCTGCGACATCGGCAGCTCGATCTCGACGCGGCCCTCCTGGGCGCCGGGCGCCTTCTGCCGCGCCGCGGCGAGGAAGAAGCGCGCCAGACGGCCTTCGATTGGGTAGAGGGCGATTGCCTCGAGCTGCTGGTCGGCTTCACGCACGCGCGAGCACAAGAAACGGACGGCCGCTTCGCCGATCAGCGGATGGGTATCCATAAGGCGCTTGAAGGCTGGCTTCGAGAGGCTGAGCGCGGTCACCTTGTTCACCGCGGTTGCGTCCGCGCTGCGTGGGCCACCGTCGAGCATGGCGATCTCGCCGAAGATGGCGCCCGGCTCGGCATGTGCGAACGACAGCTCGCGCCCTTCACCGGTCAGCACCGACAAGCGCACGCGCCCCTTGACGACGAGATAGATCTCGCGGCCGGCGTCTCCGCGCGCAAAGATCACCTGGCTCTGATCGAAGGTGACCTCGCGCATCTCGTCCGCCACCGCCCGGCGGTCCGACTCGTCGAGAGAACCGAATAGCGAGGTGCGACCGAGTAGCTCGACGATGGCGTTCTTGGCTAGCATGGCTCGACCCCGTTGCGCGACAGCCGCCGATTTAGCCTGAAAAACGGGTGCCCTGGCAACGTCGGATTGGGCCCTTGCATTTGCCGCCGGCACTTTGCATTGTCTCATTCGATTGGTTACTTGCCGGGTGCCACCGCCGAAAAGAGCCGGAAATCCCTTGTGTGGCGGCCTCACGTCACATCCTTGCCGCCTCATGATCCCATCGTGGCCGGAGGGATGCGTTTCATGCGCAAGTCGTGCGCTCCGAATGGACCTTCCTCGCGGGTAAGCTCTGCATGACCGCCAAGGCCGCCTTCTTTACCGCGCTCGGGCGTACGGATCAGCCGCGCCGGGAAACTCTACGCCGCGAGCTCGCTAGGGCCAGCACGGGGGAGACGGAGGGTGCCGCGCGACCGACGCTCGTTCTCGCGAGCGCCAGTCCGCGCCGACTACGGCTGCTTGCACAGGTCGGCGTCGAACCGGATGCGCTGCGACCTGCCACGATCGATGAATCCGCGCGGCGAGGCGAGATGCCGCGCGCGTACGCCGCGCGGCTGTCGCGCGCCAAGGCGGAGGCCGCACGCGACCAGATCGCCAACGACAAGGACATCGCGGGGGCGTACGTGCTCGCCGCCGACACGGCCGTAGCCGTGGGACGGCGCATCCTCATGAAGCCCTCCAACATCGAAGAGGCGGCCAAGTGCCTGCAGCTTTTGTCGGGGCGCGCGCACCGCGTCCTGACGAGCGTTTGCCTCATCACACCCGACGATCGCGTACGCCACAAGATGGTCGATACGCGCGTGCGCTTCAAGCACCTGTCGCGCGAGGAAATCGAGGCCTATATCGCCTCGAGGGAGTGGCGCGGGAAGGCCGGCGGCTATGCGATCCAAGGGCTCGCCGGCAGCTTCGTGCAGAAGCTCACTGGCTCCTACACTTCCGTCGTCGGCCTGCCGCTGACGGAAGTGGTGTCGATGCTGGTGGGCGAGGGCTTCCCCATTCATTTCGCCTGGGTCCGGGCCGCCGAGCTCGATCCAACCTAAGACCTCTACGACGGTGAGCATGGCGAGCAAGGAGCGACAGCAAGCGAGCGCCGCCGGCGGGCGGTGTCCGATCTGCAAGGCGCCCACGGCGATGGCCTACCGGCCATTCTGCTCGGCGCGCTGTCGCGACGTCGATCTGTCGCGGTGGCTGCGGGGCGGCTACGCGATCCCCGGGACGGAGCCGGCCGCGGGCGAGCGGGGCTCGACCACTGGGGACGAGTCCTCGGATGGCGACGAAGCGGACGAAAAATAGCTCGCGTCAGACCAGCATCGTTGCAAAATTGCCAGCTGCGCACCCAGGCAAGTCCCAAACTGCACTGTGGGCGCCATCATGGGCGCCATCTCCCAGCGGCTTTTCTTTGACCCGTGCATACGGCTGGTCGAAGATGCCGCCACAAATTCGTTGTATAATGTGCCGTTGGGGGAGGCACGGAAGTGACGAAGAAGACGTCTCACGAGATAGGCATTGGGCCACGCCTCTTTGTCTTTTTGGTGTACGCGTGCCTGGGGCTTTCGTTCGTAGCGACCACCGCCGTTCTTGCGTATGAATTTTGGGACACTGGATGGTTCGATCTCGCCACAACCGACAGTCACTTGTTCCTCTTTTTCCCAACCCTGGGCGTCGTTGCACTGCTTGCCTTCTACACTCCCTCGTGCGCTTTGGCTGACCTCTACTGGCGGCACGTGCCGCTTGGCAGAATAAGGTTCGCAATTGGCACGTTGCTGGTGGCGGGCTTCTCTTATGTTATTGCAGCCGACCTTCTGGCGAGCCCCAAACGCTCGGTATGGGAGATCGCGCCGGCAGCGCTGAATGAGGACAAAGGCGAACCTCCTGGATGCGCGCTCACCGGCGCCACGTGCGAAAGGCTGCCTGCGCTCCTAGCTCTGCAGGATCTGCGGCGCGTGAGTGAGACGCGTTTGGGTTTGGCCGAATTTATCCGCGACTGCGATCGTGATGCGCTCCTCGACGCGCCACCTGTGCCCGAGGCCAAGCGCTTCTGCTTTGCCTCAACTCCATTGTCGCCATTGCCTCAACTCCAATCGGACGCAGACTGTTGTCGAGCTCAAGAGCGCCTCAGCGCCTCGGTAGGCTCGCAATTTTCTCGTGCAGATCGGCGCTCACTCACTTCCAAGGTGCATGCGTGGCTGCTCCCGCTCAAGGTGTTCTTCCTTTTGGTGCTTCTCGTCATCAGCACCCTTCTCGTCTTGAGGCACAGAGCCATGGGGCAGCATTACAAGGCCAGCATTGGGCGCATCGAGATTGCCGTGATCGTCGGCACCGCCGCGGTCCTCTTCTTTCCCTTCATGTCTCAGGCGTTCGTCGAGTTGTCAGAAGTCTTGTTCGGCCTCACTGGACGCGGAACATTCAGCCGCATGATGCCGGTGCTGAGCTTAGCGTTCGGCGCTTGGACGCTGCTCACGGTTCTCTTCTTCTACCGGCGGCGCGATAAGGAGCTCGAAGCTTACGGTAAAATGGGAAGCGCTATCGCGGGCGCTATCGCCGTCCTAAAGTACAGCGTCATCACAGCCTTTTTCGTACGGCTGCTCGGTTCCGGAGCCAGCGCCTACACCGTCGTTGGACTTCTGCTGGTGAGCTTCCTTGCAGCCGTTGTCACGCTGTGGTTCCCTTGGGATCGGTTGCGAACCGATAGCAAACCAAATAGCGGTTCTGCGTCCGAAGATTGACATTGCGGTTCAAACGAAACGGTCGCGCAACGCGGCGCTGGGCGCCGGATTGGCGGGCCGTTGCAACCGGCCCTGAAATGCATGCTGCCGCGGCCTCAACAGGAGCCTCCAGCTCCACCTGCAATGTCGGAGTAACGATCGGCACGGCCCGCGGCGCTCAGGAACGCCTCCTCCAACTTGGCGATCAGGGCGCCGCCTCCATAGCCCATAAACTCGAAGGACTAGCCGCGGAAGCGCGGCGTCAACAAGAGCGTTGCGCGACGGCCGGTGTTCGCTTATTGATGCCCGCCTCACCTTGAAGACACCCCATAAGTGGGCACCTTTAGGGCAGCTTTCGGCCCGTGCTTGCATGGGGGAGAGATCAAACAGATTCAAGGGAAGCCCAGGTAGCTCAGTTGGTAGAGCACGTGACTGAAAATCACGGTGTCGGTGGTTCAATTCCGCCCCTGGGCACCATTTATTTTCAAGGGCTTACGAGAAATCCAACACGGCGGTCAGAGCAGCCAGTAAGCACATAGTAAGCACAGCGTCGGACTCTCGATACCCCCTCGATAGTTGGCGGCTTAATGTGCGGGGAGCGAGGCCGCGCGGCGTGCACTCGACCGATAAGCGAGTCATTCTAGTTGGCCTGGTGCCCCCCCTGATCGCTCACCTCGGGCGAGCCGTTCCAAATGGAACAAACAGCGTTCAGGAGCGCCAAAGCGATCAGTCGCGTCCAGAACCCGACTTGAAAATAGCGGGCACCTCGGCCGAAACCGCCCGATCGCCGGTATATCAAAATATCGGCTCACTTCCGGCGACTGCGGGCCGTCCGAAAGGGAAGCGTTCCGCATGAACTCCAATTGCGCTTTTTTGTGCTAAGCGTGAACGTGCGGCATTATAAACCGCGAGCGAACCCCATGGTCAAAAACCAGTCCTTTGAAATCCCGCAGCAGTTGCGCGAGCTTGCCGAGAAAAATGTCGAGCAGGCCAGCGTAGCCTACGGGCAGTTCATGAACGCGATGACGCAGGCCATGAACATGTGGTGGAGCGCGTTACCGCCCAACGAGATGACATCCGGATTCAAAGCGGTTCAAGACCGGGCCGTTCGCTTCGCCAAACAGAATGCCGACGCTGGCTTCGCTCTGGCGAGCTCGCTCGCCAACGCCAAGGGCATTCAGGACGTGCTGGATCTTCAGACCCACTATGCGCAGAGCCAGATGCACACGTACGCGCTACAAGCGCAGGAGCTTGGTCGCCTGATGGCGGATACCGTGAAAACCAAAACCTGAACTCTGTGCGAAACGCGTGACTGCGCGTCGCGGTTTTACAACATCAGCTCACCCGCATCGCCGGCATCTCACCCTCATCGCCGAACACGCGCTCAAGTTCGGCAATCCCGTCGGACGTCATCGCGGTCTCACGCTGAGGCAGTAGAGCGACCAGTACTGCTTCGACCTCGCCTTCTCCCAGTGCCCGAATCTGCCAAACGAAATCGGAGGACCGCGTTCAATAAGGCGAAATAGACCTTCGCGCTCGTGGCGCCCCACGAAAAACGATGAGATTGCGTCGGGCGCGTGCAGTTCCCCGGAGATCACGAAGCCGGTCGCCATCTTCCATGCCATGAAGTGACCGACCAATCGAATGCGCCGGTGCCGATCTGCAGCATTGTCGGACAGCGGCATAAGTACGGCGAAGTCACCATCAGCCGTGAAAATCCGGAAGCGTGGGATTACCTCGTGGCCATCGCGCACGATCGCTTCCGACATGCCCATCTCTTCAAGCAACACTTTTCTCAAGGAACGGCTCCCGCACGCCATGCACTAGCTTTCGGGTCGTTGGCCCTCTCATCTTACTTCTTTTCCAGTAGGCGCCGTGTACCTTCCATCATCCTAGTTTGCACGATCTGCGCGAACTTCTGCAGCAGCAAGGGCAAGGTTATTTCCAACCGCACGTTGTCATCAGCGACGTCGACGGTTCCTGACGCCACCTGCCCTAAGGCTGACGCCACCTGCCCTAAGGCTCGAACCCGAATCGCCAAGGTGCGTCGGGCGTGCTCTCGCCGTATCAACTCACCATCTACTATCGCGGCGAAAGCGTGGGTTCCTGGCGAGCGACGCGGGAAAGGGCACGTTGGCACGGTAGACATGTGGAAGATGCCACCACGTTAGTTGTGCGTGACGTGCACGACGCCATCGAACTTACACGACGCGCGCTGTTTCTCTTCGTGCGAGATGTCAACGATCGCGGTCCGTGAATCACGCCACGCATTGGCGGGCTTCGGCATCACACACGGACCAGGCGATTTGTCGGGGGCTACTGCCGTTCAAATCGGGATACTAGACGTAGGTGAGGACGTCGGCCTATGGCTCTTCAGCGACATCACGCGACGGCCCAAGGATGGCGGTTTTCGGACCTGAAGCGGAAGCTCCGTCATCAGTCCTGGTTTATGAGTTCACGCCCTAGATCAGGTCCACTACCTTCCGCTGCGCCTCTACGTCCGCCTCATATAGCGCTGGGTCGTGCTCAGAGCCGCATGTCCCGCCAGCATCTGAACGTCCCTGAGGGGGCCGCCCGATTGAGATTTTTCTGGCGGCGCCGGTGATGAAGGTCCGCCGGCCAGAGTGGCTGGAACAGCCCTGAAATCCCAGCGCGCGATACCAGCCCGCGAACAGGTTCACGATCACCGCGGCGGATGTTCTCTGCGAGCGCTCTGAGATGATGACGTAGGGGCTAGCGCCCCGCGCCCGAAGGAGCTCCTGCAGGGCCTGTCTCAGATCTCGGTTCAAGGGGATGACCCGCCCTGACCGGCCCTTACCATTCGCGCGCGCTCTCGAGGCGCTCTCTGCCATCATGGCTCAGCACGGCCGGAGCCGCATGGTCCAATGGGCACGCACGGCGCCCGATGACGCAACGCGCATTTGCGCCGTGCTGTTCGAGAATACGACTCTGGCGCTTGCCCTGCTGCGGGATCTCGACCGCGCACATCGGAGCGGCAACCCGAGAAAGGTCGCGAAGATGCGCCGGCGTTTGGATCGCGTACTCGACACGATCGAGGCGCGCGAACACTGAGACAAGCGGCGTGCGGCTTCTGCAACGGACAGCCAATCCCCGGGCCCGCTTCGGCGAGAATACGCAGCAGAACAGCGTCAGCCTAAAAGGCAGCGTCCCGTTCTGAGCCACCGGTGCGCCCCCTCGATTGGTTCGCTCGGCCGCAGCGATCGCCTTCGTGTCCGTCGCTGCTGGATCAGAGGCGCTGTTGCAAGGACCGCTTGTGGGCACGCCAGTTCTCCAAGGTTTGCTCCATAAGATGCAACACCTCGATCGAGCCGAGTCCCTCGCCGCGCTCGGAAGCAACGCGCCGCTTCTGCTCGGCGATACGATGCTCGAGATCGACAATGCGGAAACCCCAGCGGACCAGCTCATGGCCGGATTCATGCGTGACGACCTCCGCTTTAACGAGAGGCATCACGGGCTCGGTGACGGTCGCCGCGTCAAGATCACCTGCATCACGCAAGCTGTTTCTTGGAAGGTCGTTGGCGGTTCGCGCCAGGTGTTCTAGACGTTTGAAGCGAGCGACAAAGGGTGTTGTGGCTCTCATCGGGATCTCCGTTGTTCAAAACAGAGACAATTTAGAGAACTCAACCGTTAACCAATTAATGCCGCGTTTCTGCCATTGGTCCGTCATCAACTCATCCCTCTCCCCACACTGCTACATTAAGGCGCCGGACCTCACGCTTCCGGCCGGAGTCGAATTCGCCTCTCAGGCGGGTTGTCGGCTCATCCCTAGACTTGGCCGCCGAGCCACTCAGCGGCCTTTTTCATGCACGAACCCATTTCTCGCGGGGTAAGAAAGGCATTTGGTCGCGTGCCTCGAATTGTGCCTGACGGGCCGTTCCGTGGGACGAGGCCGATCGGATGTTCACGTTCCTGGTCAAGCGCGCGGCCCAGCTCGCTGACTGCCATCCGGGCTCTCCCGAAGAGGAAGAGTTTGATCCCGTGACTTGTCCCAGAATTTGACGAGATGCCGCAGTCAGAGAGCCTATTTCTTTCCCGTCAATTGCTCGACGAGTTCCGACTGTGGGTCGGGCTGTCTTGATGCCCACACAGCCCACGCACACACCCCCGCGACGAACAGCAAGGAGTGAATAAGCGTGAAAGGCCAGAGTGAAAGTGCGTACATCATGCGTTCCAGTTCAGTCCTTGGTGCCAGCGCTCGCGCTGCATCCATCTCAGCGAAAAACATGACGCGGTAGATCGCAGGCCGACTGTCGAGAGGCAATCACCCGAACGGGCTATTTGCGACCAAGCCGCGCTGTACGCAGCGTCGTCAGGCGGAAAAAGCAACGAGCTAAGCGGCATGGTGACGCGCCGAACTCAGCGCATTCCACTTCGTCGGGCTGTTGAGTGCTCGCTCTCGCACTTCACGCCACGGATCCACGCCGGGTCTTTTAAAGGCCACGAGCCCCGCAGCCTGCGTAAACTGAAACGGCGCCATCGCACACCCCTGTTCGTTGGCAACCGGATAAATGATGCCCCCTAGTCGACCTCTCTGCCGCGACTCCTCCAACCGTCTCGAACTTCTCTGAGTGGTCCATCCTTGTGATCTTTCGCGATAAGCCGTCTGGTTCGGTGCCATGAGACAGGAGCTACGTCAGAGGGGCGTGTCGGGGCAGTTAAGTTTTGTCTTATTGTGCGCGTTTCCGCTCGAGACGGTCGTGCGGCTGCGCGCCTGGGAAGCGCGAGCCAAGGCATTCTTGCGCAGCGTAATCGGCGAGGGCGCCGCGCTCGCGGAAAATCGCGAATTGTGACGCGGAAGGCGCTGGCGAGCTGTCAGCCTAACGTCGCCGGCGGCCAAAGCCAGTCTCTTGCAACTCTGCCGGTTTCGCGCGAGGGAACCGTACCCCAAACGCGCTGATCCCTCTCCAAACAATACTCGCCGCTCGCCGAACTCCCGTGAAGGCGTCTTGCAAATAGAAGCCGTCTGGGAGCCCGCCCGTCCAGCCAATGCGAAGCTTGGCTCCGCCCCGAGAGACATCGCAGATGCGGCATGGGAGTGCACCGCCACCTGGCACAAAGAACTTTGCGGGGCGGTCAACGGCATGGCGCGGGGATTGTCTTCTCTCCATAGAGAGTCGAATTGCACTAAAGTCCTAAAGAAGCATGAGTCCGACCGCCGACGTCGACCGCTGGCGCCCCTCGCGGCAGTCGCCCGTGCTCTCTCGCCTGTCCGAAATTCTCGCCCGCCAGCGAACGCGGCAGTGTTGCATGCCGCACCGAGGCACCATGCCCCGCCGTGGATGACAACCACGACGGGCCGCGGAGAACTAGAAGGTGAGAGAAATGCCGCTGCGCGACGATAAGGTGCAACTCGCCGTCACCGGCAAGGGCGGCCGGGTGCGCCAGGTGCTGCTACTGAAACCGTAGCCAGCCGTTCGGCCTGCGCGGCGACGCCGGCGCCAACGATCCCGTGTTCCCGACGAGGACCGGCGCCACGGCTCAAGCAGCGCGCCATCAGCTACATGATGAAGCGCGCGGCCAGGCGGGCCGGCATCGCCGAAACCGTTTCCCCACACTGGCTGCGCCATGCCCACGGCAGCCATGCGCTCGACCGCGGGGCAACGCTCGCCGAGGTGCAGTCCACGCTCGGCCACGCCAACGTCGCGACGACGAGCGGCTATCTGCACGCGCGGCCCAACACCTCGAGCGGGCTCAAGCTGGACGAGGGCATTTTTCGTTGAGGAAGACGACGAGAGTTCGTAAGAGGTTCAACACTGTTTTAACAGTGTAAGAACAGTGTCGCGCGGCGTCGGTGTGCGCAGGATCGTTTCGACCCGCCGCTGAGCAAGGCGAGCCGGCGGCTCCTGAAACTGTCGATTGCCACCCCGCGCCCTGCCCCAGCTCGTCTCGCCGCCGATGATGGACTGCACTTGGTCCAGCGGCGCAGGACTTGAATGACACGGCTTCAGCGGATGAGCTTGTAGCCGCCGCTCTCCGTTACCAGAAGCTCGGGCTTGGTGGGATCTTTCTCGATCTTTTGGCGTAGCCGGTAGATGTGGGTTTCAAGCGTATGGGTGGTGACGCGGGCGTTGTAGCCCCAGACCTCGCGCAGGAGAGTCTCGCGCGAGACCACGCGATAGCCGGCCCGGTAGAGACACTTGAGGATCGAGGTCTCCTTCTCGGTCAGCCAAATCTTGTGACCCCTTTCATCGAGCAAGTGCATGGAGGCCGGCTTGAACGTATAGGGTCCGATCGCAAAAACTGCGGCCTCGCTCTGCTCGTGCTGACGCAGCTGCGCGCGGATGCGCGCCAGCAGCACGGGAAACTTGAAGGGTTTCATGACGTAGTCGTTGGCCCCGGCGTCAAGGCCGAGAATCTGATCGGCGTCGGAAACAACCTTGCCTGTCAGCATGATGATAGGTGTGTTGAAGCCCGATTTACGCAGGAGCCTTACCGCCTCACGGCCATCCATATCGGGCAGCCCAACGTCAAAGAGCACCACCTCATAGTGATCGGTCTTTGCGAGCTCCATCCCCTTGGAGGCAGTTCCCACCGTCGTCACCTCAAACTCGTCGTGGAGATTGAGCTGATCCGTAATGGAGTCGCGGAGATCCTCGTCATCCTCAACGATGAGAATCCTGCGTGATGGGCTCATGCTGTCCTGCTCCGGTGCGGTTAGCGAGCAAAGATCGAGCCTTCGCCTTCGGAGCGTGGCGTTGTGTGCGCGCCTTCTTGGGACTTCGAGTCATCTGGAAGGCTTGCCCCTGCAGGGCTTCGCGCAAACTACTTCGAGCGCGGCAGTCTGGCCGGGTATGGTCGGAGGGCTTCGATTCGGGGTTGCGCGAATGGATCCGGGTTACGCGTGCGAGCTCAATTCTATTGATCGAGATGCTGTTGTGGTGGCGGGCTCGTTACATGAAAAACCGGCGCGGGTTGAACCCGCGCCGGCCATTACGTCTAGCTTATGGCAGTGAGAACACGGTGAGCGAGCCACCGAGAGCGGTGTACTGGCTCAGACCGGCGTAGCCACCAACGGCACCCAGACCATCGGTCGGGTTGGTCAGGCCGGCCGCGAGGCCGATGCCAGCCCAGCCGCCGACGCCCGAGTAGACGCCGATGTACTGCTTGCCCTTGTGTCCGTAGGTGAACACGTTGCCGATGATGCCGGAAGGCGTACGGAACTTGAAGAGCTCCTTGCCATCCTTCTGATCGACGCACTTGAGGTAGCCCTCGAGCGTGCCGTAGCAGGCAAGGCCGCCGGCGGTGGTGAGAGCGCCGGACCAAGCAGAGAACTGCTCCTTATTGGACCAAACGATCTTGCCCTTGCCAGCGTCCCACGCAAGGAAGTTGCCCATGTTGGTCTCGCCCTTGGGCGGGAACATGGACAGCGTGGCGCCAACGTACGGCTGACCAGCGGTGTACTCGACTTTGAACGGCTCGTAGTCCATGCACACGTGGTTAGACGGCACATAGAAGAGGTTCGTCAGCGGCGAGAAGGCCACTGGCTGCTCATCCTTCGAGCCAAGAGCGGCCGGGCAGACGTCGGTGGTGTTGACGTCCTGGCCGTTCAGGAAGGTCGACTTAGCGGCAACGACGAGCGGACGACCATAGGTCTTGCTGCCCTTGTCCATGTCGACTTTGGTAGCCCAGTTGACCGCCGGGTCATACTTCTCGGCAACCAACAGTTCACCAGTCTTCCGGTCGAGCGTATAGGCAAAGCCGTTACGGTTGAACTCGACGACGACATTGCGCTTCGAGCCACCAACGTCGATGTCGGCGATGACGGGCTCGTTGATGCCGTCATAGTCCCACTCATCGAACGGGGTGAACTGGTAAGCCCAAGACGCCATACCGGTGTCGGGGTTACGAGCGAACAGCGTCATCGAATAGAGCTGGTCGATCTGCTTGCCATCCGGTCCCGCACGCTGAGCGGGGTTCCAGGTCGACGGGTTGCCGGTGCCGTAGTAGAAGAGGTTCAGAGACGGATCCCAGGACATATAACCCCAGGTCGAGCCGCCACCGATCTTCCACTGGTCGCCGTTCCACGTCTTGAGCGAGCTGTCCTTACCAACTGGCTTGCCCAGCATGGTGGTCTTGTCCGGATCGACGAGGATGTCGGTATCCGGGCCCATCGAGTAGGCGCGCCACTTCAGCTTGCCGCTCTCGATGTCGTAGCCGGAAACCCAGCAGCGAACGCCGAACTCAGCACCAGAGACGCCGATGATGACGGTGTCCTTGATGACGATCGGAGCGCCAGTGCCGGTCTGACCCTTCTTAGGATCGCCGTCGACGACCTTCCAGACTTCCTTGCCGGTCTTGGCGTCGATCGCCACGAGCGCCGTGTCAGCCTGGTGCAGGAAGATCTTGCCGTTGGCGACTTCCACGCCACGGTTGACCGTGTCGCAGCACATCACGGGGATCACGGACGGATCCTGCTTCGGCTCGTACTTCCAGTTGATGGTGTAAGGATCACCATCGAGGTTCAACGAGTACACGATGTTAGGGAACGCCGTGTGCACGTACATCGTGTTGCCGATAACGAGAGGCGAACCCTCGTGACCGCGCAGCACGCCAGTCGAGAACGTCCAAGCGGCTTTCATCGTGCCGACGTTCTTCGTGTTGATCTGGTCGAGTTTCGAATAGCCCGTGGCGCTGTAGTCGTGACGCTGCATCGCCCAGTTATTCGGATCGCTCGCATTCTGCGTAACACTTTCGTTCGCCAGAACGGGCGAAGCCAGGCCAGCAGTCGCGAGTAAGCTAAATGCGAATACGCTTGTGCGCATTGCGCTTCCTCCATTTTAAGGTTCTTGCCACGCTTGTAGAGGTGATGATTGGCAGCGCCTCACACCCAAAATCTGGGATGGGGTTTACCCCTTCTTCCTCCCTGGCGATCGACCGGGCTCTTTTTTGGCTATTGCCAATTGGCCCTGGAAGCCATGTCACCACCGCGGCACATCTACGCGCCTTTTTTTTCACGTCCGCAAGCCGAACCGTTAACGCAAACTCACGCGTCCGTGAATAGGACAAGATCGCTGACGTAAAATCCACCGCATTCCATCGCCGCTTGTTGCGCTGCACGGTCAAATGGTGCGGCGCACGACAAACTTGTGTTCACAGGGCGAATTCATTGGCTTCAGCATGTGCCCCCCGTGCGCGCCCCACCTGTGGATGCCACCAACGTGCGCAGGATCAGGGAATTTTTGCCGCCGCGCGCGGTGGGCGCTTGTGAACGGGCGCTATCACGGCGCGCTCTCGACGCCGTGAACTCCCGTGTTTATATCGCCGGCAGCGTCGTGATCCGGCGCAGCGACATGCGCTCGCCCGTCTTTCAACCCGAACTCAGTCAGAAGCATGGTCCGAGGCGCGCAGCCGGGGGCAAGTTCCCCCATATGATTTCGCATAATTAACTGGGGACCAGAATGGGGGGATATAGGAGCGGTTGGCACCGGTCGTCGGCGCGGCTCGTCGAGCGCTGCGAGAAGATCGATCTCGCGGATCTGAAGAAGCATCGGGCCACGCTTGAGGAACGCGAGGGCGTGGTGCTCAAGTCAGCATGCTCAGCGCTCATCACGCTGCGATACCGGGGCCTGCGCTTACGCTATTGGGCGAGGGGGCAGGGTTACCTCGACGAGGTGGTGCCCTTCGCATACACGCCCACGCAGTTCGGCGGTCAACGTCAGTGGCTCGTATGCCCGCACTGTAAGCGCCGGGTTCGCGTCCTCTATGGTGGCAAGCGGAATCTGTTTCGCTGCCGTAAATGTTACGGCCTTGTCTATCGCTCGACGCACCTGGCTTGGCACGAGCGCGCGGACACTCAGGCCGACAAGCTCGCCCTCAAACTCTGCGGCGGCGATCGCAAGCAATACGACGGGGAGACGTTCCCAGATAAGCCCAAGTGGATGCGCTGGGCCACCTACTGGCACCTCGAGGAGCGCTATTACGATCTGAAGCACAAGTGGGAGTTGGGTGTGATGCACAAGATCATGGGCATCGTCAGGAGGGCAACTTAATGCACGCTAACGACAACCGCGGGCCTTGCGCCCACTGCGCCATCAACAGCGCACTCGACGAGTTCAACGCGGCGCACAGCCCGGTCGATGTGGATGTTCTGATCGACGACGTGACCGCGGTCCTGTGCGAGCTGATCGCCTTCTACGGTGACCGCAACGAGCGGCGTATGCAGGTCAAAGAGATTGTCGAGCTCATCCCCAAACGTGTGGCAGCCTTTCGGGCTGAGGGCCGCTATCCTGGTGGCCCGGGGCAAGCCAGATTGCGGGACGAGCTCAACAGCTAGTGCGCGATCGCACGGCCGCGTCTGCATCATGCGAGCCTCGCACTCCGCGCGCGTCAGCGTATAGGCGCCGACTTCCTCAACCGGCATGCAGAGCGATCCTGCGCAGACGACGAGGATGTAAAGCATTGTCGGTCCCTCCTGGCAGGCGTCAGGGCTTGAGCACGCCGTCATACGGATCGGGTTGCTGGCCTTCGTCGGTCTCTTTCCCATCGCCCACATAGCAACGACCCGTGAGGCTGCGATCCCGCATCTGCTTCACCCACCTCAAGGCCGTGCATCCACGAAGCGTGGACGTATCGAAACCCTCGCATGGCCCTCGGTAGTAACGCGAGCAGGTGTAGAGCCTAACCGTCTGTCGGCTCTCCACGCACCAGAAGCCTATAATCGGACCTTGTCGGTCCGTGCGGGCAACCTCCTTCATGAACTCCATCCCCGCCGCGCACGCCCGCAACGAGGGGTAGCCACGGGCCGAGGTGGTCTGCGTCCCGTCCTGCATCGTCAGCATGATGTAAAGCGTTGCAGCATCCATGCCTACAATTTCCCGCCGCCAAATAAGGGATCGGTGTCTAAATCTCGCTCAACGCCAGATCGCATCAGGCACATGACACGGCATTTAGAGACCAGCACCGTGTCGCCGGCGGCACGGCACTTGCGGACAATCTTTTGAGTGGGGTTCTCACTGCCGTAAGCGATTGCAACGCCCGCGCCGAACACACCGCCTATGGCGAAAGCAATCACGACATCGCGTAGGAGGTTGCGTCCGATCACTGCCTCCAAGTGCGGTGATGCGGTGGGGGATCCTCGAAACAGTAACCGAGCCTTTTGGGGCTGCGGTCGCGCCGGTAGGCAATCCATTGATACGCGGTGCAGGCTTGAGGCGACGAAAGCTTTACAAGACGCCGTGATCCGCCACGTCGGTAGTGAGCGAGGAAAGCAATCGGATTGTGTCCCTTGCAGTGATAGGACGTGACTGGCGATTGGCGATCTAGGGGTTCCACCGTTCGGAGCAATTCGGCTTGCGCCTCACATGCCTCAAGGTCGGGAATCCCATGGTCGATGTGCTCTGCTCCCCGTTGGGCAGCGTCACGATCATGTAGAGCGTTGCGGCGTCCATCACTCGACCCAGCCCAAGAGGCGCGATCTTGAACATTTCGGCGTCCAACTCGACGCCTTTGGCCAGATCGGAGACCTCGATCCGGGTCTCGATGCCCTGCGCGTCCTTCGTCACCCATGCCTTGAGCTCCAGTTCGGGCTTGGTCGCCAGGAAGAGCTTGATTTGTCCCCCTGCATCCGGGTCCTTGTCCTGCAGCGCGACCACGATGAGGTCGTCCGACTCCTGGACCTCCATGATCTGGGCATCGCGGATGAGATCGACATCGCTTTGCAGCAAGAGCCGGAACGGGGTCTGATCCAGCTCGACCCGATCCTCGTTGTTGAGGTCGAGATCCTGCACCGCGAGATACTGGCCGTCGGAGATGACGATCTGCCTCGACGGGCGGGCGTAATCGAAGCGGAAGCGGCCCGGCCTGGAAAGGTAGAACTTGCCCTTCATGCGCTGGTTGTCAGCGCCGGTCTGCATGAAGCTTCCCTGCAACGTGTGGATCCCGCTGAAATAGCTGCTGACCTTGTCGACGATGTCCTTCTGGTGGGCGTCGAGCGTGATGCCATCGGCGGAGTTCGATGGGGCGGTCGTAGGCGGGGCTGGCGAGGCCCTTTCCTCGCCGATGGCTGCCACCGGCATAAGTGCGAGCCCAATACACGTCGTCACGCAGGCCGCGATCCGTCCCATCTTGTGCCCCCCTTTTTGTGTGTCGGCCGATCTCGGCACAGAGCAGTGGCAACAAATTGGCCCGCTGGGGAAAACCCTGGCGGGCCTTCGAAGATCGGCTAGGCGATCGCTTTGCTGCCGTCCATGATAAGCGGCAAAAGTTCGTGGGCGAGAGGAAGTGACCAACAAATCCAGCCAGGAGAATCAGACGGCACGCGAAAATCGGCTGCGGCGTGCCATCGCCAGCGTGGCAGGTTTCGAACTGCGAATGGGAGCCGACGGCAAATATCAAATCGTCTTCATCTCAACACTAACTGGCAATGCGCTCCCCTATGAAGACGGCCTCACGCTTGATGATGTAGAGCTCTGGATCAACGAGAATGTCGAGAAGGACGAGCACTAGCAGCAGTGAAGGAGAGGGCGATGGGGGTTGATGAACAAGGTTATTCGATGCGGACGTGCTCGCTCATGATCCAGTAGGCGTCTGGCTCGCCTGGGCGCCGTACCGCTATCAAGTTTGCGGAGGCGGCGTGCTCAATGAAAACCTTCTCGTTGTTGTCGAACATCACGCACCGATGCGGGTCGACTGAGGGATTCATCATCAGGGTCGCCGCTGACGGCTGATCCTGCCCCAGCACACGCTTGAGATCAGTCTCGTACCTGCAGCCGAGAACCGGCCCGTTTTTGATGTAAGCGTCGCCGAACTCTTTGGGTGGTGTCACGCTCTGGTGGCTGGTTCTGTCGCTGAACAG
Source organism: uncultured Alphaproteobacteria bacterium (assembly GCA_963745205.1). GTDB lineage: Bacteria > Pseudomonadota > Alphaproteobacteria > Rhizobiales > Hyphomicrobiaceae > Hyphomicrobium_A. The sequence continues at coordinate 33,961 of CAVUWX010000018.1, forward strand.
AAACCATCCCGCTGCCAGAAGAAGCGCGATGACGACGACCCCCGCGCTCAGCATTTCCTTCATAGAGAACATGGCGGCCTCCGCCGCGTGAGAGGCCCCTCCTTTATCCGAAGCTCTATGACAAGCGGGGCTTCGGGGCCACCTACCGATCTTGACGGACACGCCCCGCAAGCTAAAATTATAGCAAGTGTCTCAGCCCTAAGGTTGAGGCATCGACGCCGGGCTTGCGAACCAAAATCACACGGCGTCAACGGGGCGGCCTTCGGGTCGCCCCAACTGCTTTCGGTGCTACGGTGCACTGATGCCTAGTCAGCGGCCAGAGAGGTCGATGTCTTGGTACCTCGGAGGAGGAAGGCCGCTCCAACTTTCAGAACCCGCCGCGGTATACTAGATCGCAGTTGATGAGAAATACATGTAGTGGATGGCATGGCGCTTCAATAGAGCGCCGCGGAACTGCGCCGTGGAGGTAGCACTCGTGGTTGAAGCCGAGTTGTCGTTATCCTCCAACGGGAGCGCGATCCTCCACGGGAGCGCGGTCGTTTGCGAGGATGGGCTGGTGTCGGGTGGGCGTCGAATTTGGGTAGTCGAACGTGATCCAATACAAGCTACGACTGGCCGCCGAAATCGATTTAAGACGCGGCATAGCGCAGAAAAAAACTCCTGCGCCTGCTAAGTTTCATTTTGGAGCTGCTGCACTTCAGGGAGTGCCGAAGACACGCGACATGGTACGTGCAGTCTCATCCTCCATCGGAATTGAGACTGGTGACGGTTGTGCTCCAAGCCCCAACAGCAGGGCGCGTGGGTGTGTAGAGCGCGGACAGGAAAATGGCGCTGAGGCAGATTGTGGAAACTGTCATCGCGGCCAGGGAGATCATCAGAAGGCGCATTGGCATTCTCTCAGGTTCGTACGCGGAACTGCCGGGGTTACGAAGAGAACTCAAGTCGGCTGCTTTTAGTTCCCATGAGGTGCCATATCGCGGCCGCCAAGAGGCCCGGCCCCAGCGATGGCTATTGGCGGAGTTGAAGCGCAGCGATTGCTGATGAAGTACGCGCCGTGTCCGCTTCTGTGCCGAAGCCAGGCCGTGTTACTCCTTGCCTTGATACTTGAAGGAGACTTTCACCTTAGTGCGGTAGGCCACCACCTTACCATTTTCAATCACCAGATCCTGATCGACAACCTCGGCAACTCGCAGTTCACGTAAATGCTTAGCTGCTTCCTCGACGACCGATTTGGCAGCCCGCTCCCACGACTCTGTACTGCTTCCGATCAGTTCAATCACCTTATACATGCTGTCGGACATCGAAGCCTCCTTTGAGTATTTATGGTCTGAGCCAACTCCTGCGGACAGACGTCCCATCTCCAACTGGTCGATCGTAGAGCGCTGGTCTCCGATGATCCTCTTGGCCAGGTCGCCGATCGAAATGATGCCCACCACGGCTCCATCCTTGACGACTGGGAGATAGCGTATCCGCTTCTCCGTCATGAGTGCCAAGGACTTCTCAACAGTATCGTCGGGTTCGACGTACGCGAATTGCGTTGACATGATCTCTCTAACGAGGGTCTGCGAAGAACTCCTGCCCTTAAGCGCAACGTTCCGGGCATAATCACGTTCGGTCAAGATGCCGACGAGCGTTGCCCGATCCATGACGAGCAGTGCCCCAATACCCTTTTCACCCATTTTCTTTATGGCCGAATACACTGTTTCGTCAGGGTGGACCGAAAAGTAAGCGGGCCCCTTCTCTTTCAGAAGTTGGTTGATCGTTGTCATCGGGCGTCTCCTCTCCAAGAGAGTTAAGTTCCCCGAGAATTGCAACATACACGTCAGACAGTCGTGCTTCGGCCTCAGCCTATTTCCTGCGCAGTGGACCGGGCCGCCGCGAACGCGGCGTCAACATTCATTGCTCCTTTGCGGCGGCGCTCAGCTAGTGTTGAGTACCATTAACGTGGCCCGCTGCAAGAGCAGATCGCGGCACCAAAAATTCGTTCGAGCCGAAGAGCCTGGTGATCCCCAGCGGTGCCTCGCCTATGCAAACTGGGCCTGCGCCAAATGTCATCGGGCCTGAACGGCCGCGCTCTCGCTGGTCACCGGGTTTGCTCGAGGAAAAAGCGAAGCATCTGCTTCGTCGCATCGGGCCCTTTAGCGTCAGTAAAGGACCCGGCCGGACTGCCGCCTGACCACGCATGACCAGCTCCGTGAACCAGCCACTGCTCGAGGACCGCTCGCCCGCTCGCATCACGTTAAATCGAGCGGGTGTAGGTATGCCCGGCGGCCACACTTCCATGCTCCACCGAGGTCCGGAGATCGCCACTGGCCTTGGCGCGTGCGACGACCTCGGCGCCATTACGCGGATGTACCGTCGCGTCGCGATCGCCATGGAACACGATTGTCGGCAAATTCAGTCCGTCAGGTTGGCCACTGCTCTTGGGCTCGCGGAGCGGGTGCTCCCCGCGCATGGCGGCGAACGCCGAGGGCAGGTCACGAGCGACACCGCAGGCTAATCCCGAATGAACCCCAACCGCCGCGTAGAGATCGGGGTAGGCTTCCCCCACGACAGCCGCCGCCGCCCCACCCGCAGACAGGCCGGCGATATAGATGCGACGCGGATCAATCTTGTAGTCGGTCATCACCTTGCGCGTGATACCTGCGATCAAGGATGGCTCACCCCGACCGCGCTTCTGGTCGCCACTTTTGAACCAGTTCCAGCACTTCGAGGAATTGGCGGCGACAGCTTGTTCCGGATAGACGACGAAACAGGTGTGCTCTTCTGCGCCGAAGTTCATGCGGGTGCCCGCCGCAAAGTCGTCAGCCGATTGGGTGCACCCGTGCAGCATGACGATCAGGGGTCGCGGCTCACCACAATAACGGCTGGGTATGTAGAGCTTGTAAGCGCGGCTTCCCGCTTCGTTGCAGAACGATCTCGCGACGAACGTTCCGCCAGTCGGTGCGATATCGGACGGGAGCGGCGGCGAGCGCTTGAGCAATCCGCGTAATGCTTGCGCGGACCCCCGCAGGTTGAAGCGATCGAACACATCGCGCAAAGGCCCCGCCAGATGGAGCCCAGCGTGTTTTTGGATACCATCGGTGCCACTAGGCGGCTCCTTTGCCGAAAAAGCCTCCACATCCGCGATGTCTTTGATCTCAGCCACCACGTCGATTGTTGGCGCCGGAAGCTCGAAGGCCGCGCGCGCAGTGTCTCTCCCGTGGAACTCCGTGCTGGGAAACCGTTCGCCTCGCAGCAACTTTTGTAGGAGTGCAGTTGCGTCGTTAAGACGCCCGGCCTGGGTCAGACGGGTCGCCTCGATCATGTCGCGAGCCAGTGGGTTGTTCATCTCAAGATCCTTCATTTCGGAAAACAGCTGACGCGTCAGGCGCCGAGCCGGTTTTTGGGGAAATGTTTCGGGGAACGTGCTGCTCGAGCAGACCCGCTGAGCGGCTGCGCTGAGAACGGTGAGCACGGCTCTGGCTACCGCATTCGATCCGCTAAAGCGGTCTTGACCTCCGGGCTGGCGTGGAGCGCCCCCAGCACCGACATCGAGGAGATCGTCGCGCGGGCCAGTTCGGCCGTGACGTCGGCCGCTATGCCGACCAGCCCGAGCACATTGAGCGAAAGCGTTTGGCGAGAGTCCCGTACCGCCTCGAGGTCCTCACAACTGTAATGGCGCAAGCCGAGGTCCAGGGTATTGCGGGCCACGGTTTGTTTGACCACCTCCGCGTGCCGTTCGAGCTGGTTGCGAATAGCGGTGCGGATGAAATCGGTGCGGTTCGAATAAAACCCCTCATGCACCATCAGGTCGATTTGGCCGAGGTCGACATACCCGAGATTGATCGTGATCTTCTCGGAGTCACTGGGCTTGGGCCGCAGCTCCCGTACGGTGCTCACCATCCTATTACCATCCATGTACCATCTAGTGGGATGGTAAATAGGCTGAGTCGGACGTTATTGCAAGGGGAGGACGCGGCGCGCGGGGGCCGTCCGGCATTGGCCGGCTAAAGCTCATCTAGTGTGCACTGCAGCATTATATGTTGCAATGCAATATAACAGCGCTTATATGTGCCAGAGAGATACGAGAACGAGCGGCGTGCCGTGCCAGCCAATCAAACAGCAACGGACCTCAAGGAGATCCCCAATGACCACTCAGTATGAACGGCAGGCAGAAGCAATCCTGAAGGCTTCCCAGCTTGGCCAACTTCCAGAACACGTCCAGACTGCCGCCCACGACGGTCTGGCCAACACACGTGAAGCAACACTGAAATCGATTCGAACTCGTTAAGACGCTTGCGGCCAAGGCCCTCGACAATGCGCTCGCGAACACCGAGGCTGCATTCGATGCCGCGCAAGCGATCGCCCGCGCGAAGGACTTGAACGAGGCGGCGCAGCTGCAGGCGAAGTTCTTGCAAGCCCAGTTTGCCAAGGCCGGCGAGCAGGGCAAGGAATTCTACGAGCTTGCAGCCAAGCTGACCCAGCAGACGTTCGCGACCTTAAACAGCACGGCTATGAAATCGATTGCGCAGCTCGCAGCTTGACCAATAGTCACAGAGCGCCCGCACCCTTAGGTGGCTTCGGGATGCGTTTCGCCTCTCGTGAAGGGCCAATGAGCGGCTGTTTCCTCGCAACCTAACCGCCGCTCACTGCGCTACGCCCGCGTCGTCCATTCCAGCACATTTCGTACTTTGCGAGCGCCTTCGTCTCCGCGCAGCGAGCGCTGTTGCAAGATGAGAAATGCATAGATGCAGGAAGGAATCTTATGCTGCAGAAGCCCCGTCTGTGCCGATTTCAGAGCCTTGGTCCCCACGGCTTCCACCAAATCGCCTATACCGAATGGGGCAACCCGCGCAGCGACCACATCGTCGTCTGCGTGCACGGTCTAACTCGTAATAGCCGCGATTTCGATGCTCTCGCCACCTCACTCGCCGATCGTTACCGCATCGTATGCATGGATGTCGTTGGCCGCGGCTCGAGCGACTGGTTGAGGCACAAGGGCGACTACGGATTTCCGCTTTATCTGTCGGACGCGGCGGCTCTTCTCGCGCGGATCACCGCACCGCTCCCATCGACCAGATTGCGGCGCGCTTTGTACGGTTCGCCTCGTGCCAGACCGCGCGTGGACTGGATCGGCACGTCCATGGGGGGACTGATCGGCCTGTTCCTGGCGGCAAAGCCACGTTCACCTATTCGCCGCCTGGTGCTGAACGACGTTGGCCCGATGGTACCCTGGTCGGCGTTGACCCACCTCAAGGGGATCTACACGGGTCACGGCAAACGATTTGCGGATCTGGATGAAATCGAAAAGCACCTACGGATTGCGTGCGCCGCGTTCGGTCCTCTTCCCCACGACCAATGGCGACACGTCGCGGAACATAGCGCTCTTCGCAAGAAGATGGAAGCTACGTCCTCGCCTACGATCCGGGCATCATGAGCAATCTTCGTACCGGATCGACAGCCGGGATCCAATTCGGGAGCGACTTCTTCTCCGGGGTCGATCTGTGGCCAATGTGGGATGCGGTGAGATGCCCAACGCTCGTGCTGCGTGGAAGCAGTCCGACCTTTGCTGTCTTCGACTGCTGAGGAGATGGCAATGCGAGGCACCAAGGCCCGCGTTGTTCAGTTTCCCGGGATCGGGCACGCGCCCTGGCTTAGAAGTGCTAATCAGATCGATGTGGTGCGAGAGTTCCTGCTGGCAAAGACGGCCCGAGCCGCAAGACAGGTCCAAGTCGGTCCTTACGCTCAGGCGGCGTAAATAGAATGTCTGCAAGTGACAGCTTGCGACATGGCGAGAGCCTATCCGGAGGCGGGGGCAATCACGGCTAGAAGCTGAAGATTTGCCCACGTTGTCAGTCCCCCACTGGAGATACCATAGGAGAAAAAAAGACATGGATCGAAAGTTCATCTTAATCCCGGCCTTCGCAGTCGGAATCTCCTCGCTCAGTCCGCACAGCAACGGGCCGAAGCTCTGAATGCGCCGACAGTGACGATTGGCCAAACATCTAATCCGATGATGACGCTCGTGCATTGGGGCGATCGTGGCGGGTACGGATATGGCGGTGGCTGGAGCCGGCACGAATATGGCGGCGACTGGGGCAGTCGTGGTGGCGTGGGCATGGCGGCAGGTGGGGGTGAGCGTGCGGCCGCGTGAGGCGAGCACCGCACCGTGCGTGATAGCTTGGGCCGGAGCGATCCGGCCCTTGTTGACCGCAGTAGACTGTTGCCGTCTCGCCGGAACTATTGGGAGCGCACCCGTCACCGGGTTCACCGGTTTTCATAGGTCGCTGAGGGCGCGATCGCTTTGCCGTAAGTCGTCACCGACCTTGAATGTCTCTATTCGTTTGCTTTGATTTCGCGCTCGCATATCTGACGCCAGTTACTTTGCGTGATGTGAGTATTGCGGTCCCAGCTCGCCATGCACTGGTCGAGCCTTGCCTTCGTCGTATCCGCCGATTGCGTCGCATTCTCGTTAGCTTCCGCTGAGATTTCGTCGGCGTCGGGCATATAGTTGCGCGTGCCCTTCCGTCCCGTGATCATGACGACGAGCGAAGGGCGCTTGGCGACGATCGTTGAGAAAGTGTCAGAGGCCTGCAATGCAAGTGCAGGCTCGCTGGCCGCTGCTAGAACTAGCAGCGCATACACGAACCTATGCAAAGCGCGGAGAGCAAACATAAGCGAACCGAAGAGAGCGTCGCGTTTCTATTTGCGCCTACAGCCAAACTTCGGCAACAAGAAAGACCTCGCGTGACTAGCGGAGCTTTGCTTCAGTGCAGGCTACTCCGGGTCATTCCCGTGGGGTAAAGCCGTATCAGATCGCCAACAGTGGCCAGCCGCGATCATAGTGGCCGCGCTAACCCGATGAGCTGAGGTTAGGTTTTGCCGCACGTCCGGGTTTCCGGCGCTGCGGATGCCCCCCGGGGGCGAATACGGCGCGGCAACTTGCCCTTCAAGAAATACGGAGACGCTGCGCTATTCCAGACGGAGCCACGCTCAAGAAGGCAGGAACAGCATCCGTCCGCCGAGCGTGGAGTAGTCTTCTCCGATGTGGAAGCGGACAAGATCGAGCGCTTCGCGCCGCTTGTCGCCTGCGCTCACGTCGGATCTTTGGAACTGATACCGAACACCGCTCGGGAAGGTGACGTCATAACCGTGATCGCTCGCATCAATATGGGCGCGGTCAACTTCGCTTGGGGTTGGAGGCGCCTTGCTCGGCCAGATTTCGAAGAGGTAAGCAGCAGGGACGATGAAAACGACGACAGAGATGAACGCGCGAGATCGAATAGATCGTACATCCTGGGCGCACGAGCATAGTTCCAAGCATCAGGAGTCCGAAGGTGATTTTCCGAACTTCAATTCGATCAGCTTGCCGACTTCGCGACATGACCAACAGGGCTTGGGGGCCATCACAAACATAAGTGCGTCAAGCGGAAGTCATCCGCAGTTCAAGCCGCATCGCGGCGATCGGAGTTTGACCCAGACGCAACTCCCTTAGAACGATAGACGGTTTACTCCGGCCCACAAGAGACGGCGAAACTCCGTCTACAGTTTGGCCCTCATTGTCGTAGCTCTGCGATAGGATGCCGGGCCCAACGTCAATCCCTGACGAACCTCTAACAACCCACGCAAAAACGCGTTTGCCTCTTAGCATGATATTCGGGACAAGCGTGCTCAGCGTTCCGGTGTACAGTTCCTCAATTCCACCTTTGGTTGGTTGGTACACACATGCAATCGCTTGCGTGTTTAGCGGTGATGAGGCTTGCGGCTTGTGGATCGCTTGCACCCGACACATCAAGTCACCGAGGGGGCCTTCCTTCTTGTGCGCCGTTGCGGCTTCGCCAGTGGACAGAAGAGCTGCAAGGCCAATCGCAAGCACCAGATTTTGCTTGATCAGCTGGTTATGACCACCGTGCATTGGAGCCCTCCTAACGTGCACCGCGGGTGTCGGAGCTAAAAACCGCACCGCAGGTCTATTTAGATCGGTGTGACGTCGTCTGGTGCCGATCGCGCGGGTGCATGGACAGCTAGGTCCGATGAGAAAAGAGGACGCAAGGTAAGGTATGCGCCGCCCATCATCGCAGCCGCTGTAAGAATGAGAATGATCGCATAAAGGCCCTCATGACTATTGGGGGCCATTTTGCTTGGACTTAGAGAGACGTGGCTGGCCATGGGTCCGCCTCCTCATCACGTGTAGGAGAAGCCTCGCTACGCAAGGCCGGTTCCAGGCGACGGGCACGTCCGATGGCGCGGTGTCTGGCCTCTGCCGACACATCTCATGACCAGCAGCAAGCCGTTGCATTCGGAGCGACGACCGGACTCAAGACCGTCCTTGGCCGCGGTAAGCCCCAAATTAAATTGGTCGTCGACGCCTGTATTGCGAGTGCGGGAGATTACATCACGACGGATACGGAGATGAAAGAACCGGCGGGGATATTCGGTCAACGTTCAGGTTGGTGGGAGGCGTCTTCACGAGGCTGCGGGGCGGTATCGGCTCTCGCTCAATTACCAACCATTCATGTCGCGTCCATGCCGTTGTAAGTGCCGCCGCCTATTCTCACCAAGGTAGTAGGGACGCGAAATACTGGAGGTCACAATGACTGTGCAGGCTAACCCCGATCAAAAATACAATTGCGGGGAAGTATCTAGTTGACAAAGCAGCTTCGCGGGTAGATAATTGCTCTCAATTAGGAGAGCGTCATGCCGATTGCATTGAAGCGTTTTCGGATTTCAGATCAGGGCGGCAACCTGATTGCGCGTCTTTCTCTGCGGGATGCCGATAAGCTCGCTCAATCATCCGAATGGTTGGAAGCCAAGATTGAGCTTGAGCCATCTGCGGATCAAATGCAGCTGAAAAAACTTCGGCCAGCCGCCCTTGAGAAGCTGAAAACCGCAATAGAAAAAGAGATCGCTCGCTTAGA
>CAVUWX010000019.1:0-102501 GCA_963745205.1 uncultured Alphaproteobacteria bacterium
CGGACCCCGCCGCGCAGTGGACGGGTGCAATGAAGAGCGCGGCCTTCTTCGCCTACGCCGACAACTACCTGATCGATGTGAAGGCTGGCATCATTGTCGACGTCGAGGTCTCCCGCGCTATCCGTCAGGCTGAGGTCGGCGCGGCACGCACGAGGATTGAGCGCACAGAACAACGCTTCGGCCTGAAGCCGAAGCTGCTCGCTGCGGACACGGCCTATGGCTCGGCGCCGATGCTCAACTGGCTGGTCGAGGAGAAGGGCATCGCCCCGCACATCCCGGTCATCGACAAGTCGGCCCGTGAGGACGGCAGCTTCAGCCGCGCAGACTTCCGCTACGACGAAGACGAGGACGTATATATCTGCCCGGACGGCAAGCACCTGAGGACGAGCGGCACCATCGTCAACGACGATCTCATGCTCTATCGCGGAGCGACAGCCGACTGCCGGAACTGCCCACTGAAGCCGAGGTGCTGCCCGAAGGAGCCAGGGCGCAAGATCCCGCGCAGCATCTACGAAGCGGCGCGCGACGTTGCCCGCTCGCTGTTCGGCACCGAGCCTTACGCGCAGTCGCGCCGCAACCGCAAGAAGGTCGAGATGCTGTTCGCCCACCTCAAACGCATCCTGCATCTCGGACGTCTTCGGCTCAGGGGACCACGCGGCGCCCAGGACGAGTTCACGCTCGCCGCCATCGCCCAGAACCTGCGCAAGCTCGCCAAGCTTTTGATCCGGCCGCCGCCCGATCACGGTGAAGCCTGCGTTGCGTCGGCGTAGTGAGCATCAGTAGGGGTGAGTAAGACACCAGCGCTCCGGCTGGAGGCGGCGGCAGCGTCCGGCGCACAGCGCACGCTCCCCTTTCAGGGCACGCCGCTCTACCCGAGGAGTTTTTCAACGAAATCGGCCAAAAGCCGACATCCAATACCGAAGAGTTGTGGCTCGTGACGAGCGACTCCGCGCTCACCGTGTTCAGCCGGCCTGCCTCGAAAGTGGAACAACCTCGCGTACAACTAGCCACCGTCCGCGTCGTTGCCGTACCGAAGCACCTCGGCCTTCTCTAACGTGACAAGGCTACTGAGGTCGATCGAGTTGGGACTGATCAGCATCAGCCAAATATCGCCCTGTTAGTTACGGGGATAGCGGGGATTGAGCGGCAGGGGATCAGGCCGCGATAACGAATTCGGCATACGTGTCCCCCCTGTCCGCTTACCGGAAGAGGAGACTTGAGATGCGCCGTCCCAAACTAGCGCTCATCATGAGCGCTATCATCAGCGCCGTCACAGCTCAACAAGCGTTGAGTGATGGCACGTACGTGCCGGCCGGCAGAGGTGTAGCGCTGTACAATTGGAGCGGGCTCTACGCGGGCCTTCATCTCGGGGGCACCTGGGGCACTACTGGGGCGTTCGATAATCTGGGCTACAATCTCCCTCCGGGAGGGGGAGCTGGTCTTGCCCAGGTGGGTCCTTTCCTGGGGGGGGGGACAGTTGGGATGCTGGTACGTCGGGGTTCGTGGCCGGTGGTCAGCTCGGCTACAATTGGCAAGTAGGCGCCCTGCTGCTTGGGCTGGAAGGCGACGTCGGTGACCTGGGACTGAACGGCACCGCCCCCACGCATGCTCCATTCGTAGCGGGGGACACATCTTCGCGCACGGAGGCTGACTTTTACCTCACCGCGCGGGGACGCATCGGCATTGTCGCCGATCATTGGTTGCTTTACGGCACGGGTGGCTACTTCGGTGCCGACATGCGAGTAGGGATTCTCGATGCGTGTTCTACCGTCCCACCATGTGGCTTCGCCACCATGGACGCTAGAGATCAGTCATTTCGCTCCGGCTGGACCGCAGGCGGCGGCATAGAATGGGTCCTGAGCGGGCCCTGGACAGCGAAGGCCGAGTACCTCTACTACGATCTCGGAAGCAAGACGGTGAGCGGATTGGCAGGAATTGTCGTCGGCCCACGCTACAGCTGGGACCTCGACACCCATGGAAACATGGTGCGAGCTGGCGTGAACTACAGATTCACCGGCTTCTGAGAGCGCTATTCAGGGGTCAACGTAACCGACTTGACGGGGCTCTCGACCTCAGTCGAACGGCATCATTGCAAACGCGCTGCGGATCATGGCCTACGCGGAGTACCGCTGAGCTTCTCCTTCGGGTCAAACTCGGCCTAAAACTCGACGTCCGCGCTGAGTCCGCCTTTCCCACAATATCGGACATCGTCGACTAACGGTCGCGACCTCAGGCACGCGTTCATCCGCAGTTGACTATGCGTTTATGAGTTCACGACCTAGCCTCACGCGGACGAACCAGGCAGGTCCCCATCGACTGGGGCGGACGCCATCGAGTTCAGGGAAGAACTCGCAGACCATTTGGCCCGCTGCCTGCCGTCTACTAGGCTCCGCAGACGAACCCAGACAGCTCGCTCTACGTCGCCAACCCTCATGCTTCTTGTCCAAGGCCTGCCGGCCCTCTCTATGTCGTCAAACCGGCACTCTCGCGACGTTCGTTGTAGGTCATGAACGATACGACAATCGTTGAGCCGCTGACGACGAGACCGGCTGCCGCGACCACAGCAATTCGCACGAGCGCGGCGACGGACAGTGGCCACTCGAGCGGACCTGACCCCATCAGCTCGTACAAGCCCGAGGAGGAGGTCCCCCAATCATAAAGTAAGGCCGCTCCCCACAAACTCCGCAGCAGAAAGGTCATGAATGTTGATTCTCGCAACACGGGATGCCAGGTCCCCCAAATGTCAAACGTCGACAAAAGGGTTATCAGCACCCCCAATCCCACGATCAAACCTGCCGCGAGTGAAAGCATCGGGCTGCCGCCGAGCGCCTTGGACGTGCCGTAGACCGTCAGTGCGCCGTCAATCAGCGCGATTAGAAGAAACGGCAGCATCACCGGCTTTATCAGGACTTCCCAAAAGGGCTTTGAAAAGACCAATGTCGACCCCCTTCGTGGACACTGAAGCTACGCACGATGCTACCCCAACCCGCGTCACACGTCGGGAACGTGCCGATGAACCGCCCCCCGTATGGAGCGGATCCTGCCCCCTCAGCTCTGACGAGCTCGGCGGATCGCGAGAACTCGCACGCTGACGCTGCGGCTGACCTGACCCTCAACGAACCCTGTGACAGCTTCGCGTGAAGTCGGAGACTTAATCGCCACCGGGCTCGCTCATGACAGCCACCGCAAACGCCGGACGCCGTACGTGGGAATCCGCCAATCCTCGGCCCATGTCATGAGCTGGCTCAAGGCATCGACCTGGTCGTCGTGCTTGCCATGCGGGAAAGCCCGTGCTTCCGCACGCAGGTCATCCAGCCACGGAGCACCTTGCCTCAGCAGCACCTTGCCACCCGACCACCTCGATCGCCGCGCCGTAGGTGTAGCCCCAGGCGTCCGCGGCGTAGTCGAACGACCCGGTATCGACGAGCGCCCAGTTCATCCAGTCGGTGCGCGGGTCATGCGCGTACTTGTTTGTGTCGAACACGTCGGTGACGGCGAACTTACCGAACGTGAGCACGATGCGATTGGCGGTCTGCGAACCGACGAACTGGTTGGCGCCGGCCTCGACCGCATCGCTCGCGCCGCCGAGCGATATCGTGTCGCGCACGAAGAAGCGCGGGATGCGGGCATAAGGATAAGAGTCGCCAACCTTGTAGGCCTCGCCGCTCGGGAAGCCGGCGACGCCGAGGGTGTCGCTCAGTCCGAACCCCTGGTCGATCTCGGGATCGATCCACAGCTCGGCGCCCGCCCAAAGGCGCAGCCCCACATAGAATGTAGCGTCCCACGTCTCGCGCGACTGGCCGGGGATGAGGCTGTGTGGGCCCACGTAGGGGGAGGTGAACGGCGGGTCGTTCTGGAAGAGATATGTCGTCTGCGCGTGCACTGCCCAATGATCGATGTTCGAAGCCGGCAGCGCAGTCTGCTTTGCGATGCCTGTTTCGCCGAGCTGGTAGTTGAGCCCGAGGCGGACGCTTTGGAGCGCGAGAACGGAAGAGAACGTCTGCGCGCCGGCGGGGAAGGTCACGCTGTGCGACCCGAAATCGGTGAAGAGATATTCGAGGTTGGCCGTCCAGTTGTTGCCGACATTTGTTTCGACGCCTGCGCCCGCCACCCATCCGCTGCGAAACGAACGCCGTGTCTCCTCCGTGCCGGGCGTTGGGCCGGACACCTGCGTGCGCGTGAGCTGCTCGTCCGCCCACGTGTACCCCCCGTGCCGTAGACAAGCAGGGGTCCGAACGCGTAGCCGAGCCGGCCGCGCAGTGTGCCTGTGAACAGCACCTGCTGCTCGTAGTCGGCTACGTCAACCCCGCCAGTGGCAATGGTCTGAGTTCCCGTCAGCGTATTTGGGAACGAGATGTCGGCTTGCGCGCCGATCACGATGCCGGAGGGAAGCTCGTAATTGTAGCCGGCTTGTAAGCCTTCGAAGTAGCTCCCGGTCCCGGCGGCGAAATCGAAGGGATTGCCGAGACCAAGCGCGCCATCCTGGGGGGTGGCCGTGCCGTCCACGGACCAGTCCGACCGGCCCCATGCGACGCCGAAGTGTCCACCGATATAGGCGCCGGTCCAATCCGAAGCCGCAGTGGTAGCGTCGTCGGCGTATGCGCGCGACAGCGTCATCGCAATGAGCGTGACTACTATGGGCAACTGTCGAGCCAAGAGCGGAGCGTCCTCAACATCGAATTGCGGTCGGCTGTGCCGCGGAGACGAGACCGGTCCTGCATGCTCCTAGCTCAGGGCACGCTACCCGTGCGTATACGAAGGTATACGGCGCGCGAAATCGAAGCTCTGACGATGCGTTGCGGCAACAGGACCGCCGGCATGCGTCGAATCTTGCTGCGTCCCAAGCGCAGATCTGGCAGGCACTCGTCAATCGCAACTCTATTGTGATCCATCGCCATGGCCGTCAGGTGGACCAGTTTCGCATCGTTGACCAGACGGGCGTCCCCAAACTATTGGGACGTCATCGCCTTTACGATGATCGTCGCGGTCTTTGTTGTGATCGCGAACGGATCTCGCGGCATGGTCGCGGCGTTGCCGCCGCCCGGTGCCACCACCGTCTCGCTCGATTACGGCAATCTGCCCTATTATGCGCTGCGCACGGTGCTGCGCATGTTCATTGCTCTCGCCTTCTCGTTCCTTTTCACGTTCACCTATGCGACGCTCGCAGCCAAGGGCCGCCGGGCGGAGATGGTGCTCATCCCCATTCTCGACGTGCTGCAATCTGTACCCGTGCTGGGCTTTCTCTCTTTCACAGTCACAGTTTTTACCGGCGCGTTTCCCGGAAGCACGCTTGGCCCCGAGTGCGCAGCGATCTTTGCAATCTTCACGAGTCAGGCCTGGAACATGGCCTTCTCGTTCTATCAGTCGTTGCGAACGGTACCGCGCGATCTCGACGAGGTGGCGCGAGGCTTCCGGCTGACGCCGTGGCAGCGCTTTTGGTCTCTCGAAGTTCCGTTTGCCATTCCTGGACTACTCTGGAACACGATGATGTCGATGTCCGGCGGATGGTTCTTCGTTGTCGCGTCGGAGGCGATCTCCGTCGGCAACACGACCATCAAGCTGCCCGGGATCGGCTCCTATTTGGCGCTCGCCATTGAAGAGCGACGCGTCGACGCCGTCATCGCGGCCGTCGCCGCCATGTCTGTGGTCATACTCCTCTACGACCAACTTCTCTTCCGTCCTGTGGTGGCCTGGGCGAGCAAGTTTCGCGTCGAGCTGTCGGCCTCGCAGATTGTCGAGGAGTCGTGGGTGCTGCGCATCTTTCAGCGCGCCCGAGCCCTTCGCTTCATCGCACGTTCCATCAGCCGGCGGATGATGCGGACCGCCTTCTGGCGCATGGAACTACCAGTGACATTTCAGAGCAGCGCAACGGCTGGCTCTCGAGCGTCACGCCTCATGGATTTCGCCTGGTTTACAGCCATTGGGCTGGCGACGACGTGGTCAGCATGGAAGATCGCCGCGTTCGTTCGCACCGAGCTGTCTTGGTCCGATTTGCTGGAAACAATTGGCTTGACGTCGCTGACGCTGCTGCGCGTCGTCACACTACTTGCGCTCGCCACGGCATTTTGGGTTCCGGTGAGCGTTTGGATCGGCTTGCGTCCCCGCGTGGCCGAGCGTGTTCAACCCGTGGCCCAGTTCCTTGCTGCCTTTCCCGCCAACGTCCTGTTCCCCCTGGCGGTGATGGGCATCGTGCGCTTTCAGCTCAACCCCGACATCTGGCTCAGTCCCCTCATCATTTTCGGGACGCAATGGTACATTGTCTTCAATGTGATCGCCGGGGCCTCCGCCTTTCCGAATGATCTCAAGGAAGCTGCACTCACGTTCCGATCCAGAGGCTGGCAGTGGTGGCGCGAGGTTATTCTGCCCGGCATCTTTCCTTACTATGTCACCGGGGCTTTGACGGCATCAGGGGGCTCGTGGAACGCCAGCATTGTCGCCGAGTATGTGCGATGGGGCCAGGACAAGGTTTCCGCCCATGGCATTGGCGCTTACATCGCGCAAGCGACAGAGGCCGGCGACTATCCGCAAATCGTTCTCGGCGTGACTGTCATGTCCGTGTTCGTCATCCTCTTCAATCGGCTCTTCTGGCGCCCGCTCTTTGCCTATGCGGGCCGGAGATTGCGTCTGGACTGAAGGAGCGCTCCATGCTGACCGCTACCGCCAACCCGTTGCTCGAGGTCCGCCACCTGAACCAATGCTATCGCAAGGGCTCAGGCGAGAGCGGCGCGCCAATTCTCGATGACGTGAGCCTCGCCCTCAATGAAGGAGAGATCGTGGGGCTGCTTGGGCGCTCGGGCTGCGGCAAGTCCTCTCTTCTGCGCATCGTATCAGGCCTCATTCGGCCGACCGCCGGAGAGGTGATTTTTCAGGGGCACGCCGTCGCCGGCCCGTCTGAAGGGATCGCCATGGTGTTCCAGAGCTTTGCCCTGTTCCCGTGGCTGACCGTGCTCGAGAACGTCAAGTTCGGTCTGCGCGCCATGTCCGTGCCCGAGCGTCAGGCACACCGGCGTGCGCTTGCTGCGATCGATCTGATCGGTCTCGACGGGTTCGAATCCGCCTACCCGAAGGAGCTGTCCGGCGGCATGCGCCAGCGCGTCGGCTTTGCACGTGCACTCGTCGTCAATCCCAAGCTTCTCCTGATGGACGAGCCGTTCTCCGCCCTTGACGTGCTGACGGCCGAGACGCTCCGCACCGATCTGCTTGATCTATGGGTTGAAGGGCGCATGCCGATCAAATCCATCCTAATGGTGACGCATAATATCGAGGAGGCGGTGCTGATGTGCGATCGCATCCTGGTCCTGGCATCGGCGCCAGGACGGATCGCCGCCGAGCTTAAGGTGACATTGAAACATCCCCGCAGCAGACTTGATCCCGAGTTCCGTCAGCTCGTCGACACGATCTATGCGCGCATGACGCAGCGCACGGGCGCGAGCGAGAAAAGCCGTGAAGGGAATTTCCCCGGACTCGGCTTTGGCATGATCCTACCACGTGTCTCAACCAACTCTCTTGCTGGACTGTTGGAGGCGCTCGCCGCACCGCCCTATGAGGGCACGGCCGATCTGCCTCATCTCGCTGCTACCCTACAGATGGAAGTCGACGAGCTCTTTCCCATTGCGGAGACCTTGCAGCTCCTGCGCTTCGTCGAGATCGCGGCCGGCGACATACATCTGACGCTGGCGGGCAAGAAATTTGCAGGTGCCGACGTCGATACGCGCAAGAAAATGTTCGGCCAACATCTGTCCGCATATGTGCCACTCGCCGCGCGTATCCGCCGCGTCCTCGACGAGCGCGCCAATCACCACGCCCCGGCGCAACGCTTCATGCAGGAGCTCGAGGATTACATGAGCGACCAGGCAGCAGAGACCACGTTGCGCACCGTGACCAACTGGGGCCGCTATGGAGAGCTGTTCGCGTACGACGAGATGGCGCAGGTGTTCAGCCTCGAAAATCCGCAATGAGCACGGAGTCTCGAACCTAACTCCTGGTCGATCGTCGCAAATCTACGTCGAGCGCATGCGCCGCGCGTAGAGTATGGTCACTTGCAGCCAATTGATCGCGTACCGAGTTAATGGCCATACCAGCTTCAATTGCATCTCCTCAGCATGCGCATCGAGCAGGACCAGCTCGATCGACATCTGACGCTGAGGAACTTCTTGCACAGAGCCGTCTTGGGCCCGAGGCCTCATGCGCGAAGCTTGGATCAAGCTTCGTTGGCCTCACACCTGAAGAATCGGAGCGACGCCTAAGGAGTTTTGGGCTCAATCTCGTTACTCGTGAGCGAAGGCCAACAATCGCCCAAGAAATCTGGCGTCGCGCCAATAATCCCCTCAACGGGCTGCTGCTTACCTTGGCAGTGGTCTCCTATTTCCTTGGCGATGTGCGGGCGGCGATCGCCCTATAGGTCCCGGATCATGTGTCGGCCGATGAAGCTTAAGCAGCCCGACAAGAGCCGGCCGATCGGCGTCACGCCTCGCCAAAGCCATTGAGCGCGCCGAGTTCGGATGCGGGCGGGTCAGCCAACGGATCATCGGACCGAGTTCGACTTGCCTTCGAAGAAGGCGCCTTGCTCCATGACGAGAGCCTGATGGCGGACGTCGCCCTCCACATGGCTCGTTGATTGAAGGCTGACGCGCAGCCCGCGCACTGAGCCCATCACGTGGCCGAGTATGACAATGTCCTCGGCGACGACGCCGCCGGTAATGTGTGCGTGCTCCCCGATCACCACGCGGGTTCCCATGATGTCGCCCTGGACCTCGCCGTCGATCCGCAGTTCACCCTTGGATATGAGATCGCCGTTGACCGTGAGGTCGGGCCCGATAACTGACATCGTCCGATCGCTACGGGGAACGCCGATCGATGGCGGCATCTCTCTCGGCAGGGCGGGTGGACCTTTCGACTGCGGTTCTGGCTTCTTGAAGTTGGGCAACATAAGCGCCCCCTACGCGCTGCAACAAAGGCCCCCCCGAAGCTTCTTAGCATGCTGCTGGCATGGGATGGGTGCTGCGTGGCCACCACAGGGCGCTAAAAGACGGCCCTTGAGCGATAAGAACGAGCCCAAAAAATAACGGCCGCCATATCGGTAGCCCGCGAATCATGCCGGCCGTCGGAATACCCTTCTCGTGTCACAGAGGGGCATCTCGTTCGCCCATTGACGCCCTCAACTCGTACAAGCCGCTCGAA
Source organism: uncultured Alphaproteobacteria bacterium (assembly GCA_963745205.1). Lineage (GTDB taxonomy): Bacteria > Pseudomonadota > Alphaproteobacteria > Rhizobiales > Hyphomicrobiaceae > Hyphomicrobium_A. The sequence continues at coordinate 9,181 of CAVUWX010000019.1, forward strand.
GGGGTATGCTTCAAAGGTGACGGCCACACGTTAGGTGAGCCTGCAGCGACGCTGGCATGAAAGATGCGTGTGAATGAGTGAGGAGACCAGAACTGAAGCGAGGTCCTCGTGACACGCAGAGAGCACTCCTTGGCACTCCACGGCCTTGCGTTGTCGCTCGTCCAGCAAAGAGGGCGATCGCGGTTGATCGGCAGCACGAGAGTGCAGGAATACGACTATGGCGTCTTAACCATCCGCCACTGGCCTAATCGGAACGCTCTGCACGACTACTTCGCGCGTCGAGTGCTGTCGGTCGAGCGATGGTCGGGCACGCTGGAGGTCATTCGCTACGAGCCGGGAAGCTGGGAAGCCGATTTGAAAGAGGCGGCGCAGCTCGCCGCGTGATCAAGTGATTGCCTTAACGGACAGCGAGCGAAAACTCCTCGACAGGTTAGCGGACGAGGGCAAACCAACTCGGCTCACGACCGAAGAGACACAGACTGCGGAATCGCTGGAGCGTGACGGGCTCCTCTTCGTGATCCGCAACACCCTCGATGCGATCATCACGCCCAAGGGCAGGCACGCCCTCGCAGGCATAGAAATCGGCGCGCAGCCCAGAAAGAAGCCCTTCGGCTTCACTAGCTGATGAGCGGAGGTGAAGGCGCCTCGATCCGGCCCGAGGGGGACAGGCTTTTTTCGGAGAGGCGCCCCCGGGACCTCGATTGGGGGACGGGAGGGTCGTCAACCGAGGCCCTACCATCAACGCAACCCGCGCGGGTTTTCCGTTGCGGGCGCGGAGATGAAAAAGCCCCGCGCATCAGGCGGGGCTTCCGAGTGGCCTCAACTGATAGCAGTCGAGAGACCTCTACCTACTGGCCTTGTGCAATGCTCTTATGACGACTCTCGCCGGCTCAGTGATATGCGGCGCTGATCCTCGCCGAGGCGCGCAACCAGGCGCAGCTCAGCTAGGTCGGAAATGCAGTGCGAGGCCGCATTTGGTCAATGGTGCCGATCCCACTGCCGTTGCTCAGCGGGTGTGCACCAGATGTTGCCGTAAAATCCCCATGGGCCGTTGTAGCGCCTGCAGTCCTTAAGGGGAGCATGGCGGACCCTGCCAGCGGCGTCTGCCACAGATGCCACGCCAATTATAGCCGTTACCACGGCGAGAGCGCAGGTAAGCCCAAGGCGCATAGGAGTTCCCCTTCATTGAAAATGCAGGAAACACTATGGCGATAAACCAAAACGATCTCGTTGAACTGTTCCCACAGTTTTTACGTGCTCGCCCTTGATCACCTTCTTCATCGCCAGCGCATGGCTGCGGCACACGGCGATCACCATCTGCTCCCTGAACAGCGGCATGACGTGGGTGCGCTCGTGCAGCGGCTCGCCGGGGAGGCAATAGATCGCCGCCTCGAGGTCGCCCGCAAGCAGCGCCGTCTGCAATTGGCGCGCGTTGGCGTCGATGATGCGCAGGACGACATTCGGGTAGCGCTCGCGGAAGCCCGTCACCAGCTCCACGAACTGGCTCGGCGCGATGGTGCACATGATGCCGAGCTTGAGCGTCGCCTCCTTTAAGTCGAGGAAGTCGCGCGCTTGCGCTTGGCGTCATGCTGCTCCTGCAGCACCTGTTCCAGGTGCGGCAGCGCGATGCGCCCAAGCTCGGTCAGGTGCGTGCGCGAGCGCTCGCGATTGAACAGTGGTCCGCCAAATTCAAGCTCCAGGAGCTTGATGGCACGGATAAGCGAGGGCGCGCTGACGTTGCACTCCTGCGCCGCCTTGGTGAAGTTCAGGTGCTTCGCTGCCGCCAGAAAATAACGGACCTGGTGCATCTCCATGTGCGCACCGTCCTTGGTGGCTAGACCGGAATGTTTAGTCTAAGTGGCGGAGCTGGAAAGCCAAGAGACATCCGTTGCGCACAAGCTCGTTAATCACGAGCCGCCATGCAGCGCTAAGACCCTGTCACTCTGAACACTAGGTTGACTAGCGCCGAGCTGAGCGCGACCGTCTCACCTGCGCGCGGCGACCTGCTGACCGTCCATGTTGCGCCAGAGTCTCGGCGCCTACATCTACGCCTATGCGGAGGACTTCAGCCCCACACCCGGCAACCGATCGGGAGATGTCCGCACCTGGTCGGCCTTCTCCGCGTAGCGCGCCGGCATTGGCGAGCGACCGGTGCCGCGTTACAGATGCGATGGAGCGTTCCGCCCAAAAAACGCTAAGCAGGAGTCATCTTGACCATGACGGGAAGCAAATGGCCGTTCGTCCTTCTCATCGTGATCGTGGCTGTGGCGGCTTGGGTCGCGTATACGCATCACGCATTCGGCCCCCCTACCAAACTTCCGCTGGTAGGACTTACCCCTCTCGTCTCCGAAGGGGCCTAGATCGTCTCAACACGAAAAGACCCCGGGCGTGGAGGACGCCCGAGGCCGGTCAGATCGACTTGCTGGACAGGAGGGGGTCCAACAAAGTTCAGTCTACGATTTATCCGTTACGGTCGAGCTAAACCCAGACGCAACAAAGCCCCGGCTGCGGTCCGAGGCTCTGCTGTGTCTTCTTCGCGGCTCCCGATGGCCGGCGGGGTGCGCCATCGGATTGGCTTGAAGCTGAGCTGCGTCGGTAAATGAGACGTTAACGTGAATTTGCTCGCTTTGTCTAAAGCCGACAAGGCTAGCAATATTTCGGCGATGACCGTGGGAGTAGGCTACTTGAAGTCCGCGAGTGGCCCCAATGGACCGTTTTCATCTCTATGAAAAAATCTATCTGTCGACGCAGCTCACCACGGCCTACGAAGATGCCTGCAAAAAACTCGGCATCAATCCGTTGCAGTTGCCTGCCAACGCTGAAGACCAGTCGGTGAGGGATTTGATGACGGACCAATGACGGAAACGCGGCATTAATTGGTTAACGGATTTATCTCTTAAAATCATCAAGGCCTGTTTGAGCCCCACGCCCGACGCGCCTCGGCCCGGAGCTGCTTGACCTCGTCGGATGACGCCTCGCGGGCGGTGTCGCCGGCAAGCCGCTTCTTGCCGGCCTCGAGGAACTCCTTCGACCAACGGTAGTAGAGGTTCTGGGCGATGCCTTCCTTGCGGCAGAGCTCGGCGACGCTGTCGTCTCCGCGCAGGCCTTCGAGCACGATGCGGATCTTCTCCTCGGCCGAGAAGTGCCGCCTGGTGGCTCTGCGAATGTCCCTGACTGTCTCCTCCGCACTCTGCGGAGCCTGCTGCTTGTCTTGCTGTCTCATCGTGTCCCTCCTCGGGATTACGAGGAGCCGCAAACTCTCCCTTACGCAATCAGCTCAATCTGTCCGGTAGGTCCTGACGGCGAACAACCGGCGAGCTCGGCTGGGCTCTGCGATATCACGTCGTTAGTGAAGACCTTCGCGTTCGCTGTTTCTATGAGCTTGGCCAGCGACGGCGCTAGGTCAGAAATCCGCACTCCCAATGAGCCGCGTGGGATCGGACTGTCGTCGAGAAGTCGTCCGAGCTTGGCGCGTAGGCTGACCCTTTCTGTCGGGATCTTTGCTGGAACCTCTCTCGCAGTTGGGGCTCGCTCGCAGGGAACCTCAACTGTCTACTCTCACCGCGAGCAGACGCGCTCTCTCAGCGTTGAGAGCGTCGCAGTTCATGTCCTGATACTGTTCAGTCCAATCTTAAGTTGATATTGATGACCCGTTTGGTGGTTACCGCATGCGCCACGCGCTAGCTTGCGAAACACGACCCAGACATGGGGAGAGGCGAAATGGTTGCGCAGAGCCTAATGCGGATGTCAGCGGCCGTGGTTTTGCTGACGGCCGGCCTTCTCTTCGCAAAGTGCAGCGCCCGCGCTGCCTCGGGCGACAGTATTGGCGATGCCCGGACGATCGTCAGTGTCGTCAAAGCCGACTTCGAGAAGCAGGAACGCGACCTCAGCGTCGGCGATAGCGTGCGCCAAAACGAGGTCATCGAGGTCAGCGCCGACGGCAAAGGTGAGTTCCGTCTGAACGACGACACCAAGCTGGCACTTGGGCGAGGGTCGCGACTGGTGCTCGACAAGTTCGTCTACGACAGCGACAAGAAGGCCGGATCAATCGTGCTCGATCTCACCACGGGCGCCTTCCGGTTCATTACTGGCGTCGCCTCGAAGCCGACCTATCTAATCCGCACGCCAAACGCCTCGATCACAGTGCGCGGCACCATCTTTGACCTGTTCATACTGCCCGACACGACCGTGTGGCTGTTGCTTCACCAAGGCGCTATCGAGGTAACGAGCGCCAAGAGCGTCTGCCACGTCTTGGATCAGCCGGGGCAGCTCTTGCGTGTCACAAGCAACGGCAGCGTCGGCGTACCAGTAAACTGGAAGGGTCTACCGGGGCATGAAGACGTGCCGTTCGACACCGCATTTCCGTTCGTCGCCAATGCGCCCCAGATCGACCCTGTCCCGACCATGGAACGAGCGGTGATCGTCGACGGAACGTTTCCCGATGCCCCGCTGAAGGCTTGCTCAAATCCTGGCGCGCCGAAGATCCAGAAGGCCGATGACGACGACGCCAAGCCGAAGAAACGCAAGGCATCAACCGAGGACAGCGGGCCGTCGACACCGACGCGCGTAAAGACGTTGCGTCGCTCCAATAGCGGCGACGACGATGCTTCGGGCGGGGAGAACGGTATTGGCGGCATGGGCATCATCATCGGCGGCGGCATTGGCGGATTCAGAGGCGGCCACTACGGCGGTCGCGGCCGCTAACCCCCGAGCAGAAACCGGCGCGGCTGCCCCGCTCCGCCCTTCGCGCCTTCTGATCGCCAAAGTTTCCGCTGACCTTGCTCGTAGGCGGGCCGAGGGGTTGTTTCGAGGGAAACTGATCTCCGGTCGAGGGGCCGATCCTCATCTTAGCCCCCGAATGCTGTGCGGGGTCGGCCCTTCTAAGTTGCGCGATTGGCGAAGCGGTTTTGGTGGGTCACCGCTACCGAGAGAGCGAAGCATAAAAGGATAGGGCCTATGAGGCCGCTTGCTGGGCTTACGGTCGTCGCTCTTGGCGTGGTCCTCTCTCCCGGTGCCGCCAGCGCGGGAGAAGGGGTTACAAATGCGGCCTTAGGGGCGATTTCGGGCGCTGTAGTCGCTGGTCCGGTCGGCTTGGTCGCAGGAGGCGTGATCGGCTATGTCGCTGGCCCACAGATTGCTTGCGATATGGGGGTTGAGCGCTGCTATCGTCATCCGCGCTATCGCCACTCGAGCTATAGCGCGGTCGCCGACGCCCCACGGCGCGCCGAGCGGCGCGAGCACGTCCGTGGCCCTGGGGATCTCGGGACACGTGAGGATCACGGGAACTATTGATCGAGCAAAGTGACGGCGAAGCTGAGGTTATAGGACGAGTCTGCTGGGCCGCTCTCACATTGTTGGTAGGAGATCATTCGCCGTCTTGGGGAGCGTAGGAAAACGCAAGGCCTCGGAAGCAATACCATCCGAGGCCTCTGAACTGAGCTGGGGAGCGGGCCCAGCGGTGCTCAGAATACAAGCCAGGTCTTAAAGACGCTCTAACAGCGATACCAGAAGGAGACAGCGTCCCTCCGTTCTGATAGTTGGGGCGCCGATACCGGACACGCGTTAACCACTCTTTAAGCAATGAACCCGCACTCTCGCTCAAGGATCGGCTTGGGGGCGGGCCATGCGGCGGCTGGGTGCGTTCAGCATCATCGGCTTGGGGGGATTATTCTTAGTACGCGGGCTGAGCGCTCAGGAGCTCGCCGCCATTCATCCTGAGCCCCCTGCTGACCGATCCTCCGCCTTCATGCGGGTTTACGGTTCGACCGAGCCACCGCAGGCGTTTGTCCGCTTCTGCGATGAATATCCAGACGAATGCGTCACAACCCCAAGCGTCGAGACGAGACGTCCTGCATCCCCCCAGCAGCTGAACGAGCTCGACGAGATCAACCGTCGGATCAATCGAGCAATACGCCCCGAAGCGGACTTAAAGCACTATGGGATTGCCGACTATTGGACGATCCCAACCGACGGCAAGGGCGATTGTGAGGACTATGCCCTCCTCAAGCGCCACGAGCTTATCAAGCTCGGATGGCCGTCGAGCGCGCTGCTAATGACGATTGTGAGCGATGAGCGAGGGAAGGGTCACGCCGTGCTGACCGTCCGCACGGAAGTGGGTGATTTCATCCTCGACAACAAGGTCGACGAAGTCCGTCTCTGGAACGAGGTGCCGTACCGGTTTCTACTGCGACAGTCGTATCTCAACCCACGGATTTGGATGGATCTTGATCCAGTCCGCGACGCCACCCCTCTGACGATTGCGGGTGTCGGCCCGCATCACTAGGCCCGATGGCTCCCAGCACTCATCGGCGCGGCGTTCTCACCTCAAGAAGATTCCTGTCAGAGTCGTTGCCGGCCTCCCGCCATGTTCCTCGCGTAAAAAGGATGAAAGCGTTCTGGGGAGCTTATGCTTCATCGGATTGTACTCGTGAGCGTGCTTTGTATTGCGTCCAGTCTGGCGGCCGCTCCGGTACGCCTTACTGAAGAGGCAATTCGACAAAGCCTCGTCGGCTCTCTCCTCGAAATCGATACGCCGCTTGGCGTTACCATCCCCGTGCGGATATCAGCCGACGGCCTGGTATCCGGCGAAGCAGGACCTCTTGCGTCCACGCTCGGGGCTGCCCACGACCGAGGTCGTTGGTGGACTGACCACGATCAGCTGTGCGTCAAATGGTTCAGGTGGTTTGAAGCACAAACACGCTGCCTCACGCTTCAGCGCGAGGGTGCGAAACTTTATTGGCAGGATGCCGAAGGCAAGAACGGCACCGCCACCATCGCCACTCCGCAAGGCCCTGCGATCGCCAGCACGCCGCCGATCGACACTAGGCAAGGTGCTCCTTTGAGGACAGCGGTTCCCGAGTCGCGCGCTGCAACTACGGTCGCGCAAGCCGACGATAGCGCCCACTGGGAAGCACCTCGATTTACTGCCGTTGACCTAAGCATAAGCGAAGCACCCCAAGCGTTCTCTCGGGAGACCAAACTCGCAAAGCCTGAGGCGAGCACCCCAAACATTCGCGCCACCAATCGATTGATCGCGAGTACGACTCCGGCGGCGAATGCAGGACCAGCTCGTTATCCGGTTAACTTAGCAACGCGCGCTTCTTCTTGGCACCCTTCGTTTCGGGTTGCCCGCGTGAGCATGGATGACTCGCTTGTCGTGCGCAGCGGGCCCTCCGAGTATCACGCCGCCATAGGAACCATTCCAGCAGATGGATACGGAGTAGAAATCGTAGGTGACTGCAAGGATGTCTGGTGCCCTGTCCGACATAATCGCACAAGGGGCTGGGTCAATCGCTACTATCTCGACGAGGAAATCGGATCATTGGCAGCGGATAAAGAACTGCGATGACGCCCTCGTCCGTCGGCGGTAAGACTGCCGGGGCACCAGACTCGGATAGGCCCTCCTCACAAGAGAGAGATTATGCGATCAATTATGCTGTTGGTCGGTTGCTGTCTGATCGTTCTCGCCATGACCGCCAGCGAAAGCACGGCCTTGGACGTTCAGCAAAGTTGTGAGAGCGACTTCAAGAGATATTGCGGCAGTTACCAAGCCTACTCTACGAGTGGCAACGCCTGTATGCGATCCATGGGAAGATCACACCGATTGGACAAAGATTGCCTCCGAGCCCTTGATGATGGCGGATACGTTACCCAGGCCGATCGCGAAGCCTACAAACGTCGCCATCATTGATGGAAACGACCCGAGCCCAAACGGGGCCACCGCACAACCGAGGATGGCGTCGCGGCGGGCCGGTGCTTCTGATGTGGTGTTAGCTGACCCGGCTCATGTCTGGCTCGTCTTCGCCGAGCGCTGTGGCCAGATCGATTTGATGGTCCTGCTCTTGAACGAGTATTTACTGGATCTGTTCAGCCATGGCGAACTCGCCGAGCCCTTCACATTGCCTAATTCTCTCACGGTAATTCCGGATGGTTTCGTTCTCGTTGTCGAGATCGAACCTAAGCATTTCGCGTGAACTGTCGGACAGTTTGACGGGTTTCGGAGTTGCCGTTGGCATCGCGCCCAGATAGTCGATCTGGCGCGAAAAAATCAGCGCGTGTTGGAGTTCCTGCTTTGCGTGCTCCTCAAGTTGATCGGCGATGTTCATATATCCATCGCCCTTCAACACCTGAGAGTACACGACGTAAGCTATGATCGCCTGGTATTCTCGCGAGAGATCTTCGTTCAAGAGTCCAGCCAGCTGCTCTCGTGTATCCCTTATGCCATCTCTTGCTCCTCTACGACAATCCAGGCCTGTGGCCGCGTATCTTCCGATATCCGCGCAGCTGTGTAGAGACCCACGTGAATTCGGCTTCTCGTTGATCTTGAAGAGAGCAGTTGAGCATTGAGGTCAGCTCTCACGGCACTGTTCATCTACGATCGCGACTGATTTGCTGAACCGGCGTCTCGGACTTGTTCCGACCCATGCTTCTGAAAAACGTGTACCAGTACCAGATGAGTAGGATCGGCGCGCCGATGTCGTATACAGCGTCAAGTCCTGGTATTGGCTCGATAGGGATGGCGAGTGCTCCCACGGCGGCTGTTGCGCCGACACGATAGCTCAAGGCCGTGAGTGTCCGCTTCAGCGGGTTATCCGGGGGCAACATCGAGATGATCACGACCAGCGCAACGAGCAGGACGGTCATAAAGGCGACGAAAATCAGAAGATCGCGAAAAATCTCTTCAATGGTTCCCCACGTGCTCGCATCCATTGTGGCTCTCCCTCCCGACGCTTGCGATAGTGATCAAACAGACGCCTCTGACGAACACGGGCAGATTTGCCAATTTCGAAACGCCTCTTCCCGGCTAGATACGCCAACGAGTTGCCCCAATGACATTTATCTTCAAAAATATCGGCGCAGGACCGCGCCGTCGGCCCGTAACTGGCAAGAGATGGATGTCTATGTAGCCTTGAGGCACGGCCTGTTCCTGCACGACCCGCATGCCCACTCGCTCAAGAAGATACTCGACCAGGACATTCGCGCAGCAACCGGCATGCAGGACCTCGTCGGCACCGCGCCGCTCAATCTTATATTATATATGTCGCCGATCTCGCCCGCATGGATGCCAAGGACCGTACGGAGCAGCGCTTCTACTCGGCGATCGATGCCGGGTTCATTGCGCAGAATGTCTATCTCTATTGCGCGTCCGAGGGGCTCGCGACGAAGAAAGCACGCGATTTCGGGGCATTGTAGCCCTTCGCGCATCCGACCAACCCCAGACCTCGGTCTCCGGCTGGCGGTTTCGGGAGCCCAATCGTCATCGAGTCTCCGAAGGCCAAAAACGGGCTGGCAGTGTTGGGTCGCGCCTACGAAGCGCGACGACAAGAGTGGCAAGTTCATGGATGATCGAACTGCTCAGTCGACAGGCCGACGCGACGCTGCTAAGCGGGGGGAGTCAACGCCCTCTAAGACGCCACAAGCCCAGAGCGGGCTGATTCCCTCAAGGGACAGGGAAAGCGTGACGCGCAGACGGGATAATCTTCCATCTGGTTATTTCATATTGGACGTTTTGGCAATAAGGCCAAAGCAGAGCGGGTTCCTGTTAACACCCGACGTGGGCCGACCTTGTGGATGACTCTGGGGGCAAGTCGTAACAGCGTCAGAATCGGCGCATGGTTCGCGCTGTCTCCTCGGCTTCTGGCAAACCGATCAGCCCGCTTGGCGGTCTGGAATAGGCCCTGGTCACAAGCCGGGGCTTATTCGCATCCGCCGTCATTCAGCTTGGTGTAAGTCGCCGCTGGTATCGATCAGCGACCTCGGATCGGTCTCTTTCCGGGGCGCTTGTGCTCCAACTTCGCCCGGTCGTGGCCCTACCCGCGACCGGGTTTTATGTTGCCCGGGACACAAGCCGGGCGCGATTTCCTATATCCCTCGAACGATAGCGTTATCGCTCGGGTAGATGTCAATTGCGCATTCCGACGGCGATGAGGGCAATCAGTGCATGGGGATCGCGCTCACCACGACGGGCGCGCGCATAATCGCGGCGGCCAGGCGATTGCGCACCGTGCTGTAGTCATCGATGAAGTCGGAGGTCTTGGGATTGAGGCCCAGTTTGCGGCAAGCGTTCTCATAGGCGGCGAACGGGAGCGCGTCGGACTTTACGAATCTGTATGAGCAAACGCTTGGTGCGGCCGGGCTATAAGAAGGACTTCACGGCTAGCAGGACAACGGGGGCAGTTCGACAGGGCTTCTCCCGCTGCTCATTCAGTGAAGGAGGAAAGCAATGCGCAAGATGACAGTCGCTCTTGGAGCGGCAGCCACGATCGTTCTTGCTGGGTCACTAATTGGGAGGGCCGAGGCCATCGGACCAGTGGCCATCCACGCTGGGACCCAACACTCGACATTGATTGAGAAGACTGCATGCGGGGGCAGATGGGGTCGCTGGTGCCGGCCGGGAAGGCACCGCGTGTGTGGCCCCCGTCATTGCTGGTGCGCTCCCTGCTAGCGCGGACTAATTTGTTGTAAGCAAGCAGGGCTGCCCGAAAATTTGGTGCGGCCCTGCGGTTCATGCGGGACGTTGTGCTCGTGTTAGAGCTCTCGGAAGTTCGGGAGATAGTGACGGCCGTAGGGAACGGGCACGCCGAAATAGTGTGCAACATCCAGTGGCGAGGAGCTGACGCCATTATTCCGTCCGCCGTTCCGATCGCCGCGACGATTGCAGCGACCTCTGCTAATGGGATGGACCGGCTGCTTCCCCGGAACGGCGGGTTAGCCTGAATGGCTCACCGCCTAATCAGGAGAAGCAGCCCATGACGAGCGACCACGGCCAGACCGCACAGACCTTCGCGTCCATCGGCATCGATATCGGCAAGGATGTATTCCACATCGTCGGCTTCGATGCCGCCAGCAAGGTCGTCCTGCGCAAGAAGTTCAAGCGATTGGCGCTGGAGAGCGAACTCGCCAAGCTGCCGCCGAGCATCGTCGGGCTCGAGGCATGCCTCAGCGCTCACTTCGTGAGCCGCACGCTGCGCCGGCTCGGGCACACGCCGCGCATCATCCCGGCGATCTACGTCAAGCCGTTCACCAAGGGCCAGAAGAACGACTACAACGATGCCGAGGCTATCGCCGAGGCGGCTCTACGCCCGAACCTGCGTGTCGTGCAGGAGAAGACGCAGGATCAGCTCGACCTGCAGGCGCTGCATCGCGTGCGCGCCCGGTTGGTGTCGCGCCGTACGGCGACGATCAATCAGATCCGCGCTTTTCTCATCGAGCATGGGATTGCCGTGCGCACCGGCGCCAATTCTCTGCGACGATCGCTTTTCGCCATTCTGGAGAACCGCGCCGACGAGCTGTCGCCGCGCATGAGCGACCTCATCGTTGGCCTCTACGAGGACTGGCTCTGGCTCGACGAGCGCATTGAGACGCTCACCAATGAGATCGAGCAGATCAGCCACCGGGAGGCGAACTGCAAGCGCCTGATGAGCGTCCCTGGCATTGGGCCGATCATCTCCACAGCCGTGGTCGCGGCGATAGGCACGGGTGAAGCCTTCGAGCGCGGCCGTGACTTTGGCGCCTGGCTGGGGCTCGTGCCCCGGCAATACAGCACCGGCGGCAAGTCGATCCTCGGGCGCATCTCAAAGCGCGGGAGCAGATACCTGCGCACGCTCTTCATCCAGGCAGCCAACGTCATCCTCATGCGTCCGCAGACCTGGGAGCGGTTCAGCTTTGGCGCATGGCTGAAGGCTGCGCAGCCACGCCTACATCGCAACAAGCTAGCGACGGCGCTCGCCAATAAGCTCGCCCGTATCGCCTGGAGTGTGCTGAGGCACAACACCGCCTTCGATACCCATCGAGTTGAAGTCGTGGCGATCTAGTCGCCCGACCAGCAACGGAGTTCGCGATTGAGAACAGCAGCATGGAACGGATCAATGAGCGTGCCCAGAGTCTGGTGACCCAAATGGTCGCCTGGCGACCTGTCCGCTAATGAGACCAAAGGCGCGCGCGTATTCCCATCGAGGCCACGGCCCGCGAGCCGATCAACAGGCCGGATACATATCAGCGACTTCCGAAGCCTGCGCCGAACTCACTTGCGATCAGCAGCCGGTCCATACATAAGGGTCAAAGGCCGATGCTCTATGCCTGAACAAGTCATCCGCATTATTGGTGCTGAGCTGCTGTTGTTCGTTTTAACTTCGCTCAGCGTTTTACCGGGTTGCGATCACGCACGGTCAGGATGGGACGATAGTAAGAGGACGAATGCTTTGCCTTAACGAAGGAAAGGTCGGGATAGGTCAGCTAGCATCCTTAAAGGGTGGTGGATTTCGAAAATCCGTTCGCCTGGTTGCCAAGTCGTCGCTCGCCTATCTCCTATTCCTTGCATTGGGATGGCCGCCGCGCCAAATGAGTGTCCGTCTCCCGATCCCGAGCACAGTGTATTGGGGTGCACTGCTATCATTGACAACCCCTTGGTGCGAGGAGAAGCGGCTGGGATGGCTTACATCGCGCGATCCGATGCCTACGTCAGTCTCCATAAACTGGATCTGGCTCTGGATGATTTGAACCATGCGATTGCAGTTGACCCGACCCTTGCACGAGCCTTCGACAAGCGTGCAGAGGTACACCGTTTGCGTTCCGAACTTGAGGCTGCACTGCAGGACCAAACACAAGCGATCCAGCTCAAGCCAACGACCGCAGAATACTATTACGATCGGGGTAACCTGTATCTACAGGCGGGCGATATCAATGCGTCGATCCACGATTACGATACCGCGCTCCGTATTAAGCCAAGCTTTGCGCTCGCCCTTCTAAACCGCGGTATCGTGCACGGACAAAGCGGCCATTTCGACGAAGCGATCTCCGATCTCTCAGAAGAGATCCGGCTTAGCCCGAACGATGCGAATGGATATCTGAATAGGGGAATCGTGTTCGCCCTAGCGGAAAAACTGGACAGTGCTCTCGTCGATTTTGCCAACGCCATACAACATGATCCGCGCTCCGCGGACGCATATAGCTTCCGTGGGAATATTTATCGCAAGCTGGGTAGACGTGATGATGCGGTCCTCGATTTCCGCAAAGCCCTTCAAATCAACCCCAATGACACGCAATCCAAGCGGATGCTGGAGATGCTCGGAAGTGCTCCCTAAAACCGGCAGGTGAGTGAGAAGGTTGTCCACGACAGGCAGGCACTAGTATTGCGCGTGCAGGCGCGCTCCAAGAATTGAGACGGGGCCGCGGTCCTCGTTGTAGCCTGGGTTGTTCACGAACTGATAGTCGAGCGTCGCCCGCATTTTGGCGATCGGAAAGGCGTAGTAGGTCTCGAGGATGTCTTCGGTCCCCGGGTTCGGCAGGATGCCGTCGCCGACGAGAATGCCAAGGCCGCCGGCGTTCAAGAATGCTTCGTGTGGCGCGGTGATCCAATTGACCACTCCGGCGAGCCCGAAGACGTCGTCGGGACGGCCCCAGCCGTCACCCTTGAGGACCATGCCGGCGGCCACCGTGCGATCGACGTCGGTGAATTCGTAGGGCTCGACCTCGCCGTCCGCGAGGCCAGCGCGCGCAAAGAGGCCGAGCGTCTTGGACACCTGCTGCTCGGCGTTGACGCTGATGCCGGGCCGGCTGCGGTACTCGCGCACGGCGGCGATGTCGGCGGGCTGACCGGTGGCCTGCGAAAGCGCAATGGCCGCCTCATAGGTGCCCATGCGGCCGCGGCTTAAGAAGCCGGTGACGGAGAGCTTACCGGGCTCGCCCCACAGCTCGTGGCGATGCTCGAGCTCGAGCACGCTCTGGAATTGGGAGAAGTCCGGGTCGAGCACCTCGCTGTTGGGCTCGATCGAAAGATCGAACAGCCCGGCGCGCAACGCCCAGGAGCCCTGGTACCACTCGGCCGCCGCCCCGTAGGTATAGCCCCAGGCATCCGCGGCATAGTCGAACGAGCCGGTATCGACGAGCGCCCAGTTCATCCAGTCGGCGCGCGGGTCGTGCGCGTACTTGTTGGTGTCGAACACGTCGGTGACGGCGAACTTACCGAGCGTGAGCACGACGCGATTGGCCGTCTGCGATCCGGCGAACTGATTGGCGCCGGCCTCGACCGCATCGCTCGCGCCGCCGAGCGATATCGTGTCGCGCACGAAGAAGCGCGGGATGCGGGCATAAGGATAAGAGTCGCCGACCTTGTAGGCCTCTCCGCTGGGGAAGCCGGCGACGCCGAGGGTGTCGCTCAGGCCGAAGCCCTGGTCGATCTCGGGATCGATCCACAGCTCCGCCCCTGCCCAGAGGCGCAGGCCCACGTAGAAGGTGGCGTCCCAGGTCTCGCGCGACTGACCGGGGATGAGGCTGTGCGGGCCGACGTAAGGGGAATGAAAATCCGGATCGTTCTGGATGACGTACGTCGTCTGCGCGTGCACGGCCCAATCGTCGATGTGTGAAGCTGGGAGCACCGATCGCTTTCCGCTGTCGGGCTCGCCAAGCTGATAGTTGAGCCCGAGACGGACACTCTGCAGGGTGAGTTCGGAGGAGAAGGTCTGCGCGCCGGCGGGGAAGGTCACGCCGTGCGACCCGAAATCGGTGAAGAGGTATTCGAGGTTGGCCGTCCAGTTTTTGCCGACATTTGCTTCCATGCCGGCGCCCGCCACCCAGCCCGAGCGAAACGACCTGCGCGTCTCCTCTGTGCCCGCCGTTGCGCCGGACACCTGCGTGCGCGTGAGCTGCTCGTCGCCCCATGCGTAGCCGCCCGTGCCATAGACGAGCCAGGGGCCGAACGCATAGCCGAGGCGACCGCGCAAGGTGCCGGAGAACAGCACCTTCTCCTCGTAATCGGCCACATCGAAGCCCGCGGCGGCGATCGTCTGCGTACAGAGTAGCGTGTTGGGAAACGAGACGTCGGCTTGCGCGCCGATCACGACGCCGGAGGGGAGTTCGAAATTGTAACCGGTTTGCAAGCCTTCGAAGTAGCTGCCCGTGCCGGTTGCGAAATCGAAGGGGTCGCCGAGGCCGAGTGTACCGTTCTGAGGGAATGCCGGCTCGCTGGCGGACCAGTCCGATCGACCCCACGCCGCGCCGACGTGTCCGCCGACGTAAGCTCCGGTCCAATTCGGCTCGAGGCCGCTGAAGATCGCGTTATCGCCGGCCGCCGCAGGCAGGTCGGTGAACACGATCAGCGCGGCAACGACAAGCCCGCCAACCGACAGGGCTCGTGGCTGCCCGGCCGAGCCGCTGCGTACCATCGCGCTCCCTCTTCCATGTTCCCAGTCTCCATCTGAGCCGAATGCCGACGGGTGATGCACAACGTGCGGAAATCGAGCAGAGCGACCCTCAGGCGAAGCGGCCCAACGTGAGCAAACATGATTCCTACGATTCGCGATTTGCCCGCCTAAAAATGGTTGAGCAGAGTTGGCCGTTTGTCGAAATTCAGAACCGATGGCGCGCGGTCCCCACCGCTACTGCATGAGCGGCACGTCGAGGAGAGGCTCGCATCCCCGTCCCCTCTCAAGTATGCAAATGACAATCGCTCGTAACAAGCTTTAGTATCACGGCTGCTGCTGTCAAGCTTGTTGAGAATTATTCGCAACTATGCGAACGCGAGTGCCGAGGATAGGGGCGCGACCGGAGAGCCGGGGCGACGCGCATAACGCTCAAGCTCAAGGCGCGGTCTGAGCCGCTGCCGTTGCCGCGGTTCGCGGAATGGGCCGCATGAAGATGCGCGCAAGCGTCGGGATCATGAGCAGGCTGCAGATTGGCGACAGCAGCATTCCGGCGACGACCACGGTGGCGAGCGGCTGCTGCACCTGCGTGCCGATGCCGCTCGACACCGCCGCTGGGACAAGGCCGAGACACGCCGAGAGTGCCGTCATGAAAACCTGGCGCATGCGCGTGCTGCCCGCCGACAGCGCCGCCTCCTCGACGCCGAGCCCATCCTGGAGATTTCGCCGCACGTTGGACACGAGCAGGATGCCGTCCATGGTCGAGACGCCGAACAACGAGATGAATCCGATGGCCGCCGAGACGCTCAGGTTGAGGCCAGACACCCAAAGCCCGAGGATGCCGCCAGCGACGGCAAACGGGATGCCAGCCAGCGCGAGCAGGCTATCGCGGATGGAATTGAAGAGCGCGTAGAGCAGCATGAAGATAAGCAAGAGGCTAAGCGGCACGATGAACGTGAGGCGCGCTTTTGCTTCCTGCAACGCTCCGAACTCCCCGCCCCACTCAAGCCGGTAGCCGCGGGGAAGCGTGACGTTGCGGGCAACGTGCGCCTGCGCGTCCGCGACTGTGGAGCCGAGGTCGCGCCCGCGTACGCTGTATTTGAGCGGATAGTAGCGCTGGCTATTCTCGCGATAGATGTAGGCCGCTCCCGGTTCGATCTTCACGTCGCCGAGGTCGCCGAGCGGGATGTAGGCCGTCGGCTGGGTGGGGTCACCGTTGGGCAGCGCGATTGGAATCGACCGGATTGCGTCGACGCTCTGGCGGTACTCGGGCGCCAAGCGGATCGTCAGCGGAAAGTTCCAGTCGTTCTCGTAGACGCGCGTGACCTCCCGGCCGCCGATCGCCGCCTCCACCACGGTGTTGATATCGCCGACTGAGAAGCCGTAGCGCGCGGCCTTGGCGCGATCGATGCGCACGAGCAGGTTCGGCTGCCCCAGCAGGCTGAACCCTCCGGGGTCCTTCACGCCGGGCACGGCCGCGATCTCCGATTTGACGGCTTTCGACAACCGCTCGAGCTCGGAAAGGTCGCTGCCGAAAATCTTGACGGCGTTCTCACCTTTGACGCCGGAAAGCGCTTCCTCGATGTTGTCTTCGATGTACTGGGAGAAGTTGAAATCGACGCCGACGAACTCGCGGTTGAGCTGCTCGTTCATCTGGCCGATGAGCTTTTCCTTCGTAAGCCCGCGCGGCCACTCGTCCTGGGGCTTCAAGACCACGAGATACTCGGCGACGAATGAACCGTCGGGGTCCATCGCATCCTCGCTGCGACCCTGCTCGGAGATAACCGTCCGCACCGGCTCGTAGCTCAGGAGCAGCTTGCGCATCCGCGCGACGGAATCGACGCCGGCGGGCAGCGTGATCGTGGGCGGCAGCAGCGCGCGGACCCACATGTTTCCTTCTTCGAGCTTGGGCAGAAACTCCGTGCCGAGTTGGGACGCAATCGTTCCACACACCACCAGGAATCCGACGCCGGCGAGCGCGGCGACCTTGGCGTTACGCACGGCGAGGTATAGGAGGTGCGTATAAATGCGCCGTATTAGACGAACCAAAAACGTCTCAACCTCGGCGACGCGCTCTGGCAGGATGAGCGACGACAGCACCGGTGTGACCGTGAACGTCGCGATCACCGCCCCGAGCAGTGCGTAGGCATACGTCCGCGACATCGGTCCGAAGATCTGCCCCTCGACGCCCTGCATGGTGAACAGCGGCAGGAAGGCAGCGATCGTGATGATCACCGAAAAGAGAATGGCCCGGTCGACCTCCACCGCTCCGGCGAGAATGGTATTGAGCTGCGGCGACAAATCGCCGTCGGGGACGGCAGTGGAATGACCCGGATGCGACAGGTGGCGGAAGATGCTTTCGACCATGATGACAGTGGCATCGACGATGATGCCGAGATCGATGGCGCCGACCGAAAGTAGATTGGCAGATTCGCCGCGCACGACCGTAATGATCACGGCTAGGAACAGCGCAGCCGGAACGGTGGCGGCGACGATGATCGCGCATCGCAAGTTGCCCAGGAACACGTACTGGATGAGAAAAATCAGCGCGATGCCGAACAGGAGGTTATGCATCACGGTGCGAACCGTGATGGCGACCAATTCGCCGCGATCGTAGAATGGCACGACCTTGACGCCCGGCGGCAAGCTGCCGTCGGAGTTGAGCGTATCGATCGCCGCATGCACACGGCGGATCACGTCCATCGTGCGCTCCAGCTTCTGCATCAGGACGATGCCGAAGATGACGTCGGTGCGATCATCGCGCCCAGCGATTCCCAAGCGTGGCGTATATCCGATCTGCACTCGGGCCACATCGGACAGCAGCACCGGCACGCCGTTGCGCTGCGTGAGCACCGTCTTCTCGATGTCGCCGATAGATCCGATGACGCCGATTCCGCGCACGTTCACGGACTGCTCGCCGAGCGCAATGGTCCGGCCGCCCACGTTCGAGTTGCTCACCGAGAGAGCGCTGATGATCTGCGGCAGCGTCAGGCCGTAGGACATCATCTTGTTGAGGTCGATGTCGACCTGATACTCCTTGGTCTTGCCGCCAAGCGACGAGATGTCGGCAACACCGGGGACGATGCGAAGTCGGCGCTCCACGATCCAGTCCTCGATGGTCTTGAGCTGGAGCAAGTCCATGTCGGCTGGCCCGACGATCTGGAAACGCATAATTTCGCTGATGCCGCCGCCTGGAGAGATAACTGGCTGCACGCCCTGAGGGAGCGCGGCGTCCTTGAGACGGTTGATGGTCTGCTGGCGCGCGAAATTGTAGTCGACGCCGTATTCGAACTGCAGCCGCAGGAAGCCGAGCGCATAGACCGTGTTCGAGCGCGCGTACTTCAAGCCCGGAGTGCTCGACAGCGCGATCTCGAGCGGGATGGTGACGTAGCGCTCGACCTCTTCGGGCGACTGGCCGGGATATTGCGCGATGATCTCGATGATGGGCGGCGCCGGATCGGGATAGGCCTCGATGTTGAGGGTGGTCGCCGCCGCGATGCCGAGGCCCAGGAACGCCGTGAAAGATACCAACACCAAGACCCGCCGCGACAGGCAGAACGCGATAAGACCCCGCAGCATGTGTGGTCAGGCCCCCGCTGAGAGCGTCATTGCCGCCACTCGTTGTCGACGAAGATCGCCCCACGCGACACGACCTTCTCGCCTTCGTGCACGCCCTTGGTGATCTCCACCAGCCCGTTCTGCTCCGTCGACACCTGCACCACGCGACGGCGGAACACCTTGGGTGCGGTCTCCACCCATACGGTCGCGACGTCGCCGTCCCAGATGATCGAACTCGACCGGCACGGCCGGCGCGGGTGCTCCCTCCGAGGTCGTGATCTTGAAGCTGGCGAACATCTCGGCTTTCAGCTCGTGATCGGGATTGGGCAGCTCCGAGCGCACGACCACGCGACGCGTCGCGGCGTCGGAGGCCGCTCCGATGGCGGTGATCTTAGCCTTGAACACGTGGTCGGGGATCGCCGTGACCTTCACCTCGATCTCCTGCCCGACACGGATGAGCGGAATATCGTTCTCAGGAACAGCCGCCTTGAGCCACATGGTGGAGAGATCGGAGATGGCGAACAGCGCCTCGCCGGAGTCGCTGCGGACGTATTGGCCAGGGCCGATCTTGCGCGAGATCACCGTTCCATCGATCGGCGAGCTTATGGTGACGAGTGAATCGATTACACGGTCGCGTTCCAACTTCTCCAGGTCTGCATCGCTGCGACCCATGAGCACACGCAGTCGATTTCGGGCGCCCGCTACAGCGCTGTCCGCCGTCTTCACGTCGGATTCGGCCGCCGCAAAGTCGTTGCGCGCCTGCTCCAGCTCGCGCTGCGAGGTCGCATGATCCGTGAAGAGCCCAGTCTGGCGGTCTAGGGAACGCTGGGCGAGCGCAAGCTGCGCTTTGCTCTTTGCAGCTCCCTGCACGGCCGCGATGAAATCGGTATGAGCCTGCAGCACTTCGGGGCTGTCGATCTCGAACAGCGGGTCGCCGCGCTTCACCTCGTCTCCCGCCTTGGCGATCAGCTTGGTCACGCGCCCGGAGAACGGGGTCAGCACGACCGTGCTCGCGTCCTCGTTGAAGGCGATCTGGCCAATGGCGAGCTTCTGGACCCTGAATGCGCGCGACGCTACGTCGACGATGCTGAGCTGATGCATTTGGTCGGCGGTGATCGAGACGGTATCGGGGTCGTTCCTAACCTCAGGGCTCGGCTCGGCCGGCGCTGGTGGGGCAAGCGCCAGATGTGCCACCAGCAGCGCGAGCACGAACACCCACGCCAAGCGGTAGCGGTACGGCGCGGAAGTGTCCGGTAGCTTATCGTTAACTTCGATCATTTGATCTGCAGTCTGTTCAGGTCGGCGGCTAGCACGGTCTGCGCCTCCCAGTTGTTCCACCAGCCGCCGCCAAGAGCCTGGAAGAGCGCAACAGTGTCGGAGAGACGCGCGGCTTCGGCTTGCACTCGCGCAAGCGAGGTCTGGAGATAGGCCTGCTCGGCGTTGAGCAGGATCGGTAGGCTCACCTGTCCGCGTTCGACTTGGCGGCGCACGAGGTCGATACCGCGCGCCGCCGATTGCTCGGCGGC
This sequence comes from uncultured Alphaproteobacteria bacterium, assembly GCA_963745205.1. Taxonomy (GTDB): domain Bacteria; phylum Pseudomonadota; class Alphaproteobacteria; order Rhizobiales; family Hyphomicrobiaceae; genus Hyphomicrobium_A. The sequence continues at coordinate 29,402 of CAVUWX010000019.1, forward strand.
GATGGCCGCTCCGAGTGTGCGCGAATCTGCCTGCAACGCCCTTAACGTGTCGGCGACATTTTGGAACGCCGTGAGAACGGTGCTTTGATATTGCGCTACCGTTATGTTCCAGTTCTCTTCCGAGGCCCGCTCGCGGTTCCGCAGCGTTTCCCCGTCGAATACGGTTTCCGCAATATTGCCGGCCATGAGCCAGGCGACCGTTCCGGGCGAGAAGAGCTGGGAGAAGGCCAGAGCCGTGCTGCCGATGTTGCCGGTTAAAGTGATTTGCGGAAAGCGGTTGGCGATGGCGACCCCGACCTGGGCGTTGGCCATATGCACCGCGGCCTCGGCCACGCGGATATCGGGCCGCTGGCGCACGAGGTCGGCGGGAAGACTCAACGGCAGCGCGCGAGGCAGGTGGAAAGAACCAAGGTCGAACGAGGGTTCCGAGTAATCGCTGGGGAAGCGGCCGGTCAGCACCGCGATCAGGTTGCGCTGCTGGGCGAGTTGGCGCTCGAGCGGCGGCAGTAGCAGCTTTGCCTGCGCGACCGCCGTCTCCTGCGTGACGACGTCCGGCTGCGCGATCTGACCTCGCTCGTTCTGCCGGTGCAAGATGTTGAGCAGCTTCGCCTGTAGGTCGACGATCCGGTGCGTCGCTGCAATCTGCGCCCGCAGGGAAGCTTCCTGGATCGCTGCCAGCGCGATGTTCGAAGTGAGCGTGATGTATACGCCCTCGCGCTGGAACGATTGCAGCTCAGCTTGCGCCTGCACCGACTCCACCTGCCGGTGAACACCGCCGAACACGTCGGCGACGTACGCGACGGTGACCTGCCCGGTATGCAGGCTGTAGATGTCGGCGCCCGTCGCCGCGTTGGTGATGAGGGCCTTCTGCGGGATCTCCTGCCGCGTGGGATTGAAGTTCGCTCCGATGACCGGAAAGAGCGCGCCCTCTTGCGCGTAGGCCGTGGCTTGCGCCATGCGTACGGCGGCTTCCGCGGCCTGCAGGTTGGGATTGTGCGCGATACCGCATTCTATGAGGTCGTTGAGATGCGGCGAGCGGAACGACTCCCACCAGTGGCTCGGGATTTCACCGCCACCGATCAGCGTCTGTCCGAAAATGAAGTCGGCGGGTTTCGACGAACCGATCGGCGGAAGATAGCCGACGACTGCGGGCGGCGCTGGCGTTACGAAGTCCGGACCGAGCGCGCAGCCTGCGAGCAGTGCGACTGCGATGAGGCCGATGCCGCCTGGGTGATGATTTGCCGTCCCGAAACGCGGCCGATGAAGGCCGCCGAGCGCAGCGCCAGACGCTTTTTGCGAGGTCGACAAGCCGATGGCCCACCGGATGAGAAGTGAGCAGCAACGAATCTTGCCCCCTGCTTACACGAGCCTTACTATCGACCATAAATCTAGAAAGATGTTGCTACGTGACAAAATGAGCCGCTGCTATGATTCGCGCGGGCGCAAAGCCCGTCGATAGGGCGTCAAGCATCCTCGGAAATTCGCATGCGCTTACTAGTTGTCGAAGACAATCCGGAGCTCGCACAGCTTCTTGCGAAGGGGCTCAATGCCGCGGGCTTCGAGGTCAATTCCGCTGCAACAGCGGACGACGCGCGCACGGCGTTGATGACTACGCGCTACAGCTCGATCGTTCTCGATCTGGGGCTGCCCGATGCCGATGGCCTGTCGATCCTCCACGAGATCCGCGGCAAAAAGGACCCGGTGCCAATTCTCATTCTGACGGCTCGCTCCACGGCGAACGATCGCGTCAAAGGCTTACGCAGCGGCGCCGACGATTACCTCGTCAAACCCTTCGCCTTCGAGGAACTCGTCGCCAGGCTGGAGGCTATTCTGCGCCGGCCGAGCAAGCTCGTCGGCTCATCCCTCCAGGTCGGCAACCTGGTTCTCGACACCGCAAGCCGGCAAGCGTTCATTAAGGATGAGCCGCAGTATTTTTCCTCGCGTGAGGCCGCCGTCCTCGAGCTCCTCATCCGCCGCAAGGGCCACGTTGTCTCGAAACGGCTAATCGAGGACGAGCTCTTCGGCCTCTTCAACGAGATCGCGTCCAACGCCATCGAGGTCTATATTCATCGCCTGCGCAAGCAGCTGCTAGAACACGGAGCGAGCGTGCAGATCCACACCATACGTGGCGTCGGGTATCTCATTGCGGAGACTTAGCCTCGACTTTCGTTTCAAATCGATCATCGGGCGAATCATCTTTCTGCACGTGATCGCCGTGGGCATAATTTGCATCCTGATGCCCCTGCTTCTCTATTGGCTTCTCGCGCGCGAGACCGACAGCCTGCACCGCGTTTCGTTGCGCGAGCACGCGGACATGCTAGCGCGGAACCTCGAACAGGTCGCTGACGGCCACTGGTCACTCGATCTCCCCGCGAACGAGCGGGACCTCTACTCGGAGACGTATGGGCGCTACGCCTACGCAATAGTCGACGACGTTGGGCGCCCGCTGCTGTCCTCATTGCGCGACCATTCGCTGATTTTTCCGCTGGCGCCCAACTCATCGGATCCAAGCGCGCTGCAAGTGAAGCACGGCGACGCCGAACTTTCAGGAATAAGCGTCGAGAAGCGGATCGACGGCAAGACCATCTCGATCCAGGTCGCCGAGAACCTGCATCACCGCGACGTGATCATCGACGACATCGTCGCCAACTTCCTGCAGCGCGTCGGCTGGATTACGCTTCCCATCCTCATGATCCTGTTGGTGATCGACATACTGATCTTTCGGCGAGTGCTGGGGCCTCTCATGCAGGCCTCGCGCGAAGCCCGCCGCATCGGCCCTTCACAGACCGACGTGCGGTTGCCGACCGTCGGGTTGCCGAGCGAGGTGCTGGTGCTAGTACAGGCGGTCAACAAGGCGTTCGATCGGCTGGAGCAGGGCTATCGCGCGCAGCGCGAGTTCGCGGCGGATGCCGCTCACGAGCTGCGCACGCCGCTCGCGATCCTTCGCACACGCATCGATACGTCCAGGGAGACGAACATCAGCGAAGCAGTGCGCAAGGACATCGAGCGCATGAGCCGGGTCGTCAATCAGCTACTCGACATGGCCGAGCTTGACACCGCCGCGATCGAGCCTTCGGAGGAGACGGACTTGCAGAGCGTCTGTGCGGACGTCGTCGAATACATCGCTCCGCTGGCGCTGCGCGAGGGCAAGGAGATAGCGCTATCCGGCTGCGGGGCGCTCGTTCGCGTGAAGGGCAATCGCGAGATGCTATTCCGCGCCGTGCGCAATCTCGCCGAAAATGCCATCAGCCACTCGGCGAAAGGATCGACCGTTGAGATCGTCATCGACGCTGATGGAACCATCGGCGTTCTCGACCAGGGCCCGGGCATTCGCGAGGAGGACCGCGAGTTTATCTTCCGGCGGTTCTGGCGTGGCGACCGTCGCCAATCGGGAAGCGTCGGGCTCGGGCTCTCAATCGTGGCGCGCATCGTAGAAGCGCATGCGGGAACCATCAAGGTCAAGAACCGTCCTGAGGGCGGGGCGCACTTCTTGTTGCGAACTCGCGACCGTACGATGAGCGTGACATTGCTTTCGCGCCGGCCGTCCACCAGGGCTGCTTGGGATCAACCTAAAGACGAACATGACCAAATACGATTTCATCAAGATGGGCGGCCTTGCCGAGGACCACGCCCACAGGTTCTCATCGCGTTAGCTAATAGGCTTTGGCAATGACTTCCAGCGCCAACGCTTTGAGGCGCACTCTCTCATGCTCACCGTCCCGAACTGCCACAAGGATCCTGACGGCCATGACCGTCGGCAATCCCGTGGGGTCGACAATCTTGCCAATTCCTGCAAGCTCGACTTCGTGCCACGCGGCGTCGAACGCGTCGGTCATTAGATCGAGCGTTTCGGGGTCAAGCACTCAACAGGAAATGCCATCCGGCGTGAGTAGCGCGGGCTCCTTACACGAGCCTGACTGGCTGTAACGCGATAGCTGCGATCATGGAGGCTTGGTCCGATCTCGACGAGTTGTACAAGAGCGTACCGAGGTACGGTGAGATGAACGGATGACGTAATTGTCAGGCAATTTCGCATTGGCAAAATGAAATTGGGTTTGGCGATCTGTGCGATCGACTCTTAGCTACAAAAGCTTTCGTCGGTCGTAGCGGAACAAGCGAACCATCCTGTTTTGACGCGCGTGTGGAGGAGGAGCCCCCTTGCCCACTTTTTGCCACGCAACCTATTCTCTCCGCAATTTCTCACGCTGGCTGCCGCCCGTCGTCCGCCACCTTGCGATGCCCATCGGCGACCAATTACCGTGCTGGCACACAATCGTAAGAACTGCCCTGCAGCCGTGCTAAGCTGACAGCACGGGAGGGCAGAGATGCGCTGGTTCCGACTGAATATACGCTTGGGTTCGCGCTTGGCGCTGTTCGCGCTGGCGGTCCAAATGCAACTGTCTCTCGGGCACGTCCATTTCTATGCCGTAGCCCCTGCTTCGGCCAAATCGGCGCCGCCGGCCGTCGCGGATGGATCGGGTGCGGGATTGCTGAGCACGCGCGCTCCGATCCACAAATCGGACGGATCAATCGACCCCCATTGCCTAATCTGCGCATTCATCCAGTTGTTGACCACTTCGGCGCCTTCCGCAGCGCCGGCATTGCCGCTGCCCCCGACCCTCGGCCTGATCGGGCTGCAGGCGCCAGCTGAATTGGCATTAGCGCTCCGGCCGCAGTTTTTGTTTCAAGCCCGCGCTCCACCCTCGATCTGAAAAGTTGCTGGCAGTTTGCGTGCCACTTGACGCAGCTCCCATGCTGAACGGCGGTAACGCGTCGAACGAACTTCGTTCGCGCTCTCTGAGTCGCACGGAAATTCATTCGGGCCGGGATTCCTTTAATGCTCGTCATTCCGAAGCCAGAGATCAAGAAACTCCATGCTTCCCCACGTCGGCGAGATGGTCGGCCGGGCGACCTCGAAGCTGGGCAGCGGGCGCTGCACCTCGTGAAGACCCTGGCTCTTGTTCTCGTCGCGGGCGCGGTGAGCGTCAGCGCCTATCGCCTGTTCGCCGGTCCATCCAGCCGTCCAGATCCCCGACCTGTGTCTGTCGAGAGGCCGCAACCCCTTATCCGAACGGGGCAGCGGATCACCGTCCCCGAAGGGTCCCCCATCCGAACCAAGCTCGCGATCCTACCTGTCTCGGAGCAGCAAATCCGGCGTAACCTGGTTCTCCCGGCGGTCGTGGAAGCCGATCCCAGCCGCTGGTTGTGATCGATGCGCCCGACCTCGCCACCGCCTATGCAGACTACATGGGAAATATCGTCGTCACCCAGCACAAGGGGACGCCGATCTTCGTTCGTGATCTCGGCAAGCTCAAGCTGAGCAACCTGGAGCGCCACGGCATCCTTGGCAAAGATGAAAAGAACGACTCCGTTGAGGGGACGGTCCTGCTATTGCGCGGCGAAAATCCCTCTACGGTTCTGAAGTACAACGCCAACAAGGCCGCGAACGCGAATGGCGGTTTAAAGTGGATCGTAAAGGGCGGCGGCTATTACAGCGAGTGCAATAAGCGGTTGAAGGGATGATGGCGAGGAATACGTGGTTCTGAGTTTCTCGCTACGCGCGACTGATGCCGTAGTGCGGTCGCCGCGAGCTCGGCCGCCGCGCGTTGCTACGTTCCTGTGGTGGTTCACTCTGGCGCTCCTCTTTGTGGCTGGCTTCGTACGGCCAGTCGCGGCAGATGTTCTAGGAGATGTCACAGAGTCGGAGATCCGCACCGCAAACCCCGGCGCGCTCATTCGGCTGTGGCCCCTCTTGGGAGGGGCTCCCGAGGGAGCCAAGGCCTACCGCGTGCTCTACCGCTCGACGGGGCTCAACAACGAACCGATCGCCGTTTCTGGGGCGATCATATTCCCGGACGGACCGGCGCCGGCCCAAGGCCGAGACGTCGTCGCCTGGGCGCATCCAACGACAGGTGTCGCTGAGCGGTGCGCCCCAACGCGCCTGCCTGACCTTTCTGGCAACATTGCGGGATTGGATGAGATGCTCGAGCACGGCTACGTCGTGGCCGCCACCGACTACCCAGGTCTCGGCTCGATGGGCACGCATCCATATCTCATCGGCGTGACCGAGGCGCACGCCGTTCTCGATTCTGTGCGCGCCGCACGCGAGCTCCTGGATGCAAAGGCGCGGGATCGTTTCATCGTGTGGGGGCACTCGCAAGGCGGTCACGCTGCGCTCTTTACCGGAGAACTAGCGGCCTCGTATGCGCCCGAACTCAAGCTCATGGGAGTCGCTGCAGCAGCGCCCGCGACCTATTTGGCCGAGCTGTTCGATGCCGATCAATCCTCGATAGCCGGCAAGACGCTTGCGGCCATGGCCATTTGGTCGTGGTCAACGACCTACAACGTTCCGTACGACGGGATCGTCGCACCACAGGCGCATACCAGCTTCGAAAAGCTTGCTCATGACTGCATTCAGTCGGTATCGGAACTGCTCAAGATTGAGCAGCAGGAGAAGTCCATAAAGCGTGTGTTCCTTTCGGGCGACCCGACCAAGGTGCAACCCTGGAAGTCGCTCATGGAGCACAATTCACCCGGGCACTTACCCCCTGGCATCCCCGTATTCTTGGCTCAAGGCACGGCCGATACCGTCGTGCGCCCCGCCATCACCCGGCGCTTCGGTGAGGAGTTATGCAAAAGCGGAGCGCGTGTGAGGTTCTTCGAGATCAAAGACGGCGGGCACAGCTTCGCAGCCTTTCACAGCGCGCACGCGGCCGTCATCTGGATGGCCGACCGGTTTGCAGGGATCCCAGCGCCCAGCGATTGCAGAAATTGACCTGGAACCTTTCTTCGTGCGTGGCTCCGGGCCACCAGCTGTTCAGCTTGACGTAAGCCGCCGCTGATATCGATGTGAGTGCCCTGGATGTCTTCCCTTCGGGGCAAGCGTTCCCAAACTTCCGCCCGGTCGTGGCCCTACCCGCGACCGGGTTTACCGCTTCAAAGTTCTGACGATCAACCCGAGCCGACCAAGCCCCATCGGAGCGATCCGATAGGGCTTTTTGTCGTCAAATAGCTTAGCTAACCTTGATCGCTGCTCACAAGGAAGGTGCCCGCATCATGCGAAGAACCGGGTTTGCATTCGTCGCGTTCCTATTGGTGGTCGTGTTCGCCGGTGCCACGACCATCCTTAATGTGTCGCGCAGCTACTCGGCGACTTCGCAGAACTCCGAGGTCTACCGCCAGCTCGATCTCTTCGGAAACGTTTTGGAGCACGTGCGCTCCGACTACGTCGACAAGCCGGACGACACCATGTTGGTCGAAAGCGCGATCAACGGGATGCTGGCAGCGCTGGACCCCCATTCTTCCTACATGAACCCCAAGCAATATCGCGAAATGCAGGTGCAGACCACCGGCGAGTTCGGCGGGCTCGGCCTCGAGATCACGATGGAGAATGGCATCATCAGGGTAGTGTCGCCCATCGACGACACGCCCGCCGCCAAGGCCGGGCTGCGCGCCAACGACCTTATCAGCCACGTCGACCACGAGCAGGTCGACGGGCTCACGCTGGATCAGGCGGTCGAGAAGATGCACGGCCCCGTCAACACGCCGATTACGCTCACGATCGTTCGCAAGGGCCTTGATAAGCCGTTCGACGTTAGGGTCGTGCGGGAACTCATTCACATCAACGCGGTCAAGGCGCACAATGAGGGCGACGTCGCATATATCAAGATAACCAGCTTCAGCGAGCGGGCCCACCCCGAACTCGTTAAGGCAATTGAAAACGCCAAGAAGTCCATCGGTCCTAACTTGAAGGGCTACATCATCGATCTGCGCAACAACCCGGGCGGACTGCTCGATCAGGCCATCGCCGTCTCCGACGACTTCCTCGAGCAGGGCGCCATTGTGCTCACTAAGGGTCGCAATGCCGAGGAAATGCAGCGCGCGAACGCTCATCCGGGAGATGAGACCGACGGCAAGAAAGTCGTCGTGCTCATCAACGGCGGATCGGCCTCGGCGTCTGAGATTGTTGCCGGCGCGCTGCAAGACCAACGTCGCGCAACCGTCATCGGAACGCGCTCGTTCGGAAAGGGCTCGGTGCAGACGATTATTCCGCTCGGCGCCAACGGCGCGATGCGGCTAACCACGGCTCGCTATTACACACCGTCGGGTCGCTCGATCCAGGCCAAAGGCATCGACCCCGACATTCTCATCGCGGAAGAACTGCCCGATAACATGAAGGCTAAACTTGCCGCCGACAAAACTTTTGGCGAAGCGAGCCTGCGCGGGCATCTCAAGAATCCGAATGACGAGACCACGCCGGACGGCAAGGACCCCAAAGAAACCTTCGGGTCCTCCGCCTTCGTGGCTGAGGAGCCCGAGAAGGATACTCAGCTCCAGTATGCCCTGTCATTCCTGCGGGGAACTGCGACCAACGCCAAGACGGCCGGCACTTCCGTCAAATCGCCGAGCATCACAAGGCGAGTACTGCCGAATTAACGAGGGAAGGCCGCAATTTAACGCAAGCTTCGACCGGAGCCCATCCGCTGCGGCCCGCCTGTTAGGCGGCTCAGCTCGCCGAGAAACCGGGCCCACGACCAGAGCCCTCAAATAAATGAGCGATGGCGTCGAGCGCTATGTGCTTAAGGTGGTCGGGATTGAGGTGTCCGTCTCGAACACTGGCCATAATCCTGGCGGACATCACGGTGCGAAGGGCGGTGTAGTCCAGGTTGCGACCATGGAGCAGGTGCTCAGCATCGCGCCAAGCTGATTCAAGAACGCGTGTCATCAGGTCGAGCGTCTCGGCGTCATAGCATTCGCGAGGAAACGCCATAGGACCACCTGTGCGACCGTAAAATCAGCTAACGGTTTAAACGCAGGCTTCCGTCCGTGTCCTACGAGACGGTCCGCCGTTGGACTTTGAAGTTCGGCGCCATCATTGCACGCAAGCTGAGACGAGGACGACCTCGGGCGGACGTGCGGTGGCATCTCGACGAAGTGTTTATCTCCATCAACGGTAGACAGTTGTACGTCTGGCGTGCCGTGGATAGCGAAGGCGAGGTCCTCGACATCCTGGTTCAGCCACGGCGAGACCGCAAGGCGGCGCTCAAGCTGATGCGAAAACTCCTGAAGAAGCACGGCTTCGCTCCAGACAGCATCGTGACCGACAAGCTCGGATCCTACCGCTCGGCGCTGCGCGAACTTGGGATTGCGTGGCGACACGACACAGGTCGCTGGAAGAATAACCGGGCAGAGAATTCCCATCAGCCATTGCGGCAGCGCGAACGGCGGATGAAGCGCTTCAAGTCCCCCGGTTCAGCACAGCGCTTTCTCTCAATCCACGCCGCCGTCTACAATGTGTTCAACGTCCAACGCCATCTGATCTCCCGCCGAACCCTGCGCTCATTTCGCGCTCAGACTATGCTGACATGGCGCCATGCGACAGTCGCAGTGTGAACAGTTGTGGGCATGGTCATGTGGCCTGCAAATTTCCGCTTAACGTGACAGTGCCCGGGCATCTTCATCGATTGTCTCTGGTCGTTCGATCCCACGGCGGTGCCAAGTTGCATTCGCATCACACTTGTTGCGCTCCCGCACCCCTATATCGTCATTCGCCTCCAACACGAGGCCGGACTCGAGCCTCAAAAAGCGGAAATTGAGCGCTTCAACTCCCTGATCATTCGCTGATATTCCCTACTAGGATTAGAAAAATTCCCTGTTCCTTCGCGTAGGGAATTTCACCGCTAACACGCTGAGCTACCGCGCGCTTTCTTGGCGGCCGTCAGCACGCGATTTCGGGGCATTGTAACCCTTCGCGCATCCGACCAACCCCAGACCTCGGTCTCCGGCTGGCGGTTTCGGGAGCCCAATCGTCATCGAGTCTCCGAAGGCCAAAAACGGGCTGGCAGTGTTGGGTCGCGCCTACGAAGCGCGACGACAAGAGTGGCAAGTTCATGGAGGGTCGCTGACCGGCTGACGTTCCGGTGGTTCTGCCGGCTCGACCTCGAAGACAAGGTGCCCGACCACTCGACGTTCTCCAAGAACCGGCATGGCCGCTTCCGCGACAGCGATGTGCTGCGCCATGTGTTCGAGCGGGTTGTGCTGGCCTGCATCACGGCCGGTCTCGTCGGCGGTGAAGGCTTTGCCGTCGACGCCAGCCTTATCGAAGCCGACGCCAACAAGGGCCGGTCGATACCCGGGGCCGAGTGGCGCAAAGAGCGCGATCCGGCAACGGCGAGCCACGCCGTGAAGGAGTATCTGGCGACGCTCGACGATGCCGCCTTCGGTGCAGCGACGGAGGTGGTGCCGAAGTTCGTCTCTCCCTCCGACCCGCCGCGCAGTGGACGGGTGCAATGAAGAGCGCGGCCTTCTTCGCCTACGCCGACAACTACCTGATCGATGTGAAGGCTGGCATCATTGTCGACGTCGAGGTCTCCCGCGCTATCCGTCAGGCTGAGGTCGGCGCGGCACGCACGAGGATTGAGCGCACAGAACAACGCTTCGGCCTGAAGCCGAAGCTGCTCGCTGCGGACACGGCCTATGGCTCGGCGCCGATGCTCAACTGGCTGGTCGAGGAGAAGGGCATCGCCCCGCACATCCCGGTCATCGACAAGTCGGCCCGTGAGGACGGCAGCTTCAGCCGCGCAGACTTCCGCTACGACGAAGACGAGGACGTATATATCTGCCCGGACGGCAAGCACCTGAGGACGAGCGGCACCATCGTCAACGACGATCTCATGCTCTATCGCGGAGCGACAGCCGACTGCCGGAACTGCCCACTGAAGCCGAGGTGCTGCCCGAAGGAGCCAGGGCGCAAGATCCCGCGCAGCATCTACGAAGCGGCGCGCGACGTTGCCCGCTCGCTGTTCGGCACCGAGCCTTACGCGCAGTCGCGCCGCAACCGCAAGAAGGTCGAGATGCTGTTCGCCCACCTCAAACGCATCCTGCATCTCGGACGTCTTCGGCTCAGGGGACCACGCGGCGCCCAGGACGAGTTCACGCTCGCCGCCATCGCCCAGAACCTGCGCAAGCTCGCCAAGCTTTTGATCCGGCCGCCGCCCGATCACGGTGAAGCCTGCGTTGCGTCGGCGTAGTGAGCATCAGTAGGGGTGAGTAAGACACCAGCGCTCCGGCTGGAGGCGGCGGCAGCGTCCGGCGCACAGCGCACGCTCCCCTTTCAGGGCACGCCGCTCTACCCGAGGAGTTTTTCAACGAAATCGGCCAATAACAGACTCTGGCATTCAGCCTATACCGCGCGCGCCTACTGCCCCTTCAACGCGAGGCGCACGTACGCCTGTTGGTAGGAGGGCATATACTTGCGGGCGGCTGCGAGCACCTCTTCGCGCGTCACCGTCTCGACCGCCAAATCATGGCACGAAGCGCCCTCCAGCGCCGTCTCGACCATGCAATCGACCAGCGTTTCGTTTTCGTAGGCTTCTTTGCGGCGCTTGAGCGCGACGCGGTCCCGCAAGCGGGAGAGCTCCTTGCCGTCGATGTCGCACTTCATCTTGTCGATGATGTCGAAGACTTTTTTCTCCGTCCTTTCGGGATCCTTGCTGCTCGAGACCTCGATCTTGATGACGCCGCTGCAGGCATCCGGCTCGTAGGTCACCTCGGGCGTGTAAGTATCACCGTCCTTCTCGCGCAGGTCGTCAAAAAGCGCCGTGCTCAGGTACTCGCTCAAGGCCCTCAGAACTCGCGCCTCGGCGCCGGTGACACACACGTCTGTGTTCCACGCGATACGCAAATCGGTCATCGGGCGTTCGAGCTCGTGCGATGCCTCCGTTAGGGCCCTGTAGGTGCAGGTGACGCCTACGCGCGGAATCTCGAGCCGCGGGCCCTCGGCAAATGCATATTTGCCGAAGTGCTCCTGCACCAGTTTCTCGGCGGTGCCGGGGTCGATTGAGCCCACCAGAAAGATGTCCATGTTCGCCGGCAGGCGAACAGAGGCAGCGAAGTCGCGCAGCTGTGCGGCAAGCTCGGCCGGCGGGATCTTGCAGCGCGCAACCTCCTCTTCCATCGTGTCCTTCGCGTACGGATGGAATTGGCCGAGCAGCTCGCGATCCATTTTGTACTCAGCGAGCTTGTCGGGGCTGTATTTGTCGAGATAAAGCTCCTCCAGAACCACGCGGGCTTGCGCCGCGACCGTTGCAAGGTCGAATTTCTGGTCGAGGGCGGTCGCGGCCAAGAGACCCGTCACCTGCGGAAGATACTGCGGCAGGAACGACGCGTGCCATTGGATCGCGCCCGCTTCCGTCGACGCATTGCTCTCCTGAACGTACGCCTTGTACATTCCTGCGACCTCGGCCGCCGACAACGTTCCGGCAGCGCCCGAGAATGAGGTGTGCTCGCAGATGTGCGCCAGGCCGTTGTTGGATATTTCCTTGCTGCGCAGAACGAGCGTCGCCGACACATAGCCCGAGTTATTGGACATGCAGTGGACGCGAAAGCCGTTGCCCAGGGTGATGCTTCGATGGTCCGGAAAGATGGGAACGGCCTGCGCCGTGCCGATCGGCGCAATTGAGCTTGCCGCAATGCCCGAAAGGAAGGCTCTTACTGCATCGCGTCGATTGATCTGCATTGGAAATTTCCCATTGCTGTAATGAGTGGACTGATAAGGAGCGAGTGCTCGTTTCGCGGCGGTTTATTCGGCAAATCGAGATTGACGCCTGTCACCGAAGGAACAGCGCGACCTTGTGGCTACGAAGCGGTCAGCAGGCCGGGTAGGGCCGGGAGCGCAGCGATGGCGCTTCTGACCTCGAGAGCATTGCTGTCCTGACACGAGTGTCCCGTTGCGCTCGCCGCGAGACGCTTCTCCAATTTCACGAGGCACGGGAGCTCTGGATCAGACGTAAGAGCAAAGCCGGCCTTGCGCGCCAGGCGAAGCATCTTGTCGTTGGTGGCAAGCGTTTCGCCGGCAAGACGACCAAGGCCTGCGCGAGCCGCGGCGCAAACGAGCCGGTCGAGCAGGAGTTGTCCAAGCCCCAGGCCATGGAATTGGTCGGCAACGGAGAGAGCAAACTCGGCGCTGCCGTCGTCCGCCGCGACCTTATAGCGTGCTTCCGCGATGACCATTGGCTTGTCGCCGGAAACGTGCTCCGCCAGAAGTGCGACGTGAGAGCGATGGCCGCTGTGGATCAGATGCCTGAGCATCTTTGCGGTGGTCTTAGGCGTCGGATTGAAGAAACGATTGTAACGCGACTTATTCGACAGGCCGTCGAAGTAGGGCCCGTGCAGCTGCAGATCCTGCTCCAGCGCGGGACGCAGCACTACGCGCTGTCCATTCGCAAGCCAGATGGCGTCGATCCGCTCGACCGGACAGCAATTGTTCACGTGGGTCATGGCTTGCAATCTCCGATCTTAGGGGACGTTGTTCTGATGATTTCCCCGATGGCGCTCGGACCGAGTTCGAAAACGGCCTCACAGCTCGCGCAGAGCTCTGCGAGGGGATGGCCGGGCATACCCGGCCATCCCGTTTCTGTTGGTCACGACGCTCCGAGATTTCTAATGCTGGGTCGGGGCCGAATTTATTATTTTCCGAAAACGGTGCCTGCATAACCGGGGGGATTGATCGCGGTCAGGATGCCATCAATGACGTTACCGCCAGGCGGGCCGCCGGTGACGGTGCCGTTGGGCGTCAAGACGGTCGTGCTGCCGTCGGCCTGACGCGGTCCGGTCCCAAGGCTCTTGTCAACGGCAACGGTCCCCGCGCCCGATATGGTCAACGCGATGCCGGACACCGTCCGCGATTCGACGCCATTGGATATCGTGACGTGTCCCGGACCAGCGGGAGTCACGACCACGCCTCCCCCATGATCCGGAATTATGATCGAGTTGCCCTTACCGTCGGAGACGGTGACGATGCCCTTGCCGGAACCGGTCACGGGGGCAGGCGGCGGCGACGGAATGGGATGAATCGTATTGATGGCGCCGGGACCGGGCACGGCGCCAGGAGCCGCCGGGCTCTTGTCGGTGCCCGACGCGGGGGTGCCATTGGCGCTGGTCGGGGTCGGTGCGGGCTTGCCGCCGTTGGCGGTGGTCGTTGTCGCGGTGGTCTTATCCTTGTCCTTGTCCTTCGTCTTCTCAGCGTGCTTGTCGTCGTCCTTTTCCTTCATCTTCTCCGCGTGCTTGGAGTCGTTGTCCTTATGCTTCTCGGCGCGCATCTCGCTGCGATCGCTCTTTGAGCTCTGGCTCTTCATCTGGCTGTAATCGGAATGGCTCTGACCGTGGTCGTGATCACCACCGTTGTTGCCCTTGGCGAGCGCGCCGTCCGCGAAGATGAGAATGGCTCCGGCTGCGAACACCGGGGCAATTCGGTTCAATAGTCTTAAGGTCTTCACGTTCTTACTCCTCTGTTTGTGCAGAAGGCCATGCGAGGGAGGATCCCTGCGCTTCTTTGGCCTTCACGTGCGCGCGGTTATGCAGCCGCCACCCGGAGGAGCGTGAGTCGCACCGATCCACTTGAATGTCGCTGTCAGTCACCGCATCTCCTCACGACGATGGCGTGATGTGGGGGCGCCGCTTTTTTGCCGAGGAGAAGAAGCGGCCGGGCGCAATTGCCGGCTTTAGCCGCGCCTCGCTCATTCGAGCTCTTCGCTGATGACCGGATCGGGTTCGGCTGGGGCGGTCGCGTCAACCCGCGCGAAGCCAGAGGCAACGCCCGGCATTCTCTCGCACCTCGGCTTCGCGCACGCCTGTCGGCGTATCTCCGAAGCGGATGCGGAAGACGCGGTGGAAGTGAGAGCGGTCTGCAAAGCCCGCGCGGAGCGCGATGTCGGCGACCTTGAGCGCAGCGCAGGCTGGGTCCGTCAGCAGCCGGTGCAATTCGATGAGACGCCGCTCGAGAACGTGCTCATAGAACGTCTTGGTCGTCTCCTCGAGCAGACGGTGAACCTGACGCGCTGTGATCCCGAGCAAGAGCCCGGCCCTCTCGGCGGAGAGATCCGGGGAGGCGAAATCACGCTCGATCGTTTTTAATACCGCCGCGGTTCGCGCAGCCTTGAGTCCGCGACCCTTGATCTGCTCAAGCGAATCGCGATCGGCCCCGACGATAAGCATCAGAAGATCGACTAGGTGAGTGCCGAACGCCTCGTGCACGTCCGGATCTAGACTGCCTGCCACGGTGGCGAACGAATTGAGGTATTGCACGAGGAGCTGCATCGCGGGCAGCTCGGAGGGTATCTGCATCGGCTTGAGGGCGCGCCCCGGAACCAATCCGCTTTTGACACGGCCAGCCGGTACTTTGATGGCCCACACCTCGAACGGTGAGACAGCCTCGCATCCGCCCGGCATAGAGTCGTTATAGAGGAAGCCGTTGCCGGGCCGGAACTCGTGCAAGATGCCGGCTTGCTCGTTCGTGGGACCGTGGGTCCGCCCCACAAACAAGGTCAACGCGTCATCGGAATCGGAGACGTGGCGCCGCGTCCGCGCGTAGATCGACGCCGGGGCGGCGACCTTCGAGACGCCGATGCTTCCGGCCTTGAGCAGCTCAATGCTGCCATCGAATATGCCTTCTGCGCGGTTCGTGACGTCAACTTGGAAGAGGTATTGCCTGAAATTCTCTCGAAAAATCTCAAAGCGGTCGCGCTCCCGCAGGCCCTGCGTCGACAGCCGTAGACGAGGGGGTGCCTCGGCCTCTGTGGACCGCGAAGTACCCAACACCTCGCTATCCATAGGCCTACTGGACAGTAGCTCGCACGTTGCCATTCCAATTCCCTGCCGCAATGAAAACAGCGTTGTTAAATGCGGGAGTTCCCGTAAAGTCTGGTAGGCGCCCGCAAACGAGGGAGCGATAGGTAATTGGCGCAAAGCCGCGCTGTCACACGGGGAACAGAAGCCTGTGACGTCAAGTCAGCATCAGAATCTGGCGGGAGAATTTGGGGGAGGGTTGAAGCTCGCCATAGATCACCTTTCGATTGTTCGCAGACCACGCCTGGGAATGGGTTGGAGCTAAGGGCGGACCGCTGCGAGACGCGGTCAGGGGCGTCAATACGGCTTCGACAAAGCCAGGTCCCCCTCCGGTCGGAGGGGAAGATTTCAAGATGCCGTGATCGCGATCTCAGGCAGCGGCGCTGCCCGTGCGCTCGCGCGGCGATCGACACAAAGCTCTGCCAAGTTAGAGATTTGAGGTTCGACAGTCCGGGTGGGCGCACGCGCTGCCCGCTAGCACCTGAATGCGCCGCGTCTCATCGAGAGGGACTGACTAGCCGAGAAGCGGGTTGGAAAAGCTTGCTACGAGCTTGATGAGTGCGGTCTGACGATTGGCTCCGGTCTTTGCATAGATGTTGCCCAGATGGAATTTGGCCGTAGTCTCGGCTATGCCCGAGAGCCTTCGCCACCTCAGGCACGCTCCCCTCATCGACAACGGCAAGCAGGACGCGGAGCTCCGTCGGCGTCAGCTTGTAAGTCCGGGCGATGACATCGGCAGACGATGGGGATTGCAGTACCGTTTTGCGAACGAACACGGCTGCTGCTGCCGCGTAGGCAATGCCGGTGTGCCGACGTTCGCCCGAGCTCAGAGGCAGCACATGCGCCACGTAGCGTTCACCATTGCGCGCGGTCAGTGCCAATGCGATGCCCCTGACGCCAAGGGCAGCGTCGCCCTGGTCGGCGACGGCGAATATCTCCCGTCTCGTCTGTACGAAAATTTCGCCGACGGAATGATCAAAGACTACTTAGCGGAAGAGGGCGCACGCTGCTCCCGAGTTCCGATCGTACGAAATCCGAAGATTGCGGAACATCAAACGGCGTGGACTAGTCATGAAAGCATTGATGTACCACTACGTGCGACCTGAGCCGGTCGGTCTGGATAGCTTTGTATACCTACACGTCTCCGATTTCGCTCGCCAACTGGACTGGCTAGCTGACCATATTGGGTTCGTTAGTCGAGCCGATTTCGAGCGTGCGATAGAAACATGTCAGCCGCCGTCAGGAGCCCTTCTGACCTTCGATGACGGCCTCGCCGATCACTATGACCATGTACTGCCGATCCTACGCGACCGAGGTTTGTGGGGAACCTTCTACATACCTACAGGGGTATACCAAACAGGCAAGCTCCTAGACGTTCATCGCATCCATCTCTTGCTTGGCCGGTTCGGAGGCGCCTACTGCATGAACCTCATCAAGGAGATTGTAACTGACGAGATGATGCCTGACCGTCTCGTGGAAGAATTTCGCACGCTGACATATCGCTACCAAGACAACGATGCCGCAACCCAGCTCTTCAAGCGGACGCTAAATTACTACATCTCATATGATTGGCGGGAGGCGCTGCTCGACCGCCTGATCCCCAACGCGCTGGATGATGAAACCGAATCCGAGCTGACTCAGCGTTTCTACATGACACCGAAGCAGTTGAGGCTGCTATCTGAGGACCACATCGTGGGGAGCCATACGGTAACGCATCCAGTGATGAGCAAGCTTTCTGAGGCCGAGCAGCGACGCGAAATCGAGGATTCTTTTGCCTACTTGGCTGACGTTACCGGCAAGAACGTGGAAACCTTCTGCTATCCCTACGGAGGCTTCCATTCGTTCACACCCAAGACGCAACGGATGTTGGAGGAAGTTGGGTCGCGCTACAGTTTCAATGTTGAACCGCGCGATCTCGCTCCAAAAGACTTGCTACACGCGCGCCAAGCATTGCCTCGTTACGATTGCAATTTGTGGCCGTTTGGCAAAGCAAGCATTGGCGATCGCTCGAGGCAGGAGATTAACTCGCATACACATCCGTCCCGTACTGATCGCATAGCGCCATATCGCCTTTGGGAGACTTTCCGCAGCACTTAACGTGGTTCCGCTTCTGGGCCCATTGCGGTCGCTGATGGATCGGCACTGAGACGTCCGCTGAGGGGTGGAGCGTGTTGCAAAACGCTCATTGAGCCGGGCACCGAACCGTGATTCCGTCGCCTTGACGCGAGCATCGGCGGGAGCGGGCGATGATGGGGCGGCGGGAGCAAGGCCAGGGCCAGCTGTTCTACGCGTTCAGTCTGGACGAGGTGGTGCCGCCTGATCATCTCGTGCGCCAGATCGGCGCCATGCTCGATCTTGGGTGGGTGCACAAGGAACTGGAGCCCCACTACAGCCATACCGGCCGGCCCTCGATCGACCCCGAACTTATGATCCGGATGTTGATCGTCGGCTACGTCTTTGCCATCAGGTCGGAGCGGCGGATCTGCGCCGAGGTCCAGGTCAATCTCGCCTATCGCTGGTTTTGCAGGCTTGGCATCGAGGACACGATCCCGAACCACTCCGTGTTCTCTCGCGCGCGCCATGAGCGCTTCCGCGAGAGCGACGTGCTGAGGCGCGTGTTCGAGCGTGTGGTGGCGGCCTGCATCGCGGCCGGTCTCGTCGGAGGCGAGGCATTCTCCATCGACGCGAGCCTGATCAAGGCGGACGTGGACAAGAAGAAGCGGGCAGCAGGCGACAAGCCGATCGAATGGCCACCGGCGGAAGAGGCCTCGCATGCCGTGCGCGAGTACCTCGCTGCGCTCGACGCTGCGCGTTCCGAGGACGACGGTGGCGATGGAACCGGCGGCGGCAACGACGGCGGCCGCGGCGGCAAACCTCCCAAGGAGGTCTCGCTGACCGATCCACAGGCGGCGTGGGTCGCGAGGAAGGGTGTGGACCCGTTTTTTGCCTACGATGCGAACTATCTCATCGACAACAAAGTCGGCATCATCGTCGACGCCGAGGGAACACGCGCCAACCGCAGTGACGAGATCGCCGTCACTGAGACCATGATCGAGCGCGTCGAGCGCCGGTTCAGCCTGGCGCCGCAGCGGCTCGCCGGCGATACCGCCTATGGCGCGGCAAGGCTCTTAAAGTGGCTCTGGGACAGAGGCATCGCCCCGCACGTGCCCGTCTGGGACAAGTCGAAACAGACCGGCGGCCGCTTCACGAAGGAGGACTTCGTCTTTGATCGCGACAGGAACGTCTACGTCTGCCCGGCCGGCGCCGAGCTCACGCACTCAGGGATAATCGATCAGGGGCGCATTCTTCCCTACCGAGCGAGCAAGAACAATTGCTCGATCTGCGCGCTCAAGTCTCAATGCACGACAGCGCCCACCCGCAAGGTCTCCCGCGACATCGACGAGGACGTGCGCGATCAGGTCCGCGCGCTCGCCAATACCGAAGCCTTCGAGGTCTCGCGCCGGGAACGCAAGAAGGTCGAGATGCGGTTCGCGCACATGAAACGCATCCACCGGCTCGACCGGTTGCGGCTGCGCGGCCTGTCGGGCGCAAAGGACGAGGTGCTGCTCACCGCGACGGCGCAGAACCTGAGGCGGCTCGCGAAGCTCCTCTGCCGATCCCCGCCTCGTGCCGCCGCTACATGTGCAGCGTAGGTATCAGGTGGCGTCAGGCGTTGGTGACGACGCGTCGACGACGCCGCTCTGTAGGCGAGCGGAATAACGAGGATGGCTGAACTCAACACCGAGCCCCGCGATTGAGGTCCAGCGGGTTTTGCAACACGCTCGGGTGCTGAGCGGACGCAGCCATCGTGCGGCTATCAGGTCTGCTGCTGACCCAAGCGGTCATCTCCCAAGTAGTTTCTCGGAGCGTCGGCTCGGAACGTCGCGGGAGGCGGTGTTTCCGATCAGCAATATCCCTTGCGCAGGCCGCCCGGGAACCTCGATCAGCTTTCGGTCCAATCTGCCATTCTCAGCAACGCGGTCGCCCGCGCTGCTGATTTCATGGAGCAGGAAAATATCGGCGCTGCCCCGGTTGGTTTCCACCCGCCACCGCACCGGCCATTCGCAGCCTTTGATCAACCGCGCCAGGCTCTCGCGGTCCTCGCGCCCCACGAACAGCCGCACTTCACCCTTGTCTGAGGTGATGTCGAGCTCGATCGGCCATGCGCGCCCAAGGCGGGTCACGGCCGTCATGCGGGCTTTCGGTATCGGGTGAAGTTCCATCGCGCACCTCCAGGTCGACGGAGGCTAGGAGCGATTCTCCGACAGCCAATGTGGCCGGATACTTCGCATCTCCGTTTTCAACAGAAATCGAGCCATGACCAAAAGACGGTTTCGCCCGGTCAAGAGTGCGAATGCGCGTGCCGGGTCCGGCTCGCGCAGATGGTAGGCCAACCCCTTCGCTCGCTGTTCGGTCCCCGATCTTTCCCTGATATTCCCTGTTCGGGCGGAAAAAATTCCCTGTTACGGCGTGTAGGGAATTTCACCGCTAAGACACTGCGCTGTCGCGGTTCTTCGCAACCTCCGCCGCCTCAAAACGCCTGCTTTCGCCAAAATTCCCTGTTTCACCGGTTCACCGGAGACTGCCTCCACAGCCAATGATTAAAGTTGGCAGAAACATTCGGTCCGCTCCGACCCGGCTCGCGATGACCGACGAGATCAGAAACCCTCGGCCTGCTCAGCGAATTGAGAGCGTGCCAATGACGGGGTCGCGACGAGCTGGTTGAGGCGCGTCAGGTCATCAACCTCCGCTGCACTAGCTCCTTGAGACGACGATCCATCGGTATAGAATTCATGCCCACGTGCGGCGTCGAACCGGCGCGGGAAACCCTCTAGGCGTGTGGCAATGGGCCGTTTAACACTCTCGAACGTGCACAAGGCCTTCGAAGACACCTTAGTTCTTGAGGGTATCAACCTTGAGATCGAGGATGGGGAGTTTGTAGTCTTCGTGGGCCCCTCGGGGTGTGGAAAATCCACACTGCTGCGTATCATCGCCGGCCTCGAGGACGCGACCGGCGGCGAAATCACGATCGACGGCAATGTCGTCAACGACGTCGCGCCTGCGCGCAGAGGCGTTGCGATGGTGTTTCAGTCGTATGCGCTCTACCCGCACATGACGGTGCGTCAGAACATGTCCTTCGGCCTGAGGTTGGCGAAGCTGGGGGCCACGGAAATCGACGCGACCGTCGAATCGGCTGCCCGCAAGCTGCATATCGATCACCTCCTCGACAAGAAGCCGAAGGTGCTTTCAGGTGGCCAAAGGCAGCGCGTCGCGATCGGACGCGCTATCGTAAGGAAGCCAAAAATATTTCTGTTCGATGAGCCCTTGTCTAATCTGGATGCAGCGCTGCGAGTGAACATGCGCCATGAGTTTGCCAAGCTCCACCAAGAGCTCAAAACAACGATGATCTACGTGACGCACGATCAGATGGAGGCGATGACACTCGCTGGCCGCATCGTCGTGCTTTCGGCAGGCCGCATCGAACAGGTCGGCACACCGATGGACCTATACAATGAGCCCGATAACATCTTCGTCGCCGGTTTCATCGGTTCCCCGCGCATGAATTTCCTCGACGCGAAGCTCTTGGAGACCGGTTCGCGCCATGTGGCCGTGCGCCTTCTATCGGGCGACGTCGTTAGAGCTGACGTCGACGTCCGGACAGCGCTTCCCGGAGACAATGTTACGCTCGGCGTGCGCCCAGAGCATTTCGACTCGAAAAGAACATCGAATGCCCTGCAAATCAAGGTGAGGTTCGTCGAACCGCTGGGCAGCGTCACCGTTGCATATGGCGCATTGGCTGGAGGCGAGACGGAGGTCACCGTGCAGTTCCCCGGCGAATTCTTGGTTCGTCCGGGAGAAACACTGCGGCTCGGAATCGAACCGCACGCCTGCCATCTTTTTGACCGCAATGGTCGGGCGTTCCAGCGTCGCAGAGAACCGGATCAAGCGGGCCGCGAGCCGTCTGCCCTACGGCCTCGGGGGCTGGGCTCCGCCTGAACGCACCAACTGGTGCGTATCGTGCCGTCCACAGCATCTGTTCGCGCATCAGGTTGCCGGCACTACTTCTGCATCCAAAATGGCCCCGTTGCTGGCGACAACTTTCGAATAGAAGTGTGCGCTGTCCTTAAGCGTGCGCCGCTGGCTTTCGAAGTCCACGTGCACAATACCGAAGCGCTTCGAGTAGCCGAGCGACCATTCGAGGTTGTCAAACAGCGACCAGACCATGTAACCGCGTACGTCGACACCGCGGCGGATCGCTTCATGGACAGCGATAATGTGCTCGCGCAGGTAGTCGACGCGTAGCGCATCGTTAATGCCGCCTTTGGGCGCAACCGGTGGATCGAAAAAGGCGGCGCCGTTTTCGGTGACGTAGAGAGGAATATCTCCGTAACGGCGCTTGACCCACAGAAGGGTGTCAGTCAAGCCCCGCGCAAATACCTCCCAACCCGTCTCGGTATAAGTCGACTGCTTCTGACGCACAGCGCAAGCTTTGAGTGGCCACGCGTTAGGATCGAAACGCGTCACATTGCGTGTGTAATAATTGACGCCGAGGAAATCGATTGGCTGCCGGATCAGGGCCAAGTCCTCTGCTGGCCAGTGCGGCCACGCTTCACCGAAGATCTCCGACATCTCCTCGGGATAGCTCCCGAGGATTGCCGGATCGAGATACTGCCGATTCATGTATGCTTCGGCCCGCGCGGTCGCGGCGATGTCGGCGGGATCCTCCGAAGCCCTGTACTTGGGCTCTAAGTTGACCACGAGGCCGATCTGATGTTTGCCCTCGGCGCGGTACCTTTGCACCGCAGCGCCGTGGGCGCGCAGCAGGTTGTGCGACGCGATCGGTGCTTCGAAGCGATTGCGATGACCTGGGGCCAGAGCGCCATGCAGGTATCCGCCATCGGATACTACCCAGGGCTCGTTCAGCGTGACCCATTTCTTCACACGGCCGTCGAGTCGTCGGAACATGACCGTCGCATAATTCGCAAACCTGTCGGCAACGTCGGGATTGAGCCAGCCGCCACGATCATCGAGCGCGGCCGGGAGATCCCAATGATAGAGCGTGACCAGCGGCTCGATTCCGTTCTCGAGAAGAGAGTCCACAAGCCGATCGTAGAAGTCGAGCCCCGCTGAATTAATCGCTCCACCGCCACTGGGCAGTATCCGGCTCCAAGACACGCTGAAGCGATAGGCTTTGAGGCCTAGCTGGCGCATCAGAGCGACATCGCTCGCCCACCGCCGGTAGTGATCGCAGGCGACGTCGCCGGTGTCGCCATCACGAACCAAACCAGGCGTGTGGACGAAGCGATGCCAAATGCTAGGGCCGGCGCCGTCGGCCAGCGGCGAACCCTCGATTTGATAAGCGGCCGTGGCCGCACCCCAAAGAAAGTCACTCGGAAACCTCACCACCGTTCTTATCTCCACCGTCGCCGATCTGTTGGGTTGCGGTGCACAACGCCCCAACGCCTGCCGATGCGCGCAAGCTCCTCCCGCAACGCGAGATAACTTTAACTCTGGTCGGCCAACCGTGGTCCTTGCTTGTTGTCGCAGACCGCATATCGAGTTAGCCTTCTCGGGGGGAGGCCGGAGGGATGCACTCCAGCTCACTAAGCAAGGGATGGGCAAACCATCCTCGCCTAAGCCGTGCCGCGCTTTGCGCGTTCGCGCAAGGTGGCTCGGCGTGTTGCGTTTGCTTGCCGAAAAGTGATGTAGGGCCGAGAGATCAAATCGTATTCTGGCCCGATTTGCTGCTTAGGCAACCGCACACGTGGCGGGGCAGCGCATCGGCGCGCCTTTCAGCTCTATCAACAGCACCGCAGGAGGCGTGACGCCAGCCGTCAGGCCAGGCCGATTCGTTTTTGGGTCTGGCTTATTTGCAAGCCTGACCGCTCGTGGAAACAGGGAGAGGCGCACCTTGCCAAAACAAATAACGCGGGAGCATCGTCCTCGGTTCCCGACCTCGCAATCGCGGCCAACTCGGCGCGCGCTAATGTTGGGCGGGCTCGGCTTGCTCATGGGCGGTACGTTGCCCTCCCTGACCGCATTCGGGGCACTGCCTCGCCTCTCGGCGATCGACCCGTTCATCGCCGACGTCCAGAGGCGCACATTCCGATTTTTTTGGGAGACCAGCAATCCGGAAAACGGGCTGGCCCGCGATCGATTTCCTTCGCCCTCGCCCGCAAGCATCGCAGCGGTCGGCTTTGCCCTCACCGCATATCCCGTCGGGGCCGAGCGTGGCTACATCACGCGTCCACAGGCCCGAGATCGTGTGCTCGCGACACTACGGTTCTTTCATGACGCCCCGCAAGGACCTGCGCCCAGCGGGATGACTGGCCACAACGGCTTCTTCTATCACTTTCTCGATATGACAACGGGCAAGCGCGCCGGAGATTCCGAGCTGTCGACGGTCGATACGGCCCTATTTCTTTCGGGGGCCTTGTTCTGCCAATCCTACTTCGACGGAGCGGATGCAGATGAGATGGAGATCCGCGACCTCGCCGAGGAGATCTATCGGCGCGTTGATTGGCGTTGGGTCCAGATTCGCCCGCCTGCAATCAGCCACGGATGGTCACCGGAATGCGGATTTCTCGAGTTCGATTGGCGCGGCTACAACGAGGCAATGATCGTCTATCTGTTGGCGCTTGGCTCCCCGACATTTCCCGTCGAGACCACCGCATGGAACGAGTGGACAAGCACATACGACAGCTCCTGGAATTCCGACTTCGGGGAGCCTCATCTCGCTTTCGCTCCGCTGTTCGGCCACCAGTATTGTCAAACCTGGATCGACTTCCGCGGTCTCCAGGACGCCTTTATGAGTGGGCGAGGTATTGACTATTTCGAGAACAACCGACGTGCGATCTACGCTCAACGCGCCTACGCCATCGCCAACCCGCGCGCCTGGAAGGATTATGGCAGCAATGTTTGGGGCGTCACCGCTTCAGACGGACCTGCTGACGTTGTATGCGAGTATGATGGCGGACCGCGCGTCTTTCGTAGTTATTCCGCACGCGGTGTAGGCGGTCCTGATGCCTACGACGACGGCACGGTGGCACCCACGGCAATGCTTGCGTCCATCGCATTTGCGCCCGAGATCGTCGTACCGGCCGCCCGCGAGCTGCATCGGCGTTATGGGGAGCACATCTACTCAGATTATGGTTTCCTCGATGCATTCAACCCGAGCTTTGACTTCGACGTTCCCCTTGTGCACGGACGCTGCATTCCGGGATTCGGCTGGGTCGCCAGCGATTACCTTGGCATCGATCAGGGCCCTATCGTGGCCATGATCGAGAACCGGCGCACGGGGCTTATCTGGCGCGTGATGCGCACAAATCCTCACCTGCGCCGCGGGCTAGAGCGCGCGGGCTTCAGCGGCGGGTGGCTCACGGAAGCGGTCTAGCGGCATTCCGCGGTCAGTCGCGAACCTGTTCCCGTCGCCGGCGTTACGGCGGATGGTCAGGCATGTGCGGCTCCAGAGGCGCCGATCAGAGTTGGTCTATGTGCAATGAGTCTTCGCCAGATACGATTGGCTTGGCCGCCCGTTCTTATTTTCGTCGTCGCTTGTGCGCTCTCCGGCTGCCGAGATGGATCAAACGAGGCGACGGTAGTCCGATTTTGGGCCATGGGCCGTGAGGGCGAAGTCGTCCGCCAGCTCTTGGTCGACTTCGAGCACGAGCATCCGGACGTGCGTGTGGAGGTCCAACAGCTCCCATGGACAGCTGCACACCAGAAATTGCTGACTGCATTTGCAGGAGGCGCGCTCCCGGATATCGCCCAGCTCGGAAACACCTGGCTGCCGGAGTTCGTCGCACTTCACGCCGTCGATCGCGTGGAACCATCCGTGGTTGACGTCGGTGATTACTTTCATGGCATCTGGCAGACCAACGTCATCGACGGGGCGGCATACGGCGTGCCTTGGTATGTCGACACACGCCTCTTATTCTACCGCCGCGACCTCTTGGCTGCAGCAGGATATTCCGCCCCGCCGGCCACTTGGCCGGAATGGATTGAGATGCTCGACGCCATCAAGAGACACGGTGGAACTCAACATTACGGCCTTCTGTTGCCACTCAACGAGTATGAGCCGCTGTTGGCGCTTGCACTACAGCAAGACGAGTCGTTGCTTCGTGATGAGAACGGGCGAGGCAACTTTCGCAGTGCCGGCTTCAGAGGTGCGCTCGCCTATTACCGGGAGATGTTCGATCGTGGACTCGCACCCGCGACGAGTGGCAATCAAGTTTCGAATTTGTGGGACGAGTTCGCTCGGGGATACTTTTCGTTCTACATCACCGGTCCGTGGAGCATCGGCGAGTTCAAGCGCCGCCTACCGGCAAATCTGCAATCAAGCTGGATGACTGCGCCGCTGCCTGGACCTAATGGGCCGGGAGCGTCGATAGCAGGCGGATCAAGTCTGGTCGTGTTCCAAGGTTCACCGCACAAAAAGACGGCCTGGCAGCTGGTTCAATACCTATCGAGGTCCGACGTGCAGATCCGCTTCCACGCGCTCACCGGCAACCTCCCGCCCCGGCGCAGCGCATGGCGTGATGAGCTCATGTCGCAGGACGCTTACGCGCGTGCATTTCGTGAGCAGCTCGAGCGCGTCAAGCCCACTCCACAAGTGCCAGAATGGGAGCGCGTCGCCACCGAGATGCAACTCGTTGCCGAGCAGATGGTGGAGGGTGGCCGCATGACGATTGATCAAGCCGCCGCAGAGATGGACCGGCGCACCGATCGCATTCTCGAGAAGCGACGCTGGCTACTGGCGCGCAGGGAACAGCCATGAAGCTCAACTGGGCCGCATGGGCGTTCATCACGCCGGCTCTGATGGTGATTGCTGTCTTCTTCTTGCTGCCCGTGCTGGCGGGGCTTGCCCTGAGCTTCACTGATTTCGACATCTACGCGCTCGCCGATCTACGCAATCTGCGCTTTGTCGGGTTCGCGAACTACATCGAGCTGGTGCGAACTCCGCTGTTCTGGACGGCCTTAGGCAACACGCTCTACTTCGTCGGCGTCGGCGTACCGCTGTCGATCGCAGTTTCACTCGGCGCGGCCCTGCTGCTGAGCTCGAGGCTTGCGAGGTTCAAGCCGTTCTTCCGCACGGCCCTCTTCGCGCCCGTCGTCACGACGCTCGTCGCGGTGGCCGTCATTTGGCGCTACCTGCTGCACACTCGCTACGGGCTGCTCAATTATGGCTTGGAGGAATTGGGCTTCGGGCCGATCGATTGGCTCGGCGATCCCCGCTGGGCAATGCCGGCGATCATCCTTTTCGCGGTGTGGAAGAACTTCGGCTACAACATGATTATCTTCCTGGCCGGACTGCAGAACATCCCGGAAGAGCTTTACGAGGCGGCGCGCATCGACGGCGCCTCGAGCTGGCAGCAGTTCCGCCACGTCACGATGCCGTCGCTCGCGCCGGTCATCCTGCTTGTGAGCGTCCTCACGATGGCTGGCTACTTCCAGCTCTTCGCCGAGCCATACGTCATGACGCAGGGCGGTCCCCAGCAAAGCACCGTGAGCGTGCTTTATTTCATGTACGAGGAAGGCTTCAAGTGGTGGAACCTGGGCTTCGCCTCCGCCATTGCCTTCATCCTGTTTTTGCTGATGTTCGCGGTCACCATGATGCAGCTTTACGTTGCCCGGCATAGGGAGGCGACGTGAAGCTCAATCCTGCCGCCATCGCCATCAACAGCGCGCTTGCCGTAGCAGCGGCGCTGGCGCTCTTTCCCCTGGTCTGGATGTTATCGGTTTCGTTCATGACACCGGGCGAAGCGAGCGCCTTTCCGCCTCCGCTTCTGCCGCAAGAGCCGACCCTCGCCAACTACCGCGAGCTGTTCGCGCGCGAAGGCATTGGACGTTACTTCTTCAACAGCCTGCTGCTTGCGTCTTGCGCCACCTTGTTGGCGCTGACCTTTAACGTCATGGCGGGATACGCCTTCGCCAAGCTACGCTTCGAAGGCCGGGAGCGTATCTTCGGGGCTTTGCTCGGTGCGATGGTCATTCCAGCGCAAGTGGCGATGCTGCCGCTTTTCCTGCTGTTGAAGAGCATGGGGCTCGTCAATACCTATGCCGGCGTCCTCGTGCCAGTGCTCGCCAGTATTTTCGGCATTTCGCTCGTGCGTCAGTACGCGCTCTCGATCCCCGACGAGATGCTCGAAGCGGCGCGCGTCGATGGCGCGAGCGAATTGCGGATCTTTATGTCGATCGTCGTTCCCGCGCTGCGGCCGATACTCGTAACGCTCGCGATCTTCACTTTTCTCGGAACCTGGAACGACTTCATGTGGCCGCTCATCGTTCTGTCCGATGAAAGCCTCTACACGCTGCCCGTCGCCTTGGCCTCGCTGTCGCGCGAGCACGTCCAGGACAACGAGCTGATGATGGCCGGATCCGTCGTTACGATCCTGCCGGTGCTGCTGCTGTTTCTCGTCCTGCAGCGCCAGTACCTCAGCGGTCTCCTGGTCGGGAGTGTCAAGGGATGAGAAGACTACGTGCTCTTCACCCGCACACCTGCTTAGTTACGATGCTTCTCTCGGTGCTCGTGCTTGCAATGGCGAGCTTCGGCATGAATGACGCGTTCGCAATCGACCGCGGCCGGTTGCTCGACGGATTCGAGGACCTGACCGTGTGGTCGGCCAATGCATCCGATGGCGTCAAAGCGTCCGCCGAGTCGTCAAGCAGCGTTGATGGACGCGCCATGCGTCTCAACTTCGATTTCGGCGGCGTCGCTGGCTATGCGTTCGCTCGCCGCAAACTGCCGCTCGATTTGCCGGAGAATTACGAACTCTCGTTCTATTTACGCGCGGATGCAGCCGTAAACAACTTCGAGGTCAAGCTGGCCGATGCAAGCGGCGACAACGTTTGGTGGTTCGAGCGTCGCGATTTCGAGTTTCCAAGCGCTTGGCGCCTCATCAAAATCAAAAAGCGTCAGATCGCGTTCGCCTGGGGACCGACTCTGGACCACTCGCTTCGACACTCCGACAGCGTCGAGTTCGTCATCGCAGCCGGCCGCGGCGGCGGCAAAGGCTCCGTCGAAGTCGCGGGACTTCGCCTGCGCGAGCTGCCTCCGGACCCGGCGCGATTTCCCCCGCTCACGGCGACGGCAAGCTCAACTCTGGCGGGCGCGGAGGCCGCGCTGGCGGTGGACGGAGACGCAAGTACCGCCTGGCGCAGCGACCCGCAGGCCGGAACCGCGCAAACTCTGACCGTCGATTTGGGCATGATGCGCGAGTTCGGCGGCCTCGAGTTGCGCTGGCAGAACCGCGCGCGCGCCTCTCGGTACGACATAGCCGCCTCCGATGACGGCGTTGCCTGGCGCATTTTGCGGCGCGTCGCGAACGCGGCGGGTGAAAAGGACGCGATACTGCTTCCGGAAGAGGAAGCGCGGTACATCAGACTAGATCTTCACGAGGGCCCGAAAGACGGTTACGCCCTTGCCGAACTCACGGTCAAAGACGTGGCGTTTGGCGCGTCGCCCAACGCGTTCTTCGAAGCGTTGGCGAAGGAGGCTCCGCGGGGCCACTACCCTCGTGGCTTTTCCGGCGAGCAACCGTACTGGACGCTGGTCGGCGTCGATGGCGGCAGTGAAAGCGGCTTGCTGTCGGAAGACGGCGCCCTGGAAGTCGCGAGAGGCGGCTTTTCTATCGAGCCGTTTATCCTGTCGGACACGCGCTTGATCACCTGGGCCGACGTCGAGACAAGTCATTCGCTGTCGGGTGGCTATCTGCCAATTCCAAGCGTGACCTGGCACCATCACCGTTGGAGCATGTGCGTGACGGCGTTCGCGCGGGGGGCTCGCGACCGTGCCGATCTCGTGTCGAGCTATACTGTCAGCAACCTCACCGACGAGCCGCAGTCGTTGCAGCTTGTCCTTGCCGTACGGCCATTCCAAGTCAATCCGCCGACTCAGTTTCTTAATTTCCCTGGCGGGGTGAGCCCCATTCGGTCGCTCGAATGGGATGGCGTAAGGCTCTGGGTCAACGGCCGCGCGAAAGTCATACCGCTGGGGGTCCCGGACCGGTTTGCGGCGTCACCGTTCGAGTCCGGCGCCTATCCGGACGCCGTGCTAGCGTCGGACAAGGTGCACGCAAGTCGCGTCCATGATGACACGGGGTTTGCGTCCGGAGCCCTCGTCTATCAGCTAGACCTCGCACCCCGAGCGAGTGCCACAGTCGGCCTCGTTGCACCGCTTTCGCGAGAGCCCGCGCAGCCCGACCTCGGCGGCAAATCCATTCGAGACTGGCTCGACCAACAACGGACCGCGGTCGAGACCGATTGGCGCGCCAAGCTCAATCTCGTTGACTTCGACGTCCCTGCACGTGCGCAGCGGCAGATCGATACACTCAGGTCGTCGCTTGCGCAGATTCTGATGACACGCGACGGCCCGATTTTACGCCCCGGAACCCGGTCTTACGGACGCTCGTGGATCCGCGATGGGGCGATGATCTCGGAATCCCTCTTGCGTCTCGGGCACGACGATATCGCCGCCGATTACCTCCGCTGGTTTGCGCCCCATCAGTTCGAGAGCGGCAGGGTTCCCTGTTGCGTCGATGCCAGAGGCGCCGATCCAATACCGGAAAACGACAGTAACGGGCAGCTCATCTTTCTTGCCGCCGAAGTCTTCCGCTACACCGGCGACCGGAGCTTGCTGGAGACGGTGTGGCGCCGGATCGAGGCCGCAGCGCGCTACATGGATCAACTGCGAACCTCGGAGCGCGGCCCGCGCAACCTCACACCGAAGCGCCGCATGCTATTTGGACTGTTTCCTCCCTCGATCAGCCACGAGGGCTATGCGAGCAAGCCCGCCTACTCCTATTGGGACGTTTTCTGGGGCCTGCGCGGCTACAAGGACGCGGTGGCCATTGCTTCGGCCCTCGGCAAGAGGGAAATCGCGAACCAATTCGCACAACGGTTAGCCGAGTTTCGCCGCGACGTGCATGCGTCCTTCCGCTCATCCGCCAGAGTACACGGCATCGGCTATGTGCCGGGCGCCGCCGATCTCGGCGATTTTGATGCCACGTCGACCACCATAGCTTTCGCTCCCAGTGGCGAGGAGGACATTGTGCCCGCCGATCTGCTGCGGGAAACCTTCGAGCGTTATTGGCGTAACTTCGAAGAGCGGCGCGACGGTCTCGCAACGTGGGAGGATTATACGCCCTACGAGCTTCGAGTGGTCGGCACCTTCGTACGGCTCGGCTGGCGCGAGCGCGCACGCGAGCTCCTCGATTTTTTCCTCAGGGACCAGCGGCCTGCTGGATGGAACCAATGGGCCGAGGTGGTCGGTAGGGAGCCGCGACAACCGCGATTTATCGGCGACATGCCGCACGCGTGGGTTGCTTCGGACTATATCCGCTCCGTGCTCGATATGTTCGTCTATGAACGTCAGACGGACGGCGCGCTTGTGCTTGCGAAAGGCATACCTAACGATTGGGTCGATGCCTCCGGCTTTTCCGTAACGAACCTGCGCACGCCGTATGGCCGAATTAACCTTTCATTCCGACCCGAAGGAAGCGAGATCGTCATAGAAATCAGCGGCGACGCACATCCACCCGGCGGCTTCATTCTGCCCGCGCCTTGGGCCCACTATGCCAATGTCGGCAGCTCCGATGACCGATCATCCGTTCGAAACGGAGAGCTGCACATTGTCCGTCTTCCGATAAAGATCCGCGTCCTGAGAACAGACCAGGGCTAAGATGATGACGCGCCTCGGCACCAGCTAACACTGCAGCGGGCGAATTGCCCGCCAAAAGAGAGTGCCCGTAAGCTCTGCCGAGCTCCGCCGCTCGTGATATAATTTCGGAACTCCCTCCAATCTTCGTGGTTTTGCACTCGGACCCTCTCCAGGGAGCAAAATCATGCTCGAATATGACCCCAATCTTCCGCAAGAGTTCAGTAAATCGCCCAAGCGAAACAGCTCCGTCAGCCTCTTCATCGCCTTGCTTGTGGCTGTCTTCCTTCTATCGGCATTCCTGTCCCGGCCTGGCAGCAAGGCGCCAACGGGCGACAAAGTTGCGGCCACCCAGCAAGCGAAGGCGCCGAACGCAAAACCACGGCAACCGCCGGGGTAGATCAAACGCCGCTCACTATGGGCCGGGGCGTGAAGGCTCGAGAGACTTCATCGACTACGCGGGCTACCCCCGCGAAAGACTTTCGATATTGCTTCCGGCGTTCGACACGGAGCAGTCGGCGATCGCTTGAAAAACCGTTGCGATCAACTCCCGAAGGGTGGGCGGTTTGTGCAGGTAACGCGTTCCTGCTGGCAGGAGCGCGGCATCGGGACGCGCATCGCCTGACACCAAGACAATGGGCATCTCCGGATAGGCCGCGCGCACGCGATTTGAGAGATCTACTCCGTTCATGCCCGGCATGTGCACGTCGGTGACGAGGGCCGCCACTGGTCGCTCCGTGGCGAGCAAGTGCAGAGCTTGTGGGCCGGCCGCCGCTTCAAGCACCTCAAATCCGCCTAACCTGAGCATGCCCGCGATCGTCATACGAACAAGAGGCCGTCATCGACGATGAGCACTGCCGACTTCGCACTGGTTCCGCTGAGACCATGTTCCATTTTGGCAAGCTATGCGGTGGCATGAGCACAAGCCTTGATGGGGATCAATCGAATGGGGCGCAGGCCTGAAAAAAGTTCCGCGTTGGGAGGGCTCGACAAAAAACCGCCCTCAATGTGTGCGCCCACTCAGCTCGCGGGGACACAAGGATCTCATCTTTCCATGGAGCAGGAGCGCTCACGCGCCGGAGGTACCCCCATGTTCGGCACCGAACCCAAGAACGACTTTGCTCTTCCCAAGCCCGGGCCAAACCCCTTCACCACAGTCAAGACCCCTCAGCCCGCACCGCTTTCCAAGCCCTCGCCCTTTGAGCCCGCCGCCGGGGCAGCAACCGGCACGTCGGTCATTGGCACCGATCTCACCATACTCGGCGACCGGATCACGATCATTTCAAAGAACAAGCTGCAGGTGGACGGGGACATCCGCGGCAACGTTCACGGCAAGCAAGTAATCATTACGGAGGAGGGCTCAGTCGTGGGCACCGTCTGCGCCGAGACCATAGAAGTGCGCGGCGGCGTTCGCGGTTCCATACGCGCGGTTAGTGTAAAGCTGCAGTCATCGGCTCAAGTTGAGGGAGATATCACTCATCAGAAACTCGCAATAGCCGAAGGCGCCGAATTCGATGGCCGCGTACACCTCGCAAAGGATGCAAGCGAGCTGGTGCCCATCCTCGATCCGGAAGCGATTGAGCCTGCGAGGCAATATAGCGACGCGACCTCAAGTTGAGCAGCGCATGGGAGGGAAGTCATGGTCAGTTTGGTAGATGCCTTAGACGCAGAACGAAGAAAGCGGCAGCGCGGCTCGGTGGAAGCGGCGGCGAGGCGGGAAGTGGGCCGGGAAGTGCTTGGAGCCTTGCTTCAGCGCCTAACCGCTGATCCACAACCGAGCTGGTTCTTCGTAATGAATGGCGATGAGATCGTGGTCGCCCACACTAAGAATGGTCCGGGGCCGCGGCAGCGCATTGGATCGTGGGTTGTCGACGAGGAGCTTCGCTTGGTCTTCGGCGAGGAGATAACGGAGTGGATCACCACCGAAAGTTGGGCCCGGGTCATCGACGAAGCAGTTCTCATAACCGCGAGACTGATCGTCGATGCTGAAGCACGTCTCGTGTCGCGGGCTAATGTCCATCAGCTTCCGGAGAAGACAGCATAGCACGCCGTTAGGTGGGTCTGCTGTGGGTGATTGCCGGTATTCCGACTTCGCCCTCAGCTTTCCGCCAACCGATAGCCGACGCCTAGACGCGGAGACGAGATCCAGTACGGCCGATGCTCCAGTTGTTGAGACTCGAGAGAGCTAGAGCGTACAAAAATGCGGCGTGAACTTTTTGCCGCGGCTTAGGTGTCAAACAGACTTAAGAGCGGACCACGAGCCGCGATCCGCCTGACCTTGCCGAGGACGTACGCTAGAGCTTGCGCGCCGGTCGCGCGCTAACCTCGCAGCCGATGCCGCCCGCATAGCCTTCGCAATCGACCTTCTTGTCGCGCGCGCGCCACCAGAGCGTCGAGTATAGCGGACAACGCGTGGCCACCTTCTGCTGCCAGCCCGCAATGGCGCGACCGCGCGCAAGCTTCTCCGTATCGTAGTGTTGCGGCGGGTCCAGGTTGAGCCCGTTAGGCGCGCGCGCCGAGTTGGCAATCGCACCCTGGCACGCGTCCTTGGCCACCGCCCCGGAAATGCCGAGTGCAAGCAGCAGGGCACTCAACGGCAACTTTGGGAGCATTCTCATGGGTTCCTCTTCTGCGAGACCGGTTCGCGATTGAACCTAGAGGAGGGCCCGCTGAATTTCATCCGCATCGGGGGAGAAGCCGCGACATCGACAGCTATCGCGGGATACCTCATCGCCGTGCCGGGCCGTTCCATCGAATGTCATCGAAATTCTTAGAGGTGCCGTAAATGCGTCGCCGCTACAGGCAGCGGGGCGTTGCCGCGCGTGCGGCCGAAGCTGGCTTCAGGCGTACCCCATGAACCTTGACATGCCGACCGTCTCGCTCGTCTCCATCTCGGTGACGGCGATCCTGGGCCTCATTCTGATTTTCGCCTGGTGGCAGGAGCGAGCGAGCGCGCTCACCGGGTGGTGGGGCGCGGCCCAGATCGTCATGAGCCTCGGCATCGTCGTCGCATTCACCGCCTCGATGGCAAACGACGCCAATCTGCTCGCTCTCGGGCAGGCCACGATGGTCCTTTCGGCCGCTATCATGTTGATGGCGGTGCGCCAATTCGACGGCCGCAGCCTGCATCCGGCTTGGGTGGCCGCTGGCCCCGCTGCGCTTCTCATCGGTCAATTTCTGGGTGCGTTCGACTCCTTCGATGACCGGCTCATCGTCGTTTGCGCCCTGCTCGCAAGCTTGGGTTTCGCCGCGGCATTCGAACTGTCGCGCGACGGCTCCGAGCGGCTGCTATCGCGCTGGCCGGCCGTCGTGCTCCTCGTCGCCACCAGCGTCGGCTACCTCACCTGGCTACCATTGACGATGCGCATGCCGATCCGCGAGGTGTCCTTGGTATTCGCCAGCAATTGGTTCCCCGCGGTTATCCTGGTCGCCACGCTTTGCCGTATCGCCTTGGCTTTCGTGGTCCTCGCAATGGTCAAGGAGCGCCAGGAGATCAAGCAGCGCATCGACGCCTTGACCGACCCGCTGACCGGACTGCCGAACCGGCGTGCCCTGTTTGCCGCGGCCGACAAGCTCCGCGAGCACAGCAAGTACCTAAAGGGCGACCCCATCTCGGTGCTCGTGTTCGACCTCGATCACTTCAAAAAAATCAACGACACCTTCGGGCATCGCTTCGGCGACCGCGTGCTGCAGCTATTCGCCCACATCATTTCGGAACGGCTTGAGACCGGCAGCATCGTCGGGCGGCTCGGCGGCGAGGAGTTCGCGGCCATTCTGCCGGGCGCCGATCTGGCGACGGCCGGCGTCACCGCCGAAGAGATTCGCACGGCGTTCGCCGGCGCGGCGGCAGTGCTCGATGGCGCGCTCGTCGCCGGCACGGTCAGCATCGGCGCCGCGGCGAGCGACGATATCGATTGCGATCTCAACGCGCTCTTTCACCGCGCCGACGGCGCTCTCTACGCCGCCAAGAACGGCGGACGCAACCGGGTAGAGCTCATCAGCCCGCACGAGGCAATCAACGCTGCGGGGCGGTTAGTCCGCTCGGCGCTACCCTCAACGAGCGGGCCAATCGCGACCGGCATCGAGAAGAGGTCGCACACCCGTCGCTACCGTCGGACGCGGTGGCCAGAAATCGGCGGTTCGAGACCCCGCCGAGGCTCCCCGCTCTCCTGACGGCGAGCGCTCCTGTATTCCACAACTCGTCCCCGAACAGGATTGCAGGCACCGCCGGTGCCTGAGCTAAGATGCGCTCGGGAGAGCGCGGACAACGGGGACCAATGTTCGACCTTGAGGCCAACGGCACGACCGTCAGGACCGAGCTGATCGCCGGACTGACGACCTATCTGACGATGGTCTACATCGCCTTCGTCAACCCGGCGATCCTTGCCGCAGCTGGCATGGACAAAGGCGCGGTGTTCGTTGCGACGTGCCTCGCCGCCGCATTCGGCTCGGCCCTCATGGGTCTCTACGCCAACTACCCCGTGGCGCTGGCGCCCGGGATGGGGCTCAACGCTTATTTCGCCTATTCCGTCGTGAAGGGCTTGGGCGTGCCTTGGCAAACCGCGCTCGGAGCGGTGTTCCTATCGGGCGTGCTGTTCTTCCTCGTGAGCGTCACGCCCGTTCGCGAATGGGTCATCAACGGCATCTCCAAGACGATGAAGCTTGCGATCTCGGTCGGGATCGGTTTTTTCCTGGCATTCATTGGTTTGCAAGCCGCCGGCATCGTCGCCGCCGATCCCACGACGGTCGTAAAGCTCGGCGAGCTCAAGACACCGCAGGTTGGCATCGCCGTCTCCGCGTTCCTGCTGATGGCCGCACTCGAAGCGCTCAAAATTCGCGGCGCCATCCTGATTGGAATTCTCGCCGCCTACGCAGCGAGCCTGACGCTCGGTCTCAGCGCATTCGGCGGTGTCGCGTCAATGCCGCCCTCGATCGCCCCCGTATTCCTGCAGATGGACATCCCAGGCGCATTCAACCTCGGGCTCGGGGCCATCGTGTTCACGTTCTTCTTCGTGGTGGTCTTCGACAACACCGGCACCTTGATCGGCGTCGCCAATGCCGCCGGCCTCATGGCCCCGGACGGCACGCTGCCGCGCATCGGGCGCGCGCTCGCGGTCGATTCCACGGCCGCCATGGTGGGCGCAGCGCTCGGCACCTCGACGACGACGAGCTACGTGGAAAGCGCGGCCGGCGTGAACGCCGGCGGGCGCACCGGCCTCGTCGCGGTCACCGTCGCGGTGCTGTTCCTCGCGACGCTCTTTCTTGCGCCGCTTGCCGGCTCGATCCCTGCCTTCGCCACCGCACCGGCGCTCATCTTCGTCGGCTGCCTGATGATGGCGGCGGCGCGCGAGATCGACTACGAGGATGCTACCGAGTACATCCCGGCGGCGGTGACGATTTTGCTCATGCCGCTCACCTATTCGATCGCAGACGGCATCGCCTTCGGGTTCATCGCCTACGCCGGGATGAAGCTCCTCTCCGGCCGCCACTGCGAGCTTTCGGCGGCGATTGCCGTTCTCGCTGCCCTTTTTATCCTTAAGTTCGCCTTTTTGTGACTGATGCGGCCGCGGCTTTGCCGAGCCGCCCGGCGGTCCCTAAGATGGTCCCGAATACGGGGGGTAGGCGACGGCTTTTACCGCCGTCCTTCGTTTTCCTCTCAGACGCCGCACAATCGCCCACTTGCGCCGTCTGATCTGGGGATCGTTTGGGACAGGACGGTAGGGTGAAAAAGCCTTTCAAATCGCTGATTGCGGTCCTCGTGGTCGGCGCGCTGACCTTTGCCGTCATGCATTTCACGACTGGCATTCAGCAGCAGCGCCAAAGCGGACGGCGCGGAGCTGGCGCGGACGGTCCTGTCCCGGTGGTCGCCAGCCAAGTGCGGCTCGCAGACGTGCCCGTGTGGCTCGAAGGCGTCGGCACGGCGAAAGCCCGCAATACTGTCACCGTGCGCGCGCAGGTGGAGGGCAAGATCCTTTCCATCGACTTCAAGGAAGGGCAGGACGTCAAGAAGGGCGACGTGCTCGCGCACATCGATCCCGTGACGTACCAGGCTCAGTACGACCAGGCGGTGGCAAAAAAGGCGCTCGACGAGGCGCTGCTCGCCAATTCTAAGCGCGACCTCGAGCGCTACACCAAGGTCGGCACCCTCGCCGTCTCACAGCAGCAGATCGATACGCAACACGCGCTCGTGGCGCAGCAGGAAGCGCAGGTCAAATCCGACCAGGCCGCAGTCGACAACGTGCACGCCATCCTCGGCTACACGACCGTCGTTGCCCCCATCGACGGGCGCACGGGCCTACGCCAGATCGACGTGGGCAACATCGTCCGCACCTCCGACACCGCCATCGTCACCATCACTGAGGTGCGGCCGATCTCGGTGATGTTCACGTTGCCGCAACAGCAGCTTCCGGAGATCAATAAGGCGCGCGCCGACAAGGCATTGCGCGTCGAAGCCCTGGAGACGGGCCACAAGACGGTCCTCGACACCGGGGAGCTGCAGGTCATCGACAACCAGGTCGATCAGACGACGGGCACGATCCGGCTCAAGGCCGACTTCCCCAACGCAGACCTGCAGCTCTGGCCCGGCCAATTCGTCAATGTACGACTGCTGCTCAAGACGCTGGAGCAGGTCGTAGTCATCCCTACCTCCGCCGTGCAGCGCGGTCCCGATGGCGCCTTCGTCTACGTCATCGGCGACGCCAGCAAGGCCGCCATGCGTCCCGTCACGGTCGCGCAACAGGACGATGCCGACGCCGTGATCTCGCAGGGCTTGAGCGCCTCCGACCAGGTCGTCGTTGCCGGCTTCGCGCGTCTGAACGACGGCGCCGAGGTCAAGGTCGGCGCACCGGCCGATAAGACGCCAGGCGTCACCACGTTGCCGGGCGAACCGCAGGCCGACGCGACCGGCTTAGCGCCGGCCAGCGACACCAGCTCTATCTTGCCCGCGTCGGAGCCGTCGCCTGCGGGCGCCCCAGGCCAGCACAAGCGCGGCGAGGGCAAGCACCGTGGACAGAGAAAGGACGCAAGCGCTGCTCCCGGAAGCACGCCATGAGCGTCTCCAGCCCCTTTATTCATCGTCCGATTGCCACCTCTCTGCTTGGACTTGCGACGGTTCTCGGCGGTGCGCTCGGCTATTTCAATCTGCCGGTCTCCTCCCTGCCGCAGGTGGACTTTCCGACCATCCAGGTGACGACCCAACTTCCCGGCGCCAACCCGCAGACGATGTCGACGCTGGTCACCGCCTCGCTCGAGCGCGAGCTCGGCCAGATCCCCGCGCTCTCCACGATGACCTCGACGAGCGCCTATGGCCTCAGCCAGATCACGCTACAGTTTAACCTCGGACGCGACATCGATGCCGCCGCGCAGGACGTGCAGTCGGCGATCAATGCCGCGGGCTCCACGCTGCCGCGCAATCTGCCCTATCCACCGACCTACTCGAAGGTCAATCCGGCCGACGCCGCGATCGTCACGCTCGCGCTCACGTCGGATTCGGTCTCGATGCGCGACCTCAGCGACCTCGCCGACACGCTCATCGCCCAGCGGCTGAGCACCGTCACCGGAGTCGGCCACGTATCGGTCGAGGGCGGCATCCGTCCGGCCGTGCGCATCGATGCCGACGTCACGCGGCTCGCCTCCTACGGCTTGAGCATGACGGACCTGAGCAATGCCATCGTCGGCGCCAACGTCGCCGGGCCGAAGGGATCGCTCGACGGCGCGCTACAGTCCTACACGATCGCCGCCAACGACCAGATCACTTCGGCCGACGCTTACCGCGACATCGTTGTTGCCTATCGCAGCGACGCGCCCGTACGCCTCAAGGACGTCGCGAGCGTCGAGGAAGGGCTCGAGAACGTCAATGTTGGCGGCTGGTACAACGGCACGCCTGCGGTCATCGTCGACGTACAGCGCCAGCCCGGCGCCAACGTCATCGAGACCGTCGACCGGCTGAAAGCGGAGCTGCCGCGGCTCGAGCGCGCCCTGCCGCCGAGCGTCAAGCTCACTCTCGTGCACGACCGCACCGGCACCATCCGCGCCTCGATCCACGACGTGCAGTTCACGCTGTGCCTGAGCGTAGGGCTGGTCGTTCTGGTGGTGCTGATCTTTCTCCGGTCGGCGCGTGCGACCATGATCGCCGGCGTCGCCCTGCCCGTATCG
The DNA here is from genome assembly GCA_963745205.1 of uncultured Alphaproteobacteria bacterium. Taxonomy (GTDB): domain Bacteria; phylum Pseudomonadota; class Alphaproteobacteria; order Rhizobiales; family Hyphomicrobiaceae; genus Hyphomicrobium_A. Next base: position 68,835 of record CAVUWX010000019.1, read on the forward strand.
CTGATTGCGACCTTCGGCGTGATGTGGTTCTGCGGGTTCAGCCTCGACAATCTCTCGCTGATGGCCCTGACGATCGGCACCGGGTTCGTCGTCGACGATGCCATCGTCATGATCGAGAACATTGTCCGCCACCTTGAGAAGGGCGCCCAGCCTCTGCAGGCCGCGCTTAATGGCGCGCGCGAGATCGGCTTCACGGTCATATCGCTGACGATGTCGCTTATCGCGGTGTTCATCCCGCTTCTGTTCATGACCGGCCTCGTCGGACGCATGTTCAGCGAGTTCGCGCTGACGCTCACCATCGCTGTCGTGGTTTCGGCTATTGTGTCGCTGACATTGACGCCGATGATGTGCGCTCAGCTCCTGAAGCGGCAGACGGAAGCCGAGAGTGGCGCCGTCTCACGCGCCTTCAACTGGGGCATCGATGGCGTCGTCGAGCTCTACCGGATCACGCTCGAATGGGTGCTGCGCCACCAGCCGGCAACCCTGCTCGTCACTTGCCTGACGCTCGCGATCACGGTCTGGCTCTACGTTCTCGCCCCCAAAGGCTTCCTGCCCGATCAGGATACCGGTCTCGTCACCGCCGTGCTGGAAGCGGAGCCGCAGGTCTCCTTCACCGAGCTTTCGAGGGTGCAGCAGCAGGTTGCAGATGCGGTGAAGATGGACCCCTCGGTCTCCGGCGTCGTCGCCGTAGCCGGCGTCGGCACGCTCAACACCACCCCCAATTTAGCGAGCCTCAAGATCACGCTGAAGCCGCGCGATCAGCGCAAGGAGCTCGTCGGCGCGATCATCAAGCGGTTGACCAAAACAGCCAACGCCGTCCCAGGCGTGATCGTCTATTTCCAGTCCGTCCCCGACGTGCAGATCGCGACGCGCACGAGCCGCGCCCAGTACCAGTACACGCTCGTCAGCACGGACGCGGCCGAAGTCGACGAATGGTCGAAGCGGCTCCTCGCCGAACTCAAGCATTCTGCCGTCTTGAGGGAAGTGACACCCGAGACGCAGGACGGCGGCCTGCGCGCCCACATCGAGGTCGATCGCGTGACTGCCGGCCGGCTCGGCGTCAGCCTGCAAACGGTGAACGACGCCCTCAACGACGCCTTTGGTCAGCGCCAGGTCTCCACGATCTACGCACAGGCAAACCAGTACCGCGTCGTGCTCGAGGCCATGCCGCAGTATCGTAGCGACCCTTCGCGGCTCGCGCGCATCTACGTCCCTTCCAGCACTGGCGCGCAGGTGCCGCTGACGTCGCTGGCAAAGATCGAATACACCACCGCACCGCTGGCCGTCAGCCACCAGGATCAGTTCCCTTCGCAGACCATTAGCTTCAACCTCGAGCAAGGCGCTGCTTTGAGCGATGCCGTCGCCACGGTCTCGGCCGCGGAAGCTACGATCGGCATGCCGGCGTCCGTGACCGGCAGCTTCTTCGGGGACGCCAGCGAGTTCTCAAAATCGCTCGCCAGCCAGCCCTGGCTCATCCTCGCTGCGATCGTGACGATCTACATCGTGTTGGGCGTGCTGTATGAAAGTTTCGTCCACCCCTTCACCATTCTGACCACGCTGCCCTCGGCCGGCATCGGCGCGCTGCTCGCCCTCATGTTCATGGGCCTCGATCTCTCGCTCGTCGCGCTGATCGGCATCGTGCTGCTGATGGGCATCGTGAAGAAGAATGCCATCATGATGATCGACTTCGCGCTCGAAGCGGAGCGCGGGCGCGGGCTGTCGCCGCGCGCGTCGATCGTCGAGGCAGCGCTTCTGCGCTTCCGCCCCATCATGATGACGACGCTCGCCGCACTGTTCGGCGCCCTTCCCCTGGCGCTCGAAAGCGGAACGGGCTCGGAGCTGCGCAATCCGCTCGGCATCACGATCGTCGGCGGGCTGCTGCTGAGCCAGCTGCTGACCCTTTACACGACCCCCGTCATCTACCTGGCGATGGAGCGGCTCAAGTCGCGCGTTGCCGGCGTCTCTGGCATGGCCCCGGCGACGGACATTCCGCGCGAGCCCGCGCCGAGCCTCGGGCTCGCCAGCGACGCGGCGGGGTAGAGCCCCATGGATTCATCCGGCTTCTCCAGCTTCTCGGCTCCGTTCATCCTGCGCCCCATCGGAACGGCGCTGCTCGCCGCGGGATTGTTCCTCTTCGGCGCGGTCGCCTACTTCAATCTGCCCGTCGCGAGCCTCCCCACTGTCGACTTCCCAACCCTGCGCGTGCAGGCAAGCCGCCCCGGCGCCGATCCGGAGACAATGGCGGCGACCATTGCTGCCCCGCTCGAGCGCCGGCTCGGTGAGATCGCCGGCGTGACCGAGCTGACCTCGGTGAGCTCGCAGGGGTCGACCAGCATTTCGATCCAGTTCGACTTGAGCCGGAACATCGATGGAGCGGCACGCGACGTTCAGGCTGCCCTCAATGCGGCCACTGCCGATCTGCCAAGCGACCTGCCGCAAGTACCGACGTTCCGCAAGCTCAATCCCTCCGCGGCGCCGGTGCTAATCCTGGCGATGACCTCGAAGATCCTCCCGCCGACCGCGCTTTACGATGCGGCCGACACGGTCATCGCCCAGCGCATGTCGCAGATCGACGGCGTGGCGCAGGTGCAGGTGAGCGGCGCCGAGCAGCCCGCCGTCCGTGTGCGCGTCAACCCAACGCTACTCCAATCCATGGGCTTGAGCATGGAGGATGTCCGCAGCGCGATCGATGCGACGAACAATTTGTCGCCGGTCGGCGCGGTGGAAGCCGACAAACAGCAGATCACGCTCGACACCAACGACCAACTGCGTAACGCGGCGGATTACGGCGCGCTGGTGATAAAGACGATCAACGGGGACGTCGTGCGGCTTTCGAGCGTGGCGTCCATCGAGCAAGGCTCGCGCAACACGCGCTCCGCCGCCATGTTCGATCACCAGCCAGCCGTGTTGCTCATCGTCAGTAAGCAGCCAGACGCCAACGTCATCGACACCGTTGATCGGGTCAAAGCGCTGCTGCCCGATCTCCAGCGCTGGATCCCTGCCGGCATCGACATCAGCGTCCTCTCCGACCGCACGACTACGATCCGCGCCAGCGTCGCGGACATGCAGCTTACGCTGGCAATCTCCATTGCGCTCGTCATGCTGGTCGTGTTCGTCTTTTTGCGCCGCCTCACGCCGACCGCCGCTGCCGGCATCACGGTGCCGCTGTCGCTGGCGGGCACCTGCGCCGCCATGTGGGCGCTCGGTTTCTCCGTTAACAATCTCACGCTGATGGCCTTCGCCATCGCTGTCGGCTTCGTCGTCGACGACGCCATCGTGATGATCGAGAACATCTACCGTAACTTGGAGCGCGGGCTGACGCCGATGGCCGCGGCGCTCGAAGGCGCGCGCCAGATCGGCTTCACCGTGCTGTCGATCAGCATATCGCTTATTGCGGCGTTTATTCCGGTGCTGTTCATGAGCGGCATCGTTGGCAGGCTTTTGCGCGAGTTCTCGGTGACGCTCGCCGCCGCGATCGCGGTGTCGGTCGTGGTGTCGCTCACGGTTACGCCGATGATCTGCGCACACTTCCTGAAGCCCGAGACGAAGACAAAGCTGAGCTTCTTCGACCGCATCGTCGAAGACAGCCTCAACGTGCTGGTGAAGGGCTACGCCCGCACGCTCACCGTGGCGCTGCGTCACCAGGCGGTCACGCTCTTTACGCTGCTGTGCGTGATCGTACTGACGGTGCACCTCTACGCCAACACGCCCAAAGGCCTGTTTCCCGAGGACGATACCGGCCTCATCATGGCCAATACCGAGGCCGCGGCCGATGTCTCTTACGGGGCGATGGTCAAGCTGCAGAGCCAAGCCCTGGATATCATCCTGAAGGACCCGGCGGTCAGCCACGTCGGCTCGTCCGTCGGCGCCTCCGGGTTCAACGCCTCTGTGAACCAGGGGCGCATGTTTATCGGCCTCAAATCGCTCAGCGAGCGCAACGGAAAAACGACCACGCAGGTGATCAACCGGATGCGCAGAGAGCTTGCCGATCTGCGTGGCATAGATGTGCGCCTCGTTGCCTCGCGCGATATCCGCGTCGGCGCGCGGCAGGGCAACTCCCAGTATCAGTTCACGCTCTGGGATCCGGACATCGACGAGCTTTTCGAGTGGGCGCCCAAAATTCTGGAGCGCATGAAGCACATTCCCGGGCTTGTCGACGTGTCAACCGACCGTCAGGCGGGTGGATTGCAACTCGACATAAAGATCGACCGCGATGCAGCCTCCCGGCTCGGGGTAAGCATCGATGCCATCGACAATGCGCTCAATAATGCCTTCTCGCAGCGTCAGATCTCGACCATCTACGCCGCTCGCAACCAGTACCGCGTCATCCTTGAGGTCGATCCGCAGCTCCAGCGCGACCCTTCCAATCTAGCTCACGTCTACGTGCCGGGACGAGGTGGCGCGCAGGTGCCGCTCCTAAGCCTCATCAAGACGACGAAGGACACTGCTCCTCTCGTCGTCAACCACCAGGGGCCGTTTCCCGCCGTCACGATTTCCTATGATACCGGGCCCGGCAATACGCTCGACAACGCGCTCAAAGACATCGACACGGCGATGGCCGAGATGCATGCGCCGCCCGGCCTGAGGGGCGAGGCAGCGGGCGACGCGGCAGCCTTCTCACAGCAATCCTCGCAGCAGCCGTTGCTCATCCTCGCTGCACTGATCGCGGTTTATATTGTGCTGGGCGTGCTCTATGAAAGCCTTGCTCATCCGCTGACGATCATCTCGACCCTGCCACCCGCGGGCCTAGGCGCGCTGATCGCCTTGCGCGCAGCGGGAATGGAGCTGTCGATGACCGCGCTGATCGGCGTTATCCTCCTGATCGGCATCGTGAAGAAGAACGGCATCATGCTCGTCGACTTCGCGCTCGAGGGCGAGCGCGAGCGAAGACTGAAGCCGGCGATCGCGATCTACGAGGCCTGCTTGGCTCGCTTTCGGCCCATCCTGATGACGACGCTCGCCGCGCTGCTCGGCGCGGTGCCACTCGCCATTGCAACGGGGCCGGGCTCGGAGATCCGCCGACCCCTCGGCATCACCATCGTCGGCGGCCTGCTCGTGTCGCAGGTGCTGACGCTCTACACCACGCCCGTCATCTACCTGTTGCTCGACAGGTTGCACCGCAGGTTCAGGAGTCGCGCGGACACGAACCCGGAAGGCATATCAGCGGCAATTAGCTCAGCGCCAACTAGCGCCGCAGCCGAGCCGCAGGCTCACTGACGCGCGCCGATCCGTTCGGTCACGACCCTGGTCAAGAGCCCCGCGTCGAGCCACTCCTTGAGAAAGCTTGCCGCGCGCGCCGGGGCGGTCCCCGGATCGTCGTAGACCGCCAGCATGGTGCACAAGTCGGCGAAGCGCGCGCCCTTGCCGGCCTCCTCCCACATCATCGTCTCCTCGGCGGACATCTCGCGGAACATGGGCGTGGTCTCGTGGCGCCAGACAAGGATGCGCGCGGGAAACTTGGAAACCTGTGCCGCCGGCGGCTCCTTGCCGGCTTTCAGCGCCGTCCAGATCGCACCCACGTTGGTCGATACCGCGAAGCTTATCGCCGTCGGGTGACGCACGAACGAGATCCCACCCCAGATCTCCGGGGGCCAGCGCGGCAAGGTCCGTCATGCTGACAATGGGGGCGTCCGCGCCGTCGAAGGCATCGTTGAGCGCGCGCTCTAACGTCGCCAGCTCGCTCAGCACCGGTTGCGTCGAATAGGGCTCTTGCTCGCGCAGGAACTCCGGCAGCCGCTGCGCAAACCAGCGGGCGTTGGGATGGCGCGAGGGGTAGCGCGCGATGTAGGCACGCGCCATCGCGCGGAAGTTGTCGTCGCCGAGATAAGCATGCAGGCGTTGATGGTCGGCCGCGATCACATCGATCAGCCGCAGCACGTACGCGTCGCGATAGATGCCGAGAAGATTCGCTTTTGTCTCGTGCGGGCCGTCAGGGATGTCTTTCAGAATCGCGTCATCGCCCGCGATGATCGCGCGCTGGAACCAGTCCTGAAAATCCTTGAGCTTCAATGGACATCTCCGATGCACGGGGGTCGGGGGACGCGGCGGGTCAGCCCGTCGTTGGTTTGCTCGCCGCACCCGCGCGAGCCCTGCGCGGCCCCAGCACGTGTTCGGCGATCACGCGAGCGTAGTCGAGCTCGGCGACCATGTCGGCGAGCGGGGGGATGTCGTCGTCGCGCTCAATGATCGTCGATACGGGCCCGAAGCGTTCCAGCGCCGCCACGTAAAGGTCCCACACCTCCTCGCGAACGGGGTGATCGTGCGTGTCGACGATGTAATTCTCCATGTCGCTGTGGCCGGCGAGATGGAACTGCACGACGCGGTCCGCAGGGATGCCGTTGAGGAACGCGCGCGCGTCGTAGCCGTGATTAAAGGCGCTCACGTAGACGTTATTCACGTCGAACAGCAGCCAGCAGCCGGTGCGGCGTGTGAGCTCCGCGATGAACTCCCACTCCATCATCTCCGACTGGCCGAACTGCACGTAGGTCGAGACGTTCTCCAGGCAGAGCTGGCGGTCAAGCCGCTCCTGCACGTAGTCGACGCGCGAGACGACGTGATCGAGGGCCTCGCGCGTGTAGGGGATGGGGAGCAAATCGTGCAAATTCACGCCGTGCACGCCGGTCCAGCACAAGTGGTCGGAGATCCACTTCGGCTGCGTGCGCTTGGCCAGCTTGTTGAGGCCGTCGAGGTAGTCCTCGTCGAAGGGCGCGGTTGAGGCGATCGACAGCGAGACGCCGTGCATGACGACGGGATAGCGCTCGACAATTCTGTCGAGCATCGCGAGCGGCTGTCCGCCAGCGACCATGTAGTTCTCGGAGATCACCTCGAACCAGTCAACGTTCGGATTGCCCTCGAGGATATCGCGGTAGTGCGGCGGGCGAAGACCGAGCCCGAAGCCTAGATAGGGCGGGCGCTCCCCGCTTCCTGCCACTTCGCGGCTTGCACGCCGGGTTGACTTCGCACTCGCTGAGCTCTTTTTGCGGTTCGACATCTGCGCACCTGGAGTCGAGCGTTGTAATGCCGACCCGGCAGCGGCAGCTGCCGGGTCGCTTAGGTCACGTCCGATCAAGACAACAGGCAGCCTTAGCTCTTGCTGGGCTCGAACGTGCCTTTGGCCTTGTCGCACTCGTCCTTCGTCATCTCCATAAAGCCCTTACCCTTGCAGGCGTTCTGGCCCTTGCAGGCGTTGCTGGCGGTCTTGCACGCGCTCTGGCCCTTGCAGGCGTTGGCGCCCATGCAGTGACCCTTTGCGTCATCGGCGGCCAATTGCAACGGCTTGCCGACGGCGGTGCCGGCGATCAAGAGGGCGGCTGCAGCGGCGGCAATCGCCGCCCCTGAAGTGATATTGATCTTCATGGTGGTCCTCCAACTGAGTTGGTTTGGAATGAAGGCTTGGTGGGGAAGGCCGCGCGGCCGTCCCCGGAGGAGCAGCGAGAAATGCTGCTCTTTTCCCGCCCTCCCGGCCCTTGAGATGGGCTCGGCTTCCGCAGATCGTTGCTCGACCTGCAATCGGCTGATACGGAAGCCGGCAGCGCCACGTTTCAAGGGGCCTTCACTATTTTTTATTTTTCGGGCGGCGCTGCGGCCGTAAACCAGGAAACCGCGCTTGTTTTGAGCGTAACAAACCAGGATGAGTGGCGAATTGCCAATGAGGAGCCAGTGGCTCAGTTGAATTGCGAGGAGGAGTGGGCGGCCTTGATGCAGGCAGCCATCGGGGGCGACGCGGCGGCCTATCGGCGGCTGCTCGAATCGCTATCGCACAGCCTTCGCGCTGCGACTCGTCGCGGCTTTGCGCAATTCGGCGCCGCGATGAACGATGCCGAGGACGTGGTGCAGGAGACCCTACTCGCCATCCACCTGAAGCGCCACACTTGGGACCAGAACCAGCCGCTCGGCCCGTGGGTGCGTGCAATCGCGCGCCACAAGCTCATCGACGCGCTTCGCCGCCGCGGCCGCCGCATCGAAGTGCCGATCGAGTCGGTCCTGGATTTCCTTCCGGCCGAGGAGCAACACAGCGACATCGACCGCCAGGATGCCGAGCGGCTCATAAAAGAGCTCAATGGCCGCCAACAGACGATCGTCCGCTCGATCAGCGTCGAAGGCAAGTCGATCCGCGACGTGGCCGCAAACTTGGGAATGAATGAAGGCGCGGTGCGTGTCGCTCTACATCGCGGCCTCAAGGCGCTCGCCGCCATTCACCGGAGAGGCGACGAGGAATGAAGACCGACGATCTAATCACAGCGTTAGCGGCGGACGCGCAAAGCGTCTCGATGCCCATTGGGCGCGCGCTCGCGCTCGCAGTCGCCGGTGGAGCGGTCGGCGCCGCGATCTTGTTCGCCATCATGCTCGGCATGCGACCCGACGTGGCTACCGCTATCACCTCGCTGCGGTTCCTCTTCAAGTTCGTCGTCACGCTCAGCTTGCTGGCCTCCGCCTTGGGGCTCGTCTGGAATCTTGCGCGACCCGGCGCGACCCCGGTGGGGTGGCTCCTGGCACTTGCGGGCGTACCGGCGCTGCTGGCAATCGGCTCCGTCGCAGAGATGCTCACCGTCCCACCCGCCGACTGGGGCCAGAGGCTGACCGGGCACAACTCCTTCATGTGCTTGATCCTGATCCCGACGCTGTCCGCCATTCCCTTCGCGGCGCTGCTGCTGGCGCTGCGTCAGGGTGCGCCAAGTCATCCAATGCTTACGGGCGCCGTCGCGGGGCTCGTTGCGGCTGGCATTGGCGCCACGCTATACGCGTCGCACTGCCCCGACGACAGTCCGTTCTTCGTCGCCACCTGGTACGTGATCGCAAGTGCGTTCATGGCCATGCTCGGCGCGGCGATCGGCGAGCACTTCCTGCGCTGGTGAGCGCGGCCAAGCGTTTCTTCTGTCGGGGAGAAATGGCCGTCGCCTACTGGCTGGTTCACGCCCCCAAAGCGATCTATCCCGCGCTGAACGGGGGTGACGCTGCCATTCTCTTCTGCTTCATATTCCTTTATCTGTATCTCGCGGCTGCCGGCCCAGGGGCGTTCAGCGTCGATGAGGCCACACGGCGATCGGCTTGAGCTCGGCTTCCCGCGGCTTTGCCACCCCGCCATTGACCCGACCGAAACGGAACCGATGTATAGTCCGCACTCGGCGTTGCGCGGTCCACGTTCTGCGCGCGGTTTCGCTTGGTCGGCTTTCGAGCACCGGCCGGCGCCAGGCACAAACGTGGTTACCAATTTGCTGCGCGTCGCTCGACGTCGCAGCCCGGAAAACAAGGTCCGCAGATGCGGCCAAGGTACATCATCCTCATGTTGGCTCTCGTGGCGGCGGCTGTGGTCGTCGTCATGGGCCCTGTGCGCGGCCGCGGCGTCGAGGCCGGGCTCTATGACCTTGCCGGCAAGCTGAAAGTAGCGCTGGTCGGCGCGTCAGGCCCCCCGCTCCAAGCGCCCAATCCCGCCCTCTCGCCGCCCGAGATCACGGTCAGCCAGCCCGTCCTGCGCAAGACCATCGAGTGGGACGAGTATACGGGCCGCTTCGACGCGGTCGAGGCCGTCGACGTGCGGGCCCGCGTTAGCGGCTATCTGGCGAAAGTAAATTTCACCGACGGGCAGGAGGTCAAAGCCGGCGACCTCCTGTTTGAGATTGACCCGCGCCCCTTCGAGCGCGCGCTCGACCAGGCCACGGCCCAGCTCGACGAGGCCAAGGTGCGCGTCAGCAACGCTGGCCTGGACGTCGAGCGCGGCCGGCCGCTGCTAAAAAGCGAAGCCATCTCGAGGAAGACGTTCGACGACCGCGAGAACCTGGTGCGCGAGGCTACGGCTGCCGTGAAGGTCGCGGAAGCACGCGTGAAGACGGCGGAGCTGGAGCTGAGCTTCTGCCGCATCACCGCGCCGATATCGGGGCGCATCAGCCGCACGCTGGTCACGCGCGGGAATTTCGTGAGCGGAGGCGGCAACGACACCGGCAACACCATTCTCACCACCATCGTCACGCAGGATCCCATCTACATCTACTTCGACGTGAGCGAGAACAATGCCTTGAAGTACCAGCGCCTGGCGCAGGCTTCCGGCAAAGGTGCTTCCGGCATGGTGGGCGCCGCCGTCGGGGTGGGCCTGCCCGACGAGGAGCACTTCCCGCACGCGGGCAAGCTCGACTTCATCGAGAACCGCCTGGATGCTGGCACTGGCACGCTTCGAGCCCGCGCGATCGTCCCCAACACGGAAGGGCTGTTCTCGTCCGGCATGTTTGCGCGCGTGCGGCTGCAGGGCTCGCCAGAGTATCAGGCGCTGCTGCTACCCGACGAAGCGATCGACACGGACCAGGCGACCCGTTTCGTCTACGTCGTCGGCAGCGACGACGTACCGGAGCGGCGCACGGTCGAACTCGGCCCGCTCGTGGACGGCCTCAGGGTCGTCCGCAAGGGGATCGCACCAAACGACTGGATCGTGATCCGCGGCCAACAGCGCATCTTGCCGGATCAAAAAATCGTTCCGAAGCGCACGCCGCTCACCGTCTCCGATGCCAACGACGGCAGCGTCTCCGCGGCTAAGCCCTGACGGGCGGAAATCACCATGCGCTTCAGTCACTTCTTCATCGCTCGGCCGATCTTCGCTTCGGTGGTGTCCTTCGTCATCCTGATCGTCGGCGCGATCGCCTACTTCACGCTGCCAGTTTCGCAGTTCCCCGATATCGTGCCGCCGACAATCTCGGTCAATGCCAGCTATCCCGGCGCCAACGCGGTTACCATCGCCGACACGGTTGCCTCCGTCATCGAGCAGGAGGTGAACGGCGTCGAAGGCATGATCTACATGTACTCGCAGTCGACCGACGACGGGAGCATGTCGCTCAGCGTGACATTCGAAGTCGGCACCGACATCGACAAGGCGCAAGTGCTGGTGCAGAACCGGGTGGCGGTGGCGGAGCCGCGGCTGCCCGAGGAGGTGCGCCGCAACGGCATTACCGTGAACAAGCGGATGCCGGATCTCCTGCTGGTCGTCCACCTCGTCTCGCCGCACAGAACCTACGACCAGGTCTACATCTCGAACTATGCGCTGCTCAACGTGCGCGACGAGCTGGCGCGCATTCCCGGCGTCGGCGACGTGTCGATGTTCGGGTCCCGCGAATACTCCATGCGCGTCTGGCTCGACCCGGAACGCATCGCGCTGCGCGGCATGACTGCGAACGAGGTTCTGTCCGCGCTGCGCGCGCAGAACCTGCAGGTCGCCGGCGGCGCACTCGGCCAGCCACCGCAGCAGGATATGGGTGCCTTCCAGCTTTCGCTGCAGCTCAAGGGGCGCCTGCTCGACCCCAGCGAGTTTGAGAACATCGTGCTGAAAACCGGGCAAGACGGTCGCGTCGTGCGGGTCAAGGACGTGGGCCGCGTGGAACTGGGCGCCCTCAGCTACACCACCTACGGCTACCAGGACGACAACCCGGCGACCGTAATGATCGTCACCCAGCAGCCGGGCTCGAACGCGATCCAGACGGCTCACGCAATCAAGGCGGCAATGAAGCGGCTGTCGCAAAGATTCCCCAAGGATCTCGAGTACCGCATCGTCTATAACCCGACTGAGTTCATCGAGGTGTCGATCGCCGAGCTCTATCGCACGATCCTCGAAGCCATCGCACTCGTCGTCATCGTCGTTGTCATCTTCCTGCAGACGTGGCGGGCGACCGTCATTCCCTTGGCCGCCATCCCAGTCTCGCTGGTCGGTACCTTCGCGGTGATGGAGGCGTTCGGCTTCTCTATCAACATGCTGACACTATTCGGGCTCGTGCTTGCCGTCGGCATCGTCGTGGACGACGCGATAGTCGTCGTGGAGAACGTCGAGCGCAGGCTGCGCGAGGGGCTATCGCCACCGGAGGCCGCGCGTGTAACCATGGACGAGGTCGGCGCGGCGCTCATCGCGATTGCGCTCGTGCTGACGGCTGTGTTCGTACCGACCGCCTTCCTCGGCGGTATTGCCGGACAGTTCTATCGTCAGTTCGCTGTTACCGTCGCGACCGCGACCGTTATCTCCGCCTTCAACTCGCTGACCTTGAGCCCAGCACTGTGCGCGCTGCTACTCAAGCCGCACACCGGGCACGCCAAGGAAAACCTGCTGATGCGGCCCGTGCACACGGCCTTCTACGCGTTCAACCGCGGCTTCGATCGGCTAGCCGCCGGATACAGCGGTCTGGTCCGCGGCGTCATCGACGTCACGCCGTTGATGCTCTTGATCTACTCGGTGCTGCTGGCGGGCGCCGGCTGGCTGCTCGTGCACACACCGACCGGGTTCATCCCCAAGATGGACCGCGGGGTGATTACCGTCTCACTTCAGTTGCCCCCCGGCGCATCGCTGTCGCGTACGGATGAAGTGGTGCGCAGGGCCAATGCAATGGTGCTCGAGGTTCCGGGCGTTGCCCACACTTCCACCTACTCGGGGCGCTCCGGATCGACCGGCTCCAATTCCAGCAACGTCGGCGCCATCTTTGCGATCATCGACGACCCGCGCAAACGGGCGGCCGAAGGGCTGACCGTCGACAAGATCGCTGAGATCATCACCGCGCGCCTCAACGAGATCGAGGAATCGAAGACGTTCGTGTTCATCCCGCCCCCGGTTCGCGGCATGGGAGGGCAGACCGGCTTCTCCATGCGCCTGCAGAACCGGGCGAACCTCACGCCGGACCGGTTCGAGAAGGTCGCGACCGATTTCATCCGGGCCGCCAATCACACACCTGGGATCACCAACGTCTTCACGACCTTCTCGACCGGCACCCCGCAGATCTACGTCGACGTCGATCGCGACAAGGCGCAGATGCTCAAGGTGCCGCTCGAATCCATTTTCGAGGCGCTGCGCGTATACTTGGGCTCCGCCTACGTCAACGACTTCAACATGTTCGGGCGCACCTTCCGCGTCACCGCCCAGGCCGACGCCAGGTTCCGCGTCGATCCCGAGAACATCGCGCGCATCCGCGTGCGTAACGAGACGGGCCAGATGGTGCCGATCGGCAACCTCGTCACATTCCGCAACATCGCGGGCCCCGACCGCATGCCGCGCTACAATCTCTTCCCGACCGTGGAGGTGAACGGAAGCACCGCGCCGGGGATCAGCACCGGGCAGGCCTTGAAGATCATGGGCGATCTCGCCGCGCGTGAGCTCCCCGAGGGTGTCACCTACGAGTGGACCGATTTATCCTACCAGGAGGTCAAGGCGGGAACGACCGGCTACTACATCTTCATCCTCTCGGTCGTGTTCGTATTCTTGGCGCTCGCTGCGCAATTCGAGAGCTGGTCACTGCCGCTCGCCATCATCCTCATCGTGCCGATGTGTCTCTTGAGCGCGCTCATCGGGGTGTCACTGCTGCACGGCCGCGACATCAACATCCTGACGCAGATTGGCTTCATCGTGCTGATCGGCCTCGCCGCCAAGAATGCCATCCTCATCGTCGAGTTCGCGCGCCAGCTCGAGGACAAAGGCCGCGACATCGTATCTGCCGCGATCGAGGCCGCGCGGCTGCGCCTGCGCCCGATCCTCATGACGTCGCTCGCCTTCACGCTAGGCGTCGTACCGCTCTACATGGCAACGGGCGCCGGCGCGGAGATGCGCATAGCGCTCGGCACCGGCGTATTTTGGGGCATGATCGGCGTAACACTGTTCGGGCTGATCTTCACACCCGTGTTCTACGTTGTGATCCGCAGGATCGCCGATCGTCGGCGACGGCGCACCGCCGCGGTCAGCGCCGCAGCTTCGCCCGCCGAGTGATGCCACGCCTTAAGACCGCGCCTATTGCGCCGGGCGGATGCCGACCTTGATCGTGTCCGTCGTCACGCCGCTCAACTGCAGCACAATGGGGAACGACCCGACCGGAAAGCGCACGCTCTTACGCAGGCCGGGACATTCCTTCGCGCCAGTGTGCGCATCCGACCTTATGCCGGCGCCGTTCTGCACCACGTCGATCCAGCCATCGCTCGAGAGCGTCACGTAATAGCGGCCTGCCTGCTCCGGCGGATCGAAGGAGACGGTGCCCCCGAAAACCTTCCCCTTTGCGTGGTACCTCCCGCTTGGCCGATGCGCGAAGCTGACGCTCTCCTGCGGAGCGAGTTTCAGCATGAAGGCCTGCTCTTTCCATGGCCCGCGCGCCGCCCCGGTGCCGACGCTCTCGAGCTTGGGACTCTCGAAAGCTGCGCGGTCGGCATCGACCGGCCAGGCGAAGGATTTACACGAGGCCATGTCCTCGGCGCGTGCGCTCGCTGCAAATGCAATCAGCGCCAAGCCGGCCGCCACTGTGAATATTCTTGAATCAATCAACTGCAACCATGACATCGGACGATTTGATGACAGCCGAGGCCGCCATTCCCCTTTTTAAACCAAGCTCATCGACCGCCTCGTTGGTGATCGAGGCCGTCACCACGGCGCCGCCAATATCAATACGGACGTGCGCCGTCGTCTCTACTTTTACCACATCGACGATCTTGCCCTTCAGGATGTTGCGCGCGCTAAGTCTCATGTGTGGCCTCCCTGCACTGGCGTGAGTTTGACACCGCCCTGGCAGCCGAGCTCGGGTTATCGTCGAGCGGTTCGTCCCCCCACCGAGGTCGTGTCAGCGTCGAACGCGTGGCACTTCATCGCGGCGGTCGCGAGCGCCTCGTCCGCATGCTGGAACACGGAATCACCCCCCAAACACAGTCGTCCATTTTGAGTTGCAGCTAAAGCTCAGTGGGAGGGGCGCACGCCGAACCAGCCGCCGGCACCCGCTGTTGGCATGCGCCGCTGTGGATATTGGCCGGTTCTGCCTTATTTGCATGCTGTTAACCACGCTCAGTTGAGACTGCGGGTTAGCAAGCAGGGACATCAGCCATGATCGAGAAATTCCGCGTCATCGCCAACCACCGCAAATCCGCGCTCACCAGCGCCGCCAGGACGCTGAAGAGCGATCCAGTACTACAAGACTGGTGGCTGTGCGTTGGCGCCTATTTGATTTCGGCCTTCCTGATCGGGAACATCCTCAGCGACACGTGGCATCGCTATCTGCTGATTGCCTGAGCCGACGCGCGACGCGCGATCCGGCACGAACGTGGCCGGACTTCTTCCATGGCTCGCACCGTATCGCGCTGCGGCGTCAATATTGTGCTGCATGGGCGTTGTCACAGCTGGAGCGTCGCGCCGATCAGCTCGTTGATGGCGCGCATGGCCTTCGTGAGGCTCTCCTTTTCCTCCGGGCCCATTGCGGCGACATCGACCCGTGCCGATAGCTTAATGCCGCGGTGAGAGTCGCTGACCTGCTGAGCCAGTATCGTACGCACCATGACGGTGAAGGCGGAAATCGCTCTGTCGATCATATCCGCGCCCACCAGCGATCGAACCTTGAGCTCGGTCAGTCGAGTTACCGTCGAAGTCGGCCGAATGCCATGCTTCAACGCGAGCGTCCGGGCAGCAGTCACGATCGGCAGCAATCCGTTCTTTTTCAGATCGACGCGCCCATCGTTGTCCATGAGCAGCCGGCCAAATATTCCAAGCGGCGGCTGCCAATCCTTGGCAAACCTAGCCAGCGCGGCGATAAATGTCGGAGAGGCCTCCGCGCGTGCATAGCTATAGGCCATGAGGTCATTCCCGAGGGCCAGCTCGCCATAGACCGGCACTCCGTCGAAAAAAATATCCGAGGCTAGCGCCTCTTTGGGACCGGGCCGTTCGACCCAGCCCTCTACCACCTTTTTCCAGTTCGCCAAGCTGTGACGGCACCCAGGGTTCTTGGCCATCACGCCTCCCTCGCAATAGGGAACGCCTACCTCGTGCAGGATGTCGGCAACGTGCCCGCCGGCCTCGGCGAACCACGCATCTTCCTTGCCGCCTGGCTCGCCCGCCTCGTAGACGAGGGCATTGTCCTGATCCGCACTCAAGAGACTATCGCCCCGACCGGCCGAGCCCAACACAAGAACTGCATACCGGCACGGGGGGACACCCTTACCGCTGACAATCATGCGGTTTACGGCGAGGCCCGCTGCTCTCGCGGACAAAGTACGGATCTCGGCGCCGATGATGGCCGCAACATCGGTCGGCTCAACGCCTTCGCGCAACGAGGTCGCCACGACCTGAGGCAGCCCGGCCCAGGCGCGGCCGAGCTGCGGCACTGTTTGTGCCGCGTCAATCTCGTCGCCGAGGACGAGTGCGGACGTAACGCGATGGCGAATCAGGTCGGCCGCCGAGATCGTGCCGACGATCTCTCCGCTCCGATTTACAATGCCCAGATGCTGAATATTGAGGCGGGACATTCTACCGAGCGCGCGATAGAGAAAATCGTCGTCAGCAATGGTGGTCAATGGGTGGTGTCTGACATCGCGAAGCGATGACGCGTCGCCGTTTGAAGCCATTGCAGCGTCCAGAAGGTCTGCGGCGGTGACAAAGCAAGCTTTCCCCCCGCTCGATCTTACGATGGCCAATCCACCCGAGGAAGGATCGACGATCCTCTTTGCAACCTCGCGCACATCCGATGTCGGATCTACAAAGACCGCGGGATGAAACGCAACGTCGCGGACTCGATGGCGGTAGGGATAGCTGTCGACTGCAGCGATGGCTCGGGCAGTGTCAGCAGCCGCGGCTTGAGCCGGAGATATCCATCCACCGACTTGGTACAAGCGCTCTTCGCCCAGAAGCTCGCGGCAGGCTGATTCAGCTTCGGCGAGTGTGCGAATTCCACAGGACCTAAGGCGAGGGACAAGTCCTATGAAGATTTGCGCGGCGGCGAGAGCATCCGGGAACGCCCGATGGCGCTCGATGATCTCAACGCCGAGCCAATCGCAAAGAGCGCGCAAGCCGTAGCTGGCCAAGTGCGGATCGGCCAGACGCGCAAGGGCGCGCACGTCGAGAAATCGGGGAACGTTCCAGGTGAGACCGGCGAGCGCATATTCACGATCAATGACGGCAAGGTCATAGCCAATATTGTGCCCAATCACGACCGCATCGTCGATGCGCTCCTCGAGAGCGGCGACGACGTGTCGGAATTCCGGTGCGCCCCGTAAGTCCTTCTCAGTGAGGCCATGCACTTGCGATGCCGACGCAGGAATGGGGCATTGCGGGCGGATGAATTGCCGGAGCGTCCCTTCGTAAGAAACCTTAAGCCCCCGTATTCGCAGCACAGCGATCTCGATAATTCTCGCGGTCCTCGCATCGAGGCCAGTTGTCTCCGTATCAATCGCGACGGCGTCGAGTGACATCAGTGGTGTTGCGCTCGTATCCACGGCAACCTCGACCCCAAATGCTGGTGAGTGCTGGTCTACGTGTGGGTCAGTTTGTTCCAGCGATGGACGGCAACCCCTGCCCAGATCGCCTCGACCACCCCGAACGGCCACGCCCCTTGCAGAAAGCCGTAGACAGATGCCAGGACGCACGCGCCCGCAAAGGCCAGAACGTAGGAAGGGCTCCGGTCTTCAAGCGTGTAGAAGGTCAGCATGGCCGTCACGGCTAACAGGCCGAAAAGAGTCAGGCCATCCATCCCCGCTGCGCCTCCGCTCAAGCACCTTCACAATGTCCGATACCAGATCGGTGACGCCGGCAGATCTCGTTGGCGTAAACCTGTGCCCATTTTGCCAAGGACGGTCAATGATCGCCCAAGCTTGAAGCGCGTGCGATGCAGACGATCGATCTTGAGGTCACGAGCCTGCGCGACCTCAACCAGATGCTACACCGGCTGAGCCCGTCCGCGAACGACACGCAGTTCCGGATCTTGAATCCGCGCGGCCGCCACGCAATCGCCGTCGGCGTCGACGCGCCGGCGACGATCGAGATCGACGGCAACGTGGGCTACTACTGCGCCGGCATGAACAAGCAGGCGACGGTCGTCATCAACGGCAGCGCCGGCGTCGGCGTCGCCGAGAACATGATGTCGGGCCACGTCCACGTCAAAGGCGATGCGTCCCAGTCCGCCGGGGCCACGGGCTGCGGCGGCCTCCTGGTGATCGACGGCAACGCCTCGGCGCGCTGCGGCATCTCCAACCGCGGCCTCGACATCGTCGTCAAGGGTTCGGTCGGGCACATGTCGGCCTTCATGGCGCAGGCGGGAACGCTCGTCGCGCTCGAGGGTGCCGGCGAGGCGTTGGGCGATTCCATCTACGAGGCGCGCCTCTTCGTGCGTGGCCCGGTCAAGAGCCTCGGCGCCGATTGCATCGAGAAGCCGCTCAACGACGACCATAAGGCACACCTGCGCGCGCTGCTCGACAAGGCCGGCGTCGGCAGCAAGATCGACGTCTCGGAGTTCAAGCGCTTTGGCTCCGCGCGCAAGCTCTACCATTTCCACATCGACAATGTCGGGGCGTACTGATGAGCGGCAACGATCGCTGGATCCATACCCCGCCGCGCCGCTCGGCGACGTTCGACGAGAACGCCATCGCCGAGATCCAGCGCGCCTCGCAGACGGGCATTTACGACATCCGCGGCGGCGGCGCGAAGCGCAAGGTCCCCCACTTCGACGACCTCTTGTTCCTCGGCGCCTCCATGAGCCGCTATCCGCTCGAAGGCTACCGCGAGAAATGCTCGACCGACGTCGAGCTGGGTGCACGCTTCGCTGCAAAGCCGCTAAAACTCAGGATCCCGATCACCATCGCCGGCATGAGCTTTGGATCGCTGTCGGGGCAGGCGAAGGAAGCCCTGGGGCGAGGCGCAACGCAGGCCGGCACGTCGACGACCACGGGGGATGGCGGCATGACGGAGGAGGAGCGCGAGCATTCGAAGCTTCTCGTCTACCAGATGCTGCCCTCGCGCTACGGCATGAACCCCGACCATCTGCGCAAGGCAGACGCCATCGAGATCGTCATCGGCCAGGGCGCCAAGCCGGGCGGCGGCGGCATGCTGCTCGGGCAGAAGATCTCCCCGCGCGTCGCCAAGATGCGCACCTTGCCCGAGGGCATCGATCAGCGTTCCGCCTGCCGCCATCCCGATTGGACGGGGCCCGACGATCTGCAGATCAAGATTGGCGAGCTGCGCGAGATCACCGATTGGCAGAAGCCGATCTACGTAAAGATCGGCGCGGCGCAGCCCTATTACGACACCGCACTTGCCGTGAAGGCCGGCGCCGACGTCGTCGTTCTGGACGGCATGCAGGGGGGGACAGCGGCCACGCAGGAAGTCTTCATCGAGCACGTCGGCATCCCGCTGCTGGCCGCCATCCGCCCGGCCGTGCGCGCGCTGCAGGAGCTCGGCATGCACCGCAAGGTGCAGCTCATCGTATCGGGCGGCATCCGCAGTGGCGCCGACGTGGCCAAGGCCTTGGCGCTCGGCGCCGACGCGGTCTCGATCGGCACCGCGGCGCTGATCGCACTAGGCGACAACTCTCCGCTCCACGAGGCGGAGTACCAGAAGCTCGGAACCACCGCCGGGTGCTACGACGATTGGCACGAGGGGCGAGACCCTGTCGGCATCACGACGCAGGATCCGGCGCTCGCGGCGCGCCTCGATCCGGTGGCAGCGGGCCGACGGCTTGCCAACTACCTCTCCGTGCTCGCCCTCGAGACGCAGACCATCGCCAGGGCCTGCGGCAAGAGCCACGTGCACAACCTCGAGCCGGAGGACCTTGTGGCGCTGACGATCGAGGCGGCGGCGATGGCGCGCGTGCCGCTTGCGGGTACGGATTGGATTCCTGGGCAGCATGGTCTTTAGCCGTCCGAGCGGTCGGGCCCCTCTTAAGGGCTGGCGAAGAATTTTTCCGATCGGGCAGCAAAACGATCGAGGGAGCGAGCGTATGACGACAGATCTAGCGAAAGTGGCCGCCGAGCGCGGCATCAAATACTTCCTCATCAGCTACGTCGACTTGTTCGGCACCATGCGCGCCAAGCTGGTGCCGGCGGCTGCCATCGGCGATATGGCGAAGTCGGGCGCGGGCTTTGCCGGTTTCGCGAGCTGGCTCGACATGACGCCCGCCGATCCCGACGTGTTCGCTATCCCCGACGCCGACAGCCTTATCCAGCTTCCTTGGAAAAAGGAGGTCGGCTGGCTCGCAGCAGACTCCCTACATGAACGGCAAACTGGTCGAGCAGGCGCCGCGCAACGTCTTGAAGCGCGTGCTCGATGCGGCGGCAGCGAAGGGCTACGAGCTCAAGACCGGGGTAGAATGCGAGTTCTTCCTCATCTCGCCCGACGGCAGCACCATCTCGGACACAAGCGATCACCAGTCGAAGCCGTGCTACGACCAGCAGGCGCTGATGCGGCGCTACGACGTGATCACCGAGATCTGCGATTCCATGCTCGACCTCGGCTGGGGCCCCTACCAGAACGATCACGAGGACGCCAACGGCCAGTTCGAGATGAACTGGCAATACGACAACGCCCTCAAGACGGCCGACAAGCCACGCCTTCTTCAAATATATGGTCAAAGTCGATCGCGGAGAAGCACGGGCTGCGCGCGACCTTCATGCCCAAGCCCTTCGCGACACTCACCGGCAACGGCTGCCATACGCACGTTTCGCTATGGTCGACGTCCTCGGGCAAGAACCTGTTCGACGACCCCAACGGCGAGCTCGGCGTATCCGCGCTCGGCTACAGCTTCCTCGCCGGCATCATGCATTCGGCCGAGGCGCTCGCCGCCATCACCAATCCGACGGTCAACTCGTATAAGCGCATCAACGCCCCGCGCACGCTGTCGGGCGCCACCTGGTCGCCCAACACCGTCACCTACACGGGCAACAACCGCACGCACATGATCCGCATCCCCGAGCCTGGCCGCTTCGAGTTCCGGCTGGCGGACGGATCGGCAAACCCTTATCTGCTGCAGGCCGCTATTCTCGTCGCCGGTCTCGACGGCATCGAGAACAAGCGCTCACCCGGACAGCGGCTCGACATCGACATGTACGCCGACGGACACACAGTGAAGGATGCCAAGCGCCTGCCGCTCAATCTGCTCGACGCGCTGCGTGCGCTTGACAGTTCGAGCATTCTCAAGTCGGCGGCCTCGGCACCCCTGTGATCGCCGCCTACACCAAGCTGAAGATGGCCGACTGGAACGAATATCCGGCCAGCTCACCGACTGGGAGCGACGGACGACGCTCGACTGCTGAGTCAGGTCACCGGCGTCTCGTGCACTACTCGCTTCTCAACGTCGTTGGGCAGGCTTTGCGCGGCAACCGCGACTGGCCGCCTGCATGGCGCAAGGCCGAGCCCAAGCCGCACTATGACGTCGTCATCGTCGGCGGCGGCGGCCACGGCCTGGCGACCGCGCTACTATCTCGCCAAGGAACACGGGATCACCAACGTCGCCGTGCTGGAGAAGGGCTATCTCGGATCCGGCAACGTCGGGCGCAACACCACAATCGTGCGCTCCAACTATCTGCTGCCCGGCAACATCCCTTCTACGAGTTCTCTATGAAGCTGTGGGAGGGGCTCGAGCGGGAGCTGAATTTCAACACCATGGTGAGCCAGCGCGGCGTCATTGAACTTGTGCCACTCGGACAGCCAGCGAAACGCCTATCGTGCGCCGCGGCAACGCCATGCGCTTGCACGGCGTCGACGCCGAGCTGCTCGGCCGCGACGAGGTGCGCGAGCTCCTGCCCTTCGCCGATTTCGACAATGCGCGCTTTCCCATCTCGCGGCGGCCTTTATGCAGCGGCGCGGCGGCACCGTGCGCCACGACGCTGTCGCCTGGGGCTATGCGCGCGTGCAGCCGACGTGCGCGGCGTGGACATCGTCGAGCATTGCGAGGTTACCGGCATCAGTATCGAGAACGGCGTGGTCAAGGGTGTGGAGACGACATGCGGCTTCATTCGCGCCGGGAAGGTTGGGCTCGCCTGCGCCGGCAACTACCTCGCGCGTCGCCGCGCTCGCCGGGCTGCGACTTCCGATCGAGAGCCACGTCATCCAGGCCTTCGTCAGCGAAGGCCTGAAGCCGCTGGTCGATTATGGTCGTCACTTTCGGCGCCGGCCACTTCTACGTGAGCCAGTCGGACAAGGGTGGCCTCGTCTTCGGCGGCGACCTCGACGGCTACAATTCGTATGCCCAGCGCGGAAATCTTCCCGTGGTCGAGGACGTGATGGAGGGCGCCTGCGCGCTGTTCCCGAATCTTGAGCCGTCTGCGCGTGCTACGTTCCTGGGGCGGCGTCGTCGATATGTCGATGGACGGCTCGCCCATCATCGATCGCACGGCGATCTCCGGGCTCTATTTCAACGGCGGGTGGAGCTACGGGGGCTTCAAGGCGACGCCGGCTGCGGGCGTGGTGCTTTGCCCATCTCATCGCCACAGGACGAGCCGCATCCCGTTGCAGCCGCCTTTCGTCTCGACCGTTTCGCGCGCGGAGCGCTGATCTCGACGAAAAGGGCGTGGGCGCCCAACCTAATCTGCACTGAGGGCCCCGCATGCGCATCAAGTGTCCCTATTGCGGCGAGCGCGACGCGGAGGAGTTCGCCTATCTCGGCGCCGCTGGCCTCACGCGGCCGGATCCCAATGGCGCCGACGCGGCGAGACCTTTCATGAATACGTCTATCTGCGCGCCAATCCGGCGGGCTTGCACGCCGAGCTCTGGTATCACCGCGGCGGGCTGCCGCTCGTGGCTCGTCGTGGAGCGTGACACCCGCAACCACGAAATAAAGTCGGTTGCGCTTGCGAGCCCCGCTGACGGCGGAGCCGTTTGATGCCGGCCGCCCAACAGGCCGGCGGCTTTCCGTCTAGCGCGCGGCGGCCTCATCGACCGAGCGCGCACGCTATCGTTCTCGTTCGACGGCAATGCCTATCGCGGCTACCTCGGGCGACACGCTGGCCTCGGCACTGCTGGCCAACGGCGTCCGCCTCGTCGGCCGCTCCTTCAAGTATCACCGCCCGCGCGGCATCTTCACCGCTGGCTCGGAGGAGCCCAACGCGCTCGTCGAGCTGCGCGCTGGCGGCGCGGCGCGAGCCCAACACGCGCGCCACGGTCATCGAGCTCTATCAGGGGCTCGCCGCCACGAGCCAGAACCGATGGCCCTCTCTTGCGCTCGATCTCATGTCGGTCAACTCGCTGCTGGCCCCGTTTTTCCCGGCAGGCTTCTACTACAAGACCTTTATGTGGCCGTCGGCGTTCTGGGAGAAGCTCTACGAGCCCGCGATCCGCCGCGCCGCCGGCTTGGGCCGCGCTTCACTGGAGCGGGACCCCGACCGCTACGAAAAGGCGTGGGCACATTGCGACGTGCTGGTGATCGGCTCGGGCCCGACGGGACTGATGGCGGCGCTCTCTGCCGGACGAGCCGGCGCGCGCGTCATCCTCGCGGAGGAGGATTTCCGCTTCGGCGGCCGCTTGCTTGCCGAGACGCTACGATCGACGGCGAGCCGGCGTTGGCGTGGGCGGAAGGTGCGCTTGCCGAACTCTCGTCCCTTGCCAACGTACGCCTCATGCCGCGCACCACGGTCTACGGCGTCTACGACGGCGGCACCTACGGCGCGGTCGAGCGGGTCAACGATCATCTAGCGGCACCTCCCCCGTTTGAGCCGCGCCAGCGCGGATGGCGGATCGTCGCGAAGCGCGCCGTGCTGGCGGCCGGAGCGCTCGAGCGGCCGATGACGTTTGCCGACAACGATCGGCCGGGCATCATGCTGGCTTCGGCCGTGCGCACGTACCTCAATCGCTTCGGCGTCGCTGCGGGCAAGCGGGCGGTCGTTCTCACCTCGTGCGACGACGGCTGGCGCACGGCGCGCGACCTCGCGCACGCCGGCGTCGCCGTCGAGGCCGTCGTCGACACGCGGCCCGGCTCGCACGCGCCCCGCTACGCGCCCGAGGGCGCCTCCCAGGTCGCCCCGTGGCGCGTCATCGCGGGTGCAGCCGTCGAGAAAGTGCACGGGCGCGCGGCTCTCACCGGATTAACCGTTCGCGACGGGTCGGGTCGGCATATCGACATCGCATGCGACCTGCTCGCCATGTCGAACGGCTCGAACCCGACACTGCACCTCACCTGCCATCTCGGCAACAAGCCCCGATGGAGCGAAGACCTGCAGGCGTTCGTGCCCGCGTCGACCCCGCCGGGCATGGCGGTGGGCGGCGCGGCCGCGGGCAGCTTTTCGCTCAGCGAGTGTTTCGCCCACGGCGCGCGGCTCGGCGCCGAAGCGGCAAGCGATACTGGGTTTGCCGCTGCCGCTCCTCCCCCGCCCGCCGTCGAGTCCGAGGAGGGTTACGGCGCCGCGCCATGCTGGCCCAAGCCCGGCAGCGGCGCGAAGGCCTTCGTCGACTTCCAGAACGACGTGACCGTCGGCGACGTCGAGCTCGCCCATCGCGAGGGCTACGGCGCACCCGAGCACGTGAAGCGCTACACGACGCTCGGCATGGGCACCGAGCAGGGCAAGACCGCGAGCGTCGCAGCGCTCGCGCTTGCGGCGGCCTTGAGCGGGCGCACGATCCCGGAAACCGGTACCACCGCTTTCCGCCCGCCCTATACGCCGGTGGCGTTCGGAGCCTTCGCCGGCACCCACCGCGGCCGCGAGTTCCGGCCGACGCGCTTGCCGCCCTCGCATGCCTGGGCGCAAGCACACGGAGCGGTCTTCGCGGACGCGGGGCTCTGGTTGCGCGCGCAATATTTTCGCCAGGCCGGCGAGACGAGTTGGCAGCAGAGCGTCGCCCGCGAGGTCGTGACGGTGCGCCGCGCCGTCGGGATCTGCGACGTGTCGACGTTGGGTAAGATCGACGTGCAGGGCGCAAACGCCGGCGCCTTTCTCGATCGCGTATACGTGAACACGGTCTCGACGCTCCCCGTGGGCAGGGCCCGCTACGGCCTGATGCTGCGCGAGGACGGCTTCGTGCTCGACGACGGCACCGTGAGCCGACTCGCAGAGCAGCATTTCCTCGCCACGACCACCACGGCGCATGCGGTCAAGGTTCTGGAGCACCTGCACTTCTGCCACCAGGTGCTGTGGCCCGAGCTCGACGTGGCGATCGCACCCGTGACCGAGCAATGGGCGCAGTTCGCGGTGGCGGGCCCGCGCTCGCGCGACGTGCTGGCAAAGCTGGTCGAGCACGGCAGTCGACGTCGGCAACGAGGCGCTGCCCTACATGGGGGTACGCGAGGTCATGATCGGTGGCGTGCCGGGACGGCTCTATCGCGTCTCGTTCTCGGGCGAGCTCGCCTACGAGGTCGCGGTGCCAGCCGCCTACGGCGACGCGCCTCTTTCGCGTCCTGATCGACGCCGGCTCCGAGTTCGGCATCACCGCCTACGGCACGGAAGCGCTCAACGTGCTCCGCATCGAGAAGGGGCACCCCAGCGGTCCCGAGATCGACGGCCGCACGACCGCGCGCGACCTGGGGTTCGGCAAACTGGTGTCGACGAAGAAAGATTGCATCGGCCGGGTACTGAGCGAGCGGCCGGCGCTCGTCGCCGCGGACCGGCCGATCCTCGTGGGTCTGAAGGCGCTCGACCCCGCTCAATCGCTGTCGGCAGGCGCGCATCTGCTCGCCCCCGGCGCGCCCACAAGCGCGGAGAACGACGATGGCCACGTCACCTCGGTCGCGCGCTCGCCGACGCTCGGCTGCGACATCGGCCTCGGTTTCCTGAAGCGAGGGCGCGATCGCTTCGGCGAGCGCATCCGCGCCGTCGACCTGCTGCGCGACCGCGATGTCTTATGCGAGGTGGTCGATCCAGTCTTCATCGATGCCAAGGGAGAGCGGCTGCGTGGCTAGGTTAAACTTGAGCGCGCGCTCTGCGCTTCTCGACGCCATTGTACCCGCACGCCATGGGGCGCGGCGCCGTGGGGCTGCCCTGATTACGCTCGGTGAGCGAACGGGCTTGGCAGTGGCTTTGGTCACGGCGCGGAAAGGAAAAACGTCCGAGGCCGCGCAAGCTCTCGCAACGTTCACCCATGTCTGCCCGCTCAACCGTCCAGGCGTCGTCGCCAAGGATGGCGTCACCATTATCGGCGTCGCGCCCGGACAGTGGCTCGCCGTCGCTGAGCCCCATCGCGCCGTCGGATTCCTCGCGGCGATCACTAACACCTGCGCAGCCTTCGCGTCGGTGACCGATCAAACCTCAGCAAAAACGGTCGTGTGTCTTGCAGGACGAAACGCGCGCGACGTGCTGGCCAAGGGGTGTCCAATCGATCTCGACGCGCGCTCCTTTAAGCCCGGCGATGCTGCCACGACGCGCATCGCGTTGATCGACTGCACCTTGTGGCAGGTGAACGCAGCACCGGCCTACGACCTCGCCATCGACCGCAGCGTTGCGCAGAGCTTCTGGGCATGGCTCGCCGCCTCGGCCGCCGAGTACGGTTATGAGGTTCCTCAGGGCGACTTGCTCGGCGCGGAACCCGAGTAGCCACTAGGTGGTCAGGCGGCGATGTCCGCCTCAGGTACTGAGCGTGAAGAAGCAGCTACGTCCGCACCGCGAGGGCTCGCTCCCTTCGAGCAGGCTCGTCCGAGCTCGCTATCCACGAGCGGGATTCCGATCTTTGTGGTTGGGAAAACGTGCAAGAACATCAATCTATTCAATAGGACGGGTGGTGCCCAGGGGCGGAATTGAACCACCGACACCGTGATTTTCAGTCCCAAATCTGGGGACCAAGGCCTGGGAATTCAGTAGGTTAGTAGGACGCCCGTTGCAAACTCTACACTACTAAGCGCTACGAAGCAGGACCCCGCTCCGCAAATCTCCCGCAGTACAGCGATGAGTGCACTTGCGCTTCAGATTCCTAATCTGGGGGTCACAGGTTCAAATCCTGTCGGGGTCGCCAATAAAACCTCGAATTTTCCAGCGCTCGGGAGGCTAGTGCCTAAAGAAAGGTAGCACATAGGTAGCAGAATTGCACGGGTAGGCCGCCGCTTTTTTCCGCCAGACTTCTCTGTCAGGGAGAGATGAAATGCGCGCAGCGTCTCGGGGAAGCTCAATGTCGTTCACCCAAATGCTCATAGCATGGCTCTTCGCATTCGTTGTTCTCGGCTATCCAGCAGAAGCACAGTTCAGAGCGATGCCCGAAGCGATGCCTGCGATGCCTACGGCCCCGATGGCGATGCCAGCACCAATTATCCCTCCCGACCTAGGACCCACAGCGGCGCCAATCACTTCAGCCCCGAGCCTCGCACCCGAAGTAGCGCCTCCGCCCGTCGCACCTATCGCCGGTGCGCCTGACACAACCGCCGCGATCCCGGCCACCCCGACCACGATGGTCCCCGGATGCCCCGACAGGGCAGACTGTCCGCCGGAGGCTGAGGGCGAGGGGCCGTTTAGCGATGCCGTCAAGGAGATGCTGAAGGAGTTTGCGAAGTGCGAGGCAGAGGGAAAGTCACTTGAGACGTGTCTGTCAGACGATCCTCCCCCACCGCATCTAAGCCAACTCACTGACGAAGACCGTATGCAGCTCACGCAACACCTTCTGGTTTTCGCTAAGCTGGCTCAACCCGGCTTGTTCGACGGCGCTGATATGTACGAATACATCGTTGCCGCCACCCTCCGGCTGGATGAAGCCGAAGCCCTTTTGAGAATTGAACCACTTCACTGTTCCACGCTGGGCCACGGAGATGTCCTCTTTGTAGATGTTGACCGAAGCATGATTATCGCGACATAGCCGGGCTGTCACGGGCGGGGTGTCGGGCATCTCGGCCTCCCAGAAGCGGCAGGCCAACGCAGGTCGGCATCCCTTCCGAGGGAAACACCAATCGATGACCCCATTACCGACGAACATCCATCTTCCCGCCGACTGCCTCCTCGTTTTTGTCGATGACACGGGACACGAGACGCTTGCTGCTACGCACGTGGTGTATGGGCTTGGCGGGTGCGCCGTGCTGGCCGCAAACTTGGACCCGTTGGTGCGCACCCCGTGGAAGGAAGTACGACGCAAGGTCAACGGATCGCCTGACGCTCCGTTGCACGCCTCCGACTTCACCCGCACCGCCTCTAAGGAACAGATGGCGGCCGTGGGAGACTTCTTTCGCGACAAGGGCTTTGCTCGTGTGGGAGTTAGCATCACCACCAAGACGGAGCTTGCCGACGAACTGACCGCAGTTGCAACCGTGCCGAAGTCGCTCTTGAAGCGCATTGAGGAGGTTGCGCAATGGCAACCATGCGGGAGCGTCGCCATCATCTTCGAGTCCTCAGAGCGCGCCGATAAGCTGATTGAAAAAGCGCTCGGAGAGTTGCGAGTCCAGATCGAGGGGAAAGACGCTCCGATAGCCTGCTACTTCATGGAGAAGTCCGTAAACGATCCGGCGCTTGAAGTCGCCGACTTCGTGGCCCACGCGGTTCATGGCCACGCCAAAGAGCAGCTAAAGGACGATCCAAAGCCCCGACCCGACATGCAAGCGGTGTTCTGCGATGTGGACCCGCAACTCCAGAGCTACATGCACGTCACTTCCGTGAAGAAGAATGCTTAGCGCGATGCCGGAACCTAATCTCTTATTCGATATGCAAACTGCGGCTGACTTGGTCGCCCCCTTCGCTATCGGCTTGGCCAAGATGACTGAGCATGAGCACGGAAGCGGTAAGGAACGAGTGTGCGTCGAAGACGCGAAAGCGTTCGGCTCAGGCACCCTAGTAAGTATTGGAGGCGTGCACGGCATCCTGACCGCTGGGCACGTGCTCGCCAAGCTACCCGACGCGGGCAAAGTCGCGATTGTGCGGTTCCCATCCGAACATCAAGCTTTCACGATTCGATTGGAACAAACGCACAAGCTATTTGTCTGGGATGGTGAGGAATGCTCCGACGGGCCTGACATTGGATTCTTGCGCTTACGTGATGCCGACGCAAACACGCTGAAGGCAATGAGACCTAGCAACTTCCTCAACCTCTGCAAGGCGCGCAAATCCCTATCGGTGTTTCATCGCGCCCGTCTTCGGCGAGGGCCACTTGCCGCCTACGTCCTACGGCGGCGTCAGCGGCGGCAGCCTTTGGCAGGTGATCTACGAACCAGACGGCAAGAACCATGTGCACGAGATCAGACTCATAGGCGTTGCATTTTTCGAGATCGGAACCCCTGGCGCGTTCCACATCAACTGCCACAGGCAAAGAAGCATCTATGAGCGGCTGATCCAACAGACCGTCAAGAAATGGCCCGAATGCAAAGAGCCTGACGCAAAAGGAAGCGCGTAATCCGGCCGCGCGCCGGAACCGCACGGACACAGGTCATTGCGTCCTAGCTTTTCCTGAAGCTCGAACTCATCCTCCGGCAGCAGCAAAGCCGATCCATGCACTGTTCTATGCACCAGAGGCAAAGTGGGCTGCTCGCGCGCATCCGCTTCTGTACAGCGCTGTAAGAACCCAACGTTGGGACAGAAATTCGGCGGCAGGGGAAGTCCCTCTGAGCACTCCAGCCAGTTGCGACATTCGCACTCGTGGCAACAGGAGATGCAATTGGTGCGCGCTTCATACCATGCCTCACCTTTATCCACGCGCGCAGCCGTGGCCGGGCTGACGCCAACGGCCTCCATCATGCGATCCATCAAGTCGACTTGACGGAAAATCCGGTTGAACATTGGCCAGCTATAGCAGAAATCGCTCATGTTCCCCTCCCACGGACCGCGGCACTCACTTTTCTCGCGTCGTGCGCGTTCGTGGAAATCCTCGGACCCGGAGTTGCGCGAACTCAAATGGGGACGTCGCACACCCTTGTTGGTTGGCGCTCGGATACACGATGATATCCCCTTGCTCGGCATCACTATGAACTCTGCGAATTTCTCGGCTCTTGAGAGGCTCCATTGCCTAACCTCTGTAGCATCTGAATCTGCCGTTATCGTTTCCAACAATAAGCAGACCTTGTTCGCGCCAGATGTCAGATTGTTAGATTTTGTAGCGGGCTCAGCTCTGCTCGGCGCCCCGCACCGATCCTGCACTTGACCTGCGTCATTCAGCGCCGCGGTGCTTTATGCTCATCATAGATCGTGAAATCGACTGAACACGAGCTCGAACAGGTCGAGCTGGGCGTTTCCGAGCTAGAGCGCCGCATCTTTGAGACGTCGAGCCGGTTGGCGCATGAAGCTGGAGCGTTTGGATCCTTTGAGGTGCTCCACTTCATGGAGCAGACGTTAGAGGAGCTGTTGCGGCGCAGGCACGATTTGCGGCAACTGCTAAAGCTGGGGTCCGCTCACCCGACAAACGCTAAAGCCGAGACCGGTTAAAGTGTATGAGGACCTACCGAGGCTCGGCGTTGACCTTCGCTCGTCTTTTCGGTCTGCACGGGCCGCCCAACCGCCCCGAGGCCAAGGCAATCTGTGAACTCCGAGGTCCCCCGTCGCTGCTCCATAAAACGTGACTCGACCGCAACAGTAGCCCAGCATTCCGATCCGGCGATCAAAACCTGATCCGACGACGTGCTAATAGTTACCCTCGGGGGAGGATTCGTTCGGCTTCACCTCGGAGCGAGCTATGAAACGAGCAAATGTGCGGTTCGCGAGCATCGCGTTTGCAAGCGTTTCAATGCTAGTAAGCGCCGCGGCATTGGCTGACGGCATGCCGGTTAGCGCCCCGTGGGGTGAGGCTGTTGTTCTCATTCCATCGGCCTGGTCGGGTTTCTATGTGGGCGGTCATCTTGGCGCCGCGCTCAATCAGCGGGCCTTTAGCATCCAGGATATGAGTGGGGACCTCGCATTACAGTCCGCAGGGTCCACCCTAAGTCAGGCGGTCCCCCTTCTTGGCTTGCACGCTGGCTACAATTGGCAGGTTCAGCAAATCGTACTCGGCGTCGAGGGGGATGTCAGCTTTTCCAATGACGCCAACTATCTCGCCAGCATTCGCGGGCGCCTCGGGTTCGTGCCATGGGATCGGTGGCTGCTGTACGGCACAGCGGGCGCTGCCTTTATCGACCTGAATGAACCCTTCACGGTTGTTTCCGCCAGCCAGGGCACCTCCTCTCTGTTTCCCTCGCAAAACCGCAACGGCACTGGATTCGTCGTTGGCGGCGGCGCCGAATACAATATTTGGCGCAACACCAGTCTCGGCGCCGAAGGTCTCTTTTATGATTTTGGTAGCAGCAGCACGCTGCTCAGCACCCCAGCTGATGTCGGAAGCGAGCCCTTCGTCTTCAAAGACGCCCTCAATTTCTGGGTAGTCCGTGGCCGGTTAACCTACTACTTCGACGATCATTGACCCCAACAGTCTCGGCGGGAAAGCACACCGTCTGGGTCCCTCCTGCTCGTTCTCGCCAGCGCCGCAACCCGCCACGGGGATGATACAAGCTCGACGCGATCCGAAGGCATTACTGCGCCTTCTTGCCCGCGGCGTCGAACTGTTTGAGGAACGCGATCAGATCCTGAACTTTCTTCTCGTCCTTGATGCCGGCGAAGATCATCTTCGTGCCGGGCACCTTGACCTTCGGGTCCTTGAGATACTCCGCCAGATTGGACTGATCCCATGTGATGCCGGAATTCTTGTTGGCGTCCGAATAGCTATATCCGGCTACCGAACCGGCTTTTCGGCCAACAACGCCGTTGAGTTCAGGCCCGATGGCGTTCTTGGCCCCCTCGCCGATCTGGTGGCATGTCTTGCACGTGGCGAAGACCTTTTCACCTTCAGCCGGATCTTGAGCGCTGGCCGCGTTCACGAAACAAACTGCGGTTGCGACGGACATCACGATTCTTCGCATGGCAACTCTCCTGCATCCCCGCGATCTAACTCAAACCCACCGGCGCGGTTGCACCACGAGGAGGATACGACCGAGCTCAGCACAAGCAAATGCCCTTTATGAACTTCTGTCTGCCGGTGACGCGGGCATTGCGGAAGCCTATTGGACTTCTCTCCCCGGCACCTTTGCTTGAGGCTTGACCGTGGTGAGGCTAGCGCGGACCAGTTTTTGGGCTGATAAGCCGCAGCCGAGCCTGACCTAAATCAATGCGCGCGACGCCGACGGGCAGACCCTTCCAACCAAAGGTTCCTCATTCCGAGTCTTCTATCTTGGCGATCCCAAAGGTGTTCGCGTCAAACATCGAGAAGGCACACAAGGAGGCGGACATGACGAGGCCAAGCGAACACTTGTCCATGCTTGAGCAGAACTCTCCGGCACCCGAGCTGATGGTGCGCATGATGGACCACATGGCCGCGAATTGGAAAACGGCGGCGCGCATCGACGGCGGTCTGGCTTGGTACGCAGCCCGCACCAAATGCATCTTCTGCTCTCATGAGGCGGAATGCCGGAGCTGGCTAGACGGTCCCGAGGCGCTGCCGGCGTTCTGTCCGAATGCCAAATTCTTCAGGGGCTGTGCTGCGGCCTATGCTCACGATCAGTTTTTTGTCCCAGACGTCTTAGAATAGCGACCCTTCAGGGAAGTGATCTAATTACTTGCGCGACGGATTGGTTTGACCGCGGCAAACCATCGGCTCAGTCGAAGAAGCTGAACCCTGGTAGCGATGAGGTCCGCCGCATCTCTCGCCTTAGGAATTCCAGCAAGAATTGCGAATGCCTTGCGCTCTGCTCGCTCTGACGGTTGTCGCGTCAAGCCTCAGCAACTTGCACGAGTCTTTGAGTGGTGAATGCGCAACAAGTGCATCGAGAAAGCGAACATTTTTGAGCCAAAAGAAAGGCCACAGGCGGAATCAAGTGCTAGCTTGACGCACTACCTTCTCGCGAGGGGGGATTACAGCTCGCGAAGGTGGGGGGACTGTTTGGATGACGCGTGGGGGACATCGCGCCATCGGCGCTGATCTATCGCCGCTCTACATTTTCGGCGGGGCTGGGGCTTGTGCCTTGGCCCTGGCGGCAGGGCTATCGCTGAGGGCAGGACCCGCCTCGGCGTTGCCGAGCTTTGCCCGCCAAACGGGCCAGCCTTGCGCGACTTGCCACAACGGAGTGTTCCCCCAGCTGACGCCCTATGGCCGTCAGTTCAAGCTCAATGGCTATACGTCCGGCGGCACCCGATGCCGCGACAGCGTGGCCGCTGACCCCACCCCGCAGATCCCGATCTCCGTAATGCTGATGCCGACCTACACCCATATTGGAAAGGATCTAGTTGATCTGCCTACGAACCGGGATGGTGACCTGAACGGCTTGAAAACGAACAACAATGTCATGGTCCAGAGCGAAAGTGTTTTTTACGGAGGCCAGATTTACTGCCAGCTGGGGGCGTTCATTCAGGCGACTTATTCTAGAACCGACGAGGCCTTTGGTTGGGACAATGCCGATATTCGCTACGCGAACAGAGCCAATGTGCACGGCATGGACCTTATCTATGGCCTGACAGTCAACAATAACCCCACTGTCGAAGACCCCTGGAATACGACGCCCGCCTGGAGGATCCCCGGGGATCCGACAAGTCCATTTGCTCCAGCGATTCCCAGCTCCGCTAATTGATGGTCTGGGCCTAACCGTTGCGGGAGCCGGGGCTTATGTCTTCGCAAATAACATGTTTTACGCTGCGGTTTCCGTTTATCGCACGCTCGACAAAGACGCGCTTGTGGCACTTGGGGTATGCACCAATCGATCAGGGTGTCCAACCATAGGGTTCGATGGCGTAGCGCCCTATTGGCGCTTGGCGGTCGAGAAGACCTGGGACGTATATTCGCTCATGGTCGGTACATTCGGCATGAACGCCAATGTCATACCTGACGTCACTATGGTGTCGCCCGACCGACAAGTATCACCGATGTCGGTTGGGACGCACAGTTCCAATACCTCAGCGATGTGCATTTCATCACGTTGAGGGCGAGCTACGAATATGAGTGGGAAAAGCTGGACGGGTCGTCTTTACTTAGTGGAAAAACCTAAATGACCATCTCTCAGAACTCAATGTCTCAGCGACTTACTCCTACGATGCGAGGTATTCGCTGACACTTGCTTATTTCAACGTACTAGGCAGC
>CAVUWX010000020.1:0-104750 GCA_963745205.1 uncultured Alphaproteobacteria bacterium
CTCGCGCACCGCACGCTCTATCTGTCGCGGCCGCGGGTGCGCAGCCTGACCGAATTCTACCTGTGGATGTCGTTCGGTGGCGTGCTCGGCGGGCTTTCTCGGCGCTTCTCGCGCCGAAGCTGTTCCCGGAGGTGTTCGAGTACCCGCTGCTGATCGCGCTCACCCTTGCCTGCCGGCCGGGCGTATTTCAGCGTCGCGCGGCGCAGGGGCGCGAGGTGCTCTGGCTGCTCGGCATCGTCGGGATTGGCCTTTTGGCGGTCATGTACGGCGCCGAATGGGCGGCGCGCCTCGGCCTTTCGTTCGGCGAGTGGGGCTTCACCGCCGCGCTGACGCTCGTCTTCGGCGTCGTCCTGCTCGGGCTCTGGGGACGCGGCGCGCGCCAGCTCACCGTGGGGCTTCTGATGTTCGCGACCGTCGTCATGCTGCCCTCCAGCGTGAAGCATGGCAACGCGCAGCGCAGCTACTTCGGCGTCTACCGCGTCTCGCTATCGGACGGCGACGACTACAACGTCCTCACTCACGGGACGACGCTGCACGGGGCGCAGCGCATCCGCGATGACGACGGCAAGCTCGTCACTGACACCACCCCCGCCACCTACTACTACCCCGGCAGTCCGCTCGCGCGTTCCGTCGAGATCGTGCAACAGCGCCTCGATGTCAAAGGGGAGAAGGGCCGCTTCGGCATCGTCGGCCTCGGCACCGGCTCCATCTCCTGCTACGCCAAGAAGGACGAGCGCTGGCGCTTCTTCGAGATCGACCCCGTCGTGATCGACATCGCCGCGAAGTCGACCCACTTCACATTCCTCGCCAACTGCCAGCCGAAGCTCGACGTGGTCTTGGGCGACGCGCGCGTGATGCTCGCCAAGGAACCCGACCGCAGCTTCGACTTCATGCTCATCGACGCCTTCTCCTCGGACGCGGTCCCGGTGCACCTCATGACCGCAGAGGCGCTGCAGCTCTATGCCGCAAAGCTGAAGGACGACGGCATCCTGGTCCTGCACATCTCCAACCGCTACCTCGACCTCGACTCCGTCCTCGGTGCGACCATGCCGCTGGTGCCGCAACTCAAAGGGCTGATCGTCTCCGACGAAAAGGCAGACGGCACCTACGCCGAGAACAGCTCGACCATCGCGGTGCTTGCCAAGGACGTGCGCGCGCTCGATTCCTTCCGGGTGATCGAGGGCTCTGGGCCGTTCAATCCAAGCAGACTTTCTCCCTGGACGGACGACGCCTCCGACATCCTCGGGGCATTTCTGTCGCAGTGGCGCCGCACATCTTGAAGGCGGCTGCGGGGTGCGGCCGCCAAGTTGCGCGTGCGGCCCGCGGGGGCTAAGAGAGCGGAGTTCTGACCCGCGGCTCTAGAACATCGAATCGGCGAGGGGACCATGCAGGTCGATGAGGTGACAGTCCGGCGCATTGCACGGCTGGCGCGCATCAAAATCACGGAAGCGGAAGCCAAGGGCCTCGTGAAGGAGCTCTCGGGCATCCTGAATTGGGTCCAGCAGCTCGACGAGGTAGACACCTCGGCGGTCGAGCCGATGACGCGCGTCGTGCCGATCGAGCTCAAGAAGCGAGAGGACATCGTCAACGACGGCGGCAAGGCCGACGAAATCCTGAAGAATGCGCCGATGGCCGAAGATGGATTCTTCGTCGTCCCGAAGATTGTAGAGTGATTGCCAATGCTAAGATTTCTCTGCCTACCACTGCTGGTACTCGTTGCCGCCCTCCTGCCCGCGGCGACGACGTTCGCCGACGACGACTGGAGCTTCATTGCCGGCACCTACGCCCTCAACGCCGATGACTGCAAGCTCGCACTCGCCGCCGCGCCGTTCTCGCGGGAGCTCGTCGACGGGCTCGCCAGGAGGTGATGTCGCGCGAGGGCATCACGAGCCCGCGCGAGGTCCACTGCCGGTTCCGCTCCGCCGAGAAATCCGACACCGGGTGGAAGGTGCGGGCCGACTGCGAGGAGATGGGGGAGGATTCGCCCGCCGAGATCGCCGTGACGACCGGCTCCGACGGCTCGGTCTCCGTCGTCAGCGAGGACGTCTATGGTCCCGAGGCCTTGAAATTCACGCTCTGCCAGAAGTGAGTGTCCGTGACCGAACTTACAAAGCTGACGCTTGCCGAGGCCCGGGACGGACTGCGCAAGAAGAAGTTCTCCGCGACCGAGCTGACGCAGGCGTTCCTGCAGGCGATCGAGGGGGCAAATGCGGCGCTCAACGCCTACGTGTTGCCGACGCCCGAGCTGGCGCTGGCGCAGGCGAAAGAGAGCGACAAGCGTCTGCAGGAGGGCAACGCGCGGACGCTGGAAGGCCTGCCGCTCGGCAACAAGGACCTGTTTTGCACGCTCGATGAGCGCACGACGGCCTGCTCGAAGATCCTCGACGATTTCCGTCCCCCCTACGAGTCCGCCGTCGGCGCCAATCTGTGGAATGCCGGCGCCGTCATGCTGGGCAAGCTCAACTGCGACGAGTTCGCCATGGGCTCCTCCAACGAGACGAGTGCCTTCGGGCCGGTCGTCTCGCCGTGGCGGCGCAAGGACAAGGGCGGCGCGCTGTCGGCCGACAAGCTCGTCCCCGGCGGTTCCTCGGGCGGCTCTTCCGCCGCCGTCGCGGCGGACCTGTGTCTCGCCGCCACCGCGACCGATACCGGCGGGTCGATCCGCCAGCCGGCGGCGCTGACCGGCATCGTCGGCATCAAGCCGACCTACGGGCGCTGCTCGCGCTGGGGCATCGTCGCGTTCGCCTCTTCGCTCGACCAGGCGGGCCCGTTGGCGAAGACCGTGACCGACGCCGCGATCATGCTCAAGGCCATGGCGAGCCACGATCCGCGCGACTCCACCTCCGTCGATGCGCCGGTGCCCGACTACGAGGCTGCGCTCGCCGAGGGCGTCAAAGGCATGCGCATCGGCGTGCCGAAGGAATACCGCGTCAAGGGCATGTCGCAGGAGATCGACAAGCTGTGGAGCCAAGGCATCGCCTGGCTCAAGGCGGCGGGCGCGACCATCCACGACATCAGCCTGCCGCACACCAAGTATGCGCTGCCGGCCTACTACATCATCGCCCCCGCCGAGGCCTCCTCCAACCTCGCGCGCTACGACGGCATGCGCTACGGCCTGCGCGAAACGGGCAAGGACCTGATCGACACCTACGAGCGCACACGCGGGGCGGGCTTCGGCAAGGAGGTGCGCCGCCGCATCTTGATCGGCACCTACGTGCTGTCGGCGGGCTACTACGACGCCTACTACCTCAAGGCGCAGAAGGTGCGCACGTTGATCAAGCACGACTTCGACGAGGCGTGGAAGTCGGTCGACGTGGTGCTGACACCGACCACGCCGTCGCCCGCGTTCGCCTTCGGCGAGAAGTCGGGCGATCCCATCGCCATGTATCTGGAGGACATCTTCACCGTCACGGTAAACATGGCGGGGCTGCCCGGCATCTCGGTGCCGGCGGGGCTGTCGAGCGAAGGCACACCGCTCGGGCTGCAGCTCATCGGCAAGCCGTTCGACGAGGCGACGCTGTTTCGCGCGGCGAAAGCGATCGAGGACGCCGCCGGGCGCTTCACCGTCAGCGAGCGCTGGTGGGAATCGGGAGCTAAAGCATCGGTGACGAAAGCATCCGCGGCGAAGGCTCCAAAGCAGCCCGCCGCCAAGAAATCGAAGGGAACGAAAAAATGACCGGGAGGCTGCCGCAAGACTGCCGCGACATGTCGGAGGTGCGCGCCGAGATCGACCGCATCGACTTGGCCCTCGTCGATATCATCGCGGAGCGCTTCGCCTACGTCGATCGCGCCTGGCAGCTCAAGTCGAACCCCGGCGAAGCCTACGTGCCCTGGCGCATCCAGCAGGTGATCGACAAGGTGCGGGCGCGCGCCAGGGATAAGGGGCTGCCGCCCGAGCTCACGGAAGCGCTGTGGCGGCAGATGATCGGCTGGTTCGTCCAGTACGAGGAAGAGAAGCTCCGCCGTCAGCTCGAGGGCAACGGCGGCCAGGGGGGATAAGGGTGGAGATCAAGCCGTTCGACCCCAACACGCTGGTGCTGATTTCGCTTCTCAATCCGGTGGTGATTGCGGTCGCGTTCCTCATGGGCCGGCGCGCCGACCAACCCCAGAAGCTGGTCGTTGCCGCGTTCGCCGCTTCGCTCGCGGGTTTCATCCTTTATTGGCTCGTTGCCGCTGTCGGCCTGCTTCCGATCCACGCGCTAGGGGGCGAAGCCGCCATTCTGCTGATGCAGTTTCTCATCGCTTTCGTCTGGGCCGGCCTCGGCTATTGGCTGCGCGGCTAAGCCAGGCGATCCTCGTTTTGCGCTAGGCGGAAGCGGCGCGCATCGTGCCGGCCGCGCCGCGTGCCTGCGCTTGTGCTCGCGAGGAAGCGATGTGCGCCCGAAATCAGCCATCTCTTTCGTGCACTTCCTTAGCCACCGGGGACAGTATCAGCGTAGTCCGGGGGACGAGCGCATGTCGGAGACGGGTGGAGCGCCCGCGCGGTCCTGCAAAAGGCCGCTTGTCATCAATCGCGGAATTACGATCGTCGGCTCTCTCGCCTTAAAGGGCCACGTCGTCATCGAGGGCGCCGTCGACGGCGAGGTGCGCTGCACGGACCTGCAGATCGCCGAGCGCGGTGTGGTGGACGGGCTCATCGTCGCCGACAAGGTCGTCGTGCTGGGCGAGTTCATCGGCGCGATCTATGCCAAAGAGATCTTTCTCGGCGCTGCCTGCGCGGTCGAAGGCCACATCTTCCATCGCAAGCTCGTGCTCGAGGAGGGCTGCTACTTCGAGGGCAAATCGCGCTGCTACTCAAACCCGCTCGCGCACGCGCCCGCCGCCGAGCCGCCGCCCTGGAGCGGCGAGGAGCTGAGCGCCTCCTTCGGTCCGGGCTAAAGCCGACGTCACGCTCGAGGATTGCCCCGGTCGCTGCCCTGCGTTAACAGATGTGGAACCTGTCCATATTGCAATTCATCCAATTTAAAACGCATGGCCAAATTTGGTCGCAACCAGCCCTGCCACTGCGGCAGCGGGCGAAAATATAAACACTGCCACGGTCGATCGACGGGTCAACCGACGAGCCACCGATGACGAGATTAGGTGCGCAGCTGGCCAAGCTCGCGGCCGAGGAACAGATTAGGGAGATCCAACAGGGCGGTGGGCGGCCGATCATTTCGGCGAAGATGAAAGACCACCAAATGGTTGCCGTCGGCAACACAGTCCATTTTTCGAAGACGTGGAAGACGTTCCCAGACTTCTTATCCGACTATATCAAGACAAAGATGGGGCCCGAGTGGGGTAACGCAGAAATCGCAAAGCCTCTCGCCGAGCGGCATCCACTGATGCAGTGGTATGATGCGTATTGCCGGTACCAGCGCGAAACAATCAAGAACCCAGGAGAGGTAAGCTCGGCAGTGATCACGGGTGTGGTCGCCTGCTACCTTGGTCTAGCCTACGCGCTCTACCTGCTAGCTCACAACGTTGAGCTCCAGGATCGCCTCATAAAGCGCCTTCGAAATGTCGGGAACTTCCAGGGCGCTTACTACGAACTCATGGTCGCCAGCATCCTCATCCGCGCCGGCTTCAAACTTACGCTTGAGGACGAAGCCGACCCGGCTACCAAACACTGCGAGTTCGCGGCCGTCTCGAAATCGGGTAAGCGCTATTGGGTTGAAGCCAAGATGCGATCAGTCAATGGGCTGCTGGGCCGCATGGCCGACGATGGCGGCGCCGATGATGACGCGTTAGGCCGTCTGATACCCCACCTCAACGCCGCTTTGAAAAAGCCCGCTAGTGACGAGCGATTGATCTTCATCGACGTGAACGTTCCCCCGGTCTTCGATGAAAAGAACAAGCCCAATTGGTTGGAGCCAGCGATGGCACGCCTCGAACGGTACGAGCAAAGGGAGCTTGAGGAGGGCGTGACAGCCTACGTCTTCGTCACCAACATGGCCTTTCACCGTGACCTCGACAAGGTGCCTTCGATGGTCGGGGCTCCCTTCGGTTTAGGCATGCCCGACTTCAATCGGCCCGGCCTCATCAGGGTCAGCGATGCCTACCTGCAAAAGCAAAAGCATCTCGATGCTCATGTCATCGGCGAGGCGCTCCAGAGCTATTTACGGTTCCCGGAGACCTTCGACGGCAGACCATCTTCGGAGGCTTTCGGTGGGGTGCGACGCTTGCAGATTGGTCAGACGTATTGCTTTGGGGACGTCGAGGGGAAGGACCTCGTCGCAACTGTGACGGCTGCCATCGTAAGTGCGAACGAGCAAGAGGTGATCATCGGCGTCACTGACGTTGAGACCCACAAGTCCTCTTTGTTGCGATCGCCGCTGTCGGCTCCTGAGCTAGCGGATTACAAAAAATACGGACCGGCCTACTTCGGCGACAAGCGTGCGAAGAAATCCAAACGGCTTGAGAACGTGTACGACCTTTTTGAGTGGTTGATCGAGACTCAAAAGAATTTTCCGCGCGACAAGATTCTGGAGTGGTTCGCGGGTAGCCCTGATATCGCTGAGCTTGAAAAGATGGACGACGACAAACTGCGACTTGCCTACTGCGAGGCGCTTGCCGCATCGATCGCAGCTAGGAACAAGGAGCCGCAGGTAGAGACATCGGTGACTTCGAGTGACAGCGTGCCGCCGCGGCCCGACGACGTCTCCCATTGCGGCACGCCAGCCCTGCGTTAACAGGGCGGGCAAGGAGCTCCCCTATGCAGGACAAAGCCAAAGCCGTCGGCAGCAAGAACCTCATCTCGGGCGCCAAGGGCGACTGGGAGGTCATCGTCGGCCTCGAGGTGCACGCCCAGGTCGCTTCGAGATCGAAACTGTTCTCCGGCGCCTCCACCACCTTCGGCGGCGAGCCCAACAGCCATGTTTCGCTCGTCGACGCGGCCATGCCCGGGATGCTGCCCGTCATCAACGCCGAGTGCATCGCGCAAGCGGTGCGCACGGGGCTGGGCCTCAAAGCGAAGATCAACCTGCGCAGCGTGTTCGACCGCAAGAACTACTTCTATCCCGATCTGCCCCAAGGCTATCAGATCAGCCAGTACAAGCAGCCGATCGTCGGCGAAGGCGAGGTGGAGATCGACGTCGACGGCGAGATGATGCGCGTCGGCATTGAACGGGTGCATCTGGAGCAAGACGCCGGCAAGTCCATCCACGACCAGCACCCGGAATATTCCTACGTCGATCTCAACCGCTCGGGCGTCGCCTTGATGGAGATCGTGTCCAAGCCCGACATGCGATCGGCCAAGCAGGCGCAGGCTTACGTGTCGAAGCTGCGCACGATCCTACGCTATCTCCGCACCTCCGACGCCGACATGGAGAAAGGCAACCTGCGCGCCGACGTCAACGTGTCCGTGCGCAAGCCCGGCGACAAGCTCGGCACCCGCTGCGAGATCAAGAACGTCAACTCGATCCGTTTCATCGGCCAGGCGATCGAGGTGGAGGCGCGCCGGCAGATCGACATCCTCGAGGATGGGGGCAGAATAGAGCAGGAGACGCGGCTTTTTGATCCGGGCAAAGGCGAGACGCGCTCCATGCGGAGCAAGGAAGAGGCTCACGACTACCGCTACTTCCCCGACCCTGATCTTTTGCCGCTCGAGCTGACGATGGAATACGTCGGCGAGCTGGAGAAGGGCCTGCCCGAGCTTCCCGACGAGAAGAAGCAGCGTCTCATGCGCGAGTTCGCGCTGTCCGAGTACGACGCAGACGTGCTCGTGGCCGAAAGGGAAAGAGCGGACTACTTCGAATTCATGGTTCGTGATGGAGCTGATCCGAAGGGGGCCGCCAACTGGTTGATAAACGAGTATCTCGGACGGATGAACAAGGCCGAAAAGGAACGCGAAAGGAAGGAGGAACTGCCGCTAACGGGCTGGCAGCAGCCTTGGTCAGAGCCGCAATGGCGCTACAAGAGCGTGGCAACGTCAACTCTGACTGCTCCTATCTTGGGGCCGATGCCAGCGACTGCGAACTCAGCGATCGTCAAAATGGTCTCGAGCGGCGTCATATCGGGTAAGATTGCGAAAGATGTGTTCGAGATCGCCTGGTCAACCGGCCGTGACCCGGTGGAAATTGTGAATACCGATGGCCTGAAGCAGGTCACCGACACGGGCGCCATCGAGAAGGCCGTCGACGAGATCATCGCCGCCAACCCCGACAAGGTGGAGCAGGTAAAGGCGAAGCCCTCCATGCTCGGCTGGTTCGTCGGGCAGGTGATGAAGGCTTCGGGCGGCAAGGCGAACCCGCAGGCCGTCAACGAGATCCTGAAGCAAAAGCTCGGGGTTTGAGCTACCCGTCGGCCGAACACTTCCGACTCTCGGCCGGGTTGGTTGCCGCGGTTGCGGCACGTATCATTGGCGCCGACGGTGCCGGCGAGCGTCAGCCGAATTGCAAGAGGGAAGTCCATGCGCCTTGATGCGATCGCGGTCGGCAAGGATCCGCCCCACGATATCAACGTAATCATCGAGGTCCCGGTCGGCGGGGAGCCGATCAAGTACGAGATGGACAAGGCCTCGGGGACCTTGGTCGTCGACCGCTTCCTCTATACGCCGATGCGCTACCCCGGAAACTACGGGTTCGTTCCCCACACCCTGTCGGCCGACGGCGATCCGATCGATGTCCTGATCTGCAATACGCGCGCTCTCGTCCCCGGCGCCGTTATCAACTGTCGACCCGTCGGCGTGCTGGTCATGAAGGACGAGGGCGGCGGTGACGAGAAAATCCTAGCGGTCCCGAGCAACGAGGTGACGCGTCGTTACGACAAGATCGCAAACTACTCCGACTTGCCCGCTATATCGCTCGAGCAGATCGAGCACTTCTTCGCCCACTACAAGGATCTCGAGCCGGGCAAATGGGTGGAGATCGATCACTGGGGCGACAAGGCCGAGGCGGAGCGACTTATCGGTGAAGCGATCGCCCGCGCCAATTCGAAATCGGGCAGGTGATGAAGGCGTCGGGCGGCAAGGCGAACCCGCAGGCCGTCAACGAGATCCTGAAGCAAAAGCTCGGGATTTAGGGCCGGGGCGCCACGATTGGCCCTTGATCGCAGCCGCGGGGATGGGGCCGGCGGGAAAGCCTTCCCGTTTACCTAACTCCTGCCTTACGAATACGCGATGGAACACGGTATCGCTATTCACGAAGAGCACATGCTGCGCCGTCGCGCACCTCGGATGGCAGGTATGTGGTGTACCTGCGTGAGCCGTGGTTAGGGCATCGAGTGTTTCGAAGAACGCAAATAGACGGAATCTGGAGGACGGCGCTCGCAACGCTGGCGAGCTTCTTATTGTTGCCCTCGGGTCATGGCCTGGCGCAGCAAGCGAAAAAAATCGACTCTGGATCGGCGGCGGCAGCGCACGAGATGGCCGATTTTTTCAGCAAGGTCGGCGACCAAATCTACGAAGACTGCATATTTGAGCTATCGGAAGAACAGCTCGATGTTCAGAGCGCCCTCATACAAGCCTACATCAAACAGGGGGCCAGCAGTTCTGTTGCACGACAGCTCGCGGTCAAACAGATCCAGCCGCCCAAGCTGTCGGCCAAGTGCGAACAGATCAAAGGTCTGCCGAGAACCACTTTGGCCGCTCCGACGCCTCCAGCCGCGCTGCCGAGCTGGACCACGACGCTGTCGGTTGCGAAAAAGCCGCCCGCCGCACCCGCGGCGAAACCCGTGCCCGAATCCACGGCTCCGGTTACGCTTGCGAACAAGAAGGCCTTGCCGCAGTGGGACTGCGCTACCGACGTCGACTACGTCACCATTCACCTCAAGGGCTATGAGCGGAAGCTGACCGGCGGCGAGATCTGCAATCCGTTCGAGGATGTGGTGCACGAGGTGCCGGCATCGGCGCAAAGCTTCCGTCTCGGCTACACCATCAAGACTGGCCGTCTGTTCGTAGTCTCCGATGATCCGCAGGCGGGCGGCAGGACCATCGCCTGGGGCATCTCGGGGCGCGACATCTGCCGCAACAACCCCGATCCCGATTGCATCGCGACCAAAACCGTCGGCCCTCTGCCCCCTGGGCAATACGCCTTCGCGGCGGAGAAGGATAAGCGCATCAATTGGGGACCCAACGCCAAGCGCAACGTGGCGGGCGTCTGGCTATCGAAGTTGTGGAGCAAGGAGCGGTTCACCCCGGCGCAGATCGCCGGCATTCGCTCGCGCGGCAACATCGCCATCCACGTGCGCCTCAAAGGCGAGATGTCGGAAGCGTGCATCGGCATGGAGCCGAAGGGCTGGGCCTACGTGGCTTC
Organism: uncultured Alphaproteobacteria bacterium; assembly: GCA_963745205.1. Taxonomy (GTDB): domain Bacteria; phylum Pseudomonadota; class Alphaproteobacteria; order Rhizobiales; family Hyphomicrobiaceae; genus Hyphomicrobium_A. The sequence goes on from CAVUWX010000020.1 coordinate 10,233, forward strand.
GCTGATCAAGGACGGGCGTGCCACCGGCCTCGACGTCTATATCGACGAGCCCTATCCGCAAATCGCCGAACCCCCCCCTGTTGTCGTCGCATCCTCGTTCTCCCTCACCTCTCTCTTCAAGTGATGACAACCACGGCTTGGCGGCAGCGTCCGCGCGGGTTGAAGTGCGTGACCGCCGCCGCCGTCATTGATCGGATTGGCCCATTGATGCAGATCATGGTACACGCGGCCGCCGCTCAATTTACTGCATCGAATTGGACCGTTGGTCAGGAGAAGCTCGTGGGCATTTTACAGAAAATTGCCGTGGCCGCTGTGCTGGCTCTGCCGGTCGCTGCCGAGGCGCAGGAGGTGGGCAACGTCGAGGCCGGGCATGCCTACGCCAAGAAGGTCTGTGCCGAGTGCCATGCCGTGGAGCGGGGCGAGAAGGAATCGCCCTATCTCGACCTGCCGACTTTCCAGGCGGTGGCGGACTCTCCCGGCATCACGGATCGGGCGCTCGCGGTATGGCTGCAGAACCCGCATCCCAACATGCCGGATTTCATCCTGCCGCAAGCCGATATGGACAACGTGATCGCCTACATCTTGAGTCTGAAATCGGCCTCGCGTTGAGCCGTTGTGCAGCCTCAGTCGAGCAGGAACGAGATCTTGGCATTGACGCGGTATTTCTTCAGCTTGCCGTTATCGACGGTGGCCTCGAAATTATCGATATAGATCGATTTTACGTTGTGCACCGTCTTGCTGGTCTTGGCGACGGCCTGCTGCGCGGCGTCCTCCCAGCTCTTTTCGGATTCCGCGAGCACCTCGATGATCTTGAGCATCGACATTTTCCGCTCCTTTGGCTTCTCTGCAATTCGACGGTGTGGGGCTTCATAAAAGATTAGCGCCGCACCGGCATTGATGGCCGTCAACCCTTCGCGAGCGACGAAGCATGGCCAGGACCGTCGTCCTCATTCACGGTGCCTTCTGCGGCGGCTGGTGCTTTCAAGACTACACGCCGGTGCTCGCAGCGCGCGGCTTTGAATGCCGCACGCCCGACCTGCGCTTTCACGTCTCCGGTCCGACGCGCGAGCCGGATCGGCGGCTCGCGCAGACCAGCATCGCCGACTACACGCGCGACATGGCGGAACTGGTGGCAAGCCTCTCCGAGCCCCCCATCATCATCGGTCACTCGATGGGCGGCGTCATCGGCCAGCAGCTCGCCGCGAAGGGGTTGGCGCGCTCACTTGTGCTGCTCGCCTCGGGCGCACCGTGGGGCATCCTGCCCTCGACCGACGACGAACTCGCGCTCGCGACCGGTCTGATGAAGGCTTCTCCGTTCTGGGACAAGACGCTCAACCCCTCGTTCGAGGTCGCCCGCCAGGATTCGCTCGCAAGCCTCGACCCGCAGGCACAGCGTCGCGTGTTCGATCAATTCGGGCCTGAAGTCGGGCCGCGCGTTGTTTGAGCTGTTCTTTTGGATGTTCGATAAGGGCCGCACGATCGAGGTCGACGCGGCCAAGGTCACCTGCCCGGTCCTCGTCGTCTCCGGCTCCGACGACAAGGTCATCTCCGCGACGACCGGCCGGAAGATCGCGCAACTCTACCCAGGCGCTACGTTCCAGGAAGCCGCCGGCCGCGGCCATTTCCTGATCATGGAAGAAGGCTCAAAGCAGCTCGCCGAGCGCTGTGCCGACTGGATCGATAAAGCCTAACCGCAGCGCCGCGCTGGAAACCGCTCGGGCCTCGACGCTATGATGCCCGCGAAGCGGGCGGCAGCTCCGCTCAAGTTGAGGAAGCATGGGCCTGCGTGTCCCGTCGATCCACCTGATCCTGACCGCGGTCCTGCTGTTCCTCGCGGTCGCCTTGCGCATCGCCGATCCCGAGCCGGTGGCAAGGCTGCGGCTGTCGGTCTTCGACAGCTACCTCAACGTATCGCCGCGGCCCCTCGACGAGACACTTCCCGTGCGCATCGTCGACATCGACGAGCCATCGCTCGCCAAGATCGGCCAGTGGCCGTGGCCGCGCACCAGGCTCGCCGCCATCATCGACGCCTTGAAGGCCGCCAGCGCGCGCACGATCACGCTCGACATGATCCTCGCCGAGCCCGACCGGCTGTCGCCGGGCGAGTTCGCCAAGCTATTCGGCGAGGTCCCGCAGCTCGCCCCCATGATCGTCGAGGCTTCCCGACTGCCCTCCAACGATGAGCGCCTTGCTCAGGCGATCGCGGCCGCCCCCGTCACGCTCGGCATAGCGGGCGAGGCCGGCGGCAGTCAGAAGCCGACGCCGCCGCACGCGCACTTTGCGTTCGCCGGCGATGATCCGCAGAGCTTCGTGCCGCGCTTCTCGGGCGTCATCGGCGGCCTTCCCGTCCTCACCGAGCGCGCGGTCGGGCTCGGCGCCGTCAACTGGATTCCGCTGCGCGATCAGGTGATCCGCCGCGTGCCGCTGCTGTTGTCGGTCGGCGGCGCGCTCTACCCGTCGCTGCCGCTCGAGACGCTGCGCGTCGCCTTAAAGGAAACGACCGTGTTCGTGCGCTCGTCCGGCGGCAGCGGCGTGCTCGCGTTCGGGCAGCGAACCGGCGTCGAGAGCGTACGCGTGGGGACGACCGTTCTACCGACGGACGCCAACGGCGAATTGTGGCTGCGCTTCGCGCGTCCCGATTCGCGCCGGTACATTTCCGCGCACACCGTCCTCGATGGCAGTTTCGATAAAAAGTCGATCGCCGGCCGCGACATCTTCATCGGCACGAGTGCTGTGGGGCTGCTCGATTTGCGCGCGACGCCGCTCGATTCCGCGGTGCCCGGAGTGGAGATTCACGCCCAAGCGCTGGAGCAGATGCTGTCGGGGGACCACCTCACGCGGCCCGCCTACGCGACCGGCGCGGAGCTCCTGTTCCTCGTTGGCATCGGCGCCGCCGTCGCCTGGCTGATCTATCGCCTCGGCGCGACCGCTACCGCCGCCATCGGCGCGCTCGCCATTTTCGCGGTCTTCGCCGCCTCTTGGCTCGCCTACTCGCAAGCTGGGCTGCTGTTCGATCCCGTCTACCCGGCGCTGGCAATCCTGCTCGTTTATCTCACCACCTCCCTCAACAATTACATCGAGACGGAGCTCGAGCGGAACCGCGTGCGCTGGGCCTTCGGCCATTACGTGGCGGCGCCGCTGGTGGAGGAACTCGCCCGTAACCACGACAAACTGAAGCTCGGCGGGGAGATGCGCGAGGTCTCAGTGCTGTTTGCGGACGTGCGCAGCTTCACCACCCTATCCGAAGGGCTGACCGCCGAGGAGCTGATCCGGTTCCTGAACGAGCTGTTCACGCCTTTGTCCGAGGTGATCCTCGCTGAGCGGGGCACGATCGACAAGTTTATGGGCGACGCCGTCATGGCGTTCTGGAACGCGCCCCTTGCCGATCCGCGCCACGCGAGCAACGCCTGTCGCGCCGCGCTTCGCATGCTTCATGAGCTCGACCGGCTCAACGTGGCATGGGCCCAGGCGGCGGCGCAGCGCGGCGCGACGGCGGTGCCCGTCCGCATTGGCATCGGCCTCAATACGGGCGAGTGCTGCGTCGGCAACGTCGGGTCCCCGCAGCGCTTCGACTACTCGATACTCGGCGACGTGGTGAACCTTGCCTCGCGGCTCGAGGAGACGACAAAGACCTACGGCTGCCCGATCGTAGTCGGCGAGCGCACCGCGGCCGCCGCGCCGGAGCTCGCGTTTCTCGAGATCGATGCCGCGAAGATCCGCGGCAAGGAGCGCACGGAGCGCATATTCGCGCTCGTCGGCGACGAGGCGGTCGCGGCTTCGGATCGCTTCCGAGCGCTTGCCGGGGCCCACGCCAGATTGCTGCAGGCTCTGCGCGCCGGCGACGCGGCGGCCGCGCACGAGGCACTCAGGGCCTGCCGGGATCATGCGTGGCCGGAGTTGGGACCGTTTTATGAGGTCATAGCCGGCCGCGTCGCCCAGACGGCCTGACCTCGACTACCGGCCGCGATGGCCGCCGCCGTAGTCGTTGTGCCCGCCGCCGAACTTGAGGCCGCCGCCGATGCCCAGCAAGATGTTGAGGCCTTTCGCTCCCCCGTTGCCCTCGTCGGCTTCACGGCGTGGCCGGCGATAGCGCTCGACCTCGCGCGTGCTCTCGGTGCGCTTCGACTTAATGCGGGGCTTATCCTCGTCATCGTCCTTATCGGTCTTCTTGGTCGTCTCGCCCTTTTTGCCGCCGTCGTCGTCCTTGACGCCGGGGTCGGTGTCCTTGGGGTGCAGCTTCTCCGGGAACGTGCCGAGCACGATCTGGTCGCGCGTGAAGATCGGGTTGGGATCGACGCCCGGCGCACGCGACACGAATGGGAACGCCGAATCGAACACGGCGTCCTCCTTGCCCGGCAGCCCGGCCCACTTGACCGGCACGCCCACCGTATCGGGCAGGATGCGTATGAGCTTGCCCGGCTCGTCGTGAACGAGGCACTTGCCCGAGGACGTGCACACCTCGACTGCGCCCTCGATGAGCAGCAGCCACGCCGTGTTGTCGGGCTTCACGTAGACATCGAAGATGGTGCCGCGCACCGTGATCGACGCTGTCGGCACGTGGATCACGTAGGCCGGCTTGGCGGCAAGCCCGGTGATGAAGCGGAAAGAGCCACGCACAAGGTTCATCACGATGGCGCCGCCGTCGATGTCGGGATCGTAGACGAACTTGTCGAGCAGCAGCTTGGCGCCGGGCCCAAGCGCAAGCTTGGTTTTGTCGCGCAGCTCGATCTCGCTGCGGCCATCGTTGTCAACGGCGATGAGCTCCTGCGCGCGGACCCCGTCGCCCGGAGCGAGATTGCGCTTATCGTTGTCGAGTGATGCCGTCACGATGCTGACGACGGTCACCGCCGATCCGATCGGGTCTCCCGGCGCGGCAGACGCCGAGCCGCACGCGAAGAGGGCCGGAAGGCAAAGCGCCAGTCGCGAAAATCGCATGAGGGCACATCCTGACCGGCGCAGAAAGCTCAATGCGCGCTTGGTGTCGCCGAGCCGGCGCCGGTCTGCGGCTCGGACCGTCATGTCAAGCGAAGGCTACCACGTTGCCGGGAGCGCGATAGGGGAATCCCGTCTGCCACACTCCAAGTATTTGCCGCTGTTCCCTGCGATACAGCGCGGTCACCCGGTTTTGTGCTGCGCGGCCGAGCGTTGGGTGCCTTTAGTCCGCGCCCCCGGGTTGACGAAGCGCCGCCACGATCTACATCACCCAACGGGGAAGCGGCAGAACGGGGTTTGACATCCAAGCCATGCTGATGGGCGATAGCAACGCTGGCTACGGGCTCGTTACGCGCCTGACGCACTGGGTCATGGCTGTGGCCATCATCGCCATGTTCGTGCTCGGGCTGTGGATGGTCACGCTCAACTACTATAGTCCCTACTATCGGCTCGCGCCCGATATCCATCGCAGCGTCGGTATGCTGCTCCTGTTCTGGTTGGCGCTCCGCTTTGCATGGCGGCTCGCCAACCCGAAGCCGGACGATGCCGAGCTGTCGCCGTTCGAGCGCACGGCTGCGCGCATGGTCCACTGGGGTTTCTACCCGCTGCTCTTCGCCCTGATGGTGAGCGGCTACCTGATCTCGACCGCCGACGGCCGTCCAATCGAGGTGTTCGATTGGTTCAGCGTTCCCTCGCTCGTCGCCAAAAAGGGGCTCGAGGAGACGGCGGGCGAAGTGCACGAGATCCTCGCCTGGGTGACGATCGTTATCGTCGTCCTGCACGCCGCCGCGTCCCTGAAGCACCACTTCGTCGACCGCAGTAGCATCTTGACGCGCATGTGGTCGGGCCCGCCTTCCGCCTGAACTGATCGCAACTGGAGACCCGCACGATGAAGTTTGCCTCGCTCCGTCCGCTGTTCCTTGCCGTTCTTGCTGCCGCCGTGGCCGTCGCCGCTCCGGCAAGGGCCGCCGACTACGTCATAGACACGGCCAAGTCGCACGCCTCGATAAACTTCCGCATCAAACACCTTGGATTTAGCTGGTTGACCGGCCGCTTCAACGATTTCTCCGGGACGTTCGCCTTCGACGACGCGCACCCGGAGGCCTCGAAAGTGAAGGTCGAGGTGAACACCGACAGCATCAACTCCAACCACGCCGAGCGCGACAAGCACCTGCGTAGCAAGGAGTTCCTCGATACCGCTGCCTTCCCCAAGGCGACCTTCGAGAGCACGGCAGTGAACGTTAACGGCGACAAGGCGACGATAACTGGAAATCTCACCCTGCACGGGGTGACGAAGTCGATCGAAATCGCGGCCGAGCGCATCGGCGGTGGCGCGGACCCCTGGGGCGGCTTCCGTCAGGGCTTCACGGGGACGACGCGCATCCCGCTCAAGGACTTCGGCATCAAATTCGATCTGGGACCGGCATCGCAGGAGGTCGAGCTGACCCTTAATATCGAGGGCGTGCGCCAGTAGCCTCCCACCACGAACGGCGGGGTAGCATAAAATTAAGCAACCCAAGTCCACTATAGAATAGTGGAACAAAATCAGGGTGGTATGAAAAAGGGATAAGTAACCCGACTATGCCAGCGTCGTTCTCAACTGAACGGTCTCCAATATTGCGGACCCCGCACCGCACAAGCTCGCGCTCCGACAACAGGGTAAACGGGTCAGTGGGATTCCAGGGAGCGACGATTGCCGATTTTTCGCATGCCTTGGAAATGGCCTTCGCGCCCGGGCGGCGCAGTCAGCAGCGGGCCTAAGCCGACTTCCGGCAGGCTCGAGCAGAACCTCCGCGACTACGACGTCAACGGGGAGCAGTCGATCGCGCTCGCGCAGGGGGCTATCGCATGCTTCGTGCTGGCGCTGCACGCTTTCGCCCGCTTCATGTCAGCGCTGCCGATCGTTAACTCCTGGGTCACGATTACCCTAGCGCTGCTCATTGCAAGTTCGTGCCTGCGCTGGCAGCTCGCCGCGTCGAGGGTGCTGCCTGAGCGTGCACTCGATGCCCTCAACGTCATCGACATCGGCATCTTCCTGGCGCTGATCTGGGGCTACCAGTACGCTTACAATCTTCCCGCGGGCGCAGTGCTCAAGGCGCCGTCGTTCGTGCTCGTGCTGGTGCTGATCGGACTGCGCGCGCTGCGATTCCATCCGCGCCCCATCGTGCTTACGGGCTTGGCATCCGCCGTCGGTTGGGCGGTGCTCGTGCTGGCTGCCGTCGGTCAGGACGGCACCAACGCCATCACGCACGACTATCGCGAATATTTCAACTCCTCGAAGATCTTCTTCTGGGCCGAAGGGGTCAAGATCGCCGGATTCCTCGCGCTCACGCTATTCCTCACGGTGGCGACGCGCGGAGCTCGCCAGCTGCTCGCGCGCGCCGCCCATACAACCGATTACGCAGAGGCGCTCGAATCCTCGCGGCGTCACCTCGAGGAGGCTACGCGCGCCAAGGAGAAAGCGGAAGCCGCGTTGAGCGAGCTCGATCGGCGCAAGGCAGAGCTATCCGAGCAGAACATGCGGTTCAACGCGGCGCTGGGGAACATGCCCATGGGGTTGTGCATGTTCGATCAGGAGCAGCGCCTGCTCGTTTGCAACGACCGCTACATCGAGATGTACGGGCTCGACAAGGAGCTGGCGACGCCCGGCACGCCGTTCCGGAAAATCATCGAGGCGCGCATCGCCAACGGCCTTTGGGTCGGAGAGAAGGGCGAAGATTACCTCAGCGAGCGCCTTGCATCCGCGCGCGAGATGCAGCGCAATACCAAGGTGCAGGAGATGAGCGACGGCCGTAGCATCGCCATCATGCACGAGCCGATGCCGCACGGCGGATGGGTCGCGACGCACGAGGACATCACGCAGCTGCGGCGCATCGAGGCGCAGATGCAGTACATGGCGCGCCACGACGCGCTGACCGATTTGCCCAATCGGGTGGAGTTGCACGCTTTTATCCAGACGGCGCTCGAGCGTCAGATCGGCGGAAAACCCTCGCTAGTGGTGCTTCTGTTCGACATCGACCGCTTCAAAGAGGTGAACGACACGTTCGGGCCTTCGGTCGGAGACGAGCTGCTGCAGGGGGTGGCGCAGCGATTGAAGCGCAGGCTCAAGGGCGTCGAGATGATCGCGCGCGTCGGCGGAGACGAGTTCGTCGTCGTGCAGTCGGCCGATAAACCGGCCACGGCCGCCGCGACGCTCGCCCGCAAGATCCAGAGCATACTCGCCACGTCGTTCGATCTCGACGACTACCAGATTGTCGTCAGCATCAGCATTGGCATTGCGATTGGCCCCGGCGACGGCAGCGACCCCGACCAACTCCTGAAGAACGCCGATCTCGCACTCAATCGCGCCAAGATGGACGCGCCCGGCAGCTCTCGCTTCTTCGAGCGCGAGATGGATCAGCGCATGCAGACGCGGCGCAAGCTCGAGCGGGATCTGCGAGCTGCCCTGCACGCAGGCGAGCTCGAGCTCTATTATCAGCCGCAGTTGAACCTCGAGCGCAACGAAATCTCTGGCTTCGAAGCGCTGCTGCGGTGGCACCATCCCGAGCGCGGACTCGTCTCACCGGCCGACTTCATCCCGCTCGCAGAAGAGACCGGCCTCATAGTGCAGATCGGCGAATGGACGCTGCGGCAGGCCTGCGCCGAAGCGGCGAACTGGCCGAAGGTGCTCAAGGTCGCCGTCAACCTCTCGCCAGCACAGTTCCGTTTCGGAAATGTGCGCCAGGCGGTAATCAGCGCGCTCGGCGCCTCGCAGCTGCTGCCGCAAAGGCTCGAGCTCGAGGTCACCGAGTCGCTGCTGCTGCAGGAGAGCGAAGGCGTCGCGGAAACGCTGGAGAAGCTGAACCAGATCGGGGTCCGCTTCGCCCTCGACGACTTCGGCACCGGATACTCGTCGTTGAGCTATCTCAGCCGCTACCACTTCGACAAGATTAAGATCGACCAGATCTTCATCAAGGAGCTGGCGGAGCGGCCGAAGAGCTCGCTCGCGATCCTGCGTTCGATCGTCGCGCTGGGCACGAGCCTCGGGATTTCTACTTGCGCCGAGGGCGTTGAGACGGAGGAGCAGCTCGAGCAGGTGAAAAAGGAGGGGTGCACGGAAGTGCAGGGCTACTATATCAGCGTGCCGCGCCCCGCCGCCGACATCCCCGAGATGCTCGCGCGGTTCAAGGGTTCGCCCGAGCATGCCTCGCGCCGCGCTAGCTAACGGGTGCTAAGTTGCTCGCGCGCGTTCGAAACTGGGAGATCTCGATGGTCAACGTAGAGCGTCAGGCGACTGTGGCGACCGTTCGCGACGAGGCAGCGCTCGACATCTTTCGCCATCAGTGGGAGCTCTATCGCAAGTTCTTGCGGCACGACTATCTCGAGAATGCCGGCGCCTACGCCGCGTTGCACCGCTTTCTAATAGAGAATGTCACGCGGCCCTTCGCCTTCGTCGATCTCGCCTGCGGGGACGCGAGCGGCATCGTGACGGCGCTCGAGGGGACCGCGATCGCGCGGTACTGCGGCGTCGACCTGGCGCCGCCGGCGCTCGAGCTGGCGAAACGCAATCTCGAGGCCCTGCCGTGCGCGGTCGAGCTCGAGGACGCCGATTTCGTGCAGGCGATGCGGCCAGGCTCCAAGCCGGCCGACATTGTGTGGATCAGCCTGTCGCTGCATCATCTGACCACGCCTGACAAGCGCGCACTGATGCGCGAAGTTCGCGGCCGCCTTGCCGCGAACGGCGCGTTCCTCATCTACGAACCAACGTGCCGTGACGGCGAGGACCGCGCCGCCTACCTCGACCGCTTCGAGGAGACGGGCCGGCGCAACTGGACCGCGCTGACTGCTGGCGAGTTCCAGGAGGCGATGCGCCACGTGCGCACCTGCGACCTCCCGGAGACCGTATCGGATTGGGGCAGCCTCGGGCACGAGGCGGGCTTCTCGCGCGTCGCCGAGCTTTACAAAGCGCCGAGCGATCTTTTCCGATTGTTCAGCTACCGCGCATAGACCGCCTTGATTTTGCGCCGCGCGCAGGGCATATAGCCGGTGCCGGTGCGATCCGAGGTGGACCGCGCCCTCAATTTTTGGATTAGACAGCGCGCCACCGGCCGTTTGCCCTCCCAAAATGACTGAGACTCCGGATGGCGGCGTGGCCTCCGGCGATTGGCTTCATGATCACGCCGACTGGAAAAGACAACTTATGGATCGCATCAATGGCACCGTGAAGTTCTTCAACTCGGCGAAGGGCTTTGGTTTCGTGCAGCCCGAGGACGGCTCCAAGGACGTGTTCATTCACGTGAGCGCGCTGGAGCGGGCCGGCATCCACGGCCTCAACGAAGGCGACAAGATCACCTTCGTGCTCGAGGATGACCGCCGGGGCCGCGGCAAGCAGGCCGCCCAGGTCGAGCTTGCCTGACGCGCGTTTTGCGCAAGGTTTGAACGCAAGATGCCGCCGGGGCCACCTGGCGGCATTTCCGTTTCCCAATCGAGCTCTCAATCGAACTCCGGCGGCGTGGCGGCGATGAGCGCCTTGGTCTTGGCAGCGGGCAGCCGCCTCCTGAGCGCCAGCCAGAACACGCCGAGCGAGAGGAGGGCAACGAGCGCCAGGTCGCTGCCGTGCCGCAGCAACTTGAGACCGTTGCCGTAGTTGCCCAGATACGAGATCGCGGCGAGGCCGGCGACGAACAGCCCGAACCACGCGGCCTCGGTCAGGTTGAGGTTCGCGAAGTCTCCGCGCTTCCAATGCAGCAGGCAAAGGAGAAGCGCTCCGGCGAACGCCAACGCGAACACCTTCCAATTGGTATCCCAGCCGGACCAGTAGACGACGCAACCCACGAGCACGAACGAGATGGCGGACAGCGTCATCCCGGCGCGCAGTTTGAACGGGCGCCTTTCGTCGGGCAGCTGGTGGCGTAGCGCGGCCATGGAGACGGGCCCGAACGCCAGTGAGAGGACGGCGGCTGAGCTGATGAAGCCGACGAGTTCTGCCCAGCCCGGAAACGGCAGGAACAGGAGAAACCCGAGCACGAAGTTGAAGAGAAGCGCCCAAACGGGGACGCTCTCGCGGTTGAGATGCAGGAAGAGGCTGGGAAACTGCCCGTTCTGCGCCAATGCGTAGTTGATGCGCGCGGTTGCCCCGATGTAGGCGATGGCCGTGCCCGAGGGCGATAGCACGGCATCGAAGTAGAGCGCGGCCGCAAGCCACTGCATGCCGAGGATGGTGGCAAATGCCGCGAACGGACCCCCGGGAACGTTCTCCGACACGTTGGCCCAGCCGCGCGCCAGATGCGCTTGTGGCACCACCCCGATGAACGCTGCCTGCAGCATGAGATAGATGGCAAGGCTGACGACGACCGCGCCGATGATCGCCAGCGGAACGGAAACCTGCGGGTTCTCTGCCTCACCGGCCATGTCGATCGCGGTGCGGAAGCCGAACAGCGAGAACATCACGCCGCCGGCCGACACCGCCGCGAACACACCATCGGCGCCCATGGGGGCAAAGCCGAACGCGGTAAAGTTGGCGCTGTTGAATCCGACGATGATCAACGCGATCGAGGCTACGACCGGGATGACGAGCTTCCAGGCGGTTATCGCCGTGTTGGCGCGGGCAAGCCAGCGCACGCCGGCGAGGTTCACGAGCAGGAACACGAACAGCAGCGCTGCCGCGACCGCCAGCCCGCTCGCCGTCAGCACGCGGTCGCCGGCTTCGCTCTGCGTCAGCCACGGCAGATAGTTCGAAGCATACTGGAGCACGGCCGACACCTCGATGGGCGCCGTCGCCACGTAGGCGATCCAGCACAGCCAGCCGGCCATGAAGCCGCTCATGCCGCCGTGCGAGTAGTAGGGGATGCGGGCAATGGCGCCGGCCACGGGGAGCATTCCACCGAGCTCGGCGTAGATGAGAGCCAGCAGCACGGCCACCATGCCCCCGATGCACCAGGAGAGAATGGCGGCGGGGCCGGCGAGTTGGGCGGCATAGAGCGAGGCAAACAGCCAGCCGGAGCCGACGATGCCCGTGATGCCCGTGAAGAGCAACGCGACCGGGCCGATCTGGCGCTTGAGGCCTCGGTCTGACTGGTGTCCGTTCGTCATGCCGCCCCCGCTGGCGCGCCGTCCAAAGCGCTTGGCACACGGGCTGGGCTATACGTGATTTGGCAATGCGGCGACAGCGGTGCCGTATCAGCGCACGCGGCGGGCAACCATGGCTGCGCTCTCGACGATCTCGGGGAAGCGACCACCGGGCTCCAGACCCCTCATGGCTTCGCGGACCGCGGTCTCGTAGGCCGCGCGGCCATCGGCACCCAGCGAGGAGGGCGAGTTGGCCGAGAACGAGAGCGCGCGCGCCACGATCTCGTCGAGCGAGGCCTCGCGCGTCTCGTAGACGGAGATGCGCACGACGTCGCAAAAGACGCTGCGCACAAGCACGCTCAAATGCTCCTCCCACGCCCCGCTCTTGCGCCAGCGGTAGAAGTCGTCGAAACGTCCGTGTGCCTTGCGCAGCTCCTCGAACGCCGCGTGCCAGGTGTGGTCGCCGAGCGGATGCACTTCCGTATTGACGAGCGCGACAGCTCCGCTGGGGCGCACCAGTTCATCGAGACGCTTCAGCGTCGCCTCCCGATCCATCCAGTGAAAGGCGCGGGCGATGGTGACGAGGTCGAGCGGCGCCAAGTCATCGTCGAGATCGAGCGACGAGCCCACGCTCCACTCGACCGACAGGCCAGCCGCCGCTGCCGACTGTCGCGCGGCGGCGATCATGTCGGGGTCAGGATCGATGCCGATCGTGGTGCCGGAAAAGCGCGCGAGCGGAAGCGTCAGCGAGCCCGGCCCGCAGCCGAGATCGAGGGCGCGCGAACCATCGGCGAGACCCGTCTCGCGTGCGAGCCGCTCGACGAGACGCATGGAGTAGGCGGGGCGCCCGGCCACGTAGTGGGGGATTGCGGAGGTGAAGCGCTGCGGATCGAAGGGCGCGATGCGGGTCATGGGCGCCCTCTGTCCGCCCTTGCGGCGCGCGGGGCGCCCGGGCTCGACGCAGGCATTTTGCGGCTTAACCTTTGGCGGCAGCCTTGGCGCCGCGCGCCTTGTTGGCGACCTTCTTCAGCCGCCGGCGGACGCCGCCGGTGTTGCCCTGCACGCGCGTCACCTTCGACCGCGGAATGGCACGGCGGCTCTTCTTCTTTCGCGTCTCGACGTTGCGGAGGCTGCGTTTGCTCATGGCGTTTACCGTGAATGTGGGGGGCCTCGGGATGCGCTCCCAGGAGCGCGCTCGGCATCCTCTAGGTGATTGAGGCCGATGTGGCAAGCCACTGACATAAATCCGTAACAGGAGTCGCCTACGCGAGCCTGTCGGGCCGTGAGACCGGATGGTCGGCCGTCGGCGCAACGAACGGTCAACGACCGGAAAAAGAGCAGGGACGGATGGCCGCAACTCAGCACGCCGCAGCCGCAGACGAATCCTCGTTCCGCAATCGGCGCTTGCGCCAGGCGGTGCATCGGCACAAGGCCACGACGCGGCAAGGCATCCAGGAACGGCTCTTCACGCTTGCCTTCAGCGGCCTCGTTTATTCGCAGATCTGGGAGGATCCCGTCGTCGATCTGGAAGCGCTGGGGCTTGAAGCTGGCGAGCGGCTCGTCGCCATCGCCTCGGGCGGCTGCAACGTGTTGAGCTACCTCGCTGCTGCCCCTGTCTCCATTACGGCCGTCGACCTCAACCCCGCGCACGTCGCGCTCAACAAGCTGAAGCTTGCGGCGCTCACGCACCTTCCTAACTACGCCGCCTTCCGCCGCTTCTTCGGCGAGGCCGACGCACGCGCCAACATCGACGCCTATTTCACGCACCTGCGCGGAGAGCTCGACGAGACCACGCGCACCTACTGGGAATCGCGCGACCGCCTGGGGCGACGCCGGATCGGTTATTTCAGCTCCAACGTCTACCGGCACGGCCTGCTCGGCGGCTTCATCGGAGCCGGGCATTTGCTCGCGCGCCTGCACGGTGCCAACCCGCGCCGCATGTTGGCCGCAAAGGATCGCGCCGAGCAGGCGCGCATCTTCGAGCGCGAGCTGGCGCCGTTGTTCAAGAAACGCCACGTCCGCTGGCTGCTCGATCGGCCCTCGGCGCTGTTCGGGCTCGGCATTCCACCCTCCCAGTTCTCCGCCCTCAAGGGCACGGAGGCGAGCATGGCCGATGTGCTGGAGGCGCGGCTCAAGCGGCTTGCCTGCGACTTCGACCTTGCCGACAATTATTTCGCCTGGCAGGCCTTCGGGCGGCGCTATGCGAGCGGGGGCTTGGGGCCGCTGCCGCCCTACCTGGGGCGCGAAAACTTCGCGGCGCTGCGCTCGCGCGCCGGTGACCTTGTGGTGGTGCACGCTTCGCTCACCGAGCACCTCGGACGCCAGCCGGCCGCCTCGCTCGACGCCTACGTGCTGCTCGATGCGCAGGACTGGATGACGGACGCGCAGCTCAATGCCTTGTGGGCGGAGATCGTGCGCACGGCAAAGCCGGGCGCCCGCGTCATCTTCCGTACCGCCGGCGAGGAGACGATCCTACCCGGCCGGGTGCCTGAGGTGCTGCTGTCGCGCTTCGCTTATGACCGCGACGCCTGCCGGCAGTGGACGGCAAAGGACCGCTCGTCGATCTACGGCGGCTTCCACCGCTACGTGTTCCAGGGCTGAAGGAGCGCAATTTGGCTCACACCGGAACGTCTGCGGCCCAGCACATGGACGCGATCTACCGCTACCAGCGCTACATCTACGACGTGACGCGCAAATATTATCTCCTCGGCCGCGATCGCCTGCTCGCCGAGCTGCAGCCGCCGCCTGGCGGCAGCGTGCTGGAGATCGCGTGCGGAACCGGCCGCAACCTCATCCTGGCCGCGCGGCACTACCCTGAGGTGCGCTTCTATGGGTTCGACATCTCGAGCGCCATGCTCGATACGGCTCGCGCCGCCATCGCCCGCAACGGCCTCTCCGACCGCATCAGCGTAGCCGCCGGCGACGCCGCCGAGTTCTCCGGGGAGCGGCTCTTTGGCGTACCCGCGTTCGACCGGGTGGCGATTTCCTACGCCCTGTCGATGATCCCGCCGTGGCGCACGGCCTTGCAGCGCGGAACGGATGCGGTGGCTGCCGGCGGACGGCTGCATGTCGTCGACTTCGGCGAGCAGGAGCGGCTGCCACGCTGGTTCAGGAGCAGCTTGCGCGCTTGGCTCGCCAAGTTCTCGGTCGAGCCGCGCGCCGCGCTGCAATCCGAGCTTGCCTCTCTTGCAGCGCGTTCGGGCACGCAGCTCCGCTGCGAGCAGTTCTATGGGGGATACGCCACCTACGCCGTGCTGGAAAAGCCGCGCTGGCCGGTCAGTGGCCGGTGAGCCATTTGAGGCCGAAGAAGCTCGGCGCGATCACGCCACCCGCCCAAAGGAAAGCCGAGGAGATGTTGGCGATCTGAAACGGGAGCTGCCGCATGGCGGCCATGCCCGCGATCACCGGAATGACGGCGCGAATGGGCCCGAAGAAATGGCCGAGGAACACGCCGAACACACCATACTTGTCGAAGAAGATTTGTCCGCGCCGCATCATGCCTGGGTAAGCGCGAAACGGCCAATAGCTGTTGATCGATTCCTTGAAGTAGAGCCCGATCCAATAGGAGGCTGAGTAGCCGAGCGCGCCACCGAAGCCGGCTGCAATGACGATCGGCCAAACGTCGATGTCGCTGGCGCCGAGCAGGCCGCCGATGGTCACCAGAATGATTGTCGCCGGCAGCACCAGCGAGATGAAGGCAAGGCTCTCGCCGAACGCCAGCGCGAATGCGACGGGAGCCGCCCACGCCTGATGCGCTTGAACGAAGGCGACCACGGTGTTGACAAAGTCGTGCATGGCTTCGGCTACGTCTTTCTGGCGATCGAGCATCCTGAGGCAGGCATTATGTGGTCCCGGAGACTGGGTAAGGGAAGGGCATTGTTCGGGGCAGCTTCGGCGGTGCACCAAGCCTTGGCTTCAGGCCTTCTTGCACCGCCGTTTCATCTCCGCCGCCAGCTCGCGTGAAACCTCGCCGGAAAGCATGATGCCTCGGGACACCTGGGCCGGCGTCAGGTTGGTGCCCTCCGGTCCATGCAGCACCCCCGGCGCCCTGTCCGCCTCGTCGCGTCCGTGCGCAAGCTCCTCGCAAGTCAACTCCTTCTTCTTGTTCTTGAGCGCGAACAGGCGCACGCCCGAAGCGTAAGCTTCTGCGGGCGGGTGCGCTGCGATCCAGGCACGATCCTTATCGTCGACGAGATAGCGCAGCGTCTTCTGGCGGCGGTCGACGCAATCGGGCGAATCGTCGACGCAGGTGAGCCCCGAGTTCGGCCCGGCCGAGTCGGGTCCCCCGCATGCGGGAAGCGCTAAAGGTGCGATGAGCAGGAGGAAAAAGGGCGGTCTCTGGCGTCGGCGGCGGTCGAAAAGCATCATCGTTCCCTTGTCGGCGCGCGGCAACAGCCCGTAGAAGGCCAGCGTGGCCGCGTCAAGGCGAAACGAAGCACGACCGGCCGCAAGAGTTCAGGAGAGGGATGACCATGGCGCACGCAATCCGCATCCACGCCTACGGCGGGCCAGAAGCGCTCCAATGGGATCAGGTCGAGGTCGGCGATCCGGGCCCCGGCGAGGTGCGCTTGCGCCAAAGTGCCGTCGGTCTCAACTACATAGACACCTACCACCGCACCGGTCACTACAAGCTTGAGAGTCTTCCCGCGGTGATCGGCATGGAGGGCGCCGGCACGGTCGAGGCGGTCGGCCCGGGCGTGACCGACCTCCAGCCCGGCGACCGCGTGGCCTACGCGGGCGTGCTCGGCGGCTACGCGGACGTGCGGCTCATCGCGGCGGACCGCCTCGTGAAGGTGCCGGGGAGCATCGACGAGAAGACCGCCGCCGCCATGATGTTGCAGGGCATGACCGTGCGCTATCTCCTGCGCGAGACCTACCCCTGCACACCGACGACGGTCATGCTGTTCCACGCGGCGGCGGGTGGCGTTGGCCTCATCGCGTGCCAGTGGGCGCGCGCGATCCGCGCGACCATGATCGGCACCGTGGGCTCGGATCAAAAGGCGCGGCTCGCGCAAGAGTACGGCTGCACGCACGTCATCAACTATCGCACTGAGGACTACGTCGCGCGGGTGAAGGAGATCACGGGCGGCAAAGGCTGCGACGTCGTCTACGACTCGGTCGGCAAGGACACCTTCCCTTCATCACTCGACTGCCTCAAGCCCAAAGGGTTGTGGGTGAGCTTTGGCAGCGCATCGGGACCGGTGCCGCCATTCGAGATCGCCCTTCTCTCGGCCAAGGGTTCGCTCTACGCGACGCGCCCCACGCTCATGACCTACACCGCGCGCCGCGCCGATCTTCTCGCCAACGCGGCCGAGTTGTTCGACATGGTCGGGAAAGGCGCGGTCAAGATCGTCGTCAACAACACCTATCCGCTGCGCGAGGCGGCATCCGCGCACCGCGATCTGGAAGCGCGCAAGACGACAGGATCGGTCGTGCTGATCCCGTGAAGATGGCCTTTTGTGCAGTATGGTTAGTCCGCCGTAACCATGACCATGAAGGCGTCCTTGCGGCGTGCGCTGAAGCGGATCGATTGCGCCACTTTGATGCGATTGCGCGCGCCGGTGTTCATTCTTGGATGGCATGCGCGCCTTAGCCTCGGCTTGCAGGTTTACGGGTTTTCATCGGCTCGCTGACATTGTTCTCTCTGCTGCTCGAGGGAGCGGCACAACGAGAGGCGGCAGCGGCACCACTGACCGGACCCCCAAAGCAACCAAGGTGCGCAAACGGGAAGCGGTAATGGCACGGCTTGATCTGATCTCGCACGGCGTCGAGGATAACGCCCCCCACGGCGGCACGCCCGACGCCTTGTTTGAACTCGGCCTCAACTACTGCGTGGGCCGCGACGTCGACATCGACCTCATCGAAGCGCACAAGTGGTTCAACCTCGCGGCCCTGCGCGGCAACGAGGATGCAAAGCGCTATCGGCTCGAGATTGCGCGGGAGATGTCGCGAGACGATATTTCGCGTGCGCAGAAGCTCGCACGTGAATGGATCGGGACGCACTGAGCATGCGCTCCCGAACCAGCTAGCAATCTCCGAAGAATGAACTCAAGCACTTCCACGTCTTCGAGGCCGCGTGCCCGATGGCGCTGCCGGTCGTCTGCACCGTCTTCGTCACGGCATCGCCGGCCTTCTTTAGGCCTTCGCCGGTGTCCTTGGCGGCCTTGTCGGCGAACCCCCCGACGGTATTGGGTGCGGGTTGCGGAGCTATAGGCGGCGGGGGAGCGCCTTCGGTCAGCGCAGGTGGCGAGGCAACGGCGGGTGGAGGCGCCGCTGGCGGAGCCGTTTCCGGCATGGGCGGCGTGCCGGGCTCGTCCGTCGGGAACATCACGGTCTTCACCTTTCCTTCGCACGGCTCCGTGGTCGTGCGGCTGACGCTGCAGCTTGCGTGGCCGCCACTCTGCGCAAGCTGGGTGATGCACAGCATCTGCCCGCGCGAGGATCGCGCCGCCACGCTGGTGTCTCCGCCGATGATGCAGCGGTACTTGGCGTCGGGTCCGGTGCAGGTCACGCAATAGTCCTGCGCGGACGCACCTAAGGCCAACCCGCCGAGGAGAATAGCGGTGATGCCGGTGCTGATTGTCGTTGCACGCATTCCGCTGCCATCAGCGTTGCTTGGCTTCTTGGTCCCGAGGCAATGACGATGCGATCCGCAGCGGGCTCCGTCAAGGGCTGGCGCCATAGCCAGCGCCCACGCTACGCCGGGTGCGGCTTGCCAGCGCCAACTCCCGCCTCTATTAGGGGGCTCCCGCCAGAGGAGACGTGGCCGAGTGGCTGAAGGCGGCGGTTTGCTAAACCGTTATACGCTGTAAAGGCGTATCGAGGGTTCGAATCCCTCCGTCTCCGCCACATTTTGCGCGCTGCTCGCCTGCGACTCCTGCGCGTAGCCCCGACCGATCGGCGGAATTTTTCGATCCTCCTTGGCGGCAAGAAAGGAGCCGAGGGCCCCGAGAGCTTCCTCGTTCTCGTCCAGCGGCTCCGCAGCGCGTCGACCGCGTCCCCCTCGTCCCCGCCCCGCATTGTTCTCATGCCATCGGCGCTTCACCGTTGACCCCCATCAATGCGACGCCGAGACATCGGAAGGATCGTTGGGTCAACAGACGCCGGTAAGCTCCTGCGGAGGACATACGATGAAGAGACGAAATGCAATTGCAGCGCTCGCTGCTCTCTCGATCAGCCTATTCACGATCGTACCGGCCAGCATCGCCCAGCAGCCGGAGGGCGGTCAGGGCCCGCGGCCGGAGATGGGAATGATGGGCCCTGGGATGATGGGACCGGGCATGACGGGCCAGGGTATGGGCCGCGGCGGGATGATGGGCATGATGGGCGGCGGCTGTCCGATGATGGAAATGATGGGGAGGAACGGCGCCGCGCCATCTTTCGCGGAGGGGCGCATCGCATTCATCAAAGCCGAGCTTGCCGTTACGGATGGCCAGAACAGCGTTTGGGAAGCGTATGCCGCAGCGCTCCGCAAGAATCTCGAAAGCATGCAGAGCATGCACAAGACGATGATGAGCGCCGCATCGCCGGTCAATCCCGTTGAACGGCTCGATCTCCACATCTCGATGATGGATTCGCGGCTTCAATCGCTGAAGGAGGTCAAGCCTGCATTGGCGGCTCTCTATGCCGCTCTCAGCGACGACCAGAAGAAGAAGGCAGACGACCTTCTCACCGGCATGGGTTGCATGATGTGACCGCGCGGCCCAACAGTCCACTGTTGGTGCATCCCATTGAGCGCGCCGGTTTGAAATGGATGTTTGTAAGTCGTGGTCCGCTACGGACGCACATGTGTGCGTTCAGGCGCCGGAAGAGGATCGTTGCACGGCGCTGGCGAAGCCGGGTCGCCGCACGCCTTGGGCGCCGCGCGCTGCGCCTCGAGCCGCTTCTCCACGTCGGCGATCTCAACGAGCAGCTTGAGCATGGATCTCGGCAGCGGCTGCCACGTGGTGTCCGACAACGGATCACCGCTGAGGCCGAACGCCTTTGCCAGCGTAGATCTCGCCATCGATGTCTCTCGCTTGCGGCGATTCACGGCGCCGCAGTTCTCACGCGCGCAGCATTTTAGGCGGTTGGTTCTCAATAATGCGTAGCGACGCTGCCCACAGCCGCAATGCCGTGATTTACGCAAATGAAACCATGGAGCGGCTGCTGGGGGCGAACAACAGTGGAAAGACCTTAGGTTTGATGCACGATTAGGCATTCCCGCCTTTCCAAGAAACGACTTTTCTATCGTAATCTGAGATCCTACATTTGCTGTACGAGCGAACGATTGCGCTCGAGCGCAGGTTCCCTCGTTGCTGGCGTGTAGCCGGTGATCTGCGATGGAAAAGTTGCTGGTCGCGTTATTTTCGCGGTGTGTCGTGCGCGGCGCCCTGACCGTGGAGACGGCCCGCGGCAAGAAGCTCATGTTCGGGGACGGCACCGGCGACGAGGTGCGCATCCGCCTCACGGACGTCAGCGCCGAGCGCTCGCTCGTCGTCAATCCTGAGCTGCGCGTGGGCGAGCTGTTCATGGATGGGCGCCTCGTAGTCGAGCAGGGCACCATCTTCGATTTCCTTGCGCTCGTGCTGCGCGATCCCGCTCCGCCTTCGCTGCCCCTGCGCCTCGTCAAGGATGTGCGCATGATGAAGCGCAGCTTCCTGAGCTGGAATAATCCCTGGCGTGCACGCCGCAACGTCGCCCACCATTACGACCTCGATCATCGGCTCTACCGGCTCTTTCTCGATGCAGACTACCAGTATAGCTGCGCCTACTTCGAATGGCCGGGCATTACGCTGGAGGAGGCCCAGCTCGCCAAGAAGCGACTCATCACCGCAAAGCTCGTGGTCGAGCCGGACAGCCGCGTTCTCGACATCGGCTCCGGCTGGGGCGGGCTCGGGCTTTACATCAAGGAGATCGGCGGCGCCGCGGACGTGCTTGGCATCACGCTGTCGATCGAGCAGCTCGAGGTAGCAAGCGCGCGCGCACGCGAACGCGGCCTGCAGGAACTCAGTTCGCTTCGATCTGCAGGACTACCGCGACGTGAAGGGAGCCTTCGACCGCATCGTGTCGGTCGGCATGTTCGAGCACGTCGGCACGCGCTTCTACCGCACCTATTTCGGCAAGTGCCGTGAGCTGCTGAAGCCCGACGGGGTCATGCTTCTGCACACCATCGGCCTCATGGACGGGCCCTGGTATCCCAACCCGTGGCTCGAGAAGTACATCTTCCCCGGCGGGCAGCTCCCCGCGCTTTCCGAGATCGCGCCCGCGATCGAGCGCTCGGGGCTCATCGTCACCGACGTCGAATGTCTGCGCCTGCACTATGCGGAGACACTTGCCGAGTGGCGCCGGCGGTTCTTGGCGCGCCGCGCCGAGGCGCTCGCCCTCTACGACGAGCGCTTTTGCCGGATGTGGGAGTTCTATCTTTCCTCCTGCGAGGCGGCGTTCCGCTTCCAGGGCGTGGCCGTGTTCCAAGTGCAGTGTGCGCGCCGCCAGGACGCCGTCCCACGCACCCGCGACTACATCGCCGAGCGCATGCACGATCTGCGGATGCGCGAGACGCAACTGGTGGCCGGGGCGGATCGGGGGACCGTCGAGCCGCTACCGCGGCGCGCGCAACGAAATTGAAGGCCCATCGACGGCTGTAGCCGGCGGCGAGGCGGCCGGCGTTCCAAATTTGCAACTGGCGGGCGTTCGAACGCTTCCCTGCCCGTGGGCGATTTTGCCGCAATCGTACGCCGCTCGATCGGCACCCCCGCGCATTGCCCGCCGCTATCTGATAGAACAGGCCATTGACGAGGACGCGCGGGGGCCCTTGGTTAGGGTAGGCGCGTCTTCGCAATGCGGGCGGCGCGGGGGAATGGGGACGGGCAGCCGGGATCTTGAAAGGCGCCTCCTCCGCAACACGGCAAGGGAGCAGGCCATGGACGAGCTGATCGCCAATATTGGACTGTACGCGCTCGCCGCTTTCGGCGCAGGCTTCGTGCTGGCGTGGATCGCGTGCGCGCGAGCGGACGGCTGAACGCTGACAAAAACAGGGTGGACTTGGAGTGTTGTTGGGGAGTTGACGGATGACGGAGGTACTTTGGCAGGCCCTGTTTGCGCTGGCCGCGGCATTCTTTTTTGGCGCCGTACTCGGCTGCGGCTTGAAGCGGCGCTTTTACTACGGACGCAGCGCCAAGACCGCCCCCAACCCGGCTGCCGTCTCGCCCAGCATGGCGGTAAAGCCCGACGCTTCCCAGCCCAAGGTCGAAGTCGGCGAGCGTCCCACGCAGGTCGGCGACCGGTTCGAGCGCTCGCTCAGCGTCAAGCCGCGCGAATCTGCGACCGCAGCACCCGTCGTGGCGCAGCCGGCTAAAGTCGAGCCCGTGAAGTCGCCGGCGCAGGTCGCACCACAGCCGCCTCCTCGCCCAGCACCATCGCCTGCCGCTGCACCCCTCAAGGCCGAGGAGGGCGGAGCGGCCCCGAGCGACGACCTCACCCGCATCCGCGGCATCGATCCCATACTGCGGCGCCGCCTCAAAGACCTCGGCATCCGCCGCTTTGACGACGTGGCGCGCCTCACCGCGGCCGACGTCAAGGGCCTCAACGAGACGCTCGACCTCAAGGGCCGCATCGACGAGGAGAACTGGACCGGGCAGGCTCAAATCCTGGCGACGGGCGGCGAGACCTACTACTCGCGCCGCCGCGACCGCGGCGTGCCAATGCCCGAGGCCGTGTCGCCGACAGCACCGGCCCCCGCGATGGAGGCGGCCAAGCCAGCCGCACCACCGCTCGCCGCCCCGAAGCCGACTCCCGTCGCCATGGCCGCGCGGGCCACCAGCACTGCCGAAGGCGTGGCCGCGAGCGACTTTTCGCATCTGCGCTCCGTGCGCTCGGAGGCATTGCGCGGCGAGGACAGCGCGCGCGGTAGCGCCCGCAACGCCGGCGATATCGACGATCTGAAGCGCATCCGCGGCATCGGCGTGTTGATCGAGAAGAAGCTCAACTCGCTCGGCATCACTCAGTACGAGCAGGTCGCCAACTGGACCGGCGCGGACATCGAGCGCATCAGCCGCATCCTCGACTTCAAGGGCCGCATCGAGCGCGAGCACTGGATCGAGCAGGCCCGCATCCTGGCGACCGGAGGGCAGACCGAGTTCTCGCGCCGCGGTTAGCGGCCGGCCGCCGGTTTCGCGCTGATTTCGCTCAGAGCGCACCCAGCGCGGAGCTTGCGACGCTTCTGTGCTTGCGGGCGTAGTGCCTATGATAGCTCCGCGCCGGGTGCGAAGCTTTCTCGCCCGTATCCGACACCGGAGTGCTCGCGGTCGCGGGCGTCCCGCCCTCGTGCGTGCGCTCGCGCGCATTGGGAGCGAGTTCGGAGACCGCGGGCGTGCTGACGGTGTCGAGCGTGGTGAGCTGGACCGCCTCGTAGAACGGCACCAACGTCTTTTTCGGCGGGTCCTTCTCCGCGCCCTTGGCCCGCTTTGCCTCGAGCTCGGCGGTGAGCGCTGGCAGCGGCGTGAACGTCGATTTGGGACGCATCAGCACGATTTTGTAGCCGCGTTTCTTGAGCTCGCCGAGAATGGCGGGCAGCGCCTTGGCGGTCGACGCCTTGATGTCGTGGAACAGGATGATGCCACCGTTCTGGTGCTCGACCTGGGCGATCGTGCGCGCAAGGAGGCTCTGCGGACTGCCAATGTAGCTGTCGTTGGAAACGACGTCGACGGTGAAGGCCGCGATGCCGCGCTCCTGCAGGTAGGCGAGCAGCGGGGCGGAATCGCTCAAGCCGGGAAAGCGGAAGAACGGTGCGATCGGCTTGTCGCCGGCAGCGAGCGCCACGGCGGCGAAGCCGCGCTCGATCTGGTCCTTCGCCTTATCGAGGGCCAAGGCGCGCAGGTTCATCGGGTGCGACCAGGTATGCGTGCCGACCGTGTGTCCACGCGCCAGCACCTCCTTCACCGTGTCGGGATAGGCCATGGCCATCTCGCCGACATTGAAGAACGTTGCCTTGGTGCAATACTCGTCCAGCGCGTCGAGGATGGGCTTGGTGAACTTCGGCAGCGGCCCGTCGTCGAAGGTCAGCACGACCTCCTTCGGTCCGAGGAAGCGCGGCTCCTTCTCGAATTTGGTGTACTCGCCGAACAGCGCCCCCGTCTTGGTGTCGATCTCCACGATGCGCGACACGCCGAGGGCGTTTTCGGGCTTTTTGCAGGTGGTCTCTTCGGCGGAGACGGGACTGAACGCCGCTGCGGCGAGCAGGAGCGCGAATGGAACGGACAGGCGGGTCACTTCATCACCTCGGAATTGCTGTGATCCACGAACAGACTTCGTGGGACTGACGTTGGGCCTCAGGGTTGCAGCGATTTTTCGAACAGTTGAATTCCCGCCTGCGTGGCGGCGGTATCGGTCTTCTTCGGCGTCGGATCGGCAGCGCCCTGGGGCCGCATCCACGGCACCGTCTCGTCCTTGCCGGCGTCAGTCTGCGACCAAACGAGCGAGCGCGAGGCGAGCGGTTGCTTGGCGACGGCGAGCTTGCGGTGCGCGATCTCGCGATCGGCCTGCGTGTCGTACTCGGCGAGTGCGGCGGCGGGCGCCTTCGGCACCATATGCACCACCTTGAAACCGCCCGCCTTCAGCGCGTCGAGGATGTCCTTGATGCCGTGCGCGGTCGAGGGCTGGATGTCGTGGAACAGCAGGATGCCCTTGCGGCGCTTCGCGAGCTGGGCCATCACGGTCGCTTTCACGGCAGCGGGATCGCGCGTCTCGAAGTCGCGCGAGTCGACGTCGATGGCGAAGCTGCCGATGTTGCGGGACTTTAAGTAGTCGATCGACGTTTTGCTGGGTCGCAGATAGGGGAAGCGGAAGAAGGGCGCGATCGGGGTCTGCAGCGCGCGCGACACCCCGCTCAGGCCGAGCTCGACCTCGGTCTTCGCCTTGTCGAGGTCCAGATCCTGCAACTTTGCGTGCGACCAAGTGTGCGACCCGATCGTGTGTCCGTGCTTGGCCACCTCGCGCACCATGGCGGGATCGGCAACCGCCATGCGCCCGACCATGAAGAAGGTCGCCTTTGTGCAGTGTGCGTCGAGCGCCTTCAGGACTGCCGGGGTGTAAGGGCGCAACGGGCCGTCGTCGAAGGTGAGGACAACCTCGTGATCGCGCAGAAAGTCGAACTCTCCAGAGCCCGTATGGCCGAAGTGGGGGCCGTTCGTGGTGTCCACCTCGACGATGCGCGACAGGCCGAGAACGTCGCTGTGCGTGGCACATGCGTCAACTGCCGGAGCGTCTCCCGCTCCAGCCGCTGGGGCGCCGAGCAGCACGCATGCCACCGCTACAACCAAGTAACGCCGCATCAACCTGTTCCAGACGCTAAGGCCACTCCGAGCGCGCGAACTCTAGAGCGCGGCGCGGTATTCTAGTTAGAACTTAATCAACTAACATTTCCTCTAAACGGCGGTTTGTGCCAACGTTTCTTCGGACCCAGTTCGAAGCGCCGTGTTGCATTCGCGCACCAGACTGCGCGGCGGCCGTGCTAAGCGCAAAGTCCATCATCACGGTGTTGCCGAGTTCATGACAGGCCGGGCCTTGCTCGGTCGGGCACTCCAGAGGCGTGCGTTTCGATGAGCGAAGCCCCACAGGATCCCGCAGCGCACGAGGTCGGCGGCGCACCGACGTCGGAGCTCGTACGCGCGGTCGCGGAGGCGTTGGAGGCACACGACAAGGACAAGGTCCGAAAGCTTCTCGCCGATGTGCAGGGGCCCGATCTTGCCGATCTGATCGAGCTTCTGGGCGCAGAGCAGCGCGTTCCCCTAATCCAGGCGTTAGGCCCGGAATTCGACTTCGAAGTGTTGACCGAGGTCGACGAGAAGGTGCGCGATCAGATCTCGGAAGCGCTGCCCAACGAGGTGTTGGCCAAGGGCGTCACCGACCTCGAGAGTGACGACGCGGCCTACCTTCTCGGCGGCCTCGAGGCGAGTGACCAGCAAGAGATCCTCGACCAGCTCCCGCAATGGGACCGTGCTGCGGTGCAGCGCAACCTGCTCTACCCGGAGAAGACCGCCGGCCGCCTCATGCAGGCCGATTTCGTAGCGGTGCCGCCGTTCTGGACCGTTGGCCAGGTCATCGACTTTGCGCGCGACGCCGAGGATCTGCCCGAGACGTTTTCGGAGATCTTCGTCGTCGATCCCGGATTCCACCTACTCGGCAGCGTCGACATCAGCCGGCTGTTGCGCTCAAAGCGCGACGTCCACGTCGACAAGATCATGGACCCAGACCGCCACCAGGTGCAGGCCACCGACGACCAGGAGCAGGTGGCGCGCCAGTTCGAGCGCTACGGCCTCATGGCCGCGCCGGTTGTCGACAAGAACGATCGCCTCGTCGGCGTCGTCACCGTCGACGACGTGGTCGAGGTGATCGAGCAGGAGGCGGACGAGGACGCCAAGCTCATGGCCGGCGTCGGCGACGAACGTCTCTCCGACAGCGTGCGCCAGATCACGCCGCCGCGCTTCTCCTGGCTCCTGGTCAACCTCTTGACCGCGATCCTCGCCTCGGCCGTTATTAGTCTGTTCGACGCCACGATTCAGAGCATGGTCGCGCTCGCGGTGCTGATGCCGATCGTTGCCTCCATGGGCGGCAACGCCGGCACGCAGACGATGACGGTCGCCGTGCGCGCGCTCGCGACCAAGGAGCTGACGCCGGCGAACGTCGTGCGCGTCGTCATCCGCGAGACGGCGGTGGGGCTGATCAACGGGTTCGCCTTCGCGGTGATCATCGCGCTGATCGCGATCGCGTGGTTCGGGACCGATAAGCTTGGCCTGGTCATCGGCACGGCAATGGTGGTCAACCTGCTCGCTGCCGCGCTCGCCGGCATCTTCATACCGCTTGGCTTGAACCGCATGGGGTTCGACCCGGCGGTGGCCTCCACTGTGTTCGTGACGACGGTGACGGACGTCGTGGGCTTCTTCTCGTTCTTGGGGCTGGCCAGCCTGTGGCTCGTGAAGTGACCTGGACTTCGGCTGCGCAGCAAGCGCGGCTTACATAAGCGGACGACATGAGACGCCCCGGCGATTAGATTGGGCACGATTTTCTCGTGCTCAAGACTATGGGTAGTTCCGTGGCTCGAAAGACTGTCGCCAGTCCGGCGTTGGCCGCTTTGATCATCGCCACATTTGGAACCGCTGTTGCGTCCGCGGCAGAAAAATGTCTGAAGTACCTGCCAACGACCGGCACCTCTATCGAGGTTCCCTGCGAAGCGGGGGAGGATGCGCAGGCGACTGGGGACACTTGCGACCGGCTAGCGGCAAACCCCTTTGACCCCAACCACGTGACCCAGGGGGTCCCGTTCGCCGAGATTCAGCAAAGCGCAGCCGTGACGGCGTGCGGCAAGGCCGTCGAGCGCAATCCCCAGACGCCCCGGTTCAAGTACCAGCTCGCGCGGGCGTTGGATCGCAGCGGGGCTTACGGTGAAGCCCTTCAACTGTACCGGCCGCTCGCCGAAGCTGGATATGCGAGTGCCTTGAATGGTCTGGCCCAACTGTATGAGCACGGCAACGGCGTAGCAAAAAGCGAGACCGAGGCCGTTCGCTTTTACAGGCAGGCAGCGGATAAGGGATACGCTATCGCCATAACCAATCTCGGTTTGATGTACGCGCAGGGCCGCGGCGTCGCGAAGGACGAGACCGAGGCCGTACGCCTGTTCAAGCAGGCATCGGAGAAAGGCGACGCCCTCGGCATGTATTCCCTCGGTGTGATGTATTCGGCCGGCAACGGCGTAGCGAAGGATGAGACCGAGGGCGTTCGCTTGTTCAGGCAGGCGGCGGAAAAGGGGAACTCAACTGCCATGTACGGTCTCGGCAATGCGTACGCGTTCGGCCGCGGCGTAGCGCAGGACGAGAAGGAGGCCGCACGC
The DNA here is from genome assembly GCA_963745205.1 of uncultured Alphaproteobacteria bacterium. Lineage (GTDB taxonomy): Bacteria > Pseudomonadota > Alphaproteobacteria > Rhizobiales > Hyphomicrobiaceae > Hyphomicrobium_A. Next base: position 38,077 of record CAVUWX010000020.1, read on the forward strand.
TGGATTTTCGCGGCGATCGAGAAGGGCGATGGTGTCGCGATCAAAGAGATGACGTCCAACGCCTTAGAGTGGACCATCAGTTTCCGCGCGGAGCTGCAGAAGCGCCTGCGCGATGCCGGGGTGTACGGAGGACCGACCGAAGGCGACTTCGGCCCGGAGACCGCGGAGGCCATTGCGGCCTTGGCGCCCCGCGCGAAACAGCATTGAGGGGTGCGGACGCACCATTGCGGTGAATGCAATGGGTCAGGGCGCGAAAGGATGCCTTTCGTCACGCCAGGAGCGTGGACGTGACAACGTGCATTCGATAACCGTTTGCATTCCGCCGGCGAGAGCGCAGACTGTCTGTTCGGTTGGCGCTCCCCACTTAACCGTCCTCAAGGGCCCGCTCAGCTCGAGGGCTGATCGAGACGGCGCGTGAGGTTCTCGAACTCCTGGCGCAGCTCCTCGTTCTTGAAGATCTGGTCGAAGGTCGGCGCCTCGAGCTTTTGGATTGCCTCGAATGAGGCGGCGCTGTCGCGCATCAGGTTCTTCAGCTGGAAGCTTGCTTCCACCGTCTCGTAGGTATTGTCGGCGATGCGCAGGTCGTGCGTCGCGCGCGTGCGCGCTTTGGCGATCTGCTCGCGCTGCTGCTGCAGGTAGCGCCGGTAGGCCTTCGCCGCGTCCTCGGCCACCTTTTGAGCGTCGCGATTGGCTTGCAGCGCGCGCAGCTGGTCGGGGCGGTTCTCGGCCTGCAACAGCTTGGCGGTCTTGGCCTGCGCCGCGTCGATGTCCTTCAGGATGGCATCGAGCTTGGGCATGTAGTTGGTATCGATCTTGTCGATGGTCGAATCCTGCGCGTGCACCAGCATGGCGAACAGTGCCGCGTGCATGGCGAAGTACTTGCGCGAGGCGTTCATGTTGTCGCCGGCCGCGGTCAGAAGCTTGCCGAGCTGATTGTCGATGGTTTTCGCCGCGTTGAACACGGCGACGAGCCGCACGAGGTCGCCCGAGAGCACGCTGTCGAGCAACAAGTCGACCTGCTCCGGCGCCATCTCCACGCCGGCCTTGGCGAGTGCTGCCACGATCTCCGTTTTGGTCTTGGCGATCTCGTCCTGGTTCTGCGCGATGCGCTTCTCCGCGTCCGCGATGTTGCCATTGAGGCTGTCGACGGTGTCGGTCAGCACGCCGGGAAGCATGGCGTCCTTCGGTGCCGTGATCTGCTTTTCCTTCAGCCCGGCGATTTGGGCCTCGATGTCGCGGATGTTGTGCCGCAAGCTCTCGACCTTCTTCTGCATGTCGACGATGGGCACATCCGTCACGATGCCGAGCGCGCTATCGAGCAGATTGCGGACGCGCTTCTCGCGGTCCTCGCGCGTTTCCGTCCACAGAGGCGTCAGGATGAACTCGTCGCGGCCCGGGAGCTTCTGCGCTTCGGCGCGCTGCTGGGCGGTGTCCTGCAGCACGGAATCGATTGCGAGCATGAGCTGGCGCGCCTGCTCGTAGGCCTGCTCGCCCTCGCGCGGATCCTTCGGCGGCGCCGGCGGTCCCATCTGCGGGGCGACCGCGCCCGGCGGGGATGCTGGGGGTGCCGCACCCGGGGCTGCCGGCGGAGCGGGAGGAGCGGTCTCGGCAACCTTGGTTGCCGGCGACTTGGCGATGAGATCGGCGATGCCATCGCGCTGCGCCGTCTGCGCGAAGCAAGGCGCTAGGGAAGCGCCGAAGGTGGCGGCAAGAGCGAGAATGAGGATCGGCCCACGAGCACCGGCAGCCATTTGAGACCTCCACTTTCGCGCGAACGGAGCCCCAGAATTCCGGCTATTCGATGATGTGCCGTCAGCCGTTGACGTTTGCGGCGGCGCGCGCGATGAGGTCGAGCAAACGGCAGTCAATTTGGCGCGCGTCCGTCAGCACCAGCATGTGGGAAAGCGCCTCGTCCTTGCCAAGGCCGCCGCCGGGAGCGCCCTTTTTCAGGCCGTCACCGGTAGGGTGGCTGCCGAGAGCCAGATGCAGGCGCAGCTCTTTTGAGCCGATGCCGAGGCGGGCAAACTCGGCTGGATCGGCGATGGCGATAAAGGTCGAACGGGCCTTGAGGCGCGCTCCCGGCCGCACCGACTTGATCTGGGCAATGACATGCTGCGCCAGCGGCCGGTAGGCCTTGGCCTTGGCTAGCAGCTCGTCGAGCGCGCCGGCGAGAGGATCCGCCGCGACGTGAGCCACAGGCTCGGTCGGTGCGGGCAAAGCCGAGGGGCCGACCGGCACTGCACGCTTTTCCCGTCGGCGCACGCTCGCGCGGGGATTGATCTTGCCGCTGTCGGCGTAGATCGGCCGGCCGCCGTTGTGGTGGATGCGCTCCAGCCACGAGGCCTTGGAGAACATGAAGCCCTGCCGGCGCAGCCAATCAATGATGTCATTGCGGTGGGGCAGCTCCTCAGCCGAGATCGCCGCCATCCACGCGGAAAGATCGCGGCCGGTGTTCTCCTTGAGGCCGTCGATGAACGCGCGCTCCTTCTCGCCGTAGTCGATGGCCATCGTGTTCCTTCAGATCCAGCGGCGCGACTTGGCTTTGTAGTCGAGATAAGTGCGGCCGAAACGGCGTTCCAGGTAGCGCTCCTCGGGCAGGATCGCGAGCCAGGTCACGAAAAAGCCGAAGACCACGGCAGCGACCACGAACCAGACGTCCTTCGTCAGCTCGGCGAGGCCGAAGAGGATGAGGCAATCGCCGAGATAAATCGGGTTGCGGAAGCGCCGATATGGCCCCGTCGTCACCAGCGCGGTCGCGCCGGCATGCGGGCGCACGGTCGTCCCCGCTTGTCGCAGCATCAGGATCGAGACGACGAGCAGCACGACACCCAAAACGCCGAGCCCGAGCCCGACGTAGTGCGCCGCCCGGTCGTCGAGACCTGGCCACGGGAGCGGCGCGATGCGGCTCAAGAGTAACGCGCCGGCGATGACCGCAACGATGAGGATCGGCGGCCAGGGAAGGCTGCTTGGGCGATCGGACGTATTGGGTAAAGTCTGCGTCATCGGCGTGCCCCGGAGCAAGCGCCTGACCATTACACCAGAATGCCGCTCAGCCCCTACCGTGCGCGCTTACTGCTTTGTTTTGGTGGGGATTGGCTCGGGCACGCTGTCGGTCTTTTTGAGCTCGGCTTCGATGTCGAAAATCTTGCACTTCTTGGCGGCGAGCTCGCGATTATAGGCCTCCAGCATCGCCCGATCCTTGCGGTACTGGCCGTCGGGGTCCATGCCCTCCTTGGTGCCGCCGAAGATGGGCGTGGTGACGGCCTGCGCAGTGCGCGCCATGGTGCTCGCCTTGGCGCGGGTGTCGTAACCGCGAATTTGCAGGATGCGCACCTGCATTTTGCCGGTGAGCTTCTTGCAGTCGTATTTCTTCTCGTCCTCGGTGAGCTCGTAAGCTGAGAAGGCGGCCGTATCGTTGGCGAGCGGAGGAGGGTCGCTGACGAGCGCAGGCGGCGGCTCGGTAGGCGCACCGGCGCACCCGCATGCGAGCGCGGCTATCGACAGCAACAGACCGAACGCGCCGAGCCGGACCATGGCATCCTATTCACCCGCAAGGGGTAACGAGACCCCAATCGGGGCGGATTGAAGGCATTTCGCGACGCTTGACCGCGGCCAACGGCCCTTCTTGCGCAGTTGCGCCGGGCCGGTCCCCACGGTTCAATGTTCCGATCGGGGTGATCGAGACGAGGGGTTGATGATGCAGATTGCATTCGCGTCCTGCATGGGATGCCTGCTGGTGGGGTTCGCGTACCTTGGACCGGCGTGTGCCCAGGAGGAGCCCAAGCACTTCGTGTGCTCCTTCTCGACCGGCAACTCGTGGAGCTACGACGGCGGCGGCTTCAAGTCGGAGGCATCGGCGCCGCTCACCTTCGAGATCACCGACATCAATCTTGACGGCCAATCGGCGCGCCTCATCACCGACGGGCGCGACCAGCCGGGCATGCTCAAGATCGTGCGCGCCATCAACGCCAACCATTTCCTCGAGGTCATGAACGAGGGCTTCCTCAACCTCACGACCGTCTACGACAAGGACGCGGCGACGGGCGCCTATCCGGCGGTGCACTCGCGCCATTTCGGGCTGATGGGCCAACCCGTGTTCGCCCAATACGCCGGAACGTGCAGATCCAAGTGAGCTGTGGATGCGCCCGGAATTGCGCTCGCGCTGCCGAGGCTCGATGGTCAATGCTGCGCGGCAATTGTTGTCCTGAAGGAGCGAGGCGATGACGCTTCATCTGATCAAGCTGTGCGTCGGCGCCGCCTCTATCGAGGACCTCGCCGCCTGGCAGCGCGAGCGGCTCGCCGAGCAGAAGAAGGCCGGCGAGAAGCCGCGGCTGTTCCACACGACGTTCCAGATGCCGAAGCGGCAGGCGGAACTCTTGGACGGCGGCTCGCTCTATTGGGTCATCAAAGGCGTGATCCAGGTGCGCCAGCGCATCGCCGGCTTCGACGAAGGACACAAGGCGGACGGCTCTCGCTGCTGCCTGATCTTGCTCGACGCGGCGCTCGTCCCCGTGCGACCCCTGTCACGCCGCGCCTTCCAGGGATGGCGTTATTTCGATCCGGCGGATGCGCCGCCCGATCTTAATCGCGGCGACAGGAAGCTGTCGGGGCTGCCGCCGAAGATGCGGCGCGATCTTGCCGACCTCGGACTGCTGTAGGATCACCTAAGCCCCATGCAGCGTCCGCGCCTAAACCCGCTCGTCGAGTTCCTGCCCGCGTTCGTGCCGTTTGTCGGACCGGAGGCGCAGGAACGCGCGCGGGGACGGCCGTTCGCCGCGCGGCTTGGCGCCAACGAGAGTGTGTTCGGGCCCTCGCCCAAGGCCGTCGCCGCGATGGAAGCCGCGGCCTCCGGCAATTGGATGTACGCGGACCCCGAAAGCTACGAGCTGCGTTGTGCCATTGCGCAGTTCCATGGGGTCGGCATTGACAACGTCGTCATCGGCGAAGGCATCGACGGGCTGTTGGGGCTGACGGTGAAGCTCGCGGCGGAGCCGGGTTCGGTGATCGTCAGCTCGGACGGCACCTACCCTACCTTCAACTTTCACGTCGCCGCCGGCGGTGGACGTCTCGTGCGCGTGCCCTACCGCGACGACCGCCAGGATCTCGAGGCGCTGCTCGCCGCGGCCGTGCGCGAGGACGCACACATCCTCTACGTCGCCACGCCCGACAACCCGATGGGATCGATGGCGCCGAGCGCCGAGTTGAAGCAGCTCATCGCGCGACTGCCGGATGGGGTGCTGTTGTGCCTCGATGAAGCCTATTGCGATACGGCGCCGCCCAAGGACGTGCTGCCGATCGACGTCACGAACCCGCAGGTGCTGCGGCTGCGCACCTTCTCAAAGGCATACGGTCTCGCCGGCGCGCGCATCGGCTATGCGCTGGGCGAGGCGGCGCTGATCCGCCAGTTCGAAAAAATCCGCAACCACTACGGCATCAACCGCGTGGGCCAGATCGGCGCACTCGCGGCGATCGAGGATCAGGCCTACCTTGCCGAGGTCGTACGCCAGATCGCTCGCGCCCGCGCGCGGATCGGGAGGATCGCATTCGACCAAGGTCTCGCGCCGCTCATTTCGGGGGCTAACTTCGTGACCATCGATTGCGGCGGCGACGGCACCTTCGCCAAGCGCGTTCTCGACGGGCTCATTGCGCGCGACGTGTTCGTGCGCATGCCGAGCGTCGCGCCGCTCAACCGCTGCATAAGGGTGAGCTGCGGGCGCGATGAGGACTTGGCCGTATTCGCCGCGGCGCTCCCCATCGCACTGGCCGAGGCGCGCGCCTAGCAGATTCTACCGCCGATCGATCGAACGTGGGCGCACGTATTTCCCTGACGTTAAGCCTCGCTCGTCAAGATCGCGGCTCCGCCGTTTACGCGAGCCCGCACCCCATGCCGAACGCGCTTCTCGACTACTCGTCCTGGTCGTATCAGGCGATCTTCGTCCTGATCGTCCTCTACCTCGTCGCCGGACTGGTGAACCCGGCCTGGGTGGGGGCCGGCTCGCGCCGCACCATCGCCATCGTATCGGTGGTCGGGATGCTGCTTGCATCGACGGCCTTCTACATTGCCGTACGCCCGCTCGATGGCGCGGGTGTCCAGGGCACCGGCAGGGAAGCCACAACTAAACAGCCCTGATCGGGGATCTTCGAGCAAGGCTTGACTGCTCCGGGGCGTGGGCGACAAAGCGCCGCTCGGTGGTGCTCCGCTCGATTCCGAGAATCGTGCTTGCGGGAGTGGGTTTCGTCGGCGTCATCGGCTATACGCTTTCATTGCCGGACCGCCCGCACGCCTTCGATAGCTACCTCAAGGACTTCGGCAAGCGGGCGAGGCACCGGCACAGGGGCAATAATGGCACTTGGCGTGCCGAAGATCATCGGGACGGGATCGGAGAGAACAATGCGTGGAACATTCGGCATACTGCTCGGCTTCATCATCATCGTTGTCGGCCTCGCGGGCCTCGGCGAGGGACTGATGCAGATGATGACGCACGCGGACCCGCACTCCAGCATGAAAGCCGCCGGTGGTCTCGGCGCCTTCGTGCTTGCCTCCGTCTTTATGATGATCCTGGCGACGCGCGCCTGAACGCGACGTTGCCGCGGGGTTCAGGGCCAGCGGTGCAGCGCACCCGGCTTGAACGTCCATTCGGGCGTCACGAGGTCGCCGGCGAATGCTGCCGGATACCAAGGCGAGCCTTCGGGCGACGCCGGATTCTTCAGGACGTGCATCTCCTGCGCAGGCATGTAGCTCTGGATCAGTAGGAAGCGCCTCTCCCCCGTCTGCGCGTTCCAGACCATGTCGGCGACGAGCACGGCGTGCCCGGGGAAGCCGCCTTTGACGAACACGTCGCCGATTTGAATGTCGCCGAGCGGCACCGGCTTCAGCTCGTGCTCGAGCGAGTAGGTGCCGGCGTAGGCGAACACAAGGTCCATGTATTTGCGGAACGCAGCGTGGTCGGATTTGCCGCGCGAGGAGAAGGCGCGGCGCTTGCCGTCGGTGTCGTTGAAGGCGATCGGGCGCCCCGCGGCGAACAGCCACTCGCCGCGCAGGCGTATGATCGCATCAGCGCATTGCTGGAGGTCTCTGCTGCCGACGTCGATGTCGATGACGGCAGCGTGCACGTCCTGGCGCCACTTGGGTGCGCCCGTATAAGTGAGCACTGGCGATCCGGGCGGCTTTAGAGGTAGCCCGCGCAGCCAAGCGGCCCAGCTATCGGCCGCAGCGGCGACGCGCGCAAAACCCGCCGGCGGTGCGAAGCGCTGTTCGAGCGTGCCGGATGTGGCAGCATCGGCCGGCGAACGCCAGGCATAGCCGGGGGCGGCGGTTGCGGCCGAGGGTACGCCGGCGCACAGCAGCGCTATCAGGGCGGCGCGAATGAGCGTGATGCGCATGCGCCAAAGATTGCGCAAGCGATGTGTCACACTGAGGGCGCCGTCGTGCGGCGTTACTGGAACGAGAACGCCTTATTTTGCCAGGGCGTCTCGTACATCTTCGCCGCCCATCCCGGGATCTGGGCGTACTTGTTCGGCGAATAAAGCTTCGGAGCGGACGGCGCGGCGTTACGCGTTGCGGGCGTGTGCGCCTTGGCGCGGCGCTGTTTGATGGAAGCGCGTTTGCGCGGGGCGCTTGCACGCGGAGCAGGCTCCTCGGCCTCGACGCCGGTGTTGTCCTTGGGAGGAAGCGTTGTGGGCCCCCGGCGGCAGCGGCGTCTCGGGCTCGCTCTCGACGGTAGCTGCGGCTATCTCGGTCTCTGGCGGTCCCTGGTCGGAGAGCTCCTCGATCGTGTCAGGAAGCTTCGCCGCTTGTGGGGCTGGCTCAGCGGCGGCCGCAGCGGGCGCACTGTCGGGGTAGGGCGCAGGGCCGATGGCACCCGTTGAAGTCGGAGAGGCGCTGTCCTCGGGTTCTGCGAGGGCGAGCGTGGAGAGAGCCGGCGGCTCGCCGCGATCGCCCTGTGCCGTCCCGTCGGATTGCGTGAGTGGCGCCGTCTCGCGCGCGGCGACGTCGCCAGGGAGTTCGCGCGTGTAGTTCAAGCGCGACAGGATCCGCTGGGCGTCGAGCTGGGCGCCCGAATGCGCCGGATCGCAAGAAGGGCAGGTCGCCGGGCCGGCAAGAACGGCGAGGCCGAGACCGCCCGCGAACAGCGCGGTGAGGAACCCGCGCATGCGCATCGGCTTGCCCGTCAAGGGGGCGAGCGCGGCAGCGCGGGTGGGGCGCGGGCGGTCGCTGCGGACGCCGAGCACGCGATAGCCGCCGGCCGCAATCGGCGGCGGGGCCGCAGCCCGAAGGCTCGCGATATCGTCCATGATCTTCAAGAGGCCGGCGGTGGACTCGACCGTTGCGGCCTTCGATGCGACGTCGCGCATGGTGGCTCCCGGATCACGTCTTCCCGGGCTTCGGGAAGGCTGGAGCGGATTTGCGCATTTCACTTGAGACCCTGTGTGGCAACGAACTGCGGGCCACTCTGAAGCGACAAGCGCACAACCTTGAAAGAAGGGGAAAATTATCCCTCCAACATTGAGACGGTGCCACGCTCATGGTGAATTTTCTATCAATTCTTGAAGCCACACCGGCTGGTCGGGAGCGGGGGCAAACGAAGAGGCCCGGAGCGGCGCTGCCGTCCGGGCCGGGTTTGATGGCTTTCCGCTGAAAGCCTGCCCGCATGCGGGCTCATCGATAAGCCGCGGCGCTTGAAGGCCGCGGGCACTTCCTGTTTTTGGACTGTCTTTGGACGTTTGGGTTCTGCCGCGGCTGTTGCAACCGTCAGGCTGCGCTAGCGCGGCTTGGTCTGGCCCGGAGGCGACATTTTCTTAGACCTCCTTTGCAAAGGTTCATACAACCTGCGCCCGCTCATACCAGGTGTCAATCGACGCGCGTGCATGATCATTTGCATGGCAGCGCATGACGATATGCACGAAGGCCATGACCGTTTGCAGCTCTCGTGCATGGTTAACGGATTGTTGAAAGGGGAAAGCTAGGTTCGGGACGAAAGCGACGCGACCCGGGCGACGTTCAAGGTACGACAGATGCGAGCTGTCTTCGGCTTCTTTTCGATGCTGGCGCTCGGACTGATGATGGCCGCCGTCATCGTGGTGGGTGCCACGGACACGACCAACGGCCCCATCCGGCTTCCCGTGACGGGTGTCTACCTCGACTACGCCTCGGTGGTGATCGGTCTCGCCATGGGGATCGTGATCGTCGTCCTCGGCCAGATCCGCTGGTCGGACCTGCCGCGCCGCGCCGCGCAGCTTATCGCCGCGCACTGGCGCAAGCTGCGCCTCTTCGCCTGGGCTGCACTGTTCGTCGCCGTGCTTGTCTACTTCTGAAATGCGACGGCCCGGGAGCGATCCCGGGCCGCAATCGTCTCCAAGCGAAGCCGGACGCGGCTTAGACCGAGTAGTACATGTCGTACTCGATCGGATGCGGCGCCATCTCGTAGCGCATGTTCTCGGCCATGCGCAGCTCGATGTAGGCGTCGATCATGTCGTCGGTCATCACGCCGCCCATCTTGAGGAAGGCGCGGTCCTTGTCGAGGTTGTCGAGCGCCTCGCGCAAGGATCCGCAAACGGTCGGAATCTTCTCGAGCTCGGCCGGCGGCAGGTCGTAGAGGTTCTTGTCGATGGCATTGCCGGGGTTCAGCTTGTTGGTGACGCCGTCGAGCCCGGCCATGAGCATGGCCGCGAAGCCCAGATACGGGTTCGCCGCCGGATCGGGGAAGCGCACCTCGACGCGCTTTGCCTTCGGATTGGTCGCATGCGGGATGCGGCACGATGCGGAGCGGTTGCGCGCCGAGTAGGCGAGCAGCACAGGCGCTTCGTAGCCGGGGACCAGCCGCTTGTAGGAGTTCGTCGTCGGATTGGTGAAGGCGTTGATCGCCTTGGCGTGCTTGAGGATGCCAGCGATGTAGCTGAGGCAGGTGTCGGAGAGGTCCGCGTATTTGTTGCCCGCAAACACCGGCGTAGAGCCGTTCCAGATCGACTGGTGCACGTGCATGCCCGAGCCGTTGTCGCCGAAGATCGGCTTCGGCATGAAACACGCGGTCTTGCCGTATGCCTGCGAGACCATGTGCACGACGTACTTATAGATCTGCATGTGGTCAGCGATCGTGACCATAGGCGCGAACTTGATGCCGAGTTCGTGCTGGGCGGAGGCCACCTCGTGGTGATGCTTCTCGACCTCGACACCCATCTCCGTCATGACCGAGAGCATCTCGGAGCGGATGTCCTGGCAGCTGTCGACCGGGGGCACGGGGAAGTAGCCGCCCTTGGTGCGCGGACGGTGGCCGAGGTTGCCCATCTCGTATTCGGTGCCGCTGTTGGACGGGAACTCGGCCGAGTCGACCTTGAAACCGCAGTTGGTCGGGTCGACGTTGAAGCGCACGTCGTCGAAGATGAAAAACTCGGCTTCCGGGCCGAAGAAGACCTTGTCGCCCACGCCGGTCGACTTCATGTAGGCTTCGGCCTTCTTGGCGATGCCGCGCGGGTCGCGCTCGTAGTACTGGCCCGTGGTCGGCTCCCGCACGTCGCAGAACAGTGCAACCGTCGACTGCGCGAAGAATGGATCGAGATGGGCAGTGCCAGGATCCGGCATCAACAGCATGTCGGAGGACTCGATCCCCTTCCAGCCTGCAATCGAGGAGCCGTCGAACGCGTATCCGTCCGTGAACACTCCCTCGTCGATGCAGTTCGATTGCGCCGTGACGTGCTGCATCTTTCCCTTAGTGTCCGTGAACCTGAGGTCCACGAACTTGACGTCCTTGTCCTTGATCATTTTCAGGACATCGCTAGCGTTCTTCATGAGAACTCCCCTGTTACCTACCCCGCACCGGGCTGCCTGCAGACCGCGGCAAGCCTCTATCGCGGAAAGCGGTTCAAAGCTAGATGGCGCTTGCACCCGTTTCGCCGGTGCGAATGCGGATCGCGTTATCTATTCCAGAAATGAATATCTTGCCGTCACCGATGCGGCCGGTCTTGGCGGCCTTCTGGATGGCGTCGACGGCCTTGTCCAGCATCTCGTCCGCAAGCACGACCTCGATCTTCACCTTGGGCAGAAAATCGACGACGTACTCCGCGCCCCGATAGAGCTCGGTGTGACCCTTTTGGCGGCCGAAGCCCTTCGCCTCGAGGACGGTGATGCCTTGCAAGCCGATCTCCTGCAGGGCTTCCTTCACCTCGTCGAGCTTGAATGGCTTGATGATGGCCTCGATCTTCTTCATGACCCCTTGGTCCCTCCGATTTTCTGTCGTTCTGCAAGGGCGGATTGTCCGGACGGGCAATGGGTTAGCATGGCCCATGCCAACTGCTGCCGGGAAATAATCAATCGTGAATCCAAGATCTTGCTTCGATCCCCGGCACCCATTGCCTTTCCGACGTGGCTGCTAATGCTCAAGTTTCACGCATATTGCACAAATTGCAGGCGCATGGAATGGAGCGCTGCCCAATTCGCAGACGCTTTGAGAATCCGGGAGCGCGGATGACGGGGCTCGAGCTGCTGACGAGCGAGCAGATGGGGCGCGCCGACCGCTTGGCGGTCGCCGGCGGCGTTGCCAGCCTCACGCTGATGGAGAACGCCGGGCACGCGGTGGCGGACGCGGCGGCACAGATGGCCCCGGCGGGCGCGGGTGTGGCGGTCCTTTGCGGCCCTGGCAACAACGGCGGCGATGGTTTCGTCGCCGCCCGCCACCTACGCGATCGCGGCTACGATGTCCGCCTTGCGCTGCTCGGCGACCGCGCCGCCCTCAAGGGTGATGCGGCAGCCATGGCGCAGCGCTATGCGGGCACCATCGCGCCGCTCTCGACCTTCGCCCTCGACGGCGCGCAGCTCATCGTGGACGCGCTGTTCGGAGCCGGGCTGACGCGTCCCCTGGACGGTGCCGCGGCGATGGCCGTCGAGGCGATGAATGCCTCGGGGCGCCCCATCGTTGCCGTCGATGTTCCGAGCGGGCTCGACGGCACGACGGGTGCGGCGACGGGGCCGGTCGTGCAGGCGCAGAGTACAGTCACCTTCTTTCGCCGCAAGCCTGGCCACCTGCTGCTGCCGGGACGCATGTATTGCGGCCCCGTTCGGGTCGCCGACATCGGCATCCCGGACGGGGTGCTGAGCGAGATCGATCCGCGCACCTGGGCCGACGCTGCGGGGCTGTGGCTGTCCACGTATCCACGTCCGCGCCTTGCGGGCCACAAGTATGACCGCGGCCACGCGCTTGTCGTGTCGGGCTCGCTCGCACACACGGGTGCGGCGCGCATGGGCGCGCGCGGAGCGCTGCGCATCGGCGCCGGGCTCGTCACCGTCGCAAGCCCGCCGGATGCGCTCGTCGTCAACGCCGCGCACTTGACCGCGATCATGCTCATGCCCTTCGAGGGAGCGAACGGGCTGGCGCAGATCCTTTCAGACCGGCGCAAGAACGCCGTGCTGCTCGGCCCCGCGCTGGGCGTCGGCGCGCCGACGCGCGAGCTCGTGATGGCGGCGCTCGGCTCCGGCGCAGCCCTGGTTCTCGATGCGGATGCGTTGACCTCGTTTCAGGGCGACGTCACGGCCCTGGCTCGCGCCATTGCCGCGACGCCCTCGCGCCCGGTCGTGCTCACGCCGCACGAGGGCGAGTTCCGCCGTCTTTTCCCGGCGATCGGCGAAGGCAGCAAGCTCGACCGTGCGCGCTCCGCGGCACGCGAGAGCGGCGCCGTCGTCGTGCTGAAGGGCGCCGACACCGTCGTTGCCGCCCCCGACGGCCGCGCCGCCATCAACGAGAATTCGCCGCGTTGGCTCGCCACGGCCGGCGCCGGCGACGTACTTGGCGGCTTCGTCGCCGGATTGCTCGCCCAGGGAATGCCGGCGTTCGACGCCGGCTGCGCCGCTGTCTGGCTGCACGGGGAGGCTGCGTCCGAGTTCGGCCCCGGTCTGATCGCCGAGGATCTTCCCGAGCGGCTCCCCGCGGTTCTTGCCAAGCTTCAGTTTGGCCGGGCGGAAAATGCGTGAATTGGGCTTCCGGCTGAGATCGACTGAGCGCCACAATCGGCGTTTAATGCCCTATGCTGGATTCGGGGATCACCAAGGGGCCGTCGGCGTGACGCGCGAGAGACGATGATGCTGCGACGGCTCGCACTTATCGTGCTGCTGATTTCGGCCGCTTGCCGAGCCGCTTCGGCCGCCGAGGAGGATCTTTCGCCCAAGGCGCAGGACGGGGCCGCGGCGCTCGTGCGCGGGGACAGCGGCCAGGCCGTCGCCGACTACACCGAAGCGTTGAAGGACACCGCGCTTGCCAACGACCGGCGGGCGACCATCCTCAACGACCGCGGGGTCGCCTACGCCCGTCTCGGTCAGCCCAAGCTCGCCATCGACGACTTCAATCGCGCGGCCCAGCTCTTTCCCGAGTACGCGGCGATCTACAATAACCGCGGAAGCCTGCTCCTCGCGCTCGGCAACCCCGACGAGGCGATCAAGGATTTCAACCGGGCGATCGTGCTCGCGCCAGGCTACGCCGCGGCGCTCGGTAACCGCGCCGGCGCCTATTCGCAGGTCGGACATCCCGATCAGGCCATCGGCGACTACACGCGCGCGATCAAGCTGATGCCGCAGGCGGCGGCGCCGCTCGCCGGCCGCGGGCGCGTCTATCTCGGGGCCGGGCGGCCGCACGCCGCCATCCGTGATTTCACGCGCGCGGTGACGGCCGACCCGCGTTTTGCCGCCGGCTACCGCAGTCGCGCGGAAGCCAAGCTCGAGATCGGCCGCAACCAGGATGCGATCGAGGATCTGTCGCGCGCCATCGCCTTCGACGTCGGCAACGCGGAGCTCTATCTCCTGCGCGGCCAGGCGTATCTGGCGAGCGACAACATCGAGGCCGCGCTCAAGGATTTCTCGCACGTCGTCGAACTCGACCCGAAGTCGGCACGCGGCTATGCCGCGCGCGGGCTCGCCTACGGGATGTCGCAGGCCTACGAGCCCGCCTTCGCCGATTTGAACCGCGCGATCGAGCTCGATCCGCGCTCGGCCTTGGCGTTCGCCTACCGCGGCGTCGTCTACAAGCAGAGCGGCCAGGCCGACATCGGCCTCAAGGACGCGGAGACCGCGCTGAAGCTCGAGCCCGACGGTGCGGAGGCGCTGTGGGCGAACGGCGAGCTCGAAGAGGCGCAAGGGCACAACGAGCGCGCCGTCGTCGACTACAAGAGGGCGCTCGCGGCGAAGCCGAGCCTGAAGGCCGCGCTCGTCGGCCTGCAGCGACTCGGCGCCGACCTCGGCGACGATGAGGACCGCGAGCTGCCCGGGCTCGGCATCGACAAATGGAAAGTGGTGCAGCACGGGTCGCAGTTCTTCGCGGTGAGCGATCAGTACAAGAAGCTGCGCATCCCGCTGGAGATGGCGGGCGAAGGTCAGCCGCAATTGCTCGAGTGGGTGGTGAAGCCGGCGCCGCTGCTGGGCATCGCAACTTTGCGCTTCAAGGGCGGCGTGACACCCGGACCGCAGGGGCCCGAGGAGGTCGAGCAGGTGGCGATCCTCGATCTCGATGCCAACAGCGTCATCGCCATCGAGCCCCATCGCGAGGGGACGAAGGTCGCCAACTGGACGTGGCAGGATGACCGCGTTGTGGTGGCGAGCGTCGACGGCGCCACCGACGAGTTCATCCTGCGCGCGGGGCGGCCCGTCGCCCAGAACAATCAGCGCTACACGACCGACGGCTCCGGCGCCTGGTCGCCGTGGGGTCAGCTCGATTCCTCGCAATACGACCGCGGCGACCGCCATCGCCGGCCGCGCACGATCTTCCAACTCCTGTTTGGCAACTGAGCAGGTTGCCGCTGCGCTCGACGCGTGGGATGCTGCGGGCAGCGGATGAAAGAAAAGTGCGCGCAAATGCAGCGCAGTCGTTAAGCCTTATGCATCCGCGGGGCGGTAAGCTCACTTGGGTGGGCGCCGTGCACGGGGAGCGGTTGGGTCAGAGCGATGCGTTGTGTCCGAGTTTCCGCTGCCGCGATCTCAGCCCTCCTTCTCGTCTCCGCCGCCGCGGCCGTAGAGCCTGCCGCGGCCGAGTCCAGCGGCATCTCGGTCGAGGCGCAGCCGCAGGTGACGGACAAGGCTCTTCCGCCTGCTGCCTCCGTCGCGGCCGTGACGCCTGAGGATGCAGCTTCCGCCCCGCCGCTCGATCCGCCCAAGCCGACGCTGTTCGCCGACATCGATCTGTCGACACAGACCATGACCGTCTCCGACAAATCGGGCGAGATCTACCGCTGGCCGATCTCGTCGGCGCGCGCGGGCTACGCGACGCCCGTCGGCACCTTCACCGTGAGCTGGACCTCGCGTATGCACTATTCGCGCCAGTACGACTGGGCGCCGATGCCGTACGCGGTGTTCTTCAGTCAGGGTGTCGCCGTGCACGCGACCAACGCCGTCGGCAACTTGGGACGCCCCGCCTCGCACGGCTGCGTGCGGCTCGCGCTGCGGAATGCGCGCACCTTCTATGACCTCGTCGACAAGCACGGGATGGCACTCACGCAGATCGTCGTGCACGGCAAGCCGCCCTACTCGCCGATGGTGGCGCAGCGGCGCTACGAGCAGCCGATGTTCAAGCCCTTCGGGGGGTTCTTTGCCGACGACCAGCCCGCCTATCAGCCGCGCGCAAGGCCGCGCGGCCGCCAGATCTACGGCGGCGCGTGGTAAGCGGCGATTAGAACGGGTTCCAGGTCGGTCCCGCCGTGAAGCGGATGTAGCCGAGGTTGGCGCCGATGCGGAAGCCTAGCCCCGAGCGGATCGGCGCCATGAGGACCGGACCGCCCTTCAATAACGTAATGCCGACGCCGCCGACGAAGTAGGCGGAGCCGTCGATGCCGGTGAACTCGCGGATCAGATCGTTGGGGTCGCGCAGATTGTAGATGAGGAACATGGTGCGCGAGCCCGAGGCGCCGAAGTCGGTTCCGATCGACGGGCCGTGCCAGTAGACCTTCGCGGTGCCGCCCGACCGCAGGTAGAGCGTGCCGGTGCCGTAGCGCACGCCGGCGAGGAACGCGCCGCCGCCCTCGGTGCCGAGCACGTAGCCGTCGGGCCGGCCGTATTTGCTGAAGGCGTACTCGATGACGCTGCCGAGGCTCGTAGAGATGGTGCCGAAGAAGCCGCGGGTCGCTTCGTGGACCTCATCGATGGTGTAGCCGCGTTCGGCCGCTTCGGGCAGCTGCGCCTCCGGCGAGTACGATGGTGACGGTGGCGGCGGCACGGGCAAGGCTGCCATCGGGGGCTCGGTCTCCGGCTTGGTCTTGGTGCTCCACTTGCCGGACTTCGGCGCGGGCTTGGGCGCCGGCGCCCCTGGCGGCGGCACGTTGGCGACTTGCGGCTCGCGCGATTTTGGCGGCTCCGCGGCCGGGGAGGCGGGGGCCTTGCCGGCGATCTCGGCGTCGATCTTGGAGATCGTGTACGCGGACTTGGCCTTCATGAGCGCCAGGAGCTCGAGCCCCGCGGCCTGCAGCTCCGACAGCTTGGCGCAGTCCGGCTGCTTGTCGGTGGGCGGCCGGCCGAGCATGTCGATCTTGGTGATCAGCTCCTCGGCATCGGCGTCGAACTTCTCCGCGCGCGCGTCGCGGACGCTGTCGAGGCCCTTCTCCTCATAGTCGGCTCCATCCCAGCCCTTCGCGTCTTTGAGCTCCCGGAGCTTGTCGCGCAACTTGGGCAGCGCCTCGGCGTTGAATGTCCTTAGCTGCGATCCCGATTTGTCGACGGCGGCGGCAAAGTCGTCCGCCGTGCAGGTGGCTGCCTGGACGGTACCGGGCGTGCCGGCCGCGACGAGGGTCGCGAGCAGGACGCCCGAAAACCTTTGCAGAATCGTTCGGCGCATAAGGCGGCCTTTGTAACTCATGCGAACCGGGCAAGCGCGTTACGACAAACTCGCGAGCTCGGCGATGAGGCCGCCCGCCGTCATTGCCCGCCGATCGTCTTGATCACGCTGGTCATCGGCCGGTCCGACAGAGCCGTCGGCATGCCCTTGATGTCCTTCTCGATCAAGGCGTCGAACTCCGGCAGCGTCTGCACCGGCGCCTTCGCCGTGAGCTGCACGATCTTGTAGCCCTTGGCCTTGAGCTCCTTGAGCAGGTCGGGCATCGCTGCCGCCGTGTGCGGTTGAATGTCATGCATCAGGATGATGCCTTTGCCCCGCTTATCGAGCAGCGCCATCACGTGCTTCACCAGCGCGGGCGCCGCCGGACCCTTGAAATCGAAGCTGTCGATGTCGGTGGAGAATACGGCAATGTTGCGGTCGGCCAGATACTTCAGCAACTCCGGCGAATCCCGCAGGAAGGGGAAGCGGAAGAACGGAGCCGACGGACCGCCGATCGCGCGGTGGACGATGCTGAACGACCGCTCGATCTCGTCCTTGGCCTCGTCGAATTTCATCTTCGAGAGGTCTTTGTGGTTGACGGTATGGGCCCCGATGGTGTGGCCGGCCTTGGCCACGTCACGCAGGATCTCGGGGTAGCCGCCGGCGACCTTGCCGACCGAGAAGAAGGTGGCCTTCGTGCACTGCGCCTCGAGCGCGGCAAGGATCGCGGTGGTGCGGCTCGGCAGCGGCCCGTCGTCGAACGTCAGCACCACTTCCTTGGGCTGCAGGAAATCGTAATTCTTGTAGTGCTGGAAGCCGAAGCCGGGTCCGCCGGTGGTGTCGATCTCGACCACGCGCGACACGCCGAGCGGGTCGGGATTGCCGGGGCATTCCTTCTGCTTGGTTGCAGGTGCCGCGGGGCCCATGGTCTGCTGTGCCTGCGGCTGCGGCGCCGGCTGCGGCGCGGCCTGATCGGCGGCCGAGGCCGCGTTCAGAGTGAGCGTGCCGCCGAATAGCGCGGCAGTGATCAGAAGCGTTGCTTTTACTACGCGCATGGTGGACCTCCCGGAGCCTGCCGAGGCGAGCTTATTGCTTGATTCTTCGACATTGTGCCGAGATTTGCACCTCGCGCGCAACTGATAATTGGCTCGCCGCGGACCGCTTTTTCTGCGGGTGTGGCCCGCGGAGGCGCGCCCTATCTGCCCGGCGCTCATTTTGCGCGGACCTTGGCGCGGAAGCGCTCGCTGTCGACGACGACGCGCATGTGCCGCCCTTTTCCGATGACGCCTCCTTCGTCGCGCGCCTCGAGGTGAAACGAGAGCATGCGTCCGCTCACCTCGGAGAGCTCTGCGGTCGCCGTGATCCTCATGCCGACGGGGGTCGGCGAGGAGTGCTCAACGTCGATGCGCACGCCGAGGCTCTCGTGGCCCGCGGGCAGGGCCCGCTCGATGCAGTCGACGGCGGCCGCCTCCATCAGCGCGACCATGATCGGCGTCGCGAGCACCGGCGCGCGGCCGCTGCCGACATGGGCCGCGGTATGCTCCTCGCCGACCACGAGGGTGGCGCTTCCCCTCTGGCCCGGCTGCAATTGCGATAGGTCGAGCTCGGGGCTATCCGGCATGCTCACGCGAGGGTTGGACGCAGCGGTGCCGGGCGCGAGGCCACGCGGTTCCGACTTGTCACTGAATTGCAGATAATCGCCGCCCAGCCGTCAGAGCGGTCTGTCAGCGATCTTCTCGAGACCGTCAAGGTCCTTGAGACGCAGGCCCTTTGCGCACGGCTCGATGAGGCCGCGTGCTTCCATCTCGGCGAGCTGAGCGGCGAGCAGGTCGACGCTCATGTTCAGGTAGCCGGCGACCACGCCGCATTTGAGCGAGTCCGTGATCAACGTCGGCTCGCGCCCCTCATACGCGTTGTAATGCGACAGGGTGACGAACAGTGCCGCGACGCGCTCGAGCGGGCTCGGGTGCCCGTTGCTGAGGAGGGATTCTTTGAGGAACGTGACTTCCCGCTCGATGGCGGCCGTGAGACGGGCGCGCGAGCGGGCGTTGCGCTCCGCTGATGGATCGAGCGCCGTCCGCGACAGGCAAATCAGCGAGGTTTCCATGGCCGCCTGGGCGCTGGACACGTGGCTGTCGAGGTAGCCGAGGCCCACGAGGTCGCCGGGGAAAGCAAACTCGAAGATGTCCTGGCTGCCGTCGGCGCGGCTCTTGAAGAGGCAGACCGCGCCCCGCTCCACGCGGTAGACGTAACTGCGGGTGTCGCCTTCGCGGAACAGCGTTTCGCCGGCGCGCAGCGTCAGCACCTCGCAATCGAGCCCGTCGCCTGCGGGCCCTGGGGCCTTGGCGGTCTCGCGCCCGGAAATGGCGCTGTGGGGTTCGACGAGATTAAGCACGGGGGGTGCTCGGGAACGCGTACGCTACCTCTTCACAATATGTGGCGACATTGCAACAATCAAGCGGTTTTTTGTAGGCAACTGAAATTCGGGCTAGACAAGTTTAATGCGGCCGTGCTTGGCGCAACCACCGCGCGTCGATGCGTTGCAAAAACGCCTGCAGCGCGCACCAGGCGCGCTGCAGCGAGTTCAAATGCGTCAGTAGTCGCGGTTCAGTGCGCGCTCTTGCAGCCGTGCGCACTCGCCTTGCACTCCGTGCCGAAGATGCCGGTCGACGAGCACGAGATCAGCTTGGCCTCGCCCTGGACGCTGTAGCCACGCGCCTCGGCGATGTTGATCGCGCCCTGCTTGGCCATCACCGTAGCGATGCTGTTGTTCAAGCCGCTGCCGGCGGCGGCGAAGGTCTTGCAGTCCGACGGCGCTGCGGCGTGCGAAACGGACGGCACTAGCGCGGCGAAAGCGACGACGGCCGCCAGCCCGCGGGATTTCAGCGTAATCGACATCTCATCCTCCTGGAGGGCAGTCTTTATAAAGGCCGAGTAAGCTGCCCCCGCCGCCCACGGACGACAAGCGCTCTGAGCTTTGCGACTGCCGATTGAAGGGGCACTGTGTCCGCCGGGTGGCGCGCCCGATTGCCACGTTTACCTCGACCGCGGTTCTCTCTCGGCGCGGCCAAGAAGCTGGCTTATTCGTCACCCATATTCCTGGGGATTTTTCCCCGGGATTTCGCTTCGGCATGGGACAGGGCAGTGGACGATAATTCTCGCGTACTCGTCATCGCCGCCGACACCTCCCTCAAAGGCGAGGTCCGCAACGGCGGGCGCATCGAGGTCTACGGCTACATGGAGGGCGAGGTCTCGGGCGACCTCCTCGTCGTCCAGCCGGGAGGGCGCTGCTATGGCACGATCAAGGTCGAGAGCGCCGACGTTCACGGCACGCTGCAGGGCGAGGTGTTCGTCAAGCAGCTCATCACCATCCGCACCGGAGGCTCCGTCACGGGCAACGTTCAGTACGGCCGCCTCGCCATGGAGATGGGTGGCAACCTCTCCGCGGAGGTGCGCAACGTGCCGCCGACACTTGCGGGCGACCTCGATCTGGCGGTCGACAAGGGCAAGTCGGTGCGCATCACTCTGCAGGATCTGACCGCGCTTGACCCCGACGACGACGCGCAGCACCTGACGTTCACGGTTTCACGCGCCAAGAATGGCTTCGTGACGCTATTGACGGATCCGAGCAGGCCGGTGGCGACCTTCACGCAGGCCGATCTCGAGCGCGGCACGGTGCTGTTCCGTCACGACGGCACCAACGCCGCTAACGCGAGCTTCGACGTTGTCGTCGCCGACCACGCGGGTGCGACCTCGGGCGCGGCGCAGACCGTCAACGTCTCCGTCCGCGCCTAAAGAGCGTGGATGATCCTCAGCCGTCGGTCTTGCCGAAGCGCTGGCGCAACGCCGTCTTGGCCTTCTCGAGCGCGGCGCGCTCGGCGGCCGAGAGGTTGCGGCCCGCGCGGTTGATGTAGAAATCCAGCATCGACATGGCCGACCGGTAGGGGTCGTCGCTTGCGCGGCTCGGATCCTGCGCCGCCTTTTGCAGCGCCGCGGCGATCTCATCGGGATTGCCGGACTTGAAGATGCCGGGCGGAATGGTGTCGCCGCGGTCGTGCTCGGTGACGGACTTCGACCACAGCTTCTCAGACTTGTCGGGCATGGAGACCTCGCTTCTCAACGCACTTTGCGCGCCATGCAAGCAGAGCGAGGCAAATCGCGGGTAAGCGAGACCCGCTGCATTTGAGGTAACTGCCGCACGTCTCGCTCCGCTCAGCGTGTGAGGTGCGAGTGTGCGCCTACTTGCAGCGCAGGAAGTCGCGCGCGCCGGCCTCGTCGGTGAAGGTGAGCGTGTCGCCCGACACCGTGAACGTGAAGTCGTAGGCTTGCGGGTTGCCCTCGACCATGCAGTCGCCCGAAATCTTGTAGTCGCTGTCCTTGGGCGTGACCGACTTGAAGGAGCAGTGCACCTCGTGCTGGTCGTAGCGGTCCTTGGCGATTACGAGGGGGGCGTCCTGGCTGTCCTGCGGCGTCTTGCAGGTGGCGATGTCGAGCGCCCACGTGCCGACGTAGGGCGCGTCCTCGGCGCGGACGGGAACAGCAAGCGCGGTCGCCGCGACGATCAGTGCGACATATATGTGTGAGTGAGCGGCCGGCGTGCGCATGCGTTCCCCTTTGCGGTGCGTTTCCATGACGTGAGCCCATGCGCGCCGCCCAAGTCAAGCCTCGCGGGCGCGTGGCGACATCGGTGCATTTCGAGGCGAATGCGCCGCGCCCTTGCAACGTCCGCCTAACCGCGAGCTTCTACCGTCGCCCGAAGGTCAGCATGGAGGAGCGGAAGATGGCACTGGCATCCACCGACACACGCACGGCTGCGGCGGCGAAATCCTGCTGCGGAAAAAGCGCTTCCGGCCCCGTCGTCGCGTCCGAGAAGCTCGCACGGCTCAAGGTTTGGGGCGAAGGCGATCCCTCGCTGCGCTGGGCCGGCGCGTTCGCGAGCTGCGGTGGCAAGGGCGCGACGCAGTCCTCGACCATCGTCTACGAGATCGAGCCGGGTGGCCACCTCGGCTGGCACACCGACGCTACCGAAGAGACGCAGTACATCATCGCCGGCAGCGGCGAGCTGAAGATGGAGGACGGCGTCTATCCGGTGGGGCCCGGCAGCGTATTCGTGTTGCCGACGAACGTGCGGCACGATCTCGCCAACACCGGCAAGGATACGTTGCGCGCGGTCGCCTTCTTCGCGGCGGCGATGTTCACGCAGGACTTCGACAATGTGATGCTGCCGCCGAAGGGGCACATCCTCGGCACGCCCAACCGTGAAGGTTAGGCGGCCTTCGACAGCCGCGTCATCAGGGCCATCGCCGCGTGCGGCGCGCGCACCTTGCCCTCGTGGATGAAGTAGACGAATACGTCGCGGGGCTTGGCCGGAGCCTTGTGCTCGGGATCGGCGCGATCGAGGTCGGCGGGCACGCCGCCCTCGGCCCAGGTGCGCGCCCGCTTCGCCCAGGCGTCGAGCGCCTTCGGCGGATACCCCGCTTTCTCCGAGTCCTGGCCCTTTTGCAGCCGCGCGTAGACGAAATCGGCGGTGGGGTCGGCAATCGCCGGGTAGGTTGCGTGCTCGGCGAAGACGACGGCGACGCCGTGGTCGCGCACAAGCCTCGCGAAGGCCGGTGTCACGAACGAAGGGTGGCGCACCTCGACCGCGTGGCGCAGCGTGCGCCCGTCGAACTTTGCCGGCAGCAGCTCCAGGAAGGCCGAAAAGTCGGCCTCGTCGAATTTCTTGGTCGGCGCGAACTGCCACAGCATGGGCCCGAGCTTGTCGCCGAGCATGGTCGGCCCGGAATCGAGGAAGCGCTTGATTGAATCGCCCGCCTCCGCCAGCACGCGGCGGTTGACGGCATAGCGCGGGCCCTTGAGCGCGAACACGAAACCGTCGGGCGTCTCGCTCGCCCACTTGGCGAATGTTTTGGGCGCCTGGTTGCGGTAGAAGGTGCCGTTGACCTCGATCGTCGGCAGATGCTCGCTCGCGTACTCGAGCTCCTTCGCATGCGCGAGCCCGTCCGGGTAGAACGTGCCGCGCCAGGGCTCGAAGGTCCAGCCGCCGATGCCGGCGCGGATGGTGCCGTGTTTTTTCATCATTGCAGTTTATGCCACCGTTCGGCGCTGAGAAGGAGCCTCAGATGGACGACAGAAGCGCATCGGCGACCGGCCGCTTCGACATCGCCGAGATCGCGGCGGCGTTTCCCGATGCGGCCAAGACCCTGCTGCTCGACCGCTATCTCACCGATACGCCCAACGCGAGTGCGCGTGTGTTCCGGGTCTACAAGCCGACGCCGCCGCACTACCATGCGGGCAGCGACGAGTACCTCTACGTCTTCTGCGGGCGCGGCACCTTCTGGATGGACGACCCGGCGACCCAGGCTGAGTTCGCGCCGGGGCAGCTCCTGTTCTTCCGCCGCGGCATCGTGCACGCGCTGCCCGGCATGCTGGAGACGCCGATTGTCTTCCTCTCGATCGACACGCCGCGCCGCGACCCCAAGGACATCATCTTCGTCAATCCCGCCGACGGCACGCCCGACAGCTTCATCGCGGAGAGCGGCGGGTATTAGCGTGCTGTCGCGTTGACCGGTGCCTGCCACTTGGCGCCATCGATCGCCTCGAGCACGAGCACGTAAGCCTGCCCGGCGGCGATGTGGCCCGTCGAAGGCGGCGGCAGCGTGATCGCGGCACGGGCGCCCGTCTGCCCGGAGAAGCCGACCACTTCCGTCTTGAACTTTGACGCCCAGACGAAAGGATAGCCGTTGCGGATCGCATCAGGTGCGAGGGCCGCGAGCGCGGCGCCGTCCCACTGCGCGGCGACCGCGCCTGAGCGGTCGATCAGCTTCGCCGCCACGATGTACGCCGCACCGGTGTCGGGGCCGGCATCGACGTAGGCATCGAAGCTGACGGCTCCATCGGGCGCAAGCAACGCGTGCGTCAGCGCAATGTCGTGGCGGTGGAAGTTTGTGCGCGAGTGCAGCGGAGTGACGATCGCGCCGAACAGGATATGATAGGTGAGCAGCGTGAAGCCGATGGCGATGCCCGAGAGCCAAAGCGCGAGCTTGTGCGTGGTCCCCGCGGGCAGCGGTCCGCTGCAGATCCACGCGAGCCGCGGGGAGCGCTGCGCAAAGCCCGTCGGCGCGATGTAGCGCTCGTCGAGCGACCACGCGCCGCCGCCGGCGAGGAACACCGCGCTGCTCATGGCGACGCCCGACACCGCCATGGTCCACTCGTCAAGGCAGGTCGAGCCCATCCAGCCGAAGATCAGCATGAGCGTGACGTTGAGCCCGAGGCTCGTTAAGGCGGCGGCGCGCGTTAAGAGCCCGAGCATGAGGCCGAGCCCGACCGCGAGCTCGGCGATGGTCCACAGCCACACCGAGGCGACGATGAGGTCGGGGTGGCGCAGCGTCCACTCGATCGGCGCCTGCACCCACAGCGCGCCCGGCAGCGCGTGCGTGAGCTTCGCCGCCACGAAGCCCGGCGCATTGAAGTCGAGCTTCAAGGCTTTGTCGACGCCGTCGACCGAGTGGACATCGTAGATGAGCCTGCGCGTCGCGCCGCCCCAGAAGATGAAGCCCTGGGTGAAGCGCGTGCCGAGCAGGATGAGTGCGGCCAGCGACATGCCTGCCGCCGTGGCTTCGCTCTTCTCGATGGTGCCGGCTTGCGCCATGGGATCGCCCTCGTACGGGATGCAACCCTACGAACCATGCGCTAAGACGGGCTTACTCCCGGCCTGCGAATGCCTTGCGGAGCCGGCACAACTCGAAGGGCCCCGCCGCCTTGCGCCTCCTCATCCGAATCCTGCAACGCATCGCGATCTTCGCCATCGGCGCCGTCAGCGTGTGGCTGATCGCGTTCGTCGTCTTCGACTGGGCCGACAAGAAGCTCCCCGTGGCGCTGGCGCTCGGCGCGACCTACGCCATCGGCGCCTACGTGATCCTGCCGTACGCGGTGCGCATGGGGCTCAAGTTCTCGCAGCTCAAAAGCGTGCCGAGCTTCACCATCGCCGCCGACGGGCTCCCCGCCGACCCTGTAAACCTGGGGCTCGTCGGCACGTGCGCCGATCTGCGCGCGGCATTTGCGGCGATCGGCTGGACCGAGGCGGACAAGCTCGATCTCAGCAGCTCGTGGCGCATGGTGCAGTCGTTCGTGCTGTCGCGGCCCTATCCTACCGCGCCGTTCAGCACGCTGTTCCTGTTCGGCCGCGGCCAGGACATCGGCTTCCAGAAGGCGATCGGCGATAGTCCACGCAAGCGCCATCACGTGCGCTTCTGGGGTAAGAGCCTCGAGCATCTGCCGGCCGGACCCGACACGACGAGCTTCTGGCTCAATACCGACCGTCCGGCTGGCGACGAATGCGTGCTGTGGGTGGGCGCCGCGACCAAGGACACGGGGCTGGGGCTGACGCGCATGACCTTCCAGGTCACGCACGCGACCGACTCCGACACCATCGCCGAACGCAACTTCGTCGTCGATACGCTCAAGGGCTCGGGCGCGATCGGGGACGTGACGTTGGCGCAGGCCGGCGCTCCGCTGGGGCATCGGGTCAACCATTATGTGACCGACGGCGAGGTTGCGGTGGCGGAGCTGGTGGATAAAGGCAGGATCTGACCGGGAACCTTGCCTGCGCGACGCCATTACTGGGCAGCGAGCGGGGAACCCAAATCTAGAATGTATCGGGGCGGCTCATGTCCGCAGCCTCGCCCAGAGCTTCGCGACGGCCGCGGCGACGGCAGAGGGAACGCGTGCGCCGGTAATGGTTTCCAAGTATTGTGACGGGCACGCTCGCGCGCCGTTTCCCGGCGTTTGCGACCAGGGCAACGACACGAGGGACCTATGGCCGACCCCACCGAACTCGCCGACCTTGACCAGCGCATTGCCGTGCTCCGCGACAACCTGCGCGAGCTCGTCGAGCAGGCGGCCGCCTACTCGGGCGCGGCGGACGAGGCACGCATGGCCGACCGCATCGCCGACCAGGAGGCGCGCCTCGCCGCGCTCTTGAAGGAGCGTGCGGCGCTGGCGAAGTAGGGCCGACTCACCGTCAGCCGCCAGCGCGCCAGTCATTGAAGTCCTGTGTGCAGGCCTTCGCCGACCGCCTCGCGGCTTCCACCAGCCAACCCTTCTTGCGGCGTCCGAGGTCGCGCAGAATTGCGCTGCGCTGGTCCGCGACCCCGAGATGAAGGTTGGCGAGCTCCAAGCCCATGAGCTCGAGCATGTCGTTGGAGAACAGCTTGGGGATTCCGCTTTCGGCCTCGATCTTGCGGTTATTCGGCGACAGGCGGCGCACGACCAGGGACTTCTCGATCCGATACCAGGGATCGAGCGAGTGGAAGCGGCCGTTGGCGATGTCGCCGGCGCGAATCTTGCGGCTCTTCGGCGAATGCACGCGCGCCCAGGCCGACATTGCGAGCGCCTT
The DNA here is from genome assembly GCA_963745205.1 of uncultured Alphaproteobacteria bacterium. Lineage (GTDB taxonomy): Bacteria > Pseudomonadota > Alphaproteobacteria > Rhizobiales > Hyphomicrobiaceae > Hyphomicrobium_A. The sequence goes on from CAVUWX010000020.1 coordinate 64,252, forward strand.
AGCTTCCCGCACGGCCGGCGACCCGCGCCACTCGGCAACGCCGATCCAGCGCGGACGCCCGAGGCTGCCGGCGCCGGCGGTGCGCCGCGCGGTCCTGATCGCGAGGTCCGACGCGGGCATCGCCCTCGCGATCGCGTCGCGATAGCGCTTTGGCGCCGCTTTGGTGCGTGCCTCCGCGATCTTCTTCCAGAACTTGGCCCGTTCATGCTCGCCCACTTCGACGAACTTCATGAGCCACGCGTAGTCGCGGTCGAGGGAGATGGGCTTCGGCGCGCGCAGGCCTTCGGCGTAGCCCTGCAGGATGGCGCCGCACGCCGGCTCTGCCGCGATGCCTTGCGCGGAGCCGGCGAGCAGCGCGCTCGCCGCGAGCCGCACGAGATCGAGCACATAGGGCATCTCGGCCGCCTCGTCGAAATCGTTGACGCCCCACGCGAGGCGCCCCTCGGCATCGCGCCAGGTGCCGTAGTTCTCGAGGTGGATGTCGCCGACGGCAAGCACGCTCGGTGCCCCCGCAAGCTCCGGGCAGATCTCCAGGATCGTCTCCGCCCATCGCCAGTAGGTGGCGCGGAAGAACACGAAGGCGCTCTCGCGCATCTTGTCGTGCTTGCACGCAATATCGTTGGAGACGAGGTCGCCCCCGAGCTGATGCTTCAGCCAAGCTTCGTACGCGCGGGTGGACTCCTCAATCGTCGCCATGGTGCGGCGCGCTCCTTGGCGACTAGCGGGGGCGCCACGCATCGCGATTGCAGAACCTAGCGCGTGCGGCCTGCACGGTCGAGCTCGGCGAAATCGGCATCCGACAGTTTAATGTCCGCCGCGGCGACGTTCTCCTCCAAGTGCGCAACCTTGGAGGTGCCGGGGATCGGCAGCATCACGGGGCTGCGTTTCAACAGCCAGGCGAGCGCAATCTGGCCCGTCGTGGCGCCGTAGCGCTGCGCGACGGCGGCAAGCGTCGCCTTCGACTTCGCGAGTCCGCCGGCGCCGAGCGGGAACCACGGGATGAAGCCGATGCCGTGCTTTTCGCAGTGGTCGAGCACGTCCTCAGCTCCGCGGTCGACCAGATTGTAGCGGTTCTGCACGGTGGCGACGGGGAACACCTTCGACGCCGCCTCGATGTCCTCGACCGACACCTCGCTCAAGCCGGCGAAACGGATGATCTTCCGGTCGATGAGCTGACGGATGGCGCCGAACTGCTCCGCGGCCGGCACCTTCGGGTCGATGCGGTGGAGCTGCCAGAGGTCGATCTGCTGGACGCCGAGGTTGGCGAGGCTCTTCTGCGCCTCGCCGATAAGGTATTCGGGGCGCCCGTTGGGCACCCAGCGATCGGAGCCGGGGCGCTCGAGTCCGCCCTTGGTGGCGACGACCAGGCCCTTGTAGGGGGAAAGCGCCTCGCGGATGAGGCGCTCGGACACGTCGGGGCCGTAAGAGTCGGCGGTGTCGATGAAGTTGACGCCGAGCTCGGGCACTCGGCGCAACGTGCGCAGCGCTTCGGCGCGGTCGGCGGGCTCCCCCCAGATGCCGGGGCCGGTGACACGCATGGCGCCGTAGCCGAGGCGGCGGACGGCGAGCTCGCCCCCTATCCTGAAGGTGCCCGACGCGGTGGCGTTGGGGGCTTTCGTGCGCTGCAAGACATCGCTTGGCATCGGGAGCTCCTTGATTCGGCCGGGGGACCGGGAAGAACGGTATAATCGCTACCCGCGAGCTGGGGTTCCTACGCGGGGCGGTCAAGTGCGGCGTTTCACTGCGGCGGGTGCCTTGAGCCGTCGGGCGCTAACGCCGCCCGTGACGAGGGCGATTTTACCTGCTAATATTATTGAGGTCTTATCGCCGTGTTCCCGCGGGAACAGCGCCTTTGCGCTCATCCGCGCATTATGGGTCTCACAGATAGACACACCGCTCAATCGATGGAGCCACCCGTGATCCGCAACATTCTCGCTATCGCCACTGCTCTTCTCGCGGCCCCGGTGCTTTTTGCTTCGGCTGCCGAAGCCTGCATCTCCTGCGAGTACGTCCCCGAGGTCGTCCGCGGCTCGCAGACGTCTGAGGCGCCAAGGTCGTACGAGAGAGAGCGCTCCTACTCGGTCGAAAGAGAGCAAAGCGCCCGCCCGGCGAGGCACGTCGTCAGAAGCGAGCCGGTCGCCAAGTCGGTGGCCAAGTCAGTCGACACCGCCGACGAGGCCCCGGTCAAGAAGCAGGCGAACAACGAGAATTCCTCGATCTCCGTTTCTGCCGCCGCGGTCCCCGTGAGCCAGACGGCGAAGGTCGAGCCCAAGGCCATCCGCAGCGAGAGCTCCTCGATCTCGGTCGCTTCCACCGAGGTCACCCCGGCCGCGAAGACCGCGGTTGCCGAGCAGGCCAAAGAGGTCGCTGTTAAGCCGGTGGACTGCAAGAAGTTCTTCCCCTCAGTCGGCCTGACCCTCACGGTGTCCTGCGACTAAGCTGCCGGCTTCTGTGAACTCAAAAGGAACGCCCGCTGGTCAGCCAGCGGGCGTTTTCATTTGCCCTGCCTCAACAACCCCTGGCTTGATGCACTCACCGAGAGAGGTGACGACGGAGCGCCTGACCACGGCGTGCGCCTGAAAGCCCTCGCGCGCCATCAAGAGCTGATGCAGCTCCGGCAGCCGATAGAAGGGGACGCTCGGGTACCAATGATGCTCGAGATGAAAGCCGACGTTGCGCGGTAAGATGAAGATCGACTCGAGCCAGGTAGGGATGGTGGAACGGGTGATGCTGTACTCGTCCTCATCGCTTTCCACCGCGCTGTGCTCGCAGATCAAGCGGATATATTGCGCCGCGATCTGCCAGGTGCAAAACGGCACGAGCCAATACCATACGAGCCCGGCCCAGGCGCCGAACAGCGTCAAAGCTCCAGCGACTGACGCGTAGAAGGCGAGCCGCGCGGCGACCATCCAGCGGGGCGACGGGATGAGAGAAGAGCCAACCAGGCCGCGCAGTATCCAGGAGATCCCCGTAAGGAACGCGGCGCGACGCAGGAGCATCAGCGCAAGCCCGAGCCGCGTCTTGGGAAAGACCCACTCGGGTTCCATCTCTCCCTCGGCGTTGTGGGTGTGCCAGAGGTGGCGGTTTCCGTCGTTTGCGAGGTTTGTGTATTGGTGATGCGTTCCGTGAAACTTGCGGAAGCCCTCCACCGACGCGAACGTCGGCCACATCAAAAAGAGGTTGCCAAAAAGATCGTTCTGCCAGCGCGTTCTCAGGTAGCGATAGTGCGAGGCGTCGTGTCCGAGGATCAGCAGCGCATGTTGGCGTGCTCCGATGAACATGACCGCGATCAGATACAAAACGGGGTGCCAAAAGTACGAGCAAAGAGCGATCGCCATGGCAATGGCGGCCCACTCCTCGGCGGTCGCGATGAGCGCCTTGGCCGGCTGCAGCACAGAAAGCTCCTTGAGCCTGGCAGGGGGCAACCGCTCGGGGATGGTTCGGCTGGTGTTGTGCGGGTGTTCGACGATTGGATTAATCGAGATGTCTTCGGACGGGTTCTCCGACCGGAGGAAGGCGACGATCCTGTTGATCTGGGCAAAGGCTGGCATCGGTCCCTTTCTCGGTGGCGGAGCCAAGCCGTAATCGTTCATCTCTGCATCTGGGGCAATCAATATCTGGGGCGACCCACGTGCAGCCGCAAGGCGGACCGGACGCCTCGCCCAAGATGCAAATCGGCGCTGCGGTGAACGCGTTCCCCTGCTAGATAGCGGCTTGCCTAAATCCACCTGCGCCAGCACGGAGCCCACCCCCATGCCTCAATCGCAAGACATCAACGCCGCCCTCGACGCATTAGCGCGGGAGAATGCCGAGCTGAGCGGCCTGGTCCTCGCCACCGGCGTCATCCTCACCCAGCTCCTGCAGTCGATGACGCTCCGGGAGCTCAACCCGCAGGCGGCGGCGACCGGGATCATCACCAATGCACAGAAGGCCATCGAGGGATTCAAGCCGGAGCAAGCCGGGCCGCTCGACGCCATCATGAAGGCGCGCGCCCTGCAGGGGGTGAAGCAGTATGAGGAGCAGATCCGCTCCGTACTGCCGGTCTGACGGAAGGCCGGGCCAACGATCGCGGCGGAGAGGCTGTGTCCTGCCCCAAGTAGCGGCGCCGTCGTCGTCTCGTGCCGCTGCGGTCGGCGATTTAGAAGTAAGTATTCTGTATGAATGTAGTCTATTACACTAGCGGGCTAACTGAAAACGGCATTACTACTGCAACGTGACAATACTAGGAATATTCTTTCGCGCCCTTACCCGCACGAAATTAAGCACAATATTTTCCGATTAATTTCTACGGACACACTAAAGACGCAATCTGCGCCTACTAATTCAGCTAATAGTTTGGATGATACTCATTCAGATTATACTTAACTAACACTTTAGGAGATTTTTACATGAGCGAAGCTGCACAAGCGACCGCTACCGCCCCGCAGGCATCGACCACCGGCATGCGTGGCGAAATCGGCCAGAAGTGGCCGAAGTTCAATGCCGCCGAGATTGCCGCGCTAAAAAGCAAGGACGAGCTCGTGACCGGGGTGCAGTCGAAGTATCAGCTCGACAAGACCCAGGCGCAGCGGGACGTCGACGCCTTTGCCAAGGGTCGCCAGCTTTAAGGCTAGACCCCGGCTAACCGACGGTGCCCTTGGCTCGCGCCGAAGGCACCGTCGGCGTTTCGCTCGGCTTCCCACAATGGGGATGGCTCGGACGGCAGAGAGGTCGATGACAGAACGATTAAACAAAACATCGGTGACCTTCGCGCATCCGTTCACACTGGGCGGCGTCGAGGAAATGTTCCCGCCGGGCACCTATGCCGTCGAGACGACCGAGAAACAGCTGGACGGCCTTACTCTCGTCGCCTATCGCCGGACCCAAACGACGATCGAGCTGCCATCGGGCCGGTTGCCCAACGCGCGGCAGCTCATGGAGATCGATCCTGCAGATCTCGATGCGGCGCTCGCCGCTGACGCGGAGAAGCGTAATGTCCAGCCCTAAATTCAAAGTCGGCCAGATGGTCGATTTCTTTCCTTCTAAGCGAGGCGTGGGCGGATCGGTGCGCGCCTACAAGATCTTACGGCTGGTGCCCCACGAGAGCGGAGAGCGCTGCTATCGCATCAAGACGATTGCCGAAGCGTTCGAGCGCATCGTCAAGGAAAGCGAGCTCCGGCAGGCTGCGCTGGCTTGGTGAGGCCGACCGTGCCTCGACAGGTGCCGGCGAGAGTCGCAGCCCGCTCACGTTCAGTGTTCCCGCTTAGTGGGGCGGAAAGGCACGGGCCTTCTGCTCGGCAAGCTCCGCGCGTGCGAGGTCCGCTACGAAGGCCTCGAGCTCGGCCGACGTCATCGCACGGACGTCATACCAGCTGTCCATGTGCGAGAGCACGACGGTGTCGGTGAGGGAAGCGGTGCCGCTCCCAATGATGTAGTCGGCTTCCGGCTTCGTTACCTTGACGGCCTTATGATAGCGCATACCCTTCCCTATACCATGCCGCGGCGCCAAAGCCGCCACGCGTTCTTTGCTGGTCTCCGCCGAGGCCGCTGAATGTGCCCCGGTTCACTCCGCTGCCTGGCTGCCAACGGCCATTGCCACCGCGTTTCGCACCTCGGTTGCACTGGTGGGGAGCGCCGTCAGCTTGGCTTTCGCATCGGCGTACCCGGTCCCCATGCGCCGCTGGATGCTCGACGGGGAGAAATCGGCCGAGCTCGAGGCGTCCTCGACGCTCGAGTTCGAAATCGAAATGATGTTCTCGAACACCTTGTATTTGGCGAGCTCCTCGAGCTTCGCGTGCGCGAGCGCGGGGTTGCGATCTCCGGGCTTCAAGTTCTGCAACTGCTCGATGACGGCAAGCAGGGCATTGATCGAGCGCGCGAGCTGCACGTCCTTTTTCGTCTTGTTGGCGAACTGCAGCTCGATCATGCGGTCCCAGACCTCGAGCATCGTAGCCGGGACGGCGCCTTTGTCGGGGAAGAGATTGATCACGATAACCCGCATGCGCGCGGCGTCCGTCGCATCGATGCGCCTGAGCAGCGAGCCGAGCGGCGTGTTATCGAACAGTCCGCCGTCCCAGTAGGTGCAGTCTCCGATGGCCAGCGGCGGATAGCTCGGCGGAAGGCTGCCGCTCGCGATCAGATGCTCGATGGTGATCGGATTTGCCGGGTCTTCGTTGGTGAATTCCTCTATGTCCCCGGTCACGATGTTGGTCGCGGTGACGACGAGGCCGACCTCCCCCTTGGCGATCCGCTTGAAGTCCACATAGCGCGGCAGCGTCTGGCGGATTGGCCCGAGGTCGTAGAGGTAGGTCCACGATGCGAGGGTGAAGAAGTCAGACCGCGGCCGATAGAAGGCCGCGTTGCCGAATATCGCCATGCGGCGCTCGAGCTCTGGCGGCAGGAATGGATAGGAGACGGTGAGCTCGTGCCAGAAAGCCTTCAGCGCCGGGATGGGATCTTCGGGGTGGCTCGCGACGATCGCGGCCGTGAAGGCTCCGATGGAAACGCCCGAGACGCAGGTTGGGCTGAATCCCGGCTGCGCCTCGTAGACGTACTGGAGCGCACCTGTCGCGTAGGCGCCGAGCGCGCCGCCACCCTGGAATGCGATCGACGTCAACAGTTGGCCGTCAGCCATGGCATCCTCCTCGGGCGTCGATCCCATCACACTATGCCCGCGAAGCACGAGCTATAGTTTCCGCAAAGCGCGCATAAGCGCGGCCGCGCGCCTATTCGGCGATCCGCACCTCGAAGCTGCGCGTCGCCGTCTCGCCGCTTGCGAGCTTGGCCGCGATCGAGAAGCGGTCCGTGCCTTCCTGACCTGCCCGCGCCGTATAGTAGATGCCGGTGCCTTGCGTCTTCTGGCCGATGCAGGTGCCCTGCGCCGAATATTGGATCGTCGTCTCCTGGCCCGGCACGAAGGAGACGTCGCCCTTCGACGGCGGCTCGGTGATGGTGATCTGCGGGGCAGCGACGGGCTCGCAGCGTTTGCCGAAGCCGGCGAGGATGAAGACGCGCGCGGGGCGCCCGGGAACGACCGGGGTTGAACGCACCGCCGCATCGGCGGTAGCGGTCGGGACATCGCCGGGCAGCGGCGCGGCTCCGCCTTGCGAGTTCAGCCCCGAGCAGCCAGCCATGCCGGCCACGGCCAAGGCGAGGATCGCGGCGGCAACCGGCCGCGCGCTGGGCGTGATGGCCTGTGCTGCTGGGGCCGGTGCAGGCTCATGCGGTCGGAGGCTCGGTGCAGCAGGTTGGAGTGCGGGTCCTGCGCCGCGTGGCGCTTGCCGGCACGTTACTTGATCGGCTCGCAGGAATAGGACTCGCCCTTGAACGAGCTGATGCGGGGCGCCTTGTTGTAGAAGGCGCCGGCATCGGAGCTGTCGGCTTGCGGGTCTGCGTTGTCCATGAAGAAGATCGGATCGTCGCTGAGGTCACCACGTATCCAGCAGGAGTCCGCCTTGCGCACGACGGTGGCGAAATATTTGCCTTCCTTCAAGCGGCGCGTCTGATCGGCATCGAGCCATATCCGGTGAACCGGGTGCTCGGCATCGATCTTGGGCTTGCTACCATCACCCGATTCGATCGGGACGAGATTCATCACGCTTTGCCCTTTCGCGTCGGGCGTTCCGATGCTGACCAACAGCGCGCCGGCATAGTGCGACTGACATCGGAAGAGTGCCGTTGCCTTTGACACGTCGTTCCAATTCTCGGGATAAAGCGCGCGCTGCTGCTCGCATTCGTCGGCCCTGATCGCATAGGCGGCGTCAGTTGCGCCGAGGAGCGCCAGCAGGAGACCTGAAACAAAAAGATATCGCAGCGAAATCTTCATGAGGCCCGGCAGTGGTTCGCGTTGCAAGCTTCGCCTCGCGGAGGATTCAACTCCTTCGCGTCAGCGTCAAGCGTCTTACGTCGGTCGATGATTTGGCCCGTGGCACGTCGGGCCAGCGCTTCGCGAGCGCGACGCACGTCGTGACCGCGGACGAGATCAAGGCATTCGCGCGGCAGTTGGAGCAGCAGCCCCGCTCCATCCTGCCGGCTTGACGGCGTTCGCTTCGGGTCGCGCCGGTTTCAAATGTTCGTTACGCCCCACGCCTTCTCCGGCATCGCAGTGACAATCACCGTGTAATCCGAGGGCGATAGCGGTCTATCGCACGCTTCGCAGTTCCTCCGCGCGACCAAATCGCTGTTGCCGTATTGATGTATCTCAATGTTCCGCGGAAACGGATCAACCATCGTGTGGCCGGCGATTTAGACCAATGCTAGCCGAAAAAACGAGAACCCAGAGAGGAAACGTATTGTGAAGCCAGCCCAGCTCTTGAGATTCGCCGCAGTCGTCGTACCGCTCGCGGCCGGCGCTTGGATCATGCAAGGCTCTTCTGTCTCAGCACAGACGAGCAGCGCGGACGCGCTGAAAATGTTCGACAAGGATAGCGATGGAAGCATCGACCTCAAGGAGGCGAAAGCGGCGCTGCTGCCATGTTCGATACAATGGACGCGGATCACGACGGCACTCTCGTCAACACGGAGCTCGGCGGCCGCGCCACCATGCTCCGGCAATTGTTGCCAAGCCCGAACCCCTATAAATCGTTTGCCGTGGAAGGCGCGATGAACAAGGACGACTATCTCTCGCTCACGGAAACGCGCTTCAAGCTTGCGGATCCCGATAACGACGGCACCCTCGATGCCAAGGAGCTTGATAGCGATGCCGGGCAATCGCTGCTGAAGCTCTGCCGGTAGCCGATACCTCGGCCGAGCGGGCGGGTTCCCGCACAACGTACGCGACGCCATGCAGGCCTATGCGCTTTTGATCGACAACGGCTTGTCCTACGACGACCTGCCGGGCCTCGGCGCGCGGCTGAAGCTGCCGGCGGGCTGGCGCTCGAGAGCACGGTGCCGGCGACGGACCTGGTGCTCGGGGCGAACGGCGTGGCGACCATCGTGCAGGACGATTTGGACGACACCTATCAGAAGGTGGATTGAGGGGGCTGGGCGCCGCGGCCGATGGGAAGGATCGTCGGTGCTTACTGAGGCAATTCGCGCTGACGCGCTTCCGCCGCACGGATCAGCCCGTTCGCCGGCACCGTCTCGGGCGCCAAGATGCGGCGCGCCTGCTCCACCCCCGTCACCGGCAGTAAACCCGGATCGAGCAGGCCGATCTGCACCAGGATCGACGCCTGGTCCCAGTAGATGTGCTCGTGCGAGACCTTGCCGTCCTTGAAGCCCACCAGCACGCAGAAGGCAGCCTCCACGCGCCGCCCCGTAGGCGCAACGCCGGGCAGGATCGCGGGCATCTCGATGTCGTGCGTGAACGTAAGGACGACTTCGTCCACTATGCAGTCGGTGCCCACGGTGCGCGAGACGGGCGTGATCGTGAGGTCGGCCGGCCAGTGGCCGATGAAATAGCGGCCATAGAAGTTGCGCACCTCGTCGCGCCCCTGACCGCCGGTCATCACGGGAACGTGGGTCAGATGCGGTGTCTCGGTCATGGTCGCCATGGTGGCGTCGAGGTCGCGGGTGGTGAATTCGGCGGCGACATGCGCGTCGAATACGGCGGCGAGGTCCGGCTGCGAAGCGATCATGCGGCGGCTCCCCTGTGGTTGGCGCCTGTTAACGGGCGACGACGAGCGCGATGACGATTATCGCGGCAAGGGTGGCCACGAACGCGATCGCGCCGCGGACTAGGAAGGCGCGCCACCGCCGGCGCCGTTCGATCTTGTCTAGCAAGGCGTCCTGCTCGCTTTCGCTCATGTTGCGCCACCTGCGCAAGGTCGGGAAGGTGCGTGAGACTTGTTCCATGATCCGGCAGTCTAGGCGAGTCGCTCGGTGCCCGGAACGCCGCGGCGCCATCGTGCAGGACGATCTCGACGACACGTATCAGAAGATCGACTGAGGGGGGTTCGGGGAGTGCTGATCGGTTCCGGTCTGGTGCCGCGGCAGACGTTATTCCGCTGCTTTTCGGAGAGCAGTTGCAGCCACGATGCGCGATCAGGTCAGGAGGAGCGGGAAGAATTCGATTTGGCGCGGCCCGGTTCTTGGATATCTTGATACGCACGGTTCGCGCAGGGCCCGTGGGGGCGAATGGTGCACGATATTGAGTTCGGACGATTTTCGATACGAACATGAGCTCGAGGACGGGCTCAACCGCTATTTGGACGGCCCTTTTGTTCACAACGCCACCACGCCGTACCGTGGGAACGCGAAAATTATTGCCGACACGGCGAGAGGTGGCCAAAGAGCGGGCAAGTGGACCCAACCAGACCTCACTTTGATTGCGGTACAACGTCTTCCGATCCAGAAACGAATTGAACTGGAGCTATTCTCGCTCGAATTGAAGCGAGCCAACGATAGCAATGTTGACAGCGTCTTCGAAGCCGTCGCTCACACACGCTACACACATTACGCATACCTGGCTTGGCATCGGCCTAGCGGCAACAGCATACCCATCGAAAAGAAGAGAGACGTCGAGACGAACTGCAGATCTCACGGAATTGGTTTGATCGTGTTCTCGGACCCGCTGCTGGCGGCGAGTTACGACATCTTGCTCGCGCCCTCACGAAAGAATCCTCATCCAGTCGATGTTGAGGAGTATCTCGAGCGTCGTTTGAAACCCCATGACATTGCAGCGCTTCGAGCGCGAGTTCAGGAGTTGGAGCTCACCCTGTGAAGACGATTGTTGTGTTCAACATGCGTGTGGTGGCATTGGCAAGACGACCGTAGCGGTCACTCTTGCAGAGACACTCGCCTATCATGGGGGACTTAATGTCCTCGTCGCTGACGCTGATCCTCAGCGTAGTGCTTCTCACCGCCTTTGCGAGCTGGTACGCGTCAACGAATGCAGCAAGCCGGGGGTAGGCCGCAACATCAGCAAGTACCTTTCGGACGCCATGGTCCGCAATCAACTACCTGACCCTTCCCTCTACGTGACGCAGTCTTGTGGAACAGTGCTTGGGCCAGGACGCGTTGATTTACTGATGGGCTCCCATGACGCCGTTGATGCCGACCGACACTTTGCAGGTCGATGCATGACCGACGGTGACCACGCCGTCTTCGCGAAACTTGGTGGAGCCTTCGAAAATTTGGCCGTTGGTTCGAAATATGACGTCCTCATTGTGGACAGTCCCCCGGCGCTGACCACTATCGTCCAAGGCGCACTCTGCGTCGCCGACCTACTCCTTGTGCCGATGGTAGCTCAGAGCACATCGGAACTTCTCTACGGCAGCACCCAGAAGCAAATTGAGCGGCATCTAAGAAGCGTCGGAGCGTCGGTACCAGACAGTCTCGTTGTTGCCACCATGTATGAGGCATCGAGTTCGGAGCTTCCTCGATCGCATCCGCATTCACTTCAAGTCGCCACTAAAAATCAAGAAGCAGAAGATGCTTGCGCTCCGTGAACTGTTCAGTCCTGAAGATGGATCGACCATAAGAGAGAAGTACGGTTCAGCCGAGAAAGAACTTAAAGAGCTCGGTGCTGCTGTGATGCAGCGGTTAGGCCTTGCCAAGACTTCAGGCAAGACCTCCTCGAAGCGCAAACAGGAGACGGGTGATGTCCGAAAGGGACGTGGAAGTGGTGCAGGCTCTACTGCACGAACTCATTGAGATCGTCGGTGAAAAACCGGCGCTGGCAAAGCGGCTCGTGGAAGCGATCGAATATCGGCTGGTCAACGTGCCTGTCGATCCGCTCGTGCTATACCGGCAGGGTGGCAGTGATGCCCTCCGCAAAAAACTCAAGGAACTTGGAGCGGATGCGCTGCGAGTTCTCGTGAAGCAGCACAACATCCCCTGTCAGAACCCGGCGAAGCGGAAAAAGGGTGACCTGATCGATGTGATCGAAAGGTACGCTGCGAATACGGATATAGGCGAGATCGGCGCGGCTGCTTAATGCGATCGGGCACCGGTCTCGACCCGTGATGTCCACCGGAATGTGTCCACCCCGGGTCAACGGCGGACACTACTCCGCCGCCTGCTTTTTCGCGGCTTTGCCACGCCTCCCCAACACCTCGCGCAGATACGCGCCCGTGTAGCTCTCCTTCACGCGCGCCACGTCCTCGGGCGTGCCCGCCGCGATGACGCGGCCGCCGGCGTCGCCACCCTCGGGCCCCATGTCGATCACCCAGTCGGCGGTCTTGATGACCTCCAGGTTGTGCTCGATCACAACGACCGTGTTGCCGGCATCGCTGAGCTCGTGCAGCACCTCCAAGAGCTTGGCCACGTCGTGAAAATGTAATCCCGTCGTCGGCTCGTCGAGGATGTAGAGCGTGCGCCCCGTCGCGCGGCGTGACAGCTCCTTCGACAGCTTGATGCGCTGGGCCTCGCCGCCGGACAAAGTGGTCGCCTGCTGGCCGATGTGGATGTAGCCCAAGCCCACGCGCGCCAAGGTCTCCAGCTTGTCGCGGATCGCCGGCACCGCCTTGAAGAAGCCCGCGCCCTCCTCCACCGTCATGTCGAGCACGTCGGCGATCGACTTGTCGCGGAACTTAACCTCCAGCGTCTCGCGGTTGTAGCGCTTGCCCTTGCATTCATCGCAGGTGACGTAGACGTCGGGCAGGAAGTGCATCTCGATCTTGATGACGCCGTCGCCCTGGCAGGCTTCGCAGCGGCCGCCCTTGACGTTGAACGAGAAGCGGCCGGGCTGATAGCCGCGCAGCTTGGCCTCGGGCAGGCCCGCGAACCACTCGCGGATCGGGCGTGAAGGCGCCGGTGTACGTCGCCGGGTTCGACCGCGGCGTGCGCCCGATCGGCGACTGGTCGATGTCGATGACCTTGTCGAGGTCTTCGAGCCCCTCGATGCGGTCGTAGGCGCCCGGGTGCAGGCGCGCATTGTTGAGCTTGCGCGCGACCGCGGCGTAGAGCGTGTCGATGACGAGCGATGACTTGCCCGAGCCGCGACACGCCGGTGATGCAGGTGAAGAGCCCGAGCGGGATCTCGGCCGTCACGTCCTTCAAGTTGTTCTCGCGCGCGCCGAAGATCTTTAAAGCTTTGCCCTTTTGCGGGGCGCGGCGCTGCGCCGGCATGGGGATCTGGCGCGCGCCCGCCAGGTATTGCCCGGTGAGGCTGTCGGGGTCGGCCATGATGTCGTCGGGCGTGCCTTGCGCGACGATGCGGCCGCCGTGGATGCCGGCGCCGGGGCCGATGTCGACCACGTGGTCGGCGGTCATGATCGCGTCCTCGTCGTGCTCGACGACGATGACGGTGTTGCCGATGTCGCGCAGGTGCTTGAGGGTTCCGAGCAGGCGCGCGTTGTCGCGCTGGTGCAGGCCGATCGAGGGCTCGTCCAGCACGTAGAGCACGCCCGTCAGGCCGGAGCCGATCTGCGAGGCGAGCCGTATGCGCTGGCTTTCGCCGCCCGACAGCGTGCCGGAGGACCGCGACAGCGTCAGATACTCGAGGCCGACGTCGTTGAGGAACTGCAGCCGCTCGCGGATCTCCTTGAGGATGCGCGCCGCGATCTCGTTCTGCTTCTTGGTCAGCGTCTTCGGCAGCTCCGCGAACCACACGTTCGCCGCCTTGATGGAGAGATCGCCCACCTCGCCGATGTGCTTGCCGGCGATCTTGACGGCGAGTGCCTGCGGTTTCAGGCGGTAGCCGCCGCAGGCTTCGCACGGGTGCGAGCCCTGGTAGCGCGACAGCTCCTCGCGCACCCACTCCGAGTCCGTCTCGCGCCAGCGCCGCTCGATGTTGCCGATGACGCCCTCGAAGGCTTTTTGCGTCTTGAAGCGGCGCAGCCCGTCCTCGTAGACGAAGGTGATCTCCTCATCGCCCGAGCCGTAGAGGATGGCGAGCTGCACGTGCTTGGGCAGCTTCTCCCACGGCGTCGACATCGGCGACCTTGTAGTGCTTGGCCAGCGCGGCGAGCGTCTGCTCGTAGTAGGGCGAGGAGGCGCCGGTGCGCGCCCACGGCATAGATGGCGCCATCGGCCAGGCTCAGCTCCGGGTCGGGCACCACGAGGTCGGGCTCGAACTGCATTTCGGTGCCGAGGCCGTCGCAGGTGGGGCAGGCGCCGGCGGGGGCGTTGAACGAGAACAGCCGCGGCTCGATCTCGTCGATCGTAAAGCCCGATACGGGGCAGGCAAAGCGCGAGGAGAAGACCACGCGCTCGTGCGTCTCGTTCTTGTTTTTGTTGGCGCCCTTGGTCTCGCTGTCGGGCAGCTTCTTGTCGGCAAGCTCGGCGAGCGCGATGCCGTCGTCGGAAAGCCCGAGCGCCGTCTCGAAGCTGTCCGCAAGGCGCGTGGCGATGTCGCCGCGCACCACCAGCCGGTCCACCACCACGTCGATGTCGTGCTTGTACTTCTTGTCGAGCTTGGGCGCGTCCGCGATCTCGTAGAAGGTGCCGTCGATCTTGACGCGCTGGAAGCCCTTTCGCTGCAGCTCCGCGAGCTCCTTCTTGAACTCGCCCTTGCGCCCGCGCGCCACCGGCGCCAGCAGGTAGATGCGCGTGCCCTCGGGCAGCGTCAGCACGCGGTCGACCATCTGCGTGACCGTCTGGCTCTCGATCGGCAGCCCCGTCGCCGGCGAGTAGGGCACGCCGACGCGCGCGAACAAGAGGCGCAGGTAGTCGTAGATCTCGGTGACGGTGCCGACGGTCGAACGCGGGTTCTTGGACGTCGTCTTCTGCTCGATGGAGATCGCCGGCGACAGGCCGTCGATGTGGTCGACGTCCGGCTTCTGCATCATCTCCAGGAACTGGCGCGCGTAAGCCGACAGGCTCTCGACGTAGCGCCGCTGGCCTTCGGCATAGATGGTGTCGAAGGCGAGCGAGGACTTGCCCGAGCCCGACAGCCCGGTGAACACGACGAGGGCGTCGCGCGGGATCTCGAGATCGACGTTCTTCAGGTTGTGCTCGCGCGCGCCGCGGACGTGGATCGTTCTGTGGGCTTCGCCCACGGCGATCGTCTTGGCGAGCTCGGAGGCCCCCCGGGGCTTGCGTGTCGGCTTCTGCATGAGGCTTAGGTAGCGAAGGTGGGCGCGGGCGGCAATGGACCGCCGCAAATTCCCCGGGGGGTGCCTCGCTCCTGGGCTGCCCCCGATGCCGCGGGCAAAGCTTTCGTGGCCCCGCATGGGGCATGCCCCGCCAAGGGACCTGTCGCGTGACGATGCGAGGCCCGTCGAAAGGGACCCTCATCACGATTGCTTAGGGCGTGGGCCGTAGGCTTACCCGATGAGAACGGGAAAGGTCGCACCATGGAGTCGCTGATCGCGTTTGTGCTGGGAAACTTCACGCTGACGTTTCTGGTGCTGGGCGTCATCGCCGCCCTCATCGCTGTCGCGTTGAAGGGAGGCGGTTTCACCCTTGCCAACGTGGCCGAGGAACTGCTCGCCTATTTCATCCTGTTCTCGGTGACGATCAGCTTCTTCTACAATTTCGTCTTTCACGTCTTCTTCGGCGCGCTCGCCGCCGGCTACATCGGCTGGGCCGACAGCCCGTTCCAGGCGGAGGTCGGCTACGCGAGCCTCGGCTTCGCCGCCATCGGGCTGCTGGCCTTCAAGGGCAACTGCTGCGTTCGCTTTGCGGCGATCCTCGGCCCCGCGCTGTTCCAGTGGGGCGCCGCCGTCGGACACATCCATGACATCCTGGCGACGGGCAACGATGCGCCCGGCAACGCGGGCATCATGCTCTACTCCGACATCTTCCTGCCCCTTATCGGTTTCGGTCTGCTCTGGCTGAAGCGCCGGGCCGGTGCGCGATCCGCCTGAGATCGTCTGAACTTACGATCGCCGTTTCACGGCTAAAGATTTGCGAGTAGTCTTGCCCGCCGCAAAAACGATTGGAGGCTTGTCATGTCCGTCCTCAAGTGGGTGCTTATCGTCATCGGCGCCATCGTGCTGCTGGGAGTGGTCGCCATCGTCGGCACCTTCTTCTGGGCGAGCACGATCGAGAGCGTGAAGCTGACGGAGGCCGACCTCCAGGTGGGCGGCGCCTATCCCGCCGAAGAGCGCCAGCAGCTGCTCGATATCTGCGCCAAGAAGCGCAAGACGGGCACGGAGGGCGACGACCGCTGCGTCTGCGTCACCGACCGCGCGGGCAAGGATTTCTCGCGCTTCGAGCGCCTCGTCTTCATCGCGAGCTTCGAGGGCAACCCGACGCGCATCGTCGCGCTGACCAAAGGCCTGATCGACAGCGGCATCCCCCAGTCCCGCGTCGAGGAGCTGCAGAAGGATTCCAGGTCCCGCATCGACGGGCTGCTGAAGGCGTGCGGATTCCAGCAATGAATGCGGCAAGTGCCGCGAGCGCCCGC
This sequence comes from uncultured Alphaproteobacteria bacterium, assembly GCA_963745205.1. Lineage (GTDB taxonomy): Bacteria > Pseudomonadota > Alphaproteobacteria > Rhizobiales > Hyphomicrobiaceae > Hyphomicrobium_A. The sequence goes on from CAVUWX010000020.1 coordinate 80,462, forward strand.
GCGCTCTCGACGACGTGCTGCGTCGTCGGGGGCGGGCCTGCCGGCATGATGCTCGGCTATCTCTTGGCGCGCGCCGGCATCGATGTCGTGGTGCTGGAGAAGCACGCCGATTTCCTGCGTGATTTCCGCGGCGACACCATCCATCCCTCGACGCTCGTGGTGATGAAGGAGCTGGGGCTGCTCGATGAGCTGCTCAAGCGCCCTCACACCAAGGTCTCCAAGCTGCAGGTCCAGATCAGCGATACGTCGATCAATATCGGCGACTTCACCTACCTGCCGCCGCAACAGGCATTCATCGCCATGATGCCGCAATGGGACTTCCTCGATTTCCTTGCCGGCGAAGCCCGGCGCTTCCCGAGCTTCCATTTGATCATGAACGCGAACGTTTCCGATCTCATCGAGGAGAACGGCCGTGTCGTCGGGGTACGCGCCACGACGCCCGATGGTCCGCTCGACGTGCGCGCGCGCCTCGTCGTCGGGTGCGACGGCCGCACGTCGACCGTACGCGCCAAGGCCGGGCTCGAGGTGGAAGACTTCGGCGCGCCGATCGACGTGTTCTGGATGCGCATCTCGCGCCGCCCCGGCGATCCAGGGTTCGGAGGGCGCGTCAACACCGGAAGCTTCTTTGCCGTGCTCGATCGCGGCGACTATTTCCAGCTCGCCTGCGTCATCCCCAAGGGCGCCGCCGAGGGCATCATGCAGACAGGAATGCCCGCCTTCCGTCAAATGGTCGCCAAGGCCCTGCCGTTTCTCGCCGACCGCGTCGACGAGCTGAAGTCGTGGGATGACGTCAAGCTGCTGACGGTGCGCATCGACCGGCTGCGAAAGTGGTACCGGCCCGGGCTGCTGTGCATCGGCGATGCGGCCCACGCCATGTCGCCCATCGGCGGCGTCGGCATCAACCTGGCGATCCAGGATGCCGTCGCCGCCGCCAACCTGCTGTGGAAGCCGCTCAAGGAGGGCACGGTTACGGAGGCCGATCTGGCGCGCGTGCAGAAGCGGCGCGAGTTCCCGACGCGCGTGACGCAGCGGGTGCAAGTCCTGGCGCAGAACCGCGTCATCCAGCCGGTGCTGCGCAGCACGCGGCCGTTGGCACCGCCGTGGATTTTTCGCCTCATCAACCGCACCCCGCTGTTGCAGCGGATCCCGGCGCGTCTGTTCGGCGTCGGTGTGCGCCCCGAGCACGTGCACAGCCCCGAAGCTTCGCGGCCGAGGACCGCCGGCGCCTAGCGCGGCGATTGCTCCCCGGCAATCGAATGGCTTAGATCGCAGCTTGGAACCGAACAGCGCGAGGGACGCCGCTTGAGCGACGCGATGGGGGAGGCCGCACCGGTCCGCAGACCCTTCTACCGGATGCTTTACGTGCAGGTGCTCATCGCGATTGGGCTGGGCTTCCTCTTCGGCTGGCTCGCCCCCGATGTCGCCCAGAGCGAATGGGTCAAGGCGCTGGGTGACGGCTTCGTCAAGCTCATCAAGATGGTGATCGCGCCCATCATCTTCTGCACGGTCGCCTCCGGCATCGCCCACATCGACGACGCGCGCAAGGTCGGCCGCGTCGGCATCAAGGCGCTTCTCTATTTCGAGATCGTGTCCACCCTGGCGCTCGCCCTCGGCCTCCTCATCGGCAACGCGGTGAAGCCTGGCGCCGGCTTCAGCGGAACCGGCGACGCGAACGCAGTCGCCGACTATGCGGCCCGCGCCTCGCACGACAGCGCCGTCGCGTTCATCCTCAACATCATCCCCGACAGCGTGGTCGGCGCCTTCGCACGCGGCGACATCCTGCAGGTGCTGCTGTTCGCGGTGCTGTTCGGGTTCGCGCTGATGGCGCTGGGGGAGCGCGGGCGCACGGTGCGTTCGCTGCTCGACGATCTCGGGCACGCATTCTTCGGCGTCATCGCCGTGATCATGAAGGCGGCGCCCATCGGCGCCTTCGGCGCCATGGCCTACACCATCGGCAAGTATGGGCCGCAGGCGATCGGCAACCTCGCCGGCCTCATTCTGACGTTCTACGCGACCTCGGCGATCTTCATCCTCGTGGTGCTGGGGATCGTTGCGCGCGCCGCCGGCTTTCGCATCCTGCAATTCATCGGCTACATCCGCGACGAGATCCTGATCGTGCTCGGGACGAGCTCGTCGGAAAGCGCATTGCCGCAGCTCATGGAGAAGCTCGAGCGCCTGGGCTGCTCCAAATCCGTCGTCGGCCTCGTGGTTCCGACCGGCTACTCCTTCAACCTCGACGGCACCAACATCTACCTCACGCTGGCGACGCTGTTTATCGCGCAGGCGCTGGGTGTGGAGCTGTCCCTTTACGAGCAGCTCGCCATTCTGGCCGTCGCCATGCTCACTTCGAAGGGCGCGAGCGGCGTGACGGGTGCGGGCTTCGTGACACTTGCCGCCACGCTTGCGGCGGTGCGGCCAGAGCTGGTGCCGGGCATGGCGATCGTGCTCGGCATCGACAAGTTCATGAGCGAATGCCGCGCCGTCACCAACTTCATCGGCAACGGCGTGGCGACCATCGTCGTTTCCGCCTGGGAGGGTGAGCTCGACCGCGCGGCTCTGGCAGCGGGGCTCAGCCGCCGCGTCGATGCCTCGAACCTTGAGACGGCGGTGACGACGGGGTGAGCGCCGAACTGTCATCCCGGAGGCCGACGCGACAGCGGAGGCAATCCGGGACCCAGCGTACGGTGTGTCGAAGACACAAAAGGACCGGAGGTCTCTCCTGGGTCCCGGATCGCGCTCGGCGATGCCTCGCACGTCCGGGATGACAGGTGCGCGCGGGTCACTCCTCATGGTTGGTAAGGGCGACGTACTCGGGATCCTCCTGCGCGCGGCGCTCGAAGGCGAGGAAATCGTAATAGCCGCAGCGTCCGCCGCCGGGAAACGAGCGGCACACGCTGGGCCGCGCCTTATAGACGGTGCAGCGCCGGTTCTTGGTGTCGAAGAAGCGGCAGATGCGGCCGTATACCGTGTCCTTTTTACGCCGCATCGCATATTTCCGCCCGTGTTCCACCTTGGTAAACGCCTTCCGCGCGACCTCGAAGGTCATGTTGTGGTGCTTGGCGAGGCGCTCCACGTCGCGCTTATCGAGGGGTATCAGGGGGTAGGAACAGCAATAGCCGGGGCACTTCTCGCACTTGTATTGGCGGGTGCTCACGCGCCTGGTTCTCCATTGCTAAGAAGGCAAGGTCCGCCGTCTCCTTGGGCGGCACTTAGGGGCGGACGCCGGCTTGAGCTTGACTCATGCAATGGTCCGTGGGGAAAGAGCAAGGGGAAGGGTCGGGGGACCGCTGTCTAGCGTGTTGAGCGTCACATTTTCTCCGTTAAGTTTGACGCAAGTTACGCGTGGATTTCGAGGGGCGTACCGGATGGTGGATATGGCACGCGTTGATCCGGACCTCGAGACCCCGGTCAATCCCTACAGCTTGCTCGAGGCCGTCAACAGCTCGAGCGACACCTCCTATACCGGGTGGCTTCTTTTCCTCGCCGTGATGACCTACCTCGTGATCGCGGTGGCGGGCGTCACGCACGAGGCGCTGCTGCTCGAAACGCCGGTGCAGCTCCCCATCCTGCAGGTCAAGATCCAACTCAAGCAGTTCTTCCAATTCGCGCCGATCGTGCTCGTGCTGTTCCACCTCGGCATCCTCGCGCAGCTCGTCCTGCTCGCGCGCAAGACGCTGGAGTTCGATCACGCCATCCGCCTCTTGGAGACGAGCTCGCGGCGCACCCATCCCCTGCGGCTGGAATTGCACAGCTTCTTTTTCGTGCAGGCGATCGCCGGGCCGCAGCGCAGCGTGGTCATGAGCGGCTTCCTCAACCTCATGTCGTGGCTGACGATCGTGATCCTGCCCGTGATCCTCCTGCTCTACATGCAGGTCGCGTTCCTGCCCTACCACGATGTGACGACGACGTGGATCAACCGCACAGCGCTCCTGCTCGACATCGGTCTGGTGCTGTTGATCGGGGTGTTCCTGATGCGACCCGAGCCGTCGTTCTTCCAGGCCCTCTGGCGCTCGACCGCGGCGCACCCGTTGGGTTCGATCGCGACCACGGCCGTGCTCGGGCTCGTCGCCTATCTGTCGCTGTTTGCAGCAACGGTGCCGGGCGAGGCGCTTGACCGCGCCAGCCGTCATCTGCTGTTGGGCATGGAAGCGGACGCCAGTCACCGCGCCCAGCAGATCGGGTTCGTGCTGCCGTTCCTCTCGCAGCGGTCCGACGGCACGCTGTTTGGCATCTTCCGCCGCAACATCGTCGTCACCGATTCCGATCTCATCGAGGAGAACAAGATCGAGGGCGGAGACAAGCGCTTGAAGCTGCGCGGGCGCGATCTGCGCTACGCCAAGCTCGATCGCACCGATATGCGCGGCGCCGATCTCACTGGCTCGGCTCTCGACGGGGCGAGCCTCGTCGGCGTCAATCTGGAGGGGGCTTGGCTCAACTGCGCCGATATGGACCGGCTCCTGCTCAACGACGACCGCGCAGCCGCGAACTGCGCCTCCGCCCAGAATGTCGATCTCTCGCGCGCACAGCTCGGCAATGCGCATCTTTCGGGCATCGATCTGCGCGATGCCAAGCTCGACGAGGCGCAGCTCGAAGGCACTGATCTAAGCAATGCCTCGCTCGTCGGCGCGAGCTTCTCGAGCGCGCATCTGGAGAAAGCCGATCTCACCGGCGGCGTGCAGGCGCAGGGCACCAATTTCCTCAACGCGGCGCTGCAGGGCGCCGACCTCACCGGAGCGGAGCTGCAGTCGTCGGACTTCTCGAGCGCGTCCCTGCAGGGCACCGTGCTGAACTTCGCGCACCTGCAGGGCGCCGGAATGCGCGGCGCCGATCTCGAGGCCGCGAGCCTGCAGCGCGCTCGGCTGGAAGGCGCCGACATGACCGGGGTCAGAATAGCCGGCGCCGACCTGCGCGGCGTCACCGTGTGGATGACCACGCCGCCCGAGTGGAATCCCGCCGGCCTGACCGATATCTCCGAAGTCGCGATCAAGGCGCCAGACGAGGCCCAGCTCGCCGATCTCAAAAGCAAGATCCAGAGCATTGCCAACGACGACGTGCGCGTGCGCGCGGCCGAGGCGGTGGCGACGCTCCTCGGCGGGTCGACGAATTGGCAGGGGAGCGCGGACCAGCAGCGCTGGCAGGGCCTGACCAGCGCGCCGGCGCCGCAGCCGGTGACCACGGCGGCCATCCCGGGCTTCCCGCCCCAGCCGGCTCCGACCGACGCCTACAAGACGGAGCTGACCACGTATCTGACCAAGATGATGTGCAGCGCGCGCTGGAGCAACGGATCGGTGGCGACGGGGGTCGCGCGTCGCGCCGTCGCCCAGCAGTTCCGCGGTGACGTGGTCGCCGTCTACGACGGCCTCAAGAGCAACGCCTGTCCGGCGTCGGCCAAGATGCCGAGCAAGGTCATGCGCGACCTGTCCTCGGCGGCCGAGACGGCGCGCTACCGCTGAGCCGCCGGGGTTCGCTCCTCCTCCCCTCGCTGGGCACCCTTGCCAACCGGACCGCGGTGGCCTATCTCTAGAACATAAGCGGAACACCGGGCGCCGCCCGCCTGCCGAAATGCGTGGACAACCCGACGCTCGCGCGACGTCGGGGCAGGCGCGGAAAGCGCGGCGCACTAGGGTTTGGGACGGCGAGTCGGGAACCGGCAGCTCGGGCTGACCGTCCAGCCTTTGAGCTGGGGACCCCGGCACAGGATTTCGCGGCCAGCCCATGCGAGGCGGCCGCGGCAGAGCGAAGGAGTGCAACATGGCTGGTTCCGTCAACAAGGTGATCCTCATCGGCAACCTCGGCAAGGATCCCGAGATCCGCCGCACCCAGGACGGCCGCCCCATCGCCAACCTGCGCATAGCGACGAGCGAGAACTGGCGCGACAAGGCAACGGGCGAGCGGCGCGAGAAGACGGAATGGCACTCGGTCGTCATCTTCAACGAGAACCTGTGCAAGATCGCTGAGCAGTACCTGAAGAAGGGCTCCAAGGTGTTCATCGAGGGGTCGCTGCAGACGCGCAAGTGGCAGGGCCAGGACGGCCAGGACCGCTACTCCACCGAGGTCGTGCTGCAGGGCTTCAACGGCAACCTGACGATGCTCGACGGGCGCTCAGGCGGAGCCGGCGCGGGAGCCGGCATGCAGGAGAACGGCCAGGCCGACTACGGTGCGGAGGCGAGCTACAGCGACGCCCCGCGCGGCAAGGCAAAGAGCGGCGCTGGCATCGACAAGCAGCTCGACGACGAGATCCCGTTCTGAAGCTCTAGCACGCGAGCCAATCCCGTCTCTGCTTGGCTGGATTCGAGGGCCTTCAGGAGGCCGCCCAAAGGCGGCCTCCAGGATTTGGTCCCGCATCACGCGACGACGACAAGGCACTTCGCGATCATGTCCTGCAGCGCCTGCTTGCGGGGTGTCCAGGCAGCCATCGTAAAAAAGGCAATCGTCAAGATGAGCGCCAGGGAGCCAGCCATCACCGTTATTGCCAAAAAGCCGAACACCAAGAAGATCGGCGACAGCGACACCAGCTTCACCAAGTTGCGCACCAGCGATCGGACGTAGGATGGCCTCTGCCCGGTGTCGGTCGTCACATCGATGCCGACCACTTTCTTACCAAGCGTCGCCTGCCAGCCGCCTGACTCCATCAGCACGGCATAGACGAGCCAGGGAAGCCAGAAATAGTACCACATAGACGTACTGCTCATCGGCGCACGTGTAACGGGATCGAGCCGGACGCTCCTGGTGCTCTTTATCGGTTGCGCATTGGGTATATCGACTTTCCTCGGGGTGACGGTCTCAGTGACTTTATGGAGGTAAACCCACCTGCCGGCCACGGTGCTTTCGACGATCTTGTCCGTTTCCGTCTTGGTCTCGCCGCCGCCCGTGTAAATTGTCTTCGGCGGGAAGGTCTCCAGCGTTCGCTCCGAAACCAGCCTCCCAAACGCGCTCAAGTCGACAAGATCGGCGACACGCGGCACCGCGAGCGCCAGCAGCGCGAGCAGCACGAAGAGAACCCCCGTGACGAGTAAATAGTCGATGATCATGGCGATGAGTTGCCGCCAAAATCCGGCGTAACGAACTGCGGGCAACGTCGCTGCAATGGTAGTCATAGACCTTTCTCCTGTGTGTTGAGATTGTCTTGATTGCTGTGGCGGGCTGCCAAACCTAGTTCGGTGATGGAGCTTGAGCGTTTTTCTTGCGGATTTCCTCCGCGCGCAGCTTGAGTGGCTCGGCCTCCGCGTTGCGGCCTTCGTCACGATAGACCGCAGCCAGATCGAGCAGCGCAAAGGCGACGTCGGGATGATTGGGCCCGAGCGCTTTCTCGCGGATCGACAGAGTGCGCATGAGGAGCGCCTCAGCCTCGGGGCCGCGGTGCGCGCGCAGATACAAAACTGCGAGGTTGTTGAGCGATTGCGCGACGGCTGGGTGATCGGCACCGAGCGCTTTTTCGCGGACCGACACAGCGCGTTTTAGAAGCGGCTCGGCTTCGGCGGTGCGGCCCTCGACCAGATACATGACACCCAAGCTGTTGAGCGAATTTGCGACATCCGGGTGGTCAGGCCCGAACGCCGCCTCCCGGATCTCCAGAGCGCGCTTTAAGAGCGCCTCGGCCTCGGAGTTGCGTCCTTCCACACGATAAAGCTCACCGAGGTTGTGGAGCGACTGCCCGAGGTAGGGGGTCATTGGAGCCGAGCTTCTTTTCGCGGATCGCCAATGCGCGCTTATGGTACGCTTCGGCCTCGGTGTTGCGGCCCTCTGTTTGATAGAGTCCACCGAGGTTGTTGAGACTATCAGCAACCGCGGGGTGATCGGGCCCAAGTGCTTTTTCGCGGATCGCCAGGGCGCGCTTGTGCAGTTGCTCGGCATCGGCGTAGCGCCCCGTGACGCGATAGAACTCACCGAGGTTGTTGAGAGGCGTGGCGACGTCGATGTGGTCGGGACCATGCAGCTTCTCAGCCAGCGCCACGGCCTGCTGAGCGACAGTAACGGCTTCGGGGAATTTGCCTTCTTTATAGAGCTTCGCGCTTTGGTCGTTGAGGTCGCTCAGCTCGTCGGCTTGCGCGCTCGGCGCAAGCCAAAGACCTGTGAGTACGGCGAATATCACCGCACTCAGCAAAACGATAGGCGATGGCTTATTCATGAGTTGGCATCCTTCAAAAATATCCATTCACGAGGCGCATCGCAGCGTCGTCCAAAAACCGAGGCGAGGCGCTGAATTGCACCTATTGCGCATCGAATATTCGCAAAATACCTCGTGCTGCACTGTTCCGGAAGGAACAAAGGAATAAGGGCTCCACAAACGCGAACGGATTAACAAGACTCCGGCCCGCTAAATATCGCCGACGAATTTTTCGAACTCTCTCCCCACCGGCTGAAATTCAATGGTGGTCGCCCCGTTGGGAACCGCGGTCACGTGCCTTGCCGCTTATCTTCTGTTCCGCGCGTGACAGCGGCCGAAGCGGCGAGATGAGTAGGCTCCAGTGTGGGCATCGACCCGCGATGCCGGTGCTATTTCTCAAGGGGCCTACTATGAAGACATTCATCGTCTCCTCACTGCTCGCGCTCACGCTGCTGGCGGGCGCCGTCGTCGCCTCCCAGTTGGTGACTACTGGCCATGCTCCAATTGCTCCGATGGATGGGAGCGAAAATTCTGGAGGGGAAGGCTAGAAGAAGCCGCGACCGCCCCGTCAGTGCCGCTTTGCGCGCTTCTTCGTTTTGCGGCTCGGCGCCGGCGCGCCGCCGGGAGCGTCCGACTCTGGCCGCTCATGCCCTTCAGTATGCGCCGGCTGTGCCTCCGCGGCGGCGGACGCCGTATGGCCCGCGGCCGATTGCGTCTCGATATAAAGCCGGCGCACCTCCGGAAAGTGCGCCTTGATCGCGCGCTCGAGCTTCGTCGTCAGCGCCTCGATCTTCTCGGCGGGGAGACCGTCGATGGCATCGACGCTCGCCGCCACCAGCACGTCCTCGGGCCCGAGGTGCATGGAGCGGATCTCGTTGATGGCGACGAGCGGCCCCGTGGGCCTGACCTCGCCCGCGAGGATCGCCTCGATGCCGGCGATCACCTTGGGATTGGCCGCCTCGCCCACGAGCAGGCTCTTGATCTCGACGCTCATGAACGCGGCGACGGAGGCGAGCAGCAGCCCGATTGCAATCGAGGCAATGGCGTCGGCGCGGTCCCAGCTGAGGTGCTGCACGCATAGTAGCGCAACGAGCGCGATCAAAAGGCCCGTGAGGGCCGCCAGGTCCTCGAGCACGACGGTGAACAGCGCGGCGTCCTTGGTGGCGCGCAGCGCGGCAAACCACCCGCGCGAGCCGCGCCGTGTCGAAAACTCCGACAGCGCCTTGTAGGCGGAGAGGCTTTCCAGCGCGAGCGCAGTGCCGAGCACGATGTAGTTGATCCAGAAGTCGCTGATCGGGTGCGGATCGCGCAGCTTCGCGATGCCCTCGTAGATCGACACGCCGGCGCCCATGGAGAACAGCAGCACCGCGACGACGAAGCTCCAGAAGTAGAGCTCCTTCGAATAGCCGAAGGGGTGGCGCGCGTCGGCGGGCCGCTGCGAGCGCGCAAGGCCGTAGAGCAGCAGCGCCTGGTTGGAGGTGTCGACGAGCGAATGGATCGCTTCCGACAGCATGGCGGAGGAGCGCGTCCAGCCGGCGGCGAGGAATTTGGCGAGGGCAATTCCGAGATTGGCGCCGAGCGCAATCAGTACGACCTTTTTCGAACCCTCTGATGCCACTTCCATTTCTCCGTCTGCGCCACAGCGCCGCCGCAGAACCGCTACCGCGCGCCGCTATTGCGTGCGTTGCAGTAACACAATTCCGTCGACGGAAGCCTGCAAATTGGGCTTTGTCGCGGAGTTGAGACAACTGGGTTTTCAATTCGGGAGAAACGAATGTTGTGCCGATACATCTTGGCTCCGCTTGCAGCTCTGCTGCTGGTGCCGGCCTGCGTGAGCCCGGCCGCAGCGCAGGGGCGAGGCGACTGGGACCGCGGCGCTCCGCGTGACCCCGGTCTGCCGCGCGACACGGACCAAGGCGACCGGGATCGAGGTGGGCCGCGCGGCAACGGTGATTGGGTGCTGCTGGGCTCGACGCGCGTCGGCGGCATCGGCGTAGATCGCGACATCGTCGCTGTCGAGCGGCATGAGGGCCGCTTCTCCGCCATCAGCATCGAGGCGACGGAGAGCCCGATCTTCATCTTGGGGGTGACGGTCGTGTTCGGCAACGACGAGGTGCAGCAGATCGATCTGCGCCAGCGCCTCAATCCCGGCGAGCGCACCCAGTCGATCGATCTGCAGGGCCGCGCTCGGCCGATCAAGCGCTTCGAGATCGCGGCGCGTGCGGGCCATGATTTTCACCGTCGCGGCATACTGAACGTCTATGCCGAGCAGGTGCACGAGCGCGAGAATTGGGAGCTGCTTGGCCAGCAGGCGGTAGGTTTCGGCGTCGACCACGACCTCATTCGCGTCGGACGACGCGAAGGCCGCTTCGAGAAGATTGCGCTCGAAGTGCAGGGCAATGACATTGAGCTCTTGGACCTCAGGGTCGTCTACTTCCACGGGCCCCCGCAGGACCTCAGCGTTCGCGAGTTCATCCGCGCCGGCGGACGCACGCGACCGCTCGATCTCGTCGGCGGCGATCGGGCAATCGATCGGATCGAGCTCGTCTATCGTTCGCGGCCTGGGTTCCGCGGCCAAGCTACGGTTGCGGTGTTCGGCCTGCAGGGCTCCGGCGGCCCGCCTCCCGGCCCGCCCCCTGGTCCGCCTCCGGGTCCACCACCCGGTCCCCCTCCCGTCGCCCGCTGGGAGGAGCTCGGCTGCCAGAAGGTCGGCTTCGGCGCCGACCGCGACGTGATCCCGGTCGGCCGGCAGGAGGGCCGTTTCAGCGCCATCCGCTTGCGCGTCGAACGGGCCGACGTCCTGCTCATGAACCTGAAGGTCGTTTACGAGCACGGGCCGCCGGATGAGTACCAGGTCAACGACCGCATCCGCGCCGGTGCCGAGACGCAGCCTCTCGATCTGCGCGGTGAGCGTCGCTCGATACGTCAGGTCGAGCTCGTCTACTCCTCGATCCCGAGTTTCAAGGGAAGCGCCAGAGCGTGCGTCGACGGCCGCCAGTAAGAGAAGACGCGAACACGCATGAGAAAGAGCCCCGCTGCAAGTCGGGGCTCTTTCAGTTTTGGCTTGCGAGCCTCCTCAAGGCGTCGGGGCCGGCGCGTCCGGCGCCTTCTCCGGCGGAGGCGCCGGCTTGCTCTCGGGTGCCACTGGCGCCTCCCCGGGCGCCGCGGGCCCGGTCTTAGGCATCGTTTCGACGGCCTCGCGGGCCTTGCCGTAGGCGTCCTTGGCCGCTTCCTTGGCCTTCTCCAAAGTCGGTCCGGCCTCCTTCTTTATCTCCTCGTAGGTCTCCTTCGCCTGCTCGCGGGCTTTCTCGAGCGCCGGGCCGGCATCCTTCCTGACCTGCTCGTAGGTCTCCTTTGCCTGCTCGCGCGCCTTTTCCAGCGCCGGGCCAGCCTTGTCGTAGGCGTCTTTCGCAGTCACGCTGCCCTTATCGGTCAGCTCGTGCGCCTTCTCTATGGCGCGGTCGAGCAGCGACTTCGGTGGCGACACGCGCTGGAACGGCTCCAGCGCGTCGAGCACCTCCTTCGTCGCCTGCGGCAGGCTGATGGTGATCTTACCGTCGTCGTTCTTGATCTGCAGCGCGGACAGGAGCACGGCGACGTGCTTCTCGCCGAAGCCGGCGAACCCGCCCGTCCCCATCACCACGCCTTCGATCTGGTTGTTACTGTTGAGGATCAGATCCTCGATGTCGCCGATGATCTTGCCGTCGGCGTTGTAGACCTTGCCGCCGAGCAGCAGGTCCTTGGCGAGATACTGGCCGCCGCCCTGCGTCGGCAGGAAGATGTTGGCGGGGATCGCGACCGGATCGGCCGCGGCCGCAACCGACCACAGCGCCAGCGCCGCCGCCGTGGCTGCCAAGGTCAACACGCCTCTTTGCATCGAACTCTCCCTTGTCTCATGCGGGCGGACCCGCCCCCCAATGCGCGGCAACGCTAACCATGTTGAGGCGCGTTGCGGCATGTAGCGGCTCGGGTCCTCGCGGACAAGTCGCCGCTGAGCCGCAAGACGCTCGGCGGGTGACCATCAAGCTATTGATTGGGCGGAGATATTTGTAGATGTCTAGCCCCACAGAAGACCGCCTGTGCGCATTGCTTCTCGGGCCCGCTTGGGGGTAAAATGATTTAAATCGATTTGCCCCCGAAGCGCACGCCTTTGGCGTGCGTCGCGCGTTCCAGCGGACCCCTTTCCAGCGGACCTTTAGACGTGGCCGACAACACCGACAACCAAAGACCTGGCGGCAAGGATCCGAGCGACATCCGCCCGATCTCCATCGCCGAGGAGATGAAGCGCTCATACCTCGAGTACGCGATGAGCGTCATCGTCTCGCGCGCGCTGCCCGACGTGCGCGACGGCCTGAAGCCAGTGCACCGGCGCATCCTCTACGCCATGCAGCGGCTCGGCGTAGACTGGAACAAGAAGCACGTGAAGTCGTCGAAGATCATCGGCGACACCATGGGCGACTTCCACCCGCACGGCGACATGGCGATCTACGACGCGCTCGTGCGCCTGGCGCAGGACTTCTCCATGCGCCTGCCGCTGATCGACGGGCAAGGTAACTTCGGCTCCGTCGACGGCGACCCGCCGGCGGCCTCGCGCTACACCGAAAGCCGCCTCGCCAAAGTGGCGCAGTACCTGCTCGACGACCTCGACAAGGATACGGTCGACTTCAAGTCCAACTACGACGACCGCCTGCTCGAGCCTTCGGTGCTGCCGGCGAAGTTCCCCAACCTCCTCGTCAACGGCGCCGGCGGCATCGCGGTCGGCATGGCAACCAATATCCCGCCCCACAACCTCGGCGAGGTGATCGACGCGTGCCTGGCGCACCTCGACAACCCCGAGATCACCATCGACGAGCTGTGCCAGATCATCCAGGGGCCGGACTTCCCGACCGGCGGCCTGATCCTGGGGCGCAGCGGCATTCTCGCCGCCTACCACAAGGGCCGCGGCTCGATCATGATGCGCGCCAAGGTCGAGGTCGAGGAGATCCGCAAGGACCGCGAGGCCCTGATCGTCTCGGCGATCCCCTATCAGGTCAACAAGCGCACGCTGATCGAGAAGATCGCCGACAACGTGCGCGAGAAGAAGATCGAGGGCATCTCCGACATTTGGGACGAGTTCGAACCGCGAAGGCATGCGCATCGTCATCGAGTTGAAGCGCGATGCCGTGGCCGACGTCGTCTTGAACCAGCTCTGGCGCTTCTCCGACCTGCAGACGAGCTTCGGCGCCAACATGCTGGCGCTCAACGGCGGGCGCCCCGAAAGCCTCAACCTAAAGGACATGATCGAGGCCTTCACGACCTTCCGCGAGGATGTCGTGAGCCGGCGCACCAAGCATCTCCTCTCGAAGGCGCGCGAGCGCGCCCACGTCCTCGTTGGCCTCGCCATCGCAGTCGCCAACATCGACGACGTGATCAAGCTCATCCGCCACGCGCCGAGCCCGGCGGAAGCGCGCGAGCAATTGATGGCGCGCGATTGGCCCGCGCGTGACATCGCTCCACTCGTGCTGCTCATCGCCGATCCGCGCCACAAGGTCTCCGACAAGGGTACCTACCGCCTATCGGAAGAGCAGGCGAAAGCGATCCTCGAGCTACGGCTCGCCCGCCTGACCGCGCTCGGGCGTGACGAGATCGCTGGCGAGCTGAAGAAGATCGGCGAGGAGATCAAGGAGTACCTCGCGATCCTCGCCTCACGCTTGCGCATCGTCGAGATCGTCAAAAGCGAGCTCAGCGCCTTGAAGAGCGAGTTCGCGACCCCGCGCAAGACCGAGATCGTCGAAATGGAGGGCGACCTCGAGGACGAGGACCTCATCCAGCGCGAGGACTGCGTGGTGACGGTCTCACTTAAGGGTTACGTCAAGCGCGTGCCGCTCGCGACCTACCGGGCGCAGCGGCGCGGCGGCAAGGGCCGCTCGGGCGTGTCGACGCGCGAGGAGGATGTCGTCACCAAGATTTTCGTGGCCTCGACGCACACTCCGGTGCTGTTCTTCTCCTCGCGCGGCATGTGCTACCGCATGAAGGTGTGGCGGCTGCCGGCATCGACGCCACAAGCGACCGGCAAGGCACTGGTCAATCTGCTGCCGCTGCAGCAAGGGGAGGCGATCACCTCGATCCTGCCGCTCCCCGAGGACGCGGAGACGTGGGCCGCGCTGCAGCTTGCGTTCGCCACGCGCTCCGGCCGGGTGCGGCGCAACGCGCTCTCCGACTTCGAGAATATCAACCGCAACGGCAAGATCGCCATGAAGCTCGACGACGGCGATGCCATCGTTGCGGTGCAGATCTGCACGCCCGAGAACGACGTGCTGCTTACCACGGCGCAGGGCCGCTGCATCCGCTTCCTGCTCGACGACGAGGTGCGGCTGTTCAAGGGCCGCGACTCCGACGGCGTGCGCGGCATCAAGCTCGATGACGGAGACGCCGTGATCTCCATGACCATCCTCACCCATGTCGACGCGGATGCTGCCATGCGCGTCGCCTACTTGAAGCAGGCGACGATGCTGCGCCGCGCGCAGGGCGAGGAGATTGCCGAGGCCGCGCCCGAGCCGGATCTCTCCGACGAGGAGGCCGCCGGCGACGCCGAGCTGACGCCGGAACGCTTCGCCGAGCTCGGCGGCAAGGAGCAGTTCGTGCTGACCGTGTCGGAGAAGGGCTTCGGCAAGCGCTCCTCGTCCTACGAGTACCGGACCTCTGGCCGCGGCGGCAAAGGCATCGTCGCCATGGTGGTCAACGACCGCAACGGTCCGCTAATTGCGTCCTTCCCCGTGGCGCAGAGCGATCAAATCATGCTGGTGACCGACGGCGGCCAGCTCATCCGCTGCCCGGTTGACGACGTGCGCATCGCCGGTCGCAACACGCAAGGCGTGCGTATCTTCAAGACCGATGCCGAGGAGCGGGTCGTTTCGGTCGAGCACATCCCCGAGGAGAGCGGCGACGGCGAGAGCGACAGCGGCGACGAGCCGCCTGCCGACTAGGCGCGCACCGGATCTTCTGCGACGCGCTGCGGCTTTTCCCGCTTCAAAGCATTGGTTCCGTGCACCGCCGCGAGTGCGCCGGCGAAGGGGCTCAATGCACACAAGCCGTCCCAGTCCGCCACCAGAACGCGGTCGCGGGCGTTGCGCGCCACGAGGCCGCGGCCTTTGAGGCGCGACATGATGCGGCTCAGCGTGTCGGCATTGAGCGCCAGATAGTCCGCGATCTCGGTGCGCGACAGGGGCACCGTGAAGGAGACCCCAGAGGCGCCCGCCGACCCAAGCCGCAAGGCGAGCTCGATCAGAAATGAGACCACGCGTTCCTCGCCGTTCAGTCCGCCGACGATCGCGGTGTGCAGCACGGCGCGCGCGTACTGATCGGCGAGCCGGCAACAGACGTACTGTGTGAGCTCCAGATCCTCCGCGAGCAGTGCCTCGAACGTGTGCGCCGGCAGGTGCCAGAACTCCGAGGCGGCGATCGCGCTCAAGACCGACCCTGCCAGCGGCGGAGCGAAGGCGGGAGCGAAGATGTCGTGCGGATAGAGCAGCGTCAGCATCTGGCGGCGCTGGCCCGGGGGCAGCGTCTGTAGAATGAGGAGTCCTGCGCGCACGATGTAGACAGTTTCGGAGGCGCCTGCGGGCATGAGCCGCTGGTGCCGGCGGGCGCACACGTTCGTGGCCCGATGTTCGAGGGCGGTGAGAGAACCCTGCTTGAGGAGCACGGATGTCGGGCCAGCTTGTCGCGGCGGTCGTGGCTGGTGAGGCGTGATCACGGTGGCGCTGGTTCGACTCGCGGAATGCTTTCGGCCAACCTTCGCGGTGAAGCGCGCCTTGAGCCTTGACGCAGGTCAAGGGGCGTTGATCTGCGACCAAGAGTGCGCCTGTGCGCCTCGCGGCTTGCCTTTGATCTGCATCAAAGGCGCCCCGGCTAATCGCCGGGCCCTTTTGTTTACGCCGATGCGATAGGACGTTGTCCCCGGCCGCCTGCGCACGCTAAGACGGACGGGCTTTGCAATCGGCGGCGCCATGAAACGCATCGGCTTCTATTCCGGATCGTTCGATCCCGTGACGCTCGGGCACACCGACGTCATCGAGCGGGCGTGCCGGCTCGTCGACAAGCTCGTCATCGGTGTCGGCGTGCATACCGAGAAGGCGCCACTGTTCACCGCGCCCGAGCGCATCGACATGCTCAAGGGCGAGACGAAGGCCATCGCGCGCTCGACCGGCACCGAGATCGAAATCGTGACGTTCGCCAACCTGGCGGTCGACGCCGCCGCCGTGCACGAAGCCGCAGTCATCTTCCGCGGGCTGCGCGATGGCACCGACTTCGACTACGAGATGCAGATGGCCGGCATGAACGGCGCGATGGCGCCGCGCATCCAGACCGTGTTTGTCGCTGCTTCGCCCGGCGTCCGGCACATCGCCGCCAACCTTGTGCGGCAGATCGCGCTCATGGGCGGCGACGCCTCGACGTTCGTCTCCGCCGCCGTGGCGCAGCGACTGCAGTCGAAGGCAAAGCCGCGCAAGTAGTGCTCCCGCAAGCGAAATTGCTGCGCGAGTTGCGGAAGGCCCGCCAGGAGAGATAAGAAGAGCGCCGCAGGCGGCCGTCCGCTGCGCCGTCGGAGTCCGAGAACAAACGACAAGGGGAAGGACCGCCATGCGATCGTTGGCTTGCCTCGTTCTGGTGTTCTGCGTGATTGGGGGCGCTGCCTGCTCGGATCAGAAGACGGGCGCCGCTGCCGACGGCAACACCCTCGTCATCGAGCTGAAGTCCGGCAAGGTTCTCGTCAAGTTGCGGCCCGACCTCGCACCCAAGCACGTCGAGCGCGTGAAGCAGCTCGCCAAGGAAGGCTTCTACGACGGGCTGAAATTCCATCGCGTTATCCCCGGCTTCATGGCGCAGACGGGCGACCCCAAGGGAACCGGCGAGGGCGGCTCCAACTACGCAGATCTGCCGGCCGAATTCTCACAGGAACCCTATAAGCGCGGCACCGTCGGCGCGGCGCGTACGCAGGATCCCAACAGCGCCAACAGCCAATTCTTCATCTGCTACAACGATACCGGTTGCGCCGGCCTCACCGGCCAATACACGGTGTGGGGGCAGGTCGTTGATGGCATGGACAACGTCGACAAGATCGCGCCGGGCGAGCCGCCGCCGATCCCCGACACGATGCAGAAGGTCTATCTGCAGAAGTGACGGCGAGCCGTGGCGTACAGGCATCGGCGTGTGGTGCGCGCATGAAGGCGCAAGCGACCGCGCTCCACCCATTCGTTCCCGCGGGCGCCGACTTCGCCCGGGCGCTGGCGTTCTTCGCCGAGCTCGGATTCGAGACGCTGTGGAGGCACGAAGGCCTCGCCGGCCTGCGCTACGGCGCAGCGTTCTTCTTCCTGCAGGAGATCGACGTGCCCGAGTGGCAGCAGAACCAGATGCTGACGCTCGAGGTCGACGACCTTGACGGCTACTGGTCCGAGCTCGAGGGGAAGGACCTCGCGCGCCGATTCCCGGGCGTGCGCTTGCGGCCGCCGACGGAGTTCCCGTGGGGGCGCGAGGTCCACATCGTCGACCCAACCGGCGTGTGCTGGCACGTCCGCCAACAACAGAAGCGCTGAGAAGC
Source organism: uncultured Alphaproteobacteria bacterium (assembly GCA_963745205.1). Classification (GTDB taxonomy): domain Bacteria; phylum Pseudomonadota; class Alphaproteobacteria; order Rhizobiales; family Hyphomicrobiaceae; genus Hyphomicrobium_A. The sequence goes on from CAVUWX010000020.1 coordinate 98,146, forward strand.
AACCACAACCTACCCCCAAGGAGATTCGTATGCCCGCAGCCAACGATCCCGAGAACACCCTGATCCTGGAGACCACCAAGGGGCGCGTCGTCATCGCGCTGCGCCCGGACCTGGCGCCCAAGCACGTGGAGCGCATCAAGCAGCTCGCGCGCGAAGGCTTCTACAACGGGCGTCCCTTCCACCGCGTGATCGAGGGCTTCATGGCGCAGACCGGCTGCCCGCACGGCACCGGCACCGGCGGCTCCAAGCATCCGAACCTCAAGGCCGAGTTCAACGCCGAGCCGCACGTGCGCGGAGTGTGCTCCATGGCGCGCTCGCAAAGTCCCGACAGCGCCAACAGCCAGTTCTTCATCGTGTTCGACGACGCGACCTTCCTCGACAAGAAGTACACGGTGTGGGGCAAGGTGATCGAGGGCATGGAGAACGTGGACAAGATCAAGCGCGGCGAGCCGGTCAAGGACCCCGATAAGATCGTCTCCATGAAGGTCGCGGCCGACGCGGCCTAAAGGAGTGGATCGATGACGCAGGCGTTGGCGGCAATCGTGATCTATGCGGGCCTCGCGGGCGCTGCCGGCGTAGCGCTGGCAGCCATGGGTGCGCACGGCGAGGGTTACGCCGCGCTCACCCCGCCCGCGCACTTCCTCCTGATGCATGCAGCTGCCGCGCTCGCCATTGTGGCGCTCGCGGCCCGCGCCACGCATCCCGGCGGCTTCCTGCTCGCTGCGCTCATCCTCCTGGTGGGCGTCACGCTCTTCAGCGGCGACATCACGGCGCGCACGTTTCTAGGCCATCGCCTGTTTCCCTTGGCGGCGCCGATCGGCGGCTCGACCATGATTGTCGGCTGGTTGGTCCTGTCGGTGGCCGGCATCTGGGAGGTCTTGGCCCACCGCGGCTGAGACGTCATCACTGGAGCGCGGCGCACATTGCCGCTTGAAAGAGGGGTACCGCGATGATGGGGCTGGTCTGGTCCTTGCTCGGCATCCTGTCAGGCACGTTCATCGCCCTGCAGGCGCCGATCAACGCTGCGTTGGCGCGCGGCCTGGGGCTGCCGGTCGCGGCCGCGGCGGCCTCCTTCCTCGCCGGGAGCGTGTTGCTCGTCGCAATTTCGCTAGCCGTTTGCCAGGCGCAAGGCATTTCTCTTGCGTGGCGCGCGCCGCCCATGTGGATGCTCGTGACCGGCGGCATCCTCGGCGCCGCCTACGTGACCAGCGTGATCGTTCTCACGCCGAAGCTCGGCACCGCCGCCACCATGGCCTTCAACGTGACGGGCCAGTTGCTTGCCGGCCTGGTGCTCGACCACATGGGCCTCTTCGGGTCGCTGGAGCACGAGATCACGCCAGGCCGGATGGTCGGGGCGGTTCTGCTCGTTCTGGGGGCGCTGTTGATACGCGTCTACTGATGCGCACCGATCTCTTCGACTTCGAGCTGCCCGAGGACCGCATCGCCCTGCATCCGGTCGCACCGCGCGACGCCGCGCGCCTCCTCGTGGTGCGGCCCGGCGCGCCGTTCGAGGATCGCGTCGTGCGCGATTTGCCGCAGCTTTTGCGCCCAGGCGACGCGCTCGTCTTCAACGACACGCGCGTGATCCCGGCCGCTCTCGAAGGCGTGCGCCGGCGCGGCGATGTCGAGGCGCACATTTCGGTTACGCTGATCGAGCGCATCGATAAAAGCCGCTGGCGCGCGCTGGCGCGGCCGGCAAAGCGCCTCAAGGAGGGCGACCGGCTGCAGTTCGGGCACGACGCAAGCACGTGCCTAGCAGGCGCGCTCGACGCAACCGTCGAGGGGCGCGGCGAGGACGGCGAAGTGGCGCTCGGCTTCGATCTCGCGGGCGTCGATCTCGACGCCGCCATCGCAAGTGTCGGGCGCATGCCGTTGCCGCCGTACATCGCGGGGCGCCGCGCGCCCGAGGACGCCGACCGCCGCGACTACCAGACGATCTACGCCGCGCACGATGGCGCCGTCGCCGCTCCTACCGCGGGGCTGCACTTCACGCCCGAGCTGATGGCGGCGCTCGAAGCGCGCGGGATCTCGCGCCATTTCGTGACGCTGCACGTGGGCGCGGGCACGTTTCTTCCCGTGAAGGTCGAGGACACGACCGGGCACAGGATGCACGCGGAGTGGGGCGAGGTCTCGAACGCCACGGCGGGAGAGCTCAACGCCGTCCGTGCGGCCGGCGGGCGTATCGTGGCCGTGGGCACGACGTCGCTGCGCCTCATCGAAAGCGCGGCGACGTCAGGTGCGATCGAACCCTTCCGCGGGTCGACCGACATCTTCATCACCCCGGGCTACCGCTTTTGTGTGGTGGATGCCCTCATGACCAATTTCCACCTGCCGCGGTCTACGCTGTTCATGCTGGTGGCCGCGTTCTCGGGGCTTGACGTCATGAAGGCGGCCTATGCGCACGCGCTCCGCTCGGGCTATCGCTTCTATTCGTACGGTGACGCGTGCCTCCTGTTCCCGTCTGCCGACGCCTTGAAAGTAATGAGCTCATGCAGGACGTGACGCCCAAGTTCGGCTACCGGATGACCGCGCAAAGCGGCGCGGCCCGCCTTGGCGCAATCGCAACGCCGCGCGGGCTCGTTCGCACGCCGGCGTTCATGCCGGTCGGGACGGTCGCGACCGTCAAGGCGCTCTACCCCGAGCAGGTGGCCGCCGCCGGCGCCGACATCGTGCTCGCCAACACCTATCACCTGATGCTCCGCCCTGGAGCCGAGCGCGTCGCGCGGCTCGGCGGGCTGCATGCGTTCATGCGCTGGGAGGGCCCGATCCTAACCGATAGCGGCGGCTTCCAGGTCATGTCGCTCGCCCGCATCCGCGAGGTGAGCGAAGAGGGCGTGCGTTTCCAGTCGCATCTCGACGGCTCGCGTCACATGCTCACGCCCGAGCGCGCAGTCGAGATCCAATGCCTACTCGGTGCGGACATCCAGATGCAGCTCGACGAGTGCATCGAGCTCCCCGCTGAGCGGTCCGAGGCCGAGCGCGCGATGGAATTATCGCTGCGCTGGGCGGAACGCGCGCAGGCGGCGTTCGCGCGGCAGGCGAAGCCCGGCCAGGCGCTGTTCGCGATCGTGCAGGGCGGAACCGACCCTGCGCTCAGGCGGCGCTCGGCCGAAGCGCTCGTCTCGATGGATTTTCCCGGCTACGCGATCGGCGGCCTGGCGGTCGGCGAGGGCCAAGCGCTGATGCTGGCGACGCTCGACGGCGTGGTGCCGCTGCTGCCGGCGGTGAAGCCACGCTACCTCATGGGGGTGGGCACGCCGGAGGATCTCATCGAGGCGGTGGCTCGCGGCATCGACATGTTCGACTGCGTGCTGCCCACGCGCAACGGCCGCCACGGCCTCGCTTTCACGTGGGGTGGCCGCGTCAACCTGCGCAACGCGAAGCACGCCGAGGATCTCGCCCCGCTCGACCCTGAAAGCCCCTGCCCGGCCGCGCGCGACTATTCGCGCGCCTATCTGCATCATCTCGTAAGGTCGCGCGAGTATCTGGGCTCGATGCTGTTGTCGTGGGCGAACACGGCCTTCTACCAGCAACTCATGGAGGCCATGCGCGTAGCGATCGCCGAGGACCGTTTCGCGACGTGGGCCGAGGAGACGAAGCGCCGCCTCGCCGGCGCGCCGGACGAAACGCCGGGCGCCTAGATCGGGTCGACGAGCTCAGCGTCCAGACGTGTGCGCCGCTCGCGGTGCAACAGATACACGCCCGAGGCGATGATCACGGCCGAGCCGGCGAGCGTCCACACGTCGGGCAGGTCGCCGAACACCGCGTAGCCAAAGCCGACCATGGTCAAAAGCTGCATATAGAGGAACGGCGCGATCGTCGGCGCCGGCGCCAGCCGATAGGCGTGGATGAAGAGATAATGGCCGGTGCCGCCAAGCACGCCGAGTGCCGACAGCAGGAGCCATTGCCCGATCGTCTCCGGCCACACCCATTGCCACAGCGCCACCGGCGCCAACGCGAAGGTGCCGAGCAGGATCGAGTAGAACAGCATGGTGAGTGGCTTGTCGAAGGCCGCGAGGTAGCGCGTCAGCAGCATGAAGAAGGCGTAGGTGAGCATGGCGCCGAACGCCAAGAGGAATGCCGGGTGCAGTCCTCCCACGCCCGGGTGCACGACGATTACGACGCCCAGGAAACCGACGAGGATCGCCGCGAACCGCCGCCAGCCCACCCACTCGCCGAGTAGTGGCCCGGCGAGCAGCGCAACCAGCAGCGGCGCGAGGAACACGACCGTCACCGTCTGATCGAGGCGCAGGAACTGCAGGGCAAGGAAGTTGCATGCCGTCGTCGATACCATCAGCAGCGAGCGCAGCAGCTCGAGCTTCAGCTTCTTGGTGGCAAACAGCTCGACTGGCGAAAGCACGGCGAGAATCGGCAGCATGAGCAGGAACTGGCCGGCGACCCGCATCCATACGATCTGCACAACGGGGAAGTGTGCATGCGTAGTGAGGTACTTGGCGGAGGTGTCGAGGGCGGAGAACAACACGATGGCCATGCACATGAGGCCGATGGCCCTTACGCGGTCCGCGGCGCGCGCGCTGTGCCCGTGGCGCGTCACCACCGGCCGCGGCCTGGGCGTAGCAATCGTGGCCGTTTCTCGTCGGATGTCGTTCATGGCGCGCTCTCATAGCGCATCGCGCAGTCGGTTGAGAGGCGCCAATGCGCGCGGGGTCGATCGTGGTGGAGAGCCACCGGAATCCGGAGCCACGCGTGGTCGTCACCTTGACCATGCCAGGGCTTGCCGCATACAAGCACGGGCTCCGGAGCGTCCCTCCAGGCGTTCCTGGGGGCCCGTAGCTCAGTGGTAGAGCACTTGACTTTTAATCAAGGTGTCGATGGTTCGATCCCATCCGGGCTCACCAATTATCTCCCCAACAAAATCAGCACGTAGCGCGCCTTTAGGCCGCTCTGCCAGCTCCCTGCAAAGGGGGCTGGGCGTTACGCAGGCGTTATCGAAAGCACGCTGCGGGACCACTAGGGCGTCCCTTAATCGGCAACGGTGCGGATTTTAGTCTGGGCTGTTTTGTCCGCGGCTCGTTGTGATTTGCTCCGCCTCAGGTTGGTTCGCTGAGGCTTGAGCAGCCACATGCAGAGCATGACGGAAACTACACCGCCCACTGGGGGCGGGGACTTCCTGACGATGCGCCAGATCACGGCGCAGACGCGCTATAGCCGTCCCTCGATCTATCGACTGATCAGGGATGCTGGCTTCCCTCGACCCCTGAAGATGGCCCCCGGCGGGAAGGTTCTCTTTCGCAGCAACGAGGTGGCCGAATGGCTCGCAAGTCGCCCGCGGGCGCTCGATTGAGCCAGACCAGCAATTTGCCTCCAGGAGGCTCTAGGAAGAGCAGGGAAGGGCAGATCGAGCTCGGGTCGACCGTTTCCCATCGCCGGCTTCTCGACGCGGCCTGCGGGGTCGCCATGGGGTCGTGCGCCAGGGGTGCCCTGGCGTGGGCAGTGAGTGTCAATCCGTTGCATCGGTGAAGATTTCGCGCGAGCCTCGCCTGCGTTTCAACGGAGTGTGCCATGGACTTTTCGTTCACAGTTACCCTCGCACCTGGCCAGCCGTCGCAAGTCATCTACAAAGGGATCCGAGCTCGTGTTCTGGTTCAAAACAACGGCCCGGGGACTGTCAAAGATCTGGATTACGACGACGAGAAAACGACCGTGAGCGCAGGAAGCGCCACACTGATCGAAGCTAGCCGCGTTGCCGCTTTCGGAGAGGGCGAGTGCAAGCTTGAAGTTCGCATCGAGTGCGGAGAGCCGATTTCCCACAAGTAACCTCGCGCGCGTATTGCGGGGAAATTGCCGTCGCCGTCGAGATCCCGAGCGGGCGGTTTCGGGCGGCGCCGCCCGATTTCGAGGGCGATTGTGCGCGAGCGGGAATGCGCTTTGGTGAGAGAAGAGCTTGGCAGTTAGCGCGCTTATACAACTCATTGTAATACAAGGAGGAAGGCTCGTCCTCAATCTGCGACAAACCGTCGCATTGCGCTTTTTGAGCGATTTCAAACTTGTCGCCGGGTCGCGATCTGTGTATCCGTATTTCTACCGTCGCACCGTAAGCACGAACAACCAGATTGCCCGAGGCCCAGAAATTGGCTGTCGGGCTTTTCGCATTCTGGGGACTGCGCGCCCTGAGCTACCCGCTCAGGGTGTTTTCGTTTGGACGGCGGCCGCGCCCTTTTAACTGCGTTTGCGCGTGGTAGTTGGCGACTCTTCTCCGTTGCGTCTGCGTGAAAAAGCGAAAGCCTCGCCGGCGAAGCGAGGCTCTCGAAATCACAGTCGGCCCTGCAGGGGCCTAACGAACGTCTGGACGGAAGACGCCGCTCCTCAATCGCATAAGCGATTTTGCGCGCTGCTGTCAACCGTGCCGACGCATGACGGGGGACGGCATGGACAAAGTAGGCGTTGACGCAACGTCGTTGTCGGATGATGCGCACGAGCAGCCACACGACACTAGAGCCAAAGCACCAGATGCTGAGCCGCATCCATGCTCGCTGTCGCGCCAGTTCGCGAAGCTTCCTAACTCTGTGGCGCGCGACAAGCGGCTCGGGCCCGCAGGGCTCGTGCTCATCGCCTTCCGCAGCACGATGACCGGGAACTATGTG
>CAVUWX010000021.1:0-140699 GCA_963745205.1 uncultured Alphaproteobacteria bacterium
CTCGTGCGCCCCATGCCAGTGGTCGATAGCGTCCTGGCGGTTGACGAAGCTCGCGACCGTGAAGATGGCGATCAGGGCGATGCCGTGCGCGCTGAGGAAGTAGCCGAGCGGGAACCCCAGGAACTTCGCCGTGTTGAGGCTCGAGGCGTAGAGCGGCAGCACGATGATGAGCACCAGGAACGGCACGATGCTCGCCAGCATCTGCCATTTGGTGTGCCGCCAGTAGGGCTTGCGTTCCTTGCGCTCCATCATGGCCGGCGACGTCCCCCGAGTTTCCCGAAGCTGAGGCGCCAGGAGGCCTCAGAGTTGCGACGCAGTTATGGCGCAAAGGAGGGAATTGGCCAAAGTGCCATCTTAACGGGGGCGCCGGATTGCTTAAGAAAGCTCTGGTCGGAGAATAGCACCGGCGGGCCAGCCCCGGACTAGGGAGGATGACCAGATGCGACACATGTGGGACGAATTCAGAGACTTCGCGATGAAGGGCAGCGCGCTCGACCTCGCCATCGGCGTGATCATCGGCGCCGCGTTCACGCCCATCGTGTCGACGCTGGTCGCCAACATCATGATGCCGATCATCGGCTTCATCACCGCGGGGGTCAATTTCTCCAACCTGGAGGTCGTGCCGATCGAGGGCGTCGCCATTAAGTATGGGCTGTTTTTGAATGCGATCGTGCAGTTCCTCATCACCGCGATCGCGCTGTTCTTTCTCATCAAGGGCATCAACATGGTGCGCAAGCCCAAGCCCGTGGCGCCCACGCCGACGCCTTCGGAGATCTACCTGAAGGAGATCCGTGACGCGCTGGTGAAGGGGAAATAGCCGGACGGATGCGGGCGCGGCACGGCAGACAACGAAACGGCCCCATAGGGGCCGTTAAGCTACGCGCATGCGATGCAGGAAGCGCTTGCTCAGCGCTTGCCCCGCGCCTTGGCGGCCGGCTTCTTTGCGGCAGGCATGGGCTTGCGGGCCGGGGCCTGCGGGGCGGGCTTTTTCGCGGTAGCTTTTTTCATCGGATCTTCCTTGTTGAGGACGCTGCACGTCGCGGCGCCCAAATCAATTGGCGCGCGCCTACCAGTAACAGGTTGTGCGGTCAGCGTGTGTCCGTTCTGCACGCGCCGCCCGCGCCGACGCAGCCGGAGATCAACCTGAACGAGATCCGCGACGCGCTAAAATAAGGGGTAGGAAACGGGCGGACTATCAGACTGGAGGCTCGTGATGGACAAGGCGGTTACCGCTCTGATTGGAGCAGCTTTGGGAATAGGCGGCATTCGGCTCGGCATGCGACTGCATTTTGGGTCATGGTACATCGACGGTCCGTGGGGCTACGTCGGCGCGGCTGCCGTCGGTGCGCTCATTGCTCTCCTTGTGCGGTACGCCATACGCAAGGAGTTCGGCTGGCCTTAGGATTTGGCTCGATGCGCGTTCAGCTCGAGCGCGGCATGCAGCCAGGCGCTTACCAGTGGCGTGGGCGCCCGTGAGTCACTGCCCAATAGCGCCAGTGCGCATATGGATCATACCAGCGGCCCCAGCGGTGTGTGTAGTAGGGATACGGATAGGTGACGTAGTACGGACCCGCTATACGCCGGTCGGCAGCGGCGCCGGTCGATGCGGCGGCGAGTAGAGCGGCTGAGATCAGGGCGTATCCGAGCAGCTTCATGCTGTTGCTCCATGCAATTGCCATCAGCAAAAATCGCCGATTGGGATGAAGCATCGGTGAATGAGCAAGCCGCCCCGTGAGGAGCGGCTTCTCTTCTTGCTAGTCGACGTCGATCCAGACACCGCTGCGCCAATAGCCGTGGCCTTGATGCTCGCGCCACTTGTAGTGATCCTTCTCGGCGAACTTCCAATTGTCTGGGTGCACGTGGAGCTTCAGCTCGGGCTTGTATTTGCCCTCGCCCTTCACGTGCCAGCAGTCGCCTTCATCGTTGCAGACGACGGCGGCCGACGCGCCCGTTGCGGCGAGTGCCAGCGCGCCGGCGCCCACCAACATGGCTTTCGTAAGAGATCTCATGGCGTTCTCCTTTGGTCATTACGATCGCCCCGCTGCTAAGAGCGAGATCGAGCGAACGACGCACGGCGCAGATAGTTCCGGCAAGAAATGGCCGGCTCACCACGCAGCGCACACAACTTGGGGGCAAGCAGCGGAGGCGTACACCGCGTCGAAAAGCGTTGGTTTGGAACGCCCCCTCCCCTTCGACTTTCCGGCCGCCGGCCGGATGTGATACATCGACACCCAGCGCGGGCGTAGTTCAGTGGTAGAACGTCAGCTTCCCAAGCTGAATGTCGTCGGTTCGATCCCGATCGCCCGCTCCATCCGCTCTCCGCAACGGTCGCCCGAACTCGCGTGCCCGCTCCGAGCGGCGCCTCAGAGAATTGCTCATGCGCTCATTGAGTTGCATCAATGCGCAACCCTGGCGCCAAGTTAGCTTGACGTCATCGTAGGAGGTACAGTCATGAACAAGATGAGTGTCGCGCTCATTCTCTCCGCTGCCTTGCTTCTCGGTCCGGCAGTCGGCGTGTCCGCAGCGAGACCTGGCCACATGAGCGGCCCGCATGGTGGGATCGGTCATCCGGGACTCGGCGCCGGCGCTTTCCGCATGCATCAAAGCGCGCCGTTTTCGGGCTATCGCGGGCGCGGCGTGCAGAATTGGGCCCACGGGTCCGGCAACTTTTACCGTCACCGCGGCCGCGGTTTTGCAGGCTTCTACCCCTACTATGGAGGCTACTACTCCTATGGCTATGGCGGATGCGCGTGGCTCTACGCGCAAGCCGTGGCAAGCGGAAGCGGCTACTGGTGGCAGCGCTACTACGACTGCGTTGGCTACTGAGTCCTAATGTCGCAAAGGCGAGGAGGCCGGCTGTGAACCGGCCTCCGGAACGAACTAGCGCCAGTCGTGGTCCCGATCGCGATCGTGACGGAAATGGAACCAGAGCCTGCCGCGGTCGTGGTCCCGGTGCTCGATTCGGAACCAGTGCCGATAGCCTTCGTTGGCCTGTGCCGCACTCTGGAAGCCGGTGAGAGCCAGCAAGCCGAGACCGGTTGCGCTGGCGAGTGCCAGAAATTTCGCACGCATTTGGGAACTCCTTTCGATGGGCCGGGGGGAGGAGATGTCGGGCCCTGTTGACTAGAACGGCGGGGCAGCGCGCCTCCGTCTGCACCGACGCCCGTCCGTCGATTACAAATTCGACAGCTCCTTGCTGGCGCCCCTTGCTGCGCTGCGTGTGCTAGAGGAAGGCGTCGCTCTCGAAAGGAGACCTTATGTCGAGCCACTATCACGCCATCGTTTGGATCGACCACCGCGAAGCTCGCGTCTTTCATTTCAACGTTTCAGAGGTCGATCGCCTGGTGCTGCACCCTCAGAACCCGACGCGCCATATTCATCACAAGGCCAACAGCATCGGCAGCGGCCACGCGGCGGAGGATCAGGATTTCCTTCAGCGCGTAGCAGAGGCTATCGCCGATGCCGGAGCCGTGCTCATTGCGGGACCTGCAAACGCCAAGACGGAGCTCGTCAAGCATATCGAACGTCACGCGCCGGCGCTCGGCGCCAAGATTGTGGGTGTGGAGACCGTCGACCACCCGACCGATGGCGAGCTCGTGGCGCACGCGCGCAGGTACTTCAAGGATGACCATCAAATGCAGCCGCGCATTCAGTAGCGCTCGCGGCGAGCCTACAGCGATCGAAGTCCATATCTCTGGATCGATATCCGCGATGCGCTCGAAGCTTGGGCTCGGTTCCCCAAGAGGGGAGACTTACACGCCTGTCAGCGCGGTATCATTCTCAGCGAGCGGCTGGTCAAATGTGATTCCGCAAAATGCGGCAACAGACCAGGCGACTGTGCCTTGGAGGGTGCGCCGAGACAGGAGCTCGACGCTTACGGGGTCTCCGGGTTTGAGTCCGAACGCGCCGTCGAGCTTGACCTCGCTGCGCGAAATGTTGCGCAGGTCCACGCATTGCACTCGGCCCTGAGAGTGCAGGATCGCATGCCGCGGCGCGCGACGCTCGTTTAGGTGCCTAGCCGGCGTGCGTGCGCCCGAGGCTTGCAAACGCGTGGTCTGGTATTCCATGTGCTCCTGCCGGTAAGCGCGCCCGGCAAGGACTTTGCCATGAGAACACTTGCAGCTGGCTTGTGCGCGAAAGTGACGATTTACTAGATTTAGATGCGACATTGATCGAGCGCGGCCACACGTCAGGCGCGGTGTTATTGGCAGAGCTCCTGGTGCTTGGCACGCCTTGCAAGCCGCCCGTCGCCCGGTGCGGGACGGTGTCACCGCAAAATCAATGGAGCGCCATCGCGTGCGGCTCGGCTACGCTCGTCTCTTTCTCGGCATCGTAGGGCAGAAGCACCGATGTCGAAGTTCCGCACGCGTCCGAACGCTGCTCGACCGTCCACTTCAGATTTTCCGAGAAGGCCTGCAGAAGTGGAAGGCCTATCCCGCTGCCCTTGACCTTGCCGACTATTCCGACGCCATCGTCTTCGACCACCAGCCGAAGGAAATTGCCATCTTGAGAGAAGGTCACGCGAATAGTGCCGTCACGGTTGTCGGGGAAAGCATACTTGATCGAGTTCGTGACAAGCTCGTTGATGATGAGCCCCAGCGATATCACCCACGTCAGCGGCAACATGTGACTTTCCGCCTCGCAATCGACGCGAATGTTGGTGGGCGCGCAGGCTTCGAGGTCGTCGCAGACGTAGGCCAAGGAGGTCTCGCTGTCGATTATCCCGCGGCGGTCCAGGATGCTCAGCCGGTTATTGAGGCGCGCCACGATATGGACGAGTTCGGAGGCTTGCTCGAATCCGAATTTGATCTTGGGATCATTCGAGGCCATGGCGCGCTGGCGAAGGAGGGCGTCGAGCGAGGTGAAGTTGTTGGCGACGCGGTGCGCCACCTCCCGCAACTGAAGCGACTTGTGGCGACTCTCGGTGACAAGGGTGTCGTTGGCAGTGGCCTGAGCGAGCATGATCCGGTGGATTTTGTCCGCCATCAACACCATCCCAGCGGCGACTAGGGCATATAGGTCGATTTGCGCGAGGTCGCCAACATGTACGAGCCGAAACGATCCTACGGGCTCAAAGAACAGCGCAGCCAGACACACCGACAGGATAACAGCCAGCCAGCCGGCGAGGCGCCCGAACAGTAGCGTCGAAATGAACACGCAGATAACGAACACCGTGAACGGTCCGCCCATTGGTTTCACTTCGAACGGCATTTGAATGAGCAACGCGCTCAAAATGCTGATCGCCGTCCAGGTGAGCTGAATTGAGCGGGGCCAAGAAGACGTTTTCTGGATGCTCGCGAGCATGAGTGCAGCTCCTTTTTACGCGATGACAGGCAAGGGATGTGCTGGTCCCAAAGCCTGCGTGCTTTACGACCATTTGAAGGCCCACATGCAGGCGAGCGTCAAATGGTAGCCAGTCAGGTTCGTGTAAGGAGCGCGATATATCGCCTAATCTATGCGGGGCCTTGTGGTCCTCATTCTGATCTCATTGCTTCTCGCTTTTGATCTGGAACTGAACGACGCCCGTTGGACGAATGGCCTCACAAATTGGCTGAGCGAAGAACTGTATAAGATCGGACTCACGTAATCCAAATTGTGTTGTTTGGCTGTCGTGGCCGATAAAGCTCCGCTGCCTACTGCGGTTCGCGGGCGGGGAGGATACGGACGGTGCGAACCCGGTGATTTGGCCGGCCGCTCCTACCGAGAGGCGGCAATATTCGTCAGCGCCAGACGTCAACGAGGCGTTCGAGAATTTCGACGATCGCGCCGACGACTTCTTCGGGGCCGCGCTGGACCTCGATCGTGACGATTGGCGTCAGACCACAGGGCGACAGCACGGCGACGTGGTAATTGCTTCCCGCGCCCAGTGCCTGGAGGTCCGGAGGCACCAAATCGGCCTCAATGAACAGGGCGGGGTAGACGTCATTGAGGAGCTGCCGCAGCCTGGCATTGGCGGGCATCGCCTTGAATATCTCTCTGAGGAACGGCCGGACGAACGGATCCGTGTCCGCCACGAACAATAGTACTGGCCGGTTCTTTTCCTGAATGATGCGGAGCGTCTCGTCGCCCCAACCGCGCCATAGGATGCCCTTGTGGGGAAAATCCTTCTCTGTGATCTCGCCCGAGAGCTTCGTCATCGTTCGTCTTCGATATGGAGAGCCCCGAGGGCCGTCCGTGGACGGGATGTTGCGACCCCGGCGATGCGGAAGGTTACTGAGTGGGGGGCGCCGGCGGGATTTCAGTTTTGGCGGATACGACGGTACCGAGAACCATCTGAGGGCGCACTGAGCTGTACTAAGGCAATTGCTGAGCAAATTACTACCGTCGTCATAAGACGGATTTTAGGGCTCCTACCTATGCTTTCTTCTGTCCATCCCTACAAAGGAGATACCCCCATGAAGTCGGTTCTTATTCTTGCTTCTCTTCTCATCGTCCCCGTGGCCTATGCCAACAATGCAAAGGCGGCCGACGACGGATGTAACCAGTCTTGCGCCCGATCCTATCAAGAGACAATGGTCCATGCGCAAGAGCTCAAAGGTAAGTAGACAACCGGATAGAAGGTTAGCGTAGTCGGCGCATTGCCCAAAGAACTCGCACGGCAATGTGTCCGACTACGCGGCCTGACGCTCGCGAAGAAGATCTGGCAAGCCGGTCTGCTCGCCGGCCGAGCACAAGCAGCTCTACTACACCGAGGTCTTTGACAAGCTCGGCCGGGCCGCTGCCGTTAAGGCCTCGAGCGTTCGATTTGCGTTGTCTGGCTGTCCAGAAGTGTAGACGGAAATTGGATGTGGGGAGGACGCGGAGCGCCTAGGACGTGGGTTGTGTTCCACGCTCCTCGGGCACGGCAGACAAGGATGGGGGAGGGGAACGCTCAAGCACTGGCCTTGTGGCGTCGCCTATACGCTTGATCAACCGTAGCGAAATGGACCCGCTCAACTGGAAGCTCGCTCGTTGGGATCGGGGCCCCGCAGCGTATTGGCGAGAAGATTGGAACCATTATTGCAGCACGCAGTTGGTCTAGATGGACAATTCTTCAAAATCGATTGCTCAGGGGCTCCGGCGAATGTTTGCAGCCATGCTCGGCCGCCCGATGGGGTGGAGTTTGATTGATGCTCTTACGAGCCTCGAGGAGCGCGAAGAAGCGGCGCGCCCGAGCGACGTGACGAACAAGTCCGAGCCTTCATCCGTTCATCCCCGCCGCGAGCCCGAGCCCTTATAAGTCGGATTTGCATTGTCTGATGGTGCAGGATGATCGTTCGGCTTGTGTTGCTCGCGGCCGTCATTGTCGCCCTGTTCCGTTGGCCGAGGCGTCAATGCCGCCAAACTTTCTTGTCGGCGTCTCCAGCGAAGCCGGCCAGCAGTGCCGAAAGGCTGGGCCGGTTTCTCGGCGAGCTGAGCTACCGGCCTGCCGCTCCGAAGTCCTCACACCGCAGACCCCTCCTCGCCCAGGTCGCCGAATACGAGGAGATCACTTGCGTCGTGGTCGCCTCGCTTGGCCGCACGGATTAGAGCATCCATGACGAGGCAATCGCCGCCCGCGTCAGCGCGAGGCTGTCGCTCGACGATCGACTGGACGCGCACAGCGACGCGCTCGGGGTGCTCGACATCAGTGATCGCCTGAAGTTCGCTCAGGGTCACCCCAGCGAGCTGATCATAGCCTTCGCTGGTCTTGCCGGCGCGCATGAGCGTCCAGCCTCGAAGCCATTTCGCCCGGATAACGAGCGCACTCGAATGTAATGCCATCGGCGTCGTTCCTGACGCGCATCCATAGACAATGTCGCCTAAATCGTTGGCCGGTTCATGGCCTTCTCGTGAATATGCACACGCGACTATGACCAGCGGAGGATTTCACATCCCCGCCGGGCCAGCGGGCATCGGCGAGCGGGGACATCGGCGAGCGGGGGCTAGGGAGAGGGTCTGCTCACAGGGTATCCAAGCGGGAAATGCGCTATCACGGAAACCCGCAAGCTTACACTTCATGACTGTTTGGCTCAGTCTAGCGAGGACGCTCCAAGTAGAGATGCGCCCCAAGCAGCCCAAGCGATCGTATCCGGTCGTCCGCTCTGGATCTCAGAGCTGGTCATCGCGCGGTGATGCAGCTATTTCCGACAAGGGCCAGAAGCGGTCATTACCGGTGCAGATCATCAAGAGTCACGTAGGACGAGATTACCCTATCGCATCATAGATTTGAGGTAGGGACGACCGCTTCGTGCTCGAGAAGCCCGCTGCCGCCATTGCCCGAAACTGCGTGACGCGTGCCGTCCCGAACTGCGGCTCAAGCCTTCACGCTCTCCAGCATTTCCTGCACATCCACCCCCAGTTTGCGCAGCATCGAGATGAGAATCCCGTTTTGGTGCTCAAGGTGGTGGAGAATAACCTCGATCTCCTGCTCGGCTTTGATGTTGATTTCCAGATCGTGCTCGGCGCGGGCCTCGGCGTGCCGACCAATGATATTCTGGCCCACCATGATGAGGGGCATGAGCAGTATCTGAATGAGGTTGGACAGAAACAGCCAGAACACGAAGCCCATCGGCGGGTCAAATTTGAGCCGATCCGGAGCCAGAAGATTCCAACTCAACCAGAACACGGTCCACGCGAAGATGGCTAGGAAGAACCCCATCGTGCCGACGTGACTGGTGATCCATAGCGCCAACCTGTCGAGGCGCGTGCGCTTCTCGTGCATCTCGAGGTTGATGTTGCGGAGCGGCCGCCGCCGCCTCTTGAATTCGTGAAGCGAAATTGGCTTGAGTTTTGTGGCATCAACTGGACTGTCCATGATGCTTCCCCGAATTGTTTGCGAGCCGGCGGCAACCCCGCAGGCTCAAGGATGCAAGTGCCGCGGGCTCAGACGCCGCAACCTTCAAGAAAAGCCAAACTATTAGATTGAAGCAGCATGATGTCGAAAGGGCCGCGGTCGCGCTGCTCTTTCGCCGGTCGGACGGTCGATCACGCCCGCAAAACTACTGGGGCACATCGAGCCGCAGGGTCAGATTGCCGACCCACGAGTTGCGAACATAAAGGCGCAAAGGTCGCGGCCCTCAAACCGCCCGGCGGCCTTGCGTTTTGCGCAACCCTCCTGCGGGAACTGGACTGCCCGCGGGAGGGTTGTCTGCCAATGAACAGCATTAAGGCAGTAACATCGGCATCGGTCCTCGTCGTCGAGGACGAGCCCCTGGTGCGTATCTACCTCTCGGATGTGCTCGGGCAATCGGGCTTCGAGGTGATCGTCGCAACCAACGGCGTGGATGGGCTGGCGCTTGCCAAGCATGAGGATGTCTGCGCGGTCGTCTGCGACGTCGCTATGCCGGGCCCCGTCAACGGGTTCGAGCTCGCCCGGCGCGTGAAAAGCGACAGCCCGCACACCGGCGTGATCCTCGTGTCGGGAGTGATGGAGCCCGCGGGCTATCACCTGCCGCGTGGTGTGCGCTTTGTGACGAAGCCGGTGAAGGCCTCCACGCTTCTGCGCCTCGTACGCGAGGTCGCCGACCCGCGCGCCATCCTGCCTGCGGCTTAATGCGTCGGGCGATTGCATTGGAACCGCCTCGCGCACGCGGGAGTTATCCGGGGTTATGCGACAGTGAATTGTACGCGTTTCCGCGCACTTGGCTGCGCGCGAACTTGTGCATGACTGGGGCTCAAAGAGGCGCCTTCGCATGGAACGAGCCCTCAAGGCGCATATGGAGAAGCGCGAGCCGCAGCCGGAGATACGCCCTCAAGGCCCGCCCAGTGCGGGCGTGCTGAGCTTCGTCGTGCAGAAGCCAGACGATCGGCGCTTGCATTACGATCTCCGGCTCGAGCTCGACGGCGTGCTCAAGAGTTGGGCAGTGTCCCTGGGGCCGAGCCTCGACCCTGCCGCCAGGCGTCTCGCGGTACGCACCGCGGACCACCCGATCAAGGCCGCCGACTTCCAGGGTTCGATCCCGAAATCGCAAGTCGGCTTGGACGGCGACGGCCTATGGGACATCGGCCGTTGGCGCCCCCGCGGCGACCCTCGCGAGGGCCTCAAAAAAGGTTTGCTCAAGTTCGATCTCGACGGCGAGCGTCTCAAAGGCGGTTTCGCGCTGCTAAGACTTGCCAAGGCCGCGCGCGAAAAACGCGAGAATTGGCTGCTCGTTAAGGAAGGCGACGCATATGCTGAGCGCTCGAAGGACGGCGCTGAGCAAATACGATCTGGCCTCTCCATGGTGCGCAACAGGACGCAGACCACTGTCGCCGACGCTGTGCTCGGCGCGCGCGGGGAGGCGCAAGAGCGACCGCCACGTTTCGTTGCCCCGCAGCTTGCAACCCTCGTCGCCTCCCCGCCCGAGGGCGAGGAGTGGCTGCACGAAATCAAGTATGACGGCTACCGCGCCATCGCCGCTATTGGCGGCGGCCGCGTGCGCATCTACACGCGCTCGGGCCAGGACTGGACCGACAAATTCGCCGGGGTCGCGCGGGCGCTGGAGAAGCTCCACGTGAAGACGGCGCTACTCGACGGCGAGATCGTTGCACTCGACGAAGAGGGCAGGTCGAGGTTCGGGTTGCTGCAGCATGGCCTCAAAGGAGGCGAGACGCCGCTCACCTACTACGTATTCGATCTCTTGGAGCTCGACGGCCACGAATTGCGCAAGGAACCGCTGATCCGCCGCAAGGAGGTCTTGGAGAAGCTTCTGCAGTCGCCGCCTCAAGGAATCGCCTACAGCGAACACGTCGCCGGTCACGGCGAGGAGATGTTCACGAAATCCTGCGGCATGGGCCTCGAAGGCATCGTGTCGAAGCGCGCCGACAAGCCGTACCTGTCGCAGCGCACGAAGGGCTGGCTCAAAGCCAAGTGCAGTGGCAACGACGAGTTCGTCATCGGCGGCTACAGATCGTCGAACAAGAAGGGACGCCCGTTTGCCTCATTGCTGCTCGGCGAATACGTCGGCAAGGACCTGCATTACCGCGGGCGAGTCGGCACGGGCTTTGACGCCGCGCTGCTCGAGGACCTGGGGAAGCGCCTGTCGCGGCTGCAGCGGAAAACGAGCCCGTTCGTCGACGCTCCCCGCGACATCGGCCGCGACGCCTGCTGGGTGGAGCCGCGCCTCGTGGCGCAGATCGCCTATACGGAGCGGACCGCAGACGGACGCCTGCGCCATCCGGCCTATCTGGGCTTGCGCAGCGACAAGCCGGCCAAGGACGTTCACACGCAAGCGGTCAAGCCATGGCGAAACGTGACGCGCAGGACGACAAGATAGATGGCGTGCGGGTGACGCATCCCGAAAAGGTGCTGTTCGCCGAGGCCCGGATCACCAAAGCCGACCTTGCCGAATACCTGGTGGCGGTAAGCGAGCGCATGCTGCCGCACGTCAGCGGGCGCCCCTTGAGCCTCGTGCGCTGCCCCGACGGCGCCAGCAAAGAGTGCTTCTTCCAGAAGCACACGATGAAGGGCATGCCGCCGGCGCTGAAATCGGTGCCCGTGAAGGAAGGCGACGGCGAGGTCGCCGAATACCTGATGATCGACAGCGCGGCCGGGCTTGTCGGCGCGGCGCAGATTGGCGGCCTCGAGATCCATCTGTGGGGCTCGCATTGGAAGACGCTCGAGCGCCCCGACCGGCTGGTGTTCGATCTCGACCCGGACCCGGCCGTGAAGTTCCCCGCCGTACGCGAGGCGGCGCGCGACGTGCGCAAGCTGCTAAAAGCCGCCAACCTGGAAAGCTTCGCAATGGTGACCGGCGGCAAGGGCATCCACGTGGTGGTGCCGCTCAATGCCTCGCAGGACTGGGATGAGATCAAGGCCTTCGCCAAGGGCGTCGCGACCAAGCTCGCCGAGCATGAGCCCGACCGCTTCGTCGCCACCATGTCGAAGGCGAAGCGCACCGGCCGCATCTTCATCGACTGGCTGCGCAACGAGCGCGGCTCAACCGCGATCGCGCCCTATTCGCCGCGCGCAAAGCCGCAGGCGAGCGTCGCCACGCCCGTATCGTGGACGGAGCTCAGCCGCATCGAGGCCGCGAACGCGTTCACCATTCCGTCGGTCCTGCGCCGGCTGAAGCAGGCAAGAAATGACCCTTGGAAAGGCTACTTCTCGGTGCGCCAGAGCATCGGCCGCAAGGCGGCTCAGTTCTTTGCCTGAGCCCGCTAAGGCTTCAGACGAGCAGTGTGCTCCGTCTTCTCCCAGTAGTAGGGCGCGGTCACGAGCTGCAGGAGCGCACGGTAGGCAGCGTAGGAGATCGCAAGCCAATAGAGCGGCATCAACGCGGCGTGCGCAGCGAGCCCGAGGCGCCCGCGCCGCGCGGCCGCGACGCTCCCCAGCGCAATCGCACTGACGTAGCCGGCGATCAGGTTGAACACGCCGAGCCCCAACAGCGATTCCCCCGCCAGCGTGGGCGGCACGCCGAGTAGCCGGCCCTCCCACAGGTCGAGCGCAAGGAGCGCGTAGAACCACGGGTGCACGAGCGAGGAGAGGATGAGTCCGCCCATGAGCACCTGCAGGCCGAGAAAGCGCTTCGCGCCGAGCTCGCGCCATAGCCGGCGGGGTTCGCGCATGTGCACGAGGTAGGTCTGCATCCAACCCTTGAGCCAGCGCGTGCGCTGGCCGAGCCAGATGCGGAAAGTCGGCGGCGCCTCCTCCCACGTCGTCGAGGCGAGCATGCCGACGTGCCAGCCGGCGCGCGCAAGCCGAATACCAAGATCGGCGTCCTCGGTGACGTTATGCGGGTCCCAGCCGCCGACGGCGTCGAGGACAGCGCGGCGGAAGTGGTTGGAGGTGCCGCCTAGCGGCACCGGCAGCTCGAAGCGCTCGAGCGTCGGCAGGATGCAGTCGAACAACGCCGTGTATTCGACCGTGAACTGCCGCGTGAGCCAGCTTGCGCGCGAATTGTAGATGTTGAGGTGCGCCTGCAGGCAGCCCAATCGCGTCGGCGAGGCGACGAGCACGGCGAGCGCGCGGCGCAATTGATCTGGCTCAGGCACGTCCTCCGCATCGTAGACGACGACATAGTCGCCGTGCGCGAATTGCAGCGCGTACTGGATCGCGCGCGGCTTGGTGCGCGGGCTCCCGTCCGGCACTACGAGGACGCGCATGTGGCGTGGAAGCGAAACGGCGCGCAAGGCCAACCGCGTCTCGGCGTCCACGCTCTCGACGACGAGGATGATTTCGAGCCGGTCGGCAGGATAATCGAGCGCCGACAGCGCGCCGAGGAGGTGGGGGACGACCGAGGCTTCGCGATAGAGCGGCACCAGCACAGTGTAGAGCGGTAGCAGCTCCGCATCGATGCGGGTGGCCGGCGGCTCGGCGGCGGGGTCCGCAGGCGAAAAGAGGTGCCAAAGCGCCGTTGAGCGCAGCGCGACGACGAACAGGAACGGGACCGCCATTACCGCAAGCAGCGCGGCGAGCGTCGTCTCGGGAGCAAGCCATGCACCGCAGGCGATCCCGGCAGCGAGGCCCGCGAGCGCCGACTTTTGCCAATTCCACAGCCCGGTCGCGGCGGAAAGCTCGGGCGTGCGCGCAGCGAGCCCCCAGACCGTTTCCTGGAGCCGGGCGGCCGACGCGGCGTCGGTCGCCGATCGCGAATCGGCTCGCACGACGCCCCGATGGCTGCGGACCTCTACTGCGGAGGCATTGAACTATAACAATTTGATTTTATTGACTATTGATAGTGATAGACCTGATCGCTAGTCCACGCTTCTAGTACACAATGCCGTTCGGAGCTTCATTGCTCGTTAGGCCGAACACGCGTATGTTGTGCCGAAAGTTAGCTGTTATCAGCGACACATGAGATAACAGTTATCAAAGTTCGATTGTTAACAGTTAACAAGAGGGCTGGGCGCATGAAAACCGTGGCCGTTATCGCCCAAAAAGGCGGGGCCGGTAAGACGACGATCGCGACGAATCTTGCCGTTCGTGCCGCCGACGACTTCAGCATGGTCGCCATGGTCGATATGAACCACGACCAAGCGAACCTCACGCAATGGTGCAACATCCGCGAGGGGTTAGGCGAGATACCAGCGCTGTTCTCAGACGTGGAGGATCTGGTCAAAGACTTGCCTCGCCTCGAGCACAACGGTTGGCAGCTTTGCCTTATCGATGCACCACCATCTTATAGCGGCATCATCGAAACGTGCGTGATGGCCGCGGACGCCGTGATCGTCCCTGTCAAGATTTCCATGTTCGATGCGGGCTCGCTTCAGCCGGTGGTCGAAATGGTGAAGCGCCACCGCAAACCCTACGCCGTCGTGCTGAGCGACGTTGACAGCCGGTTCAAGACGCAAATCGCACAAGTGACGGAGGCCCTGAAGGCTGACGGGCTCCCGCTCCTATCCGGCGTCATCTCCCACCTTCAGGCATACCAAGTCGCGCCAAACCTCGGGAAAACCGGCGCGGAGTTGGACGACAAAGCCGCCGCCGAAATCGACGCGCTGTGGGCTGAAGTTTGCAAGCTCGCTGGCCTCAAGGTCGCAAAGAAAGGTAAGCGCCAATGACGGACGCAATCAAAAAGGTCGAGCAAGCCGCCAACAGCTTCATGCGCAGCTTTAAGGCGCTGAAGCAGCCCACCGCCCCCGACAAGTCGCATAAGGCAACGAAGAAGCGCGAAAAGGAACTCGTGGCCAGCGTGGACCGTCGCCACTTGCGCAAGTCGGGCCGCACCGAGCTATGGGGTATCCGGTGCCGCCCGGATCTCAAAGAGGAATGTAAGAAGATCGCCCGCGAGCTCGGCATGTTCGATAGCGAATGGGCTGAGCAAGTTTTCGAGGCTGCAATCGCCGCACACCGCGGGGCCAAGAAATGAAGGCCGTCGATTGGCTCATGCGCGTCGTGGCCTTCGCGGGCGGGCTCTATATCCTGATCTTCGCGGCGAGCGTCAGCGAGACACAAGCGGCGACGATCGCGCTAGGTTCTCTCGTGCTTGGCTACTCCTGCCACAGCGGCCGATGGCTTGCGGCCGCGCTTGGCGTGATGCTGCTGGCGAACGAAGCATACAACTTTCTTGTGACGGCCGACGCGCATGTAATCACCAGCGAAGCGGAGCGCGCGCCTATTCATGACGCTGTGGCCAAGCGCAAGGTCGCTGAGGCGTGGTTGGCCCGCCTCGAGGGGGATGACCGCGTGCAACGCGCGGAGCGGGCGCAACAGGCCGCGCGGGCCGACGCCAACGCCCGGTCCACCGACAAGGGTTGCGGCCCTAGCTGCAAGGCCACGCTGGCCAAGACGGTGGATGATGCTGGCGCTCAAGTGGAGAGTGCCCGGCAATCCCTCGAGATCGAGACGCGGCAAGCGCGCACTGCAATCGACAAGGCTCCACTGCCCGGCTCAGCCACGCCGTTTGCTGACAAGATTGGAATGGCACCGTGGGCGCTGGATTTGCTGAGGGCCATCCTCAAGAGCATCGGGAACAACGGCGTGGCCGCTTGCCTCTTGGCCTTCGCCGCGCACCGGAAGCGCGCCGAGCTCGCGGCGCTAGTACCTGAAATTAGTGCGCCAGCGAAACCTGTTGCGACCGTGGCTGATTACGTTGCGGCACAGTCTTGTGGCCATGAAGGGCGCGACGGTGCCATTCCGTGATGTGTACCTCGATTATGAGGCGTGGTGCGGCGGCCTTGGTGCGCCCGCGCTCGCGCCGGGGAGCTTCGGGGAACAGTTGGCCCACGAGTGCCAAGGCATGGACGTGAGCACCCGCAAGCGCAATGGCATCTTGCATCTAGTCGGGCTGCGTATCGCCAACCGCGTGGCGTTGATCGAAGCAAGAGCGAGCTGAGGGGCCATCACTACATGGATGAAAAGCAGGAGGTGCAGCGTCTGCGCCAGCGCGTCCAACTATTGGAAGCTTTGATCGATAAGCAGACCACGCTTTTGTACCAAAAGCCGGGCCACGCTGTTTTAATCGCGATGGAGTTGCGGCGTGCGTGCGGTCTGCCGCCTCGGCCGCAAAAGAGCGCCGGATAACGCATGGGTTTGTACTGGTTTTGGTTCGGCGTTTGCGTAGGAGCCTTCGTGCTCGTGTGCATCTTTCTGTTTATTGATGCGGGCACGGGCAGCACGTGAACATGATTTGAGGGGGACAACATGAAACTTCCCGATGACCCGCAAGAGCGAACTAACGAGCGCGCCCACTGGGCGCAGGTCACGTTAGCCGCCTTCATGGCTGAGACAAGTACTGACGAGAGCACCGCCCTTGTCGAATTTCTCGCCGGTGTCATGCACTGGTGCGACCGAACAGGCGAAAGCTTCGATGCCCACCTTGAGGGTGCGCGAGCTTTGTACCGCGAAGAAACGGGTCTAGCCGAGGCACGGCTTGCCGAAGAACTCGCGGGCTGAGCGGGGAGGCACGATGATCGCAAAGCTTGGTGAGGGACTCTATTTGGCAGCCTGCATCATTGCCGTGATCTTCGTCGGAGGCGTGGTGTCCGAGCTCGTATCCAACGGCCCGTTTGTGCCTCAACGATTGTTGGCGGCTCTAGTCATTTTGGCCATCGGGCGTGCTGTCAAATACCTACTCAGTAGAAGCTGAACTATGACCATCGAACGAGCAAAGACGAAAGCCGTAGCCGCGTTTCGGAAGCAGGAAGTGGGCAGGGGCAAGCTCACTCCGTTCGAAGCCGTGCTTATGGAAGCGGAGGAAAAGGTGTTCGCGAAAGGGTGGGACGCGGCTGTGAAGGCGCTCGGTAAGTGACAACGCGAAAACTCATCTTTGAGCTATCCCTGTTGTTCGGTGGGGCCGCAGTTCTTGTCTGGCAATTTTTCGGACCCGATGCCGCACAGAATGGATGGTTCCTAGTTGGCGGGGCCTCGGCCGTGAGTATCGGCTTGATGATGCTCTACGAGGGGTTCGCTAGCCCTTAGTTGTGACGGCGGGGTTCAGCGGAGAGGGGCCTTTTCTATTTCTTGTCCCGATAGGTAGCGCTTCAACGTACGCGGATGTGATCGGCGTTCTTTTCACGTGAAAAATCCACAGCAAAGGTGACCGAAAACATTTGCCAAGGCCCGCGAACATCTGAAGATGGGCTTCGTGAATTGGAACAACTCTAGAGTTAGGCGGATGGGGCGCCGATCTAATCATCGGACAAGGGCACTACAAATGAGCATACAAGAAGAACTTGATATTGGTTTGGAGCGTCTGACACTACGCGTGACCGCCAAGGGATTGAGCAATAAGCTCACCGCAGCAGCGCTCCGGTACCGAGCCGAGCTGTTGGAGCGTACTCACGTTGGTGATCCAAAAATTCTCGAGTTTGCATTTCCGAAGCGGCCAAAGCGGTGGTAACTCGAGTGCGCTGTTGAAACCGGCCTCGAGGATGCCCTTGCGCTGTTCTGAGTACGCGTGGCAAGGCGCTTCTTAACGCAAACGGCCACCCGGTTTGAGCCGAGTAACCGCCATGGAGCGTCGTCAGCCTAGTGAAAACTAACGACACGTTGAGCGTAGACGACTTGGGGCCTCGCTGGCAACGGCGGGGCTCTAGTCTTTCCACAGGCTACGCCGGTTCTATTTGAAGTAGTCGTGCGCGACGGTAAGAACGCCGGTCACAGCAGCGATAATGGCCGCCAACAAAACCACCCGATCAAACTGCACTTTGCTTGCGTGTTTCTCACCAAGCCAATCCTCGACATCGCCGCGGTCCATGTCTCCGGTTTTGAAACCTCCCACGCTCGCACCGCGGCCGGTGCCCGGTATAAGTCTGGTGCGGACATTCTCAGGGCCAAGGGCCTCGAGTTCCTTACGCTGTTCGGCTGTGAGTGCCATCGCCTAGTCCTCGCTCAAGGCGATCTGTTCAACATGGCGACGGTGGTTGAATTCAAGGTTCCGCAGCACGCGCTCAATCGCGCTAAGCTCGCTGATGATGCCCCCTAGTTGCCCCACGACGACAAGCCACATGAAAACGATACCAATCTTCCTCCACATAGCACTCTGCATACGCATGACTTGACTGATACGTGGTACGTACCATATACACTTGCCATGATCCAGGGCTTCGCGGATGCCAGATGCGAACGGTTCTTCCGCGAGGGTGTCTGCCCCGCTCAGTGGCAGGCTTTCGAGAACGTGGCGAAACGCAAGCTCGATATGCTGGACTACGCTTCTAAGCTGGTCGATCTCCGCAGCCCGCCCGGCAATCGACTTGAGGCGCTGAGCGGTGATCGCCAAGGGCAGCACAGCATCCGGATCAATGACCAATACCGCATCTGCTTTCGGTGGACCGATCAAGGCCCCACTGACGTTGAAATTGTGGACTATCATTGAGGACAGCCATGGCCCGAGTGCGTACACATCCCGGCGAAATTCTACGCGAGGAATACCTGGCACCTCTCGGCATGAGTTCGCACGAGCTCGCGGACGCCCTCGAGGTTCCGGCGAACCGCATCAGTGAGATTGTGCGCGAAGCTCGCAGCGTGACAGCTGACACGGCGTTGCGGCTCGCGGAGCATTTCAACACTACGCCCGAGTTTTGGCTTAACGCACAGATGGCGTACGACTTGTCGAAGGCGCGGGCGGCGGCTGAGGCCGCGGCTCCCGCACGTCGGTACTACACAGCAACGAACGAGGTTCGACACGCGGAGCCTAAGGTTACCAGGAGCTCCGTCACAGGCAAGTTTAGTGCGAAAATCGCAGGCAAGACTTTGCGAGAAACGAAAGATGTGGCCGCGAGCTCTCTTTCGCAGCGAAGCCGTAGGACATCGAGCAAGCCAACGGCAAGTAAACCGGACAGTCCGAAGCATAAGAAATGACCGCTGAGGGGATTGGGGATTTGCGCCGCAAATTGCGCATGGCCTGCATACACCTCAGGCGGGCCTTTCGCCTCGGCAGAGCACGGACAATGGTAATCTACGAGTTCAATTTAACGAAGGCAGGTCTTGCCCGCCTCACCGTCTCAGAACGGACGTTGCTTTTTCTCGTTGGACATACTTCTAACGAGTTAATGGTCTTGCAAAAACTCATTTTGATGATGCGCCAACCCCAGCAAGTTGTTCCTCATGTCGTCAATATCGTTGAAACCGGCCAGATACTAATCATTCTTCGTTATCTTATAGGCAAAGTCCACGAAGCATGGGACCTGTTTAAAGCCCGCATAGATGGCAACGACCGTTTCAAAGCGAAGTTTCTATCCAGCATTTCATCGGAAGCGAAGGCTGCGCTTACACGATTGCGCGCGGAATTCGATAACGCTGACAAGGAAAGCCCACTTACCTCAATTCGAAATAAGTTAGCGTTTCACAATGAGGATCAAGACGGTTTGCTGGAAAAGTATTTCCATGAGCTTCGCTTCGAATGAACCATGGGCATTTTATCTTTCTGACGCCATGGGAAACACATTTTATTATGCTTCAGAGCTTGTGATGACCAAGGCGGCTATCAGCTTCACGGGGCATGACATTGGTAACCTAGTTGATCTCGCCACGAGCCGTGCTGGCGACATGGGTACGCTATTTGGTGCGATAATTGACCAGCACGTGGCTAAGCGGTTTCCTGATCAGGTGGCTGAACCAATTGATATAGGGCCGGTGCAAAAGCTGTCCACCGTGCGCATCCCGTACTTCCTTGATGAGGATGACCTGACAGCTGGACGTGTGCGCACGCTCGAGAGTGACGAGTGACCTCGCCCGTCATGCTCGGTGACCTCATCCGCGACGACAAGCTGCTGTGGGTGTACTGCCGCGAATGCTGCCACGAGCGCGACGTGAGCCCGGCCACTGTGCCGCTTCCGCCCGAGACGCCGGTTCCCGATGTCGGCAGTCACATGAAGTGCTCGGCGTGCGGCTCGAGGAAAGTGGACGCGCGGCCCGAGCTCTATCCGGGCGGCATCTTGGCCATGCGAGCGCGGCGGTTCTAAGCTGACCGAAGCTGAACCAATGGGGGGCACTTGAATTCGTCTGCCAAGCCGAGCCTTCGATCTCGCTGATGACCGCAGTCGATAAAGTCTATAACCGGTTTCAAAATGAGAAACGATGACGCGCGGCCCTGAGCTGTACCCCTGGCTGTACCCCAGCTAATCGGGCTATCGGGGACGTCGGCGTACCATTAATAACGCTTACTAATATTGTCGCCAAGTCCATGATATTGCACAATCGGGATAGGCCACTCTCATCCGAATACTGCCCTGGCTTGAGAGGACCTTTGCTATTACCGCCATAGTTATTATTTCGGCAGTGTGCAGTATAGTCAATCCAAACAGTGTAATTGCAGCCATTATAAAAAGTACCGGAGCCGTTGTCATAGCTAACTTGGCACTGCGCTGCTTCCGAACTGCCCGTGTGCGCCACAATCCCAAGCGCCGAAGACGCAACAAACAATATGAGCTTCCGAATACTCATTTTCATAAATCTCTCGCTCGACAAACGCCGTTCCGTGAATAGCTCACTGATCCAATCCGGGAGCGGCGCAACGATGGTGTCTAGATCGGTGTTGTATTCTTTTCCACCGACGATGGATGGCGGAACCAGCACGTAGCCGCCGCGGCCACGGGTATCGATATTCAAGCCCTGAAGTCTAACCTTGCTCGGCAGTGAGCCCGCGAAATAGATGTGTAGGCCGCCGTGTGGGGTGCGATTTGTGAATGTCTCGAAAGGCGCGTGCTTGAGGCGCGTCACTTCCCAATCACGCAAGCCTTCAGCTTCCACATCGACAACACCCCAGCCGTTAGCTTCGGGGCATAGCGCAATGTTAGCGTGGGGCTCGGCGGTCCACCATCGATCAATCTGCTCGATATCGGATGATGCGTCTTTGAACCCATGCTCGGTGAGCGGCACCTTTGTGCCTGGTTTGCATGGGAAGATCTTTAACCCGTCCCGCGCGTAGCCACGGGCCGTTTCATGAAGCTGGGAAATGGGGGAAATCGACGTGGGAAAGGGCCTTGCCATCCGTGGATGGCTTCTCTATATTCGTCATTGTCAAATCGCTTTTTCAATATGGATTTTGGGACTTTGCCGGTCCCAACAATCACGGTGAAAAGCCTCGCATTATTGCGGGGCTTTTGTCGTTTATGACCGATCTAAAGTTTCTTTTAAAGAGCATAAGCATAAATGATGGCCACGCTTATTGGCGATCAGATTTCATGTGTATTGTTGGCTAAAGCACCCCTGCTTTATGGCCGCCAACCGTCTTGGCTGTTCCGGGTCGCGACCGGATCGGCACCGTATTGCGTTGGCATACTGCACGAGTTCTTCCGCATCCGGTCGCGGTCGGCGCAATAGCTTTACGATTTTTCCCTTTGGCGGCCGGTAGTGCGGACCGATATCGAAATGGCCGCGCTCAGCGCCACTCGTGGGTCGCGCTCAAAACAGAACCGCCCCAGGTTGCCCCGAGGCGGTTGTGGTAGTCGCGGCGCTGGTTGCGGGTTGACCGCTATAGGAAATACCGGCGCGCGCGACTGAAGTCTGTCTGGGGTGATTTGCATTCGCGGTCAATCGCTTCCAAGAGCGAAAGAAGTCGGCAGGGTGAGTTGAATATGCACCCGCTACGCTCGAGCTGGCGAGCGCATGGAGCCCGCGAATTGCGCAGCTCCAATCCCCTTGCGGTTTCCTAATGGCGTACGCGCCGTTGTTCGGCGTCGGAGCTCGGGGTCTTGAAGCTAGGACGAGCAGTCAAAGCAATGCTGGCAACCCACGCCGACGATGCAGAGCCCACTCGAAATCCTGACAAGGGTGCCAATGATGCTGCGGGGCGCGGGGCCTTTGCGTCATAAGGCGGTGTGGCGCCTACGTCGAGCCGCTGGCCGTTGATTGTGCCAATCGAGCTGCATCCGGCGAGGGACAAAGCGGCAATGTACGGCCACTAGTCGGGAAGGCTTCGGGGACATGCGGCGCTCCTGCGCGAATCGCGAGCATTGTGCGTTGAAAAGCAGAAGCGCGGTTGGGTTCCGGCGTTGAAAAGGCGCGTTGTATGGCCCATCGTCACGGACGCGCAACACCGCCGCTGGCGTCCATGAAAAGCAAAAGGCGAGGCCGGTGACGGCCCCGCCCCTGCATTGACTAGCTCAGTGCAACCTTAGGAAATCAAGAACCGCTCTATATCGCCGCCAGCTTTGGCCATCCAAAGCGGCCTACGGCCACGGCCGGTCCAAGTCTGCGATGGGTCCTTGGGATTGCGGTACTTAGGAGCGACTTTGCCCCGCTTGCCGCCGCGGCCACCAAATAGCTCGGCAACGCTGAAGCCAGACGCTTGGGCCAGTTCTTCCATTTTGGCCTTTACTTCGCGGCGTTCCTCTATGCGCTTCTCGGCGATGGCCTGGCTGATACGAATTTGAAGGGTCGTTAGTTCTTTCAACGACATTTTCTCAAGTTGGCTATCTCTCATCGTTCCCCCGGATTTTCCATTGGGTTGCGGAATAGGAATTGCCATATTCACCGGGAGAATTGGCAAATAAATTGAAAATTTCCTTTTAAAATCAGTAGTCGTACTGGATAGCCTCGACTACCGCCCTCAGGCGGCTGAGCTTCTGTCGGTCCGGATACACGCCAAAGGTAATGCGCTGGTGCTCGTGCCCAACAACTTCGGCAACCTCGTGTTCCGGGATCCCCGCGTGCTTGAGCGCCGTGATGGCGCTGCGGCGAAGTGAATGAAATTCGAGGCGGTCACGGCCGGTGATCTTGTCAATTTCTATTAGGCCCAGCGCGCGGCGGTAGTCGGTGAAGCGTTTACTCACGTACATGGACCGCTTCTTATCCGGCCCGCCCGGCCTGAGCGCTGGCCATAACGAACCCTTCCCAACGGCTTTGCGGTATTCGAGTAGTCCCCCCTCGAGGATTTTAGAATGGATGGGCACGACGCGCACACCGGCACCCGTCTTGGCTTTGGGCAAATCGAAGTAGAAAATTCCAGCCGTCTCTTTCACGTCATCGACTTCCAGCTCGCAAACCTCATTGAGCCGCATGCCAGAGTACGCACCGATTAGCGCAAGCCACGGCAGTGTGGCGGGTACGTCTTTCGCGGGCGCAACCTCGGGACGGCGTTCTAAAAGCTTGGCGACTTCCGAGGCGGTGAACGCGCGTTTGCCAGTCCCGCTATTGCCACGGTGCTTGGTCGCCGGGCGCATTTGACCTTGCCAGACATTCTTCCCTTCGAAGCCCAACCGGCGCTCGGCATACCTCCACACCAATCCGAGCGCGATGGCGTACCAATTCGTGGTGACCGCGGCCAAGCCCGTTGGGTGATTGCCGAAGCGCGCGGAAAGCTCCGCAAAGCTCATAGCCTTCACACCAGACCGCCGCCCCCATAGCGGGTCTAACTTCATCACTGCATCGAGGAACTGAGACGCCATGTACCGATCAACGCTCTCGAGCGTCGGTGCGTTAGCGAAGCTGTCAAATAGTCGAAATGCTGTCTCATAAATCTCTTTGCTCTGTGCCGTAAGCGCATAGGACGGATCACGCTGCCGTTCCGCAATGAAACGGTGAGCCACTTCGGCAAACATGATGCCGCCAAGCTTGGAGCTTGCGCGCATCGGCTTGAGCGAAACAGGATCAATTACTGGGCTGAGCAAGAAGCTCGCGGGCTCATCGCTTGGTTTCCCCTCGAGCGCAAGCTTTCGGCCCTTGAGGGCGGCCATGCGCGCGGAAAGGAGAGCACCCCCCACAGCGTGGTAATGTTCGGTACCAGGTTCTATTCCGTGCTGTGTGCAGTAGGCGGCAAGGGGCTCAGCGACCGGCTTGAAGTCTTCAGTGGCAACGTAACCCTCAAGAGCTTCCTGATAGCCACGGTCCAACTCGGACTTATCCCAAGCATGAATGCCCGCGCGCGCCTCGGCGGCCATGAGTTGCAGCAGATTCCGATAATGTACCCGTGCCGCGTCGTCGATGGCCAGGAGAGCGTCAGGGGCGAGCGTTTTGGTCGCCGTGGGCTTCCCACCTGACAGCTTGGCAAACATCTCCTGCGCTTGCACCAGCTCGGCCCAGCGCCGCGTCTGAGCGACGGCCAGGTCACGAGTTTGAAGGGATGTCGTGATCGTCGCCTTACCCAGGGCTTCGCGAAATTTCCGGGGCACCGCGAGCTGGAAGTACCAGCCCTGCCGCCGCTGTTTCAGGTAGCGAAAATCGGCCATGTGTTGGCCCCGCTCTAGTACACACCGCTAGGGCACGTTGCTAGTGCACGGGGGCCGGTGAGACAAGAAAAACACGCGATTACAAAAATTTAGCCCACAAAAATTCCGTGCCTCTACTGCGGAGCCGGCACGCTGCACAACAAACCCCTCCCCCCAGAGGGTCTAAGGTGGTGATCTTGCCATAGTGTTCGGTATATCCCTAGCGGATCGAATCTCGGCTTCCCGAACCGGCACCGCATGCCCCTGACCCTCATAGCCCCCATCAATAGCCTTCGCCACTCGGCGAGCCCGTGGCGCCCTTTGTTCATGGCGACGATGGCGCTGCTCGCCGTTCTGGCCTGGGCTCCCCGTGCGGCCCTGGCGCAAGATCCCGATCCCGATGCGGCACCCGCCGCGCCGGCCGACTCGAGCGACCCGACCCGACGCGTCGTCGTCCGATTCTTGACCGAGAGCGATTTCCCGCCATTCAATTTCTACGACGAGGATGGCGTGCTGGTCGGCCTCAACGTCGACGTCGCACGCGCCATTTGCCTCGAGCTGAACACTGCCTGCGATATCAAGGTGCGGCCCTGGGGCGAGCTGCTGTTGGCGCTGAAGCGCGGCGAGGCCGACGCGGTGATCGCCTCGCACGCGGTGACGCCGCAGACGCTGGCCGAGGTCGACTTCACCGACCGCTACTTCCACATGCCCGGCCGCTTTGCGGGCAAGACCGGCGGGGAAGCCGTCGACATGACGCCGGAAGGGCTCGAGGGCAAGCGCATCGGCGTCGCCAAGAACACGGCGCACGAGGCCTTCCTCAAAGCCTTCTTCCGCTCGAGCGTCATCCGCTCCTACGAGAGCACGGAGCTTGCGCGCGATGGGTTGCTGCAGGGCGAGGTCGATTTCGTGTTCGACGACGGCGTGAGCCTCGTGTTCTGGCTGCACGGCACGGCGTCGAAACGCTGCTGCGAGCTGAAGGGGGGGCCGTATCTGGAACCTAAGTTCTTCGGCGACGGCATCGGCATCGCGGTGCCCAAGAACGACCAGCAGATCAAGACGCTCATAAACGGGGCGCTCGCGCGGCTGCGCGCCAACGGGCGCCTGGACGAGATCGTCGAGCGCTATTTCCCCATCAAAGTCTACTGAGCCCCCGGCTGCCCGCCCGGGGGAGGACGCCCCGATTTCGGGCTTTGCGGCGCCGTCTGCGTCACCTTGCATCAACCCATTAACCAGGAATGCCACACTCGGCTAAGCCATTGTCACAATACTGCAATTTGAATCCGGTCATGGTCTCTCCGATGGTGCGTTGGAGGAGAAACCTGCTCGAAAGGGCGCTGCATGGCCGAATACCGCACGCTGTTCATATCAGACGTCCACCTGGGGACGCGCGCGGCCCAAGCTGACCTCCTTCTCGACTTTCTGAAGGAAGCCGAGGCCGACACCATCTACCTCGTTGGCGACATCGTCGATTTCTGGCGCATCCGCCGCGGCGCGATCTGGCCGCAGTCCCACAACGACGTATTGCAGAAGCTGCTGCGCAAAGTGCGCAAGGGCGCGCGCGTCATCTTCATACCGGGCAACCACGACGAGGGCATGCGCCAGTATTGCGGCCAGCACTTCGGCGGCATCGAGATCGAGCACCAGACCATCCATACGGCCGCCGACGGCCGGCGCTATCTCGTCATCCACGGCGACGAGTTCGACGTGGTCGTACGCTACGCCAAGTGGCTCGCCTTCCTCGGCGACCGCGGATACGAGCTGGCGCTGTGGATGAACCACCCGCTGAACTTCATCCGCCGCCGCTTCGGGCTCGGCTACTGGTCGCTGTCGGCGCACCTGAAGCAACGGGTGAAGACCGCCGTCAACTTCATCGGCGAGTTCGAGAAATCTCTGTCGGACGAAGCGCGCCGGCGCGGCGTCGACGGCGTGATCTGCGGCCACATCCACCACGCCGCCTCGCGCCGCATCGGGGATATCCACTACCTCAACACCGGCGACTGGGTTGAGAGCTGCACGGCGATCGGCGAGAAAGAGGACGGGAGCTTCGATCTCATCCGCTGGCTCGACGTAATCGCGGCACGGCGGCGCGCAAGCGAAGCCCGGCTTGAGGAAGCCTTGCAGGTCGCCTGATGCGCATTCTCATTGCGACGGACGCGTGGCACCCCCAGGTGAACGGGGTGGTGCGCACGTACGAACGTCTCGCCGAGCAGCTCGACGCCCTCGGCGTGGAATTATCGGTGCTGGCGCCGCACGAGTTCCGCACCGTGCCCTGTCCGACCTACCCTGAGATCCGCCTCGCCGTCCCCGGCTTTCGCCGCCTGGCGCGGCGCTTTTCGACCTTCCGGCCCGAGGCAGTGCACATCGCAACCGAGGGCCCCATCGGGTGGATGGCGCGCCGCTACTGCCGCGCGCGACGCCTGCCGTTCACCACGAGCTTCCATACGCGCTTTCCCGAATATCTCGCCCAGCGCTTCGCACTTCCCGCCGCCTGGACGACCGCCGTCCTGCGCCGCTTTCACAACGCCGGCAACGGCTTGATGGTCGCCACGCCCTCGCTCGCGCGCGAGCTCGAAGGCCAAGGCTTCCAACGCGTGCTGCCGTGGACGCGCGGCGTCGACACCGGGCTGTTCCGCCCGCGCCCCGTGCGCTCGTTCGGCGAAGGTCCGGTCTTCCTCTACGTCGGCCGCATCGCGACAGAGAAGAACATCACCGCGTTTCTCGATCTCGACTTGCCGGGACGCAAGGTCGTGGTCGGCGGCGGACCGCAGCTCGAGGAGCTGCGCGCGCGCTATCCCGGCGTACTGTTCACCGGCAAGAAGACGGGCGAGGAACTCGCCCAATGCTACGCTTCCGCCGATGCGCTCGTATTTCCGAGCCGCACCGACACGTTCGGCATGGTGCTGCTCGAGGCCATGGCGTCGGGGCTCCCCGTCGCCGCCTTCCCTGTTACCGGGCCGGTCGACGTGGTCAAGCCAGCGGAGACGGGCGTGCTGTCGGATGATCTGCGGCAAGCGGCGCTCGACGCGCTGGCGCTCGACCGCGCGCGTGTTCGCGCGCGGGCGCTAGAGTTCGGCTGGGAGAATGCGGCGCGCCTGTTTCTCGCCAACGTCACGTCGGCGTGCCTCAAGGAGCCGGCCCGAGCGAAAGCGCTACGCAGCTTGAGCCTCGCCAAAAGATTCTCGGAGACACCGCGCCGCTCTTGAGCTCAGGGCCCACCGGCCGAGCGCGCGTTGCCTGCCTTGCACGGGTGCCACCTACTTCTTCGGCATCTCGGCCGCGAACTCCGCTTCCAGCGCCTTCTCCAACGCCACCAGATCCGACGGCAGCGGCATGCCGAACGCTTTCAGCTCGTTCAGCTTCTCCATGAGCTGCAGGTAGAGCTCGTGGCGATCCTCGGGCTCGTTCTGCATCTGCGTCATCAGGATGCCGAGCTCTGATTTCACGTCTTCGAAGGCCATCTGCGCTCCTTTCGGGCTGTCTCTTGAGGCTCTGACCCCAGTCTATATGGGAATGG
Organism: uncultured Alphaproteobacteria bacterium; assembly: GCA_963745205.1. GTDB lineage: Bacteria > Pseudomonadota > Alphaproteobacteria > Rhizobiales > Hyphomicrobiaceae > Hyphomicrobium_A. The sequence continues at coordinate 27,485 of CAVUWX010000021.1, forward strand.
GTTAGCGCACAGTCTCCGGCGCCGGCCAGCGCCCTAGCGTCACTCGACCGGAAAATCGAAGTAGGTGCCGGGGTAAGGTTCATCGCCAAGCGTGTAGTGCCACCATTCCTGAGGATTGTTGACGAACCCCTGCTTGGCCATGAGCGATTTGAGGAGCTTGCGGTTCGCCATCTGCTGCACGCCGATGCTCGTGTTGGAGGTGTGCGACATTGCTCCGAAGCAGTCAAAGCCCGTGCCCATGTCGATGCTGGCGTCGGGGAGGCGCGCGGCCCAGGCGGCAGCGCACGCGCGGATCGGCGAGGAAGCGGGGACCTCGGGCTCTGGCGCGGCGAGCGGCACGATGGTGAGGTCCACGGTGCTGGCGCGGCTGTGGCCCGAGCGGCTCGCGATGTAGCCGTCCCGGAACAGAGAGCGCTTGTCGACGCCTGGATAGAAGTCAGGCTTCATCCTCTGGTCGCCCAGGTCGCCGCCCCAGGCGACGAACTCGTCGACCGCACGCTGCGGGCGGTAGCAGTCGTAGACCTTCAGCCCTAATCCGTGGGGCTTGAGCTCGTCGGCGACCCGCCCCAACGCCGCCGCCGCGCGCGTGGTCAGCAGGCAGACGCCCGAGCGGTATCCCGCGATGGGACGGCCCACGAAATTTCGCGCCGTCAGGTAGCGCATGTCGACCACGAGATCGGGGACGATAGTGCGCGCATCCACGATGTCGGCGGGGCGTCGTTCGGTCGCGGACGCCGGGGCGGAGGGGAGACCCAACGCGGCTATGGCGAGCAGCGCGACGACCGCTCCCGGCACCGGGGCGCGCCGCATGGGCGTTCCTGCGCGGGCGGAACAATTGATAGGGGCCATTTGCAAACCTGGATGTGCGAGCCTTGGCCTTATAGGTTAGCGCAAAGCGATGACGCGGAGGTTTTCGATGGTCCACGACCTCGTAGACGGTGCCTCCTACATGGCGCACGGCTACTGCCTGTTGTGGAAGCCTTGGCTCGTGGTCCTGCACGCCGGGTCCGACTTCCTGATCTTTCTTGCCTATTTCGCCATTCCCGCGGCCATTTGGATCTTCCTGCGCCAGCGCAAGGACCTCGAGCTCAGGCGCCTGGCGATGCTCTTTGCCGCCTTCATCTTTCTGTGCGGCCTTACCCACCTCGTGCAGATGGTGACGCTGTGGTGGCCGATCTACGAGACACAGGGCGTGCTGAAGCTTGCGACCGCTATCGTCTCCGTCGCCACCGCGGTCATGATCTTCCCGCTCATTCCCAAGGCCGTCGCCATCCCGAGCCCGCGCGCGCTGCAGGCGGCAAACGAGGGTCTGCGGCGCGAGATCGAGGCGCACGAGGACACCCTGCGCCGGCTGCGTGAGGCGCGCGACGAGCTCGAGCGGCACGTCGCCGAGCGCACGCGCGAGCTCGAGCATTCGAAGGCGCGGCTCGAGGCCCTGATCACGGCCTCGGCGCAGATCGTGTGGACGACGGCGGCCGACGGCAACGTGGTGCAGGACTCGCCGAGCTGGCGCGCCTTCACGGGGCAGACCTACGACGAGTGGAAGGGTACAGGCTGGCTCGATGCGATCCACCCCAACGACCGCGCCAGGACGCTGGAGGCCTGGCGCACGGCGGTCGCCAACCGCAAGATATACGACGTCGAATATCGCCTCATGCATACGTCGGGCGATTACCGTTGGACGAGCGCGCGCGGTGTTCCCCTGCTCGACGCGGAGGGCAACGTCAGCGAGTGGGTCGGCATGAACGAGGACATCGCGGGGCGCAAGCGCAGCGAGGAGCACGCCCACCTCATCATGCGCGAGCTTTCGCACCGCACGAAGAATCTGCTCGCCGTCATCACCTCGCTCGCGCGGCGCACGCTCGACGGCAGCCGCGATTTGAAATCGCAAGCGGAGGATTTCGTCGAGCGCATCCACGGGCTGGCACGCTCGCACGATCTCCTGGTGCGCGGCGACTGGCGCGGCGTCTCGCTCGGCGACCTCGTCCACTCGCACCTGGAGCCGTTCGGGTTCGAGGAGAACCGCGTCGTGGTCGAGGGCCCGCCGATCGAGATCAAACCGGAGGCGGCGCAGAGCATCGGGCTTGCGCTGCACGAGCTGGCGACGAACGCGACGAAGCACGGCGCGCTCAAGACCGCAAAGGGCAAGCTCTCGGTCACCTGGAAGATCGAGCCGGAGGAGGGCGCGCCGACGCTCATCCTCACATGGCTAGAGGACAGCGTGGCCATCGGCGACAAGCCGACGGTGTCGGGCTTCGGGCGGCTGATGCTCGAGAAGCTGGTCGGTACCGCCGTCGGCGGCCGCGCCGAGTACGAGGTGGCGGACCGGCGCGTCACCTGGAAGCTCGTCGCCCCGCTCGACGGCGTGATCCGCGGAGCGGCCGCGCCCGAGGCCGCTGCCGAGGCGCGCAGCGGCTGAAAAGCAAATCCCCTCCTCCCGGTTGCCTGGGAGAGAGGGGATAGCCGTGCGGATAGCGCTGCGTGCGGCCGGCGCTACTTCGTCGTCGTCGCCGTTTCCTTCATGGGCGGCTTGCACGGCCGCGCCATGATCTCGCAGCGGTAGGTGACCTGGCCGACGACCTCGCCGATGGACACGCGCCCGCAGCGGCTCTCGAAGTCCCGGGCGTTGGTCATGTCGATGTAGGACTCGCCGTGGTCGTAGCGCACGCGCTCCATCCAGTCCTTCCTCGCGGCCTCGAGCGCGCCTTCGGTGCCGATCCACTGGGTGCCGAGCCCGCGCACCTTGTCGAGGCACAGCCAGCCGGCGTCGGCGCGCTCGCGATCGCGGCGGTCGCGATCCCGGTCGCCTCGGTTGTCGGCCTCGATGTTCACGTGCCGGTAGTAGTGGCGCACGTGGTGGGCGCGTGACCTCGATGGGTTGGTGCTCAGGTCCCAGTCCCAGTCGGTTGCGAACGCGGGAACGGCGAGCACGAGAGCGAACGCTAGTGCGAAGTATCTGATCATCGTTGTCTTCTCCCCGGGGGCAGCCCCGCCCAATTCTTGCAATTCTTAACGATCAGAGAGCGCTCGCCGGTAGCCTCCGGTGCAAGCGCAACACGCGAGGGATAGTGGCGGATTCTCGGCAAAGCTCTTGCGGGCTTTTGTGCACTTCCCCCGGTTTCCACAGGGGAGTTGGGTTATCCACAGGGTGGGCTCTGTCGTGGAACGGTTCTTCCCCGCGCGGCGTCCGCCCCTGACGAGACCCGCGCGCCACGGCTCGCTGCGCGGGCGCCCGATACGGTGAAGGAACGGATCGCCGGCCGGGCTCCCCCTCCTCTCGCCACCGTCATTCGGCCGGCCGCAGGTCGGCACGCCGCTAACGCGGCGAAGCTTCGCTTCGCGAATGACGGTGGCGAGAGGAGGGGTCGCTACGCGGCTTCCAGCCAGTACCAATTGGCGAGTTCGGCGTCCTTTTGAACCGCACCTATAAGCCCCATGACTAAGACTAGATATCGAAGCGCAAGCGATACAGTCACTGCATAGGTCTCCAGAATTTCGACACTTTCAAAATCCTTTGGAGTTCCTCGCATACCGCGCAGGTGAAAGCGTGGCTCGCGTCCTCCGAACATATCCATGACTTCCGGATATCGGCTGTGAACGTAATTCGAGTTCGTCAAGTATGTCTTCGAGTGAAGCTGCTCACTTTCGATGCCAGAGAACTCACCCTTCAGGTCGAACTCGGCGTACCACCTCATCGGTATGTCTGCCAACGATCTTGTGAACTTCGCCCTGTCGGAAGGGAAGGCTGATGGATTTGCCCGAGCCATCTCTCTCGGCGTCAGAAAAGTATGCTCTGACAAAATCTCGCTGAGCGTTTGCCAACTTGTCGCCTTCAAGGCCGGCCAGCACAAATTCGATTTGCGTCGTGCTTTCAGTGATCGTGCGCACCAGCACGATCATCTCTTGATTGAAACCTCCGCTAGTGAGGCGCGCGCAAGCGTTGAGACCGCTCACGGCTCGCACTGACTTCAGAAGGCAGAAATGCTTCCATCCTGGATCAGCAAATCGAAACCCTGGAGGGCTTCGACCATTCTCAACAAAGGTTGGAGTGTCCAGACTCGCGGCAACTAGTTGAACCACACGCTCTTGGATCACTATTCCCGCAACGATTTTCTGAAATCGTATCCCAAGTGGCAAGCTAGACATGGCGCACCATTTTGAGCGACGTCACCGCACGCCCCGCCCCAGCCGCCACATCTCCTCCTGCACGCGGATGTCGGCCAGCACGCGGTCGAGCAGCAAGCACGTGCGCTTGAACAGCTCCGAGCCGCGCCGGTAATCGGCGGGCGCGAAGAAATCGCAGCGCCCCGCCTTGAACAAGTCCACGCACTTTTTGCGCGCCTTGCCCGGCGGATGCACCGCGACCGCGTGCCCGCCGTTCTTCCTCATCACCGCCATCGACGGCACGTCGGTGTCGCCGTCGCCGAAATAGATCATGTTGCCAAACGGGATCGGCCGCGCGGCCTCCGGCATGTGCTGGTTGATTGAATCGCCTAAGTTCTCGATGCCCTTGTTGATGCGAAACAGGTACTGCGTCTTCCCCGTGTCGGTGATGACGCGCTTGGGGTAGGGCAGGTCGTAGGCCTCAAACCAGTATTCGCTAGCGAACACGTTGTGGAAGCGCTTGTAGATGCGCGTGCCCTCGATGATCTCCGTGAGCCCCGACGACACGAGGTAGTGGCGCAGCGAGATGCCGTGCGTCTCCGAGCGCAGCTTCACGTAGCCGGCGATCTCGTCGAACCACTCCTCCACGCCGGGGAAGAGCTCGACGTTCTTGCCCTGCGCCACGAGATCGGCGCGGTCGATGCGCAGGTTCTTCGCCTTCGCCTTCTTGTACAAGAGGTGCATGTAGGTGATGAGCCCGTCGGCGCCTTCCTTGCGCGCCAGCGCGTTGCTCTCCTTCCAGAACGCGGCTCGCGTCCTCGCCGAGCTGCGGCAGGAAGGCGTAGTCCTGCATGGGGCGCGGGGAGAGCGTGCCGTCGAAATCGTAGACGAGCGCGATGGTCTTCTTGTCGAAGCTGGCTTTCGACGGCGGTTTTGACGGCGCCCTCGGAGCCGTCTTGGCGCGCGCGCGCGCCGGCTCCTCGCCGCTCTCGTTATCGTCGCCGATGCGCTCGGTCATGCGCCGCCTCCGGGCTCGACTTGCACCGGCACCATGGCCCGATTCGGGGGGCGGGTTGAAGACTAGGCCGGGCGCGCTCAGGCGGGCGTGAGGCCGTCGAGCCAGCGGTTGAAGGCGACGGCCCCGGCCGCGGCGACGGCCGCGCCTTGTTGCGCGATCTCGGCGCGCAACGCGCGCACGTCGAGCCCGGTTTGCGCGATCTCGCCCGTATGCCCGATGAGCCAGCGCTCGAGGCCCCGCGGCTCGGCCTCCATGTGGAACTGCAGCGCGAGCACATTCGGTCCGAGGCTGAACGCCTGGTTCTGCGTGATCGGCGTCGAGGCGAGGCGCGCAGCACCGGCCGGCAGGTCGAAGGTGTCGCCGTGCCAGTGCAGCACGTTGCCATCGGCGGCCTTGAGCGCCGCGAGGCAGGAGGCCTCGCCGTCGGGCGTCAGCGTCAGCGGCGAAAAGCCGATCTCCTTCTGCTTGCCCGGATAGACGCGGGCGCCCGCCGCCTTGGCGATGAGCTGGGCGCCGAGGCAGATGCCGAGCGTCGGCGCGCCGGCGCGCAAGCGGCGCTCGATCAACGCGATCTCGCCCGACAGAAAGGGATAGAGCGGCTCGTCGTAAACGCCGATGGGGCCGCCGAGCACGATCAGCAGGTCCGGCTCGCCACGCGCGATCGTGTCGAGATCATCGACGCCGGCTTCGTAGTAGCGCGCCTCGATGCCGCGCGCTGTCAGGACCTGGGCGAGAATGCCGAGGTCCTCGAAGGCGACGTGGCGGACGACGGAGGCCGTCTTCAGTGGCATCCGCAGCCCGGATCGCCGCAGCCGCCCTTCTCGTCCTTCTTGCGCGCGGTGGCTTGCGCGGCCGTCTCGGGATGCGCGTCGTCGTCGGCCGCAACAGCCGCCCTCGTGGTCATGATCGTGGGCATGGGCGTGATGCCCGCAGCAGTCCCCGTCGTGGTGATGGTGATCCTGGGGATCGACGAGTGCCGCCGCGAGCCGCTGCTCGATCGCGATCGAAGCTTCGCGCGGGGCTTTCGCGTCCTCGATGGCGAGCGCCATGATCTCGGCGCCGAGCCGCACGTCGTCGACGGCGCCGAGGTAGTGGCGGCGTAGGCGGCCCTGGCGGTCGAACAGCAGCAGGGTTGGCGTGCCCTGCATGCCGTAGGCGTCCATGGTCTGCGGCAGCTCGGTGCCGTTGGGCTTGTCGACCGCGACGGGAATGTCGATGTGCTCCTGCTTGAGGTAGGCCTCGAGCAGGGCCGGCGTCATCTCCTCATGGTCCTCGAACACGGTGTGCAGGCCGAGCACCGCGACCTCCCCGTCGTTGAAGGCGCGCGCGATGCGCTGCGCCTGCGGCAGCGAATGGCGCAGGGAGCCGGGGCACTGCATCTGGAAGGCGAGCAGGACGACCACGCGGCCTTTCAGCTTCGCGAGCGAGAGCGGCTCCGTCGCATTGAACCACTGCGCGACCTTGAGCTCGGGGGGATTTTCGGGATTGAAGGCGGTGGCGTCCATGGGGCGATCCTTTGCGGCGGCGACCGGCGTTTATTCCGGCATAGCTCAGTTCGCGCCCGCGCCACAAGATTAGCGGCGTGTAAATGTGCGCAAATTCAGCGGCAGCGGGAGGTAGCCGCACCATCGGACGGCGCGGGCAGCGGCGTCGTGCAGGCGTAGCGCTCATCAATGCGGCAGCCGGCATCGGGCTTCGCGGGTCCGGTGACGTAGATCGAGAACGAGAGCGGGCAGCCGCGCATCGTGTTGAAGGCGGTGACGCAGCCCGCGCGCTCTGGCAACTTGGCATTGCTTTGCGCGAGCGCCCGAACGAGATCGGCTGTCCAGCGGTCCTCGACGACGGCGATGCCCGGCTCGCCGCCAGCCATCTGCTCGGCGATTGTCCCTACGTTGGCGCCACTGTCGCGGCCGAGCACGAATACGCCGCTCGGCTCACGGAAACCCAGCAGGCTTACCGGGCCGCTCGTACAGCGGCGCAGCGGTGCAATCGCGTCGGCGATGCGCCGCGCGGGCCAGACCTGCTCGATGCTGGGAAGGGCCAGGCCGAACGTATAGGCAAGCAACAGTGCAAAGCCGGCGACGCTCGCTGAGAGCCAAAGGGCTGCCAGATTCTCGGTGGCGGCGCGTGCTGCGAGCGTGAGCAGGGCCACGACGACGGCCGCGCCGAGGACGATCGCCGGGCTTGGCCGCACCCCGGCGTAGGTCAGCCCGCCGGCGAACAGCGCCATCATGCCCACGAGCACCACCCACGCCGGCGGCCGCAGCATGAGACGAGGCAGCTCGAGCCGGCCATTGCGCTTCAAGGTCAACGCCACGGCCGCCGCCGCCGCCGGGAACATCGCCTGCACGGTGTAGAGCGCGGGCTTGCTGGCGATCAGCTCCAGATAGGCGAGATAGCCGACGATCCACGCCAAGAGGAACCGCTGCAGAGCCAAGGCGCGGCCCACCCACAGATCGCGCAGCGCCGGCGCGAGCAGCAGCGCACCCGGCAGGAAGCCGAGCACAAAGCCGAGCGTGAAGGTCAGCGGCGTGGCCTTCCATTTCATGTCCTGCGCGCCGCCCAGGGCCCGCAGCGTCTGCGAAAAGGTGAGCGAGCTGAAGGGAATGCCGTCGAAATGCGCGCGAATGAGCAGCCAGGGTGCCGCGATTGCGAGCATCAGCGGGACGCCCCACGATGCTTGCGTGCGCTTCAGCCAGCTCAGGTCGCGGTCGAAGACGTAGAGTGCGGCGATGGTCGAAAGCGTTAGGATCGGCACGGCGAGCGCGTTGAGCAGCATACCCAAGCCCTGCGCCGCCCAGAACAGCAGCAGGAGGCCCGTCTGCCGCTCATTGGCCGGGCTGCAATAAAGGCGCAGCAGCGCAAGCTGCGCGACGACGATGACGAGCAGCAGCGGCCCCTCGGGGATCGCGAACTCAGCCTGCAGCGCCACGATCGGCGTCACCGCGAACAGCGCCGCCGCGATCAGCGATCCGCGTGGAGCCAGCAGCGGCCGCAGCAGCCACCAGACGCTCAACACCGCGAGAATGCCGCCGAGCAGCGATGGCAGCCGGTAGGTGGCGATCGCGCCCCACGCCGAGGGCCCGAGCAGCTCGCCCGACGCCATCTGCAACCAGTAGATGCCGATGGGGCGGAAGGGGAAGCGCTCGTCGAGGAAGCGAGCGTCGAGCAGGTCGCCGCGCTCGAGCATTCCGTGCACGCTCTGCGCGTAAACGATCTCGGTGCGGTCGACGGGCGGCAGCGCGAGGAGGCCCGGCAGGTAGGCGGCGAGCGCGAGCCCAACGAGCATGGCCGCGGCAAGTCGAGGCCGCGCGGCGATCTCATCGAGCAGGCGCACGCACCTCGCGTCGAGCCGGGAAAGCCTGGATTGCGTGAAGATCATCGGTGTGTCGTCACAGGGCTTCGCGGCTGCGCTCTTGACACTGATAGCGCAGTCGGGCGATTGCGCAAGCCGATGCAAGGGGAGCGGAGATCGCGAGAAATGTCGGAAGGCGCCAACGGGGCACGGCCGGTGCGGGCAGGAAGCGCGCGGGCGCGGCTGATCGAGATCATCAAGATGCGCTCGTTCCAATCGGGGCGCGAGGTGAAGCTCGCCTCTGGGCGCACCTCCACCTACTACTTCAACATGAAGCCGACGATGCTCGACGCGGAGGGCGCGCACCTGATCGCCACGCTCATCCTCGATGCGATCGGGAGCCTCAATGCGGATTTGATCGGCGGGCTCGAGATGGGCGCGGTGCCGATCGCCTCCGCCGTCGCCGCGGTGAGCCACGCGAGCGCGCGGCCGCTCAATGCCTTCTTCGTGCGCAAGCAGGCGAAGGAGCACGGCACCAGGAGCCTGATCGAGGGGCTGCCCAACGGCGACAGCCTGAAGGGCAAGCGCGTCGTCGTCGTGGAGGACGTGACGACGACGGGCGGTTCCGCCATCAAGGCGGCGGAGGCCGTGCGCGCGGAGGGTGCGGAGGTCGTGGGCGTGGTGACGGTCATCGACCGGCAAGAGGGCGCCGCGGAAGCCTTCGCGGCGGCGAAGCTGAAGCTGACGGCGATCCTCACGCTCGCGGACTTCAAGGGGTGAGGGGGACCGCGGCGCGGCGGATCAGAATTTCGTCACGCGCGCCGCACCGACGAGGCGAACGAGCTCCTGGCGCGCCGCGTTGGCATTGGTGACGCGCAAAGTGAAGGGCAGCCGCAACCCGCGTGCCCCGAGCACCAGATCGCAGCCTTCGGGGTCGATGCCCGCCATGCGCCAGGCGCCGGGCTCGGCGCCCAAGAGCCGCGTCGCGTAGAGCTCGATCGCGTCGGCGTGGTCGTCGTTCATGTGCGCCACGATGCCAGGCTCGCTTTCGGCGAGAGCCTCGGCGCCCTCAAGCGGCACCAAGAGATCGCTCGGGCCAAGATCGACGATGCGGCCGAAGCCGCCGATGAAGTGCGCACTTTCAATCTCGAGCCCGTAAAAGGCGAAGTCGGGGAAGTCGGCGTAGCCTTGCGCGCTCGGATGGCGCATGAGAAAGCGCGTGCGCGCGGTGGCGCTCGTGGTCGGCCGCACCGACCCGATCAGCGTGACGCGTGCGCCTGCCATCGGATCGGCCTCGGTTCCGGTGCCGTCAATGAGCAGGCTCGCGCGGGAATCGGCGCTCAAGTTCTGCGTGTGCAACGCCAGCCGCGAGACGAGGAGGAGCGGCGTGCCGTCGCTATCGGTTGCGACAAGCACCAGCGAGGCGTAAGGATGGCCCGAACCCCTTTGCAGCGTCGCCAGCGACCCCTTGAGCGCCGATCTCAACAGGGACTTCGCCACCGCCGCGGTTTCCTTAACCTGCGAAAAAACCGCGCGTTTCCCGTCGCCTTCGCCGCTCATGCCAGTTTGCGCGCTCCCAGCGCTTGCCTTATTCAGATAAGGTTCAGACAGAAAACATGAAATTGGCCTCGCCACAATTGATACACCTTGAAGCCATAAAGCGCGGTGGGCTGTCTTACTGCCGCAGGGTCAGGACATGATGAAGGAAAAGAGCACGATCGCGCTTGTCGATGACGAGCGCAACATCCTCACCTCGCTGCGCATGGCGCTCGAGGCGGAAGGATACAAGGTCCGCACCTACAATGACGGCGCCTCGGCACTCGAAGCCCTGTCCGAGGACCCCGCCGATCTCGGCATCTTCGACATCAAGATGCCGCGCATGGACGGGATGGAGCTTCTTCGCCGCGTACGCCAGCAGTCGGACATGCCGGTGATCTTCCTCACCTCCAAGGACGAGGAGATCGACGAGCTGTTCGGCCTCAAGATGGGCGCCGACGACTACGTCGCCAAACCGTTCTCCCAGCGCCTCGTGGTTGAGCGCGTCAAGGCGGTGCTGCGGCGCTTCCAGCCCAAAGACGGCCCGCCCACCGAGGAGGAGGCCGCTCGTGTGCTCGAGCGCGGCAAGCTCAAGCTCGACCCGGAGCGCCACACCTGCCACTGGGACAACCGGCCCGTCACGCTGACCGTTACCGAGTTCCTCATCCTGCAGGCCCTTGCCTCCCGCCCCGGCGTGGTCAAGACGCGCGACGCGCTGATGGACGCAGCCTACGACGACCAGGTTTACGTCGACGACCGCACCATCGACAGCCACATCAAACGGCTGCGCAAGAAGTTCAAGCAGGTCGACGACGACTTCGACGTCATTGAAACGCTCTACGGCGTGGGATACCGCTTCAAGGAAGCTTGAGGCGTGGAGGCACAATGGCGCTCGATGCCGAGCGAACGCAGGCGTACCCACTCGATAGTCTCGCGTCGCTGAAGAGCGGCGCGAGCGATGTTCGCGGCTTGATTGCAAGAGCCGGCCGGCGCCTCCTCCAGACCTCGCGCGTAGCCGCCGCCGGCGCGGCGAGCGGGGCTGCGGCGGCGCTCGCGTTCGTCAAGCGGAGAAGTAACGCCGCCCGCACCTGGGTCTCCTCGTTCGCGACCGCCCCTGGCAGCTTCGGCCCGCTTGAGCGCTGGTTCCGGCGCCAGCCGATCGTGCGCTTCTTCTCCGCCAGCCTGCTTCGGCGCATCCTCGTCTCCAACCTGATGGGGTTCTTCATCCTGCTGGGCGGCATCCTTTACCTCGGGTGGTTCCACACCTGGCTGATCGACGCCAAGCTCGACGCGCTGAAAACCCAGGGCAAGATCATCGCCGACGCCATCGCGGCCAATGCCACGGTGGTGCGTGAGCACATCGTGCTCGATCCCAACAAGCTGCCCGATACGCCCGACGCCGTCCAACAGCAGTTTCCCGGCGACGGCCTCGCCGATCTCGAGCTGTCGATCCACCCCGAGGACGTCACGCCCATCCTGCGCAAGCTCATTCAGCCGACCAACACGCGGGCCCGCATCTATGCACGCGATGGAACGCTGATCGTCGACACTGCGCGCTCGCTTGCGCAATGGACGGCGCTGCGCAACGAGCAGAGCGAAAAACAACACCCCAAGACGCAGAACATATGGTCGTTGCTGACACGCTACTTCTTCAAGGAGCCGCTCCCCGTATACCAGGAGATCGGCAGCAGCAACGGCATGGCCTACAAGGAGGTGCGCACTGCACTTGAAGGGGAGGAGCACAGCATGCTCCTGCTCAACAAGAAGGGCGAGCAGATCGTCTCGATGGCGCTGCCCATCCGCCGCTTCAAGAGCGTGCAGGGCGTGCTGCTGCTCTCGACGCTCCCCGGCCAGATCGACAAGATCCTGCGCGAGGAGCGCACTGTCATCTTGATCCTCGCTGCGATCGCGCTTCTTGCTTCCGTCGTGACCTCGCTTCTGCTGGCGCGGACGGTGGCCGGGCCGATGCGACGTCTTTCCGCGGCAGCCGACCAGGTGAGCCGCAACATCGCCGCGCCGCAACAGCTCCCCGAACTCGCCGACCGCCACGACGAGGTCGGGCAGATGGCGGGTGCATTCCAGGCCATGACGGCAGCGCTCTACAAGCGCATCGAGGCGAGCGAGAAATTCGCCGCCGACGTGGCGCACGAGCTCAAGAATCCGCTCGACGGCCGCCCGCTCCACTGCCGAGTCGCTGGGCTTTGCCAAGACGCCGGAGGAGCGCGACCAGCTCATCGAACAAATTCAAGCCGAGCTAAAGCGCTTGAACCGGCTCATCACCGACGTCTCCAATGCCTCGCGTCTCGATGCGGAGCTTGCGCGCAAGGAGATGCGCACGATCGACGTAACCACGATGCTGCGCAATGTAGTGAGCATATTCCGCGACATCATTGGCGGCGACAACCGCCGTGTCGAGCTCGTCATCGCGCCAGAGCCTCACAACGGCGCCTACTTCGTCGTCGGTGACGAAGGTCGGCTCGGCCAGGTGCTGACCAACCTTCTCGACAATGCCGTCTCTTTCTCGCCCGAGGGCGGCGTCGTGACTGTGCGTGCGCGGGCCTCGGGGCCGTACGTAGAGATCCTGGTCGAGGACCAGGGCCCCGGCATCCCCGCCGACCGCCTGGAGATGATCTTCGACCGCTTCTACTCCGACCGCCCCGCCACCGATCAGAGCCGCGGCAAGAACTCGGGCCTCGGCTTGAGCATCTCGCGCGAGATCGCGCTCGCTCACGGCGGCCAGATCGTCGCCGACAACCGCCGCGAGGCTGGAGCTGGCGTGAACGCGCAGCCCGCGGGTGCCTGCTTCGTCGTACGCCTCCCCATCGCAGGGCAGGCGCAGCGCGGAGGGGCGCCGGTTGGCCGACGGACCTGAGAACGTCCACGGGACGGCGATCGCGCTCGGCGGCAACGCGGCGCTCATCCGCGGCGCGCCGGGATCGGGGAAATCGGACCTGGCGCTGCGTTGCCTCGCCATTGCACCGACCGCGCTCATCCCATGCCCCGCGGCGCTCGTTGCCGACGATCGCGTCGACCTCTGCCGCTCGGGCGAACGCATCGTGGCCGAGGCTCCTGCGACGATCCGCGGCAAGCTCGAGGTGCGCGGACTGGGGGTGTTGAGCGTTCCTTGCACGGCGAGCGCGGAGATCGTCCTCGTCGCCGACATAACCGCGCTCGACCGAATCGAGCGCCTGCCCGATCCGCTGCCCACGACGGAGCTGCTGGGTGTCCGCCTTCCGCTTATATACGTTGCGCCGTTCACGGCCTCAGCGCCCGTCAAGCTGCTGCTGGCGCTGGCGCAGACGCTGCGCCGGGCACCCGCAGAGGCCTAGGGTGCCGCGACTACCCCCTTGCGCCGCCGCCGAACACTTGTAAATTCTGCCCGGCCGCAAGACCGCCCGCGGCATGGCCCGGGCGGGCACCGACGAAGCTACTGGCAGCGTTCCACCGCCTGCGCCCGCAATATCCTGCGGGACGAAGAGACGAGGTCGGCTCAATTCCATGATCGGACTTGTCATCGTCACGCATTGCGGACTGGCGCTCGAGTTCCGGTCTGCGCTGGAGCACGTCGTCGGGCCGCAGGTCCAGCTCGAGACCATCTCGATCGGCCCCGACGACGACATGGCCGCGCGCCGGAAGCAGATCATCGACGCCATAAACCGCACGAACACCGGCGACGGCGTTATCATCCTCACCGACATGTTCGGCGGCACGCCATCCAACCTCGCGATCTCGGTCATGGACGAGGCCCAGGTCGAGGTGATCGCTGGCATTAATTTACCAATTCTGGTCAAGCTCGCGAGCGTGCGCGGCGAGCTTTCACTCGCCGATGCCGTCGCCAGCGCCCGCGAGGCGGGGCGCAAGTACATCAAGGTCGCGAGCCAGGAGCTGTCGGGCGAGGGTTGAGCGTCAACGCATGCCGGAGATCAAGGATAGCCTGCGCCCGGAGGCGATCGTGACCATACGCAATCGCAAGGGTCTGCACGCGCGCGCCTCGGCAAAATTCGTCAAGGTGGCCGAGGGCTTCGATGCCACGATCATGGTCACGCGCGACGGCCACTCCGTCGAGGGCACATCGATCATGGGACTGATGATGCTGGCGGCGGGCCCTGGCTCCACGCTGCATTTGCGCGCGCAAGGTCCGCAGGGACCGGAAGCGCTGCAGGCGCTGATCGCACTGGTCGAGGCGGGCTTCGACGAGGACTGCATCGAGGACGCTTGAGCCGCCGCGCGCCGTGGTGACGCAAAAAAGGGGCGCCCATCCTGAGATGGACGCCCCTTTTCCGCTGCGGGGCTGGGTCGTGGAGGCTACTTCGAAAGGTAGAGCGAGGTGAGTTTCAGCGCGATGTCGCGAAAAGCCTGCTGGAGCTGAGTACCGTCATCTGCGCTGTAGAACTTGCCGGGGTCCGTCGCGCACTGGTTGAGCGTGTCGATAGCGGTCTGGTTTCCGCCGAGCTGGAACCCAACCGTGTAGACCACGATACCCTTGGCCTTCATCGCCGTGCACAAAGAGCGCGCCTGTGTCGTCGAGCAGCCGTTGGCCGCGCTCGAACACGTCGGGTAAGAGTTCTGATTGACCGAGATGCCGGCCGAACTGTATTGCGTATTGTACTCGCCGTCCGTCATCAGGATCGCGATCTTCTCCAAGTTGGCGGAGCCGTACGCGGCAGGCGTACTGGTCGGCCATAGCGAAGCCCAGTTGGGCGAAAGCGTGTACCAGGCCCACGCCGTGCCGAGGTGGCCCGCGGTGCCGCCCCCGGCGGAGAGCCCGGCAACTTTGTTGAGAAGCGCCGTCTTGTCGCTGCTCAATGGCATCACCTCGGCCCCGACCGGGACGGTGCACACGCCCTTCTTGGTGGTGGTGCCGGTGAAGGTCGAGGTGTAGTGGCCCATCGCGTATTGACCCGTCGCAGGTGCAGCGTCGGTGTATTTCTGCGTGCCGGTTCGCTCCACTACGCAGTCCGACAAATAGTAGGTCGTCCCTGAGACGCTTTTCGACGTGGCTAGGGTCGTGCTGCGTGCCTTGCCGAGCGCCGTGGTGTTCGGCAACCGGATGTCCTCCGAGAAGGGCACGATCGCCACCTTGGAGGTGAATTTGCTCTGATCACTCCAGACAATGATGTTGATGAGATCGGAGGCAGAGGATTGTAGATCGACGAGCTTTTGTCCGGCCATCGAGCCCGTGATGTCGAGCATCATGGCGACCTCGATGTTCTGACCGCCGTTGCCACCGGTGGCAAGCTGGGCCTGGGAGAACTGCGTCGTTGCGGTGCTGATCAGCGGCAGCTGGGAGATGCTGGCGAGCTGCAGGAACGGCGTCTTGATGTACGCGGTGCCGCTCGCGGTCATGGACATGCCGTCGCTGCCGACGGCGAAGGCGATCGAGTCGCCGGTCACTGGAAGGCGGCTGGCGACGTTCTGACTGTAGAACTTCTGCGCCGTCGCGATGGCGCCGGCGGTATCGCTGGCGTTGGTCTGCAGCCAGCGCCCGCCGGCGAGGACAGCTGCGTCGACCGCGGCGATGGTCTGGTCGCGCGCGTGCAGCCAGCGGCTGATATCAACCGCGGCGCCGATTGCCAGCATCAGCACGACCGCCATCAAGGCATAAATGATGGCAACGTTGCCGGAGCGATCGGCTCCGAAACGCGCAAGACCGCGCAAGGTGCCAAGATCGCGGCGCGGGGAAATCGATGTCATGGCTACGCCACTCCTGAAGATCTTTTCGTTTGTTTTGCCGCAATATGGACTTTTGCAAATGTAAGAACAGTAAAAGTGCTAAAATTTATTAGTCTTACTTAATGTATGGTTATCTATTGTCCGTGACGGCAGGGTAAATATTTGATTTACTTGCCGCGCAGATTTGAAGGGGACTTGATCACCCTCTGGAACGCCGCTCCCGCCGGCCCAGTCGTGACCGAGCCAGGTCGGCAAGAGGATATAAGGACTTGTTTATATCTTGTTGCGGCTTCGGCCGCGGCCCGCTAGAACCACGGCCAACCGATCACGGGCGGCCGCTGGCCGTCGAGAGCCTCGAAAAGGAGCACGCGATGGGTCGTGGTGCCGACTACGTCGTCAAGGACATCAATCTCGCCGACTGGGGCCGCAAGGAAATCGCCATCGCCGAGACCGAAATGCCGGGTCTGATGGCGACGCGCGAGGAGTTCAGCGCGGCAAAGCCCCTGAAGGGCGCCCGCATCGCGGGCTCGCTGCACATGACCATCCAGACCGCGGTGCTGATCGAGACCTTGAAAGCGCTCGGCGCCGACATCCGCTGGGCCTCTTGCAACATTTACTCGACCCAGGATCACGCCGCCGCCGCCGTCGCCGCCGTCGGCATCCCCGTGTTCGCCTTCAAGGGCGAGACGCTGAAGGAGTACTGGGACTTCACCCGCCGCATCCTCGAGTGGGGCGACGGGGGCACGCCCAACCTGATCCTCGACGACGGTGGCGACGCCACTCTGCTCGTGCACCTCGGCCTGCGTGCCGAGAAGGGGGACACCGCCTTCTTGGATAAGCCCGGCTCCGAAGAGGAGGAGGTTCTCTTCGCGCTCATCAAGCGCACGCTGAAGGAGAAGCCCGGCTGGTTCGCCGAGCTCGCCAAAAACATCAAGGGCGTGTCGGAGGAGACGACGACCGGCGTCCATCGCCTCTACGAGATGCAGAAGAAGGGCGCGCTGCTGTTCCCGGCGATCAACGTCAACGACTCGGTCACGAAGTCGAAGTTCGACAACCTCTACGGCTGTCGCGAGAGCCTCGTCGACGGCATCCGCCGCGGCACCGACGTGATGATGGCCGGCAAGGTGGCGATGGTCGCGGGCTTCGGCGACGTGGGCAAGGGCTCGGCCGCCTCGCTCAGGAATGCCGGCTGCCGCGTCATGGTCTCCGAGGTAGATCCCATCTGCGCGCTGCAGGCCGCCATGGAAGGCTACGAGGTCACCACCATGGAGGATGCCGCCCTGCGCGCCGACATCTTCGTGACCGCCACCGGCAACAAGGATGTGATCAAGACTGAGCACATGCGTGCCATGAAGGACCGCGCCATCGTCGCCAACATCGGCCACTTCGATAACGAGATCGAGGTCGCGGGCCTCAAGAACTTCAAGTGGCACAACGTCAAGCCGCAGGTCGACGAGATCGAGTTCCCCGACGGCAAGCGCATCATCCTGTTGTCGGAGGGGCGCCTCGTGAACCTCGGCAACGCCATGGGCCACCCCTCGTTCGTGATGTCGGCGTCGTTCACCAACCAGACGCTGGCGCAGATGGAGCTGTGGGCGAACGCCGGTACCTACGAGAAGAAGGTCTACACGTTGCCCAAGCACCTCGACGAGAAGGTCGCCCGCCTGCATTTGAAGAAGATCGGCGTGAGGCTGACCAAGCTGACGCCCGAGCAGGCGGCCTATATCGGGGTCAAGGAGCAGGGCCCCTACAAGGGCGACCATTACCGCTATTGAGGTCGATCTGCGGCTTCCCCGCAGCAGTCCCCGCACTCAATCGGCGGGTACCCGCCGTCTGGCCACGCCGCTTCAGCCTCCGCATAATCCCTTGTGATTCGCCTCACCACCCGAGGCGGGCATCGCCAGGCCTTTGCTAGCTCGTTGCGTCTTTGGCCTCGGGTTCCCACTTTCCTGCAACGGATCCCGATGCAAGCAGCCGAAAACACTTCACGATTTGGCGGCATGCGGCGCGACCTCGCGGGCCTCATGGCGGCGAGCATCGCCGGCGTGCTCCTGCTCGTGGGCGGGATCGCGGCCGGCGGCGAGATGCTGTTCGGGCTGTCGCTGAAGCAGCTCTCGGTGATCGCCGTCATCGGCGGCATGGTCATCCTCGGGCTCGTATTCTCATGGTTCACGGCGGGAAGAGCGCGGCGCGAAGCGCAAGCCGCCCGCAGCGAGAGCGCGGACTTGAAGCGCAGCCTCGCCGCCGCCGATTCCGTCATTCGCTCCGAGCCGCAGATCCTGGTGTCGTGGGCACAGAACGAGCCCCTACGCGTCGTCGCCCAATCGCTGAAGGGGGTGCCCGGCCTCCCCGACAGCCCTGCGCGCTTCTTGCGCTTTGGCCAGTGGCTGGAGCCGGGCTCGGGCGCCACCCTCAAGCTGGCGCTCGATGCCTTGTTCGCCACCGGGCGCCCGTTCAACATCATCGTGCGCACGCTCGCCGGCGGTCACGTCGAGGCGGAAGGGCGCACGGCCGGTGGGCGCGCCATCTTGCGGCTGCGCGACGTTGCCGGGCACCGTGACGAGGTCGCGCGCGTCTTGGCCGAGCACGAGCGGCTCGCGCACGAGGTCCGCGCCAGCCGCGCGCTGCTCGATACCCTCCCCATGCCCGTGTGGCTGCGCGGTAAGGACGGGCGCATCACCTGGGTCAACAACGCTTACGTAAAGGCCGTCGAGGCACACAGCCGCGCGGAGGTGCAGGAGCGCCAGATCGAGCTCTTGGAGCAGCGGCAGCGGCGGACGGCGACGCGCACGCTTTCGCGCGGGGAGAGCTACCGCGGGCGGGTGCCGCTGATCATCGGCGGGGAGCGCCGGCTGCATGACGTGACCGTGATCCCGTACGAGGATGCGACTGCCGCCGCGGCAATCGACGTGAGCGTCATCGAGAAGGCGCAAGGGGAGCTCGACCGGCAAATCGCCGCCTACGACCGCACGCTCGACCGCGTCGCCTCCGCCGTCGCCATCTTCAGCCGCCAGCAGCAGCTCATCTTCTTCAACGA
Source organism: uncultured Alphaproteobacteria bacterium (assembly GCA_963745205.1). Lineage (GTDB taxonomy): Bacteria > Pseudomonadota > Alphaproteobacteria > Rhizobiales > Hyphomicrobiaceae > Hyphomicrobium_A. The sequence continues at coordinate 46,148 of CAVUWX010000021.1, forward strand.
GGCCTACGCCACGCTGTGGAAGCTCGATCCCGAATGGCTCAAGACGCGGCCCCTGGATGGCGCCGTGCTCGACCGCTTGCGCGAGCTCGGCCGGCTGCCGGAGGTCGTCAACTATCCCGAGTGGAAGTCGAAGGTGCTGGCCTGCTACGAGGAAGCCACCTCGCAGGAGGACTGGTGGCACCTGCCCGACGGCCGCATGCTGCACGTCATGACCGAGAAGCGGTCGGACGGCGGCGTGACCTACCTGTTCATCGACGAGACCGAGCGGCTGGCGCTCGAGCGCGAATACAACGCCCTCATCGACGTGCAGCGCGAGACGCTCGACAGCCTCAAGGAAGGCGTCGCCGTGTTCGCGACCGACGGGCGGCTCAAGCTGTTCAACTCGGCCTTCGCCGAAATCTGGAGCCTGTCGCGCCGCGTGCTCGCCGAGAGCCCGCACATCGACGAGTTCATCGCGCTCGCGCGCGCCCACTACGAGGATGCTCCGACCTGGGCGCGCATCGGCGGCGTCGTCACATCGTTCTCCGAGCAGCGCGAGGCCTTCGAGGGCCAGATGGTGCGCCCGGACAATTCGATCATCGACTACGCGGCGATGCCGTTGCCCGACGGAGCGACCCTATTCACGTTCGCGGACGTGACGGATGCCAAGAGCTACCAGCGGGCGCTCGAGGAGCGCAACGAGGCCCTCGTCGCCGCCGACCGCATGAAAAACGACTTCATCAGCCACGTGTCCTACGAGCTGCGCACGCCGCTGACCAACATCATCGGCTTCAGCGAGCTGCTGGCCAATCCGCAGATCGGCCTCCTCAACGAGAAGCAGCACGAGTACCTGGGCGACATCTCCGCCTCCTCGAAGACGCTGCTCGCCATCATCGACGATATCCTCACGCTGGCAACGATGGACGCGGGCGCCATGGAGCTGAAGCTCGGACCCGTCGATGTGCGCAAGGTCATCGACGCGGCGATCCTCGGTATCTGCGAAGTCCGCCCTCCGTTCCCGCCTCACGCTGCACATCGCCGCCGATGACGACGCGATGCACTTCATCGCGGACGAAGCCCGCGTGCGGCAGATCCTCTATAATCTGCTGTCCAACGCGGTCGGCTTCTCCAAGCCGGGCGACACCGTCCGCATAAGCTGCCGGCGCGAGGACAGCACGATGGTGTTCACGGTGGAGGACCAGGGCATCGGCATTCCGAAAGATCAGCAGTGGCGCGTGTTCGAGCGTTTCGAGAGCCGTAGCCATGGCTCGGGGCACCGCGGCGCCGGGCTTGGGCTGTCGATCGTCAAGGCTCTGGTCGAACTGCACGGCGGCACCGTCTCGCTCGAGTCGGAGCCGGAACTCGGCACGCGCGTGACCGTGCGGCTGCCGGAGAGCGGGCGCGCGCTTGCGGGCGCCGAGCCCAGATTGCCTCAACAAGGCCCCCTCCGGCCGCTATCCAGCGGCGGTACCGCCGCATGATGTGATCCGAGAATGACGTCTTCCTACACCATCTCCGGCGTCCGGGAGAGCGAGCTTGCCCGGCTCGCCGAGGATATCGCCTTCACCGCGCGGCCCGGCGACCTCATCGCGCTCAGCGGCGAGCTCGGCGCTGGCAAGACGACGCTCGCCCGCGCCATCATCCACGCGCTCGGCTGCGACGAGCACGAGGAGATCCCCAGCCCGACGTTCACGCTGGTGCAGACCTACGCGACGCGGCGCATGCCGGCCGCGCACTTCGACCTTTACCGCCTCAATGCGGCCTCCGAGATCGACGAGCTGGGCCTCGACCTCGCGCTGAAACAGGGCATTGCGCTGATCGAGTGGCCGGAGCGCGCAGGCAGCTTGCTACCAGCGAACCGGCTCGAGATCCTGCTCGGGGACGAGAACGGCGGCAGCGCGGGTGAGGACAGCGCGACGCGACGCGTGTCTCTCGCCGGGCAAGGGGACTGGGCGCCGCGATTGTCGCGGCTCGTCGCTATGCGCGAGCTGCTCACATCCAACGGCATGGAGAGCGAGGCGTGCCGGCTTAGCTACCTGCAGGGCGACGCTTCCGTGCGCCGCTACGCGCGCCTCGCACGACAAGGCGACGGCGCCATCCTCATGGACTGGGCGCGCCAGCCGGACGGCCCCGCCATCCGCAACGGCCTGCCCTACAGCCGCATCGCGCACCTTGCCGAGGACGTGCGCCCGTTCGTGGCGGTCGCGGCGGCGCTGCGCGCGGCCGGGCTTAGCGTGCCGCAGATCTACGCGCAGGACCTCGGCCAAGGCTTCCTGCTCATCGAGGACCTCGGCGACCGCGTGTTCGCCGTCGAGGTTCGAACCGGCGCCAGCGATCAGGCGCAGCTGTGGCGCGCCGCGACCGAGGCACTGGCCGCGCTTTCGGCGGTCGCCCCGCCCCCAACCCTGCCGGTCGGCGACGGCTCGATGCATCGGCTGCCCTCCTATGACCATGGCGCAATGTCGATCGAGGCCGAGCTGTTGCTCGATTGGTACTTGCCGGCGTTGCATGGGTCCGCGGTTCCCGACGACGCCCGCGCGGATTTCCTGTCGCTTTGGGGCACCGTTTTCGACCGCCTCGCCGCGATGCCCGCCGGGTGGGTGTTGCGGGACTACCACTCGCCCAATCTTCTCTGGCTTCCAGAGCGCGAAGGGATTGCGCGCGTCGGCGTCATCGACTTTCAGGATGCGATGCGCGGGCCCCCCGCCTACGACCTCGTCTCACTCCTGCAGGATGCCCGCGTCGATGTCGCTCCCGAGCTTGAAGCTGCCGTCTTCGATCACTACTGTGCGGCCGTCACTGCGCGACAGACGGGTTTCGACCGTGACGCATTCGCCTTCGCCTATGCCGCGCTCGGCGCGCAGCGCAACACCAAGATTCTCGGCATCTTCGCGCGCCTCGCCAAGCGCGACGGCAAGCCCGCGTACCTTCGCCACGTCCCGCGGCTGTGGAGCTATCTCGAGCGCGACCTCTCGCACCCGGACCTCGCCGGCCTCAAGCGCTGGTATGACAGCCATCTTCCACCCGAAGCGCGGAGCCGCGCAATCGCCTGACGGAGGCGTGCGCGCATGAGCCGTTCCGTGCCGTGGAAGCCAGAGGCGGGGATCGTGCTGGCCGCAGGCCTCGGCACGCGCATGCGCCCGCTGACGGATCAAGTGCCGAAGCCGCTGGTGCGTCTCAAGGGCCGGGCTCTGATCGACCACGTGCTCGACCGGCTGGCCGAGGCAGGTATCTCTCGCGCCGTCGTCAACGTTCACTACCACGCCGATGCGCTGGAGGCGCACCTGCGCCAGCGCAAGAACCCGAGGATCGAAATCTCGGACGAGCGCGGCGTGCTGCTCGATACCGGCGGCGGCGTCGTGCGTGCCCTGCCCAAGCTCGGGTCCGGGCCGTTCTTGATTCACAACTCCGAACTCAGTGTGGATCGAGGGCATCGGCTCGAACCTCGAGCGGCTGTTTGCGGCCTGGGACAGCGGGACGATGGACTGTCTCATGCTGCTTGCATCCGCCGCGACCAGCCTCGGCTATGAAGGCTCCGGCGATTTTGCCATGGGTACCGACGGCCGCCTATCGCGCAGGGGCGAGCGGCAGATGGTGCCGTTTGTTTTTACCGGCGTATCGATCGCGCACCCGAGAATGTTTGCAAGTGCGCCCCAGGGCCGCTTCTCGCTCAACAAGCTCTGGGACGAAGCGATCGACAAGGGACGGCTGTTCGGTGTTCGCCTCGAGGGGCTGTGGATGCACGTCGGCACGCCGGAAGCACTGACGGAGGCGGAAAGGTGGATCGAAAGTGAGGACGTGGCTTGATGGGGCGTTCGGCCGAACCGGGGCGAAAGCGCCGGACAGCCCCCGCGTCTTCACCGTGCCTCCGGGGCGTCCCTTTCTCACGAGCGTTGCCCGCGCAATCCTGAGCGGCGACCTCCCGGCAACGGGCGGGAGCGCGCCCCCGACCCTCGAGCTTCCCGACGTGACGCTGCTGCTGCCGACGCGGCGCGCAGCGCGCGCCATGCAGGAGGCCTTCCTCGTCGCCAGCGGCGGACGGGCGATGCTATTGCCGCGCATCCGGCCGATCTCCGAGGGCGAGGAGGAGCTCAACCTGCTGTCGGGCCTCGCCGCGGAGACGGCGCTCGGGCCGGAGGAGCTCGAGCTGGCGCCCGCGGTAAGCGAGATCGAGCGCCGCATCGCGCTGACCATGCTCGTCGGCAAGTGGTCGCAGAGCAAGCGTCCTGCAAGTGCACATTCTGCAGGCGAAATGGCGCCAGTCGCGGGTGCGGCGGGCGACACCCCCGCGAAGGCTGCGAACCTCGCGGCCGATCTCTGTCGCCTGATGGACATGGTCGAAACGGAGGGCGTCGATTTCGCCGGGCTCGCACAGCTGGTGCCGGAGGAGTTCTCCGAGCACTGGCAGCAGACGATCGAATTCTTGAAGATCATCACCGAGGCCTGGCCGGCGCACCTCGCGGAGAGGGGTCTGCTGTCGCCGGTCGGGCGCCGCAACCGCGCGATCCTCGCCGAGGCGAAGCGCCTTGCCGACGCGGCGCCGGCGGGGCCCGTCATCGTGGCGGGAGTGACCGGCTCTATTCCCGCCACCGTCGAGCTGATGCGCACGGTGGCGCGCCTGCCCACGGGCGCGATCGTGCTGCCGGGCCTCGATCCCAACCTCGACGAGGAGAGCTGGCAAACGATCGTTCCCGGGCACCCCGAGCACCCGCAGTTCGGTCTCAAGAAGCTGCTCGACCGCCTCGATCTCACACGCGAGGATGTGCGCGTGCTTGCGGCCAACAAAGCAACCGCATCCGCCACAGGCCGCGCGGAGCTGATGGCGGAGGCGATGCGGCCGTCCGGCACCACGGCCAAGTGGTACGGCTATACCAAGCGCGCCGACCGCAGGAAGCTGCGGGCCGCGCTCGACGGCATCAGCCTGATCGAAGCTCCCTCCGCACAGGATGAAGCCGAGGTCGTGGCGCTCATTCTGCGCGAGGCGGCAGAGACCCCGGGCCGCACCGCGGCACTCATCTCACCCGACCGATTGCTCGCGCGCCGCGTCGCCATTCGGCTTGAGGCCTGGGGCATCCGCGTCGACGACTCCGCCGGGCGCCCGTTCGCCAAGACGGTGCCGGGTACCTTCCTCGACCTGACGATCGCAGCCGTATCCCAGGCCTTCGCGCCGGCCGACGTGATGGCACTTCTGAAGCATCCGCTGACGCGGCTCGGGCTCGACCCCTTCGGCGTGCGTCGCGCCGCGCGTGCGCTCGAGATCGCCGCCTTCCGCGATGTATACCTCGGCCAGGGCATCGGCGCCATCAAGGCGGCGCTTCAACGCGCCGAGCAAGACGTCGCCGTGGGCGACCGGCGCGAGACCGCGGTCAAGCGCCTGCGGCCGGACGACTGGAAGGGCGCGTTCGATCTCGCCGAGCGGCTTGAGGTCGCGTTTGCGCCTCTGCTCGCGGTGTTCGCTTCGGGTAAGGCCGAGCCGCTGGGGTCGATCGCGGACGCACACGTCAAGACCGCCGAGGCGCTCGCCCGCCTGCCCGAGTCAGAAGCGGACGAGGATCGATCGCCGCTCTGGCGCGAGGAGGCCGGCACGGCTGCGGCCGCGTTCTTCACCGGCCTCGCCGATCCGAACCTACCGCCGCTCGCGGTGCCCGCCGCCGACTACGCCGACCTCTACCGCAGCCTCATTGCCAAGGAGAACGTGCGCCCGCGCGTTGCCGTGCATCCGCGGCTCTTCATCTGGGGGCCGTTCGAGGCGCGCCTGCAGCAGACCGACGTCGTCGTTCTCGGCGGGCTCAACGACGGCACCTGGCCGGAGGCCGGCGAGCCCGGACCCTGGCTCAACCGCCCAATGCGGACGGTGCTCGGGCTGCCGTCGCCCGAGGAAAAGATTGGCTACGCCGCCCACGACTTCACCTCGTTCCTCGGCGCCGAGCGCGTCTACCTCACGCGCGCGCAGAAGATCGACGGCGTGCCGACCGTGGCCTCGCGCTGGTTGATGCGGATTGAAGCGCTGCTGTCGGGCCTTGGGCTTGCCGACCAGCTCCACCCGCAGCACTCGTGGCTAGGCTGGGCCCGCGCGCGCGACCGCATCGAGACGCGCATGCGCAGCTCCGCCCCCGAGCCGCGGCCGCCGCTCGCATTGCGTCCACGCAAGCTGAGCGTAACGCGCATAGAAACGTGGCTGTCGAACCCGTACGCCATCTTCGCCAGCAGCATCCTCCACCTGGAGAAGCTGCCGCCGCTCGGCGCCGACCCGGACGCGGCGCTGAAAGGCTCGATCGTGCACGAGATCATGAGCCGCTTCGCGCAAACCGCGCCCACGGCACTGCCGGCCGATGCCGCGGGCGAACTCGCGACCATCGCTCGCGACGTCCTCGGCCGCTACGGCGACAACCCGCGCGTCGCCGCGTTCTGGCTGCCACGCTTCCTGCGTTTTGCGCAGTGGTTCGCCGAGACGGAGCCGGAGCGGCGCCGCGGCGTCACGAGCGTCGTCGGCGAGGTCGACGGCAAGCTTGTGCTCGCGGGCCCCGGCGGCCCCTTCACGCTCACCGCCCGCGCCGACCGCATCGACGTGGGCGAAGCTGGCATCGTCATTACCGACTACAAGACGGGAACGCCGCCGACCGATAACCGCATCAAGCAGGGGGTCGCGCCGCAGCTTCCGCTCGAGGCAGCGATCGCGCGCGGGGAGGCGGGCTTCACCGGCATTGCCGAGCACCGTGTCACGGGGCTGCGCTACATCAAGGCCTCGGGCGGAGAGCCCGCGGGCGAAGAGCGCATCGTCGAGATTGCCGATATTGCCGGCCTCGCCGACGCGGCGCTCACGCGGCTCGGCCAGCTCGTCGCTCAGTTCGACGACGAGGCGACGCCCTATAAGGCGCTGCGCCGTGCTGGCTTCACCTACGACTACGACGACTACGCGCATCTGGCGCGCGTCGCGGAATGGGCCGTCGCAGAAGAGGACGAGCTGCCATGACCGCGAAATCGGTGTCCGCGCACTTCCCCGATCTCGAGCGCACGCGGAGCGCCCAACGCAACGCTGCCGATCCGCGCGCTTCCGCCTGGGTGAGCGCCAACGCCGGCACCGGCAAGACGCACGTGCTGACGCTGCGCGCGCTCCGCCTCATGCTCGCCGGCACAATCCCCGAGCGCATTCTCGCCCTCACCTACACCAAGGCCGCGGCGGCCGAGATGTCGAAGCGCGTCTACGACACGCTCGCGCAGTGGGTAACGATGGACGAGGTTAAGCTTGCCGAGACGCTTGCCGAGCTGACAGCCAAAAAGCCCGCGCCCGCCGAGATCGAGCGCGCGCGCACGCTGTTCACGACTGCGATCGAGACCCCGGGCGGGCTCAAGGTGCAGACCATCCACTCGTTCTGCGAACGCCTCTTGCAGCGCTTCCCGCTGGAAGCGGACGTGGCGCCGGGCTTCACCATCCTCGATGAGCCCACCGCCAACTCCCTGCAGCGCGAGGCGATCGACGCGGTGCTGGCGCTCGCGACCCGCAAGCCCGCCTCCGCCGAAGGCAAGGCGCTCGCCGCGGCGGTCCGCTACGCCGCAGACGAGCGCTTCGACGAGCTGTTGCGTGATGCGCTGCGCCTGCGCACGCGCCTCGAGCAAGTGATGCGCATGGATGCAGGGGATCAGACCGGCGCGCTCGACGTCCTCGAAGCGGCGTTGCGGCAAACCCTCAAGGTGCGCGCGAATGCCACCGAAGACTCGGTGACCAAAGAGCTGGCGCAGGTTCTCGGCGAAGGCGAGCTGCGGCGCCTGCGCGACGCGCTTGCCAGCGGCGGCGGCAAAAGCGACACGGAGCTCGCCGGATCGATCGCGGCAGCGCTAGGCGCCCGCTCGCTCGGGGCGCGTGCCGATGCGCTCGAGAAATTCTTCTGCACCGACAAAGGAACGCCGCGCACGAGACTGATGAGCAATGGAGTGAAGGCCCAGTTCCCCGACCTCGAAAGCTTGGCGACCGCCGCGCAGCCGCGCGCCGCCGCCCTGGTGCATGAGCGCAAGGGGCTCTACGTCGTCACCGCGACCATCGCGCTCTACCGGCTCGCGGGAGCGGTGCTGCAAAACTACACGACGGCGAAGGCGCGCCGCGCCGCGCTCGACTACGACGACCTCATCGCCAAGACGGTGAGCCTGCTGCGCACGAAGGACTCGACCGCCTGGGTGCTGTTCAAGCTCGACCGCGGCATCGACCACATCCTCGTCGACGAGGCGCAGGACACGAGCACCGAGCAGTGGCAGGTGGTCGAGGCGCTGGCGCAGGAGTTCTTCACGGGGTTGGGGCAACGCGACAATGTGCGAACGCTCTTTGCCGTCGGCGACGAGAAGCAGTCGATCTACAGCTTCCAGGGCGCGGCGCCGCGCAAGTTCGCCGAGATGGGCCAGCGCTTCGCGACGCTGGCCGCAGGCTGCTGCACAGACGTGGCGAGCCATCCCGCTCGATCTGTCGTTCCGCACCGTTGCGCCGATCCTCTCCGCCGTCGACCGCGTGTTCGCCGACCATGACCGCACGCCGGGCCTCACCGCGGAGCGCGCGGACATCCGCCACGCGGTCCATCGTATCGGACATGGCGGTCTCGTCGAAATCTGGCCCGTGCTGGAGCCCGAGGGCGGCACGCAGGCCGACGCGTGGTCGCCGCTCGACGAGGAGGCGGCGCGTGCGCCCGAGGTTCGCCTCGCCGAGCGCATCGCTGCGACCATCGAGCACTGGCTTGCGAACGGCGAGCGGCTCATCTCTGAAGACCGGCCCATCCGGCCGGGCGATATCTTGATCCTTTTGCGCAAGCGCCGGCCGTTCGCTCCGCCGATGGTCGCGGCGCTCAAAGCGCGCGGCATTCCGGTTGCTGGCGCCGACCGGCTGCGCCTCTCCGAGCAGATCGCTATCGAGGACCTGATCTCGCTCGGCGATTTCCTCACCCTGCCCGAGGACGATCTGGCGCTCGCCGAGGTGCTGAAGAGCCCGCTGTTCGCCTTCGACGACGACGACCTCTTGGCGCTCGCCGCCAACCGCCGGGGGACGCTGTGGTCGTCGCTCATTGCGCATGCCGACGCGAAGCCGCACTACCGCAGCGCCGTCGACACGCTCAAGCGCTGGCGCTCGCGCGCCGATTACGCGCCGCCCTTCGAGTTCTTCGCCTCGCTCCTCGATCGCGAGGGCGCGCGCGCGAAGTTCCTTGCCCGCCTCGGGCCCGAGGCCGCCGACCCGCTCGATGAATTCCTGAACCTCGCGCTGTCCTACGACGATCGCGCGCCGCCCTCGCTGACGGGCTTCCTCGCCCATCTGCGTGAGACCGACGCCGAGGTGAAGCGCGACATGGAGCATGGCCGCAACGAGGTGCGCGTGATGACCGTGCACGGGGCCAAGGGGCTCGAGGCGCCCATCGTGTTCCTCCCCGATACGTGCTCGACCACCTCCGGTGGCTCATCCGCCCTGCTCGACCTGCCGGACGTAGCGCTCCCCGAAGGGGTCGCGACGCCGTTCGTGTGGAGGGTCAAGGGCACGTCCACTCACGGCGCGATCACGAGCGCGGGCCAGGATCGCGCTGCGCTCGAGGCCGAGGAGCGCCACCGGCTGCTCTACGTGGCCATGACGCGCGCGCGCGACCGGCTCTACGTCGCGGGTTTCCAGGGCAAGAGGACGCGCCCCGACGGCTGTTGGTACAATCTCGTGTTCGATGCACTGAGCGGCACGCTTATCGATGCCATTGCAATCGACGGCGGTAAGGTCTGGCGCCGGATCGAGGCGCAGTCGGCCGACCCGCAGGCCGGCAGGGATACCCTGACCGACGAGCGAGCGCCGACCCCGCTGCCGGCCTGGGCAACGCGGGCGGCGCCGCGCGAGCAAGCCCTCGCCATCCCGCTGGCCCCGTCGCGGCTCGAGGCTTATGCACCCGACGAGTCGGGCGAGCCGCTCACGGCCCCCTCGCGCCCGCGCGAGCGGACCGAGCCCCCGGTCATCTCGCCAACGCAGGGCGAGGACGGCCGCTTCCTGCGCGGCACCCTCACGCACGCGCTCCTACAGTACCTCCCCGCGCTGCCGCAGCAGGGCTGGAGCCAAGCGGCGAAGGGTTTCATCGACCGGCGCGGCTCCGCGCTGTCGCCGGCGGCGCGGCAGGGAATCGTGCGCGAGACGCTGGCGATTCTCACCGCGCCGGAGTTTGCTCCCCTGTTCGGCCCGCAGAGTCGCGCCGAGGTGCCGGTCGTGGCACTGCTCCCCAATCCCAAGGCGAAGGGTGCGCCGCTCAAGCTCGTCGGCCAGATCGACCGCCTCGTCGACCTCGGCAAGGAGGTCCTGATCGTCGACTACAAGACCAACCGTCCTCCCCCCAAGCGCATCGAAGCCGTTGCTTCGGCTTATCTTCTTCAGCTTGCGGCCTATCGTCTCGCGCTTGCCGCGATCTACCCGGGGCGGACGGTGCGGGCGGCGCTGCTCTGGACCGACGGCCCCCGAATCATGCAAGTGCCCGGCGAGGTGCTCGATCAATATTCATTGCGGCTCTGGGACCCTGACCTAAGTCGCCTTGACGCTGGCGAGGGGCATTCCTAACTTCCCGCTCGAGCAACGCGCGCGCCCCGCCCAGCCCTCAGGAGACCGTCCATATGGCAAATGCAGTGTCCGACAGCACCTTCGAGCAGGAGGTTTTGAAGTCCACGGAACCTGTTCTCGTGGACTTTTTTGCCGAGTGGTGCGGGCCGTGCAAGGCCATGGCGCCCGCGCTCGAGCAAGTCGCGCAGGAGATGGCCGGCAAGGTCAAGGTCGTGAAGCTCGACGTCGACCAGAACCCCACGGTGACCGGCAAGTACGGCATCCGAGCCATGCCCACGCTGATGCTGTTCAAGAACGGCCAGGTCGCCGCGCAGCACACAGGTGCGCTGGTGCAGAAGAAGAAGCTCGAGGACTGGATCAACTCGGCCAACGTCGCCTGAAGCGCACCGTCGAGATTTGAAGAAGCGGCTCCGGCGCAAGCGCGGGGCCGTTTTATTGGTCAGTTCGCCTGCGGCTCCACGCCCTCCTGCAGAGCGAGCACGCGGCCCGCGAGGTAGAGCGACCCGCAAATGAGGATGCGCTTTGGCCCGGGCTGCAGCTTCTCGCAGCGTTTGAGCGCGCTCTCCACATCCGTCGTCCATTCGGCCTCGAGGCCGACGTTACGCGCCGTCTCGGCCAGCGCTTCAGGCGTGTGCGGGGCCTCGTGCGCGCCCGGGATGGGCACGGTGACGACATGGCTGGCGAGCCCTCGGAACGGCGCGAGGAAACCCGCGGAATCCTTCAAGCCCATCATGCCGACGATGAGATGCACGGGCTTAGGCGAGCGCTCCTCCAGATCAGCGAGCGTCTGCGCCAGCGCGCGCCCCGCCGCCGGATTGTGGCCACCGTCGAGCCACAGCTCCGACCCCGACTTCAGGAGCGAGGGCAGCGGGCCGTGGTCGAGCCGCTGCATGCGGGCCGGCCAGCGCGCGGTCGTCAATCCCGTCTCGATCGCCGATTCGTCGAGCGCAATGCCCGCGAGGCGCGCACGCAGCTCGAGCGCGGCGGCAACCGCGGTGCCGGCGTTGACGATCTGATGCCGCCCGATCAGCACGGGCAGCGGCAGGTCGAGGAGCTGCGTCTCCGATTGCACGACGAGGCGGCCGCGCTGCTCGTAGGCGTCGAACTGCTCACCCCAGATGACGAGCGGCGCGCCGCGGCGCATTCCTTCCGCGCGGATCACGTCCTCCGCCTCCGGCTCTTGCTGCGCGACGACCGCCGGCACGCCAGCGCGCAGGATGCCGGCCTTCTCGTAGGCGATCTTGGCTAGCGTGGCGCCGAGCTTCTCGGAATGGTCGAGCGAGATCGGCGTGATGACGCAGAGCGCCGGCCGCTCGATGACGTTCGTCGCGTCGAGCCGCCCGCCGAGGCCGACCTCGAGCAGGAGCACGTCGGCCGGATGCTCGGCAAAGGCGAGGAACGCGGCCGCCGTGGTGATCTCGAACTGGGTGATATCGTCGTTGCCGTTGGTCGCCTGCGTGCGCATCAGCACGTCGACGAGCTGCTCTTCTCCGATCCCGTGCGCCTTGCCATCGGCGCCGGCGAGCTCGATGCGCTCGTGGAAGCGCACGAGGTGCGGCGAGGTGTAGACGTGCACGCGCGCCCCCGCCGCCTGGAGCATGGCCTTGAGGTAGGCGGTGACCGATCCCTTGCCGTTGGTGCCGGCTACGTGCACACACGGCGGTAGGCGCTTATGCGGATCACCGAGCTTGGCTAGCAGGCGCTCGACCCGGCCCAACGACAGATCGATCAGCAGCGGGTGCAACTGCTTCAACTCGGCGAGGAGCTGCGCGCTCGCCGGCATGTCGGCCCTTCTCCTGTCGCCTGTCATGATGCGTCAGCCTGCGCCGAGTTGATGTCGCCGCTGCGGCCGCTGTGGGCCGCGAGCATTCCGCGACGATGTTCGAAGGTTTTAGGGTCGGAGGGGAGAAATGGCCAGAGCCGCGTCCCGCCTCAAGGATGCTTTCCATCCTTAGATTGCGGACGGCCGGTTTGCGGCCCGTCGTCCTTACGCGACTTTTCGCGTGACTCGAGCCGCGCCGTGTCGAAGCGCTCTTCGGGCCCGAGGATCTCCGGCTCGATGGGGGTCTGCGCGGGCAGCCGCGCGACGGCCTCGATGAGTTGCGGATCGACTGCCCTGCCGTTGAGGTAGTGTTTGCCGTTGAGCGCCTTGCCCTTGCTATGGTCGACCGCCTTCGGCCGGGCGACCTTCACCATCATCAGTTGGCAGATCCGACTCAGCGTCTCCCGCATCTTGTGGCGGTGGACGACCATGTCGATCATGCCGTGGGCGAGCAGATACTCGGCGCGCTGGAAGCCCTCGGGAAGTTGCTCGCGGATCGTCTGCTGGATGACGCGCGGGCCGGCAAAGCAGATGAGCGCGCCGGGCTCGGCGATGTGGACGTCGCCCAGCATGGCGTAGGAGGCGGTCACGCCGCCGGTCGTGGGGTCGGTGAGCACGACGATGTAGGGAAGGCCCGCCTCGCGCAGGCGCTGCACCGCGATGGTGGTGCGCGGCATCTGCATCAGCGACAGGATGCCTTCCTGCATGCGCGCGCCGCCCGAGGCGGCAAACAGGATGAAGGGCGTCTTCTTCTCGACCGCGCGCAGCATGCCGGCGATCACTGCCTCGCCGGCGGCCATGCCGAGCGAACCCGCCATGAAGCGGAAGTCCTGCGCGGCGGCGACGATGTCTTGCCCGTCGAGCGTTCCCTCGGCCACGAGGATCGCATCGTCGAGGTTGGTCGCAGCCTTGGCGTCGCGTAGCCGCTCGGTGTAGCGGCGACCGTCGCGAAACTTCAGCGGATCATGAGGAACGGCTGGGACCGATACAGTCTGATACTCGCCGCCATCGAAAAGCTGGCTCAAGCGCACATCGGACGCCATGCGCATGTGGAAGTTTGAGCCGGGCACGACGAACTGGTTGGCCTCGAGATCCTTGTAGAAGACCATCTGCCCGGTCTCGGGACATTTGACCCACATATTGTCCGGCACTTCGCGCTTCGTCGTGAGGAAGCTGCGGATCTTGGGGCGGACGACGTTGTTGATCCAGTTCACGCTCTTTTGGCCTCTCAACAGGCTGGCCGGCTCTACAGCGGCGCTTCCGTGAGCCACAAAGGTCGCGGCTCTAGAGTAGCATATCGAACCACGGGACCCCTAATATGGGCACTTTCCCGCATCGCAGCAAATCATGCCGCGGCCGGCCTCCAGAAAGGCGCTTCAAGCTGCCCGCAGGGCTCCAGCAAGGGACCGCACCAAGTCTAGGACAGACGGCACGGTCTTGCTAGTGGAACTGCCGTTTTTGGCCAGGCTCCGCTCGATCGCGCCCACCAGAGCCGACCCGACGACGACGGCATCGGCGACCTCGGCGAGCGCCTTGGCTTGCGGCCCGCTCTTTACGCCGAAACCTACGGCTACCGGAAGGCTAGTGGCCTTCTTAATCTGCCGAACGTGTGTGTGAACGGCGTTAACATCGGGCGTCGCGGTTCCGGTAATGCCGGTAATCGACACGTAATAAAGGAAGCCCGAGGTATTGCGCAGCACCACGGGAAGGCGCTTCGCGTCGGTCGTAGGCGTCGAGAGCCGGATGAAGTTGAGCCCAAGCTTGGCAGCCGGCAGGCAGAGCTCGTCGTCAGCCTCGGGCGGCAGATCGACGACGATGAGGCCATCCACTCCGGCCGCCACGGCATCCTTCAGGAACTTGTCGTTGGGGTAGACGTAGATGGGGTTGTAGTACCCCATGAGGATGACGGGAGTTTCCTGATCCGTCTTGCGGAACTCGGCTACGAGCTCGAGCGTGCGGCGCATCTTGTGACCGCCTTTGAGCGCTCGCAGCGACGACGCCTGGATGGCGGGGCCGTCGGCCATTGGGTCGGAGAATGGCATGCCGAGCTCGATGAGGTCGGCGCCGGCCTTGGGCAGGCCGAGGAGGATCTTCTCCGAGGTCTCGAGGTCGGGGTCGCCTGCCGTGATGAAGGTGACGAGACCGGCGCGGCCCTCCTTCTTCAACTTGGCGAAGCGGCGATCGATGCGGGTTTCCTTGGTCACGCGCTGAGCTCACATTTCCATGCCGAGGTGGCCGGCGACGGCGAAGATGTCCTTGTCGCCGCGACCGCACATGTTCATGACCAATAAGTTGTCCTTGGGCAGAGTGGGGGCGAGCTTTCTGACGTAGGCCAGCGCGTGCGAAGGCTCGAGCGCGGGGATGATGCCCTCGAGCTTGGTGCAGAGCTGGAACGCTTCGAGCGCTTCCTTGTCGGTTGCCGCCACATAGGTGACGCGGCCCGTGTCCTTGAGCCAGGAATGCTCGGGGCCGACGCCGGGATAGTCGAGACCGGCCGAGATCGAGTGGCCTTCGAGAATCTGCCCGTCGTCGTCCTGCAGAAGATACGTGCGGTTGCCGTGCAGCACCCCGGGACGGCCTCCATTCATGGAGGCCGCGTGCCCGTTCGGCACGTTGAGCCCATGGCCGCCGGCCTCCACGCCATAGATGGCGACGCTCTCGTCGTCGAGGAACGGATGGAAGAGGCCCATGGCATTGGAGCCGCCGCCGATGCAGGCGACGAGCGTGTCGGGCAGCCGGCCCTCGGCCGCCATCATCTGCTCGCGCACCTCCTTGCCGATCACCGACTGGAAGTCGCGCACCATCTCCGGATAGGGGTGCGGTCCTGCCACCGTGCCGATGATGTAGTAGGTGTCGCGCACGTTCGTGACCCAGTCGCGCAGGGCCTCGTTCATGGCGTCCTTCAAGGTGCCGGCGCCGCTCGTCACGGGGTTCACCTTGGCGCCCAGCAGCTTCATGCGGAACACGTTGGGCTTCTGACGCTCGACGTCGGTTGCGCCCATGAAGATCTCGCACGGCAGCCCGAAGCGCGCACAGACGGTGGCGACGGCGACGCCGTGCTGGCCGGCACCGGTCTCAGCGATGATGCGCGTTTTCCTCATGCGGCGTGCGAGCAGGATCTGGCCGAGACAGTTGTTGATCTTGTGGCTGCCCGTGTGATTGAGCTCGTCGCGCTTGAAATAGACCTTGGCGCCGCGGCCGGAGGCGGCAGGCCCTTTACGCAGGTGCTCGGTCAGCCGCTCGGCGTAGTAGAGCGGGCTCGGACGACCCGCGTAGTGCGTATTGAGATTTTCAAGCTCGGCATAGAACTTCGGGTCGGCTTTGGCCTCGTCGTAGGCGCGCTCCAGATCGAGGATCAACGGCATCAACGTCTCGGCAACGAAGCGGCCGCCGAAGATGCCGAAATGCCCGCGCTCGTCCGGACCGCCACGGAACGTGTTGAGCTTGGCGTCTTTCGCCTTTTTTCCCGCCGTCGCCTTGCCTGCCATCGCCATATCTAGAGTACCTTTCGGCGCCAACTTCGCGCCTGCCGCCCTCACCGCGTCTGCTTAGCGGTCTTTGCCGCATGAAGGAAGCTACGGATCAGCTCGATGTCTTTTACGCCGGGGCGGCTCTCGACGCCGGAGGAGACGTCAACCGCAGTTGCGCCCGTGAGGCGGATGGCCTCGCCGACGTTTGCAGGTGTCAGCCCGCCGGCCAGCATGTAGTCGATCTTTCCCCGCACGTCGGAGAGCGCCTGCCAATCGAAGGCGATGCCGTTGCCGCCGGCAAGCGCGCCTTCGCGGCCCGGAGGTGCCTTGGCGTCGAACAGAATGCGGTCGGCCTTGCCGGCATAGGTGAGCGCGGACAGCGCATCGTCCGCGGCCGCCACTTTGACTGCCTTGAGAACGGGACGGCCGAAGCGTCTGGCAACCTCGGCCACGCGCCGCGGCGTTTCACTACCGTGAAGCTGGAGGATGTCGGGCTCGACCGCCGCGACGACCTCCTCCAATTGCGCGTCATCGGGATCGACCAGAAGCGCGACGATCTTGGCGCGGCCGCGCGCGCGCTCGGCGAGCCCGCGCGCCGTCTCAAGATCGATGTTGCGCGGGCTCGCCGCGTGAAACACGAGCCCGACGTAATCGGCGCCGGCGGCGAGCGCCGCTTCGAGCGCCGCCTCCGTCTTGAGCCCGCAGATTTTCACTTCGACGGCCATGGAGCTCACGAGGTTGAGACGCACGTCGCGCCTGGCGCGATGCATGCGTCCGCCGCAGATGTCGTAGTTCACGAGCGGGAAACCGCGAGCTGCTTGGGCCGCACCGCCGCTTGCGCGTCGCGTTCCCGCGTCAGGCGGTCGGCCTCGGCGTGCCATCGCGCGGCGGACTTTCCATGCATGCGCGCGCTACGCCGCCAGCGGCCTTGCGTAACCCACATCGCCGCGCCGCCCAGGACCACACCCAACAGCAGCATGGCGAAGAGGTAGGCGTAAAACGGCAGCACCAGCGACACGACCGGCGTGTCGGGCTGGAACGGGTCGAGCACGAGCCGCACCTCGTGGCGATTAACAACCGCCAGGGTGACGAGCAGCAGCCCCGCAGGCAGGGCGATCAAAAGCCAAACTATGCGCCGCAGCACGTGGGGGAGCCTCGGCTAGTGGTTTTCCTTGGTGCGGTTGAGCCGCTCGCGCAGCTCCTTGCCCGTCTTGAAGAAGGGCACAAACTTTTCCTCCACCGAGACGGACTTGCCCGTCCGCGGATTGCGCCCCTGTCTCGCGGCGCGGTGCTTCACGGTAAACGCACCGAAGCCTCGCAGCTCGACACGGTCCCCCCGCGATAGCGCCTCGACGATTTCGTCGAACACCACCTTCACGATGCGTTCCACATCACGATGATAAAGATGCGGATTCGCGTTCGCGATCTTATGAACCAACTCGGACTTTATCATTGCCAGCCCCGCAGCAAATGACTGTAATCTCTTAATTTTCCGCAGGGTGCCAAACGGAGACGAGGCCGTCAAGGCCAAGCGTGGAGAGCCCCGGGTCGCGAACGAGCACCTGGCCGAGCCAGGACTGCCCCAAGAGGCGGCCTGCGAGCCCGCCAATCTGGCTGAAAAGACCGAAAGAGCTCGATGCCTCCGGCTTCCAATCGACGACCTTGAGGCTCTTGTCGACGTTGCGGGTCTTGCGCAGCCAATCGACGGCCTGGTCCTCACCGCCGATCTCGTCGACGAGCTTGAATTCGAGCGCCTCCCGGCCCGTGAAGATGCGGCCCTGCACGAGGCCGGGGATCTGATCGGGTTTGACGTTGCGGCGCGCCTCGACGAGCGACAGGAACCAGCGGAAGCCCTCGTCGATCATCGATTTCGTGACCTTGGTGCCTTCCTCGTTGAGCGGCTCGAAGGGCGAGGGCACCGCCTTCAGGTCGCCGCTCTTGATCTCGTTCACCTTTACGCCGAGCTTGTCCAGCATCTGCGAGACTTCCGGCCACTGGATGAGCACGCCCACCGAGCCCGTGATCGTATTCTCGCGCGAGACGATGTGGTCGGCGCCCAAGCCCACGATGTAGCCGGCGGAGGCGGCAACGGTCCCGAACTGGGCGACGACGGGTTTCTTCTTGGAGAGTTCGCGCAGCGCTTCAAACAGCGCCTCTCCGCCCGTCGTGGTTCCCCCCGGGCTGTTCACGAACACGAGCACGGCCTTGACGTTGTCGGCATCGCCGATGCGCTTCAGGAGCTCGAGCTGGTCGCGGCTCTCGAGGATGGTGCCTTCGACGGCGACGCGGGCGATCTGCTTCTTTCCAAACTGATCGGACAAGCGATCGCCCGCCGCACCGATAGCGAACAGCGCCACCACGATGCCGGTGATGGCAAGCCCGCGCCAGACGGCAAGGCGGCGCCGGAGCCGGCGGCGCTCGATAACGGTGTCGACGTCAGTTGCCATCGTGCTTGCTCGCCAAAAAGCAAAGAGCGGACTTAACGTTAGGCAAGCGCACCGCAATCTTCAAGAGAAGCGACTCGCCTAACTTTGCCAGCCGCTATCCCGGCGAGAGCCACCCCCGCCGCGCCGGCCGCAAACCTTGGTCGCGGCCTACTCCTGCTCAGGCTCGGGCTCAGGCTCAAGCTCCTGCTCGTCGCCACCCTCGCCGTCGGCACGCTTCTTGATCGCCGCCTTGAAGATGTCGCCGAGCGAGGCCCCCGAGTCGGAGGAGCCGTACTGCGCCACCGCCTGCTTCTCCTCGGCGATCTCCAACGCCTTGATGGAGACGGTGATGCGGCGCGAGGCCTTGTCGACGCTGGTGATGGCGGCATCGACCTTGTCGCCGACGTTGAACCGCTCGGGTCGCTGCTCGGAACGGTCGCGCGAGAGGTCCGAGCGCTTGACGAAAGTGGTGAGCTCGCTATCGCCGATCTTGACCTCGAGGCCGTTCTCCTGAACCGCGACGACCGTGCAGGTCACTGCATCTCCCTTCTTGAAGCGCGTGATCGTGTCGATCGGGTCGCCGGAAAGCTGCTTGATGCCGAGCGATATGCGCTCCTTCTGGCTGTCGACGTCGAGCACGACCGCTTTGACGGTATCGCCCTTCTTGAAGTCCTTGATCGCCTCGTCGCCGGCGCGCGACCAGTCGAGATCCGACAGGTGCACCATGCCGTCGACGCCGCCATCGAGGCCGATGAAGAGGCCGAACTCGGTGATGTTGCGGATGGGGCCTTCGACGACGGAGCCCTTGGGATGCACGGCGAGGAAGCCTTCCCAGGGGTTCTCCTGCGTCTGCTTCAAGCCGAGCGAGATACGCCGCTTGTTGGGATCGACCTCGAGCACCTGCACCTCGACCTGCTGGCTCGTGGAGACGATCTTGCCGGGGTGCACGTTCTTCTTGGTCCAGCTCATCTCCGAGACGTGGATCAGCCCTTCGACGCCGGGCTCGAGCTCAACGAACGCGCCGTAGTCGGCGATGTTGGTCACGGTGCCCTTCACGCGCGCGGCGACCGGATACTTAGCCTCGATCGACTGCCACGGATCGGCCTGGAGCTGCTTCATGCCGAGCGAGATGCGCTGCGTCTCCGGGTTGATGCGGATGATCTGCACCTTCACCGTGTCGCCGACATTCAGGATCTCGGAGGGGTGATTGACGCGGCGCCAGGCCATGTCGGTGACGTGCAGCAGGCCGTCGATGCCGCCGAGATCGATGAAGGCGCCGTAATCGGTGATGTTCTTGACGAGACCGTCGATCACCTGGCCCTCCTCGAGGCGGGCGACGATGTCGGCGCGCTGCTCGGCGCGCGTCTCCTCCAACACGGAGCGGCGCGAGACGACGATGTTGCCGCGCCGGCGGTCCATCTTGAGGATCTGGAAGGATTGCGGCTGGTGCATCAGCGGGCCGATGTCGCGCACGGGGCGGATGTCGACCTGGCTGCCGGGAAGGAAGGCCACGGCGCCGTCGAGATCGACGGTGAAGCCGCCCTTGACCTTGTTGAAGATGACGCCCGACACCTTCTCGTTCTTTTCGAACATCTTCTCGAGTCGAGTCCAGCTCTCCTCGCGCCGCGCCTTGTCGCGCGATAGCACGGCCTCGCCCAGCGCGTTCTCGACGCGCTCCAGGTAAACCTCGACCTCGTCGCCGACCTTGAGGTCCGCCGACTTGCCGGCGACCGCGAACTCGCGCAGCGCCACCCGGCCTTCCATCTTGAGGCCGACGTCGATCACGGCGAGGTCCTTCTCGATGCCGACGATCTTGCCCTTGACCACGCTGCCTTCGAACAGGTCCTCCTTGCCCAGGCTTTCGGCGAGCAGCGCGGCAAACTCATCGCGCGTGGGGGTGAAGTCCTTTGACGGGGCGGCAGCTTGAGCCATGAGGTCGGCACTCCTTGAGATGCGTTTGTCGATTTAAGTTACGGCCGCCGCTCGAGGCGGCGCCTGGATTACGGTCAGACGGCTGAAATCCACCCGCCACGCCAAGCGTGGTCGGACAGTCTCCTGCCGGCTCTTTCAATTGCTGGATCGGATACCGCTGCGATGGGCCTCAAGCCCGCCGATAGAATTTGGGGCACCCTTTGGGCGTCCCTATCGGCCGATCTTCCTCTTGATCAATCCGACAGCGGCTTCGAACGCCGCCTCTATATCCAAGTCCGAGGTCTCGAGCAAGTCGGCGTCGAGGGCGGGGCGCATGGGCGCGCTCTCGCGGCTGGCATCGCGGGCGTCGCGGCGCTCGATATCCGCCAGCACGGCATCGAATGTGGCGGCCTGCGACTGGGCCTGGCGCTCGATGAACCGGCGCCAGGCTCGCACCTGTGGCCGCGCGGTGACGTAGATCTTGGCGTCGGCCGTCGGGCAAACCACGGTGCCGATATCGCGCCCATCGAGCACGGCGCCGCCCGGCTGGGCCGCGAACGTCCGTTGGTAGTCGAGGAGGGCTCTCCGCACCTGCGGCATGCTGGCGACGATCGAGGCGGCCTCGCCCGCCCCGGCGCCGCGCAACCCAGCATCCGCGAGCGTCCGCGGATCGAGCGAGCGCGCCAGCGCCAGCGCCGCCCACGCATCCGTCAGCCGGTATCCGCGCGCGGCGACGTCGCGCGCGACCGCGCGATAGAGAAGCCCGGTGTCGAGGCACGGCAATCCCCAATGCTCAGCGATGAGCTTGGCGAGCGTGCCCTTGCCGGAGGCGGCGGGACCATCGATGGCAATGATCGTCATGCTCCCCGCCCATCGGCGAAAGAGGCGCCGAGCCCCTGCATGAGCGCGCGGAACTCGGGGAAGCTCGTCGCCACCACGGTCGTGTCGTCGACGGTCACTGGCCGCTCGGCCGCGAGCCCCAGCGTGAGGAAGGCCATGGCGATGCGATGATCGAGGTGCGTCTCGACCGTGCCGCCGCCGCGCACACGCGCGGAGCCCGGCACGATCAGCGTGTCGCCGCTCACGTCGGCTGCAACTCCGTTGGCCTTCAAGCCGCCGGCGGTCGCGGCAAGCCGGTCGCTCTCCTTCACTTTCAGCTCGGCGAGGCCCTCCATGCGCGTCGTGCCCTCGGCGAAGGCCGCGACGACCGCGAGTACGGGGTACTCATCGATCATGCTGGGCGCGCGTGCGGCCGGCACCGTCACGCCCTTCAAGCGCGAGAAGCGCACGCGGATATCGGCGACGAGTTCGCCCCCCTCCTCGCGCTCGTTGAGGAAGTGGACGTTGCCGCCCATCTCGCGCAGCGTGCGGTAGAAGCCGATGCGGGTTGGGTTCGTCAGCACGCCTTCGATGGTCACGTCGGAGCCGGGCACCAGCAGCGCCGCCGCGGCGAGGAACGCCGCCGAGCTCGGGTCGCCTGGCACCGTCACGTCGCGGCCCGCGAGCTCCGCGTCTCCTTTGATGGTGATGCGCGTGCGACCGGCCTTAGTCTCGGATCGCACGGCGGCGCCGAAATAGCGGAGCATCCGCTCGGTGTGATCGCGCGTCGGCTCGGTCTCGATGACGGTCGTCTCGCCCGCCGCATGCAGCCCGGCGATGAGAATCGCGCTTTTCACCTGCGCAGACGGCACGGGGAGCTCGTACTCGATCGGCACGAGGCTTGAGGTGCCACGCACCACGAGCGGAAGACGATCGCGATCGTCCTCGACCTCAAGTCCCATCTGCTTCAGCGGCCCCAGCACGCGCCCCATCGGCCGCCGGCTCAAGGAGGCGTCGCCGATGAGGCGCGCCGTGATCGGGTGGCCGGCAATCACGCCCAGCATCAACCGCGTGCCGGTGCCCGAGTTGCCGAAATCGAGAGCCCTGTCGGGCTGGCGCAGGCCGCCGACGCCGCGCCCCTTGATGCACCATTCCTTGCCTGTGCGCTCGATCGGCACACCGAGCGCTTCTAGTGCGTTGCTGGTATTGATCACGTCCTCGGCTTCGAGCAGGCCGCGGATGCGAGTCACCCCGGTAGCAAGCGCGCCGAAGAGAAGCGCGCGGTGCGAGATCGACTTGTCGCCCGGCACGCGCACGCGGCCGCGTGAGCGGACCGGCCGCGAAGGCCGTCAGGGGTTGGAGGGCAAGATCGGCTTCGGATGGCACCGGCAGGGCTCCAGAGCGGCGGATTTAGGCCCGCGACGGCTTTTTCCGGCATAGAGCCGACGCGCGCCAACCCTGTCAACGCCGGGAATAAGCGGTTGCCCCGCGCGGAGCATGCTTTGCTTTTGACAAGCCCAAGCCCATATGGCAGATCGCGGAAAATTCCCCTATTTCCTCGAGGTCCGGCCATGGCAACCAAGCAAGACCGCGGGACCAAGCGCACCTGTCAGAACGGCGAGTGCGGCGCCCGCTTTTACGATTTGAACCACAACCCGATCACATGCCCGATCTGCGGCAGCGCCTACAAGATCGCCTCCTCGCCGGTGGCCATTGCCGCGGCGCGAGAGGAGGAGAAGGCGGCGCGCAAGGTCAAGAAGGAGGAGCCCGTCGCGAAGGTGGTGGCTGAGGGCGACGCGGAGGAGGCGCTCGCCGACGTCGAGGCGGACGAGACGGTCGCCGAGGAAGCCGACGAGACCTTCCTCGAAGAGGAAGAGGAAGAGGGCGGCGACGTAACGAACATCATCGGCGGTCCGGTCGCCGAAGGCGAGGAGCCGTAAGGCAGCGGCATCGCCAGGGGCGCGATAGCGGCGGCGCGGTGCCGCGCGCGTTGCGACCGATAGAGAACCGCCGGTCTCGAAGTTCGCCCTTGCAGTTTTCCCGAGGAGGCCCTAATCAGGCCGCTCGTTTGAAGGGGGGCGCGCTACCGTCGCACCTCCCTATTGAGATCCCAACGGTCGGGGCCGTAGCTCAGTTGGGAGAGCGCGTGAATGGCATTCACGAGGTCAGCGGTTCGATCCCGCTCGGCTCCACCAATCCCCCCAAACAACCTCTCAGCGTCGAGCCGCTTTGGGCAACGAGGCTCTGATGCTCTTGCAATAGGATCGTTGCAGCCCTCCCGATGTTGCGTCGATGTTCTCCCAACCGTTCCCCCAACCCGGCCGACAGCGTGATGCGTTGCCCGCGTGCTGCTCGTTGCCGCGGGGCCACGCCTCGTCACCAACCGTCACCACCAACCGTCACCGAGGGCAGCGCCCAAGCAGGCGACCACGTCGAGCCTGTGGATTGCGGGGATTGCGGGCATGGCGCGATCTCCGCCACCCAACTGAAGACGAATCGGATTACGCAATACCCCCTCTTCTTACGGTGGGGAAATCAGGATGCGTCATCCGGCAATTGCACTAGCGCCTAGCGCCAACCTGCGCGGGATAGATGCTCCTTTTCCAGTGCGCCCGTGGGGCGCCTTTAAGCCGCGTGGGATTTGGGCGTTCGTTGTCGATCTCATGCACCTTCGCATTGTGCGCGGCGCATTAAAAAAGCCGATTCGCAACCTGCTCTTTGCACGCAGCCCCGCCTACGACGTGAGGATTGAGGGCCTTAAAATGCGGTGCCATCTGGGAGATAATCATACCGACAACAAGGTGCTCGCAGGGCGCGTCGACGATTTTGTGCGGTTGATAACGAATGGCCTCCGGCCCGGCGATACGTTCGTCGATATTGGGGCCAATTGCGAATTGTTCACGCTATTTGCCGCACGCAAGGTTGGCCCTAGTGGTCGCGTGATCGCAATAGAGCCCTCGCAACCTCTATTGCCGCGACTGCACTTCAATGTGGATGCCAACGGTTTTGATCAGGTGCAAATTTTCGCCAGCGCTGTTGGCGATCAAATTGGAACGAAGCCGCTCTATGTCATGCCAACGGAACTGGGCCAATCGAGCCTTGCGCCGCGTCCCGGATTTAACCGCGTGGACGTCCCCGTGAAAACCCTTTTCAGTATCGTCACGTATACGGGCATCAGTAGGATAGACGCTCTCAAGATAGACGTCGAAAGCTACGAAGATCGTGTGCTTTTGCCGTTTCTGCGCGATGCGCCACGAACCTTGTGGCCACGCCGCATTCTTATGGAAATCGTGAACGCGGGATTTTGGGAAAAGGACTGCATATCTGGACTTCTGGCTGCTGGCTATCAACAGCAGTGGGCCAGCAAGCGTGATATTTTGCTCGTTGGACCTTCGAACGACCGGCCGTAGGAGCATTGCATGCCTAAGGTCGTCGGACGGGGCCGTTTTGCTTTGCTCTACTGTTCCGCCCCCTAGGGCACATGAGAAGCTCGTCTCCCATGGTGGGCTGGATTGCTTGACGCAGCGACCTAGCGGCGCGCGGCCGCACTATCGTAAAGCCGGCACGATCTGAGCTACAGTGCGGCCGCCCGCATAGGAGGCCCTCATGCATCCATCGCAGTTCCGCTTGATCGTCGCCTCGGCCCTCGCCCTCGCGCTGACGCTGGGGGCGCCCGGCTCCTCCATAGCGCAGCGCACCAAGGGCGATGAGGGCACCGGCGGTGCTGCCGGCTATTCGCCTCCCGTCGACATGCCCAGTGGCGGTGCGCCCATGCCTGACGCGGCGCCGATGAACGCTCCGCCGGCGCCGCCGCCAGACGACGGCGCGTCACAAGGCGCGCCCGAGCCCGTGCCGGCTGCGCCCGACACCACCTCTCCCGACGACGGCACCAAGAAAGACGACGCCACGCCGCCTCCCGACGCTCCTACCGGCCCCGACCAGCCGGACTAGTCCAGAAACGCGACCTGCCGCGAACGCTCAAAGTACCGCCAGAGCGAGCGGCAGCGGCCTGCGCCGGCTAGCCGCGCAAGAGATCGCGCAGGCCTTTGCGCGCCACGTCGCGCAACGCGAAGCTCGACTTCATGCGCGCGACGCCGGGCAGGCGCGAGAGCTGCTCCTTGTGGATGCGCTCGAAGTCGGGAAGGTCGCGCGCCATCACGGTGAGCAGGTAATCGTCGTCGCCCGACATCAGGTAGCAGGAGACGACGGAGGGCGCCTTGGCCACCGCCTTCTCGAAGGCGTCGAGCACGTCCTCGCTCTGGCTCTTCAAGCTGATCTGCACGATCACCGTCATGCCGAGATCGAGCGCGCGGCTGTTGATCTGCGCTTGGTAGCCTTCGATCACGCCCGCGTCCTCGAGCGCGCGGATGCGGCGCGCAATCGCGGTCGGCGACAGCGGGATGCGGTCGGCGAGCTCAACCTGACTGAGCCGCGCATCCTCGAGCAGGGCGGCCAGAATGGCCCGATCGAGCGCGTCAAGCGGCTTCTCTTTGGCTTTCGTGCGTAAATTGGCCATCTGACGCTGCTTATAGGCGTCCAGCACAATACCCGCAACGGAAAAGGCCGAGTATCGGACACGAATCTCGATCGACTCTACAGCAGAGCCGCTGCGACCTTAGAGGAGGTCACCATGCGCATTGGCGTTCCAACCGAAATCAAGAGCAACGAATTCCGTGTCGGCCTCGTGCCGGGCTCCGTTCGCGAGCTCGCCGCGCGCGGCCACGAGGTCATCGTGCAGTCGGGCGCCGGCGCCGGCATCTTCGCCGACGACGCCACCTACGAGAAGGCCGGCGCGCATATCGTGCCCGACGCCGAAGCCGTGTTCTCCGCCGCCGACATGATCGTCAAGGTGAAGGAGCCGCAGCCGATCGAGTGCCGCCGGCTCAAGCCCAACCAGATCCTCTTCACGTATTTGCATCTCGCCGCCGACCCCGAGCAGGCGCGTGGCCTCATGGCCTCCGGTGCCACCGCAATCGCCTACGAGACCGTGACGGACGCTTCGGGTGCGCTGCCGCTGCTCGCCCCTATGAGCGAGGTCGCGGGCCGCCTCGCCATCGAAGCCGCGGCGAGCGCGCTGCGCCGTCCGACCGGCGGACGCGGCGTGCTGATGGGCGGCGTCCCCGGTGTGCGCCCCGCGAAGGTCGTGGTGTTGGGCGGCGGAGTCGTCGGCACGCATGCCGCGCGCATGGCCGCCGGTCTCGGCGCGGAAGTCTCCATTCTCGACCGCTCGCTGCCGCGTCTGCGGCAGCTCGACGAGTTGTTCGAAGGCCGCGTGCGCACGCTCGCCTCGACGCTCGAAACGATCGAGACGGAGGTGTTCGGCGCCGACGTGGTCGTCGGTGCGGTGCTCGTCGCTGGCGCCAGCGCGCCGAAGCTCGTGAGCCGCGCCATGCTGAAGCGGATGAAGCGCGGCGCCGTGCTCGTTGATGTGTCGATCGACCAGGGCGGCTGCTTTGAGACCTCCAAGCCGACGACGCACGCCAACCCGACCTTCGAGGTCGACGGCATCATCCACTATTGCGTCGCCAACATGCCGGGCTGCGTCCCGGTCTCCTCCGCGCAGGCCTTGAACAACGCGACGCTCCCCTTTGTGATCAAGCTCGCGGACAAAAGACTGGCGGCCTTAGACCGCGATCCGCACCTCAACGCCGGGCTCAATGTGCGCGCAGGTCGCATCGTGCACCCGGTGGTCGCGGCCTCGCTGGGCTTCGACGGAACGGGAGTGGCCATCACCATCGCCGCCGAGTGAATAAGAAGACGCGCCGCGTACATCTTGTGCGGCGCCTGCTTCCCCCGTCAATTTGTCAATTGGTTGACTTCAGCACTTTCTGCATGACGTCGATCAATTCGTCGATCTCGCTTCTTTCGATGATGAGCGGCGGCGCCAGCGCGATCGTGTCGCCGGTCGCGCGTACGAGTAGACCGTTCCTGAAGGCCTCGATGAATCGCATGTGCGCGCGCTTGCCCGGCTCGCCCGGCGCAGGCTCGAACTCGATCGCGCCGATGAGGCCGATGTTGCGAATGTCGATGACGTGCGGCAGGCCCCTCAGCGAATGCACCGCCGCCTCCCAATAGGGCGCAAGCTCGGCGGCGCGCGTCAACAACCGTTCCTCGCGGTAGGTGTCGAGCGTCGCGATGCAGGCGGCGCACGCTAGCGGGTGGCCCGAGTAGGTGTAGCCGTGCGCAAGCTCGATTGCCTCCTCGGGGCCGGTCATGAGCGCATCGTGGATCGCCGATTTCACGAACACGGCGCCCATGGGAACGGCGCCGTTGGTGATACCCTTCGCGGTCGTGATGATGTCGGGCGACACGCCGAAATACTCGGCGCCGAACGGCGCGCCGAGCCGCCCGAAGGCGGTGATGACCTCATCGAGAATCAACAGGATTTCGTGCTTGGCGCAAATTGCGCTGAGGCGTTTCAGATAGCCCTTGGGCGGAACGAGCACGCCAGTCGAGCAGGCGACCGGCTCGACGATGACGGCGGCGATGCTCGAGGGATCGTGCAGGACCGCTAGCCGCTCAAGATCGTCGGCGAGCTCCGCGCCGTGCTCGGGCTCGCCGCGGCTGAAGGCGTTGCGGACAAGGTCGTGCGTATGGCGCAGATGGTCGACGCCGGCCATGAGCGGCCCGAACATCTTGCGGTTGCCGCCGATGCCGCCGACCGAGGTACCGCCCAGGTTGACGCCGTGATAGCCGCGCTCGCGGCCGATGAGGCGGACCTTCGCGGCGTTGCCCTTGGCGCGGTGATAGGCGAGCGCGATCTTGAGCGCGGTATCGACCGATTCCGACCCGGAGTTGGTGAAGAACACGTGGTCGAACCCGGGCGGCGCGATGTTGACGAGCCTTGACGCGCACTCGAACGCTTTGGGGTGCCCCATCTGAAACGTGCCGGCAAAGTCGAGCTCATCGAGCTGGCGGCGGATCGCCTCGACGATCTTCGGGCGGCGATGCCCGGCGTTGACGCACCACAGCCCGGACGTTCCATCCATCACGCGGCACCCGTTGTCGGTCACGTAGTGCATGCGCTCGGCGCCGACGAAGAGGCGCGGCGCCTTCTTGAACTGCCGGTTCGACGTGAACGGCATCCAGAAGGCTTCAAGATCGTTTGCTTTTGGTTTGGTGCTGGAAAACGGAACGTCCATAGCTGCCCTGTTGGTGGAGTTCTGGTTGAGCTACGGATGCTTCCTGCCGCGAGCGAGCTCTTGCATCTCGATGCCCACCGAGCCTATGCCACCTTGGCGACTGTCGACAGTAGCTTGCTGAGCATATTCCACGTAAGTCCCGGCTCATCCGGTCGCAAAACCCCTTGAGGATTTTCGAGAGCACGCAACCACGCTCCTCGCGGCGCCCGCGCGTTGTGCATAAACGGCAGAGAGCTGTGCACGACGTACCGGGCGCCGATTGTTTGCGAAAGAGCCGAGGTGTTAGCTCGGCGCCGCGGTCGCAGTTGTCGGCTGCTGCTTACTCAAGTAGCGGGGGTATGATTTGAAAGCGTCCTGGCTCGCTTTTGCGTCACTCGTGTCGATCGGGTCCGCCCAGGCCGGCGAAATTGCTTCGCCGCAGCACGGCGCCAAGATCGGTGAAACCGCGATCTCGCGCATGTACCGCGTCGCCTGGCTCGCAAACTTCGGACGGCAGCAGGCCGAGCTTCAGGCCGCACCCGCCACCGACCACTCCCACATCCGCCCGATCACCGGCGCGCAAGGCGCAGCGCTCGAAGGCATCGCCACGGCGAATGCCGCGGTGAACGCGAGGATCAAGGAGATCGCGGCGCGGGTCGACGACGAGATGCGTGCGATCGCAGCAGGCAGGCCGCTGCGCTACAAGCTGCACGTCGACTGCTCGTCGAAATTCGTCGAGGCGGCGCGCCCGCCTGACGGCGCGCGGTCTGCGGTTCTCACGGCTTTCGGCTCCGAGGTGATGAGCGTCAAGGTCTCGGTCGAGGCCTGCACCGTCAAGGTCCTTTGGAAATTCCTCAACGACGAGAAAAACACCCCGAAAATGCGCGCCTACTCGGTCTCGGTGCCGCTCGAGCAAACCGCCAACTGAGCCTCTCGATCCTTGGGCCGCTCAATCTGCCGATTTTACAAACCGTGCGCCCCTGCGCGCCCTTGACGAGGCGAGGCGCGCTGCGCTCTAGGGTGGGCTCGAACGATGGCCCCGGGCCGATGGGGTCGGCAAACGAGAGCCGGAGAGAGCGACATGAGCGAGACCGTCGAGGATACCAAGCGCAAGCTCCAGGAGCTCGAGCAGCGCATACGCGCGGCGAGGTCCTCGCTTGGCGCAAAGGGCGAGATCGTCAACGAAGCGCAAAACGATTGGAACACGATGGTCGAAACGCACGCCGCCATCCGGCGGAAGCTCGACGCGAGCGGCAACCAGTCGGGCCAAGCGCTCGACGGAATCCGCCTCGACATCGATGTCCTGCGCAATTCGTTCGAGCGTTGGATGGCGCGGGTGGAAGGAAATTTCGACAGCGACGCTTAGCGCCAAGGCGGCCGCTGACGATCTGCAACGTGCCCTGGAAATGCTGACGGCGGCCGAGATCCTCGGCCGCCGCACGCGCTGTCGCAGAAAGTGGCAGCTTAGATGATGTCGATCTCGGCAGGCAGATAGCTCGTAACCTCGAGGCCGACTTCCTGCTCGCGCACTTGCGGTTTATTCCAGACTTTCATGGTGTTTCCTCCTTGAGCGGAGAGGAGAGCACCCCCTCCTTCCCCGTCCGCGGGTATAAAAGGGCGCCCCAGCCGGAGCAACGGAATTCTTCCTATCTTTCAGGGATGTTTTTTGTGCGCAGCAGCGAGTGCGGCGCACGATGTGGCTGCGAAATTGTGGACCGGGGCTACGCTACTCGGCGTCGCTCGAATTCCACTTCTTGATGGAGTTCAGCACCGACGGACGGCATTGGCCGAGCGGTCCTGCGGCGTTGAGCGCCGTCGTCTCGTCGCCGCGTGCTTTTGCGTCCTCGTAATTGACCTTGCAGTACTCGGCCTGCTTGCGCTCCAGCTCTTGCTGGGAGACCTTCTTCACGGTGTCGGGATCCTGGATGGCGGCGAGTTGGTCCTGGCCGGCACTTGGTTCGCCAGGCGCGGGCAGTCGTTCGAGCGAGGGGGGCACCACGAGCGGAGCGCGCTCGGCTACCTGCGGCTCGCCCGACTTTAGCTTCGCTTTGGCGGAGTCGGAGAGGCCGACGGCGTCGAAAATGCCACCGTTGAACTGGACATCATCCATGCCGCATCCGCCCGCGCCCAGCGCCAGGCAGAGCGGGATCGCCAGAACGACACCTCCAGGAAGGCGGGCTTTTGACGCCATAGCTTCCCCCAGCCGCTGTTTGGTCGCTTCGCGCCCCGTGGCGGCACCACCGTCTAACGCACTGCGCTACAATGACTTTGCGGCGCCTTTGCGACTCGTTAGTAGCGAGTCATACAGCAGCCCGGCGACCCCAGCAACAATGGCCACGTCGGCCAAATTGAACACATACCAATAGAATCCGAAGGCGTGCAGGGAGAAGAAATCCGCAACCCCGCCCAGCACCACGCGGTCGATGGCGTTGCCGAGCGCCCCGCCCATGATCAGACCTAAGCAAACGGCCAGGAGCCGGTTTGCACCGCCGCGCGCGAGCCACACCCACAGCGCAAATGTCGCGGCCACCCCGAAGGCCGCCAGCATGAGCTGGCCGCGGTAGCTCGCCTGGTCGAACAGGCTGTAGCTGATGCCGATGTTCTTCACGTAGACGAGATCGAGGAACGGCGTGACCTCGACGCGGCCGAGATCGGCGATGCCCCAAACGCCGAGCATCCACCACTTGTGCGCCTGGTCGAGCGCCAGCGTCGCGAGGCACACGAGCAACCCCAGCCCGGAGTAGGGGCCCCACATCCACGCGCGCGCGCTGCCCTTGGGGTCGCTCATTGCGCACCGCTCTGCGACCGCGCATCGAACTCGCGCACGGCGGCGGCATCGCGCGGCGATAGATCGGGAAACTCGGGATCGGCGCCGATGTCGCGCAAGACGCGCCAGGAGCGGGCGCACTTCTTACCTTGTGCGAGCTTCGGCACGACGCCGACGCCCGGAACATCGGGCAGCGTGAACGCGTCCGCCGGCGGCGTCTTGGCGATGAGCTTGGCGGCGCTGGTGATCGACACCTCGGCGAGATCGACGCCTTCGAGCGCGCTCAGGATGCTGCCGTCGCCGACGTAGACGTCGGGCGCGGCCTCGAGGCTCGAGCCGATGCGCTTGGCGGCGCGTTCCAGCTCGAGCGCGCCGGTGACGACGCGGCGCACATCGCGCACGCGCTCCCACTTTTGCGCCAGCTCGTCGTTGCGCCAGGCTTTGGGGATCTCCGGAAACGTCTGCAGGTGCACGGAGCCTTGCTTGGAGCCTTTCTGGCCCGCGTGGCGCGCGAGCCAGGCTTCCTCGGCGGTGAAGGCGAGGATCGGCGCCAGCCACACGACGAGCGCGTTGAAGATCTCGTCGATCACGGTGAGGGCTGCGCGTCGCTTCACGCTCGAATAGGGCTCGCAGTAGAGCGCGTCCTTGCGGATATCGAAGTAGAAGGCCGACAGCTCCGTATTCATGAACTGCGAGAGCAGCGCGACGATCTTGCGGTAATCGTAGGCGGCGTAGGCCGCGCGGACTTCGACATCGAGCACCGCGAGCCGATGCAGCATCAGGCGCTCGAGCTCGAGGTCGTGCATGTCCTTGAGCTTGACGCGGTCGGCGGGGCCCAAGTGCGCCAGCGCGCCCAGCATCCAGCGCAGCGTATTGCGCAGCTTGCGATAGGCCTCGATCGAGGCCTGCAAGATCGCGGGGCCGAAGCGGATGTCGTTCTCGAAGTCGGCGGAGGCGACCCACAGGCGCAGGATGTCGGCGCCCGACGTCTTCATCACCTCCTGCGGCGAGAGCGTGTTGCCCTTCGACTTCGACATCTTCTCCTCGCCCTTCTCGTCGAGGATGAAGCCGTGCGTCAGCACCACGTCGAAGGGCGCGCGCCCGCGCGAGCCGCAGGATTCGAGCAGCGAGGACTGGAACCAGCCGCGGTGCTGGTCGGAGCCTTCCAGGTACATGACGCGGTCGTATTATCGCGCGCCTCCGGCGCGACGCCGCCATGCGGCACGCGTTTGAGGCCGGCAAGGCCGGGGAAGTGCTTCGGATCATCCAGCACGAAGGCATGGGTGGAGCCCGACTCGAACCACACGTCGAGAATGTCGCGCACCTGTTCCCATTGCGAGGGATCGGGCACGAGGCCGTCGAGGAAGCGCTTGGCTGCGCCTTCCGCGTACCAGACGTCGGCGCCCTTCTCGGCGAAGGCCTTGAAGATGCGCTCGATCAGCTCCTTCGACTTTGCGAACTTCGCCGACGGGATCACCTCGCCGGTCTCCTTGTGGACGAAGACGGTGATCGGCACGCCCCAGGCGCGCTGGCGCGAGATGACCCAATCGGGCCGCCCCTCGATCATGCCGCGGATGCGGTTCTCGCCCGAGGCCGGCACCCATTCGGTCTCGCCGATCGCTTTCAGCGCAAGCTCGCGCAGGCCCTGGTTGCCGCTCTTGGGGACGCCCTTGACGGGTTTGTCGAGCGCGATGAACCACTGCGGCGTGTTGCGGAAGATGACGGGCTTCTTCGAACGCCAGGAGTGCGGGTACTGGTGCTTCAGGCGCCCGCGCGCGATGAGGGCGTTGGCTTCGACGAGCGCCTTGATGACGGCGTCGTTGGCGTCGCCCTTGTCGCCCTTCTCGGTCAAGACGCGTTTGCCCTCAAAGCCCGGCGCGTCCTTGGTCATGACGCCGTCGGCGTCGACGGTGAAGGGGATGGTGGTGTCGATGTCCGCATAGTCTAGTAGTTGCTTGTTCGCGATCCAGACTTGGTAATCGTCAGTTCCGTGCCCCGGTGCGGTATGAACAAATCCTGTTCCAACGTCATCAGTGACATGATCCCCATCCAATGTCGGCACGGCAAATTCGTAGCCCAAGTCCCGCAACGGATGTGCGCACAATAACTCGTCCGGGTTCACGTCAAACCGCCGCTTGTAGGATTCCACTTTGGCGGATTTCATAACTTCCGGAGCTAGCTTGTCCGCCAGCACGAATTTGTCGCCGCGCTTGGCCCAATTTCCATCAGGCGCGTCAGTAACCTCGTACAGACCGTATCCGATCCTCGACGAAAAGGAGATGGCGCGGTTGCCGGGGATCGTCCACGGAGTGGTCGTCCATATGACTACGCTGGCCATCAATAGTTCGTGGTGCTTTTCCTCATCTGGACCGACCGTACCGACCTCGATTATGGGGAACTTCACCCAGATCTGGTCCGACGTATAATCCTGGTACTCGACCTCCGCCTCGGCGAGCGCTGTCTTCTCCACGACCGACCACATCACGGGTTTCGACCCGCGATAGAGCGTTCCGTTCATGGCAAACTTCATCAGCTCGCCGGCGATCACGGCTTCGGAGGCAAAATCCATCGTCAGGTAGGGATGCGCCCAGTCGCCGACGATGCCGAGGCGCTTGAACTCCTCGCGCTGCACGTCGACCCAGTGCTTGGCGAACGCGCGGCATTCGGCGCGGAACTCGTTCAACGGCACCGCGTCCTTGTTGAGGCCCTTGGCGCGGTACTGCTCCTCGATCTTCCATTCGATGGGCAGGCCGTGGCAGTCCCAGCCGGGCACGTAATTGGAATCGCGCCCGAGCATCGTCTGCGATTTGACGACGAGGTCTTTGAGGATCTTGTTCAACGCGTGCCCGATGTGGATGTGGCCGTTGGCGAACGGCGGCCCGTCGTGCAGCAGGAACTTCTCGCGCCCGCGGCCGGCTTCGCGCAGGCGCTCGTAAAGGCCGATCTCGTCCCAACGGGTGAGCAGCCGCGGCTCGAGCTCGGGCAGCCCCGCCCGCATGGGAAAGTCGGTCTCGGGCAGGAACAGCGTCTTGCTCCAGTCGCGGCTCGAGGATTGAGGCGTCCCGGCAGCCGCAGGCGCGGCCGCAGGAGCCTGCGCCGGCTTCGCGCCCGCGGAGCCCGGCCCCTTCGCCTTGGTCTTGGTGGTGGCAGGGCCGCCCTTGCCGCCGTCGCTCTTGCTCATAAGTCCTCGCCGCTTATCAAGCCGGGGTTCTAGCAACCCTGCTCACGCGAATAAAGGCGCGATGTCGAAGCAGCCGCGCGGCGCTTCTTGGCGTCCGAGCACCATCACGGCGCTCACTTGAGCTCGCTTCGGTCCATGATCCGCAGCACGGCCTGGCACGGCACCAGAAACGAGTACCAATCGTTGGGCTTTTTGGGATCGACGTCGTAGCGGAAGCCGTTCTCGGGGCCTGCTGCACCTTTCACGACAACTCCGACCAGAGCTCCGGTCTCATCGACGACCGGCCCGCCGGAATTTCCGGGGAGCGAATCGACGGTCGAAGCAATGTAGATGGAGCTGGTGCCGCGGAAGTCCGCCCGGCCGAGACCTACGTAGTCCCCTTTGCTCCAGCGCTTCATCTCGCGGGTCAAATGCAAGGATCGGCGCTTGCCCACCCCGGGAAATCCAACCGCATAGATCTCACGGTGCAGAGAGCGATCGCATTTGTCGTCGACGGTGAGCGGGTCTCCGATCCGCAAGGCGGCGGCCGCCTCGACCTTGACGACGGCGATATCGTAGGCATCGTCGAGATAGACCTGCTTAACGCCGTCGAGCCGTTGCGGCGGCTTCGCCAGCGTAATCCCGTCACTCTCGAAGGCCCGCTGGTTGAGGTTCTCGGTGAGGTAGCGGCGCGGTTGCTTGCAGCCGTCGATCGCATGTCCGGCGGTCATGAAATAGTAATCCGCGCGCTCACCCCGGTTCTGCTTCTTCACCAGGAATGCCGTGGCGGTATAGGAGCTCGTTCGGCTCTCGCAGACGAAGGCATAGACGGAGGGCCAGACGGCGCGGACTGCAGGCGGCGCCCCGTCCGTAAAGAACCCCTCGGCGGCGAGACAGGGAATCCCCGAGGCACCCGTCAAAGCGGCGAGCAAAAGCAGTCTTGGGGCTTGCGTCGATCGCAGCCGACGCCGAGATGAAAAGCGGACCGGCATGCTTCTACCAACTGTCATCCTCGGGCTTGTCCCGAGGATCCAGGCTTCAACGGACTGGACAACCGCAATTACAGGAAGCG
Source organism: uncultured Alphaproteobacteria bacterium (assembly GCA_963745205.1). Classification (GTDB taxonomy): domain Bacteria; phylum Pseudomonadota; class Alphaproteobacteria; order Rhizobiales; family Hyphomicrobiaceae; genus Hyphomicrobium_A. Next base: position 81,250 of record CAVUWX010000021.1, read on the forward strand.
TTCACGCTTCCATTTTTCGGAGCAAGCGGTGGGCTGGATCCTCGGGACAAGCCCGAGGATGACATCTTGAGGGCGTTTGAAAACCAGCTCAGTGCGCCAGCGCCTTGACGATCTCTTCCGTCATCTTCTTGGCGTCGCCCAACACCATCACGGTGTTGTCCTTGTAGAAGAGCGGATTGTCGATGCCGGCATAGCCGGAGGCGAGCGAGCGCTTGTTGAACAGCACGGTGCCGGCCTTCCAGGCCTGCAGCACCGGCATGCCGTAGATGGGCGAGGTCTTGTCGGTCTCGGCCGCCGGATTGACCACGTCGTTGGCGCCGATGACGTAGACGACGTCGGCCTGCGGCATCTCCGAGTTGATATCCTCGAGCTCGAACACCTCGTCGTAGGGAACGTTCGCTTCGGCGAGCAGCACGTTCATGTGCCCGGGCATGCGCCCGGCGACGGGGTGGATGGCGTATTTCACTTCCACGCCAGCTTTCTTGAGCTGGTCGCCCATCTCGCGCAGCGCGTGCTGGGCCTGGGCGACCGCCATGCCATAGCCCGGCACGATGATCACCTTGCTGGCGTTCTTCATCACGTAGGCGGCATCCTCCGCCGAGCCGAGCTTGACGGGCTTCTGCTCGGCCCCGCCCGCAGGCCCCGCAACCTCGCCGCCGAAGCCGCCGAGGATGACGGAGATGAACGAGCGGTTCATGCCCTTGCACATGATGTAGGACAGGATCGCACCGGAGGAGCCGACGAGCGCGCCGGTGACGATGAGCGCGATGTTCGACAGCGTGAAGCCGATGCCGGCGGCCGCCCAGCCCGAGTAGGAGTTGAGCATCGATATGACGACGGGCATGTCGGCGCCGCCGATGGGGATGATGATGAGGACGCCGAACAGCATCGCCGTCAGCGTGATGGCCCAGAACAGCCAGCCTACGCCGCCCGACAGGCAGAACGTGTAGATCAGCCACACGAGCAGCCCGAACAGGGCGAGATTGATGACGTGGCGCAAGGGCAGCATGATCGGCTTGCCCGACATGCGGCCCGATAGCTTGGCGAACGCGATGACGGAGCCGGTGAAGGTGATGGCGCCGATGGCGACGCCGAGCGACATCTCGATGAGGCTCGCGAAGTGGATGGCGCCGGGCTCGCCGATGCCAAACGAGTCGGGCGCGTAAAGCGCCGCAGCCGCGACGCACACCGCGGCGAGGCCGACGAGCGAATGGAAGGCGGCGACGAGCTCGGGCATCGCCGTCATGGGGATGCGCCGCGCGGTGATCGCGCCGATGAGGCCGCCGACACCGAGACCGCCCGCGATCAGGTACCAGGTCATCGGTATTTGCGGGTTCGCGATCGCGAGCGTGGTGCCCATGGCGATCGCCATGCCGAGCATGCCGGCGTAGTTGCCGCGCCGCGAGGTCGCCGGGCTCGACAGCCCGCGCAGGGCGAGGATGAACAGCACCCCCGAGGCGAGGTACAGGAGGGCGACGAGATTAGCCGACATTGCTCTCTCCGGAGAGGCTCAACCCTTGCGTGCTCACCGTTTGTCGCCCTTCTTCTTGTACATGGAGAGCATGCGCTGCGTGACGAGGAAGCCGCCGAAGATGTTCACGGACGCCATCGCCAGCGCGAGCAGGCCGAAAATCTTCGAGGCAAGGCTGCCGTCGAAGTTGATAAAGCTGTCGATGCCGCCGTGCTCGACCGCGACCGCCAGCAGCGCGCCGACGACGATTACGGATGAGATGGCGTTGGTGACGGACATGAGCGGAGTATGCAGCGCCGGCGTCACGCTCCAGACGACGTAGTAGCCGACGAAGATCGCCATCGCGAACACCATGAGCTCGTAGATGACGGGCTCGATGGCGCCGCCGATGCCGGCGGCGAAGGCTGGCGCAGGTGTGAGCAGGGCGAGGGCCAGCGCAGTCAGCCTGAGGACTGTGCTCGGCGGTGAGTGCTCGGCGCGCTTCCTCATCTCACGCTCCCTGAGACTGCAGGCTGGGGTGCACGATCTTGCCGTCCTTGGCGACGAGCGTACCTTTGACGATCTCGTCGTCCCAATTGACCTTCAATGCCTTGTCCTTCTTGTCGATCATGGTCTCGAGGAAGGTATAGAGGTTCTTGGCGTAGAGGCTCGAGGCGTTGACCGGGATCTCGCCCGCGAGGTTGAGCGGGCCAAAGATGCGCACGCCGTTGTGCTCGATCGTCTTGCCGGGCTCGGTCAGCTCGCAATTGCCGCCACGCTCGGCCGCGAGATCAACGATGACGGCGCCGGGCTTCATGCTCTCGACCATGGCGCGCGAGATAAGCTTTGGCGCCGGACGGCCGGGGATCAGCGCAGTGGTGACGACGATGTCCTGGTTCTTGATGTGGGAGGCGACGAGCTCGGCCTGCTTCTTCTGGTATTCGGCCGACATCGGCTTGGCGTAGCCCGCCGCCGTCTGCGCCTGCTTGAACTCCTCGTCCTCCACCGCGACGAACTTCGCCCCGAGCGAGGCGACCTGCTCCTTGGCCGCGGGGCGCACGTCGGTCGCCGACACCTGCGCGCCGAGCCGGCGCGCGGTGGCGATCGCCTGTAGGCCGGCGACGCCCGCACCCATGATGAAAGCTCTTGCGGCGGGAACCGTGCCCGCCGCCGTCATCATCATCGGCATCGCCTGCTCGAACATGGCCGCAGCATCCACGACGGCCTTGTAGCCGGCGAGGTTCGCCTGACTCGAGAGCACGTCCATCGATTGGGCCCGCGTGATACGCGGCATGAACTCCATGGTGAACAGGGCGGCATTCGAGGCGGCGAGCGCTTCCAGCCCCGCGCGGTCGCCGTAAGGGTCGAGCATGGCGATGACGAGCGCGCCGGGCTTTAATGCCCTTACCTCGTCGACTGTGGGGCGTCGCACCTTGAAGAGAATGTCGGCGTCGCGCAGCGCTTCCGCCGCCGTCGGCACGATCTCGGCGCCCTGGGCACGCAGGGCATCGTCGGAAAAGCGCGAGCGTGCGCCGGCGCCCGACTGGACCTTCACCTTAGCGCCGAGGCCGACGAGCTTCTTCGTCGTCTCGGGCGAGATCGCGACGCGCAACTCGTCCGTCCCCTCCGCCGTTACAGCTATGGTGACCATGTACTCTTCCAGTTATGCGGAGGACTTTCAGCCGCCCTCCGGCAAAGACCTTTCCGGGCGGCTCGCCTGCTCAAGGTGCCCGTCGCGGGCTCAGGTCAGGAAGTAGGCCATCCCGGCCAGGAGCAGGACCAGAAAGACGATCATTATCTTCGTCAATCGAAGAAACGAACTGTAGGTCTGGCCATGGGCGGCGTAGTCCATCTCCGAGCTGCCGCCAGACAAATCGATCGCCACTTGTCCCCTCCCTGGGTTTCCCGTGTCCCTGGGTTCGTAGCGCAACGGCCGGCGTCTATCAAGACGATGGCGGCTTCGCGTGGGACACATTACGGCATCGCGTTGACCATGTGTGGCATTTGTCCCTGCGGCTTGGGCGCGCGCGTATGGTTAGTATGAGCCCGCGGCCCGCTGCACCTTCAAACCTTCATTCGGTTGTCCCGTGGATACATTCGAGCTCGTCGGGCGATTGGCGATCGCGCTTGCCATCGGCCTCGTGATTGGAATCGAGCGCGGCTGGAAGCAGCGCGAGGAGGCCGAAGGAGAGCGGGCCGCCGGCCTGCGCACGCACGCTCTTTCCGGCCTCCTCGGCGGCATCTGGGGCGCGCTCGCGCTGAACACCGGCCAGGCTGGCGTGATCGCCCTAGCCCTCGCCTTCGCCGCTTTCACGGCGGCTATCGCGGTCTTTCGCTATCGCGAGATGGTGCACGACAAGACTTTCGGGGCCACTACCGTGGTCGCGGCCATGCTGGCGTTCGCCCTCGGTGCGCTTGCCGTGACGGGTGACAGGACCGCGGCCGCGGCCGCAGGCGTCGCCACCGCCATGCTGCTCGCGCTCAAGGCTGCGCTGCACGAATGGGTGAAACGGCTGACGTGGGAGGAGCTGCGGGCGGGCCTCATCCTGCTCGCGATGAGCGTGATCCTGCTGCCGCTGCTGCCCGATCGCGAGCTCAGCCCCTCGTTTCCCGTCAATCCGCACGAGATCTGGCTGCTGACCGTCCTCATCGCGGCACTCTCGTTTGCCGGCTACGTGGCGATCCGCCTCGCCGGGCCTTCGGTCGGCGTGCTGCTCTCAGGCCTCGCCGGCGGGCTCGTGTCCTCGACGGCGGTGACGCTCAACATGGCGCGGCTCGCCCGCGCCGACGGCGAGCGCTGCAACATCTTTGCCGCCGGCGTGCTCGTCGCGGGCGCCGTCATGATGCTGCGCGTGCTCGTCATCGTCGGCGTCGTCAACGTTGCGCTGCTTGCGTCCATCGCCGCGCCGCTGCTTCTGGGCGCGCTCACGCTCGCCGGCATTGCCGGGTACCTGGCAAACTGGGGGCGCGAGGACTGTCCGGTCGGGAAGCCGCTAGCCCTGCAGAACCCGTTCGAATTGCGCGTCGTGCTCGAGTTCGGCGCGCTGCTCGCTGTCATCATGGCGGCCGCCAAATTGCTTTCGGGCTGGGCCGGAGCCAACGGCGCGATCGTGCTCGCCGCGATCTCGGGCTTTGTCGACGTCGACGCGATCAGCATCTCGCTCGCGCGGCTCGCCCCGCAAGGGCTTGCATCCGGGGGCGCAGTCGCGGCCATTCTCGTCGCGGTGGTGGCAAACAGCCTCACCAAGATCGCGCTCGGCACCGTGGCGGGCGGCCTCGGGTTCGGCAAGGTCGTGGCCCGCAGCATCGCTGCGTCGCTCGCCGTCGGCGCGCTCGGACTGCTGCCGGCTCTGGTGACGTGAGGATGCCTTCGCGGCTCCAGCCTCGCGTCGTTACTCCTTGCGCAGCGACATGATATAGGCGGCAAGCGCGAACATCTCGTCCTGGGTCAGGTGATGGTTCGGCATCATCGGCGGCACCGATTTGAGCCAGAGGACGATGCCGTCGAAGGTCTGGCCGGGGCGGTTCGCCACCGCGACGAAGCCCGGAATGCCCATCGCCCCCTGCTTCTCGCCCTGCCCCTCGTTGAGATGGCACTGCGCGCACAGCGCCTGAGCGAGCTCGCGACCCTTGGCGGTATCGTCGGCCGCCGCGACCGCCAACGCGGAGCTGAGCGCCAGGACGCCCGCCACCGCACGGCAAATGTGATGGCGCATCGTTGCCTCTCCCGCCGAAGCCTCAGGCCAAAATATATTCGATTCCCGTGCATTTCGTGCGCGCGCGAATTTGATCCAAGTCACGGCGGGTGCCGGCACGGCAGCCTACGCTTGAGTTGGCGCGCCGCTGGCGCCGGACAAGGAGATTTCGTCATGGATCTCAACGAAGGAACGGTTGACCGCGCACTGCGCATCGTCGTCGGTCTGGTGCTCATCGCCTTCCCCATCGGGCTGTTCGGCATCGACCAACGCCTACGTATGGGGCTGGATCGGGCTCATACCACTGGTGACGGGGCTCGTGGGATGGTGCCCGGCCTATTCGCTGCTGGGTCGCAAGACCATCGCCTCCTGACCTGCCGGGAAGCAGCTCAGCGCATGTTGTCGGGCAGCGGCACTCCAGCTGTAGCGAACGCGTTCCGCTGCCGCGCTTCCACCTCGGCGAGCCGGAACCCATCGATCGTCTCGTTGAAGAGGCGATACCAGTTCTGCCGCGCGTCGAGGTGCAGGAACACGCCGCCCAGTCCGATCGCCGCGCGGTCCATGAACACGAACTCGCGCGGCACCGTCACCGGCCCCTTCTCGCGCAGGATCTTGTGCACGCGGAAGGCCTCCTTGCGCCCGTACTCGGCCGGCGTCGTGCCTTCGTCGATGGCGCGCTCGCGGTCATCCAGCAGCGGGCCATAGATGAAGCGCGCCCAGATGCTCATCGCCTCGATCAGCTCGCCGGAAAGCCCGCGGAAGCCCCAGGTCTCGTAGGCGTGCACGACGAGCTCGCGGTTGCCGCTAAGCAGGCCGTTGTAGAGGTCGATGACGCCCTGCACGAACGATGGATGGAAGCTGCGGATGCAGCCGTAGTCCAACAGGTTGATGCCCGCGGCGTGGCCGTCGCGCTCGAACACGGTGTAGTTGCCCAAGTGCGGGTCGCCGTGGATGACGCCGTAGTGGCTGAACGGGAACCACCAGGCGCGGAACAGCGCGCGCGCGATGGCGTTGCGATCCTCGAGCGACGCCGGCTTGTAGTCGAGCAGCTTGCGGCCCTCGAGCCACGTCATGGCGAGTAAGCGCCTCGTCGACAGCTCGGGGACGACCTCGGGGACGCGGACGCGCTCGTCGCCCGCGAAGATCGACCGGTAGAGGCGCATGTGGCGCGCCTCCAGCTCGTAGTCGAGCTCCTCGCGCAGCCGCGCCGCGATCTCCTTCTGGATCTCGCCCGTCGAGACGGCCGGGTCCATGCGCGCGTGGATGGCGAAGACGGCCTTGAGCTGCGCGAGGTCGGCCTCCACCGCCGACGGCATGTCGGGATACTGCAGCTTGACCGCCAGAGGGCGGCCGTCGTGCGCAACGGCCCTGTGCACCTGTCCGAGCGAGGCCGAGGCCGCCGCCTCAATCTCGAAGCTCTCAAAGCGCCGCGCCCAATCTGCCCCCAGCTCGGCGGCGAGGCGCCGCCTCACGAAGGCCGGTCCCATCGCGGGGGCGGCCGATTGGAGCTGCATGAGCTCGCGCGCGTATTCTGCTGGCAGCGCCTCGGGAATGGTCGAGAGGAACTGTGCCACCTTCATCAGCGGACCCTTGAGGCCGCCGAGCGCAACCGCGAGATCGGCTGCGGCGCGCGCAGGGTCGTAATCCCGGCCAAGCAGACGTCCGCCGGCAACGCGCGCGGCCACCGCGCCCACGTTGGTGCCGACGCGGACGTAGCGCGCGGCCCGCGCCGAAAACCTGTTCTCCTCGTCGGCCATCGCTGAGTTTTCTCGGGAGGCGCCTGCGCGCGCTCAAGGCATATCGGAGCGCGGCACCACCCGCGCAAGGCAGCCGCGCTAGACCGCGACCTGCGTGCCGACCTCGACGACGCGGTCGGTCGGGATTTTGAAATAAGTCGTGGCGTCCTGGGCGCTGCGTGCGAGCGCGACGAACAGGCGGTCTTGCCAGCCCGGCATCTCGGACTTGGGCGTCACCTTGAGGTTGCGGCGCGACAGGAAGAACGAGGTGGCTGCGACATCGACGTTGAGGTCCTTGCGCCGGCACTGGTCGAATATTTTCGGCACGCTCGGCGTCTCCATGAAGCCGTAGCGGGCGACCACCCGGATGAAGGTGTCGCTGACGCGGTCGACGGTCACGCGCTCGTAGCGTGGCACGCGCGGTGTGTCCTCGGTCTTGATCGAGAGGATGATGTTGCGCTCGTGCAGCACGCGGTTGTGTTTCAGGTTGTGCATGAGGGCCGTCGGCGCCGCATTGGGGTCGGCCGTAAAGAACACCGCCGTCCCCGGCACCCGGTGCGGCGGCTTGGCCTCGAGCTTGCGCATGAGCCAATCGAGATCGGCCTCGTTCCTGCGGTTTTGCTTGGCCAACAGGCGCGAGCCCCTGACCCAGGTGACGATCACCAGAGCGACGCAGCCAGCCATCAACAGCGGGACCCAAGCTCCCTCAAACAGCTTCAGCATGTTCGCCGCGAAAAATGCCTGCTCGACGAGGAGCAGCGGCACGATCAAGGCGGCGACTTGCCAGAGCTTCCATCCCCACATCCGCCAGATGACGAAAAATGCCATGAGCGAGGCGATGATCATCTGCGCCGTCACGGCAACGCCGTAGGCGGCCGCAAGATTGCTGGAGGTCCTGAACAGCAGCACCACCAGCATCACCGCAACGAGCAGAATCCAATTCACGCGTGGCATGTAGATCTGCCCGGAGATGGATTCGGAGGTGTGCGTGATGCCGAAGCGGGGCAGCAGGCCGAGCTGGATCGCCTGGCGCGTCAGCGAGAAAGCGCCGGTGATCACCGCCTGGCTCGCAATGATGGTCGCGAGCGTGGCGAGGATCACCATGGGGACAAGCGCCCAGTCGGGATAGAGCAGATAGAACGGGTTCTCGATCGCTTCCGGACGCTGCAGAACAAGTGCACCTTGGCCGAAGTAGTTTATGACGAGCGACGGCAGCACGAGAGCCAGCCAAGCGGCCTGGATGGGCTTGCGGCCGAAGTGACCGAGATCGGCGTAGAGCGCCTCCGCTCCGGTGACGGCCAGAAAGACGAGGCCGAGGACCGTAAGCCCGATAAGCCCATGCTTGAACAGGAACCTGATCCCATACTCGGGATCGACGGAGACAAGCACGTCGGGATTGGCGACCACGTGGACAAGACCGCCGGCGGCAATCACCGCGAACCAGACCACCATGATCGGCCCGAACAGGGCGGCGACTGCCGCTGTGCCCTGCGATTGGGCGGCGAACAGGAAGACCAGAATCACGGCTGCCAGCGGCAGGACCATGTTTGCAAATGACGGCGAGACGAGATTCAAGCCTTCCACGGCCGACAGAACCGAGATCGCCGGCGTGATAACGGCATCGCCGTAAAAAAATGAAGCACCGGCGATTCCCAACCCCAAAATCAAAGGCGCGCTGCGCTTTGCCACGGACTGACCGAGCGCCATGAGCGCGAACGTGCCGCCCTCGCCGTGGTTGTCGGCGCGCAACAGGATGATGACGTACTTGAGGGTCACGATGAGCAGCAGCGCCCAGATGATGAGCGACAGCACGCCGAACACAGCTTCGCGTCCGGCAAAGCTTGTCCCTTTGGCCGCGATGATCGCCTCGTGGAAGGCGTAGAGCGGGCTCGTGCCGATGTCGCCGTAGACCACGCCCACGGATCCGAGCACGAGCGGCCAAAAATGCTTATCGAGAGTGTCGTCGGGCTGCTCGACGCCCTTCGCCACGTGCGATTGTGCCACCTGGCACCTCACGTTGAGCTGCAGCGCAGCAATGGCGGGCGCTTGTAACCACTATTGGCGCTCGAGGGAAACCCCCTAATTCGCTCAGCCCCCGGCTTCGCGATCTTGACAATGGCGCAGGAGCCTGGAGCGGGGACAATGGCTTGCCCCGGCGGCGCGTCGGCGAGGCAACGTTATCCTATCCAAGCGCCATTTCGACGCTACGGCGCAAGTTTCTCAGGCAGCAGCGTCGGCCCGCTCCAGCTCGTCGATCATACCCTCGATGACCTTGAGCCCCTTCTGCCAGAACTCCGGCTGCGAGGCGTCGAGCCCGAACGGCGCCAACAGCTCGGAGTGGTGCTTGGAGCCACCCGCTTTGAGCATGTCGAAATACTTGGCGACGAAGCCCGGATGCGCCTCCTCGTAGAGCCCGTAGAGCGAGTTCACGAGGCAATCGCCGAACGCGTACGCGTAGACGTAGAATGGCGAGTGGATGAAATGCGGCACGTAGGTCCAGAACACCTCGTAGCCGGGTTTCAGCTCGACCGCGGGCCCGAGGCTCTCGGTCTGCACCTCGAGCCACATGGCGTTGAGCTGATCGGGCGTCAGCTCGCCTTGGCGGCGCGCCTCGTGCACCTTGCGCTCGAAGGTGTAGAACGCGATCTGGCGCACCACCGTGTTGAGCATGTCCTCGACCTTGCCAGCGAGGAACGCCTTGCGCTCCTTGGGGTCGCGGATCTCCTTCAACAGCGCCTTGAAGGTCAGCATCTCGCCGAACACGGATGCCGTCTCCGCGAGCGTCAGCGGCGTCGGCGCCATGAGCGCGCCTTGCGGACGCGCCAGCATCTGGTGCACGCCGTGGCCGAGCTCGTGCGCGAGCGTCATCACGTCGCGCGGCTTGCCGAGATAGTTGAGAAGCACATAGGGGTGCACGGACGGTACGGTCGAAGCCGAAAAGGCGCCCGGCGCCTTGCCCGGCCGGATCGAGGCGTCGATCCAGCGCTTATCGAAGAACTCGCCAGCAACCGTCGCCATCTCGGGCGCGAATGCGCCATAGGCGCCGAGCACGAGCGAGCGGGCGTCCGACCAGGAGAACGTGTGCTCGGGCTTCTCGGGGAGCGGAGCATTGCGGTCCCAGTGCGCGAGCCGCTCCTTGCCGAGCCACTTCGCCTTCATCTTGTAGTAGCGGTGCGACAGACGCGGATAGGCGTCGCGAACGCTCTTCACCAGCGCATCGACGACGGGAGCCTCGACGCGGTTGCCGAGATGGCGGCTTTCGGCCACGTCCTTGAAGCCGCGCCAGCGGTCGGAGATTTCCTTGTCCTTCGCCAGCGTGTTGGTGATGAGCGCAAACAGGCGGACGTTATCCTTGAAGACCTTGGCGAGCGCTTCGGCGGCAGCCTTGCGCTTTTCTTCGCTCGGATCGGAAAGCAGATTGAGCGTGAGCTCGAGCGGCAGGGCCTCGGGTGCGCCCTCGACGGGGAAGCGCAAAGCCGTCATCGTCTCGCTGAACAGCCGGTCCCAGGCCGAGTTCGAGGTCTGGCTCTTCTCGTGGAACAGCCGCTCGATCGTCTCGTCGAGCTGATAGGGCTTCTCCTTGCGCACGTTTTCGATCCAAGGCTTGTAACGGCCAAGGCGCGGGGTCTTCAGCGCTTTCACCATGCGTTCATCGTCGACCTGGTTGAGCTCCAGATCGAAGAAGATGATGTCCATGGAAATCGCCGTGAGCTTCTCGGAGATGTCGCCGTAGAACTTCGCCCGCGTCTGGTCCGACTGGTCGGCGGCATAGTTGAGCCCGGCGAACGATCCGAGCCTGCCCATCACCTCGACCAGCCGCTCGAACTCCTCGATGGCGGTGGCGAGCCCATCGGCATCGAGGCCGGCGAGCTTGCCGTGGTAGGTCTCCTTGAGGCGCCGCGCTTGTGCCGCGGCCGTCTCCAGGTCGCGGGCGATCTCCGGCGCATCGGGTGCGGTATAGAGATCAGCGAGGCTCCACTCGGGCAAGGTGCCTACCTCTGCCGCGCCGCTCCCCATACCATCCTGCTGGCGGACAACGAGGGAGTGCGGCAAGCCGCGCGTGGGGGTTCGCATCGAGAAGTCTCCGGATTCGGAAGTGGGGTGGCGGGCCCTTAACCTGGGTGTCGCGGCCCGCGTTAGCAACGCCGTTGTCGTGTTGCAGCGGAGCCTTTGCCCAAAAAAGGCTCAACCTGGGCCCCCCCGCAACGCCTTATTTACCCAAAGTGGGCAATCTCGTCCCTGTTGAGTGACCTGCTGGTGGCCAACTGTCCTTTTCCGAAGCAATTCGGGTGGACGCCGGTTCAGGGTCGGTGAGGTTGAGTTCCGAGTGCCATATGGTCAAGAGTCTTCTAATCGTCGATGACGATCCCGCCCAGCGCCGCATTCTCGAAGAAACAATCAAGCGGCTAGGGTTCGAAACCAAGAGCGCCAGCTCCGGCGAGCAAGCCTTAGCGATCCTCGAAGGGCCCGCGCGCGCCGATATCGGCCTCGTCCTCCTCGATCTCGTCATGAGCGGGGTCGACGGCATGGCCGTGCTCGACAGGCTCAACGGCAAGCCGGGGCTGCCCCCCATCATCGTGCAGACCGCGCACGGCTCGATCGATGCCGCCATCAACGCCATGCGCGCCGGCGCCGTCGATTTCGTGGTGAAGCCGGCCTCACCCGAGCGCCTCGATGTGTCGATAAAGAGCGCGCTCAAGATCGAAGCGCTCGCCGATGAGATCAGCCGCATCAAGAAGAAGGCGCAGGGCACGCTGACCTTCGCCGACCTCATCGTCCGCGGCGAGGGCATGGAACGGGTGATCGCGCTCGGCAAGCGCGCCGCTGCCTCCAACATTCCCGTGCTGATCGAAGGCGAGTCCGGAGTCGGCAAGGAGATCATCGCCCGCGCGGTCCAGGGCGAAAGCGAGCGCGCCGGCAAGCCGTTCGTCGTCGTCAACTGCGGCGCGATCCCGGAGAACCTGGTCGAAAGCATCCTGTTCGGGCACGAGAAAGGCTCCTTCACCGGCGCCGTCGACAGGCGCATCGGCAAGTTCCAGGAAGCCGACGGCGGCACGCTGTTCCTCGACGAGATCGGCGAATTGCCGCTCGACGCTCAGGTAAAGCTGTTGCGCGCCCTGCAGGATGGCGAGATCGACCCCGTCGGGTCGAAGCGGTCGCTCAGGATCGACTTCCGCCTCATCTCGGCGACCAACCGCAACATGATCCAGCTCGTGCGCGATGGTAAATTCCGCGAGGACCTCTATTACCGCATGAACGTGTTCCCGATCTGGGTGCCGCCGTTGCGCGAGCGCTTGGGCGACGTGCCGGAGCTGGCCCAGCACTTCATGGCGCGCTTTGCCGCCGAGGAAGGCAAGCGCATCAGCAGCATCACCGACGACGCTATGCGGCTCCTCAGGAGCTATCCGTGGCCAGGCAACGTGCGCCAGCTCGAGAACGCAGTGTTCCGCGCCGTCGTTCTCGCCGACGGCCCCGAGCTCACGGTTGCGGAGTTCCCGCAGATCGCCGCCCACGTCACCGGCTTCGAGACCGCCGTCCCGCCGGCCCCTGCCCTCAAGCAGATGGCGTTCAAGGGCCAGGCGCTGCTCGGCGCCGAGGACATCATCCCGCAGACGATGGAGATCCGCGGCGGGGGCGGCGACAGTGCGCTCGGCATCCCTGTGATCACCGATGCGGGCGAGATCCGGCCCCTCGACGAGATCGAGGCGGACATGATCCGCTTGGCCCTCGGCCGCTATCGCGGTCACATGACGGAGGTCGCCAAGCGCTTGAAAATCGGACGCTCGACGCTCTATCGTAAAATGCAAGAGTACGGTCTCGAGCCTCGCGCCTGAGCAAAACGGGCGGGCTGTTGCCCGCCCGCCGCAAAAAGCCCCAACTGTTGCGCAGACTTTCCGCCGCGATCCGAACCCGGGTCGCGGCGACGCATTTTCGCAACACTCGTCCTTCAGATGCGCTCGTTCTGACCCAATGTATGGACCGGCTGCTGATCGCAAGTGAGTTCGGCGCAGGCTTCGGAAGTCGCTGATATGTATCCGGCCTGTTGATCGGCTCGCGGGCCGTGGCCTCGATGGGAATACGCGCGCGCCTTTGGTCTCATTAGCGGACAGGTCGCCAGGCGACCATTTGGGTCACCGAACTCTGGGCACGCTCATTGATCCGTTCCATGCTGCTGTTCTCAATCGCGAACTCCGTTGCTGGTCGGGCGACTAGATCGCCACGACTTCAACTCGATGGGTATCGAAGGCGGTGTTGTGCCTCAGCACACTCCAGGCGATACGGGCGAGCTTATTGGCGAGCGCCGTCGCTAGCTTGTTGCGATGTAGGCGTGGCTGCGCAGCCTTCAGCCATGCGCCAAAGCTGAACCGCTCCCAGGTCTGCGGACGCATGAGGATGACGTTGGCTGCCTGGATGAAGAGCGTGCGCAGGTATCTGCTCCCGCGCTTTGAGATGCGCCCGAGGATCGACTTGCCGCCGGTGCTGTATTGCCGGGGCACGAGCCCCAGACCAGGCGCCCCCGAAAGTACGGCCGCGCTCGAAGGCTTCACCGCCTGCGACCAGCTAAGTGATCGGCCCAATGCCAGGGCAACGCTTCATCAGGCAGCTGCAGTTCACTTCGAGGCTCATGAACATCTGCTCGACGCAGTGAGCGTCCTCGAAACAGCAACCAGTCTCGCCAGAGGCGTCATGCAACATGCAAGTCGCTCATGCGATCCTGGCGACAGCTCAGTCGGCGCGGTTCCGATCGAAAGCGATCCGCGGAGTCAATTGGCGCGCGGTGCGCACGCAATTGCTGGGTGAGAAAAGCGTGGATATTGCGTGGTAGGCGCGACACCGCGGCTGAAGTGGCGCTGAGGCATGCTCGAGCCGACGTCTGGCGGCACTTGATTCTCAGCGGCAATCGCTGTGAACTCCCAGACGACCTTCGCTGGACGGCATCGAATCGACGATGTGGAATAGCCTGCGGTAGCAAAGCGTCATACCGCTCGGCTAGCGTGCGCACCTGCCAAGGAGAGGCATGATGTTTGGACGGCGTTTGGTGACATTGAGCTTGGCGGCAGCGGCGTTGACAGCCGGCTCCGCCGCACATGTGTTCTCCGCGCCGAAGCTCGCCGCAGCACAAGCGCCAGCGCCGGCCGCAGCACCTCAAGTCGCACCGGCGCCTGCGCCCGCTCCTGTCGCCGCCGCGGCCGTCGCGGCACCGACCGATGCGCTTGGGCTCGCTCTGCAGCAGCACCTCGCGAAGCCCGGCAACGGCGACGACGGCGATCGCGCGGATGCCGCCGCACTGTCGGCGTTCTACGCCGCACACGGCTACGCGCCGCTCTGGGTCATAGCCGCCGGTTTGAACCCGAAAGGTGCAGCTGCCATCGCCGAGATTCAGAAGGCCGACGATTGGGGGCTGGAAGCCCGCGACTTCGCTCTGCCACAGCCCGTCGCGGCCGGGGCTGCTCCCGACGCATTGGCCGACGCCGAGACGACGCTATCGCTCGCCGTGCTGAAATACGCCCGCTACGCCCGCGGCGGCCGCATCAAGAATCCGGCCAACGATCTCTCCTCCTACCTCGACCGCAGCCCGCAGCTTCTCGACCCGAAGGACGTGCTGGAGACGATCGCAAGCGCAGGCGAGGCCGATGCCTATCTGCGCGGTCTGCATCCCAAGCATCCGCAGTTCGAGAAGCTGCGCCAGAAGTATCTGGCGATGCGCAGCGCGGCCGCGGCGGCGCCCATCGTCCGCATCCCCGATGGTGGCCACATCGCACCTGGAAAGCGCGACCCGCAGGTGGCGCTGCTGCGCCAGCGGCTCAAGGTCGAGCTGCCCTCCAACGGCGCCACGCCGCCGGACGAGACCTTCTACGACGAGACGCTGAAAGCGGCCGTAGTGGCCTTCCAGAAGGAGCACGGCATGGCGCCCGACGGCATCGTCGGCAACGCCACGCGCGCTGCACTCAACGACGTCGAGGTGCTGACCCCGCAGAAGATCCTCGCCAACATGGAAGAGTGGCGGTGGATGCCCGACGATCTCGGCGACCTCTACGTCTGGGTCAACATCCCCGAATTCACGCTGCGCATCCTCAAGAACGGCACGCTCATCCACACCGAGCGCGTCATCACCGGCCTCCCAGACAAGCAGACGCCGGTGTTCTCCGAGACGATGAAGATGATCGTGTTCCGGCCGCGCTGGAACGTGCCGAACTCGATTAAGATCAAGGAGCTGTATCCGAGCCTGGCGCGCGGCGGCGCCTACTTCGAGCACGCCAACTTGCGCCTGACGCATAACGGCCGCCCGGTTGATCCCTTGAGCGTCGACTGGACCTCGGCCGACATCCGCCAGTTCGACATCTATCAGCCGCCGGGCGACGGCAACGTGCTCGGCGATCTCAAGTTCGCGTTCCCGAACAAGCACGACGTCTACATGCACGATACGCCGACCAAGGGCCTGTTCGAGGAGGCGAGCCGCACCTTCAGCCACGGCTGCATGCGCGTGCGCAACCCGAGGCGCATGGCGGAATTGCTGCTCGCCGAGGACAAGGGCTGGGATAGCGCCAAGATCGGTGACCTGATCGCCAATGGCCCGGAGAACAACGAGGTGCCGATTGACCACAAGATCGGTGTGCACATCACATACTTCACGACGTGGGTCGACGACGCCGGGCAACTGCAGACCGCGCGCGACGTGTACGGGCACGAGCAGCGCATCAAGCTCGCGCTCGCCGGCAAGTGGGGCGAGATCGTAAAGGGCCCGAACCACCTCGCGCCCGTCACCGTCGACCCTGACGTGCGCGCCAGCATCTATCGCAACACGCGCCCGAACACCGTCGGCGACTACGTGCAGTCGGTGCTCGGCGGCGGCTTCTGACTTAGCCTCTCGAACTGCAAATCTTAAAGCGATCGCGAGTTGCACGGGCGACTCTCGCATCGCCCCGATATGGCCCTGCCCGAGCCCACTTCTGCCCGCATTCAATCGTTACCAACCGTTAAGGGTTCAAGATTAACCCTGAGGGAAACGTGAATGCCGGTCGCATTGAGGGACGCTCGCACTAGCGGGCGCCCCGACCGCGCCGGTCGAGACACGGGGTGCACTTTGGTATTGCGTAAACGAGGGCTCCTCGCGGGCTTGGCTGCCGCATTGCTGGGGATGAGCGCAGGTTCGCCGCAGGTCGTCGCCGACTTCGGGACGACGCGCACGATTTCGATGCATCACATCCACACGGATGAGACCATCACCATCACCTACAAGAAGGACGGCAAGTACGACCCCGAAGCCTTGAAGAAGCTCAACTGGTTCCTGCGCGACTGGCGCGAGAACCAGGCGACCGAGATGGATCCGCGCACCATCGATCTCCTCTGGGAGATGCACACCGAGCTCGGCAGCAAGGTTCCGATCGACATCATCTGCGGCTACCGCTCGGAGAAGACCAACGAGATGCTCCGCCGCACGGTCGGTGGGCAGGCCAAGCAGAGCCAGCACATCACCGGCAAGGCGATCGACGCCGTATTCCCGGACATTCCGTTGAAGCAGATGCGCTACTCGGCACTGATCCGCGAGGTCGGCGGCGTCGGCTACTACCCGACGTCCGGCACGCCGTTCGTGCACGTCGACACCGGCCCCGTGCGCGCCTGGCCGCGCCTGCCGCGCTACGAGCTCGCCCTGCTGTTCCCCAACGGGCAGACCAAGCACAAGCCCGACGACGGCGACTCGATCAGCAAAGAGGACGTGCGCATCGCGCAGGCCCGCCACAAGGAGGCGGCGGCAGAGGTTGCCGCGTTCTTCGATATCCACAACCATCCCAAGCCGCCGGTCGAGGTCGCCGACGCGAGCTGGCCCCCGGTCGTCGTGCCGGCGCCGCAGCTCGCCAAGCCGCGCGGCGTTCGCGTCGCCTCGATTGCACCGGTTGCGGCGCCTGCGGAGCCGCTGCCTCAGCTCACGAGTCCTCCGCAACAGCGGCGCGCGCCGAGAGCCACGCTGCCGCCATCGGAGACCGAGCGCGGGCGTCTCAATGAACTCGTGACGCTCGCCTCGCTCAAATCGACCGACGTTTCCTATGAGAGCCCGCCTGCTGCGGATCGCGCCAAGCTCGACCGGCTGCTGACCGCGTCGGCCGATGCAACGCCCACGCCACGCCCTCTCGCCCCAGCGGCCGCAGCGAGCGCACGCACGACGGCAAATGCAGCCGAGGATCCGGTCCGGGTTGCATCCGTCGAGCCCGCGCAGAAGCCGGCAGGCCGCCAACCGACCGCACCCGTCACGGCCGCGAGCGGCTTCAGCGACGGCTGGGCGCCCGCACCCGAGTTTGACGATGACCACCCCGAAGAGGTGTCCTACCGGCCGTTCCCGATCGCGCCGCTGCTCACGGAATCGGCGTCCGCCGACGACGCCGCGCTCGTAAAGCTCGTGCCTCCCGACATCGCGCGCACGCTCGATCTGCTGGACGATCGTACGGTTGTGCTGCCGCTGGGCTTGCGCCCAGGCGAACAGACGGCCGAGGTGGCACGGGCCCAGCAGTTCCGCGGCGGCGCGGTCGACGCCTCCGCACTCGGTCCAAGCCGCGGCCCGAGCCCGGCCCCCGAGGGAATAGCGTCGCAGTCCGTCAGGACAACTGCTCGGTAAGCGGGCGCTTGTGCCGCGGATTTTTGCGCCCCGGCGGCACGCAGCCCTTCGACCACGCGACTTTGACCAGCCGCCCGAGCTCGCGGAAATCGTTCACGCGCGGCGAAGTTGCCCGCCATGCGAGCCCGACGCTGCGATGCGGCTCCGGCTCGACGAAGCGCGTGAGCCCGATCTCGCGCCCGCGCGCCTCCACGTTGAGGCACATCTCCGGTAGGAGCGTGATGCCGTAGCCTGCCGCCACCATCTCCACGATGGTCGACAGGCTCGAGACGCCGAACGTGTTGACGGTCGAGACCTGCTGCAGGTTGCAGTAGGTGAGCGCCTGGTCGCGCAGGCAGTGACCTTCCTCCAAGAGCAGCAGGCGCTCGTGCTCGACGAGGTCCTTGGTCGCCCGCACGCGCGCGCTCAGGCGCCGCGAACTCGGCAGCGCGAGCAGGAAGCGGTCGTCGAACAGCGGCAGCGTTTCGATCTCGGCGTGCACGATCGGCAGCGCCAGTAGCAGCACGTCGAGCTTGCCCTCGATGAGCTCGTGCGTCAGCGGCAGCGTCTGCGTCTCGCGCACGTGCAGCTCGAGGCTCGGATAGCCCTCGCGCAAGAGCGGCAGCAGTGGCGGCAGCATGTAGGGTGCGATCGATGGGATCACGCCCAGACGCAGCGAGCCCGAGAGGAGATCATTGGCGTGCTGGGCGAATTCGACCATCTCGCGCACGTCGCCGAGGATGCGTGCCGCCCGCTCGGCGACCTCTCGCCCTTTGTCCGACAGCAGCACGCCGGCGCGGGTGCGCTCGACGAGGATGAGGCCGAGCTGCTCCTCGAGCTCGTGAATCTGCATGGAAAGGGCCGGCTGCGTCACCGCGCAGGTCTCCGCCGCGCGGCCGAAATGCTGTTCGCGGGCCAACGCGTCGAAGTAGCGGAGCTGCTTGAGCGTTACATGTGGAGGCATAAGAAACTCTGATCACATGGGCAACAATAAACGATTAGAACTTATGTCTCCCCTTGTCTACGCTTGAGCCACCGGCGAGGTCGGGCTAATCCCCTTATCTAGCCGTGGGCGCCTCGGCCGAGCGCCGAATCGGGCGGGGCGCCCTCCTATTCCCCCATTCAGCTCCTGTGCGTCTCGGCGCCAGTCACTCGGCGGCGATCATCGAGCCTTCCGGCTCCTCGGCAAGCATGCCCAGCGCGTGCATATAGACTTCGAGAATCGCATCCTCTTCGGTGCGCTCGGTGGCGCTCTTCTTGCGCAGCCGCACGATCTGGCGCAGCGCCTTGACGTCGAAGCCCAGCGCCTTCGCCTCGAGGAACTTGTCACGCAGGTCGCCGGTAAGCGCCTTCTTCTCTTCTTCCAAGTGTTCGATCTGCTCGACGAGCTGGCGCAATTGCTTTTGCGCCGAAGCCTGTAGCGTCGTCATCCTCGTCTCCCCGCTGCGATGGAACTTGCGGGCGACGCTAGCTGCGAGCGGCGGTGCCTTCAAGGCAAACCCCCAATCGATCCAGAGGTTTCTTAGAACGCTGATCACGCCCCCGATATCGCCGATTCCGCAAAAAGCGGGCGCTCAGGCGCTCTTGGCTGCGAGCGCGGTGAACGGCGGAGCCGCATCGGCGTCCGTGTGCGAGCCGAAATAGTGCACGCTATGCAGCCCGTCGCGAAGATCGGTGCGGGCGAGTATCGTCCTGGCGGCGGCGGCGATGCGCTGAGCCCAAGCCTTTTGCCCTTCCGCGCTGCCAATGAGATCCTGGCGCACCTCGATGATCGTGTGCGCGAGCCCGCGCCGCGTGCCGTGCTGCCACATGCAGTCGCCCGCGAGCTTGCCGTCGTAGGGCTCGTTCTCGCCGACGAGGATGCCGCGCTCGGCGCGCAACGCCTCGAGCATGGGCACGGCTAAGCGATGGTCGCGATCCCACAGGATCGCGGCGTCCCAGGGTCGCGGCACGCCTTTCCAGTTCTCGGTGAAGCTGTGGATCGACAGGAGCACGGGCGGCACGCCGGCCGACGTGCACGTCTCGATCATCTTGTCGATCGCGAGGTGGTAGGGCTCGTAGTAGACGCGCACGCGCTTTGCGCGCTCGGCCTCGTCGAGGTGGCGGTTCCCCGGCACGATGGCTCCGTCGGAAATGCGCATGATGAGGGTGGGGTCATCGAGGCCGCGGTTGACGTCGATCAGCAACCGCGAAAATGTCGTCGAGATGGCCGGCACGTCCAGCGCCTGCGCGATGCCCTTCGTCACCGCGAGCGCGCCGATGTCGTAGGCGATGTGGCGCTCGAGCTCCTTGGGCTCGAGCCCCAGCGTCCCGTAGGCGGCGGGAATGGCGTTGACCGCGTGATCGCAGATGAGGATCAGACCGGCGTCGCTGCGACCGGGAATAATCTCGTAGCTGTCGGTGAGGTCGGCCGCGAGGAGGGCAACGGTCTCGCGCCGGGCGGCGTCTGGCATGGCTTCGAATATAGCTTTGCCGCTCCGCGAAAACCACCCGCGTCGGTGCGGCGCCTTGACGGGGTGGGGACAATTGCGCAAACCACGGCGAGCAGAATTTGGGGGACTTCTGATGGCCGTAACGAACGCCGCACGGGCTGGCGAACGCCGGGACGCGGTGCGGCGCCCGCAGCCGGGAAGAGACCCGGCCCATCTTGTCCCCCGGCCCCTCACCAAGCCGATCTCAATGCCGCCAACTTCCTGGAAAACAACGGCCCTACCGGCTGCCCGCGGGGTGCCGGCAGCGCACTCCTGTTCGGCCGGCCCCAACCCATGTCGATAACGCCTCAATCGTTGTGGCGCGCCCGCAAGCCGGCGCTCGGCCACGAGCCAGTGAAGCCGCGGCAGTGCTCGCTACGCGCGACCGAGCCGCGGAGCTGATGGCGTGGACCCAGAACGAGGAGACCGGCATTGGCGCGGCCTGGGGCAGCTTGCCTCTGCTGCAACTCTCGTGATGGCGACCCTAGTTACCGCAGGCAGCGCTCGCGCCGATCTCAAGCTCTGCAATTCCACCTCGAGCCGGATCGGCGTCGCCGTCGGCTATCGCGACCAGACGGGCTGGGCAACCGAGGGCTGGTGGAATATTGCCTCGCAAACCTGCGAGACCCTGCTAAAGGGTGCGGTTCCAAGCAGGTTCATCTATGTCCACGCCCTCGACTACGACCGCGGGGGCGAGTGGGCGGGGAAAAATTTCATGTGCACAGCCGACCGGTCGTTCGCGATCCGTGGTGTTCAGGACTGCCCTCAGCGCGGCTATAAGCGCACCGGATTCTTCGAGGTGGACACCGGCGAGTCGCAGGAGTGGACCATCCGCCTCACCGATCCGGAGCAGGATCACGGGACGGTCGAGAAATGAGGCGCAACAGAAGGGTCAAGGTGGTTGCGACCTTGGGCCCCGCGTCGTCTGCAACGGAGATGATCGAACGCCTGTTTCTCGCCGGCGTCGACGTGTTCCGCATCAACATGAGCCACTCCTCGCACGAGACGGCGCGGGCGCTGCAGAATTCCGTCCGCTGGGTCGCGAAACGCCACCGCCACCCGATCGGTCTGCTCGCCGACCTGCAAGGCCCCAAGTTCCGCATCGGCGAATTCCACGGCGGCCGCGTGTTCGTCAACGACGGCTCCATCTTCCGCTTCGAGCGCGACGAGAAGCCGGGTACCAACGATAGCGTGTTCCTTCCACATCCGCAGATCTTCGCCGCGGTTGCGCCCGGACACGCGCTGCTGCTCGACGACGGCAAGATCCGCATGCGCGTGATCGAGACGACGGCCAACAGCATCGCGGCCGAGGTGCTGGTCGGGGGCGCGCTCTCGAGCCGCAAGGGCATCAGCCTGCCCGACACCTTGCTGCCGGTCGGCCCGCTCACGACCAAGGACCGCGCGGACCTCGCACACCTCTTGAAGATCGGCGTCGACTGGATCGCGCTGTCGTTCCTGCAGCGTGGAGCCGACGTGCACGGCGTGCGCAAGCTCGTCGGCGACCGCGCGGCGATCCTCGCCAAGATCGAGAAGCCCTCCGCCGTCGCCGACCTCGACGCCATCATCGGCGCCTCCGACGGCATCATGGTCGCGCGCGGCGACCTCGGCGTGGAGATCCCGGTCGAACGCGTGCCGGGCCTGCAGAAGAAGATCACGCGCAAGGCGCGCGCAGCCGGCAAACCGGTGGTGGTCGCGACGCAGATGCTCGAAAGCATGATCTCCTCGCCGGTGCCCACGCGCGCGGAGGTGTCGGACGTCGCTACCGCGGTGTTCGACGGCGCCGACGCGGTGATGCTGTCGGCGGAAGTCGGCGATCGGCCAGTTCCCGCTGGAGGTGATTCAGATGGTGGATCGCATCGCAATCGAGGTCGAGGCCGATCCGAGCTACGACGCTATCCTGCACGCGACGACGACGCCGCCGCAGCCGACCGGTGCCGACGCCATTGCGGCAGCGGCGCACGCCATCGCCGATACGGTCAAACTGTCGGCAATCGTTTGCTACACGGCGACCGGCTCGACTGCCCTGCGCGTGACGCGCGAACGGCCGGGCCTGCCCATCATCGGGCTCACGCCCGTCGAGGCGACGGCGCGGCGGCTGTCGCTCGCTTGGGGCGTCCAATCGGTGATGACAGCCGACCCGGCAAATCTGACCGACATGGTGAGCAAGGCCTGCCGCATCGCGTTCGAGGAAGGCTTCGTGAAGCCGCGCGACGGCATCCTCATCACCGCGGGCATACCGCTCGGCTCGCCGGGCGCAACCAACATGATCCGCATCGCGTTCGTGGACGAGAACGGCGCGCCGACGGCCGAGGTGCACTGATAGCGCCGCTTACGCGCAATCCGATATTTCAGATCCCCTGCCCCTCGACCTCGACCGAGAGCGCGCTCGCGGCCTCCTTCGCGCCGGCTGAATAGGGATTGATGCGCAGGAGCTGCTGGTAAGCACGCAGCGCGCTCTTCTTCTGGCCGCTGTCGCGCAGGATGCGGGCAAGCCCGTCGAGCGCCTTGTAGTGATTGGGATCGAGCGCGAGCGCGCGCCGCAAATCGCCCACGGCGTGCTCAACGTCATTCTGCATATAGTAGACGAAGGCGCGGCGGTTCCAGCCTTCCGCATAGTCGGGCGCGAGCTCGACGACGGCGTCGAACATCTTCATCGCAAGGTCGTTGCGCTGCTCGTTGACCGCTTGCAGGCCGCGGCGCATGAGCACGCCGATGGTATCGCTGCCGGAGTGCAGCCACAGGCCCTCGATCGTCTTCGAAATCTCGGCTGCCTGATCGGCGTCGGGCGCTTGCGCGAGATGCGCGTACAGCTCAGCCAGCATCGCATCTTTGTCTTTGGGGACATCTTGCGCCGCTTTGCCTTTTTCACCGGCCGCCGGCGGCGGCGGGGTGCCCGGAGCATCGGGGCCCGGAGAGGCTTGCTCGGGCGGGGCCTGCTCGGAAGCGTCCTCGTCGGCTTGGGGATTGGGAGATCGCGGCTGGGAAGCCTGCGGATCGGCCGGCACGGGACCCGTGATGATGCCGGGATCGGCCCCGTTGCCGACCGGCGGAGGCACAGGGGCATCCTGCGCCGCTGCGCCCGAAATCAGGAGGCCGGCGAGGAGGAAAGCTGCGGCAGTTGCGATTGCGTGGGGAGCGTGCTCGTTGCGCATCCCCAAAACATAGGATGGCGGGGGCGGAGCGTCAAAGCTGGCCAATCGACGGGCGCTTCGGCTCAGCCCTGGCGCGCCTTGAAGCGCTTTTGCACCTTGTTGATGACATAGAGCCGCCCTTTCCGGCGCACCAGGCGATTGGCGCGGTGGCGTGCGCGCAGCGACTTCAGCGAATTTCTGACTTTCATCTCAGCACCGATGGCCTGCTAATTATGGTGGGCGCGACAGGGATCGAACCTGTGACCCCTACGATGTCAACGTAGTGCTCTACCGCTGAGCTACGCGCCCCCTGAAGGGCGTGGTTCTAGAGGCTCATCCGCGCTCCGGTCAACCGTCTTGTTTCAGGCGGCGAGCAGGCGGTCGACCTCGCGGACCAAATCCTTGAGATGGAAGGGCTTCGACAGGACTCGCGCGTCCTTCGGGGCAGCGATGTCGTTGTTCAGGATTACGGCGGCAAATCCCGTGATGAACATGATCTTCAGGTCGGGGTCGAGCTCGCTCGCGCGGCGGGCGAGCTCGATGCCGTCCATCTTCGGCATGACGATGTCGGTCAAGCAGCAGCGTGAAGGGCTCGGTCTTGAGGCGCTCGTAGGCCTCCTCGCCGTTGGCGAAGGCGATGACGTCGTATCCGGCCTTTTCGAGCGCGCGCACAAGGAAGCCGCGCATGAACTCGTCGTCCTCGGCCAGCAGAATGCGGATCACGGTCACACGGGAGGGCTTAGCGGTCATACGCGGATACTCTGCACACGTGTTGCTTTGGTCGGAGATCCCTTCGCCACGACTGTGGTATCGGCATGGTAAACGGAGGGTGAAGTCACCCGCTCCCGGCGCCGGACAATTGGGAATTGTCCACGAGTGAGGTCTGCAACATGCCGCTGTTCCCGTGGACATATTGGGGGCAGGTTGGCACAGTGAGCAAGAGGCCACGTGTTGAGGCGCATTGTCCCTGGGGTCTCCTCAAAATCGTGGTCAACAACGATCTGGCTTTTCACCGCCGGCCCATCGGCGAACCGCAATCGAAGTCCATCACCGAGAGCCTGCAAGAAGCATGCCTCTGCGCGACCGCCCCTCGATCCCACCGGAGCTGATCCCAGGCTTCGACGTCGCCCTGCCCAAGCCGCAAATCGCGCCATTCGTGCTGTGCTCGCCGCATTCGGGCCGCGTCTATCCGCAGGCGTTCCTCGCGCTGTCCCGCCTGAGCCCGCATTCGTTGCGCAAATCCGAGGATTGCTACGTCGACGACTTATTCCTGCCGGTTGCGAATGAGGGCGCCCCGCTGATCGCGGCCCGTTTCCCGCGCGCCTATCTCGATGTGAACCGCGAGCCCTACGAGTTCGACCCCGAGCTGTTCACCGAGAACCTGCCCGACTACGCCAACACGCAGTCGGTGCGCGTTGCCGGCGGTCTCGGCACAATCGCGCGCATCGTCGCCGACGGGGAGGAGATTTATCGATCGAAGCTACCCTTGTCATCGGGTATCGATCGCGTGGAGCAACTCTACATTCCCTTCCACGCCGCACTGACCGAGCTGTGCGAGGCGACGCGCGCGCGCTTCGGGTACGCCATCCTCATCGACTGCCATTCGATGCCGTCGGCCTCCATGGCTCCGGCAGGCGGCCCGCGGCCCGACATCGTACTCGGCGACCGCTTCGGCGCATCCGCCGATTGCAAGATCAGCCGCTTCCTCAAGGACGCCCTGGCGGCGCTCGGATACGAGGTGCAGATGAACCGCCCGTACGCGGGCGGCTACATAACCGAGCACTACGGACGCCCAACGCGCGACATGCACGCGGTACAGATCGAGATCAACCGCGGGCTCTATCTCAACGAGCAGACGCTGCGGCCGACTGCGGGCTTCGCCGAGCTGCAGCGCGACCTGCAGAGCCTCGCCGGCCCGCTGTTCAACGAGCTCCCGGCCCTGCTGCAAAGGCGCGCCGCAGCGGAATGAGAAGACTTCGATCTTTCAACCGGCAAGCGTCATCGGCTCGCCCAGTTTGCCGAGCTATGCGGATAAGTTATGCTGCGCCGCGACAGTGAGCCCCGCTTTCATACCGCGAACTGCATCGGCGCGCCGCTGCGCGAGAGCGCCCGCGTTCGGCTTAGACAAAGAAAAAGGGCCGTTCGGGTCACGAACGGCCCAAGTCTAGGGAGGAAACGCCCAAGGAGGGCTACGACAACACGAGCCAGGCCCGCGATGTCGCATTGCAAAACTATGGGTGCATTGCAGCATTTTCAAATGCAAATTTTGCAGAGCTGTGTTTACAGAAACGAAGAGCTCGGCGATGGCCGCATTTGAGGCCGACGTCCCCGCACGAAAAAAGGCCGTTCGTTCGCCGAACGGCCCAAGTCTAGGGAGGAAACGCCCAAAGTGGGCTGCGGTGGGCGGTAAGTTCGTCATCCCACCGCGCGTTCAACATATGAGCCTGTTCGCTCACAACAGCAAGTTAACGGGGCGCGTCACCGTGCAAAGCCGGGGACGTGTAGCGTAGCGGCCACATATGGCGTCGATTTTATCACGTAAGGCAATGAATTATATCAATCGTGATCAGTCGACATGTCGGATTCATCTCGGTGCATGTTGGTATTTACTGGCCACATCAACGTAACAGGGTAGCGATACTGTGACGAACCGCGGCGCCCCGGGCTTCAAGACCCTGCTCGACTTCGCGCACGCCCTCGCCGACATCTCCGGCTCGATCATCCGCCCCTATTTCCGCAAGCCGCTCGCAGTCGCGAACAAGGCCGGGAAGGGCGCATTCGATCCCGTCACCGAGGCCGACCACGCGGCGGAGCGCGCGATGCGCCAGGCGCTGGCCGAGCGCTGGCCGGCGCACGGGCTCATCGGCGAGGAGCTCGGCTCCGCCGGCGAAGGTTCCCGCTTCCGCTGGGTGCTCGACCCCATCGACGGCACGCGCGCGTTCATCATGGGCTCGCCCCTTTGGGGGACGCTCATCGGTCTTCTCGACGGGGAGAAGGCCGTGCTGGGCCTCATGGACCAACCGTTCACGGGCGAGCGGTTCTGGTCGGGGGCGACGGCGGCGCACTTTCGCAACGGCTCCGGCAAGCCGAGCCGCTTGCGGACACGCCCCTGCGCGCGCCTCGCCGAAGCCACGCTCACCTCCACCCATCCCGACCTCTTCGCGAAGGGCCGCGAGGCGGACGCCTTCGCGCGCCTCGCCGCGCGCGTGCGCATGACCCGCTACGGCGGCGATTGCTATGGCTATTGCCTGCTCGCCGCCGGCTTCGTCGATCTCGTGGTCGAGGCAGGCTTGAAGGCGCACGACGTCGTGGGGCTCATCCCGATCATCGAGCGGGCGGGCGGCCGCATAACCACCTGGGAGGGCGGGCCCGCAATCGCCGGCGGCCGCATCATTGCCGCTGGCGACCCACGCATGCACGAGCAGGCTCTGGCGGTTCTGACGAAGTGAGCGCCCGCTGACGCGCTTTCACGCGACTTTCACTCAGGCGACCTTGGCACTCAGGCGACCTTGGCGTCGACCCCGAGATAGGCATCGAACGCGGCCCAGAAGCGCGTGCGCACGGCATCGGTCTCCTGCAGGATCTCGTGGCGAGAGTTCGGCATCAGGATGCACGAGGCGACCTTCACCCGCACCGCGAAGGCCTCGATTGCCGGCGTGGAGACGACCGTGTCGTCGCTCGCCGCGAAGATCAGGAGCGGCACGTGGATCTGCGAGGGATAATCGGGGTGCGAGATGCGGGCGCAGGAGCGCAGCGCAGATTTGAGCCAGCCGATGGTCGGGGAGCCGAGCCCCAGATCCGGAGCAAGGTCGAGCACCGCCTTGGTGCGCGCCCAGCGCTCGTGATCGCAGGTCAGCGAGTTGCCCTCGAAGGGATAGGTCAATTCCAGCCGGTCCGACCCGCCCATGACGTAGGCGGTCGACATCCCGAGCAGCGAGCTGAGCTCGGCATAGGCGCGCGCCTGGAAGGGGCGGGGACCTACGATACTCTCGTGGATGGAGATCATCGGCGACGCCAGCACGATGCGCTCAAACCACAGGCCCGGCATGGTCGCGTTGCGCAGGAGAATGTTGCCGCCCATCGAATGCGCGAGCCCGATGAAGGGCGGCGGGCAATCGGGAAGCACAATGTCCTTCATGAAACGCACGAGGTCGCGGTCGTACTCCCAGAAGCCGCGGACGTGGCCCTTGCGCGGGTTTGACAGCATGCGCTGCGAGCCGCCCTGCCCGCGCCAGTCCATGGTCGCCACGGCAAAGCCGCGACGGCGCAAATCCGCGATCACCTCGAAATATTTCTCGATGAACTCGGTGCGGCCCCCGAACAGGCAGATCGTGCCCCGCCGCGGCATGCGCGTCGCGTCCCAGCGGGCGTACCTGAGCTGCGCCCCGTCGTAGCCCCGGAACGCCCCGACAGTTGCCCCGCTGGGAACCGGATTCTTTGCGAGCGTGACGAGTTCCATCCTACCCCCGGCGGCAGCCCAACTCTTCTTGCATCATACAGAGAGCCGTGCGCCGCGACAGGTCAGGAGGTCACGTTAAACGGTGGAGCGTTTAGTAGGGCCGCGGCCAGAACCGTCGAGGTCCGTAGCCATAGCCGCCGAAGCCGCCGTATGCGTACGGGCCCTGCGCGGCGCGCGGTCCGAATACGGGCCGAGCGTCCACGACCTCGCCCGAGCAGCGGTCGATCGTCAGATCGAAGAGCCGCCCGGATGGGCGCCGCGCCTGCACCAGGATCACGCGGCCCCTCGGGTCGAAGTCGCGGAAATCGCCCCAGCCTTCCGAGAGTAGCCGGTCGCGGACCACCTCACGGGGCACGCACGGGGCGCCGCGGTCGGCGTAGCGCGGCGGATAGGGCGGCTCGAAGTCCGCCGGGGGCTGAGCGTAGCGCTCATAGCGCGGCGGACCCTGGCCGTAGCCGTCCTCATAAAGGTCTGCAGCGGAGACGGGCGGAGCAAATGCGAAAAGCGATGCGGCAACAGCAGACGCCGCAGCAAGACGAGCTGATGCTGACATATGGACACCCCTCGAGGTCTGAATTTGCGCTACGCCCCTAAAGCCCCTCCAGAGTGATGGTTCCAACATGAACCCAACCTGAAGGAGCGCGATTTTCCGTTGCCTGAAGGCAACTTGGGCCCGCCCTCGATTGCGTTCCATATTAGGTGAGCCGGGCTCTTGAACCGGCCAAGACGGCCCCTAAATCAAGGCTGCGCATGCCCCAAGGGGGTGCGCACTGCGGATCGGCCTGGCCTTCGGGCGGGCCTCCACATGTCGCTTCATTCTAAGGAGGATATGTCATGCGAGAGTTCGACTTTGCCCCCCTCTACCGTTCGACCGTCGGCTTCGATCGGCTTGCCCAGCTCTTGGACAGCGTCGGCGGCTATGACGTCGACGGCTACCCGCCCTACAACATCGAGCGTCTCGGCGACAACGAGTACCGGATTTCGATGGCGGTCGCGGGCTTTCACAAGGACGAGTTCAAGATTGACGTGAAGGAGACGACGCTCGTCGTGAGCGGGCAGAAGCAGCCCGACGACAAGGAGCGCACCTTCCTGCACCGCGGCATCGCTGCGCGCTCTTTCGAGCGCCGCTTCCAGCTTGCCGACTACGTCGAGGTCAAGGGCGCCGACTTCGAGGACGGCCTTTTGCACATCGATCTCGTGCGCAACCTGCCCGAGCGCATGAAGCCGCGCACGATCACCGTCGGATCGGGCGAGCCCAAGCAGCTCGAGGCCACCGCCTGACGCGCTTGAGCGCAATTTGAGCCGAAGGCCTGAAGGAGCGGCCGCCCGCAAGCAAGCGGCGGCCGCTCCTTGCTGAATTATTGCTCGTCGCAAGTCGACGGGGCGCAGCCTGCCGCCGGCGGAGTTTCGCGCCAGGATGCGCTTGTGCAACAACTTGAAATCTGCGAAGCTCGGGCAAAAGGTCAGCACCCCTGTCCTTTATTGCGGCAGGGCCGGAGACGCGGAGGGGCCGTCAAACGGCGCTTCGTTGTCCGCTGCAATTTGACAAGCCACCTGGAGAACCGATCATTTCGATCGAAAGAGGCGCCGAGGGCGTTGTGAAAGCGCACCGCGCCGCACCGAGGTCGCAGTAGGTCGCAGTAGAATGACGAGCCACATCTCCGACATGCCCGAGCCGACCGACGAGCCCGCGGCACTGCCACAAGCGCAGGGCCTCTACGATCCCGCGCACGAGCGCGATGCCTGCGGCGTCGGCTTCGTCGCGGACATGAAGGGGCGCAAGTCGCACTCGATCGTCGCGGACGCGCTGCGCATCCTCGAAAACCTCGAGCATCGCGGCGCGGTCGGCGCCGATCCGCTCGCTGGCGATGGCGCCGGCATGCTCGTGCAAATCCCGCACGACTTCCTCAGAGACGAATGCCGGGCGCTCGGCTTCACCTTGCCGCCCGTCGGCCGCTACGCCGTCGGCCACATCTTTCTGCCGCGCGATGAGCGCCTGCAGGCCCACTGCGAGCGCGTGTGGGCACGCATCATCAAGGAGCAGGGGCTGGAGCTGCTCGGCTGGCGCTCAGTGCCGGTCGACAACTCCTCGCTGTCGGAGATGGTCATCGCGACCGAGCCGGTGCACCGGCAGGTATTCGTCGGCTGCCCCTCCTCGATCCTCGACCAGGAGGACTTCGAGCGCCGTCTCTACCTTGCGCGCAAGGTCGTCTCCAACGCCATCCAGCAAGCCTACAAGGGCCGCGACATCGGCCACTACACCGTGTCGCTGTCGAGCCGCACGCTCGTCTACAAGGGCATGTTCCTGTCCTACCAGCTGCGCGCCTACTACAAGGACCTGTCGGAGCCGCGCTTCGTCTCGGCGATGGCGCTGGTGCACCAGCGCTTCTCGACCAATACCTTCCCGTCCTGGAAGCTCGCGCACCCCTACCGTTTCGTCGCCCATAACGGCGAGATCAACACGCTGCGCGGCAACGTGAACTGGATGGCGGCGCGCGAAGCCTCCGTCTCCTCGCCGCTTTACGGCAACGACATCTCCAAGC
This sequence comes from uncultured Alphaproteobacteria bacterium, assembly GCA_963745205.1. Classification (GTDB taxonomy): domain Bacteria; phylum Pseudomonadota; class Alphaproteobacteria; order Rhizobiales; family Hyphomicrobiaceae; genus Hyphomicrobium_A. The sequence goes on from CAVUWX010000021.1 coordinate 111,326, forward strand.
TGTGGCCGATCTCGTACGAGGGCCAATCCGACACCGCCTGCTTCGACAACGCGCTCGAATTCCTTGTCATGGGCGGCTACAGCCTGGCCCACGCGGCGATGATGCTGATCCCGGAGGCGTGGGCCGGCAATCCGCTGATGGACCGCAAGCGGCGCGCCTTCTACGAATACCACGCCTGCCTCATGGAGCCGTGGGACGGCCCTGCGGCCATGGCGTTCTCCGACGGCCGCCAGATCGGCGCCACGCTCGACCGCAACGGCCTGCGCCCCGCGCGCTATTTCGTCACCAAGGACGACCTCGTCGTCATGTCGTCGGAAGCGGGCGTGCTGCCGGTGCCGGAGGAACGCATCCTGCGCAAGTGGCGGCTGCAGCCGGGCAAGATGCTGCTGATCGATCTGGAGAAGGGCCGCATCGTCTCCGACGACGAATTGAAGGGCGAGATCGCTTCGAGCAACCCGTACGAGACTTGGCTCAAGCGCACGCAGATCCTCGTCTCCGACCTGCCGTTACCCAAAGAGCGTCCGGCTAAGAAGTCAAACGTGGCGCTGTTGGATCTGCAGCAGGCGTTCGGCTACACGCAGGAGAGCCTCAAGCTCCTGATGAAGCCGATGGCGGAGTCGGGCCAGGAGGCGGTGGGCTCCATGGGCAACGACACGCCGATCTCGGCGCTGTCGTCGAAATCGAAGCTGTTGCACACCTATTTCAAGCAGAACTTCGCGCAGGTGACGAACCCGCCGATCGACTCGATCCGCGAGGAGCTCGTCATGAGCCTCGTGTCGTTCATCGGGCCGCGTCCCAACATCCTCGACCTGGAGGGCACCTCCAAGCAGAAGCGGCTGGAGGTCTATCAGCCGATCCTCACGAATGAGGATCTGGAGCGCGTGCGCCAGATCGGAGAGGTCAAGGACAACGAGTTTTCCTCGATCACGATCGACATCACCTACGCGGCGGAGAAGGGCCCCTCGGGGATGGCGCCCGCGCTCGACTGCGCGTGCGCGGAGGCCGAGGAGGCCGTGCGCTCCAAAGAGTACAACATCATCATCCTGTCGGACCGCGGCGTCGGCCCCGACCGTATCCCGATCCCGTCGCTGCTGGCGACCTCGGCCGTGCATCATCACCTGATCAAGCAGGGCCTGCGCACCTCCGTCGGCCTCGTCGTGGAGACGGGCGAAGCGCACGAGGTGCACCAGTTCTGCACGCTCGCCGGCTACGGCGCGGAGGCGATCAACCCTTACCTCGCCTTCGAGACGCTGGAAGCCATGCTGCCCGACCTCGACGAGGAGAGCAGCGCCGAAGAGGTGAAGAAGCGCTACATCAAGGCGATCGGCAAGGCGATGCTCAAGGTCATGGCCAAGATGGGCATCTCGACCTACCAGTCCTACTGCGGGGCGCAGATCTTCGACGCCGTCGGTTTGCGGTCGAGCTTCGTCAAGAAATACTTCACCGGCACGCACACCCAGATCGAGGGCGTGGGCCTGCGCGAGATCGCGCAGGAGACGGTCGAGCGCCACGGCGCCGCCTTCGGCGATGTGCCCTGTGCTCGAGAGCGCGCTCGACGTGGGCGGCGACTACGCGTTCCGCATCCGCGGCGAGGCGCACATGTGGCGCCCGGGCGTCGTCGCCGACCTGCAGCACGCGGTGCGCGGTAATCTACCTGACAAGTACCGCTCGTTCGCCAAGCAGATCAACGACCAGTCCGAGCAGCTGATGACCATGCGCGGCATGTTCCGCATTCGCTCGGCGGAGTCGCTCGGGCGCAAGCCGATCCCCATCGAGGAGGTCGAGCCGGCAGCTTCGATCGTCAAGCGCTTCTCGACCGGCGCCATGAGCTTCGGCTCCATCAGCCGCGAGGCACACACCACGCTCGCCATCGCCATGAACCGCATCGGCGGCAAGTCGAACACGGGCGAGGGCGGCGAGGAGAGCGACCGCTTCAAGCCGCTGCCGAACGGCGACTCCATGCGCTCCGCCATCAAGCAGGTGGCGTCGGGCCGCTTCGGCGCGACCACCGAGTACCTCGTCAACTCGGACATGATGCAGATCAAGATGGCGCAAGGGGCAAAGCCCGGCGAGGGCGGGCAGCTCCCGGGCCACAAGGTCGACGCGGTGATCGCGCAAGCGTGCGCCATTCGACGCCGGGCGTCGGCCTCATTTCGCCGCCGCCGCATCACGACATCTACTCGATCGAGGACCTCGCGCAGCTCATCTTCGACCTGAAGAACGTCAATCCGACGGGCAAGGTATCGGTGAAGCTCGTCTCCGAGGTCGGCGTCGGCACGGTCGCGGCCGGCGTCGCCAAGGCGCGTGCCGATCACGTGACGATTGCGGGCTTCGAGGGCGGCACCGGCGCCTCCCCGCTCACCTCGATCAAGCACGCGGGCTCGCCCTGGGAGATCGGGCTTGCCGAGACGCACCAGACGCTGGTCTTGAACCGCTTGCGCGGCCGCATCGCCGTGCAGGTCGACGGCGGCGTCAGGACCGGGCGCGATGTGATCATCGGGGCGCTGCTCGGCGCGGACGAGTTCGGCTTTGCGACGGCGCCGCTCATCGCGGCCGGCTGCATCTACATGCGCAAGTGCCACCTGAACACATGTCCCGTCGGGGTCGCCACCCAGGATCCGGTGCTGCGCGCCAAGTTCCAGGGCAAGCCCGAGCACGTGATCAACTACTTCTTCTTCGTGGCCGAGGAGGTGCGCGAGATCATGGCCGCCCTCGGCTTCCGCAGCTTCAGCGAGATGATCGGCCAGACCGAGGTGCTCGACAAGGACCGCGCCATCCAGCACTGGAAGGCCAAAGGGCTCGACTTCTCGAAGATCTTCTACAAGCCGCGCATGCCGAAGTCGGTGGCCATCTTCAACAGCGAAGCCCAGGACCACGGCCTCGACAAGGTGCTCGACAACAAGCTGCTCGAGCTCTGCCGGCCCGCGCTCGAGGGCAAGAAGCCTGTGAAGTGCGAGCTCACGATCCGCAACATCGACCGCTCTACCGGCGCGATGTTGTCGGGCGAGGTCGCCAAGCGCTACGGCCATGCCGGCCTGCCCGAGGATACGATCTGGATCACGCTCAGCGGCACCGCCGGCCAGAGCTTCGGCGCCTGGGCCGCGCGCGGCGTGACGCTCGATCTCGTAGGCGAGGGCAACGACTACGTCGGCAAGGGCCTATCGGGCGGCAAGCTGATCGTACGCCCCAACGCGATCTCGAGCATCACGCCCGAGGAGAGCATCATCGTCGGCAATACCGTGCTCTACGGCGCCGTCACCGGCGAGTGCTATTTCCGCGGCATTGCGGGCGAGCGGTTTGCCGTGCGCAACTCCGGCGCAGTCGCCGTCGTCGAAGGCACCGGCGACCACGGGTGCGAGTACATGACCGGCGGTGTCGTGGTCGTGCTGGGACCCACGGGGCGCAACTTCGCGGCCGGCATGTCGGGCGGCATCGCCTACGTGCTGGACGAGGCGGGCGATTTCGAGACCCGGCTCAACAAGGAGATGGTCGGGCTCGAGGCGATCGTGGCCGACCCGGGTTCGCTTGCGGCTCTTGCCAAGCAGAACGGCAACGTCGCCGTCGCGCTCGAGACGGTCATGGCCGACATGAGCACGAAAGACGCTGAGCGGCTGCACGCGCTCATCGTGCGGCATGCGCACTACACCAACTCCGCGCGCGCGCAGACTATCCTCGCGGACTGGGCGTTCTGGCTGCCCAAGTTCAAGAAGATCATGCCGCACGAGTACCGGCGGGCGCTCGCCAACATGGCGAAGGCAAAAGGCGCCGGCGCAGGGCTCGAAGCGCGCAACGGCGGGCTCAAGGCAGCCAAAGCTTGAGGTCATTCCCCCCTCTGTGAAATGATGACGAAGGCTGCGGCACGAAGCGCGACGAGCGCGGGCGCGGCTCCCGACAGGAAACGCGAATGGGCAAGGTCACGGGCTTTCTCGAGTTCAAGCGGATGGACGCCAAATACGCGCCCGTCACCGAGCGCGTGAAGCATTGGCATGAGTTCGTGCTGCCGCCCTCCGAGGACGACGCCAAGATCCAAGCCGCGCGCTGCATGGATTGCGGTATCCCGTACTGCCACACGGGCTGCCCCGTGAACAACCAGATCCCCGACTGGAACGACCTCGTCTATCACGGCGACTGGAAGCAGGCGGCGGGCAACCTCCACTCGACCAACAACTTCCCCGAAGTGACCGGGCGCGTGTGTCCGGCGCCGTGCGAGGCTGCGTGCACGCTCAATATCGACGACGTGCCGGTCACCATCAAGACGATCGAGGCGGCGATCGCCGACCGCGGCTTCAAGGAAGGGTGGATCGTACCCGAACCGCCGGAGACGAAGACCGGCAAGCGCATTGCCATCGTCGGCTCCGGCCCCGCCGGCCTCGCCGCGGCCCAGCAGCTCGCGCGCGCCGGCCACGACGTGCACGTCTACGAGAGGAACGCCAAGCCCGGCGGCCTCCTGCGCTATGGCATCCCCGACTTCAAGATGGAGAAGGGCATCGTCGAGCGGCGCGTGAAGCAGATGGAGGCCGAGGGCGTGACCTTCCACTGCAACGTCAACGTCGGCAAGACCGTCTCGGCGAAAGAGCTCGCCGAGAAGCACGACGCCCTTCTTCTCGCCGGCGGCTCGGAAGCGCCGTTCGACTTCTTCGCAAAATCGCCGGGACGCGATCTCGACGGCATCCACTTCGCCATGGAGTTCCTGCCGCAGCAGAACCGGCGCGTGTCCGGCGAATTGCCCGCAATCACGGATTCCAAGGAGATCAGCGCCAAGGACAAGCACGTCATCGTCATCGGCGGCGGCGACACGGGCTCCGACTGCATCGGCACCTCGTTCCGGCAAGGGGCGAAGTCGGTGACGCAGCTCGAGATCATGCCGATGCCGCCCGAGCACGAGAACAAGGCGCTCTCCTGGCCGCACTGGCCGCTTGAAGCTGCGCGTCTCCTCGAGCCAAGCGGAAGGCGCGAAGGTCGAATACTCCGTCTCGACGACGGGCTTCTCCGGCGCCAACGGCCGCGTGGAGAAGCTGCATCTCGTGCACGTCGACCCCAAGCTGCAGCCGGTTCCCGGCAGCGACACCCACCTCCCTGCCGAGCTGGTGCTGTTCGCCATGGGCTTCTCGGGCCCCCTCGAGGAGGGACCGGTCAGCGACCTCGGGCTCGAGGTGGTCGCGCGCGGCCGCTTCAAGGGCCTCGGCGCGGACGAGCGCGATTACAAGGTTCCGGGCCAGGAGAAGGTGTTCGCCGCGGGCGACATCCGCCGCGGGCAATCGCTCGTCGTGTGGGCGATCCGCGAAGGCCGGCAGGCGGCGCAGGCTATCGACAAGTTCCTGATGGGCAAGACGGCGTTGCCGCGCTGACACTCATCCCCGTCTTCGACCTCGCCAAGCGGACGCGGCGGAGCGACAGTTCCATGAATTGAAAGGCCCATAAGCGAACCTTCTTCGCGGAGAGGAGTGCGGCCCTAGAAATATAGGGGCCGCGATAGTATCGGCCTGCCTAGCAATACGATTTCGGCCAGGAACTGAACGCAGTCTCTCCTCCCGCTCACGACCGCATGGCCGCGAACCAGCGCAGAGATCTAAGGGATGTTTCGAAGTCGCTCATCCCCCGAACGGGGGACGAGCGCCCAAGTGCGCCAAAGACGTGCACGTCAGGCTGATCAATACCCGTCGTACGACGGCTTGGGCGGCGCCTTGGCCGGGGGCTTCTCCGGCTTGGCCGGAGCTTCGGCGGCCGCCGTCACCGTGATCGTCCCCTTCATGCTCTTGGGATGAATGACGCAGTGATAATGGATGGTGCCAGCGGCTTTGAACTTTTGCGTCGGCGTGGTGGAGCTGTCGAACGTGCTCGTGTCCGTCAAGGCGTCATCCTCGGTGTCGGGCACGAGCTGATGCGGGACGTCGGCATCCTTCGCCACCCATTTGACGGACTGACCGGCGGTAATTTTCGCGTTCGGATCGGAGAATACGAACTTGCCGTCGGCGTTCTTGACGATCTCGATCGTTTTCACGTCGTCGGCCGCGGATGCGGGCGACAGGTGCCAAAAGAGGAAGGCGGCGGCGAGGCCGGTGAGACTAATCGCGAGAAGCAAATATCTGCGCATGGCAACTCTCCATTACTGACACCAAGAATCTAGCGGCGTTTGTCCTTCTGGGTCGCGGGCGCCGGAGCAGGCGGCGGCTCGGGCGTGACGGCCTCGGCGGTCGCCTGCGGACGCGGCCAGGTGAAATCGTCGGCGCGGCCGGGCTTGGGCGGCAGCCGGTCGCCGCGCTCGAACACGCGGAAATAGGGCGTCTGCGTGGGCGACAGCCGGTGGCGGCCATCGGCCCCCCGTGGCGGCACGATCGAGCTCATGACAGTGAGACCGCCGGGGATCTGGTCGATCAGGATGTCGCCCATCTGCGCGGCCTTGTCGGGGCTCTGCTTGCGCGTCACCAGCGCCACGACGGAGGCGGGAATAGCGGGACGCACGATATCGACCGAGACAATTTGCTCGGTGCCGCCCGGTGCCGCCACCTTGATGTCGACCTTGCCGGTCTCCGCCTTCTGCTCGCGGCCCGCTTCGTCGGGCGGTAGCGCGGGGCTCGCCTCCTTGGGCTTCTGCTTCTGTCCCGCGGGCGCCGGTGCGGCTTCGGCCTTGAGGCGCGCCCGATCGGGATTGACGCGTGCCTGCTCGGCGTCGTCGCCCGCGAGCGGGACCGCGCGCTCGTCCTTCGCCTGCTGCAGATCACGGCGCAGGTCGCGCTCCACGAAGTGGGCGAGCTTGCGGTAGCCGATGTCGGTGAAGTGGACGCCGTCGGTGTCGCGCAGACGGGCGACCTTGCCGGTGATGTCGGGGCCGTAGTCGCTGTAGCCGCCGCCCTCGTCGACAAAGCTCGCGTAGGCGTCGATGTAGTGGACGCCGTTCAAGTAGGCGCGCTCACGGAACACGTCGTTCATGAGCTGCGCGCGCTCGTTGTCCTGCCAGCGCCGCATGTTGGGCAGTCCGACCCAATAGACGGCGCGGCCACCCTTGCGCAGGATCTTCATCACGCGGTCGACGCGGGCGCCGTATTCGTCGCGCCAGCCGCCCTGCTGGCCGGAGGCTTGGCGTGGGCCCACGTTGTAGCGGTCCTGGGCGCCGAGCATGACGATCGCTATGTGGCTCGGATCGTTGGCGAAGGCCTGCTCGAGCGCGTTGAGATCGCCGTCGGTGCGGTTGAGCATGAGCGCCGGCAGGTCGTAGCGCTTTTTCGAGATCGCCACGCCGGGACCGGTGGAGAAGGTTTCCGCCAACCCGGTCATCAGGCCGTCTGCCAGCCAGTCGCCGACGATTTGCACCTGATAGGTGTCGTTCTCCGGGAACGGGCGTGATGAAGCTGCCGCCGAGCCCGTTGTCCTGCGCGAAGACCGGGATAGCCCGCACGAGAAGCAGAGCGGAGAGGAGGGCGGTGAGGACGGCGCGCATCACGTTCGCTCGCTCGTTAACGCGCATGCCGGCGGACGCGCGAATCCATGGGCGACGCAGCAGTATTCACCCCTGCGTCGCCCATGCACAAGGCGGAAACATGACCGCATCCTGGGCCAAGCCACGGCTGGGAAGGGGAGCGGCCGCGTCAGGCCGCCCGCCTTGCCTTCTTAACGCTCTTCAAGCGCACCGGCGCCTGCCGCGAGCGGGCCGCCTGCCACTTGAGGTCGTCGAGCTCCGACCCGCGGTGGTGCGTTTTCACGACCACGTCGCGAGCGCTGAAGGCCTCGCGCAGGACGTCGATGCACTTCTGCGGCTGGGCGTGTCCGCACATGAAGACGTCGAGCGCAGCGTAATCGGCTTCCGGCCAGCTATGGATGGATATGTGACTCTCCGAGAGCACGGCCACACCCGACACGCCGCCATTGGGCGTGAAGTGATGCAGGTGGATGTGCAGGAGCGTCGCGCCCGCCACCTCCACGCATCGCTTGAGCGTGCGCTTGATGTGCTCCAGGTCATCGAGCCGTCGGGCGCCGAACAGGTCCACGATGAGGTGGGTGCCGGCGAACCGAACGCCATCGCGCTCGATGAAAAAGTCCTTCCTGTCTTCGTGCCCCACGTGGGCACAGTCTTCGTGCGCTACATGCGCAGCAACACGACGATGATCTTCCTCTTGGGCGGTGCTTGAACGAGTTCAAGTCCATCCCCAATTGGAAGAGGGTGTCATTAAAGGCCATATGACCCTCCCCAACCAGGTAGATAGAGGTGACCCGTCCGCTCCTTACCTTTGGGGTTTCTGGAAAACCTCGACCTTAAGGGCAGGTGGACGAACGGAGAGGGGTCATATGAGGCACACCCCCCCCCTACGCAAGAAAAAATTTGCCCGCGGGGCAAAAAATTTTGCCCGCGCCGCGCGCGCGAACTTCACGCGGGCCTTTTTGAGCGCAATTGCGAAGCTCGAGAGCGGGCGCAAACGCACAGCGCGCGGCGAGTTGGCGCGGCTCGTCTACTTGCCGAAGATTTTGTCGAGGAACTTCTCGGCCTTCGACGGCTCGCCGTTCTCGCCTTTCTTGAGCAGGTTGTCGATCGCCTCACCGACCTCCTTGCCACCAAGCTTCTTGCCGATCTCCTTTGCGGCATTGAGGTTCTTTTCGCTGTTGAGCGCGCCTTCGAGGTCGGGCTCGATCTTCGGCGCGCTCCAAGGCCCGGTCACATGCACAGGCACCTCGATCCCGGCGAGGTCCTGCTCGCCGCCTTCGCCTTCCGCGCTGGCAACGAGCGTCGGCTTCACCGTGTAGTCGAGGCTGCGCGCGGGCAGATCGATCGTGCCCGAGCCGGTGGCCCGCACTGCCGGGCCTGCGAGCTTCAGGTCCTCATTGCGGGCAACGCCGTCGGCGATGACGTAGCTTCCGGTGAGCGCGCTGAAGTCGGTCTTCTGCGAAGGCGAAGCCTCGATGTTCGGGATGTTGCCCTCCCGCAGCTCGCGCAGCGCACCCCCGAGGTTGAATCCGGCGACCGCGCCGTTACTGATGGCAAAGTCGCCATTACCGTTGATCGACTGCACGAGCGCCTCCTCGCTCACGCCATGGCCCTTGATCGAGAGGTTGCCGTTATACTTTCCAGACAGCCAATCAATGCCGGCAAAGTCCTTCAAGAGCGGCTGGGCGGCGATGTCGGCGAGCGAGAAGTCGGCGGCGATCAGCGCCTCCTTGCCGGTGCCGTCGACCGTGATCCTGCCGCTGCCGCGGCCCTGGTAGAGGCTGATATCGGCGAAGGTCGTCTTGAGCACTCGGTCCTTGAGTGCCAGCGCCACCTCGGTGCTGTCGAGGCGCATGCCGCCATAGACGAGGCCGGCCACCGACAACTTGGCGTCGGCGTCGACGATGTCGAGGCCGGAGAGATCGAAGGGCTCGCCGCTCCAGCCGTCACGCTGGGTAAAGCCCTTGACCTGGGGCCCCGGGGGACCCGGCTGCTTGAGCAGATCGTCGATGGAGCCCGGCTCGGAGGGCGGCGGCGTCAGCGGAGCGGCCTTGGCCGCAGGCGCCGCGGCGGGTTGCTCGCCTTGCGAGCCGCGGGCAGCGTAGGTGTCGAGGTTGAGGCCAGAAACCTTGAGATCGGCCACCACGTGCGGACGCCTGCCCGAGGTGATGACGCCGATGGTGCCGGTCGCGGTCGCGCCATCGAGCGTGAGCTTGGCGTCGGAGAAGCGCCAAGTGTCGCCGCCCGCGCGCAGGGTGCCGTTAAGGGAGGCGGCGCCGAATCCCGAAGAGCGGGGCAGCTTGGTGCCAAGCCACTCGGCGAGCGTGCGCAGCGACGTCGTGTCGCCGCTGAGGCTGCCTTCGGCGGCGAAGTCGTTTTGCAGCGCGATCGTGCCATCAAAGCGCACGTTGAGCGGCCGGCCGGCGACGCTGAGCGCGAGCTTGGCCGGACGCTCCTGCACCAGATCGCCGAGCGATGTGATCTTGGCGTCGAAGGCGATCTTCTCGCTTTGAGACAGGAAGCTGCCCTTGGCGTCGACGCGGCCTGCGAGCGACGGCGCCTGCACCTCGGCGTCGATCGCCGTGATCTCCCGCGAGGTGCCGTTCCGCTCGTCGTTGTAGTGCGCGGTACCATCGATGATGCGGACATCGCCGAGCGAGAGCTCGCCGAGCTTGATGTCGTGGCGGCGCTCGGGCCCACCGGTGGCCGCCACCTGCATCGGAACGTCGGTGAGCGTGGTCGTGGCCTGTGCAAAGCGGACCGGCGCTGCGCCCGCCGCCATGTCCCAGCTGCGGCGGCCCTTGGCGTCGACGCGCAGGTTGAACACCGGCTTTTGCAGTACCAACCGGTCAACGGCGATCTCCTGGCGCACGAGCGGCCACAGGCGCACGCCCAGGTCCAGGCTCTGCGCAGTCAGAAGCGGCTCGCCACCCATGTCCGGCGGCGCCGACAGCGACACGTCGCGCACGCGCATGCCGACGGACGGGAAGAACGTGAACGACGCGGGCCCGGCGATCTTGAACTCGCGGCCGGTTTCAGCGCGCACCTCGGCGGCGATCCGGTCGCGAATGAAATCGGTCGGCGGAGCGATCATCAGGAAGGTGACGGCGGCGATGCCGAGCCCGAGCAAGCCGATGCCGCCGTAGATCAGCCCTACGAGAATCATGCTCTGCTGGCGCTCGGATGCGGAGCGCTGCGGCGGGCGCGGCCCCGATGGCCCGGTGGGGCCCGTCGGGCGAGCGTCTGGTAGGCGGTTGCCCTCGAGGCGAACCGGCTGCCTGCCGCGCGGCTTGAACTTCTTCATTGCTTGACCCGTGCTCCTGTTGCCGAAGGGCCATACGCAGGACCGCGTGGCGTAGCCGCGGATTATGTCACCGTGCGGCCCAAGCCCCAAATGGCCGACCCCTATGGGCCGCCCTCGGCCTTTACGGCCAACCATTCCAGGCCCTATCTCGTTTCAACTTGGGGAGCCAATAAGCTGTTGATGAGAGGGGAATTGCCGCAGCTCCATGACACTTTTCTTCTGGTCAAGAAAAACGTTCAGCAACATAATATTGCACTGCACACAGCATTTGGCCGCAGTGCAGCGGGAAGCGCCGCGATGCACTATTACGCATATGAATACGCGCATGCGGTCCTCTCGCCGCTCCGCATCGGCGTTAACGCCATGCGCACCGCGCTCGACTGGCCCATGAACCCGTTTACCAACACGCCGTTCGGTCGCCATCTCGCAGCGGCTTGCGAAGTGTTCGAGAACGTGACGCGCCGCTATGGCAAGCCCGAGTTCGGCATCAAGTCGACCCGCGTCGCCAACATCGAGGTGCCGGTGCGCGAGCGCGTCGCGGCGGCAACGCCGTTCTGCCGGCTTTTGCATTTCGATCGCGACGTGCGCGAGGTCGGCCGCCGCTATGATCCCAAGGTGCTGATCGTGGCGCCGCTGTCGGGCCACTATGCGACGCTCCTGCGCGGCACCGTCAAGGCGATGCTGCCCGAGCATGATGTCTACGTCACCGACTGGATGGACGCGCGCGAGATCCCACTGGCGATGGGCCGCTTCGACCTCGACGACTTCATCGACCACGTCATCGACTTCATCCGCGTCATCGGACCCGATACGCACGTGATGGGGGTGTGCCAGCCGGCGGTGCCGGTGCTGGCGGCGGTCGCGCACATGGCGAGCACGGACGACCCGTGCCAGCCAGCGTCGATGACGCTGATGGCCGGTCCGATCGACACCCGCCGCCACCCAACGGCCGTCAACAAGCTGGCCGAGGCGCGCTCACTCAACTGGTTCGAGCACAACGTCGTCTCAACCGTGCCGCTGCCGCACGCCGGCTTCATGCGCCCCGTCTACCCGGGTTTTATGCAGCTCACGGGCTTCATGACCATGAACCTCGAGCGCCACATGAACGCTCACGTCGATCTGTTCAACAACCTCATCAAGGGCGACTGCGACCCGGTCAAGCAGCACCAGGACTTCTACGAGGAATACCTCGCGGTCATGGACCTCACTGCCGAGTTCTACCTGCAGACGATCAAGACGGTGTTCCAGGAGCACGCGCTGCCCAAGGGTACGATGATGCACCGCGGGGTGCGCGTCGACTGCTCGGAAATCTTCGATACGGCCCTGATGACCGTCGAGGGCGAGCGCGACGACGTTTGCGGCGCCGGCCAGACACATGCCGCACACGCGCTGTGCTCCAGCGTCCCCGACCACATGAAGGTGGAGTACACGCAGGAGGGCGTCGGCCACTACGGTGTCTTCAACGGCACGCGCTGGCGCACCGAGATCCAGCCGCGCATCCGCGAGTTCATCCGCACGATTGAGTATTCGCGCGGGGCCATGCCGCTCGACCGGCGCACGGCGCGCCGCTCCCACCACGTCGAGCTCGCGGTGTCGCCCGTTTAAGGCCGCGTTAGGCCGCCCTTAGCCTTCTTTTGCCATTCTCCTCGGTAATCGCCGCAGGAGGCTTTCGATGATCCGCCGTCTCGCCGCATGTGCAGCGCTGGTAACGCTCCTTTGCCCGTTCGAGGCGAATGCAGCGGACGACGACCTCGAGATCTCCTTCAACGATCACTGCCGCGAGTGCCATTCCTTCCTGAAGGACGACAACCGGCTGGGGCCCTCGCTCTACGGCGTGGTCGGCCGCAAGGCGGGCCAGCTGGCGGGCTTCGGCTACTCGGAGTCGCTCAAGGATTCCGGCGTGACGTGGGACGAGCCGACGCTCGACAAATGGATCGCCAATCCGAATGCCGTGATCCCCGGCAACCAGATGAGCCCGCCCTACGGGGGCGTCGCCGATGCGGCGATCCGCAAGAAGATCATCGCCTATCTGAAGACGATCTCGCCGTAGAGTGCGAGCACCGCGCACTAGCGGCCTCGACGTGCGGCCCTACCAAGGCTTGGCGAAGGCGCAAGACTTCCCCATGTGAAAGCCGTTGCCGACAGCTGCGGAGAAGATAAGCCATGGCCGATTCGTCCAAGCCGTCCCTCATCGTTGTCATTCCAACGCCGATTTGGGCGGCGCTCATCCTGGTTGGACTCTATTTCGTCGGTGCCTTGCTCGGCTGGCAAAGCGGGCCGCAATTCGGCGCGGCCGGGGCAGCGGTCATCGCCCTTGGGCTTGCTTTCTCGGCGGGGGGCGTCCTGACGTTTCGCGGCGTGGGCACCGAGGTGCAGCCTTCCTCGCCGACCAATAAGGCGCTCGTCACGTATGGGCCTTACGCCGTCACGCGCAACCCCATGTATGTGGGCATGGTCACGATCACGCTCGGGGTTGCGCTTCTCGTCGGCGCGCCGCTCCTCTTTGCCGCGCCCGTGCTGCTCTTTCTTCTCGACAATTTCGTCATCATTCCATTCGAGGAGGCAAAGATGGAGCGGCAGTTCGGCCATGCGTTCCGCGACTACAAGGCGAGAGTGCGCCGCTGGATTTGATCCGCCCTGCGGCTGATGCCTGTCCCAGACCTTGTCCTGCAGTGCGACCCCGGCATGGTCCGTGTAGACCGAAGAAGGATGGGGCCGTGGCCAAATGCAGACGGCGGCCAGAACACTGGCCGCCGCCTGAGATTCGCTACGAGACGACTTCCCGTTAGATGATGTCGATCTCGGCCGGGAGATAGGACGTGACCTCGAGGCCAACTTCCCGCTCGCGCACGGCAGGCTTTGTCCAAACCTTCATGGAACTTTCCTCCTATTGGGCCTGGGCGGACATCGCCCGGCCTGTAGCCATTATGTGGGGGGCGCGGCAATAAGCGCCAATAGCATTTTCTTGGCTTTCACATAAGCGTGCCTGATCGCGCTTCAACCTTGCGTGAGGCTAGTGCGCGGCTTCCCAGTTGTCGGCGGCCTTAGCGTCGACGTGGATCGGAACTTTGAGCGAGACCGCCGGCAGCGCCGCTCCCTCCATCACCTTGGCAACCGTCTTCAAGGTCTTGCCGACCTCCCCCTCCGACACCTCGAACACGAGCTCGTCGTGCACCTGCAAGAGCATGCGCGCCGACTTCAAGCCGGCCGCGGCGAGCGCGCTCGGCATGCGCACCATGGCGCGGCGGATGATATCGGCAGCCGAGCCTTGTATCGGCGCGTTGATCGCCGCGCGCTCGAAGTTGCCGCGCGCGCCCGGGTTCTTGGTGTTGATCTCGGGATAGTGGATGCGTCGCCCGAAGATCGTCTCGACGTAGCCGCGCTCGCGCGCACGCTTCTTCGTCGCCTCCATGTAGTCGCGGATGCCGGGGAAGCGCTCGAAGTAGGTCTTGATGTAGGCGCCGGCCACATCCTTCTCGATGCCGAGCTGGTTTGCGAGCCCGAACGCCGAGATGCCGTAGATGATGCCGAAGTTGATCGCCTTGGCGCGGCGGCGCACCTCGGGCGGCATGCCTTCGATCGGCACGTCGAACATCTCGGATGCCGTCATGGCGTGGATGTCGAGTCCCTCCTCGAACGCCTGCCGGAGCTGCGGGATGTCGGCGATGTGGGCGAGCACGCGCAGCTCGATCTGGCTGTAGTCGGCGGAGACGAGCTTCTTGCCCTTCTCCGCGATGAAGGAGGTGCGGATCTCGCGCCCCTCCTTGGTGCGAATGGGGATGTTCTGCAGGTTGGGCTCGGAGGACGCGAGCCGCCCCGTGGTAGTGGCGCCGAGCGCGTAGGCGGTATGGATGCGCCCGGTGTTGGGATCGATGTAGCCGGGCAGCGCGTCCGTGTAGGTCGAGCGCAGCTTCGTCAGCTGACGCCACTCGAGCATCGTGTTTATGAGCTTGCGTGCGTCGGGGGGCAGCTCCTCGTTGGCGGCGAGATCGTCGAGCAGCCCTGCGCGCGTCTCCCACTGCCCGGTCTTGGTGCGCTTGCCACCCGGCAATTGCAGGCGGTCGAACAGCAATTCACCGAGCTGGCGCGGGGAGCCTAAGTTGAACTTGTGGCCGACGAGGCGGTTCACCTCCTCTTCGAGCCGCGCGACCCCTTGCGCGAACGTGCTCGACAGTCGCGCCAGGATGGCGGCGTCGACCTTGATGCCGGCGCGCTCCATGTCGGCGATGACGGGGAGCAGCGGGCGCTCCAGCGTCTCGTAGACGGTAACGAGGCGCTCGGAAGCGAGCCGCGCCTTCAGGAGCATCCACAGCCGCAGCGTCACGTCGGCGTCTTCCGCCGCATACTCGGTCGCCTTGTCGAGCGGGAGCTGCGCGAACGTGCGCTCCGACTTCTTGCCCGGCGCGTGCGCCATCACCTGGTCGAATGAGATGCAGGCGTGGCCGAGGTGGCGCATGGCGAGATCGTCCATGCCGTGGCTGCCCTTGCCGACGTCGAGCGCGTACGACATCAACATGGTGTCGTCGAAGGCGGCGATGCGAATGCCGTGCTGGGCCAGCACGTTGAAATCGAACTTGAGGTTCTGCCCGATCTTCAGGATTGACGGGTCCTCGAGCAGCGGCTTCAGCAGATCGAGCGCTTCGCGCAACGGCACCTGCGGTAGCGTTTCGCCGCCGAAATCGAGCTCGGTCGCGGCGCGGCGGTGGGCGAGCGGCACGTAAGCTGCCTTGCCCGGCTGAACCGCCAGCGAGAAGCCGACGAGTTCGGCCTGCATCGGATCGATCGATGTCGTCTCGGTGTCGAAGGCGACGCGGCCCGCAGCGCGCGCGTCCGCGATCCATGCCGCGAGGCGCTCAGCCGTGGTGACGGTCTCGTACTTGGAGCGATCGAAGGGGACTTTCGCCGCCTGCGCCGCGAGCTGCGCCGCAGCACCGGGCGTCTCGGTCCCGCTTGCCACCGACTTCGGCTCCTCGCCAACCGCTGGCGTGCCGGACTGGCGCGGGATGGTCGGGCCAACTGATCGCTCGAGCGGAGCCGGAACCTCTGCGCCCAGCGCTTCCGCGATGCGCCGCGTCAGCGTGCTGAACTCCATCAGCCGCAAGAAGCCGAGCAACACCTCCGGATCGGGCTCGAATACGCCGAGGTGTTCGACCGGCACGCCGATATCGACGTCTTGCTTCAAACGCACGAGCTCGCGCGAGATGCGCGCCTGGTCGGCGAACTCGATGAGCTTCTCGCGCCGCTTGGGCTGCTTGATCTCGGAGGCGCGCGCAAGCAGCGTATCGAGATCGCCGTACTCGTTGATGAGCTCGGCCGCGGTCTTGACGCCGATCCCCGGCACGCCCGGCACGTTGTCGGTCGAATCGCCGGCGAGCGCCTGCACGTCGACGACCTTGTCGGGCGGCACGCCGAACTTCTCCATCACCTCCTCGCGCCCGAGCTTCTTGGACTTCATGGCGTCGAGCATGACGACGCCGGGGCGCACGAGCTGCATGAGGTCCTTGTCGGAGGAGACGATGGTCACGTCGCCGCCGGCATCGACCACCTCGCGCGCGTAGGTCGCGATGAGGTCGTCGGCCTCGTAGCCCTCCTGCTCGACGCAGGCGACGTTGAAGGCCTTCACCGCGTCGCGGATGAGGGGGAATTGCGGAATGAGCTCATCGGGAGGCGGCGGCCGGTTCGCCTTGTAGGCTTCGTAGATCTCGTTGCGGAAGTTCTCGCGCCCGGCATCGAACATCACCGCGATGTGGGTCGGCGCTTCCGACGCCTTCGACTCGCGCAGAAGCTTCCACAGCATGGCGCAAAAGCCGTGCACGGCGCCGACCGGAATGCCGTCCGACGGGCGCGTCAGAGGAGGAAGCGCGTGGAAGGCGCGGAAGATGTAGCCGGAGCCGTCGATGAGGTAGACGTGGCTGCCCTTGACGATGGGCGTCGCCTCGCCGTCGGGAACGGTCGAGATCGCGGCCTTCCTCGGCTTGGGGGAGATTTTAGACTCGCTCATGCGCGGGGAATATAGGCATTCCCACCGCCCCGGTCAGCCCTCTCAGGCCGGCTGCGTGGCGGGGCAAAGGGCGGGCTCGCGCAATGGAGGCGCGGCTCGTGCGCGCTGTGCACGAGCCGCGCGACGACGCGCCGGCCGTTTGCGGGGCCGTCGAGGATGCGGTATTAAGGGCGCGCAAATCAGCACCCATAGCTCAGCTGGATAGAGCGTTGCCCTCCGAAGGCAAAGGTCAGAGGTTCGAATCCTCTTGGGTGCGCCACCTTGATTTCGGATCGTTGAAGTTCCACTGCTTTTTGCCCCGAAAATCCCCACTCCCATTTGCCATCCGATCGAGTGGGAATTTTACGTTCCTTTTTCCTTCCGCTGCAAGAGCGGCATCGCCCTGCCTGCGAGTTTCTTGCGCTCCGCGGCTTGGGAGTACCTCTCCGCTTCCTGCATCGTCGAATGTCCTAGGATCGCCATGAGCTCTTTCGTCGTGGCGCCGTTCTCGGCGGCGATCGTCGCGGCGGCTTTGCGCAGCCCGTGCGCAGAGCACTGCGGCAGGCCAGCCTCGTTGCAGCGGTTCCGGAACCAATTACCGAAGCCCGCGGCGGTGAACGGCTTGCCTTGCGACGTGACGATGAAGGTGAGGTCGCCGGTAGGGCTGGCATCGATCACCTTCTGCAGCGCCGGTAGCATCGGGACCTCAATTGTCACCGGCTTGCGCCGTTGGTTCTTCTTCTGCACGAACTTGATCCACCCTGCGCGTACATGCTGTCGGCCGAGGAGAACGACATCGGAGCGACGCACACCCGTGTACATCAGCAGGGCGAGTGCGAGCCGCGCCTTAGAGCCGATTTCATGCCGGACCTCGAACTGTTCCACCTCATCTAACGTCCATGTATGGAAGCCCTGCGAACCGGCCGTCACGCACTTGACGTCGCGGGCTGGGTTCGATGTGACGTAGTCGTGCTCGACTGCCCAGTTGAACACGCGTCGGACAACCTTGATGCGGTTCTTGGCTCCGTTGGGAGTAGCCTTGAGATCACGAAGCACGCGGATGGCCTTGGCCTGCATCCGATTCAGTGGGAAGTCGGCGAACTTCTCTTTGGCGCCTGGGTAAACCGGCTCGTCAAATGTGCTTTCCAAGATCCGGCGCTGAACGCTCTGGCTACTGGCTTGCAGGCGCTTGAAGTCGGCTGAGCCAAAGTACTGCGTGCACAGCCATCGCCACGTGCCCTGCGCCGGCCGGCCGGCTTCCTTCGCGACCGGAGGCAATACGCCGGACTTGCTCTGCTCGAGCAGCCGCTGATAGACCTCTAAGAACTCTGGAGAGTCTGGTTTCTCCCGGATGCGCACCTTGCGCTGACCCTTGCGCCAGAAATAGATCCGCACATGGCCGTAGCGGTCGACGTCGCGATGGACGAAGCGCAGCTTGATGGTGACCATCGCAGGCGAGCCCGTCATGTGGAGACGTTCCCCCACGGATCGTCGCCATCGCCACCATCGGCTAGATCGCGCACGTAGGCGACAAGATTCTGGTAGGGCCATAACACCCGAGTGCCGATGCGCACCGGCCGCAGAAGGCGGTTATCCTTACGGAGCTCGTCGAACTTGGACGGACCGATCCCTAGGAGGTCCGCCGATTCTTCCCGCGAGCAGAGCAGCGGCGGCACGCCAGGCGGAAGCCGCCGTGCCGCCTTGTCGGCGAGAGTTGATGGCGTGCCTGTTTTCATGTGGAACGCGTGTCTCCCAGGGCGAGCACGTCGTCGCGGGCGTATAGGACGCTCCGGCCGACCACATGGAAGGGGATCGAGGTTCCTGCACGCCGGTATTTCTGCAGCGTGCGCACCGACTTCCCCATGAGATGCGCCAGCTGCTTTTCGGTGAGGAATACCGGCAACTGAAGGGGATCAGCCGGCCAATGCGCACGCGCCGCCGGAAGGGAGGAGTAAATAGGTTCGGAGAGCTTCTCCAATTGTCGCCTCTATCAACGTGAAGTGCGCCAAAGCAGCATCGAACGTCGCGACCATGATTGATTAACCGGGGAGACCGTCAAGGGCGCCGCGACGAGCGGCGTTTCGCATGAGGCTGCGACGCCACAGCCGGAGCCGGGCGAATCACGCCTTGGGGATCCCGTAGGCGACGCGCTCCGGCACACGAAGCCGGCGGGTCGACGCCGGAAGACGAGCAACAAGCGAGACAGCCGCAAAGGTATTGCGAATGCCGATGTGATACATTTTTCGTGTGATACAATTGCGTTTTTGTGATGCGGCGTCTTACGTGATGCGTTAGTGTTTCGCATCACTTGAGGCCGAATATGCTCACCATAGCCGTGGTAAACACCAAGGGCGGCGTCGGCAAAACGCTGCTCGCCTGCACGCTTGCAGTACGCGCCGCAGCCGATAAGAAGCGTGTTGGAATGGTCGATCTCGACCCTCAAAAGTCGCTGATCAAGTGGTGGACGCAACGCGGCGGTGCAGGCAACCCCGAGGCACTGACCGGCGTCGACACACCCGCGGACGCGATCGAGCGGCTGGAGCTCACCACACGTCCCGATATCGTCTTCCTGGACGGGCCGCCGGCATTCCTCACCCTCGTCAAGGAGATGGTCGAGGTCGCAGACTTCGCGATCATCCCGATAAAGGCGTCCACTCTCGACATTCTAGCAACGCAGGATGCCGTTGTGCTCGCTCAGCAGGCAGGAACACCGTTCGTATGCGTGATCAATGACATCGGCCAGCACGACGCCAAGTTCGTCGAGTTCGCCAAGCGGACACTACTCAACATGCACATCCCGATTGCTGAAAGCGAAATCAAACACCGCGTTTCACACATCGCAGGCATGAACAGCGGAAAGACGGCGTCCGAGGTCAACAAGGGGAAGGACAAGGAGGCCGCAGCAGAGATCGACCGTCTCTGGGAGGAGATCAGGCCGCTGGCGGCGAAGGCGGCGAAGGCCAGAGCCAAGCATAGGCAGGTGACCCATGTCTGACGATGAGGGCATGGACATCGAGGCATCGTACAAGAAGCTGCAGCAAGCCTTCGCCGCAGCCTCCCCGCAAAATCGCCTGGCCGAGACCGAAGCGCGTCTGAAGGCCGAGCGTCGTGCAGGCATGACACCGAAGCAGCGTGCCAAGCGTGCCAAGAAAACCGAGTTGCTCAATTGCCGGTGCAGCCCGGAGGTCCGCGCTCTCGCTGACGCGCTGGCGGCGAAACTCGACTGCGGCATTAGCGAGATGCTTGAGAGAGCCGTGATCGTCCTCGCCGACAAGGAAAAAGTGCAGGTGCCGAAGTGACAAGGGATGCCGCGTTGATCTGGCGCGTGTTGGTGACGGTTGCTGGCCTCGGCGTCATTGCGGCGACGACCCATGCCAACGTGATGCACGCCAGCGGATACGGCTCCGGCGACGCGCCGCTCATTATCGCGGTCGCGTTCCTGCTCACCATCGGCATGGGATACGTTGGCGTTGCGGTTGCCGACGGCAGCCGACTGATGCCTGCGGTGCTATTTCTGTGCATCCTCGCAGGGGAAGCCTATTGGGTCGGCACCAACGCACAGCGAGAGTTTGAGAACCGCGCAGCGGCAGCCGCGCCCTTCCTCGAGGCCGTGACCAGGCACAACGCCGCCCAGACGCGCCTCGACAAGGCTGAAGCCGCGAAGACCCGAGCAGATAATGCCGCCGTTTCCGAAGCCGCAAAACGCGACTGCCTGAAGAATTGCGCCGCCATTCTGCAGGGTAGCCAAGACAAAGCACAGGAAGAAGTGACGGCCGCGCGCCTTGCTCTCGCTGCGGCACCGCTGCCCCCGGAGATCTCGCCGTTAGCCATCAAGCTCCACTTTGAACCGTGGGCATGGGACCTCATGATGGCGGTCCTGCGCTCGCTCGCCGTCATGGGCGGCTCCATCGCCATCGGCATGGCATGGCACCCGAAACGCAAGGAGCCCGAAGCACCCGCTCCCGTTCCTATTGCCTCACAGGGGCCGCAGGTCCTCCTGCGCCCGCTAAACAAGCGCGAGCACGTCGCCAAGTTCCTGCAGACGTCCATCAAGCCGGATCCTGCGGGCGCGGCGTCACTGCGCGATCTCTACGATCGCTATCTCGGCTGGTGCGAAACCCTGTTGGTCGACCCGCTGCCCGCCGACGAGCTGGGGGCGGAACTGCGGTCCATCGTCGACGCCATCGGGCTCGAGTGCCGTAACCGCGGTAAGGACGTGATTGTCCGAGGAGCAGCTCTGCAATGAGCGCTGAAGCAGCCCTGGCCATCTGCAAAGCCGAGTGGGCGGATGCGCGCCTTCGTTTCAGCGGTGTCCCGGTCAATGCCTCGACGCAAAAGCTGCTGGAAGCGACCGATGTGTTCTTGGCGAGCGACTACGCTCTCGACGCGTTCAAGGGCGGATGGTCGATGGAGCAACTCTTCGGCATGGGCCGCGGCGAGTTTGCAGCGCACTGCGGCCTGATCTGCCAAGCGGCGCTTGGTGCGATCGAGATCGTGCGCTTTGACGAGAAGCGCGTCTGGATACGGGTGCCCAACGCCCCTGGGGACGATGGGATTCCCATCTCCTACCGATCAAGGGACTTCTCGATCTCCAACAGCCCGCCGTGGTGGCAGGATCGTGTGCCGCTGGCGAACTAAAGCCGAACCTCCCTCTTAGCCCAAGGAGAAGCACGATGACAATCGACGTCACTACGATCCCGATGTTTCCGTTCAAATACACGGTCAATGACGTGACCGTGACGCTCGACGGTGATGGAACATGGAGAGGAGATGGGCGCGCGTTCCTCGATGCGGTCTCAGAAGCGAAAAACACCGGCTACGCAATGGACTCAGTGATCACATGGCTCGTTGCTGCCGCCATCCAACGCACGCTCACCTCTCCGGCTTAAACACTGCCTCCTCGCACTTCACGAGTGCATAGCCGTCGCGCGCAAGTGCCCGGCGGTAGTTGGCCTTAAGCTTCTCGATCTCTCCGCGATGCATTCCCTGCCATGGGCCCTGCTTCCGAACATGATCGGGCAGCTCGTCAAACCTGCCATCGTAGCAGATGACGAAGACGTGGTTGTCGGAGACGGAGCGGAGGGTTTGGTACTGCATCAGCGCAAGGTAGCACTGAAAGCAAATGGGGCGACACGAAGGCCGCCCCTGATCGCCACCCCAGATCGCTACCGCGCGGGCACCAAGGGGCGGCGCAAACCCTCACAAGAGGAAGAAGGCAAGGAGCAGCAGGACGGTAGCCACTCCGGCGACAACGATCTGCACGATGCGGACGAATTGACGGTAGTCATGCATGTGTTCCGAATAGTCGTCTTGAATGACTTGAGCTGCTATGGCCATCGCAACCTCCAACCGATTGTCGATCTCGATGCTTGATGACTTTCGCCATATCAACTAATGATTCGCGTATTCGATCGTGTGTGCCTTGATCCAGGTCAAAGGCCCAGTGACGGTGGTCCGAAGCCCCGCTTGTCATAGAGGTCCGGGCCGTCCCTCACCTCAACGCTCCGCCAATGATAAGAGCAGCGACGAGCGCGGTGCTGACTTCGATAGTGATCAGCGGGTAGCCACTCACGCCGAAGCTTTGCGCTATGAAAATCACGCCGATGGCCGCCGAGACGATAACGAGGATGCCGATGGCAACACCGACGATTTCACGCAGTGTGGGCCATCGATCACTCATCGCCCTCTCCTTCACTGCTGCTCCTAGGATACTTTCCGAGTCTGCCGCCAATCTCGGATCTGTGGGAGCCTCTTCTCTAATGGGCCTCGCGTCCGCTTTAATGCACGCTGAGAGACCCCGATAGCCCAGCGTAGAGCCGTACCCAAGTGCCCGCTGGGCTATTCAGCCGTCGCCCTAAGCCTATCAACCCTTGCCGCCCGCCGCCTTCCCTCTCGGCCAGCGCTTAGCCTCGTAGGCATCGATCACGACCGCGAGCGCGCTCAGTTCCGTCTCTTCGGGTGAGCCTTCGGTGCAGCCCACGAGCTCGTCAGCGCGCTTGATCAACAGCGCGTGCATCGCGTCGGATTCACGCCAGAAAAGTTGCGCGGTAGCGTTGATCCTTGCGCCAAGCGCTTCTGCGGTCTTGCGTGCAACAGCCGCCATCGCCCGCTCCTTCACTGCTGCCAACGACCGCAGCAATCCACATCATCCGGGCTGAGGAAGCCATAGCGTTCGAGCGCGTTGGCAAGTGCAAGCCTTAGGGTCGGCGTGTCTTTGTGGGTGTCCAAGCACGCCGCCACGCCGCACCACTGGATGCCGCACGGGGGCAGCTTTTCCAAAAGGGCGACTGCCTGTCGCCGCGTCGCAATCTTCTTCGGGAGGTCAGCCAGTGCATCCCTGTTCAGTAGGATAGGCGGATTAAATCGGGTCTCCGGCATCAACGCTCCTCACTAATCTCCTGTGCGCTAGTGCACCCTAGGTCGGCTTTCTTGGAAACACGCTGGCCTTCAGGCGCTCCCGCACGATCTCCGAGGCGCCGGCGATAGCTGTTCGTGAAGCGGCGACGCGGCCACACGATCGCGCTCACGAGCTCGCAGGCCTCCGACAGGCAGGCGATCATGATAATTGCTGACGTGCTCGGCGAGGCGATGCAATCCGTCGTCAGTTTCGATGCCGGAAACG
The DNA here is from genome assembly GCA_963745205.1 of uncultured Alphaproteobacteria bacterium. Taxonomy (GTDB): domain Bacteria; phylum Pseudomonadota; class Alphaproteobacteria; order Rhizobiales; family Hyphomicrobiaceae; genus Hyphomicrobium_A. The sequence continues at coordinate 134,649 of CAVUWX010000021.1, forward strand.
TAGCGCTCTAGCCCATCGATGAACTGCTGGCGGGGGTCATAGGTGTGCATCGTGCATCCTCCCCTCTCCACACTGGCGCGTGACCGTAGTTTAGTACGTGCAAAATTATGCAGGGCGGCGCTTTGTAAGGGCAAGACGGTCGCACGGGTCTGTGCACAGGATCATCCGATGTCCCTCATCGATGTTATGATAGACTAGATCTCCAGCACCCGCATGTTCGTGGAGGACGGAGGAGAGGCCATTCCAGTGTGGAGGATCGCCACGCCTGATGGCTGCTACCTCATCTTCACGCGGTTTGATCACGACACGCCGGAGCAGCGCGAGCGCGTGCTGGTTCTCATGGCGAGGTTCATGGCGTGGAAGATGGCCACCAGCTTCGTGCTCACTGTGCAGACGTGGCTTGGAGCGGAGGTGACACGCTCTGGTGACGAGGCGCTGCTCGTTGTTGGCGTTTCACGACATGAGCGGATGGGACTAGTGCAGAGGATTACGGGACGCGACCCCGTCAGCTTCGGCACGCCAGAGTGGCTGATGCCAGACCAGGTCGACGAGACCTACGTCCGCTTGCTCCCAACCGGAAGGGGCGAGATCTCGATCGAGGAGATCGCCGAGCTCACGCGTATCTTCGGCAAGGACGGGGAGATGGCGGCGGAGCGGTTGAGCTAGCGCGGAAGCAGCGGTCAGCGTCCACTAAATCGGCGGTCGAACTCACTCTTGACCGTGTCGAAACCACGGCTGGCGTCCGCTCCCACGATGTTGCCTCGTTCGTAAGCCAGGTACGTCCATTCGCCCTCGTTTACCGGCTCTCCGCGATCGATCCTTGCCGTCAGTGAGGCTTGGTCTGCCGGCGATAGGCGCTCCCCGGTCCGGCCAATGACAATTGCAATGAGACGAGTTCGGATCGCCGAGAGATCGGCGTGCTCGGTCTCAGTCAACGTGCCGTCGCCCGGGCCGACAGCCGAACAATAGACGTTCTCCAAAACGCCGTTGCCCACCCGCGCATAAAACGTCGTCGTGCAGCCGGCCGACAAAGGTCGACCGCTAGACGACAACATTTTGAAATCCATTTTGCAGGAAGTCGATGACTTGTAGCTATTGCAAGACGGATCATCGACGGTGGCAGTGGGGAAATTTAGCCGGAAGTCGCTCACGAAGCGCGGCGGCACGGTTACGACATCGGACATTTCGTCTGCCCGAGCCATCGGAAGACGCGGCAACGGCAAGTCAGCCAAAGCCAAGCTCACAGCGATAGCGATGAAACAAAAACTCCTCATCGGGCCGCCCCATCACCGCGGCTAAGATATAACATGGTGATTAGCCTTATCACTCACGAACACGAGGCTGGATCAAGGTGAAAACCGCGGCTTGGCGCGAGGCGAACCGCGACCGTTGGGAGAAGTTTCAACGCAGCTCGTGATGCGTAGAGGAGATCAACCCTTTCCGTCCGCCCGCTCCGAAAGGGAGATCGAGAAATCTTCTGCGAGCCGCTGGAGCTTTTTGTGCGCTTCCCTCTTTTTCTCGCCCGGTGTCCGTCTGTCAGAAGCACCCTCTTGGCGGGCGACAGAGATCACACAGGTTAGCCGCCCTTCCGGCGTCTCGAATGCGGCGGAGTAGCTATCATTGTCACGTTTCGCGATGTTCAGGCTCTTGTCCATCGTCCCCATCCTCACTGAGGCTGAACCCCGCACGTCGCGGGGACAAGGCCCTGGTGTTCATATGCCGCGCCTCGCGCGGGCGTACTGGGGCGAAATGGCGGCGCTTAGGCCTCTGTCTGCCCCACGCCCCGCAACCGATGTGGCGAGGTCCGCACCTGGTCTGCTGGCTTCCGCGTTAGCGCGCTGGCATTGACGAGCGAGCGATGCCGGTTCGGAGAGATCCGGGCGCGCCCAGATCAACTCAAAACGAAAAGACCCCGGACGCGGAGGACGCCCGAGGCCTGGTCTGATCGACTTGCTGGACAGGAGGGGGTCCAACAAAGGTTCAGTCTACGATTTATCCGTTACGGGCGAGCTAAACCCAGACGCAACAAAACCCCGGCGGCTCTTCCGGGGTTCTGCTGTGTCTTCTTCGCGGCTCCCGATGGCTGGCGCGTGGCGCCATCGGCTTGGCTTGAAGCTGAGCTGCGTCGGTTAATGAGGTCTTAACGAGACCAAGTCGGTTTCCGGACCTGGCATCTGCGAAATTCAGCGGCCCTGGCCTATCTTCCAGTGCTGCTTGCACACCTGGTCCAGCGCGGAGCGGATGCGATCGTCATCCAGGACCTCTTCAGCTTCAGGTCGCCCATGCTTGAATCGAAGTTCGCGCTCAATGTCCGCGGCGTCGCGAAAATCTCCCGTGAGCGCCAACCGGTGCGCCAGGGCAAGACAATCTTTTTCGCGGGTCTTGATCATCTGGTGCTGCATAGCACCGAGTTGGGCGGCCAAAGAGATCGCAGTCAGGCTCCGTTAATTTTCAACTATTCTCATGACGGAGAAGGGGGATGGAGTACGATCCTCTTCACGGGCCGCAGCATCGGCCATCATCATCACATCATCGCGTATCGCGGGCGTCGTAGCCTGATCCGCCGTTTGCGGGCGAGCGCGCAAGGAGTCAGGGCGTTGGCCCAATCGTCGAGTGCTAATCAAACTGCGCAACAACCGAGTGCCATGCCCACTGCCCGCACCCACCCCAGCCAAGTCTTGCGCGAGAAATTCCTTGCACCGCAGCGCATGGATGAGCGCGCGCTCGCCGACGCTATTGATCTCCCCGTGAAGCGCATCCGCGAGATCGTGCGCGGAAGCCAGGCGATGACTGCCGGCATAGCCTCGAAGCTCGCGAGATATTTTAAGACTACGCCCGAGTTCTGGCTTAACCTCCAAGCTGCCTACGATCGGGGAAAAGAAGAATGACGACCCGGTCATTTTTGGGTGTCGCGTCGGCGGCGTCGGCACTGCGAGCCATCTCTTGGCCTCGTAGTGTGAGCATCTAAGCCCTAATCACGTCAAGGCTGCACCGCGTATCAATGGGTGGTCCACATGCGGACCGCGGGTTCACGGCTCTCTGCTATGAGCATCCCCTAAGCACCGAAGCCGTCGACCGCGGATGGAGCAAGTGACGGGGGCGTCAGTGGCGGCCTAGCCGTGTGGTATAATATTGAGACGAGGTGAGCAGCGGCCAAGAGGGCGGCTCGGGTTTCCAAGACCGCCAAACACAACTGTCTCCGGCTGATGCGATAGCCCGCCGCGCGGGACCTCATGGGCGGAAATCCATCTTGGCCCCGCGCACTTCTCACTTCAGCCGCAAATAGCGTTTGTTACCAGTGTCGTTGATGCTCGTCGGCAGTCCAATGAATTTAACACCGATGGCATTGCACTGACGCCAAGCGACGATTGCTGGATAAAGCTTCCCGCTCGATTTTTCGTAGAGCTGGAATGAGTGCGGTATCGCGAGCGTGTTGGAGACGATCAGCTTTGCGCCCCCGTCCGACATGTCGCGTATCGTGCAGTCCATCAAGCAGAGGGCGTCGGCGAACACGATCTTTCCCTCTTTCAGGACGCGGCGCCTCGGGCTTTTTCGTTTCTCATCCATTGGCCAACCAAAAGCAGGAAGTGCGTTTGCGGGACATTGGCCTAGTGTCACCGAACTCTACTGAAGGTTCTGCACCAGGTATTCACGAAGATTTGATGGTTGTCTTGGCAACAGTTGCTTTGGATATGCTATAATAAACTCAAGTCGTCGAGTGAAGATGCGGGAAATAGTTTCCTGACGACAGTATATCCCCCACAAAACCTGGCTTGACGAAGCGAAACGGTTCCCAACAGCCGTCGGCGGCAATGCCGCCCTGACGAGCTTCGTCAGAAACAAGCGAGCCCAGCACGGTGATTGACACCGGGCCGGGCTCTACAGCAACCAAGGAGTTGACCCATGATTGCTGATCACCAATGGTCGCCGTTTGAAACGGCGGTCAATGATCACGGCGCCTGTGTGGGTTCCAGTTTACTTCGCATGGGTCGGCTGTCGCAAGGCAGCCGAGGGTGGTCGAGACGCAAGCAGGGTCGAGCCGGAGATCCTTACTCCGGTTCAGCCGGCCTGGATACCGACGAGGGATTTCGAGCGCGCGGTCTATGCCGCGTTGATCCTCGCCGGCGAGCCCGTCAATAACCGCCGCTTGGCGGAGTTGATGGACTGCTCACCAGGCGAATCCTCACGGCGGGTCGCGCAGCTCGAAGGCGTGATCCGCAAGGCCCGCAAGGGCGAGAGGTCTTGATCAGCCTGCACTGACACTGAGCCCCGGTCGCGAGCCGGGGCTTTTTTTTGTGCGGGGCGGGGGAATACATGGGAGGACAGCTCACTAGCTTATTGATGTGGAATATGAAATCAGAGTTTAGTAACGCACCGCTTGAGACGGCTCTCGGGATGAAGGCTGCGAACGTTTTTGATCTCGAAGTTCCTTGATCAGCGAGTTTGAAGGCAATGCCTCTGTCCTCGATCGCCAGATCACAGCCGAAGAGAAGCGCACCGGGATCAAGGACCCCACCAATCCCGACTATTCCAGCTTCGCCAGATCGGCGATCCAGCGCCGCGATAACCTGCGCGCCTCCGCGGCCAGTCTAAAGGCGAAGCTTGAGGAGGCCCGGCACGAGCGCGATGCTGCGTTGGAGCACCTCAACCGCTAATCCGCCGGAGTGATCCAGTGCGACGCGGCCACTTCAATTGATCGGTTGCGAACGGGCCAGTTTCATCGACCGTCAACTCGAATAGGCCAAGCTCAGCGGACTGGTTCGTGAGGATCTCATGCGCAGTACAGCGGTCATTCTGATCGAGGTCGCCGTCTCCGCACAGCTCGGCGGCTGCACCGGGACGCTCCACCTCGGCACGCAGACCAGCGGGTTCACTACCCGTTAACGCCTCATTTACCGACTCAGCTCAGCTTGAGCGCAAGTCGATGGCTTTACCCTTTTCGCCATCGGTCGCTGGAGGCGACACAGCAGAACCCCGGGACAGCCGACGGGGTTTTGTTGTATCTGGACCTAGGTGAGAAGATGTCCTCCGCCGGAGCGATCGAGTTGCGCATTCTTCGACAGACGCCGCGATTTTCCGTCTCGAATCGGAACGCTCGAGAAGGCGGCATTAACGCTCCCGCTCGTAGAGTTGACCGAAATCCCCGGAGGGCGACTGACATGCGTCGAACAAACGTTGCACTACTTGCGGCCAGCATCATGAGCCTCAGCGTGAGCCACAATGCGCGAGCCGATGGTGTGCCGCAATATTCGGCGCCGGTGATGTCGGCTCCTGTAACGTTGGCGGTGTCGGATTGGACCGGCTTCTATGCTGGCGCTCACCTCGGTGGAGCTTGGTCAACCACGGGCGCGACCGACCAACTCGGGTACAACGCGATTGGCGATCACTGGGATGCAAACTCTTCCGGGTTCGTCGCCGGAACGCAGGCGGGCTACAATTGGCAATTCGGGCCAGTGGTGCTCGGGATCGAAGGCGACCTCGGCGATCTTGGGCTGAACGGCAATGGCACGTCGCACTTCGCAGCGACACATTTTGATACCTCCTCAACGACAGAGTCTGACTTCTACCTGACCGCCCGCGGTCGTCTGGGGTTTGTTGTCAATCATTGGATGATCTACGGGACGGGCGGTTATATGGGCGCGGACACGCACTCATCGATTGTCGATGCATGCTTCACCGCTCCCTGCGGTCCATCAACCATCGATGCTACAAATCAATCGTTCCGTTCGGGTTGGACGGCGGGCGGCGGCGTCGAAATGGTGTTGAGCGGCCCGTGGACCGCCAAGGCCGAGTATCTCTACTATGATCTCGGAAGCACGACCGTCAGCGGTCAAGCAGGCGGCGGCGTCGGACCGACCTTCAGCTGGAATACGGAGACGCGGGGCAACATGGTGCGCGCTGGCTTGAATTACAGGTTCACCGACATTGGATACGGATACTAAATAGGGTGCTCGGTTAGAGAGCTAGGCGACGAGCTCGTCGTGCTCGCGGGTGACCTTCAGGCATTCAGCTCCCAAACCGACGGCGCGCCACTACACGTCTCCTCTTGTT
>CAVUWX010000022.1:0-233894 GCA_963745205.1 uncultured Alphaproteobacteria bacterium
GGGTCACAGGTTCAAATCCTGTCGGGGTCGCCAATGAAGTCAGCTGCTTATCAGGGGAGCAGGCGGCGTTGTGGGCACGCCTCGGATCGGTCATGAGGCCAGGGAAGGGCAGCCCACGCGTTTTAGGCACAACACGTCTTTCTTGTGGACGCTTCGGATTTTGCCCCGTTTTTTTGGACCAGCTTTGCTTTGACTTTATGCTCACAAGTGATTTGCGCGACCGAGGGGGTGGGCATGACCAAACTGCTTCAGCACATCAATGAAATGCGTACGAGCGTCAATCAAACCGCCACAGGCGAGCAATCGCTCGTGAAGAGCTTGGGGGACGCACTGAACTACGTCGACCAACAACTCCTGCGGGATATTCGAAAGGTTGCCACCGAGCACGAGGCGCGGCGCGCGGTGATCTTCAATGAACTACAGGCGTTGGCTTGCAGCATCGGCGTGTTCCAGTCAGCGGAGGAGGTGGGCGTCATACCGCAGCAAAACGGTAATCCGTATTTCCCCGCTGTTGGCGACTGGCGCCAAGCGACAATGAACCTGAGCTATCAGGAGGAGTTCGAACGCCATTTGAATGGCAAAGACCCACACTGACGCACAGACCTGATTGAAGCAGCCGAGGGTTGCGGCAAGGCTGACGAGGTCAGAGGTTCAAATCCAGTCGGGGTCACCAGCAAACCGTTCCTCACCCGCCAAGCCGATAGTTCTAATTCTTGAGCGTGAGCTGATGCACCACCTCATCGAGCAGGCAATCGGCATCATATTGTCTTGGCTTTGGCTGCGAAGGATCCCACTTCTCCGGGCATTCACCAGGGAACCCATTCTGGGCGAGAATGAGCAACAGCGTGATTGACGATAGCCGCCAGCCGAGCGGCGGGCTGTAATCCATGTCTCGAAGCGAAATCTTCTTCATGCTTGAGGGTCGCCTGGCCAGGGCGGGCGACTGAACGACACCCGGTTCGCCGAGCTCGCGATCGGCTTCGGCGATCGTTATGTAAGCGCGCGATGTGCGGGTATTGAGCAGCGCTTGAACCGGCGATATGGCCTCGTTGAGCCCAAAAAAAGTTTGCTGAGGGTAGCCGCCCCTCGTCAACACGATGAGGTGGAGTTGGATTTGGTCGGCAAAGCCGTGCTTATGCGCGGCATCCTCCATGCTGCGCATGAGATCGAGCGCTGTTGCCACTCCCGAATTTTCGAAATAGCTCCCATCGACCAGGCGGATCTTGGTCAAGACTGGACGACCTTTGCCGTCTCGCTTGGGTGCGTCCGTCTTGGAATCGAGTTCTTGATCGTAAAAGGATCCGGCCGGCGTGATCCAAGGAAAGCGGGCGCTGAGAATGGCCGCAGCGCTGACCGGCAGGTTGCTGAGCTTGGCACCGCTGCGTTCTGTTTCGGCGTCGTCCCAGATCGGCAGGAACTCAACGTCGCTGCCGCTAAACACAAAGGGGGCTACGAGGCGGCGCCGCCCCGAGCCGACTTCGGTCGTATTGAATACGAGCGCCGGAGACGCTGCGGTGGGATTCCAGTGGTCGCGATAACGCGCAGCGAGGAAATTCGATGCGCCCCCACTGTTGTTCTCCTCTAGCGCCTCGCCGAAGACCTGCTCGAACGCCTTCTCAAAGCGCAGGGCCCGATCGAAGGAGTGGATGGGATACGGCAGGAGAAACTGAAGCATGTCAGGGAACAGGAGTGCCCCGACGAGCGGAGACAACATATCCTTGTACAAGACCCGCTCCGCGAGGTCGATCAGGGAGCCCCTGTACGGCACTGGGGTGTCGCGACACTCGGCTGTGGGGGCGGCAGGATCTTGTCCTTGCTGGTGTGGCAGCAGGCCGGCGAAAACGGCTGCGCCGAGGCTGCCTCCTGACACGCTGCTGATTGCGAAGAGATGCTTCGCAAAGCGGGACATTGCTCCTGGAGGCTACCCAGAACACTCGCCGTGTGAATGGCAGCGTAGATGCCGCCGCCTTGCGCCGCGACGATATAGATCGGGTATCGCCGGTCGGGGCCGTAGCGTAGTCGATCGGGTCGCGCCTCATACCAGCGGACGAATTCTGCCTCGAGCGCGGGCGGACTGGTATTCGCTCCGCGCGCTTCAACGCCGGGCGGTGCCGCCCTGTAGATTGTATGATTGTCGTTGGCGTCGAGAAGCGACACCGTCAGCGCAACGAACGCTACGATCATTATGCAAGGGATTCGGTATACGTCCGACCAATAGGAGAGCTGGCCCAAGATCACGACAAGGCAGATGACGAAGGCCGAATATATCCCAAGCGGCCCCACGTGCCGCGGGGCGTCCACCGGAGAGAAAATGAACAGCCCGATGATCGCGCCTACGCAGACGAATAAAGGGAAGCGACCCCAGCGGCCATAAAGAGGCTTCGATTCTTCACCGCTGCTCTGCTTCGCAGAAGGAAGGAAGTAGAGAAGCAGACCTGCAAGGGCGATAGCGGCAGCGGCGATCAAGAGGTAGTGGTTGTACCCGAAGAGGTTGGCCTGAAGTATTTTGAGGACGGGATCGCTCCGTTTGAAGATGCTTCGCATTGCGAGCAACGAAGCACTTTTCACCTCCTCGGAGGGCTCGGGCGTTCGGGCAGTGAGAAGGCCGATCGCGGCACACATGAAGAGCACCAGGACAAGAAGTCTTGGTGTTGCGTTGAGGGTGGGCCGTACCGCATCAGAAACGCCACTGCCGAGGCGCGCGGCGAGCCGACGCGCGACCCACCAAATCGATACTCCCATCACAAGCAGCCCGAGCCCAGCAAACCCGAGCTCGGTCAGTGGCCCGCGCAGCCTTACCCATTCGCCCCACTCGCTCTTGTTGAATAAGACATCCTGGGCTACTGCCCGGTAGATCTCCTTGGTCTGTTCGGGGACGAGAAGACACAGGCCGGCGAATATGGTCACGACCACCGGAACGCGCAGTATGTGCAAGACTGCTGTGGCTCGTTGAACGAACGACAACCCCGCGGCGCAGGCCTGCGCAATCGCCCCCTTTGCCGACATTGCTCCCCTCGCGACCTAATCACGAACGCGCGGGCTTTGATCGGATCGGCGGCCCGTGCGCCTTCCGGCTCCTCGCCAGTATGGCGCCGCCGCCAAGGTTATTTGTCAGGTTGACAGTCTTTCAGATCCAAAGCGATGCCCTTGCACTCACCGGTTATATTTTGAGGCTTATCGCAGCTGTAGTCCTTATACGCCTTGCGCGTGGCGTCGCAGATCATACGTTTTTGATCGGGCCCAGGGATCGTTTTAGCCGTAACCGCCCCATTTGCTAGCTGCATCTCCACCTGCTGCGCACTCGCACCAGCGCATGAAACAAGAAGTGCCAAAATCGCGGTTCCCACGCCAGCGAGATAGCTTCTCGTCATTGATCCTCTGAGCTCCTTATTACGCGGAAATGTCCACATTACGTGGCGAGTCGGCCCGCCGCGCGGGGACTGTCGCCATATCCAGAGCGCTATTGCCGACACGCGACCGCGGAGCGTCTCCCGATATTGTCGCAACCGCTCAGGTCGGACCCGATGTTTCTGCACTCGTCAGTGCAATTGTCATCGCAAGCTCGTTCGTCGTAGACCTGGAGCGCGGCTTCGCAGGCCATACGATCTTGATCGGCCACAGGGGGTGCTTGCATGGGCATAGCAGCCCAATTCGGTTGCTTCGCGTTCTCTTGCGCGCTTATCCCAGAACAAGAAGCAACAAGGGCCAACATGAGTGATCCGGTCGCAGCGAGATAACTCCTCATCAATGATCCCTCCCGCAAAATGATCCGATGAATGACCGAGCACATGGCTCGTTTTGCATACCACACTTCAGGCGTCGGCAGACTGCGCTCCCGCGGTCTGTCCACACCGCTGCGAAGCGCTGACCGGCGACCTATGGATCTCGGTGGCCTGTTCGATCGTGACACGCTCTTGAAGATCAGTAACGCGGTCCTCCGCTACGAGATTTTGCGGGTCCTGAGGGAACTGTCGGCTGCTAAAAAAGTCGAGTTCAACATTGTGCTGCCATGTTCCGAGGATGTTCCAATAACATCCTGTGTCTGTAAGCCGACGGCGAAGGATTAGAGACCCCTGAGGAAGCCGAAGAGACCACGACACGGCGCAACTCGTGCGCTATCATCAATGCTTCAGGATAGGTGCCATGCCGAATTTCGGAATACCTCACCGAGCGTCCGCAAACGAGAGACGCGAACCGGCCGCTCTCAACTGGCGGCGCGGGCTGATCCGCGTTTGGCTTCTGTTGTCGGTCGGATGGATCATGGGGTGGACCATCTACTTGATCATGGATGGTATGCAGGGCGGGTTGAGCACGCGCGGCGATTGGGTCGCTGTGCCGATCGTGCTCTTCGCGCCTCCCGTTGCGCTGTGGATTTTCGGGTCGGCGGCGATCTGGGCCCTGCGCGGGTTCATCGATTGAGCCGATCGGGCGGTCGCTCTCTGCGGCTGCTGCGGGCCGGCGCTTAATGGAGCCAGGCGGACAGGAGATGAGGCGCTGGTTTAGAGTTGCCAACACGCGACCTAGGTCCGGAGTGTATGCCATTGTCGCGTTCCTTTTGCTGGCTCAGGCGGCGTCTGCGCGCGCCCAAACCGTCAACGGTGTCTGGCAGCAGATCGACCCAGAAACGGGCAAAGTAGGGGCTCTCGTCACCTTTACCGAGAGCGGCGGCGTTTTCAGCGGCTCTTTCTCGAAGCTGTTTCCCGATCCCGGCGACGATCCAAATCCGCTTTGCCACAAGTGCCCCGATGGCCGGCGGGACAAACCCCTTCTTGGCCTCGTCTTCATCGAGGGCATGCAGCGCTCTGGATTGGCGTATGAGGGCGGAACCATTCTTGATCCCGAGACGGGGACGCTCTACAGCGCCAACATGCAGCTCAGCCGTGACGGCAATACGCTCGAGGTGCGCGGCTATGTCGGCATCCCGCTGTTCGGCCAGAGCCAAACCTGGAAGCGGGTCAAGTGACAACAAAAGCGGGTGGTCCCGTTACGGCAATCGCCCCCGCTTTCCGTCAATGACACAAAACCTGCCAATTAGGACGAGACGGTCGACGTGCGGCATGGTTACATAATGCAATGTTTGCTCTTCTAATCCTGCTCTGCCTTCTAATGGTCGTCGGTGCAGTCCTCTGCCTCGGTGCGTTGCTGCGCATGTGGTCGGACGATAAATCCGCCCCGGGCGACGAGACATAGGACGTTCCCGGAGATCTGATTGCGCTAGTAGTTCTCGAAGAATCCATGGCGTCCGTCGCCGCGAGGCCGCACACGATGCGTCGTGAGCGAGAGCGGGCAGAGATTTCCCTCATGCGGGTACTCGGCAAAGCGGTCCCCGTTTAGTAGAATTGCGGATGTGCGGCAGCCACATTGCGCAACGCTGGGGAAATCAGCGGCATCGTCGATCTGTGTCATGGCTTATGATGGCCGGGCAAAGTGGCGGTCGAACGTGACGCAGATCAGCCTCACGATCCGAAGGGGGAGTATCGCCGTGTCATCGCCGAGATCACATCCAGCGTGGCGCTTCATGCGCCAATCCTGCGGGGGGAAGCGTCTAACACCGCGCTTGCTCGCGGCTCTTGTCGTTGGGCTCGCCGCGATACCGAGCATCGGTGCCGCCCAAGAGCCAGGCAGGCAAGAGCAGGGCACGCAGTCCGCACCGCCAGGCTTCGATTACTGGCAACCGGAGTGGATGACCCGTGAGCTGTGGGGGCCGGGGCACATGCCCAAGAGCATGATGGCGCGCCTGTTGCGGCAGACGACTTACGTGAATTTCGGCGTCGAAAAGGAATACGAGGGAGCGCAGTCGCCGCTCACCGGCAAGCCCGGGGCGATCGCGGACGGGGCCAAGCTTTACGCGCAGAATTGCGCCGCATGTCACGGGCCGAACGGTCTGGGGAACGGCGATATGGGTAAAGCCCTTTCGCCTTCCCCCGCTTTGCTCGCCTACATGATCCGCCGGCCGATCGCTGTCGACGAGTACCTGCTGTGGACCATCTCGGAAGGCGGGAAGCAGTTCGGAACCGACATGCCCGCGTTCAAGGACAAGCTTGCGCGCGAGGAGATCTGGAAGATCATCGCTTATATGCGCGCCGGCTTTGCGGAGCCTGGAACCGCGGTCCATAAGAAGCAGTGAACCCACCACCGTCGCCGACACGGCGCGTCCTCGACCAAGATCGAGCGTTCAGCGTTCGCGTTCACGCCTTCAGCGTTCGCGCGAATTCCTCGATGGTGGTCGTGGGCTCTCCGAGCTCCCGCCATGTGTCCTCGGCCTTGAATACCTCCGGGTAGCGCAGGACCGTGCGCATGATGCGTGCGTTGAAACGCATCGGGTGCGACACGACGCCGGCGAGACGTAAAAGCGAAAGCGGCAGCCGCACGACGCGCGGCCGGCCTGCAGCGGCGTGGGCAAATCGCCGTGCGGCCTCCACGTAGGTCATGGGTTCCGGTCCCTGGACGAAGTACTCGCGGTTGGCCGCGGCAGGAAGCGCGAACGATTTTGCCACCTGACGTCCAAAGTCGCGGCCGGCGATCCAATAGTTGGGATGCGGGGAGCGGCCGGTCATCACAAACACGCCGCCCATCATGTGCCGCTGCGGCAGCGTTTCCATAAAGTTGCTCGGGTAGAAGATCGTGTACGGGATGCCCGAGCTCTTGATGCGCAGGAGTGCACTCCGCCAGACGTCGAGCACCCACCAGCCGCTCTTCTGCGTGTCTTGAACCATGGCCGATAGGTAGCCGATGCGCTTGATGCCGACTTCGCGCGCGGCCGCGAGGATGTGCTCGAGCCCCTGCTGCTCGGTATGGAAGTCGCCCTTGCGCTCGCTGGGCGCAACCGACAGGCTCAGGTAGAGCGCGTCCTGCCCGGCGAGACCGCGCTTCAAGCTCGCCTCGTCACGCGCGTCCGCCGCCACGATCCGCGTCGCGGCGGGCAGCATGCGCTTGGCCTCGTCCGGTTTGCGCGCGAGGGCGGTGACCGCGAACCCGGCGTCGAGCAGCGCGATGGTCACCGGAATGCCGAGCATGCCGGTGGCGCCGATGATGGCGATTTTCCTGATCACGTTCATGGCTGGGCTGCACCCCTCTCGCACCACCAGTCGTCGAGCGACATGCCCGCTATGACGGCCTTGACGGCTAGCGAGCGAATTGGTTCCGGCGGGATCGGGAGCGAGCGGCGGTTGACGAACCACAGATCCGTCAGCTCTGTCTTCCGGCCGAGCACGAGGTCGCGGATGATGCGGCCGTTCATGTGCGTCATCGCCACGCCGTGGCCGGTGCAGCCGATCGAGTAAACGGCGGCGCCACCGTGCAGGGTGCCGATCTGCGGCGTCGAATCGGAGGTCACGGAGAACGCGCCGCCCCAGCGGTTGGTGATGCGAATGCAGCCAAGCTGCGGGAACGTCGTGGCGATGAACCGTTCGAGATGCGCCCACGCCTTCGGGTAGGCGTCGTGGTCCATGCTGCCGCCGTAGGGCACCAGGCCTGGGCCACCGCCCACGAGGATGCGGTTGTCGGGTGTGAGCCGGTAGAAGTGCATGAAGTTGCGGCCGTCCTCGATGCCTTCGCGCCCGGCCCAGCCGATGGAGCCGCGCTGCGCCTTGCTCAGCGGCTCAGTGACGATGATGTAGGCGAACGCCGGGATCTGCTTGGAGGCGAGGCCTGGGATCAGATGCGTGTAGCCGTTGGTCGCGAACACGACCTTCTCGGCAGTGACGGTGCCGCCGGGTGCGGCGAGGCGGAACTTGCCGCCCGCGCGCGCCACGCTCTCGACGCGCGTGCCCTCGTAGAGCTTGGCGCCGCGCCCGACCGCGAGACGGCGCAGCGCGTCGACCCATTTGACAGGGTTGAGCAGACCGCAGCCCGGCTCCCAGCACGCACCCATGAACGTCGGAGAGCGCACGCGCGAGGCAACCTGCGCCGCATCGAGCCACTCGAAGCCGTCGGCGCCGATCGACATGAAAGAGCTCGATCTCCTTCTTGATGCGCGCCTCATAGGTCGGCGAGGTCGCGACTTTGAGGAAGCCCGAGCGTTCAAAGTCGCAGTCGATCTTGTGCTCATTGACCATGGCTTCGAGCGCATCGATGGCGCTCTCCATGTACTTGTGGGCGGCGAGCAGCTTGTCCCTTCCGTGCAGCGACTTCATGAGGCCGGAGGACGCCCCAAACAGCGTCATGACGAAGCCGGCGTTGCGCCCGCTCGCACCGAAGCCGGCGGTCTCCGCATCGAGAACCGCGACCTTGAGCGAGGGATCGGCAGTCTTCAGGTGATAGGCGGTGGCAAGCCCGGTGTAGCCGCCGCCGATGATGGCGACATCGGTCGCGAGATCGCCGGCGACGGGTGGGTTGACCGCCCTCGGCTCCTTGCTCTGCGTCCAGAAGTTGCCTTCGGCCGTGTGCGCGTCAGCGCTCATCCCATCTCCCCCTGAGCGGTTCGAGCAGTCGGAGAATTTCGGCAAGGGTTGAGGCAGTCAGGGTTGCCCCTCCTAGCACGGCCGGCACTTGCCGGGCGACAGCTATTGCGGCGAGCAAGGCGGCGACCCCACGGGGATCGCCGCCTTGCTCGCCGCCAAGTTCGGTCTTAGGCCGCGGCCTGCATGGCCGGGAAGGCCGCTGCGTTGGCGATCGCGTCTACGATCGACTCGACGAACATGCGGGCCTTGTCGACCACCACCTGACGCTGCTTGTCGAGCGTCACCATGTGGTAGCTGTCCTCGAGCACCACCATGTCGACACGGCCCGAAAGCTCGGTCTTGAGGTACACGGCGTTGTTGAGGTCGGCGTAGTCGTCTTCACGCGAGTGCACGATCAGCGTCGGCTGCTTGACCCGGTGCAGAAGGTTCATCGCGGCTTCCACCATGCGGCGGTGCTCGAGAACCATCGTGCCGTTGACGCCGGAGCGGCCGTAGTCGCCTTCGGTATCGAGAGCGGTCTTCACGAAGGAGCGGACGCGCGGGCACTTGATGCCGAGAGAGTCCGCATCCGGGAAGTTGAAGAAGTTGGCGAACCAGCGCGAGCGGACCACGTTGAATAGGCGCATGGTCCAGGGCATCGCCCAGCCGTTGATCCAGAGGGTCGGCGAGAAGAGCGACACGCCCTGCACCTTGCCCGGGTTGCGGGCGGCGAGGTGGAGGCCGAGGATGGCGCCCATGCAGAGGCCGCCGACGATGACCGTGTCGCACTCTTTGCGGATCTCGTTGAGAGCCTCGCGGGCGCTCAGGTACCAGTCCTGCCAGCGGCCGCCGTTCTCGGCGCCGTGACCGGCGAGCTGGGGGGTGTGAACCGTGTAGCCGGCACGGGCGAGGCCCATGGCCACGAAGCGCATCTCGGCGGGGGTGCCGCAGAGCCCGTGCAGGAGCAGGACGCCCGTCTTGCCACCGGCGAAGCGGATGGTCTGGTCCTTGGCGTTGGTCTTGGCGGCGGCGACTGTCATGGCACTTGCTCCTCATTCCTTGACCCGAAGGTAGGCTGAGGAGCCCGGGGGCGCTGTTCCTGGCGGGACAGGCGCAAAAAAACTTTTAAGCTACTGATTTCAATACGAAAAATATGACGTCATGTTCCCATCAGAACGCCGGGTTTGGGCTGTTCAATTGAGCCAGCGCGGAGATGCCTTCGCGGTCGGTGCAGTAGAGGGGCTCAGAAGCAGGCTTGGCAAAAAGCGAACCCGGTCGTGCCGTGGGGCAAGCCGGGTATCGAAGGTGCGATCTGAAGCTCAGTAAAAGTGTTTACTGGGCGGCCTGAGCGACCGCGGCTTTCACGGCGATCTTTCCGTGCGCTTCCCAGATCAGGCTTTTGATCACTTGCACGCGCGAGGGCACGTTGGGGTGCGCGCGGCGCAGATCGTCAAGCTGCTTTAAGGTGTCGGCATCCATGCCGACGGAAACGATATGGTCCATAGGGGTCGTCCTTCCCGGTCGTTGCGAGTGCGCGCTCGGCGCTGCGTGCATATCCCATTCGCCGCGTCCGTGTGCTGTTCCCCGGGTGACGGTCTCGATATTTTTCACCGGGACGAGGCATGGGTGCAGGCATGGACCCAGGCATGGACGATCTCGACGCGGTGTTTGCCAGGCTCGCGCGCTCGAGCTTTCGCCGGCGATTCAGGCTCGGAGGGCAGGATCGAGCGTATCTGCAAGCCCGCGGACTTCCGGCGGTGCTGGCGCACGCCCGCGACTTCATCGACGAGCGGCTGGCCCCCCCGCCGATCCGCGCAACGACGGCAAGCAGACGCCCTACCGCGGGCATCCCGTGTTCGTCGCCCAGCACGCGACCGCCACCTGCTGCCGCGGCTGTCTCGCCAAGTGGCACGGCATCCCCAAGGGGCGCCCGCTGGAGGCGGCGGACAAGGCGCGCATCCTCGCCGTGCTGGAGCGGTGGCTGCGGGGTCAATTGGAAGAGGCGAGCTGAGACCGAGGCGGCAGTAGCGCGCCGCACTCATGCCCTGCTGCCGCTTCTCCATTCCTTCTATTTTCGTTAGAAGCGCCTGGACGAGGCGCGCTGCGCTCAGCTAATGGGCTCGCATGAGCCACTCGATCCTGCTCGTCGCTGCCGCCGCCCTCGTCGATCCCGACAACCGCGTGCTGATCACCCGCCGCCCGCCGGGGCGGCCGATGGCGGGCTTGTGGGAATTCCCCGGCGGCAAGGTCGAGCCGGGCGAGACGCCGGAGGCCGCACTGCGGCGTGAGCTTCGCGAGGAGCTCGGCATCGATGTGTGCCCGACGTGCTTATCGCCGCTCACGTTCGCCAGCCATGCCTATGAAGCCTTTCATCTGTTGATGCCGCTCTACCTCTGCCGCCAATGGGACGGCACGGCGCGCGCGCGCGAGGGCCAGGAGATCGCCTGGGTGCGCGCCTCTAAGCTGTCGCGCTATCCGATGCCGCCGGCGGACGAGCCGCTGATCGCGCCGCTGTGCGACCTGCTCGGGTGAACCCTTTATGCGCGAATGGTGCCGCCCACTTACCTCTCCCAGGGGGAGAGGGGGATGGTTGGAGCAAGTCGAGGCCAGTTTACCTACTCCCGCAACTTGCGCTCCGGCACGCCGAGCGCATCCGCGAGCCTTGCCTGCGCGGACCCCGGCCGCAGCGGCTTCTGCTGACTCTCGTCGGGCGCCCAGGCGGTCAGCGTGAGGATCTCGAACGTCGCCGCTACGCGGCCGGCACCGCCGAAGCGCTCGGCGTAGATCTCGGCGGCGCGCATCAGCAGCCGGCGCGTGACCGGATGGCGGCGGCGCGCCAACAGCATGTTGCTCGCGCCCATCGCCCGCACCTCCTGCATCAGTGCCAACGGCGACGCGTAGGTCACGGTGACGATCTCGGAATCGACGACGGGCAGCGCGAAGCCCGCCCGCTGCAATAGTACTCCGAGATCGCGCACGTCGGCGAACGGGGCGACGCGCGGCGAGGCGCCGCCCGTGACCTCCGCCTCGGCCGCGAGCCAGGAGTGGCGCAGCTCGTTGAGCGTCCCGCCGCCGAGCAGCGCCGCCAGCAAGAGCCCATCGGGCTTCAGCGCGCGCTTAATCTGCACGAGCGCGCCGGGCAAGTCGTTCACGAGATGCAGCGCCAGCCCCGATACGACGAGATCGAGCGAGGCGTCCGCAAAGGGAAGCGCCTCCTCGTCGGCCGCGACGCGCAAGCCTTGGCAGCCGCGCAACAGCCGCAGCGAGCGCTCGACGTCGACGATGCGCTCGATCCCTCCTACGCCTGCGAGGCGCCGCGAGACCAGTCCGTGGTGCGCCCCGATGTTGGCCGCCAGCGGGAACCGCCGCTTGATCAGCGACAGCCGCTCGGCGAGATCATCCCCCACCCGGGCGAGCAGGAAATCGTGCGCCTCCGCCGACCCGGCATGGCGGTCGCGCCGCCGCGCGAGCAGGTCGCGGTCGAAAATCAGGCTCGGCTCTGGCGCGGCGGGCGGCAATGGCTCCAAATCCCATGCGGGTGGCAGACGGCCTCGCGGCGCAAGCCGGGGCACGCTAATATGGTGCGGGACACTACTCTATCGGTAGCGCGTGGACAGGTGGGACGTGCTCGAGGGGGAAAGCCGCGAGTTTCGGGTGAGCGCCCTGCGCAAGGCGGTCGGCGCCATCGCCGACGTGCTCGTGCCGCCGCTCTGTCTCGCCTGCCACGGACGGCTTTCCACCCACGACGCCCTATGCCCAAAATGCTGGAGCGGGATCGACTTCATCCGCGCGCCGCTGTGCGACCGCCTCGGGCTGCCGATGCCATACGATACCGGCGCTCCCATGATCTCGGCAGCGGCCGCCGCAAAACCGCCAGCCTACGACCGCGCGCGGGCGGTTGCGCGCTTTGACAAGGTGATGCGCACCCTCGTCCACGACCTCAAATTCCACGACCGCCACGACGCGCGGCGCCTGTTCGGCCGATGGCTTGCGGAAGCGGGTTCCGAGCTCCTGGTGGACGCGGATCTCATCGTGCCGGTGCCGCTCACCCGCACGCGGCTGCTCTCCCGGCGGTTCAACCAGTCAGCGATCCTGGCGCACGAGGTCGCCCGCGTAGCCCACGTCAAAGTGGAGCCTCTCGCGCTGCTTCGGGTGCGTGCTACCAAGCCGCAAGTGGGCTTGAGCCGGGAGCAGCGCCGCCAGAACGTTGCCGGCGCCTTTGCCGTCGCGCCCTCGCGCAAAGCGATGATCGCCGGCGCCAAGATCGTCCTTGTCGATGACGTCATCACCACGGGCGCGACCGCCGAGGCCTGCGCTCGCGCCCTGAAGCGCGCCGGCGCGGTCCGCGTCGATGTGCTGGCGCTGGCCCTGGTGGCGGATGCCTCCGTCGTGGCGGCTTAGAAGCTAAATTCTTGGAAAGGTGTTGCGCCTGTCATATTTGCGGCAACTCAGAGAACGATTAGGTTGGTCTCCGGGCGTTGAAAGGAACCCACCAGAGAACCATGGCCAACATCACTGTCTACACGACCAGGCTTTGCCCCTATTGCCGTATGGCAAAGGAGCTCTTGCGCAAGAAGGGCGCGATTTTCAATGAGGTCGATGTCGGCTGTCGCACCGAGCTGCGCGCCGAGATGTGTCACAAGGCCGGAGGCCGCAACACGGTGCCGCAGATCTGGATCGGCGAGCGGCACGTGGGCGGTTGCGATGACCTTTATGCGCTCGAGCGCGACGGCAAGCTCGACCCGCTACTGGCGGCCTGAGGTGTCTGCCGGCGCACGCGGCGGGGCCTTATTGTGATGGCGGATGCCGGCTCATCCCGCTCTTTCCGCGTGGGCCTCGTGCAAATGTGCTCGGGCCGCGACGTCGAGAGAAACGTGAGCGACGCGACGGACCTCATTCGCCGGGCTAAGCGCGAAGGCGCCGACTACATCCAGACCCCCGAGATGACGACGGTCATGGAGCTCGAGCGCGCGCGGCTCCTCTCGGTGGCGCGACCCGAAGCGGACAATCCCGCGCTTCTGCATTTCCAGTCGCTGGCGCGCGAGCTCGGCGTCTACCTGCATATCGGCTCGATGGCGGTTCTCGTGGCCGACGGCCGGCTCGCCAACCGCTCCTTCCTCTTCTCGCCCGCGGGCGAGATTGCCGCGCGCTACGACAAGATCCACATGTTCGACGTCGATCTGGGCGGCGGCGAAAGCTACCGCGAGAGTGCCAACTACCAGCCCGGAAGCCGCGCCGTGCTGGCCGATCTGCCGTGGGGGAAGCTCGGGTTGACGATCTGCTATGATCTGCGCTTTCCCCATCTTTACCGCGCGCTTGCGCGGGCGGGCGCGCGCTTCCTCGCCATCCCCTCGGCGTTCACGCGCCCGACCGGCATGGCGCACTGGCACACGCTGCTGCGCGCCCGAGCCATAGAATCGCAGGCCTACGTGTTCGCGGCGGCTCAGGGCGGTACGCACGAGAATGGTCGCGAAACCTTCGGCCATAGTCTCGTCGTCTCGCCTTGGGGTGAGCTTCTGGCCGAGGGTGGCGTTCACCCAGCAGTCATCCTCGCCGATGTTGAATTGCAGCTCCTGGAGGATGTCCGCCGCCGGGTGCCCTCGCTCCAGCACGATCGGGCCTTCGACGTCGTCCATGCCGGGCAGGAGATGCCGGACAAGGTCGTGCCGTGATCAAATATCGCCTTCACTGTGTAAAAGGCCACGAGTTCGAGGCCTGGTTCTCCTCCAGCGCCGCCTATGACGCGCAGGCGCAGGGCCAGCAGGTCTGCTGTCCGGAGTGCGACGGCCGCGAGGTCGTCAAGGCGGTGATGGCGCCCAACGTGGCCCTGCGTGGCGCGGCCGAGAGCGCCGGCGATGCACAACGCAAAGTTCCAACAGTCGTGCACCTGTTGCGGGAGTTCCGGCGCGCCGTGCTCGCCACTGCCGAGGACGTCGGAGGCCGCTTTCCGGAGGAGGCGCGCAAGATCCACTACGGCGAGACGGAGGCGCGCGGCATCGCCGGGACGGCCTCGGGCGAGGAAGCGCGCGCCCTCATCGAGGAAGGCATCGAGATCCTGGTGCTGCCGCCGCTGCCCGAGGAAGCCAATTAGGCCCAGGCTTGGTTACTCAACCCTGGTCGAGTGCGGCGAGCGTATAGAGCACTGCCGACTTGGCGTCGGCGGTCTTGAATTTCGGCTCCGTGCTGCCGGGCGACTGCCACGCGTAGCTGCGGCCGTCGAAGTTCCAGATGCCGTGCACGTGGCCGAAGCGATCGATGACGATGCCGCCGGTCGGCGCGAAATTGAAGGAGAAGCCCCTTGTCCTCAGCATGTCGTTGCGGCTCAAGAGGCCGAGCAACTGGCGATTTTC
This sequence comes from uncultured Alphaproteobacteria bacterium, assembly GCA_963745205.1. Classification (GTDB taxonomy): domain Bacteria; phylum Pseudomonadota; class Alphaproteobacteria; order Rhizobiales; family Hyphomicrobiaceae; genus Hyphomicrobium_A. The sequence goes on from CAVUWX010000022.1 coordinate 14,732, forward strand.
CGCTTTTCCCATGTGCCGAACCCCGTCAGCAGAAAAGCTCAACTCGATACTGTTTACCTTGTCGGCTGGCGCCTGGGAGCGCCGGCCATGCCCACGTCAGTCTCCAGTCTTGGAAGAGAGGAGTTGATATGAATCAATCGCAATTACAACTGTAAATCCGATCATTCGTTACCGATTCAATACTCGATGTCTTAAACAACCGAACGCCGTTTCCGTCCCATATCTCGACGAGGATTAACCAAGAGCGAGACACCCGTGCAGGTTACGGTGCCGCAGCGACCGCGAATTGGCCGCTCCTCTACTGTCACACCTCCATCATCGGCCGGGCTTAGGCAGCGGGGTTTTCGTGATCGGACGTCTCGAGGTTTAGATGAAGAGCCCAATCGCCGCGGCTTGCCTCGGCCTGCTGCTTGCGGCTGTGGCGACGCCGGCCGCTCCGCAGACGATCTATCCGCTCAACCGGGCCCAGATCCTGACCGGCGCCGAATTCGACCTGAAGGTCGAATTTCCTGGCGCACCGCCGCCTGCCGACGTCCGGGTGACGATCAACGGCGAGGACGCGGCCAAGGTGCTGGGCAAGACGCCGGAGATCGTTCTCAACGAGGACGGCTTCGCGCAGACCGCCTATTGGATCAGGGGTGCGCATCTCGGGACAGCCGGAAAGTATGCGGTCGAGGCGTCGGCCGGCGCCGGCAAGGCGAGCGTCGGATGGGACGTGTTCGCGACGCCGGAGGGCCGCAAGGCCAAGAACGTCATCCTCTTCATCGGCGACGGCATGTCGATGGCGCATCGGACGGCCGCGCGCATCCTATCGAAGGGTATCGCCGAGGGCCGCTACGGCGGCGAGCTCGCCATCGACGACATGCCGTACATGGCGCTGGTCTCCACCGCCGGCACCGACAGCGTCATCACCGACAGCGCCAACTCGATGACCGCTTACACCACCGGCCACAAGAGCTGCGTCAACGCGCTCGGCGTCTACTGCGCGAAGAATTTTCGCGCGCTTGCGCACCCTAAAGTGGAAACGATATCCGAGCTCGCCAAGCGCAAGCTCGGCCTTGCTGTCGGTGTCGTCACGAATACGGAAATCGAGGATGCGACCCCTGCCGCCATGGTGGCCCACACCCGCCTGCGCTCCGACTACGAAGACATCGTGCGCATGTTTTACAAGGTTCAGCCGGACGTCATCATGGGCGGGGGTACGGCGTCGTTCCTGCCCAAGCGCGGGGACCAGGTGAACTATATCGATAGGTTCAAAGAGGCCGGCTACGCGTTCGCAGCGAATGCGTCTGAACTCGCGTCCGAAGCAGCGAAGCCCGAAACGCGCAAGCTGCTCGGCTTGTTCAACGACGGAAACATGGACGGGGCGCTCGATCTCAAATTCCTGAAGAAGGGCAGTGTCTCCAAGTTTCCCGACCAACCGGATCTGACGCAGGAGGTGCGCGCCGCATTGCAAGTGCTTTCGCGCAACGACAACGGTTTCGTGCTGATGGTCGAGTCCGGGCTCATCGACAAGTATAGCCACTCGCTCGATTGGGAGCGGGCCGTCTACGACACGATCATGCTCGACGACGCGGTGCAAGTCGCCAAAGATTTCGCCGCCAATCGCAACGACACCCTCATCATCGTGGTGCCCGATCACGCGCATCCGATTTCTCTGATCGGCACCTATGACGACGAGGCCGGGTCGACCCTGCGTGAAAGACTGCAGACCTATGCGGCAGCGCAGTTTCCCAACTATGCGCCCGCCGATCGTGAAGGATACCCTCCCTCGGTCGATGTATCGCGGCGGCTCGCACTCGTGTTTGCCGCCTATCCCGACTACTGCGATGCAGGCAAGCCCAATCTCCCGGGTCCAGCTGAGCTCGGTAAGGTGCCAAAGCCGCCAAAAGAGGAGTATTGCGCGCCGGGAATGGCCCTCAGGGTCGGAAATCTTCCCATGACGACGCGCGCCGGAGTCCACTCGGGCGACGATGTCGTGCTGACTGCCGGCGGCCCCGGCGCGGAGATGTTCCACGGGCACATCGACAACACGATGGTTTTCCGGGCGATGGCGCTGGCGCTTGGGCTTGGTAAATAGTGGCAACGCGGACGCGAGCCGTGCATGCGTTCATGCACGCGGTATTATGGCGCAAACGCCACTGGCCTCACGGCTGGCGGCGTCCCGCAGGGTCAGCGTGCCGTCATGTTATGAGGGTGTGACATGTAGGGTCGCGCGCCGTGTGGGCGCGAGCGGCGCTGGCCGCCTTAATCGAAATCGTTTTGCTGGTGCTCGTATTCCCAAGAGAAAGTAAAGGCACGCTTCCCGGTTGTTTCGTCAATGGTGCTCGGGGCGGTGGCAAGTTGGCGCCAATCAAGCGAGGCGCAAAGCTTGGTATAGTGGTCTCGCCCGAACACATCCCGGTATCGGACGAGGCTGAAGACGACAAGACGCTTGGTCCCAGCTTGGAGATGGTGGAGGAGTTTGGGAGCTACGGGTCTTCCCAACTCTCTTTTGAACGGAAACGTGGCGTGGGGCCATACGCCCTGTGTCGAAACTCCATCACCAGGATGGCCTGGATCGTACCTCTGCGGGAGAGGATAGTCGGGAAAGTGCACAGCCATGAAGTGTACGACGCGGGACGCCGGCGTATGCCCATGGTTTTTAATGACGACTGCAATATCGAGCGGCGTCGTGCCGTCAAAATTCATCGTCGACGGTGTGAGGGAGAGATACGCCCGCAATTCTCGTTCGAGCGTTCTCGCGAGCAACGTTTACAGCATCCTGCGCGGCTCGCGCGGGAATTGGTAGCCGCCAAAGCCCCTCGTTCGGCTACTGCAATTTGTCTCTCGCCAGCTTCCCACAGCTTATTGGTGGCGCGGTACAGCGTCCACAGTAAAACAAGCGACGCGGACCGTAGCGATGGCCGCAATGGCCGCGGCGGACTTGTCGAGGAATTTTCCGATCTGCCAGAGCGCGATCAGGGCTACGTGATAAGTGGCGCAGTGTTCGTGGTGGGCCTCGCCGCTCTCATAACAATATTCGGCGTGGTGCTGGTATAAAGCCGCTCCACCAACCCGTAAGAACGATGACGCAGACGCTGAGTGAGTAGCGCGAGCGCCGAATGGCCGGCCATCCCCCGAGTCTTCACGCTCGCCCCTCCTTAGTGGAGGTAGCAGTTCTCGCACGCCGATTGCCTCTAGACACATCACGAAGAACCCAGCGGTAAAGCCCCCTCTGGCAATCTTGTTAGACATAGTTGCGGGCGGTCTCCTCGACGCCGATCCTCCGCGAGCTTCTTGACCAAGTCCTCATAGTTGAGGTTCCGACGCTTGATCTCCGCCCGTAAGATGCCTCTGGCCTTGTATCTGGTAAGGCCATTGTCTAGTCTCGTACCATGGCGCCCCCTGATTCGAGTGAAAATCATCATATTTGATGAAATCTCACTTGACAAGGTGGGGCATACGTCACTAGATCTGATGAAATATCATCGGATTTGGTGCTTACGTGTGCCAGCACTTCCTCCTTTCCCGGCAAGCCAAGGGTCTCAGCCTCGCTGAGGTCTTTCGCATGTCGGATCGCGAGGCGGAGACCTTGTTTCGCAAGGTGCGCTGGCCTGACACGGCGGGCGAGCCGGTGTGCCCGCATTGCGGATCGCTGGACGCCTACGACTGCCGCCGTCCGAACGGTGCGCCACGCTTCCGCTGCCGCGAGTGCAAGAAAGATTTCTCGATCACGAGTGGGACGCTATTCGCTTCGCACAAGCTGCCACTGCGCGGCTACCTCGCGGCCATCGCGATCTTCTGCAACGAGGTGAAGGGCAAGTCGCATGCTCGCCATGAGCCGCGACCTCGGGCTCTCGCTACAAGGCCGCCTTCGTGCTCGGTCACAAGATGCGCGAAGCGATGGCCGAAGAAATGAAGGGTCGCGTGATTGGCGACGACCGTCCCGAAGCCGAAGTGGATGGCGCGTATTTCGGTGGATACGTGAAGCCTGCAAACCTGCGCGAGGATCGCAAGGACCGCCGCTTCCGCGTCAACCAGTCAGGCAAGCGCAAGTGCGTTGTCGTGCTTCGCGAGCGGGGCGGCGAGACGTTGCCGGGCGTGTTCCGCACGGAAGGATCGGCATTGTCATGGATCGCCAGCCGCGTGCAGAAGGGCACTCTACTGCACGCCGACGAGGCGCCATCGTGGAACGATCTGCACGCGCGCTTTGAAGTGAAGCGCATCAATCACGACGAAGCCTATAGCCTCGACGGCGCCTGCACGAATTGGGCGGAGAGCTACTTCTCGCGTCTGCGCCGCGGCGAGGCTGGGCACCATCACCACATCGCTGGGCCGTACCTGCTGCGCTACGCGCAAGAGGCGGGCTGGCGCGAGGATAACCGCCGCACGTCGAACAAGGAGCAGATGGAGCGCGTTACGGGGCTCGCGTTGAAGCGCGAGCCGTCAGTCGATTTCTGCGGCTACTGGCAACGGCACAGGATCGGAGACTGACGGGTCGCGTCTTGCGTGGCCACTGTATGTCCACGTTGACAAGCGCGAGACTCCAAGAAAGCGAATCACGTAATCGAGACACACGACGGCGGGCACCTCCGCCGGGGCGCACTGGTGAAACACCAGTACGCGCGGGCTCATCCGCGCGAGCTAGTGCGACCTAATAGAGGAGGTGTCTCAATGTACGCTTTAGGTGTCCCGCCGTCGGGCTGGACTGTCCCTGTGAAGGCTCACATGCGTACGTCACATGGACGGGAAATTACCGTCCGGAGTGTATCGGCGTCGCCCCTGGGGTTCGGTCAACGGTAGGAGGGTCTAGCCAAAGTGGGGAGCGGTACCAGCCGCTCCCCACAGATTGTAAGTGATTTGCGGACTCTGTGAATTCACGAGTTAAGCCATGTCAGATGTTTCTATGCGAATGGGCCCAACGGTCTGTCCGCCGTCGAATTTAGCTCTCGCCTTTTCCTCGAAGTCTGATCGATAAGCCTCGCAGCGTGCCACCAACTCGTCGTCCTCAACAGCTGGCGGGCTTTCAATGTCCTGCAAGACTTGGATCGACGACCAAGACAGCAATGGTATCGCCGTCAGGTTTTTTCATCGAGAACGAGATACCTTCCAATTGGACGCGCTGCGCGGCACTATCTGTGGGCTGTAGGGGCATATGCAAACCTCGTCTAAGGGGGCCAAGCCAACTGCTCCACGGCACTTAGATTGTCAACCGAGAGACCACTTGGCTTGTGCGCGCTCGCCGACCTTCGCGACCTTCCCCCGCCGTTGCAGATACGCAAGATTGGCCCGCACCCTGACGCGGATCGTGCCGCGCCCGCTGCTGTCGATCCTGTTCTTGCGCATGATGGCGGCGACGATCTCAGGCGCGGGCAATGGCCTCCCCTCCGCCTCGCGCAATGTGCCGAGGATCAAGCGCCCGAGTTCGCCACACCGATACAGATTGGCGTGCTTGGGGAGCCGCTTGTTGGGGATGTCGTCAACGCAAAGGGTCGGATCAAAGAGCCTCAAACAGGCATCCACGTGGGCAAGGCTTTCCTTACGGCTCCTGATCTGGCGATCGAGCTGCACGATCTCCGACGACAGCGTGGCCCGCTTGTTCTTCAAGGCGGCGAGTGCGTAGTGGTTGCGCTTCTCGTGCATGAAGCGAGATTTAATGGCCGACCGGATTTATTTCTTGTGGCGTTTGCGCCATAATACCGCATGCACGCAGCTCAATGCGTCAATGTATGTCGGTCATGTAGTACATGTCGCGCAAATCGCAGCGCGCGACCCGCCACTCGATCGGGCGGCCGTCGATCGCGTAGACGACGCAGTCGAGCTTCAGAAGCGGCGTGCCCTCGGCGACTTTGAGCGCTGCCGCGGCCGCGTGGTCGGCGGCCACCACGCTGATCTTCTCCTCCGCGCGTGCAAGCAGCACGCCGTAGCGGTGGGCCAGCACCACGATGCTCGAGGGGATCTCGCTCTCCTGGGCGAGCCCGAGAAAGCGCGCCTGCGGGATCGTGGAATCCTCGATCATAAAGGGACGGTCGTCGTGGACGCGGACCCGGTGCAGGCGAAAGACGGGGTCGCCGCCGCGCAGATACAGCGTGCGGGCTTCGGCCTCACTCGCCGCCGCGGCGATGATCTCGCTGCTCTGAACCGACCCCGCGATGCGGGTGCCGTCGGGGTCGCGGATGTTGCTGAAGCGGATCGCGCACTCGTCGGAGGTCTGGTCGATGACGAACGTGCCGCGCCCTTGCCGCCGCGAGATGAGCCGCTCGCCCTCCATCTCGTCCAACGCCTTGCGCACCGTGCCGACGCTGATGCCGAGCTCGCGCGAGAGCTCGATCTCGTTGGGGATTGCCGCACCGGGCTGCCAGGTGCCGGCGAGGATCCGCTCGATCAGCATGTCCTTGACTTGGAGATAGAGGGGCCGCGTGGAGAAACGTCCGACCGCCGTCATGACTGGTCCTCCCGAGCTTGCCGGCTTCTGCAAATCGTGGGCCGGGTTCTTGCTTGTGCGATGCTTCGATCGTCAGGAGGGTCGTCAGCCACGCTATGTCATTGATTTATCCAGTAAAAAACACCCTTCAAACGCTCGAAGTAACACCAAATATTTAGGTTGCAACTTTAACACGAAATCCAAAGGCACGCCCTCCACTGTCCACTGTTATTTCTCTGAATGTCTTCATCGGATGCAATATCGGGTGCCTGCGGGCTCCCGCGGGCGACAATTCGGCGAGCGCCCTCAAGGGGTAAGCAATCGACAGTGGCGCCGTTAGGTCTTGCTAGTCCGGCCAATGCCGGTGCAAACATTTGGCGTGCTGGCCACGATGGGAGACTAAGAAATGATGGACTTGCGCACGTCCGCGACCCGCGGCGCCGAGGCTGACCGGGCCCTGCGCCACGACTGGACGCGCGCCGAAGCCCAGGCCATCTACGACGCGCCTTTCAACGATCTGCTCTATCGCGCGCAGACAGTCCACCGCCGCTCCTTCGATGCCAACGCCGTGCAGATGAGCCGGCTGCTCAGCATCAAGACTGGCGGCTGCGCGGAGGATTGCGGCTACTGCAGCCAGTCCGCCCACCACGCGTCGGGCCTTACCGCGACCAAGCTCATGGCGGTCGATCGCGTCATCGAGGAGGCAAAGCGCGCGCGCGACGCCGGCGCCACGCGCTACTGCATGGGCGCGGCCTGGCGGTCGCCGAAGACGCGCGACATGGACGCGCTTTGCGCCATGGTCGAAGGCGTGAAAGCGCTCGGGCTCGAGACCTGCATGACGCTCGGCATGCTTTCGGACGAAGATACCGCGCGGCTGAAGGATGCCGGCCTCGACTACTACAACCACAACATCGATACCTCCGAGCGCTACTACAGCGAGATCATAACGACGCGCACCTTCGCCGACCGCCTCGATACGCTCGCGCGCGTGCGCGAGGCCGGCATCAAGGTGTGCGCCGGCGGCATCGTCGGCATGGGCGAGGAGGCGGAAGACCGCGTCGACATGCTGGTTGCGTTGGCGAACCTGCCGCAGCATCCCGAGAGCGTGCCGATCAACATGCTGATGGCGATTCCCGGCACGCCGCTCGCCGGCACCGAGAAGATCGATGCGATCTCCTTCGTGCGCACCATCGCGCTCGCCCGCATCCTGATGCCGCGGTCATACGTGCGGCTCTCGGCCGGCCGCACCGAGATGAGCGAGGAGACGCAGGCGCTCTGCTTCTTCGCCGGCGCCAACTCGATCTTCGTCGGCGATACGCTGCTGACGGCTGACAACCCCGACGAACACTCGGATGCGGCGCTTTTTGCCAAGCTCGGCCTAAAGCCGCTCGAACTTGAGACGCGCTCGGGTGAGCGCAACGATGCACAAGAGTCATGAGCGCGCGCTCGAGGCGCTGAGCCGGCGTGGACGCCACCGCGCGCTTGCGACCGCGGTCGGCGCCGATTTCGCCTCCAACGACTACCTGGGGCTCGCCTCCTCGGAGGCCCTGCGCGACGCCGCTCTTGCCGCGCTCGAGCGCGGCGTGCCGGTCGGAGCCGGCGGCTCTCGGCTCCTGCGCGGAAATCATCGCGAGCACGAGGCGCTCGAAGCCGAGGCGGCGGCGTTCTTCGGCGCCGAGAGCGCGCTTTTTTTCGGCGGCGGCTTCTTGGCCAACGTCGCCATCTTCTCGACGCTGCCGCAGCGCGGCGACCTCATCGTGCACGACGCGCTGATCCACGCCAGCGTGCACGACGGGGTGCGGGCGAGCAAGGCCGAGCGCGCGGAGGCGCGCCACAACGATCCGCAGGCTTTCGAGGACGCGATCGGCGACTGGCGCGCGGCAGGCGGCGCCGGGACGCCGTGGATCGCGGTCGAGAGCCTCTACAGCATGGACGGCGACCGCGCCCCGCTCGATGACCTGATGCAAATCGCCGACCGCCACGACGGCATGCTCGTCGTCGACGAGGCGCACGCGACGGGCGTGTTCGGTCCCAGTGGGCGTGGGCTCGGCGCGGAGTTGGAGGGGCGCGAGAACGTGCTGACCTTGCACACATGCGGCAAGGCGCTCGGCGTCACCGGCGCGCTCGTTCTGGCGCCCAACACGCTGCGGGAGTACCTCGTCAACCGCTGCCGGCCGTTCATCTACGCGACCGCGCCCTCGCCGCTCGATGCGGCGCTGGTGCGCGCGGCCCTGCTCATCTGCCGCCTCGATGCCGGACGCCGCGAAAGACTGCAGTCGCTCGTCTCTGTGGCTGGGCGGCAGCTCGAAGCGACGTGCGGCGTCACTCCGTCGGGATCGCAAATACAGCCGATCATCGTGGGCGCGGACGCACGCGCGATGCAGCTTGCCGCGACCATGCAGGCGCACGGCTTCGACATCCGCGCCGTGCGGCCGCCGACGGTGCCCGAGGGCACCGCTCGCCTGCGGCTTTCGCTGACGCTCAATGTCGACGAGGCGTGCGTGAGCTCGATGATCGCGACGCTCGGCTCCGAGCTCAAGGGTCTTGGCGCATGAGGCCGGCCTTTGTCGTGACGGGCACCGACACCGACATGGGGAAGACAGTGCTGGCCGCCGCGCTCGTCGCGGCGCTCGACGGCAGCTACTGGAAGCCGGTGCAGGCGGGCCTTGCGGAGGAGACGGACGCTGAGATCGTTCGCCGGCTCAGCGGCGCGTCCGCGGACCGGATCATCCCCGAGGTCTATCGCCTCACCACGCCTGCCTCGCCGCATGTTGCGGCCGAGCGGGATGCGATCGCGATCGACGTCGAGCGGCTGACGACCTTGCCGGACACGGGCGGGACGCGGCCGCTCATCATCGAGGGCGCCGGCGGGTTGATGGTGCCGCTGACGCGTCACTTCCTGCAAATCGATCTCTTCGCCCGCTGGGGCTTGCCCGTCGTCCTGTGCGCCTCGACCCGGCTGGGGACCATCAATCACAGCCTGCTGTCGATCGAAGCCCTGAAGCGACACGGCATTCCGCTGCTCGGCATCGCCTTCGTGGGAGGCGAGCAGGCCGATTCCGAGCGCACCATCGTCGAGATGGGCGGCGTGCGCCGGCTTGGCCGGCTCCCGCGTCTCGATCCGCTCGACACCGCGACATTGCGTGCGGCATTCGAGGGGAACTTCCGCCGATCGGATTTTCTCGCGGACGCCACGACATGACAGCGCGCGACCCTTCTCCGGTCTGGCACCCCTTCACCCAGCACGCGCTGCAGCCTTCCGCCATCGAGATCGCCGCCGCCGAGGGCGCGTGGCTCGAGACGGCGGACGGCCGCCGCATCCTCGACGCGATATCGTCCTGGTGGGTGGTCACGCACGGGCACAACCATCCGCATATCGTCGAAGCGATCAAGAGCGAGGCCGACCGGCTCGATCAGGTGATCTTCGCCGGCTTTACGCACGCGCCCGCCGAGCGTCTTGCGCGCGGCCTGATCGAGATCGCGCCGCCAGGGCTAGCCCACGTCTTCTATTCCGACAGCGGTTCGACCTCCGTCGAGGTCGCGCTCAAGATGGCGCTCGGGTACTGGCGCAACACGAGCGAGCCGCGCCACCGCATTCTCGCGCTCGAGCATGGCTACCATGGCGACACCGTCGGCGGCATGTCGGTCGGCGCGCGCGGGGTGTTCAATGCGCCCTACGCGCCGCTCCTGTTCGAGGTTACGCGGATTCCGTTTCCGGGCGCCGGGCGCGAGCAGGAGACGCTCGACGTGCTGGAAACTGCCTGCAGCGAGAGCCCCGTCGCCGCCCTCATTGTCGAGCCGCTGATCCTCGGCGCCGGCGGCATGCTGATCTACTCGGCGGAAGCTCTTGCGAAGATGAAGCGCGTCTGCGAACGGCACGGCGTCCTGTTCATCGCCGACGAGGTGATGACCGGCTGGGGCCGCACAGGCACGCTCTTTGCCTGCGAGCAGGCCGGGATCACACCCGACATCCTGTGCCTGGCGAAGGGCATCACCGGCGGGGCGCTGCCGCTCGCAGCGACGCTGTGCACGCCGCGCATTTTCGAGGCGCATCTGTCGACGGACCGCGCCAAGACCTTCTTCCACTCGAGCTCCTACACCGCCAATCCGCTCGCGTGCGCGGCGGCAGTCGCCAACCTCGAGATCTGGGAGCGCGAGCCGGTGCGCGACAGGATTTCTGCGTTGGTCGAGCGACAGGCCCACCACATTGCTAAGTTCGAATTCGACCAGCGCTTCAAGAATGTCCGCCACATCGGCACCATCACGGCGCTCGACCTCGAGGTCGGCGACGCCGGCTATCTCGCTGACGTCGGGCCGAGGCTCTATGAATTCTTCCTGCAGCGCGGCGTGCTCTTGCGCCCGCTCGGCAATACTATCTACGTCATGCCCCCTTATTGCATCGCGGACGAGGAGCTCAATCTGATCTATGACGCGATCCGCGCGGCGGCTGATGTGCTCGGCAGCGATGCCGAGAAGGCGAGCGGAAGATGAGCTCTGAGATCGTCGGGTTTGGCCGCTACGCTCCGCAACGGCGCGTCCTCAGCGCCGAGATCGAGGAGCGCTTGAAGCTCGAGCGCGGCTGGATCGAACGCCGCACCGGCATAATCGAGCGGCGCTACGCGGGCGACGGCGAGGCGCTCACAGACATGGCCGCGGCCGCCGGGGAGGAGGCGCTCAATGGCGCCGACATCGAGCGCTCGCGCATCGCGCTGACCCTGCTGGCGACGAGCACGCCCGACCACCTGCTGCCGCCGTCGGCGCCGCTGCTCGCGCATCGCCTAGGGCTCACGCGGTCGGGCGGCATCGATCTTGCTGGGGCGTGCGCCGGTTTTCTCTACGCGCTGGTGCTGGCCGACGGGTTCGTGCGCGCGCAAGGGGCGCCCGTGCTGGTGGTGGCGGGAAACGTGCTGTCGCGACGCATTAATCCGGCCGAGCGCGCGAGCTGCATCCTTTTTGCCGACGCAGCGGGCGCGGTTCTGCTGGCGCCGTCGCAGCGGCAGGGCTGCGGGCTGCTCGGCGCTCACCTCGCCGCGGACGGCGCAGGCTACGACCTCATCAAGATCGAAGCCGGCGGCAGTCGACACCCCTTCGCGACCGACACGCCGCTCGAGGATACCCTGATGACGATTCCGAACGGGCAGGCGGTGTTTTCGCAGGCCGTCGATCTGATGGTTGAATCATCGCGCGAGGCCTTGCGCAAGGCAGGCCTCACGATAGCCGACATCGACTGGCTGGTGCCGCACCAGGCGAACGCGCGCATCATGGCGGCGGTCGCCACCAAGCTCGGGCTGCCGGAAGCCAAAATGGTGTCGACGGTTGCCCACTACGGCAACAGCTCGGCGGCGACGATCCCGTTCTCGCTGGCGCTCGCCGTCGAGGAGGGGCAAATCAGCCGAGGAGATCGCGTCCTCATGTGCGCGGCCGGCGCCGGGCTCACGGGCGGTGCCGTCGTCTTCGCGCTTTGAGCGTGGGCGCCGGGGGCCGGATCGAGACCGCGCAAATAGTGAATTGGGCGCCATGCCGGCGTCGGGATCGCCTGGCGATTAATTTTGCCATGATTCAGCTAGAGCTTTATGCAGCTAGAGCTTTCACAATATTGTCCATTGAAGTCCAGGGAGCACCGGGGGCTCGATTGTTACCTGCACGCCAGATTGCCGCTGCTGCGACGGCGTTGTCGCTGATCGCAGGTGCGCTTTTCGTCTTCCTCCTCTCAGGCGTGGAAGCGCAGGCGAAAGGTCCACCCGGCGCTTGTGAGGACGCGGCCCAGCTCGCGGTGCTGGCCTCGCCGCTGGCGCCATGGAAAGGCGCGCCGCTGCGCGTCGTCTTTGCCGTGGAGCAGCCGGCGAACGGGGAACTTTCGCTCATCGGTCCCGATGGCACCGTCGCGGTGAAATCGGCCGAGCGCCACGGCGGGCCGCCATATTTCTGGTTTGCCGAGGTTGCCTCCCCTGCCGCGGGAACGTGGCACGCGACGCTCGCACGCGAAGGTGCGCCGGCGGAGTGCAGCACGCTCACGCGCGAAATCGCGGTGCTCGGCGCCGAGCCGCCGCCGCTGCGCGCGACGTCGGGGAGCGTCTGGCCCGTGCGCGATGAATGGAATCGCGGGACGGAGAACTTGTATTCCGCATGGATCGAGAAACTCTTCGACGCCCCGCTCGATCAGGAGCTGTCGTGGAAGGCGCTGCACGAGGGGCTGCGCGATAAATCGCGCAACTTCCTGTTCAACCATTTGGGCCTCGGCGAGGATGAGAAGAAGCTCGTCTATCAGCCCGACTGTGCCGACCTCCCATACTTTTTGCGCGCGTACTTCGCGTTCAAGATGGGGCTGCCGTATGGGTACTCGAAGTGCTCGCGCGGCGGCGGCGGCGAAGCGCCCAAGTGCCCGCAGTGGTGGAACATTCAGAAAGAGGAGCCTTCCCCAGCCCCCGAACAGCAGCTGGCGTCCGGCGGCCTGTTCGGGTTCGGCGAGCCGGTCGCGCGTGCCGCGCCCAGGCTCCCCCCGCGGCCGTCAGGGCTGGTGCCCGGATTCGGATATTATGTGCGCACGACCGTCGCCAACGCCGTGCATTCCGGCAACGGGCGGACGGCGCTGGCCGATGACAACACCGATTATTATCCCGTGCCGCTGAAGCAGGAGACGCTGCGCCCGGGCACCATCTACGCCGATCCCTACGGGCACGTCCTGGTGATCGCGAAGCGCATAGCGCAGACCGCCGACGCTGCTGGCGTGTTCCTCGCCGTCGACGGGCAACCCGACGGGACGGTCGCGCGCAAGCGTTTCTGGCGCGGCAATTTCCTTTACGCGCAGGATCCAGGGCTCGGAGGCCCCGGCTTCAAGCGCTTCCGGCCGATCGTTGCGTCGAAGGGCGGCGGCTTGCGGCGGCTCACCAACGACGAGATCGCCAAGGATCCCCAGTATGCCGACTTCTCGCTCGAACAGTCGAAGCTCGGGGTGGAGGACTTCTACGACCGCATGGATGATGTGATGTCGCCGGCGCCGCTCGATCCCTTGCGCGCGATGAAGGAGGCCATCACGGCGCTCGAAGAGCAGGCGAAGACCCGCGTGACGTCGGTCGAAAACGGGCGCAAATACCAGGGCCCCGAAGTGGCTATGCCGGAGGGCGCTTCGATCTTCGAGACCACCGGAGCCTGGGAGGACTTCGCGACACCGTCGCGCGATCTGCGCCTGCTGATCGCGATCGACGTGGTGCGCACCTTTCCCGATCGCGTCGCGCGGCGGCCCGAGCGCTATGCGATGCCGAAGGACAAGAGCGTCGCCGACGTGAAGGCGGAGATGGAGAGCGTGCTCGCTTCCGAGCTTGCGGCACGCAAGTTTGCCTATACGCGCAGCGACGGCTCCCAATGGACGCTTGCGCTCAAGGACATGATCGACCGCATGCCCGCGCTCGAGATGGCTTACAACGTGAACGACTGCGTGGAATCGCGCTGGGGCGCGCCGGAGAAAAGCGAAGAGACGGCGACGTGCAAGCGGCATGCGCCGGGGACGCAGCGCACGAAGATGGCGGAATACCGCGCGTGGTTTCACGAGCGGCGCCGGCCCGCGCGCGATTAGCATCCGCGTTATCCGAGCTTAGGCGTGACTGGTTGACCTTCATGGTTCCGTCACCTAGCCTGTTGCTATGGGGATGGAGTTCCCCCTTTAACCGCCCGATGAGGGCTGATGACTCCTACCGCGCGAGTTGGGCGGTAGGGGTATTGGGTCCCGGCCGCTGCGAGGCGGCCATTTTTGCGTCCGCTCTCGCCGAAGATCGATCGCAGGCCGTACGCGGCTTGCCAGCGGAGAACGTGCGCATGGAAAATGTCTGGCTTGCCTCGGCGGTTTGGATCGGGCTTGCGCTGCTCGCGTCGATCATCTCGATCCGCGTCGCAATGTCGGTTGCGCTCGTCGAAATCGTGGTCGGAGCGGTGGCCGGCAACGTGATCCACCTCGAGATCACGCAGTGGGTGAACTTCCTCGCCGGCTTCGGCGCCATCATGCTGACGTTCCTGGCCGGCACCGAGATCGACAGCAATATCATCCGCAAGAAACTTGGGCCAAGCGTCGGCATCGGCGTGGCAAGCTTCGCGGCGCCCTACGTCGGCGTGCTCCTGTGGGCTCACTATGTCCTGGGCTGGCCCTGGCCGCAGGCGCAAATCGCTGGCATCTCGCTCTCCACGACGTCGGTTGCCGTCGTCTATGCGGTGATGATCGAAACCGGCTTCAACAAGACCGAGCTCGGCAAGATCATCCTTGCCGCCTGCTTCATCACCGACCTCGGCACGGTGCTGGCACTCGGCATTGTCTTTGCACACTTCGATGCATGGCTGGCTTTGTTTGGCGCGGCGACAGCTGCAGCGCTATGGCTACTGCCTCGCTTTGCACCCTGGTTCTTTGCTCAAGTTGGGCATCGCGTCAGCGAGCCCGAAACCAAGTTCGTGGCTCTCGTGCTTCTGTCGCTCGGCGGATTATCGCAGGTTGCCGGCAGCGAGGCGGTATTGCCCGCCTACCTCGTAGGTATCGCGCTGGCCCCGGCCTTCATGAAGGACCAGGAGTTGCCCCACCGCATGCGCGTTATCGCCTTCACGATTCTGACGCCCTTCTATTTTCTTAAGGCCGGTTCGCTGGTCCGATTGGACGCTGTCGTCGCATCTGCGGGTCTCATCCTCGTATTTCTATCGCTCAAGATGATCACCAAGTTCCTGGGGGTTTTGCCCCTGACGCGCCTCTACGAGTTCGACGGGCGCGAAGGAATGTACGCGACGCTGTTGATGTCGACCGGGCTCACCTTCGGCACCATCTCGGCGCTGTTCGGCCTCACCAATAAAATCATCGACCAGGAGCAATACACGATCCTCGTCGCCGCCGTGATCGGCAGTGCCGTGGTGCCCACGCTCATCGCTCAGCAGTGGTTTAAGCCGACGGCTAAGCCACTCGCGACCGAGCAAGGTAAACCCGAGGAGGCCTCCAATGTTTGAGAAGATCCTCGTCGCCAATGATGGCTCCGACGGAGCCGCACGGGCCTTGTCGGTCGCCATCAGCGTTGCCGCTCGGCATGAGGCAACGCTGCATATGATTTGCGTCGAGGAGCTGCCCCGCTTTCCTGCCTCGATTGAAGAGGTGGTGGAAGACCAGATGGACGCCGGCCATCGCTACGAAGCCATAGCGGCGCGCGCTACCGCGCAGGCCAGGGCGCTGGGCATCAGCCTCAACACGCATGTTGTGGCGGGCCACGCGGTCGCGGCGATTTGCGACCTCGTGCAGCGCGAGGGCTTCGATCTGCTGGTTGTCGGCTATATGGGCCATTCCGCGCTCTATAATCGCCTTATCGGCGGCACGACGGATCGCCTCGTCGAGCACGCCCCCTGTAATGTGCTGGTGGTCAAGTGATGTTCGGGGACAATTGCCATGCAGATACCCAAGGACGCGGTGCTGCTGCGCATCTTTCTCGGCGAAGATGACAAGTCGGGCCACTTGCCGCTTTACGAGGCAATCGTGCTCAAGGCTCGCGAGATGCACCTCGCCGGTGCAACCGTCTTGCGGGGTGCGGTCGGTTTTGGCCGATCAACCCGGCTGCACACGACGAAGATCCTGCGGCTCTCGCAAGATCTGCCTATCGTCATCGAGATCGTCGATGCCGAGGATAGGATCAATGCGTTTCTACCCGAGCTTGAGAAGCTGATGCGAAAGGCCAGCAGCCTTGTTACGCTTGAGAAGGCGAAGGTGCTTCGCTACGGGAACGACGCGGACGGTGGTTAGTTGTCCGCAAAGTTGTTCCACTTTCGAGGCAACAGGGATGACCGGGAATCGCTCGTCAAGAGCCGCGGCGCTTCGGTATCGGGTTCTGGCCCTTCGCGGACCGGCATCAGCCCAACCAGCGCGCACTTCCCGACACTCAATCGCTGCGCTGGCAGAAACTTCTCCCCGCCTCCCCGCCACGCCCTACACTCCCCTCACCCCGCCCCACGGGGACGAGCTCGAGACCGTCTCAAGTTTTGGGGGTGGGTGCGGCTATCACGTAGTAGCCACGTCACGAGGGTAACGACCGAAGGGCGTGGTGAAGGCGAATCGTCTGGGGATCCTGAACCCGCAAGTAGGGAATAAGGCCCCCGATTCCGGACGGTCGATGAACGGGCCGCTGACGGGGCGCGCAAGCGCCGAGCAAAAAACATAGATGCGGTGCCTGCGCGCCCCGTCTCCCCACTTTTGCAAGCCTTCGGGAGCCAGCTCCGCGAGGCCGCTAGGCTATGCCGCCCCATGGCGCTGCGCAGCGATCCGCACCTACTGGCCGGCCTCAACGTGCACGGGGGCAAGATTACGCACGCTGCATCGCCGAGGCGCTCGGCATCAAGCACGTGGAGGCGGCGAGAGCGGTCAGCAGATAGGGGGAAGGTGCCGAGGAATAAAAAAGCGCCGGGCGCGAGACGCGGCCCGGCAGCCAGGTTCGAGGGAATTCTTTAAATGACTAGGTTGACGAAACGCTCCCTCCCCATAATTTCTTGGCCGGTGCCGGCTGGTTGTTTCCATCCTTATACTGCAATTCCAGGTTGCTGCAAGAGTGTCTCCCGTCAGCGCAGCGAAAGGAACCGAGATGGGTGCCTGGAAGCCATCCGAATTCATTCACTTCCGCGCGTGTGCTTTATCTTTTCCGCAGGCGGCGATATCTCGAAGGCCTTCCCTGCACGGCTCAAGCGAGGCGGAGCGACATAGATTTCATGATGACGCTCGCGCTCGTTCTGGTGGGGGTGTACGCGGCCGTGGCCATCGCCGCGTTCATCTTCCAACGCCGGCTCATGTATTTCCCCGATGTCACCCGCGTTCCCCCGTCCAGCTACGGGCTAATTGGCGTGGAGGAGCGCGTGCTCGATATGCCCGATGGTGCGCGCCTCGTCGGCTGGTACGGACGCGCTGCGCCCGGGCGCCCCACCGTGCTCTATTTGCACGGCAACGCCGGTAACCTCGCCAACCGCTCCGAGCGCGTGCGCAAATATTCCGCGCGCGGATTGGGGATTTTCATGCTGAGCTACCGCGGCTACAGCGGCTCGACGGGCCGGCCCACGGAGCGCGCCAACGTCGCCGATGCGAAGCTCGCCTACGCGGCGCTGCGCAAGGACGGCATCGCGCCCGAGGACATCATCCTATACGGGGAATCGCTTGGCTCAGGCGTTGCCGTGCAGGTCGCAGCCGAAAATCCCGTCGGCGGCATCGTGCTCGATGCACCCTACACGTCGATCGTCGACGTGGCGGCAGAGGCCTATCCGTTCCTTCCCGTGCGTCCCTTCATGGTCGACCGCTACGACACATTGCGGTACCTGCGCGACGTCAGGGCCCCGCTTCTGGTCGTTCACGGCGAAGAGGACGAGGTGATCCCGGTCGCCATGGGGCGCGCGGTCTATGCGGCCGCCAATGGTCCAAAGGAGATCGTGACGCTCCCCGGCGCCGGCCATTCCGACCACCATCTTCACGGATCGACCGAGGAGATCTTCCGTTGGATCGAGGATCTCGCCCGCCACCGCGACGCGAGGGCTTGGCCGGAAAAGCGAATGCGCCCGTGAGCGGGTCGCTCAGGGCGCATCAGGGTCTCAGGTCGATACAGTGTTCGAAAAAGCCGTGCAAAAGTCTGGCTTAACGGCGCGGGGGGCCGCTCCCCGGAGCCCCAGGACGCTGCGGGCCGGCAGGCTTGCCGGGAAGCAGACCCTCACGCTGGGCGCGCTTGCGGGCGAGCTTGCGCGCGCGGCGCACGGCCTCGGCTCTCTCGCGGGCCTTGCGCTCGGATGGCTTCTCGAAATAGTTGCGGAGCTTCATCTCCCGGAAAATGCCCTCGCGCTGCATCTTCTTCTTGAGCGCCTTGAGGGCTTGATCGACGTTGTTGTCGCGGACGAGAACCTGCAAGCGATGCCTTCCTCTGGTTGACCTGAGAATTGACCCGTGAATGGCAAACAAGACAAGCGCGCCAACCGTCGGCCGCGCGCTCGTCTCGTAAGCTGCGCGGTGTCTATCAAATGGCGGTTAAATTGTCCATCCGGCTTGCGTGCGCTGCCGCGAACGGAGGTCGGAAAGACCAGCGGTTAGCGTGGCTTGAGCCAGGTTACGTGTCCCATCTTCCGGCCAGGGCGGGCTTCCCCTTTGCCATAAAGATGGACGCAGGCGGAGCGTGCAGCCGCCAGCTCTGGCCAGCGGTTCACCTCCTCGCCGATGAGGTTGTGCATTTCAGCATCTGAGTGGCGGTCGGTCGTCCCGAGCGGCCAGCCTGCGATGGCGCGGATGTGATTTTCGAACTGGCTCACCGCGCAGGCGTCAATGGTCCAGTGGCCGCTGTTGTGCACGCGCGGGGCCATCTCGTTGACGATCAGCGGCTCGCCGGCATCCCCGCCGACGTAGAACATCTCCACCGCCAGCACG
This sequence comes from uncultured Alphaproteobacteria bacterium, assembly GCA_963745205.1. Classification (GTDB taxonomy): domain Bacteria; phylum Pseudomonadota; class Alphaproteobacteria; order Rhizobiales; family Hyphomicrobiaceae; genus Hyphomicrobium_A. The sequence goes on from CAVUWX010000022.1 coordinate 33,538, forward strand.
CCGACGTAGTCGAGCGCGGACGCTATCGTCTCCGCGATGGCGCGCGCGCGATCGCGATGGGCGGCCGGCAGATCGGACGGCACGGTCGAGACGCGCAGGATGCCGTCGCGGTGCCGGTTGACGGGGATGTCGTAGAAGCGAACCTCGCCTTCGAGGCTGCGCACGAGCAGCACCGACACCTCGAAGGCGAAATTGACGAAGCATTCCAGCGTCGCCGGTGCGCGGCTGATCTCGTCGAACGCCTGGCCCAAGTCGGAGGGCCCGGCGATGCGCGCCTGGCCCTTGCCGTCGTAGCCGAGCCGGCGCGTCTTGAGGATCGCTGGCGTGCCGACGGCGCGGAGCGCGGCGTCAAAGTCGGCCGGCGTCTCGACTGCGGCGAACGGGGCCACCGGTACGCCGAGCCGCGAGACGAAGCGCTTCTCCTCGAGCCGGTCTTGCGAATATTGCAGCGCCCTCGGTCCGGGACGCACCGGTCTGATGGCATCCGCAGCGGCGGCAGCAGCGAGCGGAACGTTCTCGAATTCGTAGGTGACAACGTCGACCGCGGCCGCGAACGCCTCGATCTTGGCGAGATCGTCGAACGCGCCGAGCGTCGTCGCGGAGGCAACCTGGCACGCCGACCCGTCGACATCGCTGTAGATGTGGCACTTGAAGCCGAGCCGCGCCGCAGCCAGCGCCAGCATGCGCCCGAGCTGGCCGCCGCCGAGGATACCGATCATCGACCCCGGAGGGAGCGCGCTCATCAGGGGTCCTTGATTAGGTGTCCTTGGGCGCGTCGGCGACAGCCGCTGTGCGCTTGGCGCGATAGGCCTCAACGCGTTTCGACAGGCCGGCATCGCCGAGCGCGAGGATCTGCGCGGCGAGCAGGCCCGCGTTGATGGCACCCGTCTCGCCGATGGCGAGCGTGCCGACGGGAACGCCGGCCGGCATCTGCACGATGGAGTAGAGGCTGTCTTGGCCGCCGAGCGCCGCGGTCGCAACGGGGACGCCCAGCACCGGCAGGTGCGTGAGCGAGGCCGTCATGCCGGGCAGGTGGGCCGCCCCTCCCGCCCCCGCGATGATGACCTTCAACCCGCGGTCGTTTGCAGATTTCGCGTAGTCGTAAAGGCGCTGCGGTGTGCGGTGCGCGGAGACGATCTTGGTCTCGTAGGGGACCTGCAGCTCATCGAGGACCTCCGCCGCCTTCTTCAGCGTGGGCCAATCCGACTGGCTTCCCATGATGATGCCGACGACGGCTTTGCCGGTGCTCATTAGTGGCGCTGCGCGAGGCCTCAAAAAGAAAGCGGGGGATTACAGGAGCGGGGCATCCAATACAAGGGGGTTTTGGCCTGCGAGCGAGGCTCAGTCGGGAAGCCTTTTGCAGGACGGCGGGTTGGTCAGGCGATGATGTCGGGTAGGAGCTGGTCCTCAATCGCGGTAATGCGATCCTTGACCGCGAGCTTCTTCTTCTTCAGCCGCTTGACGAGGAGCTGGTCGGCGGTTGTAGAGCCTTCAAGTAAGATAATCTCGTCGTCGAGCTCACGGTGCTCCGCCCTGAGCTTGACGAGTTCGTCACGGAGCTCTCTCTCGTCGACACGATTCATATGCAAGCCCGGTAATGCCCCCTCTTAACACCGTGCGAGCGGGCGGACTATCGTCCGATTGGCGTGCCCTGGCAAGCGACGGCGGCGGACCGGTGCACAATATTCCTGGCGCTGCCACAAGTTGCCGAGATTGGCGCACTTGAAGCGCGGAATTTCGTAAAATTACGGCATTTGCCTAGTGTTCAGGCCGGCACTTTCAAGAGGCACGCCTCGATGGACAAGCGGCCCGGCATCTGGCACGCTGGCTCGTCCCTTCAACGTACTCATGGAGGACCATGATGGCGCTTGCGGCTCATATCGCAGAGCTAGCGGAGAAGCACCGGCTTCTCGAGCGTAAGATTGAAGCAGAGGTCGCCCGTCCCGGCTCGGACGACTTAGAAATCCACCGATTGAAGCTGGAAAAGTTGAAGCTCAAGGACGAGATCGTGCGCCTATCCGGCGACGAGACTCGGCACTAGACCGACACCAACGAGGCACCAGGGGCGAGCGGCCCTCGCTCGCCTCAAGCCTCCGAAGCCCGGACACCGAGGTTCCCTGCGCTTAAGTTCGCGGGGGCGCGGTGGTCTATTTCCAATGAAACGTACGAAGCCTCTGCTAAGGTTGGTGGTGACGGCTGTCACGCGTCCTTCGCCAACTCGCGCAGCTTGAATTTCTGGATCTTGCCGGTCGAGGTCTTCGGGATCTCGGCGAACACGATGTGGCGCGGGCACTTGTACTTCGCGAGCCCCTCGCGGCACCAGGCGACAAGGTCTTCCGCGCTTACCGTCGCGCCGGGCCGCAGCTCGATGAAGGCGCACGGCGTCTCGCCCCACTTCTCGTCCGGCTTGGCGACGACGGCGCAGTAGGCGACCGCCGGATGTTTGTAGAGCACGTCCTCGACCTCGATCGAGGAGATGTTCTCCCCGCCCGAGATGATGATGTCCTTGGAGCGGTCTTTGAGCTGGATGTAGCCGTCGGGGTAGAGGACGCCGAGGTCGCCCGAGTGGAACCAGCCGCCCGCGAAGGCTTCATCCGAGGCCGCCTTGTTCTTGAGGTAGCCCTTCATCACGATATTGCCACGGAACATGACCTCGCCGAGCGTCTCTCCGTCCGCCGGCACGCGCTGCATCGTCAGCGGGTCCAAGACGGTCAGATCCTCGAGCGACATGTAGCGCACGCCCTGGCGCGTGCGCTTGAAGGCGCGGCCCTCCTCGTCGAGCTGGCTCCAGTCTGCGTTCCATTCGTTCACCACCGCGGGCCCGTAGGTCTCGGTCAGCCCGTAGAGGTGCGTCAGGTGGAAGCCCGCGGCGGTCATGGCGTCGAGCACGGCCTGCGGCGGCGGCGCGGCCGCATGATTGACCCAGACGGGATGCGCGACCGGGCGCCGCTCGTCCTCCCTGGCGTTGAGAAGCGTCGTCATCACGATCGGTGCGCCCGACAGATGTGTCACGCGATGGTCGGCGATGGCGTCGTACATCGCCTTGGCGCGCACCCAGCGGAGGCAGACATGCGTGCCCGCCACGACCGATAAGGACCACGGGAAGCACCAGCCGTTGCAGTGGAACATCGGCAGCGTCCACAGGTATACGGGATGCATGCCCATGCGCGTCTCGAGCGTGTTGGCGTAGCACATGAGCGCCGCGCCGCGGTGATGGTAGACGACGCCCTTGGGATTTCCGGTTGTGCCCGAGGTGTAGTTGAGCGCGATCGCGTCCCACTCATCGCCCGGTATGGCCCACTCGAAGTCTGGGTCGCCGCCGGCGACGAACGCCTCGTAGTCGATGTCCGAGAGCCGCTCGCCCGTCTGCGGAAACTCCTTGTCGTCGTAGTCGATGACGACGGGCTCCACCTTGGCCAGGCTGAGCGCCTCCTTGCTCGTCGCGGCGAACTCGCGATCGGTGATCAACGACCTTGGCGTTGGCGTGGTCGAGCTGGAAAGCAATGATCGGAGCATCGAGGCGCGTGTTGATCGAGTGCAGCACTGCGCCCGCCATCGGCACGCCGAAGTGGGCTTCAAGCATCGACGGTGTGTTGGACAGCATCGCCGAGACGGTGTCGCCCGTGCAAATACCGAGCCGGCGCAGCGCGGAAGCGAGCCTGCGGCAGCGCGCGTAGAATTCACCGTAGCTCAGGCGCGCGTTGCCGTGAATGATGGCGGTATGGTCGGGATAGATTGCGGCCGCGCGGGCCAGGAACTGCAATGGCGTCAGCGGCTGGTAGTTGGCTGGGTTCTTGTCGAGGTTCTCGTTGAAGGGATTGGCGGGCATAGCTCGGCTGGCGCTCTTTGAGACGGGCATCGCAGTCCAATACGCGCGACGCTACCCAAAGCGGTGAAGCCCGGCAACGGCCATATCCTGCGGCCATGCGGTGTGGCGGCAGTAATTCTTCTGCGGGAAGTTCTCAACGAGAGCGTCCTGCCTCCTTTTGCAGCACCAGCTTTGGGCCTAGACTACAAAAGTGGCTTGGCTGACCGGGAGATGGCCATGAGCGAGACCACGCAGCAGATGATCGCCCTTTGGATCTTGTTTACGCTTCTATTGCTCGTTCCCTGGGTGCTCGACTAGCTCTCGCGGCCGCCGCTGCGGCATTAGCCTTTAGCCTTTGTCGTCGCTCTCGGCGTCTCCGTCAGTCTTCTCTTCGTCTTCCTTATCTTCGACGCCGGACATACCCTTCAGCTTGGCGAAGACGCGCGCCTGCTCCTCTTCGGGAGTCTCCTCGCGCTGCTCCTCTACCTTCGGCTGCATGATCTCGGCCCTGCGCGGCTCGGGCGCCGTCGTCTCCTCGGTCGGCAGCAGCGTTCCAGCCTTCTCCATGCCCTTCTGCGCATCCTTGCGCTCGCGCTCGAGGCGGCGGGCGGCCTTCTTCACCTCGTTGTCGAGGTCGATCTGCGAGCACAGGCCGAGCGTTACCGGGTCCTGCGGGGCGAGGTTCGGTGCGTTCCAATGGCTGCGCTCGCGGATCTGTGTGATCGTCGGCTTGGTCGTGCCGACGAGGCGCATGATCTGGCTGTCCTTCAGCTCGGGGTGATTGCGCAGGAGCCAGAGGACTGCGTTGGGCCGGTCCTGGCGGCGGGAGACGGGCGTGTAGCGCGGTCCTTTCTTGGTCGGCATGTCGGCGACGACGACCTTGGGCTCCGCCAAATGCAGCTCTTGCGTCGGGTCGCGCTCCGCTGTCTCGATCTCCTCGCGCGTGAGCTGGCCCGAGGTCACTGGATCGAGCCCCTTGATGCCCTGTGCCACGTCGCCATCAGCGATGCCTTTCACCTCGAGCACGTGCAACCCGCAAAAGGCCGCGATCTGGTCAAAGGTCAGCGACGTGTTCTCGACCAGCCATACAGCGGTCGCCTTGGGCATCAACGGTCTGCGGTCGCTCATGACGGCTCTAGTCTCCGGCGTCCTGCGAGCTCGCTGCAGGGCCAAGCGTTTCCAGGTAGGTGGGAATTGGCGCCTTATAGCTTGGAGCTGCCGAGGCGTGCAAGAACGGATAGGGCATTATGCTAACAACGCCTGGATGTCGCTTGGGTTGCCGGTTGCAGCGGCCGCAGATAGTGTCCCGCCCGCGGGCAGTAGACCCGGTCAATAGGGGGAGCGGAAGGCATGGCGACGGTGGCAAAGGGCGTTTTCTTCGAGGATCTTAGCGCCGGCCAGGAGGCGAGTCTTTCCAAGCCCGTAACTGAGGCCGATATCGTGGCCTTCGCCGAGATTTCCGGCGACAAGAACCCCGTGCACCTCGACGCCCAGTACGCGGCCGGCACTATGTTCAAGGAGCGCATCGCCCACGGCATGCTGTCGGCCGCCTACATCTCCGCCGTGTTCGGCATGAAACTTCCGGGCCCGGGCGCCATCTACATTTCGCAAACCTTGAATTTCAAGGCGCCGGTCAAGATTGGCGACACCGTGGTCGCCACCGTGAAGGTGGTCGAGCTCGTGCCCGAAAAGCGGCGCGCGCGCTTCGACTGCGTTTGCAGCGTCAACGGCAAGCCAGTGGTGCAGGGCGAGGCGGTGCTGATGGTGCCGGCGCGGCCCGCTTGAGGCGGTCTATCGGCCTCGGCCGAAGTGGATTCCCGGCAACGTGTGCCGGCCGTGACCGCCGACGACCTCATTGGCGATGACCGTGCCGACGACCGTCACGATGATGCCGATCACGATCTGGGGAATCCAATCCTTCATGGTGTCGGGATACTGATGATCGGCGGCAGAATTTGGACATGGGCCGCGCGGGAGGCGGCGAGAGCCTGATGCAGATCGTAGAGGGCTACAGGAATGTGCCGCCGGGGGCGCGCGAGGCGGTGCTCGCCATCGGCAATTTCGACGGCGTCCATCGCGGCCACCAGGCGCTGATCGCTGCCGCCAAGAATGAGGGCTGCGCGCTCGGTGCGCCGGCGGGAGCCCTTATTTTCGAGCCGCATCCGCGCGAGTTCTTCCACCCCGAAGAGCCGCACTTCCACCTGACACCGATGCCGCAGAAGCTGGCGATTTTCGAGAAGCTTGGCTTGGACCTCGCGGTCATCCTCCCGTTCAATAGGGAGCTGGCCAGCCTCTCCGCCGACGACTTCATCGCGTGCGTGCTGGTCGAGGGCCTCGGCGCGCGCCACGTGGTGATCGGGCACGACTTCTTTTTCGGCAAGGGCCGCAGCGGCACGCCAGAGACCATGCGCGCCGCGGCGCAGCACCTTGGGTTCGGGGTCACCGTCGTGGCGCCCGTCGCTGAGGAAGGCGAGGTGTTCTCCTCGAGCGCCATACGCCTGCGGCTGGCACAGGGCGACGTGAAAGGTGCCGCCGCCATGTTGGGCCGTTGGTGGCGCATTGGCGGGACGGTCGTCGGGGGCGCCAAGCGCGGCGTCGGCCTCGGATTTCCAACGGCTAACGTTCCCCTCCCGCGCGGCACCGCGCTCGGCCACGGCATCTACGCCGTTCGCGCCTACGTGACGGGACGGCAGTACGACGGTGCCGCCTATATCGGAACGCGACCCACCTACGATGACGGCATGCCCGTGCTCGAGGTCTTTCTGTTCGACTTCGACGGCGATCTCTACGGGCGCGCAATCGAGGTCGAGTTCATCGATTTCGTGCGCGGCGACCGCAAGTTCGCATCGAGCGGGGAGCTCGTTGCGCAGATGCAAGTCGATTGCGCGCGGGCCCAAGAGATCCTCGCGGCGGCGCCCGCGACGCCGGCAGATTGAGCTCGAGGCTCCAACGACGTGGCCCACGCGTGCGCTGTAGGGCGTGCCGTGCCACCTCCGATTTGACGACAGTGCGGCGCCGACGCACCTTTGCGGTGGATTCGACGTGAAGGACCAAGAATGGCCGGCCTTTCCCGCTCGCTCGACCGCCTCAAGGATCGCTACGACGTCATCGTTGTAGGCTCCGGCTACGGCGGAGGCGTTGCCGCTTCGCGCCTCGCTCGCGCGGGAAAGCGCGTCGCCGTGCTCGAGCGCGGGCGCGAGGTGCTGACGGGCGGCTTCCCCAGCCGCTTCTCCGATTTGAAGAACGAGCTGCAGGTGACGGGGAAACGGATGCAGACCGGTCCCTCAAGCGCGTTGTACGACGTGCGCCTCGGCGAGGACATGCACGTGCTCGTCGGCTGCGGTCTCGGCGGCGGCTCGCTCGTCAACGCCGGCGTGGCGTTGAAGCCCGACAACCGCGTGTTCGCGGACGAGGTTTGGCCCGGGCAGATCGCGCAGGATGGGTTGCTGGCGGAGGGGTTTCGTCGCGCGCAGCGCTGGCTTAACCCGCAAAGCGATCCGAGGGCGGCGACTTATACGAAATTTAAAGCGCTAGCGGCCGCCGGAAGGGGGCTCGGGCCCGCGCCCATCGCGCCCCCCATCACGGTCGCGTTTGACGCGACGGTCAACCGCGCGGGCGTCGCGCAGCCCGCCTGCACGCGCTGCGGCGACTGCTGCGGAGGGTGCAACGTCGGCTCCAAGACCTCGGTAGCGCTCACCTATCTCGCGGACGCGGCGCGCCACGGCGCCGAGCTGTTCACGCATGCAGGCGTGCGCCACATAGCCAAAGCCGGCGACGGATCGTGGACGGTGCACGTGCGCCGCATGGACAAGAACGGTAGAGCGCCCGCCGAGATAACGATTCACGCGCCCGTCGTGGTGCTCGGAGCCGGCACGCTCGGGACCAGCGAGATCCTCCTGCGCTCACGCTCTCTGGGTCTCGCGCTTTCGGACCGCGTCGGCGAGCGCTTCTCCGCCAACGGCGACATTATCGCCTTCGGCTATGGCGCAACGAGCCCCGTCGACGCCGTCGGCATCGGCCACCCCCCGAAGCTCGAGGGCGTGGAGATCGGCGCGGCCGTCTCCGGTCAGATCGAGTTCGACGACGAGTACGATCTCGCACGGGAGCTGCGCGTGCAGGAAGGCGTGCTGCCTTCCGCACTGGCGCCGGTGCTGCCCGTTCTGTTCATCCCCAACGGCCGCCTGCTTGGCGCGCTGCAGAGCCTCATCAGCGGCGTCTACAAGGGCCCGTTCTCGCATCTGCAGACCTTCTTCGCGGTGTCGCACGACAGCGCATCGGGCCGCTTCGTCCTCGACGACGACCGCCTCACGCTTCAGTGGCCCGGCGCCAAGGACGAGCCGGTCTACGCGCGGCTCGATGCAGTGCTCTCCTCGATCGTGCAGCAGGCGGGCGGCTCCTACGTCAAGAACCCGCTCGCGGGTACCGTGATGGGCCATCAGCCGGCGACCGCGCATCCGCTGGGCGGCGCCGGCATGGGTCGCGAGCGCGGCAACGGCGTGCTCAACCACAAATGCCAGGTGTTCGACGCTGCGCCTGGGCGCGGCTCCACAGCCGTGCACGAGGGGCTCTACGTGGTCGACGGCGCGGTGATGCCGCGTTCGCTCGGTGTCAATCCTCTGCTGACCATCACGGCGCTTGCCGAGCGTGCGATGCTGCACATGGCGCAGGATTATGGCCTGTCGTTTAACGACGACGCGGCGGAGGGCGCGCAGGTAAGCCCCGCCGACCTCGGATCGATTGTCGCAGCTTAATGCATTTCCCTCTCCCCGCACGGGGGTGAGGGAAATGCCGTCAACGCCGCGCGCTAACCGCCTCAGACGCGCTTCTTGTAGCGCGTCGCCTCCTCGGAGCCCTTGGTCGCGTCGCCAGCGCTGTAGGAGTGCGCGCCCGCTCCGGCGAGCTTGCCCTTGTCCACGATCAGGTACTCGGTGCGGATGGGCTTGCCCGCGAAATAAGACTCCAAGATCTCTCGCGTTCCCGCTGCGTAACGCGCCTGCGCCGACAGCGACGAGCCCGAGATGTGCGGGGTCATTCCGTGATGGGGCATGGTGCGCCAAGGATGGTCCTGCGGCGCGGGCTGCGGGAACCAAACGTCGCCCGCATAGCCGGCGAGCTGCCCGCTCTCGAGCGCGCGCACGATGGCGTCGCGGTCGCAGATCTTGCCGCGCGCGGTGTTCACGATGTAGGAGCCGCGCTTCATCTTCGAGATGAGCTTGTCGTTGAAGAGGTGCTCGGTCTCGGGATGCAGCGGCGCATTGATCGTGACCACATCGCAGACCTTGACGAGCGACTCCACGTCCTTGTGGAAGGTGAGCCCCAGCTCCTTCTCGATCTCCGGCGACAGGCGGTGGCGGTCCGTGTAGTGCAGCTTCACGTCGAACGGCTTCAGGCGGCGCAGCACGGCGAGACCGATGCGGCCGGCGGCAACGGTGCCCACGTTCATGCCTTCGAGATCGTACGAGCGCTCGACGCAGTCGGCGATGTTCCAGCCGCCCCTGACGACCCAGCCATACGATGGGATGTAGTTGCGCACCAGCGCCAGGATCATCATGACCACGTGCTCGGCGACGCTGATCGAGTTGCAGTATGTGACCTCGGCGACCGTGATCCCGCGATCCATGGCGGCCTGCAGGTCGACGTGGTCGGAGCCGATGCCAGCAGTTATCGCAAGCTTCAGCTTCTTGGCCTTTTTGATGCGCTCCTCGGTGAGGTAGGCCGGCCAGAACGGTTGCGAAATGACGATGTCGGCGTCGGGTAGCTCACGCTCGAACACCGAGTTGGGACCGTCTTTGTCCGACGTCACGACAAGGGTGTGACCCTGGCTTTCGAGAAACTTGCGCAGACTGAGCTCGCCGGACACGCTGCCGAGGAGCTGGCCGGGCTTGAAGTCGACGGCTTTGGGGGTGGGGAGGGTCTGACCGCCGGGATAGCGGTCGAGCTTCGGAATGTCGTCTCGGGCGTACGATTTCGGATAGCCGTCGACGGGATCGTCGTAGAGAACGCAGAGAACTTTGGCCATAGGTGTTCCTCCAAGCTCGAGCCATCGGAGGAAACGCCCGCCGCGAGCCTACCGGCGACAAGGCGCACGAATACGCCAGCTCGCAGCGGGCGGAGAGGCAAAGCGTCCAATGGCGGTTCCTGTGCCGGGCGGCGTCGAGCGTTGCCGCTTTCGCAGACGCAACCTCTGCCTTGAACTAAACGTAGTCAAATCGCTTCTGCGAACAAGACCATCGGCGCCGCCGATGACCTCGATGTGATTAATCGAACGGGTGAGAAATCGATCGACTTGCGAGAGCCCGCTTGAAGAACGCCACCTGCTCGCAGCTCGAGCGCTCGAACCACTGACCGAGATACACGTCGAAATGGCCGATCGGCAGCTCGATCAGCCGCGCCTTGGCGCCCATGCGCTCGGCAACTTCCGTGGCGGCGTGCGCCGAGGCGACGCTATCCTTCATGCAAGCGATGATCAGTGCGGGGCACTTCACCTGGGCTGCATGGCGGACGGGCCGGTAGAAGGGCATGCGCAGAAAGAACCGCGCGGCGATTTCGTTGCGCCAGCCTGGCGGCATGATGGCGAGGCAGCCTGAGTAAGCGTCCTCGCTTGCCATCGCTGCGAGCTCACCCGGGGAGGCGACGAGGGGCACGTAAGACGGCGACTTGCCGAGCACGCCGCGCACGGCATCGACGACCCCCGTCCATGTCAACCGCAGCCCAGAGCGGAATCCTGCAGTCTTAACGAACAGCCGCGCGCTCGCGGCGCCGTCGAACATCGGGCACTGCGCGGAGATCGCCGCGATCCTGCGGTCGCGCGCGGCCGCCATGAGCACGTGGCCCGCCGAAAGCGAGCAGCCCCAGAGCGCGATGCGGACCGGATCGACGCCCGGCAGGCTTCGCGCATAGTCGATCGCCGCCGCCCAGTCACCGAGCTGGCGCGGAATCGAGATGAGCTGTCGGGGTTCGCCGTCGCTCGCGCCGAGATAGCGGTAGTCGAACAGAAGCACATGGAAGCCGGCTCGAGCGAAGCGCTCCGCGTAGGGCTCGAGCGAAGCGTCGCGCGTGCCGCCGAGCCCGTGGCCCATGACGATGCAGGGTGCAGCGCGTTGGAGGGGATCGGCCGGCACATAGGCCCACGCGCGGCAGGTCATGCCGTCGCTCAAGAACTCGACGGCGCGGCGCGAGTTGGGGGTCAGCATGACCTCCAGGGGGCGCTGCTCGCCACGGGCAAGACCCCGCGCCTTGGTGTGGCAATTCATGATGGGCTCGTCCCGCACTGTCCAACCTGAATATATGAACCGATTTCGTTCGCTCGGCTGTTCCCTGGGGAACAGCAAACCGCATTAGCAGTCCGCACCGAGGCACGCTGCGAACATTGCGTACGGGATTAAGGGACTGTTTCAGCCGCCTGTTTTCATCCGCCTGTGCGGCTAGGCGCGGACGGCCTTGGAGATGCCGCGCGAGGCCGATGCGCACGTTCAGCGGAACTCGCGGGCACAATGCGCCCAATCGGCCAGCGGCTTTCTCACCTCAGTGCCCTGACCACCGCGCGGCCGACCACACTTGGTCACGGCTGGGTCACGGCGATGTTCGTTCCTCCCTCCGCCGACGGCGTGAAAACGACATCCACCTTCTGCAAGTCCCCGCATGTGGAAACTGACCAGCGCTCCTTCCATGGCTGGCCGACTCTGCGGCTTTTCGGTGAGCGCCGTATCAGTGATAGCTGCCTCATTGCACTCGTTGGTCCCGCGCGTCAGAGCCGCCGTAGTGATGATGTTGGCGGCGTCGACTTGCAGACTTGGATCTGCAATCGTCGCGCCCGGCAGCAACGGCAGGGCTTCGATCTTGCCGTCGTCCAGGATCATTAGCGCTGCGCGGCGCAGCGTTTCATCGCAGGCAACCTCGTAGCGCTCGACCCAAGCGATGTCGGTCCGAGCAACCTGATAGGGAAAGACATCGCGCAGTACAAACTTGGGCTCCGCTGGACACTTCTGCGCGGGCGCGACGCTGCCTTTTATCAGTTCCTTGCGTTTTTCCGTCAGTTCATCGGAGAAGGCACGTTTGGCGACATCCTCGCCATAGCTCCGCGTGAGCCCGAGTGGGCTTGCCTGGATGTAACTGGGCGCTGCAGATGCTTCGCTAGGCGCGAGTGTGAGGAGGGCGGACGCCAAAGCCATGCAACAAAGCCATTTCATCGAAGCCTCCGCAAAAGGGACCGCCGGTTGCCCGCTCCGAAGTAAGCCCACTAATCCTAATCATCCGCTTCGATCGGCGAGCAAATGGATTCCATTCCTCCTCGGGCACAGGCCGGCTGCAGTCGAGCCGGTTGCAGCCGACAGGCGAAATGCGACTACGCTGCGCGACGTACGCGCAGCTAGAGTTGCGGGAAGGACCGACGAGAGAGTTGAGTTCATTCTTTCTGGCGGGCTCTTGGCTGAAGTCCCCGGGAGCGCGCAGGCCAAGCGAACTGAGCGCGGACGATGATCAGCCCGAGCAGGAGCGGCCGATCTTTTCGTTAGCTTTCGGGGGTTGGTGGAGCCGAGGGGAATCGAACCCCTGACCTCTGCAGTGCGATTGCAGCGCTCTCCCATCTGAGCTACGGCCCCGGTCGAGTGGGCCGCATTTAGGGGTGACCATAGAATCTTGTCAAGGAACGCGGGGCGCCGGCCCGGCTCGGACCGCTCCCCTTGCCCCCACGGCTTGGCGAGGCTACACGTCTGCCTCGCCCCAACCGGACCGCAACCGGACCCGCCCCCATGATCCAACTGCTCGTCTATCTCCTCACGTTCATCAGCTACCTGATCCAGCTCTACGTTTACGTCATCATCGCTGGCGTGATCCTGAGCTGGCTGATGGCGTTCGGCGTGGTCAATCCCTACAACCCCACCGTCCGCGGCGTCTGGCAAGCGATCAACGCGGTGACCGAGCCGCTGCAGCGGCCCATCCGCAACATCCTGCCGAACCTCGGGGCCATCGACCTCTCTCCCTTGATCCTGCTGCTCGGTTGTTTCTTCGTCCAGGGCCTGATCGGCCAGGTGCTGATCCCGCTCCTCGTCGGAGCGTGAGCCGGTCAGACGAGCTTCCCTGGCGTACGGGCGTCGGGTGCGTCATCGTGCGCGTCCGCGTCACGCCGAAATCCTCGCTAGAAGCCGTCGAGGGCGTGGGGATGACGGCTGACGGCGCGGCATTCCAGGCGCGCGTGCGGTCGGCTCCGGCGGACGGCGAGGCAAATGCCGCGCTCGAGAAGCTGGTAGCCCGCTGGCTCGACGTTCCCAAGAGCACGGTGCGCCTGACGCACGGGGCCAAATCGCGCGTCAAGTCGCTTACGATCAGCGGAGATTTGGGTTGCCTCGAGCAGCGCCTGCGGGCCAAGCTTGCGGAGGCCGATTGACAAAGAAAGAGGGGAGGATTGTCGCCAATGAGCCAAGCCTATGCCATCGACGGAAAGGCGATTGCAGCCAAGGTGCGCGCCGATGTGGCGGTCGAGGTCGCGCGCATGAAGGCGCAGCACGGCTTTGCGCCCGGGCTTGCCGTGGTGCTCGTGGGCGAGGACCCGGCGAGCAAGGTCTATGTGCGCAACAAGGCGGAGCAGACGGTCGAGGTCGGCATGCAGTCCTTCGAGCACAAGCTGCCGGAGGAGACGACGGAATCAGCGCTGCTCGATCTCGTGGCGAGGCTCAACCGCGACCCCGCCGTGCACGGCATCCTGGTGCAGATGCCGCTGCCCAAACACATCGATAGCGTGAACGTTCTGGAGTCGGTCGATCCCGCCAAGGACGTCGACGGCTTCCACCCGATGAATGTCGGCAAGCTGTCGATCGGCGAGCGCGCGCTCGCTCCTTGCACGCCCGTCGGCTCGATCATTCTCGCAAAGTCGGTGAAACACGATCTGTCGGGCCTCGACGCGGTCGTGGTCGGACGCTCCAACATCGTCGGCAAGCCGATGGCCCAGCTCCTCTTGCGCGAGAACTGCACGGTGACGATCGCGCATTCGCGCACGCGCGACCTGCCCGGCGTGGTTCGGCGCGCCGATCTCGTGGTGGCGGCAATCGGCAAGCCGGAGTTCGTGAAGGGCGACTGGATCAAGCCCGGCGCCATCGTGATCGACGTCGGCATCAACCGCATCGTCAAGCCGGACGGGAAGGGCAAGCTCGTCGGCGACGTGGCCTATGCCGAGGCGGCGCAAGTGGCAGGTGCTATCACGCCCGTTCCCGGCGGCGTTGGCCCCATGACGATCGCGTGCCTGCTCAAGAACACTGTGGAAGCGGCGCAGATGCAGCGGGGGATCGCAGCGGCTGCCTAGTCGCGCCCGCCGCAGCTCACGCCGCGTGCGCCCGCCGCAGCGTCTCTCCACGGTAACTCAACGCTTCGGCGACGTGCATGCGGCCGACTTTCTCGACGCCGTCGAGATCGGCGAGCGTACGGGCAACGCGCAGCGTCCGATGAAAGCCACGCGCGGAGAGGTGTAGCGCATCCGCCGCCTGGCGCAGCAGCGCGACGCCCTCGGCATCGGGTGTAGCGATCTCCTCGAGGATGCGGCCGCTGCAATCGGCGTTGGTGCGCATAGCGCGCGCGCCGAGCGCGACGAAGCGTTGACGCTGCAGCTCGCGCGCCCGCGACACGCGCGCACGAACCTCCGCGCTGCCTTCGCTACCGGCAGCACGAGGTCGGCTGCCGAGAGCGCGGGCACCTCGATCTGCAAATCTATGCGGTCGAGCAGCGGCCCCGATATGCGCGCCTGGTAGTCGGCGGCGCAGCGCGGACCGCGCTTGCACGAGGCGCCGGGTCCGCCGTTGCCGCACTTGCACGGGTTCATGGCGCCGACGAGCTGGATGCGCGAAGGGTACGCGATGCGGTGATTGGCGCGCGCGATCACGGTTTCGCCGGTCTCGAGCGGCTGGCGCAGGGCGTCGAGCACGCCCGGCTGGAACTCGGGCAGCTCATCGAGAAACAGCACGCCGAGATGCGCGAGGCTGACCTCGCCAGGCCGTGGCCGCGTGCCGCCGCCGACCAGCGCGGCCATGCTTGCTGAGTGATGCGGCGCGCGGAAGGGGCGCTCGCTCGCGAGCTTGCCGCCCATAAGCTCGCCGGCGAGGCTGTGCACCATCGACACCTCGAGCATTTCTTCGGCCGACAGCGAAGGGAGGATCGAGGGCAGCCTCGCCGCGAGCATCGACTTGCCGGCGCCCGGCGGCCCGATCATCAAAAGATTATGCCCGCCGGCGGCCGCGACCTCGAGCACGCGCCTGGCGCTCTCCTGGCCCTTGACGTCGCGGAGATCGGGCAGCGCGGCCGTATCGCGGTCGACATTGGGCTTGGGTCGCGCGAGGGTCTGCAGGCCTTTGAAGTGGTTGACGAGCGAGAGCAGATGCGGCGCCGCCAGAATGTCGACGTCCTCGCCGGCCCACGCGGCCTCCGAGCCGCATGCGGCCGGACAGATGAGCCCTTTTCCCATCGCGTTGGCGCCGATCGCGGCAGGCAGCGCGCCCGGCACCGTCCGGATGGAGCCGTCGAGCGCCAATTCCCCGATGGCCGCGTAGCCCGCGACCGCGTCGGGCGCGATGGCCTCCATGGCGACCATCATGGCGAGCACGATCGGCAGATCGAACTGACTGCCTTCCTTGGGCAGGTCGGCGGGAGCGAGGTTCACCGTCACGTGCCGGTAGGGCATCCCCAGCCCGACGGCGTGCAGCGCGTTGCGCACGCGCTCGCGGCTTTCGGCGACCGCCTTGTCGGGCAGCCCGACGATGACGAGCGCGGTCTGCCCCGGCGTGATGCGCACCTGCACCTCGACGGGACGCGCCTCGATACCGACGAACGCGAGCGTGGAAATCTGCCCGTACATAGTGCCCTTGGCCGCGCCCGAAAGATGCAGGAGCAACGTTAACCTAGCGCGCTGCCACGCGCAAGAACATTCGGGGAACAATAGCCTGGGAAAAGGCGGTTTAGGCTGAGCCCGCCTCGGGCAGCGGGCGCACGGCGATGACGGTCGTGTTGTCCTGGTGCGGGTCGCGCAGGGCCTCGACCTCGCGGATGAGCGCATCCGCAACGGCCTCTGATCCGGCCTCCGCGTAGGCCTTGACGATGCGCTGGACCTCGCTCGTCTCGAGCGTCTGCAAACCATCGCTCGCCAGGATCACGTAGTCGCCGGCCTCCAGCGCGAGCGGCCGGCGCGACACATCGACGAGATCGAGGTCGTCGCCCGTCACCGCTGAGCGGAGCATGTGTCGGCGGGGATCGGACTTGGCCTCCTCTGCCGTCATGCGGCCCACGGCGGCCAGCCGGTCGAGCTCAGGCGCCAGCGAATGGTCCTCGTTGAGGAGCGCGATCTCGCCCTGGCGGAACAGGAGCAGCGGGCTGTCGCCGACGCTCACCCATTCGACGCCCTCGTCTGTGAACACCGCGGCGACGAGGGTGGAGCCCATGCCCGACAGGATGGGGTTTGCCCGCACCTTGACCGCGATGGCATCGTTCGCTGACTGCAGCGACTTCAACAGGCGCTGCGGCCGCGAGCCGTTGAGGCCTTTATAGGCAGAGATGAAGCTTTCGCAGACCACGCGGCTCGCGAGCGCGCCGGCGGTGTGGCCACCCATGCCGTCGGCTAGCACGGCTACGAGCCGCGCCGAGTTAGCCGTGGGCAGGTCCGGTCCGCCGCCGGAGGAGCCCTCCGGCGGCCAGAATGCGTTCGCGTCCTCTTGGTAGTCCCGCGCGCCCCTGGTGGCGCGCGCGGCGAAGTCGAATGCCTGCATCAGCCTTTGGCATCGGTCAGCTCGGCCCAATCGAACTCCGCGCCGCAGAACGGCACGAACACCACCTGGGTACGACCCACCGTGATCACGTCCATTTGGCTGAGCTCGACCGCTCCCGTTGGTCTCTTGTCGTTGATCGAGACGACGTTGGTCTTCGCTAGGTTCGGCACGAACAGGAACGAGCGTGCCGAAGAATCGTAGCGAATATAGGCCTGCTCCTCCGCGGAAATCGAATCGTCACCGAAATCCAAGGGGATGCGCTGGGTGGAGTTGCGCCCAAGCGTGTTGTTACCCTCGAAAATCGGACGGTAGGCACCGATGCCGGGGCCGCCCACGATGACGAGCCAGCCGACGACGGGATCCTGCTCGAACGCCCCGCGCTTCACATCCACCTTGCCGCGCACGAGCTGGGTGCGCGCGGTGTCCTCCTGCGGCTTGCGCTCCGGCTTGACCACTCGCGTCGTTGGCGGCGCGGCAAACTCGACGTGCTTGTCCTGCGGCTTCAACGAGGTCTGACCCTTAACCTCGCGCGCCGCTTCAGCCGCGCTCATGCCGGTACCGGCGGGTGACGCGCCGTCCTTGCGCGTCGGGCTCGGCTTGCGTTGCGGCCGGCTTCACGACCGCCGTCTCCGCCCGCGTTGCATTCGGCGCATCGGCGGCCGGCGCCTTGCCGCCGCGCTGCGTGTCGTCGCGGCTCGCCGCATTCAGTGCGTCCTTGAGCGAGCCCAAGATCCGTCCCGCCTTCGCTCCCTGTGTCATCCTGGCCTCCGTTACGCTTGCGCGCTCCTCTGACATTGCAAATCTCCCAAAGATCCTTGCCGGAAATAGTCTCATGCCGCTGCCCGTTTCCGCGACCGTATCCGCCCAAGCGACGCTCGCGCTAAACCGGCCGTGCTTCGAACTTCAGTTTGACCTCGCCGATGTTGATGACGTCGCCCTTCTTGAGGCGCGCTTCGCCAACGGGCGCGCCGTTGACAAGCACGCCGTTGCCTTCGTTGCCGGAGACGTCCGTGATCATTACGTCGCCATCCGTCGTGCGGCGGATGACGGCATGATAGCGATGCACCGTCTTGGCCGAGAGACGGATGTCGTTGTCCGCTTCCCGGCCAATTCTCACCAGCGTGCGTCCGATAACCACGCGGCCGCCGGGACTGCTCTGGATATCGACCCAGGCCTCCGTCGGCCATGAAAATCCTTCGGTCTTAATCGGCTCCGCATCCGAGGCTCCCCGCTTGCCCGCGCGCGTCAGCGCCACCGTCGTATCAGGCGAGTGTCCCGCGTACGGACGGCGTTTCCTACGGGCGATGAGACCGGCGAGCGCCAACGGCGGCACTACCATGACGACCGAGAGCCCGAGCACAAGGGCGGGTGCGCGCGCGTAGCTTTCGCCAATCCACTGGCGCACCGGCATCCAAAGCCGCGCACCGCCGTCGGCGATATCTTCAACAACGGTCGAGCGTAGCAAGAAATCTTGTGCCGATACGACGACGCTTGCGCGCGATTCGGTTGTGCCCGCCGCCGCGATATGAGCGTCGAAGGCCGCTACAGCGGCCGCAAGCGCCAAAAACGACGACCACGCCGGTCTCATGGTCTTCTCTTGAGCCAATCACCAAACAGAGTCGTGCCGCATGACGGCAGCAACATGGCCGCAAAACGACTGGCCCAAGATTTGTTCAACTCGAGGCCATCGCCCGTGCGAGCGCCACATTTGTGAGCCAACAATGTGTCCGGAGGCCACGCGTCATCGACGAACGATCCTGGCAATTATGATGCGGTTGCCTGGGCTTGCTCGTCTTGGGGAACCATGACGAATCTCATAGCACTACCAAGCGGGACGGTGCTGGTCGGCGACTACCGCGTCGAGCGTGTGCTGGGAGCTGGCGGATTTCGGCGTCACCTATCTCGCCGAGGAGCTTGCGCTCGCCCGCCCCGTCACCATCAAGGAATACTTTCCGAGCGACATTGCGCTGCGCGCCGGCGGCATCGATGTGGTGCCGCGCTCGCAGGACGCGGCCGGAGACTACACCTGGGGGCTTGAGCGCTTCATCGAGGAGGCGCAGACGCTCGCCAAGTTCAATCATACCAATATCGTCCAGCTTCATCGCTACTTCCGCGACAACAAGACGGGCTACATGGTGCTCCACTTCGAGGAGGGCCAGAGCCTGAAGGGGTGGCTGAAGGCGCTCGGGCGCGCACCGCGCCAGAAGGAGCTTGATGTCATCCTGGCGCCGCTGCTCGACGCGCTGGAGATGATCCACAAGGCCGATTTCCTGCACCGCGACATCGCCCCCGACAATGTCATCATCCGCAAGTCGGGCGACCCCGTGCTGATCGACTTCGGGTCGGCGCGCGGTGAGGTCGCCTCGCGCTCCAAGACCATCTCCGCGCTGGTGAAGCCTGGCTACAGCCCCTACGAGCAGTACGCCGAGACGAGCAAGCGTCAGGGGCCCTGGACCGACATCTACGCGATGGGCGCCACGCTCTATCATGCCGTCACCGGCAAACGCCCCCCCGATGCCCCCTCGCGCATGGTGAAGGATGAGATCGTCCCCGCCTCCGAAGCCGCGCTGAGCTCTTACCGCACGGGCTTCCTCAAGGCGATCGACAAGGCGCTCCGGCTCAACATCGAATCGCGACCGCAATCGATTGCCGCCTGGCGCGGCGATCTCTTGGCGCCCGACCCACCGCGCACCGGGTGGCGCTCGCGCGGTCGCGAGAAGAAGATCGAGGAAGCCGAGGTCGCCGCCCCCAATGCCGTCACCGAGAAGGTCTCGGCGCCGCCGCCACCAGTGCTCCCGCCGCCCGACGTGCCGGCGGCCAAGGGCAGCATGCTCAACATCCTCGACGGTTTGCGCAAGAAGCCTGCCGAGGCAAAGGCGGCTCCCGCACCGGCAAAGCCGGTCCTTGAGCCCGCCAAGGCCGAAGTTCCCGCGCCGCCGAAGAAAGAAGCCAAGGCCAAGCCGGCGAAGCCCAAAAAGGCAGTCGAGCCGGCTGTGCCTAGGGGCCGCGCCCTCGTAGAGGTCAAGCGTTCGCCGCGGCCGCGCCCGGTGAAGGGCAGCCGTCGCACCTGGGTGCCGATCGCGTTCAAGCTCTTGATCGGCGTCGGCGTCGCCAGCGCTGCCGTGGCCCTGCAGGACCGTTTTCCGCGCTTTGAAAGCCGCGGCGAGGCGGTGCCGTTGAGCCAGACGCAATCGGCGCAGAACCAATCGCGGCCGGCGGTGGTCACGCCCATCGCCGAGGTCGAAGCCCATCACGGCGCTATCACCGGCATGGCCTATAGCGAGGACGGGCGCTGGATCGTGACCGTCGGCGAGGACGCCACGCTGAAAGTCTGGGACGCCGCCTACCACACCCTGATCCGCACGATCGAGCTCGACGACGGACGCGCCACCGCGCTCGCGCTCAAGGGGGCGCGTGCGTTGACCGCCCATGCCAACGGCAAGACCGTGCTCTGGGATCTGGAGCGCGCGGCCAAGGTCGCCACCGTTCAGCGCAACGAGGCCAACATCTGGGCGGTCGCGTTCACCGGCGACGCGACGCGCTTTGCCACGGCGAGCCACGACTGGAAGGTGACGCTGTGGGACGCTAATCAGCCGGCTGCGCCGCTGCACGTGTTCGACGGCCACGAGAACGCGGTGCAGGCGCTCGCCTACTCGCCGGAAGCATTCCTGCTCGCCTCGGGGAGCGCGGACAAGACCGTACGCCTGTGGGATCTCCAGACGCTGAGCCTCAAGCGCACCTACAACGGGCCGCGCGATTTCGTGACCGCGGTCGCCTTCTCGCACAATGGGCGCACGCTCGCCAGCGGCTCTCTCGACGGCCGCATCGATGTTTGGTCGGTCGGATACGCCCGCCGGCTTCGATCACTCACGGGCCACAAGGGTCGCGTGTCGGACGTGGCCTTTTCGCCCGGCGAGGACTTGCTCGCGTCGGCAAGCGAGGACGGTACGGTGCGCGTCTGGGACATCAGGCGCGGTCGCATCCTGCGAGCGTTGAGCGGCCACACTGGCGGTGCGACGGCAGTCGCGTTCGCGCCCGACGGGCAGCATCTGGCTTCCGCCGGCGCCAACGGTATGATGCGCTTCTGGGCCGCGCCGCTCGCACAACTCGCGACCGAATAGCGCCGACGCGGGAAGTCAGCGGCGTTTTCGGTGAACTTTGCCGCTGCCGTCGCTCGACGGATCGCGCGAACGGCGGCAGAATGCCGGCCTTCGGTAAGCCCAACGGCCGCGGCAGCCTCCCATGCATTTCGACGCCCTTCTTCTCGCCCGCATCCAGTTCGCGTTTACGATCTCGTTCCACATCATCTTTCCGAGCTTCACGATCGGGCTCGCCGCGTTCATCGCTACGCTGCTGGTGCGCTGGCGCATGACCGGGCGCGATCATTTGCTACGGCTCGCACGCTTCTGGACCAAAGTGTTCGCCGTTTCTTTCGCCATGGGCGTCGTCTCGGGGATCGTGATGTCCTACGAGTTCGGCACCAACTGGAGCCGCTTCTCCGTCATCGTCGGCAACGTGCTCGGACCGCTATTGGGCTACGAGGTGCTGACGGCGTTTTTCCTCGAGGCGACCTTCCTCGGCATCATGCTGTTCGGCTGGCAGCGAGTGCCGCCGAACCTCCACGTCCTCGCCGCTATTCTCGTCGCGCTCGGAACGTCGCTATCGGCGTTCTGGATCCTGTCTGCCAATAGCTGGATGCAGACGCCCGCTGGGCACGAGGTCCACGACGGCATCGCCTATCCCGTCGATTGGATCGCGGTCATCTTCAATCCGAGCTTCCCCTACCGCTTCGCGCACATGTTCACTGCGGCCTATCTGACGACGTCGCTCGTCGTGCTGTCGGTCGGCGCGCGCTATCTCGTCGCTGGGCGCTTTGCCGAGGAGAGCCGCACCATGATGCGCATGGGGCTCGGCATGGTGGCGCTGCTCGCTCCGTTGCAGGTGTTGATCGGCGACCAGCACGGCCTCAACACACTGAAATACCAGCCGGCCAAGATCGCCGCTATCGAGAGCCACTGGGACGGCTCGCATCCCGGAGCGCTTGTCCTGTTCGCGATCCCCAACTCGCGGGAGGAGCGCAACGATTTCGAGATTGCGATCCCCAACATCGCGAGCCTAATCCTCACACACGAGCTCGACGGCCTTTTCCCCGGCCTCAAGGAGTTCAAGCCCGACGACCGCCCGCCGATCTTTCCGGTGTTCGTCGCCTTCCGCCTGATGGTCGGTATCGGCGTGCTGATGGTAGCGATCGGCTGGATCGGCGCCTGGCTGTGGCTGCGCGGACGATTGTTTGAAACGCGCTGGTACCTGCAAACCGTGCAGTACGCCTGGCCGCTCGGCTTTGTCGCTATTCTGTCCGGGTGGTACGTGACCGAGGTCGGCCGTCAGCCGTGGATCGCCGCCGGCATCCTGCGCACAGCGGATGCGGCCTCGCCTGTGGGCTTCGGCGCGGTGCTCTTCGGGCTCATCCTGTTCGTGCTCGTCTACGGCGTCGTGTTCTCGACGGGGATCTACTACATCAACAGGCTCATAGAGTACGGGCCCAAGGGCACCGCCGCCGAGCCGCCGGAGGGCCTGCCCTCGCGGCCGTTGTCGGCGGCTGAGGGTGCGGCCCACGTCGCCATCGAGGAGACCTGAGGCATGGACGCTATCGCCTATTGGCTTCCCCTTGTCTGGGCCGCGCTCATCGGAACGGCCGTGGCGCTCTACGTCATTCTCGACGGCTTCGACCTCGGGCTCGGCATCCTCTTCCAGTTCGAGCCGAAGGAGAATTGCCGCGATCTGATGATGAACTCGGTCGCCCCTTTCTGGGACGGCAACGAGACTTGGCTCGTGCTGGGCGGCGGCGGGTTGCTCGTCGCCTTTCCGCTCGCCTACGCCGTGATCATGCCGGGGCTCTACCTGCCGATCCTCATCATGCTCCTGGGGCTCGTATTCCGCGGCGTGGCATTCGAGTTCCGCTGGGCGGCAAAGCCCAGCCACGAGTTCTGGGACAACGCCTTCTCGTGGGGCTCGATCGTCGCGACCTTCATGCAAGGCGTCGTGCTCGGCGGATACCTGCAGGGCATCGAGGTGAAGGACAAGGCCTTCGCCGGCGGCTCGCTCGACTGGTTCGCGCCATTCCCGCTGTTCACCGGAGTGGCGCTGCTCGGGGGCTACGCGCTGCTCGGCAGCACCTGGCTCATCATGAAGATCGACGGGCCGTTGGCGCAGGACGCGCGCGGCTGGGCGACGAAACTGTTGCCGGCCGTGCTCGTCATCATGGCGATCATCAGCCTGTGGACGCCGCTAGCCTTCGAGCGCATCGCCGACCGCTGGTTCGCCTGGCCGAACGTCCTTTATTTGTCGCCGGTGCCGATCGCGACCGCGATCACCGCGTGGGCCTGCTGGCACGGGCTCAACACGGGCCGCGAGGTGATGCCGTTTCTTTGCGCGGTGGGGCTGTTCCTGTTGGGCTTCCTTGGGCTCGCAATCTCGAATGTGCCCTATCTTGTGCCGCCGTCAATCACGATCTGGGAGGCCGCAGCCGTTCCGCAGTCGCAGATCTTCATGCTCGTCGGCGTGCTCGTGCTACTCCCCGTGATCCTCGGCTATACGGCGTTCGTCTACTGGACGTTCCGCGGCAAGGTGCGCGAAGGCGAGGGATATCATTGAGCTAGGGCTCGCGCGGAGGCCAAAGCCTTGCCATCATCGCTTTGCATCAATAAGCCCCGTTTGTGGCCGTTGCCTCGAGAGCAGCGGCGTCGCCACCCACTGACAACGAGCTCGGAGGGCGCATGTTCGGTTGGCGCAAGCGCAACGACGGATTCGAATGGCGCGAGTACGTGCGCACCACCATCCTGGTGCGTCGCAGGGACCGGCGCGAGCGCGCCGGCCAGGTTGCGAAAGACGCGGTGCAGAATCTGAAAGCTGCGGGCCAGCGTGGCGCCGTTGCCGGAGCGGTCGGTGCGCAGGCGCTCGGCCGGGGGGCCGCCGCTGCCGGTCAGAAGGGTGTCGTCTACGGCGCCGCCGGCATCCGCGCCGCCGACAGCAAGCTGCGGGCGGGCCTCCCCGTCCTCGGCTCCGGCCTGAAGACGTTCGCCGTCACGCTCTTCGCCGCACTGCTTGCGCTGCTGGCCGCTCTTTTCCGCGCCGCGTCGTGGCTGCGGGACCTCCTGGCCCCGCTGCTTGCCGCCGGATGGCGCCGCCTCGATCCGCTGTTCGAGGTGCTGCGTCAGCCGAGCTTGAGCGTGCCGCTTACCATCGCCGGCGGAGTCGCTGTGCTGGGCGCCGCGGGCCGCATCGCCTCGATGCGGGGCGACCGCGAAGCCGTCATCGCGCTCCTCATCGGCGCATTGATCCTGTGCGTGCTTCTTGCCGCGCGCTGGTCCGAAGGACTCCCGGCGTGGGTCGATAACGTTGGAGACCGACTCGGCGAATTCGCACCCGCCGGAACCATCGCCCGTGGTCTGGGTGCCGCGGCCGTGCTTGTGGTCTTCGCGGGCGCGGCCGTGCTTGGATGGCGCGTGATCGGCCCCCCTTCTGGACACGGCCGGCCGGTTCGCGATTCCTCCACGGTCGAGGGTCGCGGCGTCGCGCTGACCGGCGATACGCTACGGGTGGGGCGGATGACGGTGCGGCTCTCCGGCATCGAGGCCCCCGTCGCCGGTCAGACGTGCGAATCCGCGAGCGGCTCATCCTGGCATTGCGACACCGTTGCCCGCGAGGCTCTGACCCGCGTCCTCACCAATGGGCGCGTTCGCTGCAAGCTCGGCAGCTCAGACGACGATGGCCACCGGTTCGGCACCTGCCACTCAGGCGACAAGGACGTCGCCGCGGAGCTCGTGAGCGGTGGCCACGTATTTGCGACTTCGGGTTTGTTTACGTCCTACGGTTCGCTCGAAAGCGCGGCGCGGTCCGGCAAGGCCGGGATCTGGAGCGGCGAAGCCGCGCGCCCTGACGACTATCGCGCGCAAAAGTGGGAGGAAGCCAAACGCGATGCCCCGGACGGTTGCCCCATTAAAGGAAATGTAAAAGGCGGCCGCCGGGTTTATGTTTTGCCTTGGGCGCAAGGCTACGAGCGCGTGCGCATGGGCGGGAAGGGCGACCGCTGGTTCTGCAGTGAGTCCGAGGCCCGCGAAGCCGGCTGGAAGCCATCCGAGCAGTCCTGAAAACGGCGCAGAACATGAAAGCCCGCGCTCCGGGGGAAGAGCGCGGGCTGCAATGCGTGACGCCGCTTAGGGGGGACAGGTGGGAGGGCGCCACGTTGGGAGTAGAATTCAATATCATTTCTCGAGAGTTGGCAAGTCGTTCTTTCGCTGCCTTTCCGAAACGTTAAAGAATAATTACAATGACGGCTCGTTTTAAATTGCAAACAACTTTGCTTCGCGATGCAGCATTACTGCAATCGCCAATTGCGCACTGCATCAGCGCTCGCGCTCGCGTTCGTCCGGCCGCACCTCGATATCGCTGACGCCGCTCGAGCGGATCACCGTCGCCTTCACCGCCTTGCCGATGCGATGCTCATCCAGCAGCCGGAAAACGTCGTCGACGCCGGTCACCGGCTCGGCATCGAGGCGCACGAGGACGTCGCCGGCCTTGAGCCCGCTCGCATCGGCTGGGCTGCCTGCTTGCACCTGGCGGATGCGAACGGCGCTCCCCTGCGACAGACCAGCCTTGTAGGCGAGCCTGGCCGAGATGGGGATCTGTTCGGCGACGATGCCGATGCGCGCTCGGCGCACGCGGCCGTGGGCGAGGATTTGGGTCAATACATGCAGCGCCGTATTGGCTGCAACTGAGAAGCAGATGCCCTGCGCGCCGATGATCATGGCCGTATTTATACCGATGACCTCGCCGGCTGAGTTCGCCAGCGGCCCGCCAGAATTGCCGGGGTTGAGCGCGGCGTCGGTTTGGATCACGTCGCCGATGAGGCGCCCATTCTGCGCCCGCAGGGAGCGACCGACCGCACTGACAATGCCGGCGGTGACGGTCGACTGAAATCCGAGAGGATTGCCGATGGCGATGGCGATCTGGCCGGGGCGCACGAGCTTGGAGTTGGCAAGCCGCGCCGAGGGCAGCGTCTCGCCCGTCTCGCCGCGCAGCACGGCGAGATCGGTGTCGCCGTCGCGGCCGAGCACGCGCGCGGTGAACTTGTGGCCGTCGGCGAGCGAGACCGAGATCGCCTTCGCGGATTCGATGACGTGGTTATTGGTGAGGATGAGTGCGTCGGGCGAGATGACCACGCCGGAACCGGTGCCGCTGGCCTGGCGCCCATTGCGTGACCCCGCGACCTCGACGTGTACGACGGCGGGAGCCACAGCATCGACGGCGTCGACGACCGCTCGCGAATAGGAATTGAGCAGCCCCTCATCCGCGGTTACGCCGCCGCCGAGCGCGCGGCCAGGACCGTGGGTCTGCCCTGATTGCGGCAATCCTTCTCCCAAAAATCCGACAATTCTAAGCATCGGCTCTCCCTCCGTTGGACCAAAGCCAGTCGGGAATGGCGTCGAGTTGATATGGGGAGGCTATGGTTAAAGCGGGAGGCTGGGTGCCGTCGCACTGCGGACTCCGGAGCGCACCTTGCTATCGCCCGTTTGCGGCTAGCGCCAGGAAATTTCGAAGGGCGAGAACCGCAGGCTCGCGGCGGCGGCGGGGGGCTGGCGCAAGTAGCCGATGTCGGCAAGGACGCCGTGTATCCCATCGGTCTTGTCTTTGCGCAGGTCGACACCCTTGTCCTCGGCCTTGAGGTCGCCGTCCGCCCACAGCCGCACGATGCCATCGGCCTCGCCGGGCGTGTTGAGCACAACCTCCTGCTGCACCCGCATCCAGTGCCCAGGTTGGAGCGGAAAGCCGCTCAGGTTTATGCCACGAGAGTCGGAGCCGGCGGGCGCGACGTAGATGATACCCTTGCCGTCGCTGGTCCACTGCAGCCGCACCGCAAATCGATTGGCATCCCCCGCCTTGGCTGGCGGTGGAGGACCGCCGAACATGCCGGGAAGCGCGCCCCCGCCGTCGTTGAAAGGAAATTGCGCCGGGATCCAAACGTTGTAGTCGAGGCAGGCCGCGCTTGCGGATTTCATGCCGAGGGGCGCCCAGCGGAAATCAACGCCGTTAGCCTGCCGGTCGGAGTGCGCCGTCTCGCTCGACACGGGCGCGAGCTTGACCTCCAGCGCCGTGCCAGGCGGCTCCTCGATCGGCACCACCTTGGTGTTGTTGAGCACGCCCCATTCGCCCAAGCCTGCTCGACCCTGCAGCTCGATCGGCGACAGCGGGACGCCGGCGGCCGTCGCAAGGGAGAACCGCGTCGGCGCCGGATACCGCGAACGGCAGGGCTCCTCGTGCTCGGTTTGGACGAGCGTGTAGGCGATGTAGCCCACGACGGTGACGCCGATCAGCACCCCGACGGCGTTGAAGATCAGATTGTACGTCGCTTGAGTGCTCACGTGCGTCTCGCCGCGCTATCCCACCGGGCCCGCCCTCGTGGCTCTCTACGCCCGCGACCGTTAATTTCTGTAGGCGGTCGATTGGCTAGCGGGGAGTTAAGCGCCGAAGACCTTGCAGGGCCGCGAGCGCGCGCATGGGACGAAGAAGCAGTGCTCGACGCTCGGAAGCGTCGGCTGGGCGGTTCATGCACAGAAAAAGCCTACTGAAACGCTGAAGCGGAAGCCGGCCAACCTTAGAGTCCCTAAAATGAGCCGGACGAAACAAGGGATTCGGCGCCCGCAGGTGAGCGCCTTTCTTTGCGCGGCCGAGTGCGTTAAACGCTTTTTGGGTGCTCAATCGATTCTTAAAACGCGAGGAGAGGGCTCATGTCTTCTAGGCTGGTGCTTGCAGGAATAGTGCTGGCGATGGCCGGCTTGGGCGCAACCGCGCACGCGCTCGACGCGAGGATCGCGTCGATCGGCCCCGTGCTCAAAGCTGGCAAGGCTAGCTCGGCGGTCATCCAGGTGCGGCGGCGCTCGCGGGACGTGGAGACACGCCCGACCGCGCCCGAGGCGACCAATGCCCTACCCGGGAAGGCGGAAAGCAACGGTGAGGTCCTGTTCGGCGTACAGGACGTCGGCTTCCTCGTCGACCGCGACGTCATCCGCGTCGGCTCCGAGATCGGCAAGTTCGACCGCATCCGGCTGCGCGTCTTGAAGAACGACATCTTCGTCACCGAGCTCAAGGCCATCTACGACAACGGTGACAGCGAGACGCTGCTCAAGGACACCAAGATCGACAGCGACCACAAGACGGATTGGATCCCGCTCAAGAACAAGGGCTTCATCAAGGAGATCCAGCTCGTCTATCGCTCCAAGCCCGACTTCAAAGGGCAGGCTCGCGTCGAGGTGTTCGGCGAATACACCGACGGCTGGCTCGGCCCCAACGGCGAAGGTACCAAGTACAACAACGGCTGGGTGCTGCTCGGCACCGACACTGCGGGCAGCATCGGCTTCGATCAGGTGAAGATCCCGGTCGGCAAGAACGAGGGCGGCTTCAAGCAGCTGCGCGTCTCGGTCAAGGACCGCGACATAACCATGACCAAGCTCGCGGTCGTCTACGCCGACGGCGCCAAGGACGACATCGACTCAAACCGCGTCAAGGTCGCGGCGGACGAGGCGTTCGGTCCCGTCGAACTCAAGAAAGACGGTTCGATCAAGGAGATCCAGGCGACCTGGCGCTCGCGCGTGCTGGCGACCTCGAAGCGCGACAAGGCCTACGCGACCGTGGAGGTCTGGGGCCACCACTGACTTGGCGCCGACTGAGCGCTAAGCACGCTCAGCCGAAGGCGCCCCAGTGGTGCGAGATGCCCGTGCCAATCTCGCGTACGAACTCGTAGGCCAGCTCCATCGGCTCGAGAATCTCGGTTTCGATGCGCCCGTAGTCGTCGATGCCGTGCGGTCGGTAGGTCGCCGGCTCGTCGAACGCTGCGGCATCGTGAGCGGCGAGGCTCCGCCGCGGGAAGGCCTGCCGGACGATCTGTACTACCGCAGGTATCTCGAGCCCGATCGCCCACTGGAAGATCTGGTCGTAGGAGACCTCGTTTGTCGGGGTGAAGCGCGGGAGCTGCGCGGCAAGAATGAAGATGCGCATGATGAGCGTGAGCCGGATCGCCTGCAGAAGGTCCAGCTCCAGCCGGTGATCGTCAGGGAACTTGCCGCCTTCGAGGCCTATATCCTCGAGGATCGAGTGCAGCTCGATGGCGTCGAGACGCAGGTGGTGGGCAAGCCCGTTGATCTCGCCGGCGCGCGTGTCGCCGAGGAGCCGCTTCGCCAGCGTCTTGAACGCCGCATCGTGATTGGGCTCCCGGCCCCATGAGGCGCGCTGGGCCCAGAAGCCGGCGTCGAACGGAATGGCGTTCGCGCCCACGGCGTTGAGGCTGGAAAGCTGCTTCGCCCTCGCGATCATCTCGATAAGGATGCGCAGGCGCGGTGAGCGCTTCGCGAGCTCGACGAAACGCTCGCGCTCCGAGCCGACGGCCGCGCCGAGACCAGCCACCACATTCGCCACGTAGCCGAACTGCTGCAGGATGGCGTTATTGGGGATCGCGCGCATGCGGGCAGGGTCGCCACGATCACTAGTATGCTCGCCCTGCCGCTTCACGGGCCGCGAGCCGCTCTTGAACAGGAGGTTGGCACCGAACGCGCCGAGCAAAGCCCGGTAGCCCGGATGGGCAAACAGCGCCTGCTGGTAGGCGCGCAGGCGAAGCTGGAAGTCGAGCGAGAGATTGACGTCGGCATAAAATGGGTCCTCGCCCTCCCCGGGGTCCTTGCCAGAGCGGATGATGGTCGCGAGCGCGCGCGTCGCCAATTCGCGGTTGCCGAAGAACAGGTAGCCGTCACCGCCCTGGAAGCTCGTCTCGTGCTTCAGGGGGAGGGTGTGACGGAAGAAGCGCCAGCGCGCCTCGCCCGATAGGACATAGCGTAGGCGCCGGCGCAGCGGGCCGGGGTGCGCGCCGCGGCCCATGCTCTCGCCGTGAGTCGAGAAGATCAGCGTCTCGACGCCGCGTAGATTGGCCTTGTGCACCACCTCTGCGAGGCCGAATTGCAGGCGCTCGTGCGCGAGGCCGGCCGCAATCTGGCCGATGAAGCGGCCTGCGTCCGAGTATCCGGTCTGCACGCAAAGCCTTCGGCGCCCGCGCACGTAGTCGCGGTAGGCCTCCTCGGCGAGCAGCCGCTCGATCAGGCGCGGGCCCGTCTCCAACGCGGCGGGAGTCTCGAATAGCGGCGAGATGTCGACGATGTTGTCGACGCCGAACAGCTTGGCGAAAAACAGAGCGATCAAGATCGTTGCCGGGCTCTCGCACTCGGCGATGAGGTAGCGGATCGGCGTGTCGCGATCGACGTGCTTTGCTATCTGTGCCGCGAGCGCGAACTGGCGAATGGCAGTCGCCGTCTCGAGATCGAGGGTCTCGAAGTTGACGCTCGCGGGTTTCACGTTGCGGATCATCTCGACGATGCGCGCCAGCGCCTGGCGTTCGCCGAGGTCGCGCGTCCACGGCTCATGCACGAAGGCGCGGAAGGCGTTGTTGATCTGCACGGCATTCACGCGCAGGTGAATATGCGACATGCTGAGGCCGTTCGCCTGCAGGAGGCCGGAGATGGCCGCGATCGCGCGCTTCGTCTTCTGGTCGGGTGCAGCATCGATGAGCGACCCGAACAGTCCAATCAGCGGCTCGGCGGATACGAGGTTGTAGCTGTCCCCCCGCGTGATCGCGTTGGCGGCCTCCGCGAGCGTGAAGCCGCCGGGCCCGATCTGCTCAAGTGCGGCAATCTGCTCGTCGACGGCGGCGATCGCGAGGTCGAGCTTGCCAGTGATCTGCCGCGACAGACGCTGCACTTCTGCGCCGTTGCCGAGGGCGCCTTTGAGCGCCAAGAAGCGGTCGCGGATGTCGTTCAGCGCCGCCTGCTTTTCGCGCAGCCGGATGAGGAATGAGAACGTCCACTTGATGTCCGTTCGCCCGTCGAGATCGTAGCCGACCCAGGATGCGATGCTCGCGAGCCGTGGCGCGAGCGTGAATGCCTTGTCGCCATAGCGCGCGATCGCGACCTCGTAGAAGCGGTCGAGGAGCTCGACGTAGGCTTCCCTCAGGTTGCCGATCGCAGCTTGCGCGGCTGAGTGCTCGTAGTCGAGTGTGATGGGGCTATCCGGGCAGTGGGATCCAATCGGCTTGTCGGCGGCGTCATCGGACACCGCAATTTCGACGATGCGGCGGGAGAGCGCGGCGGACAGCCCGAACGTGGGGTGGGCAGTCAAGACGATGCCGGTGCGGGCGCGGTCCCAACGGGCCTTGAACGCGCCGAAGTCGGCGTCCTTGGACGTCTGCTCGACGTAGTCGGAGAACTCCTTGAAGGTAGTGGCGCGGTCAATAAAGCCATCCTGCGCGCGCAGCCGGCGAGCGCGTTCGACGCAGGCTCGGTCCATGAGCCGGCCGGCGAGCGCCTTCAGCTCATCGAAGGTTATCTCGCCGGCCTCGAGGCGCCGCGAGAGATCGAAGGCGACGTTGACGATAGGGTTGAGCGCGGGCGTGTCGGGAATTTGCCGGCGAAGCGCGCGCAACTCCTCGCGCAGCTTGAACTCGTCGAGCTTGGCACGCGTTGGCTTGCTCACGTCGTCCTGCATACGCTCTCCTCTCCACGCAACGCCGCTTTAGGCCTGCGCAGGACTCGGGAACGTCCGGTCGGGGTCTGCGGCAAAGAGCAGGCCCGGCCTCAAAGCGCCGCTTAAGCGACCTTCTTCATCTGCGACAGAACCTTCGCGACCGTCGCGCCCATTTCGGACGGCGTCGGCGCGATAGTCACGCCGCAACTTTTGAGGATCTCGACCTTCTCCGGCGCCGATTCACCGAATGCCGAGATGATCGCGCCGGCGTGGCCCATCTTGCGCCCCTTGGGAGCGGAGAGACCGGCGATGTAGGCGATGACCGGCTTCTTCATGTGGTCACGCGCGAACTGGCCGCCTTCGGCCTCCTGCGGACCGCCGATCTCGCCGATCATCAACACGGCGTCGGTCTCCGGGTCCTTCTCGAAGTGCTCGAGCACGTCGCGGAATGAGCTGCCGTTGATCGGGTCGCCGCCGATACCGACGCTGCTCGAGACGCCGACGCCAAGAGCCTTGAGCTGGGAGGCCGCCTCGTACCCGAGCGTGCCTGACCGGCCGACAATGCCGATGCGGCCGGGCAGGTAGATGTGTCCCGGCATGATACCGAGCATGGCTTTGCCAGGGCTGATCGTGCCGGCGCAGTTCGGTCCGGTCAGCACCATGCGATTTTCCTTCTTGTAGCGGCGCATATAGCGCTTCACGCGGATCATGTCCTGGGAAGGGATGCCGTCGGTGATGCACACGCAGTACTTGATGCCACCGTCGGCCGCTTCCATGATCGCGTCGGCTGCGAACGGCGGCGGCACGAACACGATGCTCGCCTGCGCCCCGGTCTCCTCCACCGCGCCCTTGATGGTGTTGAACACTGGGCGCCCAAGGTGCGTCGTGCCACCCTTTCCCGGCGTCACGCCGCCGACGACGTTGGTTCCGTAGTCGATCATCTCCTGGGCGTGGAACGTGCCGATGCGCCCAGTGAAGCCCTGAATTAGAACGGGCGTGTTCTCGTTAATGAAGATAGCCATGTAACAAGTCTCCCTAGTGAGCGGCGCCTTTGGCGGCGGCGACGGCCTTCTGGGCCGCTTCTGCGAGCGTCTCGGCGGTGATGACGGTGAGGCCGCTCTCGTTGAGGATGCGGCGTCCCTCCTCGACGTTGGTGCCGGCTAGGCGGACAACCACGGGCATCTTGATGTTGAGCTCGTTTACGGCGTCGACGACGCCCTTGGCCACCCAGTCGCAGCGGTTGATGCCGGCAAACACGTTGAGCAGCAGGGCCTTCACCTTCTTGTCCTTTAAGACGGCCTTGAAGGACTTGGCGACGCGCTCGGGTGAGGCGCCGCCGCCGATGTCGAGGAAGTTTGCCGGCTCGCCGCCCGCGAGCTTGATCATGTCGAGCGTCGCCATGGCGAGGCCCGCGCCGTTGACGACGCAGCCGATGTCCCCGTCCAGGCCGACATAGGCGAGACCGCGGTCGGAGGCGTAGGTTTCGCGCGGGTCCTCCTGGCTCTTGTCGCGCAGCTCCGCGATGTGCGGGCGGCGGAAGAGCGCGTTGTCGTCGAACGACATCTTGGCGTCGAGGGCGACGAGGTTCTTGTCCTTGGTGATGACCAGCGGATTGATCTCGACCATCGAGGCGTCGAGATCTCGGAAGGCGCGGTAGCAGCCCATGATGGTCGGGACGAGCTTGTTGATAATCTCGGGATCGACGCCCAAGCCGTAGGCAACCTCGCGCGCCTGGAACGCCTGCATGCCCACCGCGGGGTCGACGACGACGCGGATGATGGTGTCGGGCTGCTTCGCCGTGATCTCCTCGATCTCCATGCCGCCCGCTGCCGAGGCCACGACGACGATGCGCTCGGAGCTGCGGTCCATGACGAACGCGAGATAGAGCTCCTTGGCGATGTCGGTCGCTTCCTCGATGTAGAGGCGCGAGACGAGCTTGCCGCCGGGACCCGTCTGGTGCGTCACGAGCTTCTTGCCGAGCAAATCCTCGGCTGCGCGCTCGATCTCGGTGTCGTTGGAGCAGACGCGGATGCCGCCGGCCTTGCCGCGCGCACCCGAATGGATCTGCGCCTTGACGACCCATTTGTTGCCGCCGATCTCGGTGGCGCGATAGGTCGCCTGCTCGGGGCTGTAGGCGAGGCCGCCGCGGGCGATCGGGACGCCGAACTTCGAAAGCAGCTCCTTCGCCTGGTATTCGTGGATGTCCATTTTTCTTCTTAGCTCCCTAGACTGAAATCGTTCTTGCTTCAGGCGGCCTTGCGTGCGGCTTCCGAGGCCTTGATGGCGGCGGCCGTGGCAATGAGGTTCTTCGCCATCTTCTCCGATGCAGCGTCGATCATCTTGCCGTCGAGCGAAGCGGCACCCTTGCCTTGGGCCTCGGCTTCCTTCAACGCCGCGATGATGCGTTCAGCGCGCTCCACCTCTTTTGGCGTCGGCGAGAACACTGCGTTGGCGAGCTCGATCTGCGAGGGGTGGATCGCCCACTTGCCCTCGATGCCTAGTGCGGCTGCGCGCTTGGCGCCAGCCGTGTAGCCATCAGGATCGGAGAAGTCGCCGAACGGACCATCGATGGGGCGCAAGCCGTAGGCGCGGCAGGCGACAGTCATGCGGGAGAGCGCGAAGTGCCACTGATCGCCGGGGTAGTCGGGGTTCAAGCCGCCGATGACGACGGTGCGCGCCTTGTTGAAGGCGGCGTAATCGGCGACTCCAAAGTGCATCGCCTCGAGGCGGCTCGGGGCGGCGGCGATCGCTTCGACGTTGGCCATGCCGAGCGGCGTCTCAATCAGCGCTTCGGTGGTGACCTTGTTCGTGAGGCCCTTGGCGACCTCGATCTGGCTGACGATGCATTCGACCGTATATACGTCGGCCGGCACCCCCACCTTCGGGATCAGGATGGTGTCGAGTTTGGAGCCGGCCTGCTCCATGATGTCGACCACGTCGCGGTACATGTAGTGGGTGTCGAGGCCGTTGATGCGCACCGACACCGTCTTGCCGGCGCCCTTCCAGTCGATGTCGTTCAGCGCCTGGATGATGTTCTTGCGGGCCTGCTCCTTGTCGGGAGGCGCCACCGCGTCCTCGCAGTCGAGGAAGATGTAGTCGGCCGCGCTCTTCACGGCCTTCTCGATCATCGTGGGATTGGAACCCGGAACAGCGAGCTCGC
The DNA here is from genome assembly GCA_963745205.1 of uncultured Alphaproteobacteria bacterium. Classification (GTDB taxonomy): domain Bacteria; phylum Pseudomonadota; class Alphaproteobacteria; order Rhizobiales; family Hyphomicrobiaceae; genus Hyphomicrobium_A. The sequence continues at coordinate 67,811 of CAVUWX010000022.1, forward strand.
TGCGCTGCAGGCGGGCTTTGCGAAGGGGGAAGAGTGTGTAGCTCATCGTCGGCGTTCCTCTTGGCGGCGTTCTTGTGCGGTTGCAGCGGCTTGCGTGTCGGCGGCAAGCGAAGGCTTGAGCCCCGCCGCTGCCGCGCATTGAGATAAAGGCGGCGCCTATGGCGCCGCCCGCATATTCAGCTTGCGAGTTTCAGCTTCGGCTCCGGTCGGCTGGTCGCGGACGCTTTGGTGGTGGAGCGGAAATACTCCGCCGCCGCGCCGCTGCCCGAACCGGGGACCACGTTGACGCCGCAGTCGCGCAAGGCCATCTCGACGCCGAACAGCACGCCGCCGATCATGATCTCGTCGAGCGCGCCGAGGTGGCCGATGCGGAACACCTTGCCGGCGACCTTGTTGAGGCCGACGCCGAGCGAGAGGTTGTAGCGGTAGTAGGCGGTCTTCACGACATTGGCGCTGTCGATGCCCTCAGGCACGAGAATGGCGGACACCGTGTCGGAGTGCCACTTGGGCTCCTTCGCGCAGAGCTTGAGGCCCCATGCCGCGACCGCCTTGCGTACGCCCTCGGCCAGCCGGTTGTGACGGGCGAAGACGTTGTCGAGACCTTCTGCCTGCAACAGATCGAGGGAAGCGCGCAGACCTCGCAGGAGCTGCGTCGCCGGCGTGTAAGGGAAGTAGCCCTGATCGTTCGCCTTCACCATGTCCTCGAAGGAGAAGTAGCAGCGCTGGATCTTGGAGGACTTGTGCGCCTCAAGCGCCTTGTTGCTGACCGCGAGCAAACCGAGGCCCGTCGGCAGCATGAAGCCCTTCTGCGAGCCTGACACGCAGCAGTCGACGCCCCACTCATCCATGCGGAAATCGATGCAGCCTACCGAGCTGACGCCGTCGACGAACAAGAGCGCGGGATGCTTGGCGTCGTTCAAGGCCTTGCGCAGCGCGGCGATGTTGCTGGTGACGCCGGTCGCGGTCTCGTTATGTGTGGCGAAGACAGCCTTGATCTGGTGGCTCCTATCGGCGGCAAGCGCTTCGGCGTACTTCTCGACCGGGACACCGGTCCCCCACTCCTCGTCGAACACGGTCACGTCGAGCCCAAGCCGCTGGGCCATGTCGACCCATAAGAGCGAGAACTGGCCGAAGCAGCTCATCAGAACCTTGTCGCCGCGGTTGAGCGTGTTGGAGATGGCGGCTTCCCAGGCGCCGGTGCCGGACGACGGATAGAGAAACACGCGGCCGTTGATCAGCTTGAACGCCTTCTTGACGTCCTCGAACAGCGGCAGCGTGAACTTCGGAAACTCGGGCGAGCGCATGTCCTCCATTCGTATGTCCATCGCCGAGCGGACGGCCTCGGGGACGTTAGTGGGCCCGGGAATGAAAAGATGCGTCGTGACCAGCATGTTGTGTTTCCTCCGATAGCCGTCTGATCTTTTCTTTGTAGCGCCCGCGCGTGCTGCCGCTTTTCGCCCGCCTTGCCAGGGTTCCGTTCACCGCATATTCGGCATCCGTTTCGCGGCGGAGCATCTATATTCAACGGCGCTCCTGCAACACCCCATCGGGCAGCCATGGAACGCCGTAGGGTAGCGGTTTGGCTACACCTCCGGGTAGGCTTTCCCACCCGCCGGAATGTGGGGCGATCCAACCCTAGGCAAATGCGCGTCCTGCCGCGCCGCTAACCTGCTGAAACCTTAGCCGCTCTCAGGCCCTGCGCCAACCGCTCAAGGTGCACGGCTTGCGGTTTTCTTAACTGCCGACCGGATCAGCGCGCGTCCATGGTGGCGGAGATGTAGAGCGCGACCGCCATCGCACGATTGCTGACGCCGAGCTTGTCGTAGAGATTCTTGAGATGATACTTGACCGTGTTGCGCGAGATGCCGGTGCGCGAGGCGATCTGCAGATTGGTCCAGCCGTTGGCGAGCGCGACGAGTAACTCGCGCTCGCGTGCGGTGAGCTCGCCGAGCGGGTCGCTCGTCAGCGTCTGCAGATCGATGTAGGGCAGCGACATGCGCCCGCGCGCGACCGAGGCAATGGCCTCAACGAGGATGGCCGGCTCGTCGCTCTTGGATATGAACCCCCATGCACCGAGGCGCACCGCCTGACGCAGCACATCCTTCCCCGGCTCGCCGGTATAGACGATGATGCGCGTCGTGCCATGGCGACGCTTGAGGGTGCTCAACACTTCTGCGCCCGTCATGTCTGGCAGCGACCAGCCGATGATGGCGATGTCGGCCGGGTTCTCCTCGACGAAGACTAGGAATGCAGCCCCCGTGGGCAGCGCCCCCACGACCTCGAAGCGTCCATCGCCGGTGATGAAATCCTTGAGGCCCGCGCGCACGACCGGGTTCTTGTCCGCGATCACCACCTTTGGGCGCGCAATATCGGCTGGGGTCAACGGGGAGGGGTCTGCCATCATCAATTCGTAGCGTCGAACGCTGAACATTGGGTGATTAATGGGGTGGCCGCTTTGGTCGGTGCTTCACGCGTTCTTCTTTAATACTTCGCCGCAGTCGGCGGCTGGCACGGCGTTGGAGCAGGAGCGGTGCTCGATCTCAACCGTCGCGTGCACGATGCCGTAGCTCTGCCGGAGCCGTGCCTTGATGGCGGCGGCGATCTCTTCGGGCGGAGCCGCTGGCGAGATGCGTGCATGCAGCGTCATTAGGGGGCGCTCCTCGTTGAGGCACCAGGCGTGGATGTCGTGGATCGACACGACCTCGGGTATCGTCGCCTCGAGATCCTTCTGCACCTCGCGGACATCGAGGCCGCTCGGCGCGCCCTCGAGCAGGATGTGGCCCGCGTCCTTCGTGATCAGCCAGGCGCTGCGCAAGATCAGAAGCGCGATGAGGATTGAAAGCAGCGGATCGATCGGCGTCCAGCCTGTCCACAAAATGACGAGCGCGGCCAGGATGGCGGCGACCGAGCCGAGCAGATCGCTCATCACGTGCAGCAGCGCCGCGCGTACGTTGAGATTGGCGTCTCCGCCGGAGCCAAGGATGAGCAGCGTGCCCAAGTTCACGATAAGACCGACGGTGGCGATGATGAGCATGGTGCCGCCGAGCACCTCGACCGGCATGAAGATGCGGGCCGCTGCTTCCCACGAGATGGCGATGGCGATGAAGAAGAGCGCCAGCCCGTTTGCGAACGCAGCCAGCACCTCGAAGCGCTGAAACCCGTAGGTGCGCTTCCAGTCGGCCGGACGCGCCGCCATCCGCAGGGCGAGCCATGCGAGGCCAAGGGCGGCGGCGTCGGTGAGCATGTGCCCGGCATCGGCGAGCAGCGCCAGCGAGCCGGCGTAGACGCCGCCGACCGCCTCGGCGAGCATGGTCCCGGCCGTGAGCAGCCCTGCCCAGAATAATCGGCGCTCGTTCATATTGCGGGAGCCGTGCTCGTGGCTGTGGTCGTGGCCCATGTAATCCTGCGAGGACGCTTCCCGCTTGAAGTATCGCACGCGGCCGTGACACGCCAGAGGCGAGGAGGCCGGCAGCATCGTGACATGCGTTGCTACCGTTCGTTCGCGAGAGCCGTTAAGGGCTGCTGGGGGCCGATGTTGCCTTATCTCCCTGCCTCCCGTAGATCAGATTTGCGGCTAAAGCCCTGCGTCCTGCGAGTTGGCGTCGTCCCTCTGGGTGCTCAGGTGACATGAGTGGGACGTTCGAGAGCATGATCGCAGACGCAGAAGCCCTGTGGGGTCTCGACCAGATTGCCAACACACTCGGTTTCGGCGTCTACGGGCTCTCCGTTCTCAGGATCATCGGCGTCGACATTGTGCTGGCCGGCGACAACGCCGTCGTTATCGCGCTTGCCTGCCGCACACTGCCCCCCCGGCAGCGCATCGCCGGCGTCGTGCTCGGCACCGCCGCCGCAGTCGCGATGCGCGTCGTCTTCACCATCGCGGTGAGCTCGCTGCTCGGCGTGCCCTTGCTGGCGCTGGCCGGCGGGCTCATTCTATTCTGGATCGCCATCAAGCTTCTGCTGGCCGAGGAGCAGACCGGAGAGGACGTGGACAGCGGCGCCACCCTTTGGGACGCGGTTAAGACCATCGCTATCGCCGACGCCATCATGAGCCTCGACAACGTGCTCGCCATCGCAGGGGCCTCGGGGGGCGACTGGACGCTGATCGTCATCGGGCTCCTGATTAGCATTCCGCTCGTCGTCGGCGGGTCGACGCTGATCATGGCGATGCTGCACAAATTACCGGTGCTGGTCTGGGCCGGTGCCGCACTGCTCGGCTGGATCGCCGCAGAGCTGATCGTCGGCGAGCAGCTCCTGCAGCCGTCGGTTGCCGAGATCACTCAACGCCTCGGCGTGAGCTTCCATACGTTTGAGCACTGGAGCGCCGCGCTCGGCGCCGCGTTCGTCATTGGCGTCGGCGCCCTCCTCAAGCGGGCGCGCGCGAACTCCGGCTAGCGGCCCTTAGGGTGCAGTGCGGCATCGCGTCTGCCGAAAAGTCGAGGCTTGGCGGCCGCCACTCAAACCGCCAATATCGACCGGGAGCTGTCAATCTGCTCGGCCCGGGTCTATCCCGCCGGCCGCAAGAAACAAGAGCGCTTCTGGAGGAACGAAACCCGTGACCGTCAAGTCCGACATCGAGATTGCACGTGCGGCGACGATGAAGCCGATCGCGGAGGTGGCCGCCAAGGTTGGCATCCCGGCAGGCGCGCTCGTTCCTTATGGCACCACCAAGGCCAAGCTCTCCTTCGACTACATAGACTCGCTCAAAGACCGCAAGGACGGAAAGCTCATCCTCGTCACTGCGATCAGCCCGACGCCGGCTGGCGAAGGCAAGACGACGACGACGGTCGGTCTCGGCGACGGCCTCAACCGCATTGGCAAGAAGGCGATGATGTGCCTGCGCGAGCCTTCGCTCGGCCCCTGCTTCGGCGTGAAGGGTGGCGCGGCCGGCGGCGGCTACGCCCAGGTCGTGCCGATGGAGGACATCAATCTGCATTTCACCGGCGACTTCCACGCCATCACGTCGGCGCACAACCTGCTGTCCGCCATGCTGGACAACCACATCTACTGGGGAAACTCGCTGGGGCTCGACACGCGCCGCGTGGCCTGGCGCCGCGTGCTCGACATGAACGACCGCGCGCTCCGCGAGATCGTCAACTCGCTGGGTGGCGTCTCCAACGGCTTTCCGCGCCAGGACGGCTTCGACATCACGGTCGCGTCCGAGGTCATGGCCATCCTGTGCCTCTCGCTCGACCTCAAGGATCTCGAACGGCGCCTCGGCAACATCATCATCGGCTATACGCGTGACAAGACACCAGTGCGCGCGCGCGAGCTCAAGGCCGACGGTGCCATGACGGTGCTGCTGAAAGATGCGCTGATGCCGAACCTGGTGCAGACGCTCGAGAACAACCCCGTGTTCATCCACGGAGGCCCGTTCGCCAACATCGCGCACGGCTGCAACTCGGTGCTGGCGACGAAGACGGCGCTGAAGCTTTCCGACTACGTGGTGACGGAAGCGGGCTTTGGCGCCGATCTCGGCGCGGAGAAGTTCTTCGACATCAAGTGCCGCAAGGCGGGGCTCGCCCCTGCCGCGGCCGTCGTCGTGGCGACTGTGCGCGCTTTGAAGATGCACGGCGGCGTCTCCAAGGAGAACCTAAAGAATGAAAACGTGATGGCGGTGAACAAGGGCTGCGAGAACCTGAAGCGGCATCTCGAGAACATTGCCAAGTTCGGCGTCCCCGTCGCGGTCGCGATCAACCGCTTCATCACCGACACCGATGCCGAGATGAAAGAAGTGATGAACGCTGCCGAGAGCATGGGGACCAAGGCCTTCGTGTGCACGCACTGGGCCGACGGGGGTGCAGGCACCGAAGCGCTCGCGCGCCACGTCGTGGAGCTCGCCGACAGCGGCAGGGCCGCTTTCAAGCCGCTCTACTCCGACGAGATGCCGCTGCGCGAGAAGGTGCGCACCATCGCGACCGAGATCTACCGCGCCTCCGACATCAACTGCGACGCCTCCGTCGAGACCGCGTTCAAGGATCTCGAAGCCGGCGGCTTCGGCAAGCTGCCGATCTGCATGGCGAAGACCCAGTATTCGTTCTCAACCGACCCCAACAAGCGCGGCGCGCCCACCGGGCACACGGTGCCCGTGCGCGAGCTTCGGCTTTCAGCGGGTGCGGAGTTCGTGGTCGCCATCACCGGCGAGATCATGACCATGCCGGGCCTGCCACGCGTGCCGGCGGCGGAGAGCATCCGCATCAACTCGCAAGGCCAGGTGGAAGGTCTCTTCTGAGTTTCAGCCGGGCACTGCCGTTTGTTCGGGCAACTGCCTTTGCTTGAGGCAGGCCACCCGGCGCGATTTGGTGCTATTTGTTGCAATGCGCTGGCCGGTGCGCAGTGGCCCGGCATTTGCGGTGAACTTGCGTGTGAAACGGGCGTGAAATTACGGGTTTGAACGCGAGGCGGCCTTGTGCGCGGCTTTCGATGAAATGAATGGCGCCGGCGATGGGGTGCGCATGCCCTATCAGGCCGTCGCCGAGTGGCTCGGTACGCAAAAGCTCGACGATCTCAAACAGAAGCTCGTGGAGGCGGAAACGCTGTTCCGCCGCACGGGCATTACCTTCGCCGTCTACGGCAGCCAGGATGCCGCCGAGCGGCTTATCCCCTTCGACATCATCCCGCGCATCCTGTCCGCGCAGGAGTGGCGGCGCCTGACGGGCGGCATCGAGCAGCGCGTGCGTGCGCTCAACGCCTTTATGTACGACATCTACCACCGGCAGGAGATCATCAAGGCGGGGCGCCTGCCCGAGGAGCTCGTCATCGGCAATAGCGCGTTCGTGCCGGAGATGATCGGGGCCGAGCCGCCGCTCGGCATCTACAGCCACATCATCGGTATCGACATCGTGCGCACGAGCGAGAACGACTTCTTCGTGCTGGAGGACAACACGCGCACGCCCTCGGGCGTCTCCTACATGATCGAAAACCGGGAAACGATGATGCACATGTTCCCGGACCTGTTCGCCAAGAACCGCGTGGCCCCCGTCGAGAACTACCCCGAACATCTCCTGAAGACGCTCGAGAGCGTCGCGCCGAAGAATCTCGACCGTGAGCCGACGATCGCACTGTTGACACCGGGGCAATACAACAGCGCCTATTTCGAGCATTCCTTCCTCGCCGATCAGATGGGTGTGGAGCTCGTCGAGGGTCACGATCTCACCGTCGTCGACGGCGCGCTGAAGATGAAGACCACACAGGGCCTGCGCCAGGTGGACGTGCTCTACCGTCGTATTGACGACGACTTCCTCGATCCGCTCGTATTCCGCCCCGATTCGGTGCTCGGCGTGCCGGGGCTGTTCGACCTCTACCGCGCCGGCCGCGTGACGGTCGTCAACGCGCCTGGCGCCGGCATCGCCGATGATAAGGCGATCTACAGCTATATCCCCGAGATCATCAAATTCTACACCGGCCAGGCACCGATCCTGCAGAACGTGCCGACCTACAACTGCCGCAACAAAAAGGAACTCGCCTACGTGCTCGACAACTTGGCGAAGCTCGTCGTCAAGGAGGTGCACGGCTCCGGCGGCTACGGAATGCTCATTGGCCCGACTGCGTCGAAGGACGAGATCGCGTCGTTTCGCGCCAAGCTCGAGGCGCAGCCCGACAACTACATCGGTCAGCCGACGCTCGCGCTCTCGACCTGCCCCACCCTCGTCGAGGCGGGCGTCGCGCCGCGCCATCTCGATTTGCGCCCGTTCGTGCTCTACGGCGACAGGGTCCGGCTGGCGCCGGGCGGGCTCACGCGCGTCGCCCTGAAGCCGGGGTCGCTCGTCGTCAACTCGAGCCAGGGCGGCGGTACCAAGGACACGTGGGTCCTGCAGGACTGAACGCAAGAGAAGGGTGAGCGCCGGGGCATTGCATGTTGGGACGGACCGCCAACGACCTCTATTGGCTCGCACGTTATGTGGAGCGCGCCGAGAACATGGCGCGCCTGATCGAGGTCGGCTACCGCATCGCGCTGTTGCCGCGCGACGGTGCCGGCTACCACGACGAGGAATGGCGCTCGACGCTCGCGAGTGCCGGCTGTGCGCAGGGCTACTTCGCCAAGCACGAGTCGCTGAACACGCGCGACGTCATCAACTACCTGCTGTTCGACTGCAACAACGCCACCAGCGTTAAATCGTGCCTGTCGGCGGCGCGGCGCAACGGCCGCGCGCAGCGCACGTCGCTCACCCGCGACATGTGGGAGAGCCTCAACGGTGCCTGGATCGAGTTCGGCAATATCAATCCCGTTGACATGACGGCGAGCGAGCTTCCGCGCGTTCTCGACTGGGTGCGCTCGCGCTCGGCGCTCTACCGCGGAGCGCTCCTGAACACGATCCTGCGGAACGACACCTTCTTCTTCAGCCAGCTCGGCACCTTCCTGGAACGCGCCGACAATACCGCGCGCATCCTCGACGTGAAGTACTACGTCCTGTTGCCCGAGCTTGCGATGGTTGGCGGTGGCGTCGACAACGTGCAATGGGGCGCGATATTGCGCTCGGTCTCCGCGCACCGCAGCTACCGCTGGGTCTATAAGGAGAACTACAAGCCCTGGCGCATCGCGGAATACCTCATCTTCAATCAGGCGATGCCGCGTTCGTTGCGCTCGTCATATGACGAGATCGCGGTGGCACTCGACCAGCTCGCGCACCTGTACGGCGATCGCTTCGCCTGCCACGCCACCGCGCAGGCGACCCAAGACACGCTCGCCAATGGCGATATCGAGCGGATATTCCAGTCCGGCCTGCACGAGTTCCTCGAGGATTTCATCTCCCGCAACAACCGGCTCGGGAGCGAGATCGCCGAGGCCTATCATTTCAACGCCTGAGAAGGTGAGTGGCCCTTGCTCGTCTCGATCTCCCATGTGACGCGGTACACGCTGGCGGTCCCCGCCCACTACAGCATTCAGAGCTTGCGCCTGACGCCGCCGTCCTTCGACGGTCAGAAGGTCGTGAGCTGGGCCATCGAGATGCCCCACATCGAGGATGCGGTGCCGTTCCGCGATTGTTTCGGCAACATGGCGCATCTCGTCGCGATCCCCGAGCCGCACAGCTCGATCACCATAACCGCCCGCGGCAGTATCGCGACGCAGGACCGCGCCGGCTCGGTCCGCGGGTTGCTCGAGACGGCGCCTGTTCGGGTGTTCAAGCGGGAGACGCCGACGACGGCGCCCGACGATGCCATCCGCGCCCTCGCCGCGGGCATCGAGGGAAAGGGTACGCTCGAGCGTATGCACCAGCTCATGACGGAGGTGCACGACAGCGTCGAGTACCTCGTCGGAGTAACGCACGCCTACACCTCGGCCGCGGAAGCGCTGCGCGAGGGCCGCGGGGTGTGCCAGGACCACGCCCACATCTTCATCTCGGCGGCGCGCGTGATGGGAGTGCCCGCGCGCTACGTTAACGGCTATTTCGTCACCGGGGGCGACGAGCCCGCCAATGCGCACCACGCCTGGGCCGAGGCCTGGATCGACGGCCTGGGCTGGCTCGGCTTCGATCCTGCCAACGGGCTCTGCCCCACCGAACGCTACGTACGGCTCGCCTGCGGCCTCGATTCGAGCTCGGCGGCGCCCATTCGCGGCACCCGCCGCGGTGGGGTCGAAGAGGTGCTTGACGTCGTCGTCGAAGTCCAGCAGCAAAGCGCCCAGCAGTGAGCCGCCTGCCGGCGGCCGAAACGCATCAAGATCAGGGGCAGGCGATGACCTATTGCGTCGCGTTGCGGTTGAACCGCGGTCTGGTGTTCGCGGCGGATACGCGCACCAATGCCGGCGTCGACAATATCGCCCAGTTCCGCAAGATCCACTACTGGTGCGAGCGCGGGGACCGGGTGATCGTGCTGCTTGCCGCCGGCAACCTATCGCTTACGCAGTCGGTGGTCAGCCTCTTAAACGAGCAGCTCATCGATCCTGATCCGGAAAAGCCGAACCTGCTCAACGTGCAGTCGATGTACCGGGCGGCGCGGCTCGTCGGCGACGCGGTGCGCAGCGTGCGCTCCGTCGACGGCCCGGCGCTCGACCTCGCAAAGACGTCGTTTGCGGGATCGTTCATCCTCGGCGGCCAGATCAAGACGGAAATCCCGCGACTCTTCCAGATCTATCCGGAAGGCAATTTCATCGAGGCGACCGACGACACGCCCTATTTCCAGATCGGCGAGCACAAGTACGGCAAGCCGATCCTCGACCGCGTGGCGCAGCCGACGATGCGCCTGGGCGAGGCGGCGAAGCTCATTCTTCTGTCGTTCGACTCCACGCTGCGCTCCAACCTTTCGGTTGGCATGCCGATCGACATTCTCGTCTACGAGCGCGACAGCCTCGATCTGCGGCGCGAGAAGCGCATCGACAAGGACAACGAGTATTTCAAGAAGCTTTCGAACGCATGGTCCGAGGCGCTCCGGTCCGCGTTCACTAAGATCGACGAGTTCGACGTCTGAGCCTTGCGGTCACGCGCATTCTCAGCGTTGCGATTAAGCCGCAATTGCCAGCCGCCAGCCGCTTGCGCTAGGCGTGCATTGCCGGCGGCGCACGACTCGCCAGCCTGCCTCACGGGGAGGAAGCCTTGAACATCTGCATGATCGGCGCCGGCTACGTCGGGCTTGTTTCTGCGGCCTGCTTCTCCGAGTTCGGTTGGACCGTGACCTGCGTCGACAAGGACGAGACCCGTCTCCGCGAGCTGAAAGCCGGCAAGTCGCCGATCTTCGAGCCGGGCCTTGACGATCTGCTTACCCGCAACATGAAGGCGAAGCGGCTCGTGTTCACCGACGACCTCGCGCGCGCGGTCAAGGGCGCCGACATCGTGCTGCTCGCGGTCGGCACGCCCATGCGTCGCGGCGACGGCCACGCAGATCTCTCCTACGTCTACGGGGCAGTCGAGGAGCTTGCGCCGCACCTCGACCACTTCACTGTCATCGTGACGAAGTCGACGGTGCCGGTCGGCACTAGCCGAGAGATCGAGCGCCGCCTGCGCGCGCTGCGCCCTGAGGGCGACTTCGCGGTTTGCTCCAACCCGGAGTTCTTGCGCGAAGGCTCCGCGATCCAGGACTTCATGCACCCCGACCGCGTGCTGGTCGGCGCCGATGACGAGCGCGCGCGCGAGCTGATGGGGCGTCTCTACAAGCCGCTCGCGCTACGCAACGCGCCGGTCATGTTCGTCGGCCGCGAGTCGGCGGAGCTGGCAAAGTACGCTGCCAACGCCTTCCTCGCCCTCAAGATCAGCTTCATCAACGAGATCGCAGATTTGTGCGAGGGCCTCGGCGCCGACGTGCAGGAGGTTGCCTCGGCAATCGGAAAGGATCGCCGCATCGGCGACAAGTTCTTGCATCCCGGGCCCGGGTACGGCGGCTCCTGCTTCCCCAAGGACGTGTCGGCGCTGATCCGCACCGCGCGCGAGGCCAAGTCGCCGGTTTCGATCATCGAGCAGGTGCAGCGCGTCAACGAGGAGCGCAAGATCGCGATGGCGAGCCGCATCGAGCGCGCCGCGGGGGGCTCCGTGCGCGGCAAGACCGTGGCAATCCTCGGCGTCACCTTCAAGCCGAGCACCGATGACATGCGCGATGCCCCGAGCCTGCTCATCGTCCCCATGCTGCAGGAGCGCGGCGCCACCGTCCGCGCTTTCGACCCTCAGGGGCGCAAGCACGGCGAGGTGCTACTGCCGGGCGTGAGATGGTGCGAGAGCGCGCTCGAAGCGGCGAATGGCGCCGACATACTCGTTGTCGTCACCGAATGGAACGAGTTCCGCGCGCTCGATCTCAGCCAGGCGAAAAAGACGATGCGCGGTGACGTGCTGGTCGACCTGCGCAACGTCTTCCCGACGAAGCTCGCGGAGGATGTCGGCTTCCGGTACTTGGGCGTCGGCCGCGGTCAGGCGGACTAGGTTCACTGCAGCTTCTTTCTCGACAAGGTTAAGAAGCGAGCCGATTTAGGACGCTTCGCCTTGGGTATGACCTCGCTCGGCTGGCCTTTTTTGAGTTGCGCAGCACAACTCAAACCCCTTCGCCCTAACGAAAAAAGCACGGCTGCTCTCGCGCAGAAGGCTGGATTTAGAATACATAAAGTAGGAACAGAGCCGCGGGAGCCGCGCGGCCGAGAGCGGATGGGAGCGCTCCAGGGATGAACCAGCAGCAGTCGCTTGCCGGCTATTTTGCCGGCTGGGCCGGGGGCAGACCGGCGCGGCTGGCGGTGGCGGCCGTCGTCGGCGCGCTGGCGGAGGCGAGCCTAGCGATCGCCGACGTCCTGGGCCAGGGCTCGCTGGCGGGGCAGTTTGGACGCTCGACGGGGAAGCGCGGGGAGGTCGACGAGCAGAAGGAGATTGACGTTCTCGCCAACGACCGCATCGTGGCGATGCTGCGATCGGCACCCGTGGCGGCGGTCGCTTCGGAAGAGATGGAGGACCCTCTCCTCCTCGACGCGAAGGCACCGTTGCTCGTCGCCATCGATCCCCTCGATGGCTCCTCCAATGCGGATGCGAACGCCTCGATCGGGACGGTCTTCACGGTGCTGCCGGCGCTCGAGCACAACGAAGCGCTTTCGGCCTTCCTGCAGCCGGGCGTCAACCAGCTAGCGGGCGGATTTTTCGTCTATGGGCCCCAGATCGTGCTCGTCGTCAGCGTGGGTGCCGGCACGCAGATATTTACTCTCGACCGGCGCGCACACAAATTCTTGCTGACGCACCCCCAAGTCGAGATTCCGCCGCGCACCAGCGAGTACGCTATCAATGCGTCCAACTCGCGCCACTGGGACGATCCAATTCGCACCTACGTCGACGATTGCAAGCGGGGCAAGGACGGACCGCGCGGCCGCGACTTCAACATGCGCTGGACCGGCACGCCGGTCGCCGACATCTTCCGCATCCTATCGCGCGGAGGCATCTATCTCTATCCCGGCGACAAGCGGCGCGAGTTTCGCAACGGCCGCCTGCGCCTCATCTACGAGGCCAACCCGATCGCGTGGATCGTCGAGCAGGCGGGCGGCGCAGCCAGCACGGGACGCGAGCGTGTGCTGGAGATCATGCCCAAGTCGCTGCATCAGCGCGTGCCGCTGATCGCGGGATCGCGCGCGGAAGTCGAGCACGCCGCGCGGTTGCACGACGGGCTGCAGATCCGCGGCGAACGCTCGCCCCTGTTCAGTCGCCGCGGCTTGTTGCGTTTCTAGGCGGCGGAAATTTGGACCAGCGAGGCTTCGGCGAGAGCGCATGTCGGCAAGACACCCCATAATCTCGGTCACGGGCTCCTCGGGCGCGGGCACGACGTCGGTCAGGCAGACCTTCGAGACGATTTTCCGCCGCGAGCACATCACGGCTGCCTTCATCGAGGGCGACGCCTTCCACCGCTTCGATCGCGCCGACATGGATCGAGCGATGGCGGAGGCGAAAAAGCATGGTAACAGCCATTTCAGCCACTTCGGGCTCGAGGCCAATCTGCTGGAGGAGCTCGAGGAGGTATTCCGCCGCTATGGCGAGCAGGGCACGGGACGTACGCGCCATTACGTCCACGACCAGCAGGAGGCGGAGCTACACGGCGCTGCTGTCGGCAGCTTCACGCCTTGGACGGATTTTCCTCGCAACACGGACCTGCTCTTTTATGAAGGCCTGCACGGGGCCTCCGTGACGGCGAAAACCAACGTCGCGCAGCACGCCGATCTCAAGATCGGCGTGGTCCCAGTGATCAACCTCGAGTGGATCCAGAAGCTTACGCGCGACAAGTCGGCACGCGGCTACACGCACGAGGCGGCAATCGACGCGATCCTGACGCGCATGCCCGACTACGTGAAATACATCTGCCCGCAGTTCACCGAGACCGACGTCAACTTCCAGCGCATACCTACGGTTGATACCTCGAACCCGTTTGTCGCCCGCTGGATACCAACGCCAGACGAGTTGATGGTCGTGATCCGCTTCAAGGATCCGCGCGGCATCGACTTCCCCTACCTTCTGTCGATGATTCAGATGAGCTTCATGTCGCGCGCCAACTCGATCGTCATCCCCGGCGGCATGCTCGATCTTGCCATGCAACTCATCCTGACGCCGCTGATATTGACCTTGGTGGAGCGACGGCGTAGGGCCTCTTGAGGCGGCGGCCTTCTGTTACGCTTTCGGAAAGCCGTTCCGAGGTAGGAGAGCGTGCGCAATCCGCCTTCCGCTCCGCGCTTTCGACCCGTGATGGGAGCCTGCAATGGCCCGGCCGATCATCATCGCTCCGTCCATCCTGTCGGCCGATTTCGGCCGCCTCAACGAGGAGATCGCGGCAGTCGAAGCGGCCGGCGCCGACTGGATCCACCTTGACGTTATGGATGGCCATTTCGTGCCCAACATCACCTTCGGTCCGCAGGTAGTGAAGGCGATCCGCCGCGCCACCGCAAAGGTGTTCGACGTGCACCTGATGATCGAGCCAGCAGATCCCTTTATCGAAGCATTCGCGCATGCCGGAGCCGACGTCATCACCGTGCACGCGGAGGCCGGCGCGCACCTCGACCGCTCGCTGCAGGCAATTAAGGCGCTGGGCAAGAAGGCGGGCGTCTCGCTCAATCCGGGAACGCCAGAGGATGCCATTGCCTACGTGCTGCATCATCTCGATCTTATCCTGCTGATGACCGTCAACCCCGGCTTCAGCGGGCAGCGTTTCATCCCCGCCGTCGTCGATAAGATCCGCCGCGTGAAGGCGATGGTCGGCAACCGGCCGATCGACATCGAGGTCGACGGCGGCATCGGGCCGGACACGGCGGGGCTCGTCGCTGCCGCCGGGGCAAACGCGCTCGTCGCGGGTTCGGCGGTTTTCACGGGAAACAGTCGCGAGGCCTACGCCGCCAACATCGCCGCGATCCGCTCCGCAGCTGAGGTGGCCCGCGGCAAAGCCGCAGCCTGACTGGCCGCCGACGCCCGCAATCGTCCGACATTTATCCCCGGCGGTGCAGGCCGATCCTATCCTTGCGGTCGACGCAGCCCCGCGAGGATCGCTTGGACACCACGCCCAATCTTGGCCTGCCCTACATTCTGGCGGCCCAGTCCCAGAAGCACGTGACCCACAACGAGGCGCTGCGGGCGCTCGACGCCATAGTCCAGCTGTCGGTGCTTGACCGCGGTCTTTCCGCCCCTCCCGGCTCGCCAGCGAACGGCGACCGCTACATCGTTGCCGCGAGCCCCACCGGCGCCTGGACCGGGCATGCAGGCAGCATCGCCGCGTATCAGGATGGCGCCTGGGCCTTCTACGCACCCGCCGAGGGCTGGGTCGTGTGGATTGCGGACGAAGACGTAGCCGTCGCCTGGAACGGCACGGCTTGGACGGGGCTCGCAACCGGCGACGGCAGCTTCACCACCGTCGGCGTCAACGCCACCGCGGATACCACGAACCGGCTCGCCGTTGCGGCGGCCGCAACCCTGCTCAACCACGCCGGTGCCGGGCATCAAGTGAAGATCAACAAAGCCTCGGCCGGGCAGACCGCAAGCCTGCTCTACCAGACGGGCTTCTCGGGGCGCGCGGAGCTCGGGCTTGCCGGCGACGACGACTTCCACTTCAAGGTGAGCGCCGACGGCTCGACCTGGAAGGAAGCAATCGTCATCGATCGCACGAGCGGCATGGTGGCGCTGCCCTTCACGTACGCCGGCTCCAACTCGACCGCGGACGGGCGGCTCACGCTCGAGAGCGGCGTGCCGGTCTCAACCACGAGCCAGACGGCGAAGACGACCATCTACTATACGCCCTACGCCGGCAACCGCATCGCGCTCTATGACGGCTCGGTATGGGTCGTCGCCGTCTTCAGCGAGGTTTCGGCCTCGCTGTCGGGCCTCATTGCGAACACCAACTACGATGTGTTCGGCTACAGCAATTCGGGCGCGCTCACGCTCGAGCTCGTCGCTTGGACCAACGCCACGACGCGAGCAACCGCGGTAGCGCGGCAGGACGGCGTGCTCGTGAAGTCCGGCGCGGCAACGCGGCGTTACCTCGGGACGCTGCGCACGACCGGCACGACCGGGCAAACGGAGTTCTCCTTCGGCGGCATCGCAGCGGGCGGCACGGAAGCCAAGCTCTATCTCTGGAACGCGCAGAACCGCGTCGCCGTGGCGGCGATCGTGGGCGAGACGGCGGACAGCTGGACCTATGGCACCGCGACCGTGCGGGCGGCCAACAACAGCACTGCGATGCGCGTGAGCTTCGTGCAGGGCGGCAACGTGGAGCCCGTGCGCGCGAGCTACGGGGGAGCGCTCGCCACGGGCACGGCCTACGCTTCCCTAGGCGTGGGCCTCGATTCAACCTCCGCCTTCTCGGGGCTCCCCGGGGCGCTGCCGGGCAGCGCCACGGTCGGCTCCGCATTCGGGCTCTACGATGCGCTGACGGGCGAGGGGTATCACTACCTGCAGGCGCTAGAGCTCAGCAGCGCTGGCACCGCGACCTTCTACGGCGACAACGGTGCGCCGTCGAACTGCCAGAACGGGCTCGTGTTCCGCGGCAAGTTCTGAACGTTGCGGGGAACGCCTAAAGCTTCCAGCCGGAATGGATGGCGGCGATGCCGCCGGTCAGGTTGCGGTAGCTGACGCGGTCAAAGCCGGCCGCGCGGATCATCTCGGCGAAACGCTCCTGGCGCGGAAACTTGCGGATGCTCTCAACCAGATAGCGATAGGGCTTAGCATCGCCGGCCGCGATGGCGCCGAGCCGCGGGATCACCTCGAAAGAGTGGAAATCGTAGAGTTTATCGAGGACCGGCACCTGCACATGCGAGAACTCCAAGCAGAGGAAGCGCCCGCCGGTCTTGAGGACGCGGAACGCCTCGGCAAGGGCCTTGTCGATGTGCGTTACGTTGCGGATGCCGAACGCGATGGTGTAGGCGTCGAAAGAGCGGTCGGGGAAGGCGAGCGCTTCCGCGTTGCCCTGCGCAAATGTGATGCGATGCTCGAGCCCGGCTGCGCGCACCCGCCGCCGCCCGACCTCGATCATCTCCGGACTGATGTCGCACAGGACCGCGGTCGCCTGCGGGCCGCTCGCCCGCGCGTAGCGGATCGCTACGTCGCCGGTGCCGCCGGCAACGTCGAGCAGCCTATAGGCCTTATCGCCGCGCGGGGGATTGATCGCGGCGATGAGGTCGTCCTTCCACAGCCGGTGCAGGCCGCCCGACATCAGGTCGTTCATCAGGTCGTAGCGCTCGGCGACGGTCGCGAACACGCGGTTGACCAGCGTCTGCCGCTCATGCTCGGGCACGCTGCGGTAGCCGAAGCTGGTCTCTGCGGAGCTGCGCGGGGCGTCGGTCATAGACGGACAATAGCGAAGCGGCGGGGGCCGCGCTATGCTCCTGCCGCCAAATGGAAATCCCGCGCCGTTAAGCATGCCCGAGCTGCCCGAAGTCGAGACCGTGCGGCGCGGACTTCTCTCCGTGCTGGAGAAGAAGCGCATCACGCGGCTCGACCAGAATCGCAAGGACCTGCGCTTTCCCCTGCCTCGGGACTTCGCGGCGCGGGTGCGCGGGCAAAAGGTCGAGCGGCTGGAACGTCGTGCGAAGTACCTGCTTGCCCATCTGTCAGGCGGTGATGTCCTGCTCATGCACCTCGGCATGACGGGTCGTTTCACGGTTCATGTACCTATGTCGGGCGACCATCGCATTGCAAAGTACGTGCATCAGACCGGCGCGGATGTGAAACACGACCACGTCGTGTTTCACATGGAGCACGGCGCGACGATCACATACAACGATGCGCGCCGGTTCGGATTCATGCTGCTGATCCCCGAGGCCGAGCTCGAAGGCCATCCGCTCATGCATGGTCTTGGCGTCGAGCCGCTGGGGCCTGACCTCACGCCGGAGTATCTCGCGCGCCGGGCTGGGAGCAAGAAGGTCGACCTCAAGGCCTTCCTGTCAGACCAGCGCATCGTTGCCGGGCTCGGCAATATCTACGTATGCGAGGCGCTGTTCCGCGCCGGGCTGTCTCCCACGCGCAAAGCCGCAACGATCGCGACCAAGACCGGGCTCCCGACGGAGCGCGCGCGAAAGCTCGTGGCGGCCATCCGCGCCGTGCTCAACGACGCCATCGCCGCCGGCGGCTCCTCCTTGCGCGACTACCGCCGCGCTGACGGCGCGCTGGGCGAGTTCCAGCACGCGTTCGCCGTCTACGGCCGCGAGGGGGAGCCGTGCGCGCGCAAAGGCTGCCGTGGGACCGTGCGGCGCATCCTGCAGTCTGGCCGCTCGACGTTCTTCTGTCCCAAGTGCCAGCGCTGAGGCCGCCTCACGAGTGCATCTAGCGCCGCGCGAGCTTGCGATAGGTCAGGATCGAAACGGCCGACAGGACGGCGAGCATCGCTGCGCCGCCGAAGAAGATCTCGTTCGCGGCCCAGTCGTCGCGCGGCGTGTAAATTTTGCCCGAGAGCACGAGCCAGAGGATCGCCACCACCACGGCGACGCCTTGCGCGGCCGTAAGGCCCATGAGGACCTCGAGCGCGCGCGGGCTGCGATAGGGTTCGCGGCCGGCGCCCAGCACGTACGCGTAGAGGAAGATCGCCCCCGCGATCAGCAGCATGGCGGCTCCGTACTGCCACCAGTGGCGCCACCACAGCGCGGTGAGCGAATAGATGGCCAGCATGGCGGTGGCGCCCCAGGCATAGACAAGGGCCGCGAGCACGGCGTTGCTCTGCACGCAGACGACGATCGCCGAGCCGTCGGCCGTGGGAGGGCTCGAGCCCCAGAGCGGCGCGTTGAGGCGCAGCGCGACGAACAGCATCTGTATCGCAAACAGCGCCACCGCCAGCGCGAGCGTCCATCCGGAGCCGCGCCCGGCGGCCAGCACGGCGACCACGGTGCTCACGACGAGCGCGAGCAACATGACGGGCATTACGGCTCTCAAAGGCATCCTGGCGTCCGTCTTCTGTGTGCTGGCACGGGCGTGTGCCTGGTTGCGGTAACGCGCGGGGCTTTACGTCTTGCGCGAGGACGCGGTTCGCCGCAAGGCGTCCGCACTAATGGTCGCGAGCGCGGCCGCGCCGAAGAAGAAGATGGCGCTCGCCGCCCAGTCGGGCTTGCGGGGGTCGCGCGGCATCTTGGCGTCGGCGACAAGCCCGACCATCGCGATGACCATGCCGGCAAGCTGTCCGATCGTGAGGTAGCGGGCAAGGCTGAGCATGGTCGCATCTTCGCGAGCCCGCACAGCGTCGCGCGACAATGCCACCGAGAAGAAGAGGCAGAGGAGTGCCACCACGGCCGCGCCCAGCACGTACTGCCACCACTCGCCCCACGTGGAGACGAGCGTGTAGATGCTGAGCAGGCTGGCAGCGGCCCAGAGCCATACGACGGCCATGGCGGTCGCGGTGGCGCTGGAAAGCGTTGCCCCACTCGCGCCAGCAGCGAGGAGGCGACGGCGCTGCACGACGCCCAATAAGACAAAGCCGCAGCAGACTGCGGCAGTAAGCGCCATATGCAGCTTCGGGGCGTCCGCTACCGCGCCCAGCACGGTCGCGGCGACGCCGATCACTAGGGCGCCGGCCCAGCCGAATGTGGAGTTCACAGCAAGCATCCCCCTCTAACCCCCGTATTGGTGCTTCTTTAGCAGAATTCGCAAAGCCAGCGGCCGAAGGTGTTCTGCAAGCCCCGCCAAACCTTTAAGCCGCAGCTTGCGCGTTGACCCTGGATAAGGCGCCGTCTATAGCATCGCCGGTTCTGCCGCTCGAAGCGTTGCGTTTCGGGCAGCGAGCGCATCAAGAATTCAAGCTCCGCCGCCGTTGCTGGTGCGGCGGGCATCAACCCCAACCGATCCAACCGATCTGGTATTCGAGGACAAGAGAGAAGATGGCCAACACGAAATCGGCGAAGAAGGCCGCGCGTCAAGCAGTGCGGCGCACTGAGATCAACAAGTCGCGCACCTCACGCGCCCGTGGCGCCGTGCGCGAGGTCGAAGAGGCAATCAAGTCGGGGAACAAGGTGGCGGCGAAAGACGCTCTGAAGTCGGCAGAGCCGGTGCTCGCGAGCACTGCGCAGAAAGGCGTAATCGACAGGAAGGCGGCGAGCCGCAAGGTGTCGCGCTTGAGCGCGCGCGTGAAGGCGATGGCGAACTGACCTTCATAATTGCGACGCTCAAAAAAGCGGACGCGGTATGTTCGCCACATCGATGATTTGCAGACGAGGGCGCAGCGAGAGTCGTGAACAGACGTAAGTCGTGGATTCACCGATTGCTCCCGCTGCGCTGAAGTTTGGAACCGCGTCTTCGCTCTGCCGGCGACGCGCACCGACCAAGCAGAAAAATGACGATTTGCTGACGCGGCAGGGGACGAAATTTCAGCCCTGTTGATCCACAGCCGCGTCTGAGCAAATGTTCAATTTCTCCAGCCCGCTACCTATAGCCGTTGCAGCGAATTCACAGGTTTTCCACCGGTGGTATGGGCATTCCTCCGCGTCCTGTGGATAGGCCTGTGGGATGTCGGTGCACTTGCCTAGAGGAAAGTTAAGAGCTACCGTTCAGATGGTCGCCTCGCCCCGACTGGCCCCAGCCATGTGTATGCTGGTCCCGGCGAACGACGACACCAGGTTAACTTTAGTATCTCGTCCCTGGTTTCATTGTCATATCTGAGTGTGTCTGCGTACCTTTCTGGACAATTGTCCAGCGAGTTGAGGCGTTGTTCTATAGAACCTACTAATTACTGTAATACGGGCCGCGTGAGGCGCAGTCGCGCTGGTCTGGACGAGTGGAGGACGAAGTGCAGTCGATTGAAGCCGTCCACATCGAGGATGTGCCTGTGGATGAGGTTTGGGCACACCTCGAGAAGGATCCTGGCTCAGTACTGATCGATGTGCGCACGCGAGCCGAGTGGACCTTCGTTGGGCTTCCCGACCTGGACAAGATCGGCAAGCGGGTTCTCACGGTCGAGTGGCAGACGTCTCCGGACAGCAAAATAGATGCGGGCTTCCCGGAGCGAATGACAGCGGTGCTCGATGCGGCGGGCGCCACCAAGGACTCCGAGTTGTTTTTCATCTGCCGGTCGGGTGCTCGAAGCCGCATGGCTGCGGAAGCCGTTGCGGGCGCCGGGTATCGGCGGTGCAGGAATGTTGCGGATGGCTTCGAGGGGCCTCTCGATGCCAGCCGTCATCGAGGGCAGGTAGCCGGTTGGAAAGCTGCCGGCTTGGCTTGGGCGCAAGGTTAGAGCGCCCGTTTCGGAAGACTGAGAAGAGACCGGTTGCGCAGCCGCGGCGGCGGAAGGCGACACCTGGAATTTGCTCAGGAGACTTTGAGGAGCAAGTCGACAAGTTTTGCGGGGGTTTCAATGCAGACGATTGAGAAAGCGGAACGCACCGTCTTAGCCGGCGTGCGTGCGGGTGCGGCGCAAGCAACGGCAGGCACGGCGGAAGAAGGCACGGGCGAGCCTCGCGGCGAGAAGACCCGCGCCATGTTGCGGGCAAGGCTCGGTGACGACATTTTTACGAGCTGGTTCCACACGCTCGAGTTCGAGGCCTTCGATGCCAAGACCGTAAGGGTCTCGGTGCCGGTGAAGTTCCTGAAGAACTGGATCCAGTCACACTACTCCGACGATCTTTTGGCCTGCTGCCGCGCCGAGTTCAAAGGCGCGGAGAAGGTCGACGTGATCTTGCGCCAGCCGCACGCGCGCGCCGCAGTGCACGCCGACGGACAGCCCGCAAACGGCGGGGCTGAGACGGGCGTCAACGGCGCGCGCAGCGCCGACACCGCCAGAGGCTCAGGCATTCTCGCCGCCGCGCAGGCGGTGGGGCGCACCAGCGTCGGCGGCTTCGAGGGCTCCCCCCTCGATCCGCGCTATACCTTCGACAGCTTCGTCGTCGGTGCGGCGAACCGCATGGCACACGCGGGCGCGGTGCAGGTCGCCGATACGGCGATGAATGACGGGCGCGGCTATAACCCGCTCTACATTCATTCGGCCGTGGGTTTAGGCAAGACTCACCTCCTGCACGCCATCGCCTGGGAGGTGAAGCGGCGCGCACCCAACGCGCAGGTGCTTTATCTGACGGCTGAGCGCTTCCGCTACCAGTTTGTCGAGGCGCTGCGCAGCCAGGATCCGCTGGCGTTCAAGGAGAAGTTCCGCCTGATCAACATTCTCTTGATCGACGATCTCGAGTTCATGCACGGGGAGCGCACAGAGCAGGAGTTCGAGCACATCATCAACTCGCTGCTCGACGGCGGGCGGCAGGTGGTCGTCGCTTCCGCGCGTGCGCCAAACCACGTGGAGCGGCTCAACGAGCGCATGCGCTCGCGCCTGCAGCGCGGGCTTGTCACCGAGATCGGGGGGCTCGACCACGACCTCCGGCTCAAGGTTCTGGAGAAGCGGCTTGCGGAGAAGCGTGCCCTCGATCCCTCGTTCGCATTGGGGCGCGAGATCCTGGAGCTTCTCGCCGAGCGTCTCACCGAGAGCGGGCGCGAGCTGGAAGGCGCCGTGACACGCCTCTATGCGACGTGGCAGTACATGCGCACCGCGATCACGCCCGACATCGCCGAGACCGTGATCCGCGATCTCGTGCAGGGGCTGGAGCCGCGCCGCATTAAGATCGAGGACATCCTGCGCATCATCTCGCGGCACTTCGGCGTGTCGAAGGGCGACCTGCTTTCGCAGCGCCGCCACCGCTCGGTGGTGTGGCCGCGGCAGGTGGGGATGTACCTCGCCAAGCAGCTCACCGCGCGCTCGCTGCCCGAGATCGGGCGGCGGTTCGGCAATCGGGACCACACCACGGTGCTGCACGCGATTCGCAAGATCGAAGGCGAGCTCGTCGATAATCCTCGGCTCAAGGACGAGCTCGAGGAGCTGAAAAAACTGTTGAGCCACTAGCGGCTCGACCAGAGGCTAGGCCCGCCGTGCTGGGCGTGTACGGCGGGTCTAAAGCGGGGAGGGGCGGCGTCCTACGGCGCCGCTCCTTGCGCCGCTCCGGCTAAGCATTCGGCCCCCTTGAGAAACCGGCCCTTGAAAAAGGCGGCGGCATCGGGTCAAGTTGCACGGGGCGCGAATCCTTGAAACACGCCAATTCCCGGTCCCAGCCCGCGCTCCGCCGTCCCAGGACAGGTGGCCTCATTCGCTAGGAAGCGAGGCAGGCTTGGCCCCACAAAAAATGCGCCGAGGATACAGCCATGCGGCTTGTGATTGAACGTGGTGAACTCTTGCGGGCGCTCGGCCACGTCACGAGCGTCGTCGAGCGGCGTACGACGATCCCGATCCTGTCGAACGTGCTTTTGCGCGCGCGCGACTCCAAGCTCGAATTCAAGGCGACGGATCTGGAGCGCGAGGTCATCGAAGGCGTGCCGGGCGACATCGGCGCTCCAGGCGCCGTCACCGTGCCCGCCCACATGTTGCACGACATCGTGCGCAAGCTGCCCGACGGCTCGCAGGTCGACATCCGCAAGGACGGCGACAAGGAGCGGCTCACGCTCGCCTCGGGCCAGGCGCGCTTCGCGCTGCAGACGCTGCCGGCGGAGGATTTCCCCGACATCGGCTCCGGCGAGATGGGCCAGGAGTTCGAGCTCAGCGCGCAAGACTTGAAGCGCCTCATCGACAAGACGCGCTTTGCCATCTCCACGGAGGAGACGCGCTACTACCTCAACGGCATCTACCTGCACACGGCGCAGACGAACAAGAAGGCGACCTTGCGCGCGGTCGCCACCGACGGGCATCGGCTCGCGCAGGTCGAGCTGCCGTTGCCCAAGGGCGCGCAAGGCATGCCGGGCATCATCATCCCAAGGAAGACCGTGCACGAGCTGCATCGGCTGATCGAGGACTCTTCGGCCGCCGTCAAGGTCGGCGTGAGCCCGGCGAAAGTGCGCTTCGAGATCGGCAGCGTGACGCTCACCTCCAAGCTGATCGACGGCACCTTCCCCGACTACAGCCGCGTGATCCCGCAGGCCAACGACAAGGAGATGAAGGTCTCCAATGCCGAGTTCATGGGCGCGGTCGACCGCGTGTCGACGATCGCGAGCGAGCGCGGACGCGCGGTGAAGCTCAACATCAAGCCGGACAAGCTCGTGCTGTCGGTCAACAACCCGGAGGGCGGTAGCGCCACCGAGGAGATCGGCGTCGAATACGCCGCGAGCCCGCTCGAGATCGGCTTTAATGCGCGCTACCTCTTGGACATCGCTGGGCAGCTCGAGGGCGAGGAGGCGTGCTTCAAGCTCGCCGATCCGGGGTCGCCGACGATGGTCAACGACCCGGCCGACGAGAGCGCCCTCTACGTGCTGATGCCGATGCGGGTGTAGGCGGTTGCGGCTGCGGGACACTTCGCCTGAGCCCGTCACCGAGGCGACGCACTGGGTCGAGCGGCTGACGCTGACGAACTTCCGCAACTACGCGCACCTTGCGCTCGAAGCCGGGCCCGAGCCGCAAGTGCTGATCGGTGCCAACGGCGCCGGCAAGACGAATTTGCTCGAAGCGGTATCGCTGCTGGCGCCGGGTCATGGCCTGCGCCGCGCCACCTATCCCGAGCTGGCGCGCGCTGCCGGCGACGGCGGCTGGGCGGTTGCAGCGCACGTGCACTCGCCCTTTGGCCCGGTCGACATCGGCACCGGGCTAACCGCGGCAGCAGCCGCGAGCGAGCGCGGCTCGCGCATCGTGCGCATCAATGGCGCGCCGGCGGGCGGCTCTGGCCGGCTCGCCGAGTACGTGGAGCTCGTTTGGCTCACGCCGGCGCTCGATACCCTCTTCACCGGACCCGCGTCCGAGCGCCGCCGCTTTCTCGACCGCCTCATCCTCTGCTTTGATATGGGTTACCGCACGCGTGTCGGCCGCTTCGAGCGTGCCATGCAGCAGCGCAACCGGCTGCTTGCCGACGGCGTGCGCGACAATGCTCGCTTCGAGGGCCTCGAGCTCGTCATGGCCGAGACCGGCACCGCCATCGCGGCGGCACGCGCCGAAGCCGTGGCCGGGCTTGCCGTTATCGCGGCGGAGCGCCGCGCGCGCGATCCCCGCTCGCTGTTCCCGGCTGCCGGGCTCGCGATCGAGGGCGCGCTCGAAGCGGATCTGGAACGCATGGCCGCGGTCGAGGTGGAGGAGTCGTACGCGAGCGTGCTGCGCGACGCGCGTGAGCGCGACCGTGCGGCGGGGCGTACGCTTGACGGGCCGCATCGCTCCGATCTCCTCGTCTCCCACCTCGACAAGGCGATGCCGGCGCGGCTGTGCTCCTCGGGCGAGCAGAAGGGCCTGCTGTTAGGGCTAGTGCTGGCGCACGCCGAGCTTGTCGCGCGGCGCCGTGAGGGCGTCGCGCCCATCCTGCTTCTGGACGAGGTGACGGCCCATCTGGACGAGGCGCGTCGAGCCGGCCTGTTTGAGGAGGTGCTGCGCCTCAAGGCCCATGCGTGGATGACGGGAACGGACGTTCAGACCTTCTCTACGCTTACCGGAAAGGCCCGTTTCCGGCGGGTCGATGAGGGGGTCGTGACGGACTTATTTGCCGCATCCTCCTAGAGCCTTGCCGTGCCCATATAAGCCATTGAAATCCGATAGATATTCAGGGTGGTTTATGAGCCCTAAATCGCGCTTTTTCGCACCCGTTTCGGCCCCGTTCGTGGTATAAGGAAGATGAGGCCGGCACGACCCCAAGGACAACCCGTTAAATGAGCGCTTCGCCCGCGAAAAAGAGCACGGGCGCCGACGAATACGGCGCCGAGTTGATCAAGATGTTGAAGGGGCTCGATGCCGTGCGCAAGCGGCCGGGCATGTACATCGGCGACACCGACGATGGCTCGGGCCTGCACCACATGATCTACGAGGTCGTCGACAACGCCGTCGACGAGGTCCTCGCCGGCCACGCCAAGGAATGCCTGGTCACGCTCAACCCGGACGGCTCGTGCACGGTGCGCGACGACGGCCGCGGGATCCCCACCGGCATCAAGAACGACGACGACCACAACCCGAAGCGCTCGGCCGCCGAGATCGTGTTCACGGAGCTGCACGCTGGCGGCAAGTTCGACCAGAACGCCTACAAGGTGTCGGGCGGTCTGCACGGCGTCGGCGTGTCCGTCGTCAATGCGCTGTCGAGCTGGCTACGCGCGCGCATCTGGCGGGAGGGCAAGGAGCACGTGATCGAGTTCCGCGATGGTGTGCCGGTCGCGCCACTCAAAGCCGTCGGCGACGGCAAGGGCCAACGCGGCACGGAAGTGTCGTTTCTGCCGAGCACCAAGACCTTTACGCAGACCGAGTTCGATTTCACCACGCTCGAGCACCGCCTGCGCGAGCTTGCATTCCTCAACTCCGGCGCCAAGATCGTGCTGACGGATGCGCGCCACGCCGACGTGCGCCACGAGGAGATGCTTTATGACGGCGGCACGTCCGCGTTCGTGCGCTATCTCGACCGCTCCAAGCAGTCGCTGCTCCCCGATCCGATCATGCTTCGCGGCGAGCGCGAGGGTGTCATCATCGAGGCGGCGCTGTGGTGGAACGACAGCTACCACGAGAACGTGCTGCTCTTTACCAACAACATCCCGCAGCGCGACGGCGGTACGCATCTGGCCGGCTTCCGCGCGGCGCTGACACGCGTCATCAATAAGTACGCGGGCGAAAGCGGGCTTGCGAAAAAGGAGAAGGTCGACCTCTCGGGCGAGGACGCGCGCGAGGGCCTCACTTGCGTGCTCTCGGTCAAGGTTCCAGACCCGAAGTTTTCGAGCCAGACGAAGGACAAGCTCGTCTCCTCCGAGGTGAAGCCGGTGGTCGAAGGCATCATCGGCGAGCAGCTCAGCGCCTGGTTCGAGGAACATCCCAAGGAAGCCAAGCACATCGTCGGCAAGATCGTGGAGGCTGCGCTCGCGCGCGAGGCCGCGCGCAAGGCGCGCGAGCTGACGCGGCGCAAGGGCGCGCTCGACAACCTGCGCCTGCCCGGCGGTCTCGCCGAATGCCAGGACCGCGATCCGGCCAACACGGAGCTCTTTATCGTCGAGGGCGACTCGGCCGGCGGCTCCGCCAAGCAGGGCCGCAAGCGCGAGTACCAGGCGGTGCTGCCGATCCGCGGCAAGATCCTCAACGTGGAACGGGCCCGCCTCGACAAAATGCTGTCGTCCGAGCAGGTGACCAACATCATCGGCGCGCTCGGCACCGGCATCCGCGACGACTTCGATCTGTCAAAGCTGCGCTACCACAAGATCATCATCATGACCGACGCCGACGTCGACGGCGCCCACATCCGCACGCTGCTGCTGACCTTCTTCTACCGGCAGATGGTGGAGCTGGTGGAGAAGGGGCACGTCTTCATCGCGCAGCCGCCGCTCTACAAGGTGTCGCGCGGCAAATCCGAGACCTACCTCAAGGACCAGCGCGCTCTGGAAGATTATCTCGTCGACCAGGGGCTCGACGAAGCGGTGCTCGTGTCGGGGGCCGGCGAGGAGCGCGCGGGCAAGGACTTGCGCGGCATCGTCGATTCCGCGCGCGGCATCGTCGGGCTGATCGAAGGCCTGCATTCGCGCTACGCGCGCAACGTCGTCGAGCAGGCCGCGATAGCGGGCGCCTTCGATGCCCGCTTGTTGCGCTCCGCCGAGCAGGCGAACGGCATCGCCGACGTGATCGCCGAGCGCCTCGACGCCATCTCCGAGGAGACGGAGAAGGGCTGGGAGGGCCGCTACGGCAACGACGGCTTCCACTTCAAGCGCGAGGTGCGCGGCGTGACCGAGTTGCACGCGTTGGATCTCGCCTTTCTCGGCTCGCTCGATGCGCGCCGCTTGAACGAGCGCCACCAGCATCTGGCCGAGGTCTACGGGACGCCGGCCAAGCTGCGGCGCAAGGGCGAGTCGATCCCCGTCTATGGCCCGCGCACGCTGCTCGAAGGCGTCTACGAGGCCGGGCGCAAGGGCATCTCGATGCAGCGCTACAAAGGCTTGGGCGAGATGAACCCCGACCAGTTGTGGGAGACCACGCTCAACCGCGACGCGCGCACGCTGCTGCAGGTCAAGATCGGGGACCTGTCGGAAGCCGACGAGATCTTCGCCAAACTGATGGGCGACATCGTCGAGCCGCGGCGCGCGTTCATCCAGGACAACGCGCTCTCGGTCTCCAACCTCGACGTTTGATCGGCCGCCGCCACGCGAGTAGCCGCAATAGATGTTGGGCGCGAGCCGAGGGATGGATCCGGGACAAGCCCGAGGATCACACTTCTGGCTACGCCACGCGGCGCCAGTCGCCGTCGATGACGGAGCCGCGGCCCGCGGGCTTATAGCCCTGCTTCTCCAGGTGACGCTGCAAGAGCCGCAAGTTCTTCAAGTTGGCGCGGAAGGCGACGTCGAAAGCGTCGCCCGCGATCGGGATCGAGCCGATCACGGTATCGATGAGCGTGTTGCCGAACATGCGCAAGAGCGTGAGCTTGCCGACGCCGAGCTGATGCGCCTCCCAGATGATGTAGGTCGCGATCGCTTGCGCCAGCAGATCGCCCGCGACCGGCACGAGCCCGAGAATGGCGTCAAAGCCGATGCGGATGCCGGTACCGGGGATGACGAACAGCGCGTCCATCACACGGGCGACCGCGGTCACGCGGGCCATGGCGGCGTCGATGGTCTCGCGCTCGAAGCGCTCGATGCGGCCGGGTGCTGGCGGCGTAGGCCAAAGGAAACGCTCCGAATTCTGCAGCTACCGGTTGCTCCCCGGCCGCTGCCTTGCCCTCGAAACCTGGAAGACGCGCTTCGAGTTCCAAATCGGTGCACATCTCCACACGGCGTTAAGGTTCTTTCATGGCGCCGGGGCTCGGTGTTACGGTTGCCCGCTCAAGGCGCGAAAAGCGCCGGCTCTCGAGGGGTCCGTGCCGTGCTGCGTGTCCTGTTTTCCATCGGCAATATCGTCTTTTCGCTCATTCTCGGCGCGCTGCTTCTGGTGTTCGTCGGGGTTCACTGGCCCGAGATGCTGTCGGCCTCGCTGCGGTGGGCGCACAGCGTGAAGGAGATCATCACCGGCACGCCGCTCGATCCCAAGTACAACGTCTGGATCGAGTTCCTGCTCGACGACCGCCAGCTCGTGTTCATGTTCTTCATCGTGCTGGCGCGCATCCTCCTCGGGCTCGTAGCGCTGCCCTTCGTGCTGATCCGCAATCGCCTGCGCGAGCATGGTTAACCGGCTCTTAGCAGGGGGTCGCTAGGGTCGGCTTGCCCCGCGCGGTGTGAGTTCGCTCGCGGCATTCGCGAAGCCACGCCAGCTCGGGAGCACGCCGCCGGTCATGGGGCTCTTTTCCGCCAAGAAGCCGCCCCCGCCGCCGGAGGAGCCCAAGGGACGCGTAAAGAAGCGCTCCTCCTTCGCCGTGAGGCTCTTCCTCGTGTGGCCGCTCTATGCGGCGATCGCCGGCGGCGCTGCGCTCGGCGTCATGCACGTGCGCAACCAGGTGTTCTATGCCGATCCGATGACGATGCACGCTCACGTGCGCGAGCCCGCGATCCGCATCCTCGCGCGCGACAATTCGCTCATCGGGGAGCGCGGCGGCGTCGACGACTACATCCCGCTCGATCTTATGCCGCGCTCGATGGTGAACGCGGTCATCGCCACCGAGGACCAGCGCTTCTTCGAGCACTACGGCGTCGACCCGCTGGGCCTATTGCGCGCGGCCATCGCAAACGCACACGCGGGCCGTTTCGTGCAGGGCGGCTCCACCCTGACGCAGCAGCTTGCCAAGAACCTTTACCTCTCCTCCGACCGCACGTTTGCGCGCAAGCTGCAGGAAGTGTCGCTTGCGCTCTGGCTCGAGTTCGCGGCTGACGAAATCGGACATCCTCGAGCTCTACCTCAACCGTATGTATCTCGGCGGGGGGGCCTATGGCGTCGACGCGGCGGCGCGGCGCTACTTCGGCAAGTCGGCGTCCAATCTGACCCTTGCGGAGTCGGCGCTCATCGCCGGGCTCTTGAAGGCGCCGTCGAAATATTCGCCCGTCTCCAATGCAGAGTTCGCGCGCTCACGCGGGCGCGTCGTGCTGGCGCAGATGCGCGGCGCGGGCTTCATATCGGCGGACGAGGAGCGCGAGGCTTCCGCTCAGATGGCGGGCATGCCGCAGGCAAGCCGGTCGCCCGACGTCGGCGCCGAATACGCCATCGACTACGTGCTCGAGGGCCTGCCGCCGGAAGCGCGCACCGGTAGCGAGGAGATCATCGTCGAGACGACGCTCGACAAGCCGCTGCAGGCGCGCGCCTCCGAGATCGTTCAGCGTAACATTACCGCGCGCGGGGCCGAGCTGCAGGCGAGCCAGGCCGCGCTCGTCGTGCTCGATCCCAGCGGCGCGATCCGCGCGCTCGTCGGCGGGCGGTCCTACGCGGAGAGCCAGTTCGACCGCGCGATCAGGGCGCGCCGGCAGCCGGGCTCCGCCTTCAAGCCGTTCGTCTATCTCGCCGCGCTCGAAGCCGGTTACACGCCCGACAGCATGGTCGAGGACCTTCCCGTCAGCGTTTCCGGCTGGGCGCCGCGCAACGACAACGGCGAGTATCAGGGCACGATGACGATGCGCGCGGCGCTGTCGCGGTCGGTCAATGCTGTGGCGGTGCGGCTCGCGCTCAAGCTCGGCCCCGCACGTGTGGCGGCGGCGGCGCGGCGGCTCGGCATCCAATCACCCTTGCGCAATGACGCTTCGCTCGCGCTCGGCACGTCCGAGGTGACGCTGCTCGAGCTCGCCGGGGCCTACGACGTCTTCGCCAACGGCGGCCGCGCGGTCGAGCCTTACGTCGTGCGCCGCGTGACGACGCGCGCCGGCACCGTGCTCTACGCGCATCAGCCGCAGCCGCCGGTGCAGGCGGTCGCCGCGCCGCAGGTCGCCGCCATGACCGACATGCTGAACGCGACGCTCACCTCCGGCACGGGTAAGCGCGCGGCGCTGCCCTACGCTGCTGCGGCCAAGACCGGCACCTCGCAAGGCTTCCGCGACGCCTGGTTTGTCGGCTACTCAGCCGAGCTGACGACGGCCGTGTGGGTCGGCAACGACGACGGCGGTGCCATGAACCGCGTTGTCGGCGGCAGTCTGCCGGCCGACATTTGGCGCGAGGTGATGCTCGCAGCGCACGAAGAGCGGCAGCCGGCGCCACTGCAGGGCGTCGCGACCGCAAGCGTTCCGCAGCCGCCGGCGGCCGCGCACCCGCAGGAGGCGATCGGCGACGATTTCATCGCTCGCGCGCTACAGGATGCCCCGACGAACTCCGAGGATGCGGATGCGCGCAGGGCTGAGGCGCCGGATGGGCGCATGTCGCTGGGGCGTATCGGGGATTGAGGATTGAGCGAGCGGCCGCCTCAGGCGCGGCCGGCCGGACCGTAGCGGTGCAGGTCGAGGCCGTAGAGTTGCAGCCAGCCCTTGGCCTCCTTCATCGCCGGCATCGTGCGCTCAACCAGCGCCCAGAAGCGGGGCCCATGATTCATCTCCTTGAGATGCGCGACCTCGTGCGCTGCGACGTAGTCGAGGATGCGCGCCGGAGCGAGGATAAGCCGCCAGGAGAATGAGAGAACGCCCGTCGTCGAGCACGAGCCCCAACGGGTCGCCTGATCGCGTACGGCGATGCGCTTCGGCGCCACGCCGAGGTTGCGTGCGTGATGGAGGACGCGCATGTCGAGATCGCGGCGCGCCTCCTCGAACAGCCAGTCGCGCAAACGACGCCCGGCGTACTCGGTGCGGCCGCTAACACGCAGCTCCGGTACCGCGGTTCCCGCGCACGATCGTTGCACGACGCCGCCCGTATTGCGCTTGCCGTTGAAGGCGAGACGGTGGAAGTCGCCGCGCAGCGGCATCAGCGCGCCGTCGCAGAACGGAACGGGATGCGGCAGGCTATTGAGGCGCTCGCGCACCCATTCGAGATTGCGGTTGAGAAAATTCCCGGCCTCTCCGAGATCGCATTGCACGGGAAGCGTGACGATGACGGTGCGTCTCGTGCGGCTCACGCGGAGTGTCAGACGGCGTGCGCCGGGGTGACGGCGAACCTCGACTTCGCAGCCGAGCTGGTCGATACGGGGACGCTTCAATACTTGCTCCTCAAGCGCGTGAGTGCGCCGCATGATCGTCCCTCGTGTGGAAGCACAACGGCGTGGCTCGAACTGGTCGAAGCCAACGTGCAACACTCTGGTCACCGGAGGGTGTCGCTCACACGTAGAGCAAATTCAGATGCTTCGCCAGCGGCAAAGGGCGCGCGGTATTCGAATTTGTCACACCCTGTGGCGGTAGCGCCGCGCGACGTCGTCACGCTGCTGTCCTCGACGAGACACGTCGCGATAAAGCCGATGCTGCAGGAAGTCGCGCGCTTGTGAGCAGGCGAAACGTTGGCTCACTCACGAACATGCCGCGCCAACGCTAAAGGATCTTGTTGAGCTTGGCGGCCATCTCGTCGACGCTCGTTGACGGAGTGAAGTGCGTGACGAACTCGCCCTTCGGGTCCATCACGTAGATGATCGAGGTGTGATCCATCGTGTAGTCGTCGGGCCGCTCCTTGCTGGGCACCTTGGCGTAGTAGACCTTGTAGGCCTTGGCGACCGCGGCGATCTCGTCCGGCGTGCCGGTCAAGCCGACGAGGCGCGGATCGAAGTTCTTCACATACGCCGCGAGCTTCTCTGGCGTGTCACGCTGAGGATCGACGCTGATGAAGATGGGCGTGATGCGCTCAGCCTTGGCACCGAGCTTATCGAGCGCGCCCGCCATGAGCTGCAGCCCCGCTGGGCAAATGTCGGGGCACGAGGTGTAGCCGAAGAACACGAGCGTGTAGCGGCCGCGGTAATCCTGGTCGGTGACGCGCTTGCCCGTATTGTCGGTGAGGGTAAACGCACCACCGACGAGCGCCTTGCCGCTGACCTGCTGCTCAACCGAAGGGAAGATACGCTCGCGCACCTGCGGCAGCAGAGCGATCGCGGCCGCGAGCCCCAATGCTGCGCCAGCGATGCCAATGACGATCGATCTTGCAGCCATGGACCTCTCCCAACCTCGGAAGCGCCAATTAGATTGCGGGGCGCGGGGCTGCAACGCCTTGTGGCAGTGCCCTATTGTCGCGCTCGAGGTAGGGGCCCGCAACGCATTTTCAGCCCGGCCGTGCTAACGTGCGCGCCCGGCATTGGTTAAGGGCAAGAAGCGGTGCAGCAGCTTTTCCGCACGGGCAGCGACGGCCGCGTCCTCGTCGAACTCGGTCGACAGCCGCCTGCGCATCTACACGATCGTGCGCCTGCGCTGGATCGCCGTGCTCGGCCAGCTCGTGGCGATCTGCGTCGTCTCGTTTGGTCTCGGCTTCTCGCTGCCGATCGGCATATGCCTCATCGTCATTGCCTTATCTGCATGGCTCAACGTCTTCCTCGCGGTCTGGTACCCGGCCCGCCACCGCCTGAGCGTGTGGTTCGCCACCGCGCTGCTCGCCTACGATATCGTGCAGCTCGCGGCGCTCCTCTATCTCACAGGCGGCATCGACAACCCCTTCACCATGCTCATGGCGGCGCCGATCACGGTCTCGGCGGCGACGCTCCCCTTGCGCAACACTGTCGCGCTCGGGCTGATGGCGCTTGCTGCGACTGGCCTCCTCGTCGTCGCGCACGAGCCGCTGCCCTGGTATCGCGGCCTCTCCTTCGAGCTGCCGCTGATCTACAAGTTCGGCACCTTCGCCGCTGTGTGCGCCTCGACGACGTTTCTCGCGCTCTATGCCTGGCGGCTCACGAAGGAGTCGCGACGGATGTCGGCGGCGCTGACCGCTACCGACCTCGTGCTCGCGCGCGAGCAGAAGCTGCACGCGCTCGACGGGCTCGCCGCCGCCGCCGCGCACGAGCTCGGCACGCCGCTATCGACGATTGCCGTAGTCACCAAGGAGCTCGAGCATGCGCTCCCCGCCGACAGCCCGCTGCGCGAGGACATCGGGCTGTTGCGCAGCCAGGCGCTGCGATGCCGCGAGATCCTGCAGAAGCTAACCCGCAGCCCCAGCGAGCAGGATCCCCTGCATGCGCGCGTTAGTGTGCGCGCCATGCTTGAGGAGGCCGCCGAGCCCTATCGCTCGGACCGGGTCGCCATCTCGATCACTGCGGGTCCGTCGGCCGAGCATACGGGACCCCCGGTCGGCGAGGCGGTCGTCGAGCGCAGGCCCGGCGTCATCTACGGGCTCGGCAACATCATCGAGAATGCCATCGACTTTGCGAGGTCGATGGTGGAGATCAGCGGGGAGTGGAGCGCCTCCGACCTCGTGGTGACGATCACCGACGACGGCCCCGGATTCCCCGACGAGGTGATGGACAACATCGGCGAGCCCTACGTCACCACGCGTCCAGCCGAGGGCTTCGAGGACGATGACCGTGACATGGTTGAGGAGGCCACCGGCATGGGGCTCGGGTTCTTCATCGCCAAGACCCTGCTCGAGCGCTCGGGCGCGACCGTCAGCCTTGCCAATCGGATTGGTCCCCGCTCGGGTGCAGCCGTGCGCGTGAGTTGGCCACGGACGTTCATACTTAACCGCTAAGTGATTGCACTTACACAGCGATCTCAACCATCGGCAAAATAGGCGGTAGCCATTGCCCTAATGCAGCGTTGACAAAAATTGCGTCTTCGGGCTGACAGAGCGTCTGCAAGGTGGCAGTTTGGCGCGCGATAACCTACGTATGCGCTGAACGCATACGTTCCGCCCGCTTGATCGGCACCAGCCAAAACGATCGGGCCGTGGCCGGGCACACTTCGCAAGGAGGCCTTTGTGGCGGCAGACGACGTGACGGACGCGTCCGGGGCTAACCTAACTGCAGAGGATCTCTCGTTCCGGCAGGACGAGCTCCCTGACGATCGATCGCTCGTGATCGTCGACGACGACCGCGCGTTCCTGCAGCGGCTTGTACGGGCGATGGAGTTGCGCGGGTTCGAGGTGCGGGGTGGCCACTCGGTCGCCGAAGGGATCGATCTCATCCGCGCGCGGCCGCCGGCCTTTGCCGTCGTCGATATGCGACTTGAGGACGGCAATGGCCTCGACGTCATCGCGGAGCTGTCGCGTGCGCGCCCCGATTCGCGTGCGATCGTGTTGACCGGCTACGGCAACATCGCAACGGCGGTCACTGCTGTGAAGCTTGGCGCCGTCGATTATCTGGCCAAGCCCGCCGACGCCGACGACGTGACGGACGCGCTGCTGGCGCCCGCCAACGACAAAGCGCCGCCGCCCGAGAACCCGATGTCGGCCGACCGCGTCCGCTGGGAGCACATCCAGCGCGTCTACGAGCTGTGCAACCGCAACGTCTCGGAGACCGCTCGCCGCCTCAACATGCACCGGCGTACGCTGCAGCGCATCCTCGCCAAGCGCGCGCCCAAGTAGCGCTCGCCGTCACGTCTTGCGGCCAAGCAGGAAGCCAACGACGATGGCGAACAGCGCCACGATCTCCTTGGAATAGTCCTTGAAATCCTTATTGTAGCCCTCGAGCAAGAGGGCTGCCGAGACGACAATCAAGGCCAGCAGGGCGATCACATCGCCGATGCTGAGCGCGGGCAAGAGGCCGCGGCGCGGCGGCGGCTCATAGGGTCGTGGGCGTGCCTCGGGCACATCGGCATACGTCTCCGCGTCGTCGGCGAGCATTTCGTCGTCGTCATCGTCGTGCTTCTTCTTGCCCATGCTTTCACTCGCCTCGCGCGGCACAAAATCCATGCTCCGCCGGAGGTTATACGCCTGAAGCTCAGACGCGTAATCAGGAAATCTTCAACGCCGGGTCGAGCACGGCCTGCAGCGAGAGCGCCGCGCAGTGCGCAAAGCGGAGCGTCATGGCCTTGCGGCGGGCCGGCGCGAGCCGCGTTTCGGGGGCTGCGCGCACGATCTCGCCGCCATACCGGTCGGCGAGGATGAGGCCGGTATCGGCGGGGAGCAGCTCGAGCGGGAAACCGGGCGCCACGGCGAAGAAGAGCGCATCGGAAAAATCCCGGTAATCCGGCCACTTGTGATCGGTGCGGAAGTCCTCGACGCTGGATTTGACCTCGACGATCCAGAGGTCGCCGCCGGGCGAGAGCCCGACCACGTCGGCGCGCCGACCGTTGGGTAACGGCAGCTCCGCAATGCAGGCCTGTCCGAGCTCGCGCAGCAGCCGGCACACCCCGCGGCAGACCTCGCGCGTGACCGCATCACGGCGTAGCTCCTGCTCGGCCGCGCCGGCGCCGGGGTCCCTGTTGGCGGCTTCGCGGCAGGGGCCCTCGGCCACATCGATGCCGATATCCCCGGCTTTATCCTGCTCTGTCGTCATTGATCCGCCGCAAGCTGGTGGCACGGGACGAGCCGGGGGAGCGTACAATTCCGTTGATATTTCCCCGTCGTGCGGGCCCTTCCCGGCCCGCTCGGCTCCGTTCTTGGCGTTGTGGCAACTCATCCGCAAGACGAGCGCCTAACCCCCATGTTCTTCAAACGCGCCAAGCAAGGCAAGAGCAAGTCCGGCGAACCCGAAACGTCGGCGTCCGCGGCGCCCGATGTCGCGCCTCTGCCCGCGGCGTCCGCAAGCACTAATGGCAGCGCTCCGCCGCTGCCGAACCTCGATTCCAACGGCCTCGACCCAACGACGCTGGGCTTCGAAACGACCGCCGACATCGAGCCCGCGGGCGGCGCCATCGGCCAGGCGCGCGCGCTGGACGCGCTCGCCTTCGGCGCCGGCATGAAGGGCCCAGGCTACAACATTCTCGTCACCGGCAACGACGGCTCTGGCTATGCGGCGACCGTGCGCTCCGAGCTGCAATCGATTGCCCGCACTACCGAGAAGCCC
This sequence comes from uncultured Alphaproteobacteria bacterium, assembly GCA_963745205.1. Classification (GTDB taxonomy): domain Bacteria; phylum Pseudomonadota; class Alphaproteobacteria; order Rhizobiales; family Hyphomicrobiaceae; genus Hyphomicrobium_A. Next base: position 104,364 of record CAVUWX010000022.1, read on the forward strand.
TCCGACTGGGTCTACGTCAGCTCCTTCGACGCCGCGGGGGGCTTTCGCGCGCTGAAGCTCCCCGCGGGCACCGCGAAAGCGTTCGCCGACGGCATGGCGCAGGTCATCGACCGCCTTGCCGATGCGCTCCCCGCTGCGTTCGCCGCCGACGACTACGAGCTCAAGCGGCGCACGATCGAAGAGGAGTTCCGCTTTGGCCGCGAGGATGCGCTCGAGACGCTGCGACGCGAGGCGGAGGCGCAGAACATCGCGCTCTTGCGCACGCCGGCCGGCATCGCGGTGGCGCCGATCCTCGAAGGCAAGGTGGTCAAGACGGATGTGTTCAACTCGGTGCCCGAGTCGCTGCGCCGCGAGGTCGAGACCAAGATCGCCGCACTCGAATCGGAGATCGAGGCGTTGCTCGCCGAGCGCCCCGGCGCGGAAAAAGCGCGTCGCGAGCATCTGCTCGCGCTGAACGAACAGGTCGCGGGGCGGCAGGTGCGGGCCGCGCTGGATGAGTTGAAGATCCGCTTCGGCGATACGTCCGGCGTCGAAAGCTTCATCAAGGCCGCCGGCCGCGACCTTATACGCAACGCGGCGCTGTTCTTGGCTCCCGGCGGGCACGAGAGCGTCAAGGTTCCGGTCGGCTCCATCGGAGATGCACGCTTCACGCGCTACCGCGTCCACGTGATGGCGGCGAGCGGAGCCACGCCGGGCGCGCCCGTGGTGCAGGAGGCGAATCCGACCTACGGCAATCTCTTTGGCCGCGTTGAATCCGCGGGCAGCGGCGGCGAAGGGCAGCCGGCGCAGCTCTCCCGCATCAAGCCCGGTGCGCTGCACCGCGCCAATGGCGGCTTCCTGCTGCTCGACGCCGCCGCGCTGCTCTCCACCCGTGCCATCGCGGAAGCGCTCGCTCGCGCGCTTGAAGCGGGCGAGATCCGCTTCGATCCGCCCTCCGAGCAGGTCGCGCTCGGCTCGAACGAGATCCCGGATCTGGAGCCAATTCCCCTCAGCGTGAAACTCGTCATCCTGGGCGCCGCCGACGATCAGCGCGCGCTCGCCAAAAGCTGCCCGCACCTCATGCGGCTGTTCAAGGCCGAGGCCGAGTTCGAGGACGCGGTCGAGCGCTCCGCCGAGGTCATATCCGCCTATGCGCGTCTCATCGCCGGCATCGTGGCGCAGAACTCGTTGAAGCCGGTCGATGCCGGCGGGGTCGCCATGCTCATCGACGAGGCTGCGCGCAAAGCCGGCGGTAACGGCAAGCTGTCGCTGGAGGTTTCCCACATCGCCGACATCTGTCGCGAGGCCGACCACTGGGCGGGGCGCGAAGGGCGCAAGGTCACCTCCGTTGCCGACATCAAGCGCGCGCTGGATGAGCGCAAGGGCCGGTCGCTCGGGCGCGGGCTGGGCTCGCCATCATGATCGCGCACGTCGCTGCAGCCGGCGAGGAACGGGGCCGCGTCGTCGTCTGGCTCCCCACCGCCGGCCGCGCGAGCCCGCCCGCGATCGAGGCGGCGATGCTGGTCGCGCGCGCCTTCGGCTCCGAGGTCGAGAGCCTGTTCGTCGAGGATAAACAGCTCTTCGATCTCGCCCAGTTCCCCTTCGCGCGCCAGCTCGCCTCCGGCGGGGAGGGTTGGCGCGCAATCGCCGCTCCCGATCTGGAGCACGAGCTGCGCTTTATCGGCTTGGCGTTGCAACGCCAGGTCGCGGAGGCGGCGAAGCGCGCAAGCGTCCCATGCCGCGCGCGCACCCTTCGCGACGATCCGCTCGGGGCCTTGGCCAAGGCCTGCGCCGAGAACGGCCCGTGGAACGTCGTCGCCATCGCCGAGCCATTCGCGGCGACCGACGACAAGCGGCTGCGCGAGGTGTTTGCCAACGTGAGCGACACGACGGGCGTCGTCGTCGCCGGACCCTCGGCACGCAACACAGCCGGCCCTGTCGTCGCCGCAGTCGAGCAGTTCGAGCGGTTGGGGCCGATGCTGAAGGCCGCCGAGCGGCTTGCGCGCGCGAGCGGCGGCGAGGTCACGCTGATGCTCGTCGGCAATCGGCCGAGCGACCTATCCGAGCTCGAAGGAAGGGCGCGGCTGCTGCTGGGCGAGAGCGGAGGCCCGGCACTCGAGACCGTGCTCGCGGCGCGCGGGGACGTCGCCGCCGTGGCGGAGGCCGTGCGCCGCCACAAGGCTGGCCTCGTGCTGGCGCAGTACGGCGGACTTGTCGTCTCGGGCGAGGACAGCCCGCGCTCGCTCGCCGCCGCGCTTCCGTGCCCGCTGCTGGTCGTGCGGTGATGTTTAGGCAAATTCTCTGTTCCCTAGAGAACAGCGCCTGAGGACTCAAAGGACCTACGAATTTCGATCCGCACTCGCGCGCGGAGCCGAGATTGGAGGATCCGATGAGCTCGGAAGGCAAACGCAACGTCTGCGTCACGGCAGCCGTACTCCTAGCCTTTGCGGCCGCGGTCGCGGTGAGGGTCGCCTTTCCCGACACGTTTTCGCCGGGGCTGAAATTTCATCGAGTCCTGATCGAGGAGAGCCGTTCGAAGGCAAAGTGCGAGTCCGTCGACAACCGCGTCTTCGTGACAACCAAGCTCGGCACCGAGTGCATCGCCTACTTCGTGACCAAAGGCTTCGAATCGCGGCGCCAGGCCGTTTTCTTTTTCGGCGGCGACGCAGCGTCCCCCGCCAACGGTACCGACATCGCCCTACAGAAAAAGCTGACCCAGCTCTGGGCGGACAAGCTCAGGGTTCGCTACGTCTATGTTTCTCGCATGGGCCTGCAGGGATCCTCGGGCAATCACGGCGAGCGGAGGCTTCCGAAGGAGACCTTCGTCATGAACGCCGTCGTTGACGCCTTGAAAGCCAAGCTCGGGTTCGACGACATCGCGCTCGCTGGTCAATCCGGCGGTGGGACCCTCGCGGCATCGCTCCTGACGCTCGGCAGAACCGACGTGCACTGCGATGTGTTGGGGTCGGGAGCGACAGAGCTCACCGAGGTCCAATACGAGGGTCTGACGCGCACGGGACATCACCCGACCAAGAACTTCTTGCACCGGCTGATGTACGATCCGTCCGATCACCTGGGAACAATTGCAACGCGCGCGGACCGGCGGATCTTTGCGCTCGCGGATCGAAGCGACGCGATCGTGCCCTTCAAATATCAAGCCCAATTCATCGACGAGGTGAAGGCGGCCGGGCATTTGGCCAAGCTCATCGAGGTCGACGCAAAGGGTCCGCAGCATCATGGCACGGAGCTTTACACGCTGGCGGTAGCGGGTGCGTGCCTCAACGAGGTCAGGGACGAGCCCATCATTGCGGCGGTTGCCAGCGGGCGGAGTTGGGGCGAGCAAGTGCACGCATTAGGCCAGCTTGCGTGGCAGACGAAGAAGTGGAAGCCGTCCATCGGACCGGTGGCTGCGCTCAAAGTGACCGACAACCTCGCCAAGTAGCGCGAGCTGTGGTCAAGCCGCGCGACGACCCGCCGCGCTCGGCCTCGACTGCCCGTCGCTGGTGGTGCGGAGAGGATCGACCGTTGCGCCAGAAGGAGATCACGCCTCCGCGGCAAAGTATCTCGGCCAAACGAATCGCTAGGCCGATGGCGATGCCAACACCTTAGCACTGCGATTTTAAGCTTGGTCGTATCGAGTTCGCTTGCGAAAGTTCCAGACTTGCTTCCAGACCTGCTAATGCTGGTTTGAGATGCGCTCGGCTGTGTTGGCCGCCATCGGATGATGATCGAGACTGAAGGCGGGCTGATGCTCAAGTTTGAAAGGCGCCAAGTGCGGCTCGAACGCCGCGCTGAAATTTGGGAGGGAGGTCTGACGCCCGTGGGGCGTGCGCATGCCTGGTTCGACCTCTTGTTCTTCGATCATGGAATCCTGCGCCTTTGCTATCGGAATCGCCACTTGGTCACACAGGGCTTGTGGCGATCTGCGCAGCCGACGCCGGGCGACCTGAAGACCCTGAAAGAGAAAGGTCTCAAAAGCGTGATCTGCGTGCGGGGCGGACGCGCGTTCGGGTCATGGCCGCTCGAGAAGGAAGCATGCGAACGGCTGCAACTCGATTTGCACAAGATCGGCATCCGCGCACGCCAAGCGCCTCGCAAGCAGGACCTGCTCGAGCTGATCGACCTGCTCGGCTCGTTGACATACCCTGCGCTGATCCACTGCAAGTCCGGCGCCGATCGCACAGGCTTCGTCGCAGCCGTCTACCTCATCGCTATCGCGCGCCGGCCGGTTGACGAGGGCTTAGGCCAACTTGCCTTGCGATTCGGCCATCTTCGATCCTCGCGCGCCGGCGTTCTCCGGGAGGTGATTGAAGCCTTTCGCCGCGACGGAGCCGCCGCCGGCCTCGACTTCCGCTCGTGGGTTGAGACTAGCTACGAGCCGGATGAAGTCGCCCATAGCTTCCGTCCGCGCCCATTGTCTGCCGTCACCGACCTGCTGCTGCGTCGCGAGGGCTGATGCCCGAGCCGGAGAAAAGGGTCTTCAGCCGTTTGAGGCTGGTCGAGAGGCGATGCCGCGCCTGCTCCTTTTTGACCACCGCTTCGTTCGTCACCCAGTTGAACTGAATGGCGCGACGGGGTCCCTCGAAGGGTTTGTGCCCGTGCCAGGAATTGTCCGACCGTCGAAAGATGAGAAGCGTTCCATTGGTCGGAGGCACTTCGGCAACGTAGTCCTCGAGATCTGTACCGTTCCGTAGCAGCCGAAGTTGGCCCCCATCGTTGTTCCAACCTTCGTTGAGATAGAGGAGGACGGTGATGATCTTTGTCTTGCTGTCCGTGTGGATCGAGCCATCCTTCTTCTGCACGTATCCGCGCACGGTGCACATCGTCGGTCGCTGAGCAAGGTCGATGCCAAACTTTCGTTCCACCGCTTTACGGAATGCCGGGCCCGCTAGCTCCTGCAGGAGAGCCGCAAAGTGCCCCTTGATATCGAGTTCGCTCGGAGGATGCGATCCGGCCCCCAGCACGGGCGGGAAATCCGCGCCGATCTTTCGTAGTTCGGCAGCGGTCACGCAATTGGGCACGACAACATATTCGAACGGCTCCTTTTCGAGGGGGGTTTTCTCAATCAAGTCGTACGACAGATAAGGCATTCACCTAGCTCCGGGTTGTTCCCAGCGAGCCTCGAGCTCGCTGAGGGCTGGCTTACACCGACGTTACTACGTAGCACTTTTCGCCATTCGGGCTTCTGTAGGCAACTGGAAAGGCGGGGAGAGCGTCAATCCGCCTGGAAAAACTCCGGCCCCGACCCTACGATCAGCGGGTCGGGTTTGCCGACGGCCTCCTCGTCCTTGCCGTCATAGGGGGTCGCGGCGAGGACGATGCGGATCGCCTCCAGCCGCGCGCGCCGCTGGTCGTTGGCGCGGATCACCGTCCACGGCGAGATGGTCGTGTGCGTGAAGCGGAAGATGTCGTGCTGCGCTTCCGAGTAATCATCCCACTTCCGAATCGCCGCGAGATCGATGTCGGTGATCTTCCACTTCTTGAACGGATCGTGCCGGCGCTCGTGAAATCGCTTCAGCTGCATCTCGCGCCCGATGACGAGGAACAGCTTGAATAGGCGGATGCCGTCGCGCACCAGCAGCGCCTCGAAGTCGGGCGCGTCGCGCAGGAACGCGCTCGTCTGCTGCTCGGTGCAGAAGCCCATGACGCGCTCGACGCCGGCGCGGTTGTACCAGGAGCGGTCGAACAGCACGATGTCGCCCGTGGTCGGCAGGTGGCAGACGTAGCGCTGGAAGTACCACTCGCCCCGTTCGGTGTCGGTCGGCTGCGACAGCGCGATCGAGCGCGCGTGGCGCGGATTGAGGCGCCCGAGGAAGCGGCTGATGCAGCTTCCCTTGCCGGAAGCGTCGCGTCCCTCGAACAGCACGACGAGCCGCTCGCCGTGGTTCTGGATGTGGTCCTGCAGCTTGATGAGCTCGAGCTGAAGCCGCACCAGCGCCTCCTTGTAGGCTTTGGCCTTCAGCTTCTCGTGGTAAGGATAGCCGCCCGACCCCAACGCCTTCTCCTCGATCTCAGCGGGCAGCTTCGGATCGTCGATGTCGAAAGCGAGGCGTTTGCTCCCCTTGCCGCTCTTGGTGTCGTTCATGGCATGGTTCCCAGCCTCTTAGTGTTAAGTGTCTCGAGGGTTGCCTTCGCGCGGCCGCAGCTGCGTGTTTGAAAGGCCGACCAAAGCCGATTATCTAGCACGACTGCCGCCAGCAGAGGCGGCCTGGAGCAAGCGCTGACAAATGGCAATAGGTCCGGAGCTGAGCGGTCGCTGGACGGAGCGCAAGGGTGAGCTCGAAGCCTGGGGCGCGCTCGCTTGGCTCGGAGCCAAGCGACGCGTGGCGGCTCGCTGGATGCCGATCGCGGCGGCGACCGTCATATTCGGCGCGCTGGTGCTATTCCACGAGATCGAAGCGCTTCCGGCACTGGCGAGCGTCGCCGTCTTGTTCGTCGCGGCCGCCTTCTGGCCCCTAGACTCGTCCGTGCTGATCGAGGCGCTGTCAGGCTCCGGCCGGTCGACAGGGGCCGACGGCGCGCGTGGGCTCGACCGCAAAGGTTGGCGCGCCGTCGTCGACGCGATCCCCACGGCAGCAGTCGCGCTCGATGCCGCGGGCACTGTCGTGCACCACAACCGCCTCGTCGCCGAGCTGTTCCCAAAGATCGAGAACGGCCAGCCCATAAGCAAAGTTGCGCGCAATCCCGATCTCATCGCTGCGGTTGATCGCGCGCTCGCGGCCGAGGAGCGCATCAACGTCGAGCTGATAGAGCGCGTGCCGGTCGAGCGGCGCATCTCGGCAACGGTGTCGCGGCTCGCACCATCGGCCGAGCCGTCATCGCCCTACCTCTTGGTGACGTTCCGCGACCTGACCGAGCAGGACAAGCTCGCGCAGATGCGCGCCGACTTCATCGCCAACGCCAGCCACGAGCTCAGGACGCCGCTTGCTTCCTTGCGCGCCTTCGTCGAGACGCTGCAGGGACCTGCGCGCGAGGACGCGGTCGCGCGCGAGCGTTTCCTCCGATTGATGGCGAGCCAGGCCGAACGCATGACGCGGCTTATCGACGACCTCCTATCGCTGAGTCGCGTGGAGATGCGCGTGCATTTGCCCCCGCGCGGCATCGTCGAGCTGAACGAGACCGCCGCCTACGTGTGCCAGTCGCTCGAGCCGGTGGCGGAAAGCGCCAAGACGCATCTGAAGTTCTTCCGCGATGAAATTCCGGCGCGCATCCGCGGCGACCGCGAGGAGATCGTGCAGGTGCTGCAGAATCTGATCCAGAACGCCATCAAGTACGGCCGCGAGGGCGGCCACATCGAGGTGCGCGTCGGACGCGACGCGCCGCGCGGCTCCGGCAGCGCGCGGGTGTGGGTGAGCGTGGCCGACGACGGCCCCGGGATTGCGCCCGTGCACCTGCCGCGGCTGACCGAGCGCTTCTACCGCGTCAACGTGACGTCCAGTCGCGAGAAGGGAGGCACCGGGCTAGGGCTCGCCATCGTGAAGCACATCCTCAACCGCCACCGCGGGGAGTTGAGGATCAACTCCAAGCTCGGCATCGGCTCGACGTTCACGGGGAGCTTCGAGGAGCTGGGTGCGGGCGGTTAACCGTGGGGATCGGGTTAAACCCCAGGCTTGGGTTGCGCGGTTCCCCGGCGCAGCCCATAGTCGCTGCATGACCGATAAAACATCAGCGGCCGGCTGGGTCGTTCAGCTCACCATCCCCGGAGTTCCGATAATCCAGGCGGAGGGCAGCAAGTGGCGGCCGGCCATGAGCACAAACCCGAGCTTCCAATTCTTCAACGTGGCAATCGGCTCTGCCGATAAGGCCGTGGAGGTGGTCAGGAAGAACCTTGGCGCCTCCGCCGAGGCACCTTTGCGCGTCGTACGCGCATTGTCGGCCGCGGAAATAAGCTCCATTCCGCTGCGCGCAGGCGAGGCAAAGCCCGCATAGCCGCAACGTCCAAGCCCGTCTACAGCAAGTATTTAAAAACACATTTCTATTCAATGTATTAACCTGTCACTAAAGTATAGTTGCAGTGGTCTATTGAGTGTGCGGCTGGCGCGAGGCGTCGGCCAGCGGGGGCAGAGGTCCAGTTCTCTGAGGTCCAGCAGCACGGGCCCTCGCAGTCACCTCCAGCATCGGGAGATTAGTGTGAGCAAAAGGTTTATCGCCCTGACGGCGGCGGCCGTCGCGGGCGCGGTTCTAACGCAACCGGTTTTCGCCGCGGACATTTCCGGCGCGGGAGCCACTTTCCCTTATCCGATTTATGCAAAGTGGGCCGACGCCTATAAGAAGGACACCGGCATCGGACTCAACTATCAGTCGATCGGCTCCGGCGGCGGCATCAAGCAGATCAAAGAGAAGACCGTCACCTTCGGCGCTTCCGACAAGCCCCTTCCGGGCAAAGACCTCGACGAGGCGGGCCTCGCGCAGTTCCCAATGGTCATGGGCGGCATCGTGCCGGTTGTGAACCTCGAAGGCATCAAGCCCGGCGAACTCGTCATCGACGGCCCGACGCTCTCCAGCATCTTCCTCGGCACCATCAAGACCTGGGACGACCCGGCGATCAAGAAGCTCAACCCCGATGTGAAGCTGCCGTCGACGGCGATTGCCGTCGTGCACCGCGCGGACGGATCGGGCACCACCTACAATTTCACCTACTATCTGGCGGCCGCCAGCCCTGATTGGAAGTCGAAGGTCGGCGTGGACACCTCGGTCGAGTGGCCGGTCGGCATCGGCGCCAAGGGCAACGAGGGCGTCGCTAATAACGTGGCTCAGACGGCCGGTTCGATCGGCTATGTCGAGTATGCTTACGCCAAGCAGAACAAGCTGACCCACACCGACATGATGAACAAGGACGGCAAGCGGGTGAAGCCGACCTCGGCTGCTTTTGCGGCTGCCGCTGCTAACGCTGATTGGAGCAGCGCTCCCGGCTACGGCGTCATTCTCGGAAACCAACCGGGTGCCGAGTCATGGCCAATGACTGCTGCGACCTGGATCCTGATGTACAAGGCCCCGGTCGATGCGGCTGCCTCGAAGGAGGCCCTCAAGTTCTTTGCCTGGGCTTACGACAACGGCGGCAAGATGGCTGACGAGCTCGACTACATCGCGATGCCTGCCAACGTCGTCAAGAGCGTCAAGGCCATGTGGGCCAAGGACATCAAGGGCGCGGATGGCAAGCCGATCTTCGCCAGCAACTAAGCGTTGACCATTGCAACAGATCGCGTGGGCGCAGTTCTGCGCCCACGCCCAAGTCTCTCTGGGCGGTCGCTTGAAGGGCTCGCCCAAAGCGCTTTGAGACGCTAAAAGGCTGACAGCCGGTCAGAAGCAATAATGGTCGATGTGACGCTACACCTTCCCACGCGTTCGAATGTGGCCGGTGCCGAACGCGAGATCGTGCTTGGCCGGCTGGGGCGTCAGGATCAAATATTCCGGGCACTTACCTTCGGTGCGGCCGTAAGCGTTCTCGTTATCCTCGGCGCCGTGTTTGTTTCGCTGATCGACGGCTCCATTCCGGCCTTTCGCAAATTCGGTCTGAGCTTTTTCATCACCGAGTTCTGGAACCCGGTCACCGAAAAATTCGGCGCGCTGGCGCCGATTTACGGCACTCTGGTGACATCGGCGCTCGCCATGCTCATCGCCGTGCCGATTGGGCTCGGCATTGCCATATTTCTTACGGAGCTGTGCCCTCCCATTTTGCGCCGGCCGATTGGCATCGCCATCGAGCTGCTCGCCGGCATCCCCAGCATCATCTACGGCATCTGGGGTCTCTTCTTCTTCGCTCCAGTCTTGCAGCAGACCCTGCAGCCGTTCCTGATCACCGCTTTCGGCAACGTTCCAGTTCTTTCGTCGCTGTTCGCGGGACCGCCGTACGGCATCGGCATTCTCACGGCGGCGCTGATTCTCGCCATCATGGTGCTGCCGTTCATCACCGCGATCAGCCGCGACGTCTTCGATACGGTGCCCGCGGTCCTAAAGGAGTCCGCCTATGGGCTCGGCTGCACCCGGACCGAAGTCGTGCGCAGGGTCGTCATTCCCTACACCCGCGTCGGCGTCATCGGCGGGGCGATGCTGGGCCTGGGTCGGGCGCTCGGAGAAACCATGGCCGTCACGTTCGTGATAGGCAACGCGCATCGAATCTCCGGCTCACTGCTCGCCCCCGGCACCACGATCTCGGCGACCATCGCCAACGAGTTCACCGAAGCGGTAGGAGATATCTACACCTCTTCCCTCATCGCGCTCGGCCTCATCCTCTTCCTCATAACGTTTGTCGTGCTCGCCTGTGCGCGGCTGATGCTGATGCGGCTCGAGTACAAAGCGGGGAAATGAGCGATGGATCTCGACAAAGCCCGCTATGCGCGCCGCAAACGCCGGAACGCCACGAATTCGATCCTGTGCGTGAGCGCTACGGTGCTCGGCGTGGGCGTCCTGGCAATCATCCTTGGAACCCTGGTCTACAAAGGTTTCACTGGGCTGGGGCTCGACGTCTTCACCCAGGACACTCCACCGCCGGGAAGTTCAGGCGGCCTTCGTAATCCAATTATCGGCAGCCTGATCATGACCACCATTGGTGTGGCACTCGGAACACCAATTGGCATGCTTGCCGGCACCTATATGGCCGAATACGGCCGCTATAGCCGCCTTACGTCAGTCGTTCGCTTCATCAACGACATCCTGCTCAGCGCCCCATCGATCGTCATGGGCCTCTTTGTCTACACCATCATGGTTCACCCAATGGGGCACTTCTCGGGAATTGCCGGCGCGGTCGCTTTGGCGGTTCTCGTCATCCCCATCGTGGTTCGCACCACGGAGGACATGTTGCTGCTCGTGCCGGGATCGTTGCGCGAGGCGTCGGCCGCCCTTGGAATGCCGCGCGCGCTGATGATCCGCAAGGTTGCGTACAAGGCGGCGCGTGCCGGCATGATCACGGGCGTGTTGCTCGCTGTCGCTCGCGTGAGCGGCGAGACCGCGCCTCTCCTGTTCACCGCCCTCAACAATCAATTCTTCAGCAATAACCTGCTCGCCCCGATTGCCAGTTTGCCTGTCGTCATCTTCCAGTTTGCCTTGAGCCCGTACGCCGATTGGCAGCGCCTGGCGTGGGTAGGAGCCCTTATCATTACGTTGGCCGTGCTTGCGCTCAGCATTATTGCGCGCTGGCTCGGCTCATCGAGGACCTCGCAATGAACCTCATGCCGTCCAGTACCAAGCCCACCGAGAAGCTCTCGGTTCGCGGACTGAACTTCTATTACGGCCAGAGCCTCGCGCTCAAAAATATCAATCTGCCGCTCTATGAGCAGCAGGTGACGGCCTTCATCGGACCCTCAGGCTGCGGTAAGTCCACGCTCCTGCGCGTGCTGAACCGTATGTACGACCTTTACCCCAATCAGCGCGCCGAAGGCGAGGTTATGTTCGACGGCATCAATCTTCTGTCGCCGAAACAGGACGTGAATCTGCTGCGCTCGCGCATCGGCATGGTCTTTCAAAAGCCGACGCCGTTTCCCATGACAATTTACGAGAATATTGCCTTTGGAGTGAGGCTCTACGAAAGGCTTCCGAAATCCGAACTAGACGAGCGCGTCGAGAAATCCTTGCGCAGAGCCGCCTTGTGGACTGAGGTCAAGGATAAGCTCAATGCCAGCGGTCTCAGCTTGTCGGGCGGTCAGCAGCAGCGCCTCTGCATCGCGCGCACCGTCGCCATCAAGCCCGACGTGATCTTGTTCGACGAGCCCTGCTCGGCCCTTGACCCAATTTCCACGGCCCGCATCGAGGAGCTGATCGACGAACTGAAGCAAGAATACACGATCGCCATCGTGACGCACAACATGCAGCAGGCAGCGCGTGTGTCGCAAAAGACCGCGTTCATGTACCTCGGTGAGCTGATCGAGTTCGACGACACCGCGAAGATATTCACCAGTCCCCAAGCGAAGCAGACACAGGACTACATCACGGGGCGGTTCGGCTGATGCTGCGCATATTCGCCAAGTCGCCAGCGGCCAAGCCGCTGCCCGCAAAGACGCCCCCCGCCCAGTCGCCACGCCCGCAAGGAGGGCCCATGAACGAGCACACCGTAAAATCATACGAGGAAGAGCTGGCGCTGCTCGACAAGAAGATCGCGCAGATGGGCGGCCTCGCCGAGCAACTCCTCGGAAAATCGCTAGAGGCGCTCGAACGCCGCGATCCCAAGGTCGCCGAGGAGGTGGTCGCCTCCGACCGGGCCATCGACAACCTCGAGCGCGAGATCGAGGAGCAGGTGATCTCCATGGTCGCCAGGCGCCAGCCGATGGCCGACGACCTGCGCCACATCATGGGCGCGCTGCGCATCACCACGGACCTGGAGCGCATCGGCGATCTCGCCAAGAACATCGCCAAGCGCGCGCTCGCGATCGCGGACGAGTCGCACCCCAAGCCGCTGATGTCCGGCATCCGCCACATGGTGGAGCTGGCGCTACATCAGCTGAAGGAGGTGCTCGACGCCTACGCCGAGCGCGACGCCGACAAGGCACTGGCGGTCTGGCGCAACGACGCGGAGATCGACGCGATGTATAACTCCCTGTTCCGCGAGCTTCTGACCTACATGATGGAGGATCCGCGCAACATCGGCATCTCCACGCATCTGTTGTTCGGCGCCAAGAACATCGAGCGCGTCGGCGACCACACCACCAACATCGCCGAAACGGTGCACTTCCTCGTGCGCGGTTTCAACATCACGGATGATCGTCCCAAGGACGACCAGACGAGCTCCACGCTCATCTCAGGCACATGATGGCCGAAGGCGGGGCAATCTCGATGTCCGCGAAGGTCCTGATCGTCGAGGACGAGGCGCCTCTGGCGGAGATGCTGCGCTACAATTTCGAGTCCGAGGGCTTCCGCGTGCTGCACGCGGAGACCGGCGAGGAGGCGCTGATCCTTTTGCAGGAGGAGCATCCCGACCTCGTCGTGCTCGACTGGATGCTGCCGGGCGTGTCGGGCATCGAGCTGTGCCGGCGCCTGCGCTCCAAATCGGATTCGCGCAACGTGCCCATAATCATGCTGACGGCGCGCGGGGAGGAGACGGACCGCATCCGCGGGCTCTCGACCGGGGCCGACGATTACGTCGTGAAGCCGTTCTCGCTTCCCGAGCTGATGGCGCGCGTCAAAGCCATACTGCGCCGTACCGCGCCCGACCGCATGGCCGAGGTCTTGAAGATCGGCGACATCGAGCTCGACCGCGCCGCGCACAAGGTGACGCGAGGCCTGCGGCAGGTGCGCCTGGGTCCCACCGAGTTCCGCCTGCTCGAGTTCCTTATGGAAAGCTCGGGCCGCGTGCTGTCGCGCGCGCAGCTCTTGGACGGCGTGTGGGGGCGCGATGCCTTCGTCGACGAACGCACAGTCGACGTGCACATCGGGCGCCTGCGTAAGGCGCTCATCCGCGGCAACGAGCGCGATCCCATCCGCACCGTGCGCTCGGCCGGCTATGTGTTCGGCGACCGCGCCGATGCCTGAACTATCGGGCTAAAGCGGCTATCCGGGTCAGACCGGCTCCTTGCGCCCCGCCATCGCATCGTTGGCGATGGCTGTTACCGGCTCGACGAACTCGCGCTCGCGGCGCCGCGTCTGCGGCGGCTGGAAGGCGCGGCGCGCGTGGAACTCGCAGTAGGGCAGGCCCGGCACCTTGTTCTTGCCGCAGAAGTGGAAGTCGGCGGCCTGCGGATCGCCAATCGGCCAGCGGCAACTGCATTCGGTCAGCGTCTGGATATATTTGCGCTCGTTCATCGGGATGACGAGCTCCTCCACCGGCGGCTGGTAAGCATCAGCCTCCTGATAGAGCGCGCGGAAAGCGGGGTTGCCCAATGGCGAGAAGCGCGTCTTCGCCATGCGCTTGGCCGCCATACGCTGGCGCGGCCGGTGGCTCTTCATGCGCGAAGTGGTGGCGCGGCCCGAGAGGCCCAGCCGGTGCACCTTGCCGATGACGGCGTTGCGGGTGACGCTGCCGAGCCGGCCCGCGATCTGGCTAGCGCTCAATCCTTCGGCCCAGAGCTTCTTCAACAGCTCCACGCGCTCATCCGTCCAAGCCATGAATCGCTCCCTGAACATTCAGGGGCGGGCGCCCTGCGGCACACACCCATTGACGTTCGGCACGGACGACGAGGCGCGCGGACGGCAAGCGCAAAGACGCTGCGACCGACGCAAAGAGCCACGGGCCCGACCGGTTTTGACGCTTACTGGGATGACGCTGGGACTATCGGCGTGCCCCACACGGCGAGCTGCACGAGCTTCGCCTGGACACGCATCGGGCTACTCACCAAGGAGGCTTCGCGGCGACGGCGGCGAAGTCTCAAGCTCCGATGGGCCAACCTACAACAAGGGGAATCCGACGTTCAAGATCGGTGTCTCGAGCAGGCGCCCGGGGGCCTTCGTGAGGTGGTATATTCGCCACATGCAACTGTGCACCGGCGTCTCTAAGTTGCTGAGGCGCCTGGAGGAACCAAGTGCTCCACAGGCTGCGGCTGCGCGGCCACCAAGTCAATTCTACACTTCCGCCTTTCGTTGACAGTGCCGGGGCGCGCGCGTATCTACAAATTCTCGAGGGCCGCCGCGGAGGGCGGCTTTTTTGATTTTCTAGCGAATGATCGCTGCAAATGGGACGGGCCCCGATGTCCGCATCCTTGGCGGCCTCGGACCACAAAACCAAGGCTGCTGCCCATACAACCGGGCCGTCACCGGCGGTGATGGCGACCTACGCGCGCCAGGATCTCGTCTTCGAGCGGGGCGAAGGTTCGCTGGCTCGTCGCGGCCAACGGCGACCGCTACCTCGACTTTGCCTCCGGCGTCGCGGTAAACGCGCTCGGCCACGCCCACCCCAAACTCGTCGCCGCCCTCTCCGCCCAAGCCGAGAAGCTTTGGCACACCTCCAACCTCTATCGGGTCGCGGGCCAGGAGAAGCTCGCCGAGCGCCTGGTGGCGGCGACGTTTGCCGACTGTGTCTTCTTCTGTAATTCGGGCGCGGAAGCCTGCGAGGCGGCGATCAAGGCGGCGCGGCGCTACCATTTTGTCAGCGGCCGGCCTGAGCGCTGGCGCATCATCACCTTCGAGGGCGCCTTCCACGGCCGCACGCTGGCGACCATCGCAGCCGGCGGCAACGAGAAATACCTCGAGGGTTTCGGGCCCCCCGTCGAAGGCTTCGACCACGTGCCGTTCGCCGATCTCGCAGCCGTCGAGCAGGCCCTCGGGCCGGAGACGGCCGCCATTCTGATCGAGCCGGTGCAGGGCGAGGGCGGCATCAACGTCGCGCCGCTCGAGTTCATGCAGGCGCTGCGCGCCCTGTGCGACCGCCACGGGCTGCTGCTCGTGCTCGACGAGGTCCAGTGCGGCATGGGCCGCACGGGCGTGCTGTTCGCGCACGAGTCGGCCGGCATCGCGCCCGATCTCATGGCAATCGCAAAGGGCATCGGCGGCGGCTTTCCGCTGGGTGCGCTGCTCGCGACCGCTGAGGCGGCGAAAGGTATGACGGCGGGCACGCACGGGTCGACCTTCGGCGGCAATCCGCTCGCGACCGCGGTCGGCAACGCCGTGCTCGACACCGTGCTCGATCCGGGCTTCCTCGATAGCGTCCGCAAGAAAGCGCTGCGCATGAAGCAGGCGCTCGCTGCCGTGCACGACGAGCACCCCGATCTCGTCGAGGACGTACGCGGCAAGGGGCTCTTGATGGGCATCAAGCTCAAGGTGCCTCCGGCCGATGTCGTGAAAGCGGCAATTGCCGAGAAGCTCCTGCTGGCCGGGGCCGCCGGCAACGTCGTACGTCTGCTGCCGCCGCTCAACGCCACGGAAGAGGAGATCGCGGAAGCCGCAATCCGGCTGTCGCGCGCGCTCTCCCACATCGCAAATAGAAGCTCCTGAGATTGGTCCCCGTGCTAGCCGGGCGGAACGTTATGGCCCCCAAAATCAAGACCCCGCCCGCGCTGAGGCACTTCCTCGATCTCGACGGGCTCGACGTGAAGACGCTGCGGCGCATCATCGACATGGCGCATGCCATGAAGCGTGCGGGCAAGCGCGTGCCCGCGAAGATGCGCCCGCGCGGCATCGAGGACGCGCTCTTGGTGACCATCTTCGAGAAGCCTTCGACGCGCACGCGCATCTCCTTCGACGTCGCTATGCGCCAGCTCGGGGGACAGACGATGTCGCTCAACCACACGGATTTGCAGCTCGGCCGCGGGGAATCGATCGCGGACACTGCGCGCGTGCTTTCGCGCTACGTCGACACCATCATGATCCGCGCCAACGAGCACGCGACGCTGCTCGAACTCGCCCGCTGCGCAACAATTCCGGTGATCAACGGCCTGACCGACAAGAGCCATCCGTGCCAGGTCATGGCCGATATCATGACCTTCGAGGAGCACAAGGGCCCGATCAAGGGTCACACGATCGCTTGGGTCGGCGACGGCAACAACGTCGCCGTCTCGTGGATGCACGCCGCCGTGCGCTTCGGCTTCGAGCTCAGGATCGCGTGCCCCGACGCGCTGCGTCCCGAGCAGGCCGTGCTCGATTGGGTGAAGCGCGAGAAGGGTGCGGTCTCGATAGGCAACGATGCGGCGCAAGCCGTGCGCGGCGCCGATTGCGTCGTCACCGACACCTGGGTGTCGATGGGCCAGACGGATGGTCCGCGCCGCAAGAAAATGCTCGAGCCGTTCAGCGTCGATGGCAAGCTCATGCGCCAGGCCGCGCCCGGCGCCATCTTCATGCACTGCCTTCCCGCCTATCGTGGGCGCGAGGTGACGGCTGACGTCATCGACGGGCCGCAGTCGGTCGTCTTTGACGAGGCGGAGAACCGCCTGCATGTGCAAAAGGCTATCCTCGCCTGGTGCTTGGGAGCCCAGTAGATGAGCGAAGCTCGCCTCGCGCCGCAGATCGGAGACGATCTCGGGGACGACATCGTTCTGCCGTTCCGCACCGATCGCTCAGGCGTCATCGGGCGGCTCGTGCGGCTCGGGCCGGCGATCGACACCATCCTGTCGCGCCACGACATGCCAGTACCGGTGGCGCAGGCGCTGGGTGAGGCGGTGGCGCTTACGACGATGCTCGGCGCGGCGCTGAAATTCGCCGGCAAGCTCATCGTGCAGACCAAGACTGATGGCATTCTCGATTTCCTGGTCGTGAACTTGGAGGCTGGTGGTCGCGTGCGCGGCTATGCGCGCTACAGCAAGAAGCGCTTCGCCGAGCTGGCCGCTACCGGAGCCGCGATCGAGCAGGGTGCGCTGCTCGGCAAAGGCCATCTCGCCATTACCATAGATCAGGGCGGCGACATGGACCGCTATCAGGGCATCGTCGCGCTCGACGGCGAAAGCCTGGTCGGAGCGGCGCTTACCTACTTCCGCCAGTCGGAGCAGTTGCCGACGTTCCTGCGCTTGGCCGTCGCGCGCCACTATCAAGCGGGCGAGGGTGGCAGGGGCGGCACCTGGCAGTGGCGCGCGGGCGGCCTGATGATCCAGAGCCTCGCGGGCGCCGGCGGCAACCCGCAAGCGCCGCGCCCGGAGGGTACCGACGACGCCGAGCTGCAGGAGGAGCGTGCGGAGGACTGGCAGCGCGCCAGGATCCTCGCCGCGACGGTGGAGGACCACGAGCTGCTCGATCCGACGCTTTCCCCGCAAAGATTACTCTATCGCCTGTTCCACGAGGAGGGGGTGCGCGCTCTGCCACCCGCTTCGGTCGAGGCCTACTGCCGCTGCTCGCGCGAAGGGGTCGAGGCATTCCTGCGGAGCTTCGGCGAGGAGGGGCTCGCCGACATGCGTGAGCCCGACGGCAGCATCAAGGTGACATGCGAGTTCTGCACCGCGAGCTATCGCTTCGAGCCGGGTGAGATCGTGTGAAGCCTACTTGCCGCTGATCGACTTCAGGAAGGCGACGATCTCGTTGCGCTGGGCGGCATCTGCGATGCCGTTGAACGGTTTCATCTTGTTTCCGTTCACGACCTGGTCGGGGTTGGAGATGAACTTATCGAGTGTCGCCTCGTCCCAGGTGATGCCGGAGTTCTGCATCGACGAGGAGTACTGGTAGCCGGACAGCGTGCCTGCCTTGCGGCCGACGACGCCGGCGAGGCTCGGCCCCAAGCGATTGTCGCCCTCTTTCATGGAGTGACAGGTGCGGCACGAATTGTTGAAAACCATCTGTGGATCACTGGTGGTGTCGGCGCGTGCCGCGGCGATCATCGCAAGCAGCGCCGGCGCGAACCAAATAGCTTGTGTGCGTGCAATATGCGTCATGGCATCACCACGTCTTCGTTGGGCGTTTCTCCTTGGGAGAGAACGTCGCGTTTGCCACATTGGTTCCGAATGCGGAAATCCCGCTGCGCGCAGAGGAAGCTAGCGGATGGGCGCGCCGCGCTCGGCCCATGCGCCGAGGCGGTCGAGGAAGGCCATGCAGGTGTCGAGCTGGTCTTTGGCGATGAACTCGTCGGCCGCGTGCGCCTGCGCGATGTCGCCCGGGCCAATGACGACGGCTGACGAGCCCGCCTCCTGGAACAGTCCGGCTTCGGTCGCGTAGGAGACGGCGTGCGTCTCGTTGGAGCCGGCGAGGTGGAGCGCCAGCGCTACGGCCTCGGACGCGCTTCCGGCGGCGAAGGGGGGAACTTGATTGGCTACGTGGATGTCGATGCCGGATTCAGGCGCCACCCGCCTCATCTCGGGGACGCACTCGCGTTCGGCGAACGCGCGAACGCGGCGGTCGATGGCCGTCACGTCCACCCCGGGCAGGGCGCGCACATCGAAATCGAAGCGGCAGTAGACCGGAACGATATTGGTCGCGGTACCGCCGTCGATGCGCGTTACCTGCAGAGTGGCATACGGCGGATCGAAACGCTCGGCGCGCGGGGCGACTTTGAGCTCGCGCTCGACGCGGGAAAGCTCCTGCAGGAGCTTGCCGGCGACGCTGATGGCGTTGACGCCGAGCGGCGCCATGCTCGAGTGCGCCGCGCGCCCCTTGACCTCGACGTGCCAGCGCACCGGGCCCTTGTGCGCGTCGACGACGCTCATCGAGGTCGGCTCGCCTACGACCACCATGCGCGGCGTCACGAAGCGGCGTCGGATTTCGGCGATGAGCGGGCGCACGCCGAGGCAGCCGACCTCCTCGTCGTAGGAGAACACGAGGTGGATCGGCACCGCGAGCTTGCGCTGGAGGAAATCGGGCACCGCTGCGAGCACGCAGGCGAGGAATCCCTTCATGTCGGCGGTGCCGCGCCCGTAGAGGCGCCCGTCGCGCTCGGCGACCACGAACGGGTCGCTCGACCAGGTCTGCCCCTCGACCGGCACGACGTCGGTGTGCCCCGACAGCGCGACGCCCGGAACGCCGGCGGGGCCGATGCTGGCATAGAGGCTCGCCTTGGAAGCCTCCGCGTTCGGAACGAGTTGGCTCGCGAGCCCATGCTGCGCGAGGTAGTCCTCGACGAAGGCTACGAGCGCGAGGTTCGACTTGTGGCTCGTCGTGTCGAAGTGCACGAGGCGAGCCAGGAGCTCGGCCGCGGAGTAGCTGGGCCCGTTCATGCGCGCAAGGCCGACACTAGTTCACGCTCCGCACGGTGAACGGGCTGTCGAGCGAGAAGGCGGGAATCGCCACGTCGAACATCTGGCCCTTGGCGTCGACCATCTGGTAGCTGCCGACCATGATGCCGGATGGGGTGCGCAGCGGGCAGCCCGAAGTGTAGCTGAAGGATTTGCCGGGGTGGATGGTCGGGGTCTCGCCGACGACGCCGGGCCCCCGCACCTCCTCGGTTTGGCCCTGTCCGTCGGTGATGCGCCACACGCGCGAGCGAAGTTGCACGGTTTCGTCGCCCTCGTTGGCGATGTCGATGGTGTAGGCCCAGAAGAACTCGCTCTCATCCGGCGAGGACTGCTCCTCGAGGTAATGCGGGGTAACGCGAATGCGGATGCCGCGGGTCACAGCTTCGTACATGCCGGGGAGGTCCCTGCGGATCACATCTTGAGCGATACGAACTCTAAGCCCTCGCCAGCCGGGGTCAATCGCGCAAGGTGGCAACGTTCATCCTTTTCGCGCGACAGCAAGGGCGTTCTCGATGTCGGCGGCGAGGTCTTCGAAGGCCTCGAGCCCGACGGAGAGCCGCAGCATGCCGTCGGTGATGCCGAGCTCGGCGCGCGCCTGCGGGCCGATGCGGTGGTGCGTGGTGGTCGCGGGGTGCGTGATGAGGCTCTTGGCGTCGCCGAGGTTGTTGGAGATGCAAATGAGTCGCAGCGCGTTCTGGAAGCGGAAGGCGCCGGCCTTGCCGCCTTCGACCTCGAACGCCACCATCTGGCCGCCGCCCGTCATCTGCCGGCGCGCGATCTCGGCCTGCGGATGGTCGGCGCGTCCGCAGTAGAGCACGCGGCCGACGCCCGGCCGGCCGGCGAGGTGATCGGCGATGCGCGAAGCCGTCGCCGACTGCGCCTTGACGCGCACCGGCATGGTCTCGAGGCCCTTGAGCATGACCCACGCATTGAAGGGGCTCATGGTCGGCCCGGTCTGACGCAGGAACTCCTGCAGGTGGTTGGTCACGAAGTCCTTGCTGCCCAATACCGCGCCACCGAGACAGCGGCCCTGGCCGTCTATGTGCTTCGTCGCCGAGTAGACGACGATGTCGGCGCCATGCGGGAGCGGCCGCTGCAGCATCGGGGTGGCAAACACGTTGTCCACGACGACGAGCGCGCCCCCCTCGTGGGCGATCTTCGACACCGCGGCGATGTCGACGAGCTCGAGCGTGGGGTTGGACGGCGTCTCGAAGAAGATCATCTTCGTGTTGGGGCGCATCGCCTTGCGCCAGGCGTCGAGGTCGGTGCCGTCGACGAGCGTCGAGGCGATCCCGAAGCGCGGGCACAGCGTCTCGACGATGTAGCGGCAGGCCCCGAATAGCGCACGCGCGGAGACGATGTGGTCGCCGGTCTTGAGGTAGGAGAGCAGCGCGGCGTTGACGGCGGCCATGCCGGTGGCGGTGGCGCGCGCCTCCTCTGCGCCCTCCAGCAGGCGGATGCGCTCCTCGAACATGGCGACCGTAGGGTTGCCGAAGCGGCTATATTGGAAGCCCGGGTCCTCGTTCTTGAAGCGGGCTTCCGCCTGCTCGGCGCTTTTGTAGACGAAGCCCTGGGTAAGAAAGAGCGCTTCAGAGGTCTCGCCGAACTGCGAGCGCAGCGCGCCGCCGTGCACGAGCTGGGTCTCAGGCGCCCACTTGGGGTTTGCCGTTCGATCGTCGTTGCCTGCCATGCGCTCCTCGATGCGGGCGATTGCCCAGCAAAAAACCCGGCTCGCAGAGCGCCGCATGTGAGAAGCCGGCGCCAGCGAAGTCCGGGGGTGCGCACGGCCCTTTTAGCGACTTATTTAACGTGGCTGCAAGCCGGCCGGCCAAATGACCACGGGGTGTTGCGGGGATTACTCCCGCACGGCGCTTGGCGTCAAGGCCCGCTTGCTCTAGAGCGGCAAAAGCGCTTCGAGAATTGGCAATGACCCCATAGGCGCGAACGATGACAAAGGTTCAGGTGAAGACAGCGCGAGCGGCCCCCAAGCGCACGGCGTCCGGCATCCTGCCCTCGCAGGCGATCGAGGCGCTGATCGCGGAGGGGCAGATCAAGCTGGTCGAGCCACTGCTGGAAAAGCAGCTGCAGCCGGCAAGCCTCGATCTGCGCCTCGGCACCATCGCCTACCGTGTGCGCGCGAGCTTTCTACCCGGTCGCGGCGAGAAGGTGACGGGCAAGCTCGACGACCTGCAGCTTCACGCGATCAGCCTGTCGCAGGGTGCGGTGCTGGAGACGGGCTGCGTCTACGTTGCCCCGTTGCTCGAAAGCCTCGCGCTGCCCGACGATCTGTCGGCCGCCACGAACCCGAAAAGCTCCACCGGACGCCTCGACGTGTTCACCCGCGTGATTGCCGACGGCGTATCCGCCTTCGACCAGATCCCGGCCGGCTATTCCGGCCAGCTCTTCGCCGAGATCTGTCCGCAGACGTTCCCGGTCGTCGTGCGCAAGGGCTCGCGGCTGTCGCAGATCCGCTTCCGCGCGGGTGGAGGTTCGCAGGCGGAGCCCGTCGACGATATCCCGCTCTCCGTCGACCTCAGAGGCGACGCGCAGGGGCTCGTCGGCTACCGCGCCAAACGCCACACCGGTCTCGTCGACGTGGACGTCGTCGGCGGCTGCCCGGTGCTCGACTACTGGGAGCCGATCCACGTGCGCGAGAAGAAGCGGCTCGTGCTCGACCCCGACCAGTTCTATATCCTCGCTTCCAAGGAGGCCGTGCGCGTGCCGCCCACGCAAGCCGCCGAGATGGTGCCGTTCAACCCGCTCGTCGGCGAATTCCGCGTCCATTACGCGGGCTTCTTCGATCCGGGCTTTGGCCATGCCGAGGCGGGCGGGGAAGGCGCAAAAGCCGTGCTCGAGGTGCGCTCGCACAAGGTGCCGTTCATCCTGGAGGACGGCCAGACCATCGGGCGACTGATCTACGAACGGCTGACCGAGACGCCGAGGCTCGTCTACGGCCGCGATATTTCCTCGCACTATCAGGCGCAAGGCCTGAAGCTGTCGAAGCACTTCAAGTAGCGCGGCGCGATCCTCCTTATGAGCTTCCTTAACAGTCGCGGCGCTAGCCTCGGAGAGCGCCCGTGGGCGCATGCCGCCGCTCTGGGCCGCTCATGCAAGCCATTTGGGGAATAGACCTCCTGCTCGCCGCCGGCGTGGTTGTCGCCACCGCGGCGACCGACGCCGTCTACGTGATGTTCACATCATCCGTCATCGCGCGCCGGCGCGTCGCCGCCGCGTCGTGGAGCAGCATCTGGTACCTGCTCTCCTCGTTTGCGGTGATCAGCTATACCAACAACTGGGTGTACGTGATCTTCGCGGCCGTCGGATCGTGGATCGGCGCCTACGCGTCGATGACCTACCTGCACAAGCCCCCGAGCCATCCGCCGGCCCCGCTCAAGCCATCGCCAGACGCGGTCGACTGACGGGAGAGCAGCAACGATCCGATCGGGATGCTGATCGCGGTGGAGCAAAAGATTGCCTGGCGAGTAAAGACGGCCTCTTTACCAACTTTCCCCGGAATGGCGGTCCATTAAAGGGCTGGCAAGCACTCCGGAGGACTCTGTCGGCATCCAATGTGTTCGGCCGTCTGGAGATAGCACCGTGAATCCGAAGACACGCGTTCCTCGGCAGTGGCGCTCAGGCATCGCCCTCGCCGGTCTCTTGGCGGTGCCGCTTGCCGTAGGCGGGGCCACCATCGCACTGGGCAACGTGGCCGACATCGTGCCCGATACTATCGTCGGCAGGTGGGTCGGCCAGGCGGCGCAGCCGGGCCAGGATCCCTTCGAGGTGCGATTGACGTTCGTCTCACCCAAAGGCGGCGTCAGCCGCTACCCGAGCCCGCCTGCCTGCGGCGGCATTCTCTCCGGGGACCGCGAGGGAGACCACTACGAGTACCAAGAGAGAATTACTTTCGGCAACCCTGATGAGCTCGATAACGGCTGCCTCAGCGGCACGCTGCGTCTGACGGTCAACGGCGACAAGATGAAGTTCGACTGGTCGGCCAATGCCAATGGCCAGGATTTCACGTCGTCGGGCGAGCTGCACCGCCAGGGCGGCGCCCGGAAGCGCTAGAGGAAGCGCTAGCCCTTCTCGAGCAAAACCGGCGCGTCCTCAACTCACTGCTGTGGCTGCTGGCCTTGTTGGTCGTTCTGCGCCTGCTGCGCGACGTACTTGGCCTTGAGGCAGGGCTCCAGCGCGTCTTGGGCGCCGTTGAGCGAGAATGTCTCGTCGAGCTCAACCTGCGGGTCCTCGAAGGTCACGGCGCCGCCCACGGTCAGTTTGCCGAGAAGCTCCTTCAGCCAGCCGCGCTCGGCTTCGCTCTCCTTGTGCAGGATGCTGGCATCGAGTTCGCTGCCGGAGGCTTTCAGATCCAGGCGCAGCGGCTCGCCGTAGGAATCGATCGTCATCCGCACGCTGCGCGTTCCCGCCCAACGCTCGCGCTTACCCTTGACACCGTCGAGCTCGAAAACGCCATCGCCGGAGTTGTTCCCTGCCACGGCGCAGGTGACGACAAGAGCGGCCCCGCCCTCGTTGGCGACCCTCGCCGTCCAGACGTTCTCGGCCGTTTGCCCCGCGTGCCAGATGCCCGGTGCGGAAGCCTGCTGGCAATCGTCCTGCGCCTTGGCGCGCACGCGATCAAACAGCGTCTGCCGCTTCTTCATGATTTCGGGCCGCAAGGATTGCTCCAGCTTCGGCCCGCAGGTTTTGTCGAAGTCGCAAGGGTTGTCGTTGGTGCAGCTGAGGAAGTCGGTGTAGGCCTCGGCCTCCTTCTGCTGCGTGCACAGCGGCCCAGCTGCGACTATGCGCAGGTCGACGTCGGCCTTGCGGGCGCCCGCCAGATCAGGCGCAACGCGGTTGATGTAGCGGCTTTTGCAGATATCGCCGTCGCAGGGTCGCGCGTTGACGCAGGCGCTGAAGCGATCAAAGACAGCGGCTTCTGCTTCCTTGGTCGTCGCCGGGGCGACGTCGTTGCGCGTATCCATGCCGGGTGTGCAGGGTTTGTCCGCAATCCGCGCCTGCACGATGTTTTCCTCCAGCATCGGCAGCAACTCGCGGATATCGACGGAATAGAAGATGCCTTGCGCAAATTCGTTATCCTGGTTGGGCACCACGCGCAGCGTGTTGATGCCGATTACCCGCCCGCATTCGTCGAACAGCGGACCGCCGCTGTTGCCCGGGTTGATGGTTGCGGTGTGCTGGATGAGCCGGTCGTCGCCCATGTCCTTCACATTCGACAGGACACGAGCGACGGCTCCGACGCTGTAGGAGGGCTCCAGCAAGACGGCCGCGAGGCCGCCGGCGACGTCGTCGGCGGCGCCTGGGTAGCCGATCGCGGTCACCTTTGCGGGTGGGCTCGTGTCATAGTTGGCGAGCACGACCGGCTCGCCGAAAATATCGGCGTCAGTTTCGATGATCGCTATGTCCTTGGCGACGTCAGCAGCGATCAGGTGTCCCGGGACCAGCGTCGGTTTTCCGGCGGCGAGGAAGGCGACGTGGATCGTCTTGGCGCCATCGACGACGTGGTTGTTGGTGGCGATCGCCCGACGGTTGTTGATGATGAACCCGGTGCCCGTCGTCGTTCCGTTGTCGGTCTCGACTATGATGCGCACCACACTTTCGCGCATCTCACCTCCGTCGGGCAGCGGACCGGAGCGCGCCGCGCAGATGCTGCCGAGGAGACCCAGGAAGGCCGGCACCGCCAGCCAAGTGAAACGCAGCCCATAACTCACGCCTGGCATTTCAAGACCCGCTTTGACTCTGTCGCAATGGCAAACCGGTGTGAGCCAGCAAGATTACGGCGCGCTTACTACGGCGCGTTGCAATGAGCGGGCTCACCTGCTGCGCGCGGGCAAGGTTAAGGCGCCCTTTACAGCGGCCGCGTCGGATTCGGGCCTGAGACGAAGGATCTAGCGCGCACAAGTTGGATCGCACCTTCCGCCCTGCAAGGGGAGGCTCTGCGAGCACCGGGAGCGTCCGCGTTGCTCCCGCCCATGAACCGATCGGGCCGAGGGCGCTTCCGGTGATCAGTGACGCACACATCACCGGTGCAGCACCGGCGCATGGGGCAAAGCGACGTCTTTCGCTCGCCCCAATTGTGGCGCTATCGTGCCTCGTCGCCACCGGAGGAAGCATGCGGGTCTTCAGGCGCCGCTCCAGCCTCGGTTTCCTCGCGCTGCTCGCCATCGCGATGCAGGCCGTGCTGGCATTTGCCGAGACGCACGGCCACAGCCATTCGCAGGCGGTCGCGGGCAAGCTCGCGTCGCGCGCGATCACTTTCGGCTCCTGCGCCCCCCGCGCCCAACACCAGTGTGCTCCGTCCGTACCGCATGATGACGGCGGCAATTGCCCGATCTGCTGGTCAGTCAATCTCGCGACGGCGGCGATCCTGCATCAGCCCCCGGTCGTCCCGACGCCGCCTGCGCGCTTCGCGGTGCCGCAGCCGGTCAACACCGTCTACGCCCGCGCCGGTGGTGAAAGCGTCCACTTCCAGGCGCGCGCTCCGCCCGTTCTCCTGATGGGCTGACGACTGCGTGCGGCGAGTGATGCCGCGCGTTCTAGTCGGTTTCCCCCGATATCCGCAACGCATCGAGCTGAGGCCCGGGCAATTCGCCCGCGTGCCTTGCCCGCTCGCAACCGATCAGGAGAACGACATGCACATAAACACAATTGCGGCTCTCGCTGCACTCGCCGCCGCCGCGGCGGCGCCGTCGCTCGCAACCGCCGCGGACGAGCACCGAGAGCTCGGACCTCACGTGCACGGCCACGGCACCCTCAACATCGCGGTGGAGGACAAGCGCATCTCCATGGAGCTCGAGGTGCCCGGCATGGATATCGTCGGGTTCGAGCACGACGCGACGACCGACGACCAGAAGGCTGCCGTGGAGAAGGCGAAGGCGCAGCTCGCGCAGCCGCTCTCGGTGTTCAAGCTGCCGGCGGCGGCGGGATGCACAGTTGCCGACGCCAAGGTCGAGCTCCAGGCCGAGCACCATCACGACGGCGATGCCGACGACGATCACGACAAGGCCGCAGGCGAGGAGCACGGCCCTGACGCGCACGAAGGGCACAAGGAGTTCCACGTGACCTACGCGCTCGACTGCGCCAAGCCGGCCAGCATGACGGCGATCGATTTCGACTACTTCAAGCTGTTCGCCGGCGCGCACGATTTGACCGTCAACGTCGTGACGGCCAAGGCGCAAAACACCTACGAGGTGAGCCGCGACGCGCCGTCGCTCGACCTCGCTGGCATCATGTGATGCAGCGTCCTCTACCCGAAACGCAGACCCCCGACGTCGTCTCGATGTCGGGTGTCCGCTTCCGCTGGCGCGGCCCGCGCGCATTCTCGCTGGCGATCGATAGCTTCGCACTCAAGGGACGCGAGCGCGTGCTGCTCGTCGGCCCTTCCGGCGCGGGGAAGTCGACGTTCCTGAGCCTCCTATGTGGCATCGTCACGCCGTCGGAGGGGCGGCTCGAGGTCTTGGGCACCGATACGGGCAAGCTGTCCGGCTCGGCTCGCGACCGCTTCCGTGCCGAGCACTTCGGCATCATCTTCCAGATGTTCAACCTGCTGCCCTACGGCTCCGTCCTCGACAACGTGCTGCTGCCGTTGAGCTTCGCGAGCAAGCGGCGCGAGCGCGCGAGCCGCAACGGGCCTATCGAAAGCGAGGCCTTGCGTCTGCTCACGAGCCTTGGCCTTGACGCGGCAGAGCTTAGCGGCCTGTCGGCCGCGAGCCTGAGCGTCGGCCAGCAACAGCGCGTCGCTGCCGCGCGTGCGCTTATCGGCTCGCCCGAGCTGATCGTCGCGGACGAGCCCACCTCCGCGCTCGACCGCAACCGCCAGCAGGCCTTTCTCGACCTGTTGTTCGCCGATCTCGACGCCGCCGGCTCATCGCTCATCATGGTCAGCCACGAGGAGGAGCTGGGCAAGCGCTTCGACCGCGTGGTGCGCCTCGACGAGATCGCGACCAGTGAGCGGAGGGCCGCAGCATGATCGTCCCACGCCTTGCCGTGCAATCCTTGCGCAACCGTGCGCTGACGGCGTCGCTCACGGTGCTGGCGATCGCGTTCAGCGTCATGCTGCTGCTCGGCGTCGAAAAGGTGCGCACCGGCGCGCGCCAGAGCTTCGCCGATACTATCTCCGGCACCGATCTCATCGTCGGGGCGCGCAGCGGCGCCATTCAGCTCCTGCTCTATTCCGTGTTCCGCATCGGCAACGCGACCAACAACGTCACCTGGAAGAGCTATTCCGACATCGCCAAGCGCCCCGAGGTTGACTGGATCGTGCCAATCTCGCTCGGCGACAGCCACCATGGCTTCCGCGTGCTCGGCACCACGTCCGACTACTTCAAGTTCTACAAGTACCGCCACGGCCAGGCGCTCGCCTTTGCCGACGGTAAGCCGTTCAGCGACCTGTTCGACGCGGTGATCGGCGCCGATGTGGCGCAGGCGCTTGGCTATAAGGTCGGCGACGAGATCGTGGTGGCGCATGGCGTAGGCTCCATCTCGTTCGTCGAGCACAAGGACAAGCCGTTCCACGTCTCCGGCATCCTGGCCAAGACCGGAACGCCGGTCGACCGCACCGTGCACGTGTCACTCGAGGCGATCGAGGCGATTCACGTCGATTGGCAAAACGGCATTCCCATGCCGGGCCAGAGCATCTCGGCCGACGAGGTGCGCACCATGCACCTCGAGCCAAAGGCGGTGACGGCGGCGTTCGTCGGCCTCAAGTCGAAGCTCGCGACCTTCAAGCTGCAGCGGGCGATCAACGAGTACGTGGAGGAGCCGCTGTCGGCGATTATCCCCGGCGCGGCGCTGCAGGAGCTTTGGGGCCTCGTCGGCACGGCGGAGACGGCGCTGTCGATCGTCTCGGCCATGGTGGTGGCCACCGCGCTGCTCGGCATGGTGACGATGGTTCTCACCACGCTTAACGAACGCCGCCGCGAGATGGCGATCCTGCGCTCGGTCGGTGCGCGTCCGGCGACCATCCTCGGCCTGCTCGCCACCGAAGCCGGCATGCTGACGCTTGCCGGTGTCGTGCTAGGCACAGCTCTGCTCTACGCGGCGCTGCTGCTGCTGCAACCCTTCATCGACCGCGCATACGGCCTGCACTTGAGCGTCGATCCGCCCACGGCGCGTGAGTGGCTGACGCTTGGCACCATCGTCCTCGCCGGGTTTCTGGCGGGGCTCTTGCCCGCCGTGCGCGCCTACCGGCTATCGCTCGCCGACGGCATGACGGTGCGCACATGATTGAACGGAGCTCGAACATGATGAGACAAGCAGCAACCGGCGCGACGATCGCGCTGGTCCTCGCGTTGGCCCCGGCGACCGGAGGTCGTGCCGCCGATCCGCCGATGGAACTCAAGTGGGCGCAGCTCATGCCACCCGCGCAAGCGGTCTCGCCCTTGAAGCCCAAGACGTTCTTCTCCGGCTCCACCACGAGTACCGATGGCGGACCTCCGCCGCCACCGCTTCCCGAGGGCAACTGGATGTCGGTCAAGCGCCGGCAGGTAGGCTCCGATCTGCCACCGCAGGTCGTCCCCGAGCTCAACGGCAAGCACGTGCGCATCGGGGGCTACGTGGTGCCGCTCGATTTCGAGGCGACGACGGTGAAAGAGTTTCTGCTCGTCCCGTTCGTGGGGGCGTGCATCCACGTGCCACCGCCGCCGGCGAACCAGATCATCTACGTCAAGGCCGACAAGGGCTTCGAGGTCGCTGGCCAGTTCGACCCCGTGACCGTGACCGGCACGATCAAGACGGAGACGGCGTTCACCGGCCTCGCCGATGCGGGCTACTCAATCGACGCCGAAATGGTCGAGCCGCGGAAGCAGTAAGCGGAGTGTAGCTCGAGAACAACGTTCAGGAGCGAGCCAGATCCCTTGCGCAACTTAAGGTTGTATTATTAA
This sequence comes from uncultured Alphaproteobacteria bacterium, assembly GCA_963745205.1. Classification (GTDB taxonomy): domain Bacteria; phylum Pseudomonadota; class Alphaproteobacteria; order Rhizobiales; family Hyphomicrobiaceae; genus Hyphomicrobium_A. The sequence continues at coordinate 133,747 of CAVUWX010000022.1, forward strand.
CCGAGTGATATATGCTCCCAGTCCCAGGTCCCGGAGCGCCGGGTGATCGGCGCCGCCTTCCACACCGGGAACCTACTCGCGGCCCAGCCGTTTGCCTTTGCGCGACAGCAAAACCGCGTTAACCTCACCTTGCGGTTCGATGTCGTCGTTTATCCGCAATTAAGGTGCAGGCCGGCAAGGTGCTGGGGACGTGTACCTTAACTTTGGTCTGCGCCCGTACCCGCTGCCTGAAGGAGGTGTAATATGGGTCCCAGACAAGCTCATGCCGTGGTGAATCTCCCAATGCACAAGCGAACGACCGATCCAGCGAGAGCGTTCGAGGTCACTGCTGTTTGGGACCCCGAAGCCAGCGTTTGGGTGGCCGAGAGCAACGACATTCCTGGGCTCGTGGCCGAAGCCGCCAGCATGGATCAGCTTGTTCCGGAGCTGGAAAAGATTATTCCTGCATTGATTACGGAAAATCACGTGAAGAATCCGAGCGGCCGACGCGTGGATTATCACATCGTGGCTCACATCAAGAATTCTATCGACATTCCCGGCCTCGCCTAAATCCCGAAATATCGCCGGACAGTTCGGTTGGTCGCGCTTGAGCGGCTGCAGCAGGCTTATTGCGCCTGAGATCGTCCGTCGAGCTCGGTGCGACGGCCATTTTCAGGAAACGAATTCAGTACGTGATCATGCTGTCCGGCGGGGGACATCCGTGGCTGACTATGACCGTGATCTCAAGAAGCTGCTGCGCGAGGCGGACTGCGAGTTCGTACGGCAGGCCGCCGGAAGCCACGAGATGTGGTACAGCCCGATTACGCGGGTGCATTTCACGGTTCCACACAAGATCAAGTCTAGGCATACGGCAAATGCCATTCTTGGGCAGGCTGGCTTGCCTAAGGCTTTTTAGCACTGGCAGACGAGCCCTAAAGCTATGGCGATTCTGCCGGCGGCACTGTTTGCCGCGCCGCATGGCAATGGCCGCCCGGGTGATGCTCGTCGCCGCGTTGGTCGTCGTGTGGCTGCGCTTGCTCAAGCATTTTTTGCCCAACACCTATGCAGTCATCAAGGATTGGCAAACCCTCGTAGCGGGCTTGGTGGGCTTCGGCGGACTGGCCTGGGTGACCTACGAAAATGCGAAGCTCGGCCGCTCGCGAGACGACCGCGTGCATCGGCAGAATATCAATGCCGAGAAGGTCGCGCTCGACGAGAAGGCAAAAGCCTTTGCGGCCGTGGTCGCATGGCAGATCGCTTACAGTTTGCTAGAAGTCGTGACCGCCAGGAAGCGGTTGGCAAATCTCCTCGAGTCGGACGAAACCGAGTGTGCGCAGAAGGTTCACCAGATACTGCAGACGCTGCGCGATATTCCGCCAACGCCGTTGTTCGAGCCGTCGTCGCTTTCGAGCATTTCGCTCCTTCCGGGTGAGCTGGTCGGCAAGGTCTGCGGCTTTTACTATGAGCTGCACGACGTGCAAGGCCTCTGGCGGCTCGCGGGCACGCGGGAAGAGATCCGCAAATTCGAAAGCAGGCTGCGCGTGTCCCTTGAACGGGGAAACGCAGCGATCGACGCGGCGTCGGGATTTGTAGGCGGCGCGCACGAAATGCCCGAACCGCTCGACATCAATTGAATCACCGTCGCGTCCGCAACAGTAAGGCGCTGGCGCCACTGGCTTTTCGCTCGTTGTTCAGCTTGGCTCAAAGGACGCAGCGCCGCCGCTTGGGATGTGCTGTCGCCCGTGATAAAGCTCGGCACACGGGTGAGGGCGGCGGCAGAATTGAAGGACGATGCTGATGAAGCAACTTTTCGAAGACACCGGATTCAAGATTCACTTCGCCGTCTATGTGCTCGTCAATCTCCTGCTGGTCGTCATCAACCTGCTGACGACGCCCGACAAGCTCTGGTTCTACTGGCCGCTGATCGGCTGGGGCATCGGCATAATCGGGCATGGCGCCGCTGTCTACTACGTGACGCACCGGCGCGTAACGCGCGAGGGCGTGGTGCGTGAAAAGCTGGCACGGCGCGGCTAGCTGCGCGCTTGCCGTGTGAGCGAGCCGCCGATGCGGCGGATGCGTCCCGTCAGAACGCGCATTATACGGAGAGCGAACTCCGGCTCCTCACGCACGAGCGCCAGGAACGTGCTCTTGTCGACGATGGCGAGCTCGGTAGGCTCGCTCGTCAAGGCGGCGGCGCTGCGCGGACCATCGTCGATCAAGGCCATCTCGCCGAAAATGCCGTTGGGCCCCACACTCTCCAGCACCGTGCCGAAGGTGATGACGTCGACCCGGCCGGTGTGCACCACGTAGAGACAGTCGCCGGGGTCGTTCTCGAGAAAGATGCGTTCGCCCGCATCGCAGCGGCGGAGCTTCACGCCGCGGCGGATCAGTGCAGCAAAGTCGAATGGCTCTTCTGTCATGCGCACCGCCTTCGGACGCGGTTGAGTCTAGAAAAGCCGCGCCACAACAACAAGAGCCTTCGCGTTTCAGGTCGCCGCAAAGAAGCGCTCGATGAAGCGCGCGTAGATCTGCGTTAACACGCTCAAGTCCGCGACCGGCACGTGCTCGTCCACCTGGTGGATCGTGGCGTTGACAAGGCCGAGCTCGACCACCGGGCAATAGTCCTTGATGAAGCGCGCGTCGGACGTGCCACCCGCCGTTGTCAGCCTAGCGGAGTGGCCCGTGACCTCGCGCGCAGCGTTTGCCATAGCCTCGACCAGCGGCCCCGGCTTGGTCAGGAACACATCGCCCGTGCCGGAGAACGCGAGCGTGTACTTCGCTCCCAACTCCTCGGCCGCGGCTTTGCAGCATTCGGCGATCCGCTGCTCGATCTTTGCCCGCGTGTGCGCGTCGTTGTAGCGGACGTTGAACACCGCGCGCGCCTGACCGGGGATGACGTTGGTCGCGGTGTTGGGCACCGAGATGATGGTAACGGCAATGTGCGAGGGCTCGAAGTGCTCGGTGCCCCCGTCGAGCCGCAGGCTAGCGAGCCGATCGATCATGCGCGCGAGCTTGGGCAGCGGGTTGTCGGCGACGTGTGGGTAGGCGGCGTGGCCCTGCTTGCCTTTGACGATGATCTCGCCATTGAGCGAGCCGCGGCGGCCGATCTTGATCTCGTCGCCGACCGCGGTCTGGCTCGAGGGCTCACCGACGATGCAGGCGTCGAGCTTCTCGCCGCGCGCTTTGAGCCAGTCGAGCACCTTGATGGTGCCGTTGACGGAGGCGCCCTCTTCGTCGCCAGTGATGAGGAAGGAAAGCGAGCCCTTGGTCTTGCCTTTGTGTGCGGCGAGGTGCTGTAGCGCCGCGGCGACGAAGCAGGCAACCGCGCCCTTCATGTCGACGGCGCCGCGCCCGTAGAGCACGCCGTCGCGGATCTCGGCTGCGAACGGCGGCACGGTCCAAGCGGCCTCGTCGCCCGGGGGGACGACGTCCGTATGCCCGGCGAAGCAGAGGTTTGGCGCCTCCGAGCCGAAGCGGGCGTAGAGGTTGTCGACATCCGGGGTCCCGGGCTCGGTGAAGATCATGCGATGGCATTGAAAGCCGACACGTTCGAGCGTCTGCTGCAGCAGCGTCAGGGCGCCGGCTTCTGCGGGTGTCACGCTCTCGCAGCGGATTAGCGCCTGGGCGAGCGCGACGGTGTCGAGCGGGGGTGCGGATCGCGCGTCGCTCATGGCTTCACCGGCTCGTGCGGAACCTGCGAAAGCTCGCCCGCAGAGACGGCTCGTGCACCCCGATCATCCTCGATGTCGGTCTCGACGAGCGTGATCTTCTGCCAGATCTTCTGGCTCAAGTTGGTGGTGAGCCGCTCGATGTCGCCGACGGCGTCGATCACGGCGGGATCGTGAATGTTGTCGGCATAGACGGCCGCAGCTTTGCTCGCCAGCGACAGCATCTCCGAGCAGTAGCTCAGGTAGCGCACCAGCTCGTAGCGCGTCATGATGCGGTTGGGCGAGGAACTCGTGCGCGGGCCGCCGAGCGCGCTCGGGTCCTTGGTGAGTTGGTGCATGTCGATGACGTGCGCGATGGAGCGGAACTCGTTCAGTGCCGAAAGTGCGAGCTGGCGCTTCCAGCGCGCCTCCAGCGTGACGAGAAAGGCGCCGGCGGCGCCGATGATGATGACGAGGTTCACGGCAGCCTCCAGCCCCTGCATGGTGCCGGCAAGCTCGTCGGAGGCACGCAGGCCCAGCATCCAGCGCCCGATGAAAAAGGCGCCAATCACGCCGGCGACGGCGAGGCTGGTCAGCAGCGTACGCAACCAGAGTTTGGGCCGCGAGATGTTTGCCGCGCGTGCCGAGGTTTCTCGCGCCATGCCTTCGAGCCCGCAGCACACGCGGTACAGGCCGCTGTTGGGGAAGCGCTCGCTGATGCGCGAGCCGAGCCGCTGCACCGTCGCGACGATGTCTGCGATCTCGAGGTTGCGAAAGGTATTCATGCCCAGCCGCCTAATCGCGCAGAAGCTCGTTGATGCTCGTCTTGGCGCGCGTCTTCTCGTCGACGCGCTTGACGATGACGGCGCAGTAGAGGTTGGGCCCCGGCGACCCGTCGGGAAGCGGCTTGCCGGGCATTGTTCCGGACACGACGACCGAGTAGGGCGGCACCTTGCCGAAGTGCTTCTCCCCCGTCGCGCGGTCGATGATGGAGGTGGAAGCCCCGAGATAGACACCCATCGACAGAACCGAGCCCTCGCCGACGAGAACGCCCTCGGCGACCTCGGCGCGCGCGCCGATGAAGCAGTTGTCCTCGATGACGACGGGGCCCGCCTGCAGCGGCTCCAGCACGCCGCCGATGCCGGCGCCGCCGGAGATGTGGCAGTTCTTGCCGATCTGCGCGCAGGAGCCGACGGTAGCCCAGGTGTCGACCATGGTACCCTCATCGACGTAGGCGCCGAGATTGACGAACGAGGGCATGAGCACCACGCCCGGCGCGATATAGGCTGAGCGGCGCACGATCGCTCCGGGGACGGCGCGGAAGCCGGCGCGGCGGAAATCGTCCGCGCTCATGCCGGCGAACTTGGACGGCACCTTGTCCCACCAGGTGGCCCCTCCGGGCGCACCCGGGATGGCGACCGTGTCGTTGAGCCGGAATGACAGCAGGATGGCCTTCTTGAGCCATTGATTGACCGTCCAGACTCCCGGACCACTGCGCTCGGCGACGCGCACCTCGCCCTTGTCCAAGAGGTCGAGGGCGGCCTCCACCGTATCGCGGACGACGCCGGTGGTGCCTTGATTGATGCCCTGGCGCTCCTCCCAAGCGGCCTCGATGGTGCTCTGCAGCTCGGTGGTGTCGGGTCTCATGACATTGCGGTCCCTTCGGCGGATGAACAGGCTGGCGCCTTGTCGCGCGCATCCCCCGAGGGTGTCAATCGGCGGGCAAATTTCCGCGCTCGCGCCTCATTTGGATACGCGTCGTTAAACCCGGCTATCCATACTCCGCGAAAGGCGGACTGCGTTCGTTTTGTTGCGTTGGAAGGATTGCGTTGTGTTGCAGGGCGATAGGGTTGCCGTGGTCACGCAAGGTCCCTGGCTCGGCCGCGATGGTTTCGTCGCCGAGACGGCGGTTCAATTCGACAGGCTGCAGGCTTCTATCGCGCGGCTCGAGCGCGAGCTCGAGAAGTCGCGCCAGACGCTCGCCGAGATGGCCGAGGAAGCGGGTCGCGCGCGCCGGCTGCAGAGCTTCGAGGACACGCTCAAGAACTCGCGCGACTACAAGCTCAGCGACCTGCAGCGGGGCGTGCGCGATTTGAAAGCGCGCCTCGATGCGATTGAAGGCGAGAAGAGCACGTTCGTCGGGCTGACCTACAAGTCGTTCGAGGCGATCGACAAGAAGCTCGGCGATCTCAGCGCGATGCAGGCGCTCGTCGAGCGGGCCGAAAAGAACGTGCGGCGCTCGACCCTGCTGCTCATCGGCGTCGCCGCGCTTGCCTTCGCGGCGATAGCCTCGCATCTCCTCTAGAGGACCGACTCGATCAGGCGCCGGGCCTCGGGGCTGTCCCAGGCGGCGGGCCCGATGAGGCGGCCGACCTCGCGGCCATCGGCGTCGATGAGGATCGAGGTCGGCATGCCGATGACCTTTAGCCCGTTGCCCTGGCGTGCGGTCGGGTCGGCGTAGGCCTTGAGCTTTCCAGCCTTCGTCTCGTCGAGGAACTTGCGCGCGCCTTCGAGGCCGGACTTGTCGACCGCGAGCGCCACGACCTCGAATTTATCGGAGCCGAGCGCGCTTTCCAGGCGATCGAGCGCCGGCATCTCCGCGCGGCAGGGGGCGCACCAAGTGGCCCAAAGGTTCAGGAGCACTACCTTGCCGCGCCAGTCCTTCAAGGTTACGGGCTTACCGTCCCCGTTAACGAATTGCACCTCGGGCAGCGGCGCCGGCGGCTGCTTGAAGACGAAAGTGGTCATGGCGCCGGTCGAGAGCTTGCTTGCCCCCGGGACGGCCGGGCCTGACTCGTTGCTCTGCGGGCTTGAAACGGCGCCTCTTTCGTTGTCAGGGCGCCCTGCGATGACGTATACCGCCGCGAACGCCGCAAGCGCCGACAGCGCCGCGATCCAAAGCTGCTTGGCGAGCGGTCTCGCCGGTCTCGGTATCCTGTCGCCCATGCTGCCTCTTTCGCCGAGATTCGATCGCTGACGGAGCCGATCCCGTGACCGACAAGCCTGCAAACCGCATGTGGGGAGGCCGTTTCGCCGCCTCGCCCGCAGAGATCATGGAGGAGATAAACGCCTCCATTGGCTTCGACAAGCGGCTGGCTCCCCAGGACATACTAGCCTCCAAGGCGCACGCGGCGATGCTGGCAGAGCAGGGCATCATCAGCAAGGCGGACGCGCGCGAGATCGCAAAGGGGCTCGACGCCGTGTTGGCCGAAATCGAGAGTGGCGGCATGGAGTTCTCGCGCGCGCTCGAGGACGTGCACATGAACGTCGAGAGCCGCTTGAAGGACCTGATCGGCACGCCGGCCGGCCGCCTGCACACGGCGCGCTCGCGCAACGACCAGGTGGCGACCGACTTTAAGCTTTACGTGCGTGACCGCATCGACGCCCTGGATGAAGCGCTAGCACGGCTGCAGTCGGCCTTCGTTCGCAAGGCAGAGCTGCACACGGCCACCGTGATGCCGGGCTTCACGCACCTGCAGCCGGCGCAGCCCGTGACCTTCGGCCATCACTTGCTCGCCTACGTGGAGATGCTCGGGCGCGACCGCGGCCGCTTCGCGGACGCCCGTCGCCGGCTGAACGAATGCCCGCTCGGCGCGGCCGCGCTCGCCGGCACGTCGTTTCCCATCGACCGGCACATGACGGCGGAGGCACTCGGCTTCGACAAACCCGCCGCCAACTCGCTCGACGCGGTCTCCGACCGCGACTTCGTGCTGGAGACGCTCAGCGCCGCGGCGATCGCGGCCGTGCATCTTTCGCGCTTTGCCGAAGAGGTCGTGCTGTGGACGACGCCGCAGTTCGGCTTCATCAAGCTCTCCGACAAGTTCACGACCGGCTCCTCGATCATGCCGCAGAAACGCAATCCGGATGCGGCCGAGCTGACGCGCGCCAAGGTCGGGCGCATCGCCGCCGCCTTTCAAAGCGTCGTGATCGTCATGAAGGGGCTGCCGCTCGCCTATGCCAAGGACATGCAGGAGGACAAGGAGTTGGCTTTCGATGCCCTCGACAGCCTCGCGCTGGCGGTTGCCGCGACGACGGGAATGGTCGACGACATGGAGCCCAACGCAGGCGCCATGCGGGCAGCGGCGGGGGGCGGCTATGCGACGGCTACCGATCTCGCCGACTGGCTGGTCAGGACCCTGAAGCTGCCGTTTCGGGAGGCCCACCACATCACGGGCCGCATCGTAGCGGCGGCGGAAGCGCAGAATTTACCTCTGGAGAAACTGCCCCTGCCCGCCATGCAGGCCGTTGAGCCGCGCATATCGGCCGACGTTTTCACGGTTTTGAGCCTGGAGAAGTCCGTCGCCAGCCGCACGAGCTATGGGGGAACCGCGCCACAGAACGTGCGCAAAATGGCGCAAAGCTGGCGGAAGCGGTTGGAAAAGGGCGCTCCAAAGCGCTAGAAGGACGTTATCGGTGGCACCTGCACCCTTCGAGGGTGGCGGCAGCCATTCCGGTTTGGTGTTTTGGGATATCGTCGGTCGAGGAACATGCTGGTGAGGTTCACCGCAAAGGGCATCCGGGCTGGCGTCGTGGTGGCCGCCCTGTCGCTTGGGCTTGGCGCCTGCGGCGTGCGCGGCTCGCTCGATCCCCCACCCGACGCCAAGGCCAACGGCACCGCGAAGTCGGCTGAGTCCGCTGGCACGCAGCCCGACTCGGCCGCGCCGCCCAAGCCGCACGAGGGCTTCATCCTCGATCCGCTGCTGCGGTAGCGCTCAACTCGCGCTAGAAGCCTTCCGATGCACCACTTCCATTATAGGGGCGGGGTTCTCCACGCCGAGGACGTCAGCGTCGCGCAGCTCGCCGCGGAGGTCGGCACGCCGTTCTATTGCTATTCGACGGCGACGCTCGAGCGCCACTACCGGGTGCTGGCCGAGGCCTTCGCTGGCCAGAACGCGCTCATCTGCTATGCGGTCAAGGCCAACTCCAACCAAGCGGTGTTGCGCACGCTCGCGCGGTGCGGTGCCGGCATGGATGTGGTCTCCGAAGGCGAGCTGCGGCGCGCGCTTAGCGCTGGCGTGCCGGCCGCCAAGATCATCTTCGCTGGCGTCGGCAAGTCGCGCGAGGAGATCGCCTTCGCGCTCGAGCAGGACATCCTCGGCTTCAACGTCGAGAGCGAGCCCGAGCTGAAAGTTTTGAGCGAGGAGGCAGTGCGTTTGGGCCGCACGGCGCGCATCGCGCTACGCGTCAACCCTGACGTCGATGCCAAGACGCACGCCAAGATCTCTACCGGCAAGGCCGAGAACAAGTTCGGCATACCGTACGCACAGGCGCCGCGGCTCTACGCGGAAGCGCGCACGCTCAAGAGCATCGAGGTCGCCGGCATCCACATGCACATCGGCAGCCAGATCACGGAGCTCGAGCCATTCCGCAACGCCTTTAGGCTGCTGCGCGAGCTGGCGCAGGCGCTGATCCGCGACGGCCACCCCATCCGCCACCTCGACATCGGCGGCGGTCTCGGCGTGCCGTACGTGTCGGAAGGCGAGGTCGCGCCGCCGCCCTCGGCCTACGCTGCCGTGGCCAAGGAGATGCTGGGCGACCTCGGGTTGAAGCTGATCCTCGAGCCCGGGCGCGTCATCGTCGGCAACGCCGGCATCCTCGTCACGCGCGTGCTCTATGCCAAGGAGGGCGTCGACAAGACCTTCACCGTCGTCGACGCAGCCATGAACGACCTGATCCGGCCGACGCTGTATGAGGCCCAGCACGAGATCTGGCCGGTTCTGCAGGAGAAAGGTGGAATGCCGCCGATTGTGCAGGACGTGGTGGGGCCAGTCTGCGAGACCGGCGACTACCTGGCGCTCGACCGGCCCCTGCCGCCGCTGCAGCCGGGCGACCTCGTGGCGGTGATGACGGCGGGGGCCTATGGGGCGGTGATGGCCTCGACCTACAACACGCGGCTGTTGGTGCCGGAGGTTCTCGTCAACGGCGAGAGCTGGTGCGTGGTGCGCCCGCGCGGTACCTACGACGACCTCATCGGGCTGGATCGCGTGCCGGATTGGATGGCCTGAGCAGTCCCTAACCGGGGATCGGGGCTCTGCAGATCACGTTGCTGAGTCAATAGTTCCCGTGATCCTCGCGCTTCCCGATTCCTGGGCGGTTTGCATGCCCATAGTCGCTCTGATCACTGGTGCGGGGCGAGGCATCGGGCGCGCCATGCCCGGACTGTCTATGGCGCAAATGTCGATGACAACGATCAATGCCCAAATCACAGGCGATCTGTGGCCCGGCGGCGTAGCCAATAATGCCACCCCCCAACAGGCCGACCGGACCGGCGGCGACGGCCCCTGCGATAGCCCCCAAGGCTGCGTCCGTGACCCGTTCTTGCGCTCTGGCAGCGACAGGCGAGAGGACAACAGCGGTGACGACCACGGTAAGCGCACTAAGTGTCCGCATTAGATTCACCCCGTTCTTGGTTCTTGCGACAGTGTCGACTCACCAAGCCCTAGTTCATCAGAACACTTGGCCGGAATTTAGAGCGGCCATTCGCGGACTTGGGACACGTGGAATCCAACCCGGACGGCACCCTGTTTTGAGGTGCTCACAGGGTCGGCAACGGAACAGGAACGCCTGACGAAAGTTTAATGATCGCCGGCACCCCGTCACCTTTGCGGTCCTAATCGTTCGGGCTATCGTGAGTTAATGGCAGAGCCCCAGGCCTCACCAGTCGACCCCACGTTCGCCCGCAAGGTCCGCGCGAGCCGCATGACGCTCTACTTCGAGCGCCTGTGGCCGCGGCTGTGGCTGATCCTCGGCATCGCCGGGCTGTTCCTGCTGGTCTCGCTATTGAACATCTGGGCGCACTTGCCCCAGCCGGCCCATATCGCCCTGCTCGCGGGCTTCGTGATCGCCGCGCTTGCGGCCGTGATCTACGCCGCGCGGGTTAGCTATCCCGGCCGCGAGGAGGCGGTGCGGCGGCTCGAGCGAGCCTCCGGCATCCCGCACCGCCCAGCCTCGTCCTACGAGGATACCATCACCGCCAACGCGGATGATCCGCGCACCACCGCCATCTGGCAGGCACACCGGGCGCGCCTCGCCGCGGCGCTCGCGCGCTTGCGCGTCGGCCCTCCGCATCCGCGCACCGATCGTGCCGACCCCGTCGCGTTGCGCGCGCTGCTGATGCTCGGCGTCGTCGCCGTCGCCTCGCTCGTCGGCGACAGCACTGCCGACCGCCTGCGCTCGGCATTCCGCTTCAACTCGTTAGCAGCGCTGTCGTCTGCGCGGCTCGACGCCTGGGTGACGCCGCCCTCCTACACCACGCGGCCCCCTGTGATGCTCGCCGACGGTGCGCGCGGGGGCACCCTGTCATCGTCGACGCCGGCGAAGCTTATCGAGGTGCCGGAGCGCAGCGTATTGATCGTGCGTGCGACGGGCAGCGGTCTCGGCGAATTGAGCCTCGAGGTGATGAACGAAGGCACGACCGAGAAACAGAGCGTCGCCGCGAAAGCGCCGGAGGCCGGCAAGTCATCGGGCTCGGGCGCAGAGATTTCCGAGCTGCGCTATGAGCTCCGGAAATCGGCAGAGGTGCGCGTGCTGGCATCGGGCTCCGAGCTCGCGCGCTGGCCCTTCTACGTCATCCCCGACAAGGCGCCAAAGATCGCGCTGACGAAGGATCCCGAGCGCACGCGCCGCGGGGCGCTCAAACTCGACTACACGGTTGAGGACGACTACGGCGTCGTCTCCGCGGAAGCGAAGGTCAAGAAGGCAGAGCCCCAGCAGAAGCCGGCCGATGCCTCGAAGGATTGGGCGCGGCCAGAGCCGCTCAAGGGCCCGCGCCCGCCGCTCGAACACCCTCCGACGCTGACGCTGCGGCTGCCGCGTGGCAATACGCACGCGGCGCAGACCTACATCGACACCGCTCCGCACCCCTACGCGGGGCGCGAGGTGATCCTGACGCTCGAGGCGCGCGACGTCGCCGGAAACATCGGACGCAGCAAGCCGATCCGTATCGTGCTGCCGCAGCGCCTCTTTGAGAAGCCGCTCGCCCGCGCCCTGGTGGAACAGCGCGCCAAGCTGCTCGATGACTCGCGCTATCGGCCGCAGGTGCTGCGCGCGCTCGATGCCCTCACGTTCGAGCCCGAGGGCTTCATCGACAACGCCTCGATCTTCCTGAGCCTGCGCACGCTCTTTCACGGACTGGAGCGGGACGGCTCGCGCTCCGGTTTGAAGAGCGCCACCGACGGCCTATGGGACATCGCGCTGCGCATCGAGGACGGCGACCTGTCGGACGCGGAGAAGGCGCTGCGCGACGCCCAGGACAAGCTCGCGGAGGCGCTGGAGAAGGGCGCGCCCGACAACGAGATCCAAGCCCTGATGCAGCAGCTTCGCGACGCGCTGAGCAAGTACGTCGAGCAGCTCACGAAGAACGCTGCCAAGGACCAGATGAACCCGCCCGAGGGCCTCGATCAGCAGAACCAGCAGCTCTCCCAGCAGGATCTCGAGCGCATGATGAAGGAGCTCGAGGACACCGCGAAGAACGGCTCGCGCGATCAGGCCCAGCAGATGCTGAGCCAACTTCGCGATCTGCTCGAGCGTCTGCAATCGGGGCAGATGTCGAAGAAGGATGGCGAGCGCGGCCAGATGATGATGAAGAAGCTCGATGAGCTCGGCAACATGATCGGCCAGCAGCAACGCCTGATGGACCAGACTTACAGCGAGCACCGGCGACAGGCGCAGCGGCAGCTCGGCGGCTCGACCGAAGGCGGTCGCGAGCACCAGAGCAGCCGGCAGGGCCAGCCCGGGCAGAACGGCGAGGGCGGCGACGAGCAACAAGGCCAGCAAGGTCAGGGCCAACGCGGCAAGTCGGGCCAGCAGCAGCCGGGCAAGGGCCTCGGCGAGCAGCAGCGCGCGTTGCGCGAGGAGCTCGAGAAGCTGACGAAGAGCTTGGACGAGATGGGCGCCAACTCCAAGGAGCTCGGGAACGCGCGCGAGTCCATGAAGAACGCCGAGCAAGGGCTCGAGCAAGGCGATACCAGCTCCGCGCTCGGCGATCAGTCGCAGGCGCTCGATCAGATGCGCCAGGGCGCGCAGAAGATGGCCGAGGATGCGCAGAAGAACGGCCAGTCCCGCTTCGGCCAGAACGGCGACACGCCGCGCGATCCACTTGGACGCCCGCAGCGCTTCCAGGGCCCCGATCCCGGCAACTCGGTGAAGGTGCCGGACGAGATCGACATGCAGCGGGCGCGCGAGATCCTCGAGGAGCTACGGCGGCGTGTGGCGCAGCCGGCGCGGCCGCCGATGGAGCTTGATTATTTCGAGCGGCTTCTGCGCCGCTTCTGAACCGCCTTGGTGTTAGGGCGCGGCGGCGTGCGGGACGAGGCGAACGAGCAGTCCGCTCACAATCTGATGGCTCGCGATCTCGGTCGAGATGTGTCCGCCGGGGGGCGGCTCACCGTCGATCCAGCGCTTTAACTGCCGCCAGAGGTCGGCGCCGAGCCAGCTCCCGTTCTTCTCCGACAGTGGCGCCTCGTACTGTGCGTACGTGAACTTGTACTCGACGAAGAACGACATGCGCGAAAGACGGATCTCGAGTCCGACGAGCGTCTGGCCGGTCGGGCCGGCAAAATTGTATTCGTAGGTGCGCGGATGCCCGCCCGAAGCGAGCTCCACCTCGGTGTGGGGCAGAAGCACGCCGCCGCCCAGGCCGGCGTAGGGGCTCAAACGCGGCCCCAGGCCCGGTAGCCGTACGAGCCCGGTGAGCATGAGCATGTTGTGGCCATGCGAGAACTCGAGCTTTTTCACGATGTCGGAGATGCGCGCGCGGGGCGGAAGCGGCTTGCCGTCGATGGTGCCGCCGAAGGCGGCTTCGTCATCGCGCTGCGCGATCGCTTTGGAATGCATAAAGTCGATCATCAGACCCGCGCGGCCCGAGAACCAGCGGACGATGCGCGCGCCGTAGTAGATCGGATTGTGGAACGGGTCGGTGTACCAGTGCACCGGATCGATGGTGAAGCTGTCACCCTTCTTCCCGATCGTGACGGGGCTCGGGTAGGTGTAGGGCGCGCCGCCGTAGGCGCCGACCACCGTCTCCGCCCCGGGCTCTGTCGCCGACCGCTCCGCGCCGCCGACCGTGGCGCGGTCGGCATCCTCGTCGAGGCGGCTCTGCTCCATAACGCTCGCCGCGGTCGACGCCGTAATCAGGGCTGCCGCCGCGAAGGCGGACAGGGCGTTGAGCGAGCGCCGGGTGCGCGATGCGGAGCGCAGCCAGGAACGCGACCCGTCGCACACCTTGCCTCGGTTCCTACCCCAGCCGATCGCGAAACTGCCTGTCATCGGCATTTTCCCCCTTCTTGCATCTCGACTTCGTCAGATCGCGCCAGTCCGCGAATGCCGAAGCGGCAAACTAAGCGTGCGCGTGGATCGCCACAAATGACTACAGTCATGAACCCCGTGTGCCGTGTTGACGCGGGCTTTAGGACGGCGCGCGCGGAGCGGCCAGCTGCTCGATCATCCGGCGCACCGCGACGATCTGCGGGGCCTTGCGGGTGAGGTAGTCGCGACCGGTATAGCCCCACCAGTCCCAGCAGCCTTGCGGGTTGAGCGGGGTCGCCGCTGTCTGCGGAAACAGCACGATGATGTTGTTCGTGTCGGCCCAGCGGGCGAAGCCTGAAATCGCGCGCGAACGCATCGCCGACGAACGTGCGGTTCTGCCCGCAGCCGTGGAACGCGACGTGCACGCGGCAGCCGTCTTCTGCGGTGCACGAGCTTGGTACGTAGGCAATGCCCTGGTCGCTCAAGCCGGGGTTGTCGAGATCCTTGGTGTAGGGATTCTGATTGAACACCACGAACGCACCAGTGGGCTCGGCTGAACGTGGGTTGAGCGTACCGTAGATCTGCTTCAGCAGCTCGCCCGCCTGGTCGTAGTGGCAATCAACGATGTAGGGTCGGCCCGAGTAGTCGCACGCAGGGCCCTTGTCCTCGGTGACGAACGCGTGCCCGGCGGGAATGTTCGACACGTAGAGGATGTTCGCATCAGGCACGCCGAGCGCCTCGTAGAATTGCTTTGCCGAATCGACGATGGCGGGGACGACGGTGTGGTCGTCCTTGCCCGAGAAGAGATAGATGCGGTCGTCCTTGACGCTAGCGACGGGATCGATGCTTCCGCGCTCGGCGAGCTGGCGCGCACGCTCGGCGAGGAACTTTGGGTTAGGCACGCCAAAGGCCTGCAGCGCATTGAGCATGCAGCCGTTGATGGCCTTGGTCAGGTTGAGGAGCACGGTGCCAGGGCCAGGGATCACGTCGGCGAACAAGCTCTCCGAGCAGCCGTAGGGTCCGCCGGCGATAATCGCCGCGCCTACCACGTCGCGCGAGTGCGCGATCTCGAACTGGCCAGCCATGTAGGCGCCCGACGAGATGCCGGAGACGGAGGTCTGGTCAAGCTTGGCGCCGAGCGCGGGCAGCTCATGGCCCTGCTGCTGTCCGCAGCCGCCGAGCAGGAGGCTCAGTGCAAGCAGGGCAGCCGGGATGCGAAGGTGCTTGGTCATCTGGGATCGGCTCGCTCTGGGGCTGGAGAGGCCCTGAGACTAGCCCGTCCGCCGGTTCCTTGCATCGGGCAAGATTCACTTCATGCGCACCGTCACGCGGTCGACGCGGCCCTTGGCGTCGATAACCGACAGCTTGACGAAACCGGGTCCGGTCGGCTGCCACACGACCTGGCGTGTGCGCGGGTCGGATGTGATCGGCGCGCCGTCGACGAGCCAAGTGAGCGGCAGCACGCCGCCATTTGCCTTTAAGAGCATGGGGGAGTCATCCTCGGTCTCGACCTCGGCGCGGTCGGGCGGGAATGAGATGAGGACGCGGGGCTCCAGGAACGGGCCCTCGGATACCTCCACATTGCCCTCGTGGAAGCGCTTCAACGGCGGGGGCAGCTCGGTGCCGGTGGCCTGCACCACGCCGCGCGGCGGTGGCAGCAAGGGCACGCGCTTCTCGCCGAGGCGTGCGAAGGCGTCGAACAGGATGGGCGCCGCGGCGATGCGGCCGACGAGCCCTGGCGTCGAAGCGCCATCCGGCCGGCCGACCCAGACAGCGACCGTGTAGCGGCCGTCATAGCCCACGGCCCACGCGTCGCGGTACCCGTATGACGTGCCGGTCTTGTAGGCAAAGCGCCCCCCCTTGGCATTGAGCGGCGGGGGCGCATCCTTGAGGATGTCGGTCACGTACCAGGCGGCGACGGGCGAGAGCACGTACTGCGCCTGCGGCATGCGCTTGCTCTTGCTCTGCAGCAGCAGCCCCGCCGCGTCGGGCTTCTCGCCCAAGCGGTGGGTGAGCGTAACAGCCTCGCCGCCGCGCGCGAGGCTCGCGTAAAGTGTGGCGAGATCGTGCAGCGTCAGCCCGACGCCGCCGAGCGCCATCGCCAGTGTGGGCGGCGTCTTGTCGGGGAACTGCGGCTCTACGCCGACGCGCCGGAAGCGGCCGGCAAGCTTGCCGGGGCCTACGGCCGACAGAACCTTCACCGCGGGGATGTTGTAGGACTGGTCGAGCGCCTCGCGGATGCTGACGGTGCCGTGGTAGCCGTCGTCGAAGTTCTTGGGCGCGTAATTACCGAAACGCACGGCGCGGTCTTCGATGAGCGTCTCCGGGTGGGCGATACCGGCCTCGAAGGCGAGGCCGTAGATAAAGGGCTTGAGCGTCGATCCCGGCGAGCGCACGGCGGTCGCCATGTCGATGGCGCCCCAGCGGGCGTCGTCGAGGTAGCCGGCCGAGCCGACGTGCGCGATCACCTCGCCCGTGGTGTGGTCGACGGCGAGGATGGCGGCCGACAACTTCTGCCCCAAAAATTTCGTCTGCTCCTCGGCGAGGCTTTCGAGCGCCATCTGCAGGTCGCGGTCGAGCGTCAGCCGATGCACGGTCTTGGTTGGCGCCAGCGCCACCTCAGCTTCCGCGAGGTGCGGGGCGAGCTTGGGGAAATCGCGGCGGACAGTGGGCACCGGCTCAAGCTCGGCGCGCATCGCTTCCGCCTGCGAGATCACGCCGGCGCCTGCGGTCCGCGCGAGCACGCGGTCGCGGGCGGCACGCGCCGCTTTCGGGCTGCGGTCGGGGCGTCGTTGCTCGGGCGACTGCGGGAGCGCGACCAGCAGGGCAGCTTCGCCGACGGACAGCCGTCGCGGCTCCTTGCCGAAGTAGGCGAGGGAGGCGGCGCGCACGCCCTCTATGTTGCCGCCGAACGGGGCAAGTCGGAGATAAAGTGCGAGAATCTCCTTCTTGGAGAGATGACGCTCGAGCTGCAGCGCGCCCATGATCTGGCGCAGCTTGGCGCTGCCGGTGCGCTCGTGCTTGCCTTCGATCAGGCGTGCCACCTGCATGGTGAGCGTGGAGGCGCCGGAGATAATGTGGCGGTGGCGGGCGAGCTGCCAGGCGGCGCGCGTGAGCGAGCGCATGTCGACGCCGCCGTGACCGTAGAAGCGCTTGTCCTCGAACGCCATGAGCATGGCGAGGTAGCGCTGGTCGACCTCGTCGGGCTCCAGAGGAAGGCGCCAGCGGCCCTCCGGCGTCGTGAAGGCGCGCAAGAGCCGGTCCTTGCGGTCGAGCACGGAGACGGAGACCTGGCTCACATTCGCGAGCTGCGGGGGGCCGAGCCGGTCGACGGCCACATGGAGGGCGGCGATGCCGCCGCAGATCAGAAGAATGGCGGCGCTGAGTCCGCCGGCGAGCCAGCGCAGTGCGCGCCGCATTCGATTGCGCGAAGAAGAAACAGCGGAGACAGGGGGTGCAGCCCCGCTCCCCTCTTTGACCTTCCCCTCCGCCGCGAGGGCGGAGGGGACTAATCGTCTGAGCCCAGCCCGCATCAAGAGCTCCTCATTCGCTCGGGCTGACCGTGAGCTTGCCGGCGGCCGAGCGCGCGTACCGCTGCGGATGGTACATGTCCTCGACCGTAGCCGCCGGATGGACGAAGGCGCCCGGCGTCACCGCGCGAACCATATAGGCAACGGTAGCAGACGCGGCCGGACCCTTCGACGGGGCGGCGTCGCCCTCGTTCGCGGCGCCCTCTCCACCGTTTTCGCTTTGCGCCGCGGCAGGAACGTTCGTCAAGTTGAACGCCGCCACGAAGCGGTCGTCGCGGAACTCGCTGTGCTCCGGCAGCACGCTCGTCTTGAGCCAATCAAGCGCCTTGACGTCGCCGCTGTCGACGAGCCGCGGGTTCTCTATCTCGAAGCCGGCCGGGAGCCGGTCCACGAGCAGCACGCGGCCGCCGGGCTCGGTTGCCTCGATCTTGACGACGGCGATGAAGCGGTCGTTCTGCTTCACGGTGCCGTTGCCGCCGGTTGCACTCTTGATGTCGACCGGTTTGCCGTCGAGCGTGTAGTAGCTGCGCTCGATGGTGAAGCCCTTGGAGACGGGGGGCTCGGGCGTCAGCGCGGCGCCGATGACGGTGACGACCGCATCCACCGGCTCATCGCCTTCGTTGGCTACGGACAGCGTCGTCTTCGCGAGAGCCTCCGCCGACATCGACCGCAGTAGCGGGCTCTCCACGGGGGCGCCGTTGACGACGAGTTTGCCCTCCTTTGCCTGGTCGGCGAGCGCATTCGCTGCCAGCAGCATCCATGCCTGCTCCTGCGTCGAGGTGTAGTCGCGACTCAGGTAGGCCTTGGAGATGACATTGACGAGCTTCGGCGTCTCGACATTTGCCATCCGCGTTTCGGTGGCGAGCGTGACGAGCGCTGCGCTGTCGCGCAGGTCGGAGCCATAATCCGCGCGGTAGACGTAGGTGTCGGTCGGCTCGGGCTCGCCGAGGCTGTCGAGCGCGGCCGCGAACGCCCGCTCCGCGCGCGTCTTGTCACCCATCATCGCCAGCGCGGCACCAAGCTGTGCCTTAGCGAGCGGACTCGAGAAACGGTCGATGCGCGTGTCGGCGTAGTAGCGCAAATCCCCGATCGGCGCGCGCCCGTTGCGGGCGAGCACGTAGAGCGCATAGGCGCGGTCCTCGCCGCCCTTCTGGAAGTCCTCCGCATAGGCGATGAAGTTCTGCAGCCGGTCGAGCGCTTGGCCGAAACCCCGCGGGTTGACGGTGAAGCCCTGCTCCTTGGCACGCGTCAGGAAGTCGGTGACGTAGCCCGTGAGCCACAGGTCGCCGTTGCTGGGCCCCCAGACGCCGAAGGCGCCGGAGCTGTCCTGCATCTCGAATACGCGGTCGACGGCCTTCTGCACGCGTTCCTTGATCTCCTTGTCGGGAGCGATGCCGAGCTGGACGGCGACAGCATTGGCGTAGACGAGCGGCAGGGCGCGGCTCACCGTCTGCTCGGCGCATCCGTAAGGATAGCGGTCGAGCGCGGTTAAGAGGCCTGGTACGTCCATGGACGCGGTGGGGCCGACGCTCAGGTTGACCTTGGTGCGCGAGGCAATCAGGTCGGCCACCAGTGCAGAGGACAGCGTGATGCTGCCGCCGCCGGCCTTCAGGGCCGTGACCGTCGTGCGTTTGATGTCGCCTGCGGGGGGCTTCACGTCGAAGGTTAGGTGGCGTTCGACCGCGATGCCGTCTGGGCCGGTGACGTGCACGTCGTAGACGACCTGGCCGACAGCCTCGGGCTTGATCTTGACGTGCTCGGAGCGGCGCTCGCCGGCTTTGAGGTCGAGCGAGGCCGTTTCGACCGTCGTTGCGCCGCTGTCGACCTCGAGCTTGTAGGCAGCCGCGGGGCCTTCGACGTTGTGCACGGCGACATCGAGGCGCGCCTCGTCGCCCAGCGTGAGGAAGCGCGGGCCTGACGCGGTCAGGGCGACTGCGTCGCGCACGATGACGTCGCTCTGCGCGTGGCCGAGCTTGTCGGCGCTCCACGCGACCGCCATCACGCGCACGGTGCCGTTGAAGTCGGGCATGTCGAAGTCGACCTTGGCGGTGCCGTCGGCGTCGACTTTGACGATGCCGGAGAATTCCGCGACCGTGGCCTCGACCGGAGGGTTGCCCTGCATTGCACCGGCATCACCGTCGCCGCCCGTGCGCAGCGTGCCGCGTTCCGCGCGCATGCCGTCGATGAGGCGGCCGTAGAAGTCGCGGATCTCGAGCCCCATGCGCCGCTGGGCGTAAAACCAGTTCTCCGGCGCCGGTGCTTGGTAGCGTGTAAGGTTCAGGATGCCGAGGTCGACGGCGGCGAGCGTGACGCGCGCCTCCTCGCCCGCATCGAGGCCGGTGATTTTCACGGGCACGGTGAGCGTGGTGTGCGACTTGATCTTGTCGGGCGTTGCGAGCGACACCTTAAGCGTGTGTGCCGACTGGTCGAGCTGCAAATACTGCACGCCGATGGCCCGGCTCGGCATCCGCTTCAACAATTCATCGAGCGGTCGGTAGAGCATGGCGGTGACGTAGGCGCCGGGGCCCCAGTCCTTGCCGATCGCGACGCTCGCCTCGCCGCCGCCGTTGGGGACCGCGACCTCCTGCATGGAGAGCAGGCCGCCGGACAGCACGGCCACGAGCGCCTTGCCGCCCTGTTTCGTCGCGATGCGCAGCTTGGCCGTATCACCGGGTTTGTAGTTGGCATGGTCGAGCGCAACGTCGAGGATCTCGGGGCTGTCGGCTTCGCTCGCGGCCGTGTACCAGCCGGCATTGAAGGCGACGCTGGTGGATGGGCCGGTCGCCTCGGGGCTGCGCACCTCGAGCCGGTAGCGGCCATAGTCGACATGCGTCTCGATCTTGGCAGGTGCGCCGTCGGCAGTCGCCGCGATCGTTCCGTCCGCGACCTTGCGCGTCAGCGTCACGGCCTCGTAGTTCCACTGGCCGTCGCGGCGGTACCACTGCCAGTTGGTATCCAGGCGCACGAGCTGCCATTCGAGCTTGGGCGCCGATGCGCGCTTGCCCTTGTCGTCGAGCAGCACGACCTCGAATGTAGCTGCTTGGTTCTCGTCGAGCTCCTTGCCGTCAAACAGCGACTTGATGCCGATACGCGGCTCCTTGAGGTCGACAGGGATCGTCACGTTGCGCTCGATGGTGCGCCCACCCGTCTCGCGCAGGCGCAGGACGACGTTCGCCTCGAGCGGCCGCGCCGTGTGCGGCACTTGCGGCAGGGTAACCGCGATATCGGCCTTGCCCTGCGCGTCCGTAGTGGCGGCAACGTCGAGGGATTTGCGCACGGGATCGACGCTCTCGTCCGCCTGCCCGAACTGGTAGCTGGGGAAGCCTTCGACGTCCGCGTTAGACGGCTTCACGACGATGTCACCCTCGATGGCGAGGCCTTCAGCAGGCGGCCCGTAGAGATAGCGGCCGAACGCCTTGATGGTCTGCGTCTCGTCGGGGGAAAGCGCGGCGGTCGGCGGCTCAAGCTTGAGGTCGAGGCGCTCGGGCACGAAGTCCTCGACCAGGAACGAGACCTGCGTGATCGCTTCGCTCTCGGGGTCGGCATGCAGCTTGGCGCGCCAGGTGCCGGTCATGACGGAAGCGCCGAGCGGCAGCGTGATTTCGCGGCCGCCGAGGCCGGCGTCCGTGAGAGTGAAGCGGCGGTGCTCCACGCCGTCGGGGCGCGTCACGATGACGGTGACGGGCAGGCTCGCGGCCTTGCCTGCCTTGTCGCGCACGATGGCGGCGATGTGCACCTCCTCGCCGGGGCGGTAGACGCCACGTTCAGTGTAGAGGTAGCCGTCGAGCGGGCCCGGGGCCTCGCGGCCCTTGACGCCGCGGTCGGTGAGATCGAAGGCGTTCGACGTGAGGTCGAGGAAGGCGTACTCGCCGCCCGCGCTCTCGGCGACGAGCAGCGCGGGGCGTAAGCCCCCTTCACCGCGGGCAAGCGCGGAGTCGAACTTGGCATAGCCGTTGGCGTCGGACTGCGCAGTGCCGAGCACCTCGTTGTTGCGCGCGATCAGCTTGACCTTGATGCCGGAAGACGGTGTTGCATCGGCGAGCGAGCGCACGAAGGCGTGCACCCCGTCATCGCCGGAGAATGCGGTGAGGCCGAGGTCGGAGACGATGAACCACTGGGTGGCCTCGGCGTTGTATTCCTCCTTCGACTTCTGGGTCGGCTTCGCGATGACGACGTAGACGCCGGGCTTCAGCGTTCCGACCGCGTCGGTGACCGGGAGTGCCGTCGTCACCTCCTCGTTGAGCTTCTGCGGCACGTCCATCTCGCCCGTGTAAACCTTCTCGCCGGTGCGCGACTTGATGGTCTCGATCTCGTAGCTGGAGAGCTGGCGCTGGAAGTCGCCGCTGTCGAGCGTGCCAACGAGGTTGCGGTCGCCGATGCGATAGACCTCGACCTCGACCTTCGCCGTGTTGACGGTGACGACGGGGATGCCCTGCTGGCCCCGGCTCGGCAGCACGTAGCTCTTGCCGGAAAAGCGCACGAACGGCTTGCGGTCGGGCACGTAGACGGCGATGTCGACGCTCTTCTGCAGACTCTCGTCCACATCGGAGGGCAGCCCGGCGCGGAGCTGCACCTCGTAGCGTTCACCGTGGGTCAGGCCGTCGATGCAGAGTTGCTCGCCCTCGACCGTGACGCCTTGCGGGTCCTTACCGTCGATGGAGACGAACTTCGCGAAATCGACCTGCTCATGCGATAGGTTCTCGGAGAACTGCAGGCACAGGCGCGGCGTGGCGGCCTCCAATTCGGTCTTGTAGTCGACCATGCGGAAGCCGTGCTCGGTGCGCAGCTTCTCGTAGGCTTCGCGCACCTGGCTGTTGTCGGCGAGTGCGAGGCTCGTCTTCAGGGCGTCGATCGCGGGGCGCCAGAACGAACGGCGCTCGAGCGCGTCGCCGAGCACGGCAAGCGCGCGCGCTTTATGCCCGTTGTCCTGCGCACGCTGGTAGGCGATGTAGGCTGCACCGGAGGCGTTCACCGGCAGGTCGTAGCGCTCGTTGCCCTTCTCGGGGTCGACCTTGATGGCGAGGAGGGCACGCGCGAGCCCGATCCACGAATCGACGTCCTGGCTGTCGGCCACGATGGCCGCGGCGAAATTGCGCGAAGCCCCGCGCGGGTCGGCGCCGAGCGTTTTCTCTCCCGCCTGACGCAGCTCGGCTGGCTTCTTTCCGGCGGCTTTCCAGTTGGCCTTGAGGTAGGCCTCGTAGCGTTCGCCGTCCTTCTCGATGCCTTGGTGCAGGAAGGGGTGCGTCTGGGCGGCATCCTGGGCGGAGGCCGAGGCTGCGGGGAGAATGAGCAGGAGTGCGAGGAGAGCGTGCGCGAAGAACCGCATGGCTTTGCCACCTTTGGAGGACGAATGCCGGGATAGTCAGCGTGCATTATCGAAGACGCGGATGTCGCGGTGAAGGCCATCGGAGCCCAATGGGCTAACAGGGGCGATAACAACGTAAATATCGCGAGTTCCCGTTCCTTGCGGCCTTATTCGATGGGAGCGAAATTTGCGGCGCGGGGCAAACGGAAAAAGGCCGGTCTTGCGACCGGCCTCCGAAGCGGTGGGTGGCCCATTGCGGCGCGTTTTGGCGCTACTGGCGGCGTGGGAGGTCAAACCCCTCGAGGCCATTCCCCATGTCCGACAGCCGTGACGCAAGCGCGACCGGCACGGCTGGCATCGCCCGCAACGGAGCGGCGGCGCGCCAGATCTTCTCGAACGACCGCGCGGCGTTGGTAGCGGTCTCGGCGCATGCGGGAGCAAAGCTCTCGTAGGCGTCGCGCTTCGACGGCTCGCGGCGCATGCTGTCGCCCGTCCAGGAACGGTCAGCGCAGAGCACCAGCTGCTCGTGTGCGGCCAAGAGGCGCGGGTCGCGGGCGATGCGGCACTCGCTCGGCAGCGCGAACGGGGCGGCCGCAACGGTGGCCGCGCCCTGGCCGAGATCGACGTCACCGAAAATTGCACGGATGCGGATACCGGCCTTGGCGAGCCCGGGGGCGTGCTCGTGCAGGGCCTGGGCGACGGGGCTCTCGGGGGAACGCGCGATCAGAAGGTAGCAGCCGCCAGCGGCGTAGAGGCCACGCGCGGTGCGGGTATCGATATCGCTTGCAATGAACGCACTCAGCTTCGCCACTTTCTCGCCGATCGACAGATCCTGGAGTCGCGAGGAAGTATCAGGCATGTCCGAGGTCCCCTTGTTGCCCGGGCCTGAAAAGCAAGCGGCCCGAGTCGTTGATCTTGTGCGCCATTAAGGTGTCATTTGGGTTAAGCAATTCTTGCCACCGCGCCGTGCTACCGGCTTGCTGCAGCGCATACAGCGCCCCTACTCCACCATCCTGCGCAAGACGAGGGGAGGCTCGAAATCGACGCCCTCCGCCGGCTGCGAATGGTCCTCGATGAGGGCCGATGATTCATCGGCGATATGGATGGTGTCGGGAGCCGAGCCCGAGGCCTCAAGCTGCGGTGCCCTGCCGGGCTCTTCGGAGATGAGTTTTGCACGCGCGAGCTTGGCAAGCGCCGCTGGCAGCGAGGCCTGGCTCACCGGTACCGTGAAGGTCGCCGTCTCCCGGCGCAGCTCCACGCCGATGGTGGGGCCCAACTGCGGCGCCGGCTCCTCGGCGGCGGTGAGCGCCGTCGTCAGCCGCTCGATCAGCGGGTCATGTACATTCGGGGCTATGCTCGCTGCGCGCTGCGCCGGGAACGGCACGACGATAACTTCGGCCGGCGGGACAGCGGGCTTGCGATCGCTGCCGCCAGGCTCGGTGTTGCCATTGGCCGGCTCAGCGACGATTGTCTCCGGTACCATATCCTTCGTGTCCTCGTCGAGCGGATCGAAGCTCGCGAACTCGGCCTGGGCCTGGTTTGCGTACGAGCCGAACTGGCTGCGGTAGTGGCCGTTCAACTTAGACGGCATGCCCCCGAGCGAGGCCACAGGCCGCAGCTCGCCGCCGGCGGGCCGCACGTCCGCAGCTGCCGCACCGTTGGTTGCCGGGCGGCGCCCGACGGTGCGCATCCCACTATCGAGGCTTGGACGCTCGGCAGGCCGGTAGGCGAAGGCGCCGTTGTGGTCACGGTCGCGCGCCGATGCTGCTTCGTCGAGACCGGGCAATTCGATGGCCTCGGGAAGGTCGCGGGATTCGGTACGCGGCGCGTCGCGCGCGAGATCGGCGTAGAAGTCCTCCGCTTCCGGAGACGATGGTTCCTCGCGTGGCGCGGCGGGGGTCGAGTTGCGCCGGCGCTCCGCCTCGACGCGGCTCGCGGCGCCCATGACGGCGCCGAGGATCATCTCCGGCCACGCACCGCTCTTGAACGCATAGATGCGGAACGCCGGCCGTTCGTCTTGCGCATGGTCGGTGACGAACAACGCCTTCAGAGCACGCCAGGCGCGCGGGATCGGAGCGACAACCTGGTCGCGGTAGCACTCGATGAACTTGCTGCCTTGGCGACGCAGCTTGCGGCGGGCGACGAGCGAGGGGGCGAGCTTCCACGGCCGCGCCAGCACACCCTGGCCCTCGAGCGCGTAGCAGAGATTGGCGAGCGCCTGGGCGTCGCGGCGCAGTCGCTCGCGCTCGGGGTGACCGCGCGGGGCATTGAGCGGCACGGCGACGTAGTAGGTGCCGCCCAATTCGAAGATGACCTCGCGGAACACGTCGAAAGTGCGCCGCATCTCTTCGCGATCATGGATCTCGCTGAAGCGCGAGAGGATGGGGAAGACGGGCCCGCGCTCGGCCTCGATCATACGCTGGCGCGTTGCCACGAAGCGGTTCATCGGCCGCCCGATGGAGACGAGCAGCAGGCACAGGTCGACGAACACGGCGATGCCGAGTGGGATGTAGTCGCGCTTTGATAAGCCAACCGCCTCGTTGTTGAGCGCGTGCACGGCGGACGGGTTCTCGATCGACTGCACGGCCCTCTGTTGCAGCTCGCGCAGCTCATCCGCGGACGGCGGCAGCTTGAAGGACAAGAGCCCGACGAAGGTCGCGGTCAGGCGGCGGAAGGCCTCGATCGTCGCCTCGGAGCCCTCGACGGCCGCGATCTCCGGTTTCTCCAGGCTGGGGAGCTGGTCGATGGCGCTGACGACGCCGCGTAATGCCATCTGCAACTGCGGATCGGGGCAGGTGATAGTGCCGCCGTGGCTGTCGGCGAGCGTGGTGCGCCCGGCGCGATCGGCGAGATCGGCGCGGATCTGGCGCAGCTGCGGGTCGGTGCGGAAGGCGTTGAAGCCGGTCACGGTGAGGTCGAGCCGGCGCCCGAGCGCGCGCATGAACTCGTTGCGCGTGCCGCTCTTGACATCGATGATCGCCGGGTCATCGGCGAGGATCTTGGCGAGCTCAGTGTCGAGCGCGGCCATGTCGCCCTTCACCGCGGTCACGCGCGCCTTGACGAAATCGGAGGCGAAGGTGAAGCGGGCGGCGTCTTCATCGCGCATCTTGCGGCGAGGGCCGTCGCCAGGCGAGCTGTTGGGGCACGACGTGCCCTTGTTGCGCTCGATCTCGGCTTTTTCTGTGGAGATCGTCGAGAGTTGCACGAGCGTTCCCTGGAGCTGCTCGAGCCGGGTCGAGGCGCCGTGCAGGGAGGACTGCACCTGGCCCACCGCACTCTCGGCCGAGCGCGAGGCCTCCGAGCGGCTCTCCAGCACCTTCCAGTAGAAGCCGAAGCCGAAACCGACGGAGATGATGGTCAGGAAGATATAGCCGCAGACGTAGGACAGCTTGGTGAACCAGTCGATCGGCGAGAACATCTGGTCGAGCAGCCACACGACCATCGTCATCAGCATGGCGACGGAGAAGCCGATGATGATTTTGTGGACGAAGGGCAGATCGCCCATGTTCGACTTGATGAGCTCGAGCATGCCGACGTAGGTCGCGACCCACGACAGTGCGGCAAGCCCGACGATGAGGAAAAGCTTTTTCCAGTCGCGCAGCGGTCTCTCGGGTTCGGACCAGTCGTCGGCCCAATCCCCCGCCACGCTCAGTCTGTCCTGGGTACGCGTACGCGACGTGCCGGACCTCAGCGCCATAGTGCCCTGCCCAAATTCTCGCGGCAAAGCAGGTTCGTCGAGCCGGCACGAGTGTCGTGCGGGACCGCTTCCCCCACCGAATGCGCGAAACGCCTCTCGCTTTCAGTGTCGTCCGTCAGCCCCGTAGTGATCCAGTTCCGTAGGTAAGCGCGGTTTTTGTCGCCAGTGCGGCGTCGCGATGGCCAAAGGCGGCTCGTGCGCTGCTTCAGTTGGGATTGACACCAAGGCGGACATTATCCTGCGCGGTACGTGTGCGCGTCGGCGTGCGCGGCAGAGCGGCGGCGGCGGGAGCGCGAGCTGCGGGCGACAGCAAGTCGGGGCGCGGATGCGCTTTCGCTTCGGCCTCGAGATCTATGAGCAGCGTCTCGAGCAGGGGGGCGGCGAGCTGGGCGGAGTGCAGATTGCGCGCCCACGGATCGCGTGCCGAGCCCGTTCCGACGACGACGACGTAGGAGTAGGCGGCGCCGTTGCCGAACTGCAGGCCGCCCGCGACCCAGGCGTCGACGGTGGCATCGGGATCAGTGGTCACCTGCGTCCCCGTCTTGGCGAAGTGCAGCCGCAAGCCGGGATGCCGGGACGCGCACCAGGCGCTCAGACTTTTGAGTGTCCCGGTCGGCTTGCCGCCGGTCTGGTAGCACAGCGGCGCCTGCAGCAGCGTCCGTAACAGAGGACGCCCTCCGCGGCGGATGAGCTTGTCCGGGACGATGCGCCCAGCGTCCGGCTGCGCCGCGGCGCTCGCGGCATCCGGGTTGGTGTAGTCGTAGGTCTTGATGAGCGACGGCGTCTTCACGGGAGAAGCGCCGCGCCCGATCAGGCTCGCCAGCACCACGCCGGCCGTGCGGTGCACACGGCGCGGGGAGGCGGCAACGAGCCCCAGTACCACCGCGGTCGAGGGCGGTGTCTGCGCGCCGGAACCATCCGGCGGTGGCATGGTGTAGCCGAGCTCGTCGATGAGCTTCTTGACGCGCGCCTGACCGACTAGCGCCGTGCGGTTCATCAGTGGGTCGTTGAGCGAGCAGGCGAAGGTGACGATAGCCGTGCGTCCGCGCCGCTCGGTGCCGCGGCCGCAATCCTCCAGACCATTTGCCGGCGCCTGGGTATCGAGGTAAAGCGTCTGCGCAGTGTCGCGCATGGTGTTGGCGATGGCGATGGCAGCGATGATCTTGCCGGTGGAGGCAACCATGCGGCTTTCGCGGCTCGAGTCGTAGAAACCGGTGGCGGCGTCGCGCGCGAACGGCGAGCCGAAGTAGGACGCCGTCTCGCCCTGCTCGTAGTAGCGCACGATCTCGCCTTCGGCGTTGGCGGCGACAACGATGACGTTGGGGCTCTTGCGTTCGGGCGATACCTTGGCCGGGTCGAGCGTGTAGCCCGGATCGATCTTGGAAGCGTATTGGGTGTCGAGTTCGGCGAGGCGCGTCTCCTCCTTCTTCCCGAAGGCGAGGTTCTCACCCGCCTCGAACGTGGTGGTTACGCCGCGCACGTGGTCGCGCCAGCCGAAGCCGTAGATCTGCTTCATCTCCTCGCGCACGCCGTAGCGCGCGCCCCGCATCAGCGCGTTGGCGCGAATGACCGGGTTTGCCTGCGCGCGCTGCGCCAAGGCCGGCTCATAGCGGTCCAGCGCCTGCTGCAGCTTGGGCTTGATCTTGGGATCGGGCGGGCCGCCGGCCATGGCGATCAAGTCGAACACCACCTGCTTCTGCTCGGCCTCGTCCGTGATGAGCTTCTCCGCGCACGAGCGGGCGCGCACCTCGGTCAAGTAGCGCCAGCGGTCGAGCCGCACCTCGTTCAAGCGCTCGCTGCCCTGGAGCAGGATGATGGGGCGGTTGACGGCGGAGGCGAGTACGAACTGCTCGGCGACGGAGAGGTCCTTTGCTTCCTTGCCGAAGACGATGCGGCTCGTCACCTCGATGCCGTGCAGAGGCGAGCCGCCGGTGCGCTGGGCGAGCCAAAGATGGTCGGCTGCCCACTGCTTGAGTTTGGTGTCGCCGCCGCGCGTCAGCTCTCGGTAGATGACGGGCGCCAGCCACCATTCGCCGAATTTGCGCTTGAGCTTCTCCAGCGCGCTCTCATCCGCGTGTGGCGGCGTCTGGTAGATGACGCGGACGAACTGCATGGCGAGCGTCGAGCCGCCGATGCCCAAGACTGGCCGGTGGGCGAGGAACGAGCGGCGCAACGTGGAAAGCGGGATCTTGAGCACGCCGGCGAGATCGATGCCGAATGGGTTGATCAGGCCACCGAGGTTGCGATCCTCGAGATAGACGAGGCATTGCCAGTACTGCTGCGGCACCTCGCGCACCGGGATCGACTTGTGGTCGGGGTTCGCTACGTAGTCGCCAAGGTCGATCGCCTCGCCCGTGTAATTGATGTCGCGCAGGCTATCGAGGCGCGGGTCGAAGGTGCCGACGAAATTGCCGCGCGCGTCGTAAATAGCGGTGGCGAGCCAGCGTTCGGCGTCGTAGTTCAGCTTCTCGCCCAATGTGTAGTGGCCGACGAGCGCGCGCACGGGCGCGACGGCATAGACGAGGATCAGCGCAAAAAGGATGTAGAAAAGCGCCGCGCTGGCGATGTAGCGAAGCGGGCCCAGCCGAGGGTTGAAGGCAATGCGGTCGAGCGCGAGACGCAGAATGCGGAACGGCAGGAGCAGCAGCAGCTCAAGCGCGCGCGTCAGCACACGAATAACGGCTAGCATATCGGCCGCGAAGGCTAGGAATGGCGGCGCCTGCGCGCCCGCATGCCCAATGCCCTAGTCAGCCTTTATGGCGGATTTGGCCCGGCGGCGCTCGCCCTTGAAGCGCCTACGATCCCCGCTCGTCCGTCACAGCGTGTGCAACAGGACGAACAACCCTACACCGATCGCCGGCCCCAGCAACGTAGCCAGGACCACCATCACAAACGACTTCGCAACCATAACACACCCCGCACAAACGCCGCCCAATTGCGCTGCTTGGCACCCCCTAAGAGCCAAACCGCCACCGCCGAAACCCCTCTAAAATTTCAGCGACAGGTGAATTTACATCAGAAAAAAGAAGTTGACACGCACTCTTCGCGACTGAACAGCAATTTAGGTTCGCGGGTGCGAAGCCGTATGAACTTGTCATGCGCGCTCATGCAAGTCCGCAGAGATGAAAATCCGAAATCGCCGAGTGCGTTAGCAGAAACTCTATAGGAGTTGGATGAGATCCGGCCGCTCGCGCGAGGCGCGCTCCTATTGCGGAAGCAACCTGTTAGCGAGTGGCGCGCCCGCATCACTTTCGGGTTGACGGCAGATCGAAAAGCTTGAGCTGGCGCTCGTCCTGTCCCTTGGTCTCGCGCGCCAGCTGCTCGATGCGGTCGAAGGGCACCTGCTCCGCCGTGATGAGCGAGCGCTGCGCCTTCATGGGGCGCACGAGGCCTTCCTGAACGAGGTGGAATTCGCCGACCGTCTGACCGGGTAACACGGCTGCCGGCTCGAGCCCGGACTCGCTCTGGAAGGCGGCCTTTAGCTTGCGTAGCGCCGTGTCCTCGCGCACACGGCCAATGAACCAGCTCGTGATCTGATCGCGGCTCTTGTAGTCGAGGTCGCCCGGCGACTGGGTCGCGAGCATCATGCCGAGGCCGGCCGAGCGGGCGCGCTTTAAAGGCTCTGTAGGGGCTCGGCGGTGGCGGGCTTGGCATTGGCGGGAATGTAGAGGTCGGCCTCGTCGAACATGACGACCGCCTGTAGCTCGTCGTTGGGGTTGCGCTGGCAGAACCGGAGAGCCTCGGAGAGGAACTGCGAGACCCAGAACAGGATGTTCTCGTTGTCGCCGAGGAAGCCCGTGTAGATGATCGAGAGCCGCGTGCGGCCTTCGCGCGCGTAGCGGCCGAGGCCCAGCAGCGATTCCATGCGTAAGGACTTCGCCGCCCGCCTCGAACAGGGCCGAGTTGCGGTGACGCAAGCTGTCGAGCTGGGCGACGAGGTCGCGGCGCAGCTTGCCGGAGGGGTCCATGCGCTGGGTGAGGTCGGAAAGCTCCGGGTCCTCGTCCTCCAAGAGCGCGATGAGATCGGACAGCGTCACCTCGCGACTGTGGCGCGAGCCAAGAATGCGCAGCGCGACCGAGAGCGTGCCCGACTGCTTCTGGTGCGTTGCAGAGTTCTTGAGGTGCAGCATCTCGCCGAGCGCGGCGGCGGAAAGGTTGGCGAGGAGCTGTTGCTCGTGCTCGGGCAGCTCGTTGATGCCGTTGGGGAGCAGCGTGATGGAGATCGGGCGGCCCGAGGCGCGGCCCGGCGTGAAGACGGCGACGTCGATCGCGTCGGCGAGCTTCTCGCGCTCGCCGCGGCGCTCGGAGAACTCCTCGACGTTCTCGCGCCATACATCGGGGTTGGCGTAGCTGCACAGATCTCCCTTGCGATCGATGAGCACGGCGGGGATGCCGCGCAGGAGCAGCTGCTCGATGAGACACAGCGCTAGCGTCGTCTTGCCCGAGCCCGAGCCGCCGAGAACCGCCGCGTGACGCCGCAACACGTCCTTGTTCAAGGTCACGGCGCGCGAGGTGCCTGTAAGCTCGCGCCCGGCGACGATGCTGCCGGTACCGCCACCGTTCTCGTCGAGGATGACGGACAGCGGCAGCTCGTCCTCTTCCAGCATGGCATCGGAGCTGCCGTTCGCATGAGCGGCGGCTTCGACGACCGCCGGCTCGTGGTGGGCGCCCTTGCCGTTCGCGCCATTCGCCTTGCGTCGCACGCCGCCCTTGCCGTCAGCAGCTTCGGTGGACACTGCGGCGGGCTTCGCGCCGTAGCCGAGCAGGTCGAGTCGCAGCAGTTGCGCAAGCGGCGACAGCTTCGACAACAGCTTGGCGCCGGCGAACCACTGCAACGAAGCCCGGGTCGTTGCGGTGATGGTTGAAGAACTCGCGCACCATCATCATGCGCTCCCACTCGGGGATCGGCACGAGGAACTGGCGGCCGCCGCCGTCGCGGAACTTGCGGAACGCCTGCGCCGTCTGGTTCTTACGGTTGGGCGGGAAGTCGCGAAGCGCGCAGCATGAAGCAGCTCTTGCCGTCCATGGCGCCCAGGACCTTATCGAGCTGGCGCTTCAGGCCGCCGCCCTGCGTCGGCCGGTTGCACAGGAACACGCGCGCGTCTGCGGCGAGCCCGTTCTTGTGCTTCAGGCGCAGGTCGAGGACGGGGATCTCCTCGTTGAGCTCGTGGCGCTGGGCGTTGAGCTCGATCGCGCCGGGCCACTCCTCGCGCGCGACGACGAGCGCGCCCGACAGGATGTCGAGCAGCTCGCGCTCATCCGAGGGGATCTCGGCTTCGGACGCGTTCTGGAAGCGCTCCCACATGTCGCGGTAGTCGACGACGGCGGGCGCCGCTGGCTCGTCGCCTGGAAAGCCTAGCCCCAAGGCGGCGGCGAGCCGCGAGATGAAGCCGCCGCGCTCCTCCTCGCCGTGCTCAGGCTCCTCCGTCGCCAAGCCGGTCTTGGAGCGCAGGCGTGTATAGGCGTGCTCGAGCAGGCGTCGCGTCGAGAGCCCGGCGAACTCCTCGTAGAACTGTGGGCCGAAGTAGGCTGCTGGATCGGAATATCCCGCGCCTCCGCCTGACGCGGCCATGTGCTGCAAGCGCTTGGCGATGATGAGTCGCGCTTCTTCTGGCGTGCGACTTTCGAGCAGCGCCACCGGGCCCGCCTTCTCGATGCGGTCGATGTAGGACTGGGCGAGGACGCCGCGCACCTGGCCGTAGAAGTCCTCCAGGCAGGAGATGATGAGAATGGCATTCGTCAGCCGGTTGGCGATCTGGATCAGGTCGCGCACCGCGCGCTGGAAGCGCTCCTCGGCGTCGTTGAAGAAGCGCAAATCCTCGACTTGGTCGACGCAGAAGACGAGCGCGGCGCGATCCACCGTCCACATCAGCGCGCCGAGCGCGGCGACGATCTCGAAGGAGCGGTCCTCGCCCGTGTTCGGGTCGAGCGCGGCGACGGCTTGATGCGCGAGCTCGGTCAGGGGGCGGCCGTAAAGATACTGGCGCACGCGCTGGTCGATGCGTGGGTCGCGGCGCTCGCAGATAAAGCAGCGCGCGCACGACGTTGATATCGAGGCTTTGCGGCGGCATACTTGGGGCTGGAGACGATCTGGTCGGCGAGCTTCAGGACGAGGGCCGCGAGCTTGGCATCGTCGAGGGTCGCCTCGCGCAGCGCCTCGAGATCCTTCGCAGCGACGACGGCGGCGTCATCCATGAGCCGCGTGGTGAGGCGCGAAAGCGCGCTCTCGCCTGAGCGGTCCGGGTCGTACGGTTTCTCGAGCGAATGCACAAGCCGGCGCAGATAATAGTCGGCGTAGTTGGCGACGTCGGGCGTCATCTGTGCGTAGCCGAAATAAGCCGTACCGCTGCGATGCGCCGTCGTCCTCAGCGCGCGCAACAGGTGCGTCTTGCCGGCGCCCGACTGGCCGTGAAACAGCAGGATACGGTCCTGCGTGCCGGCGCCGCGGCCCGAGGTAATGTTCGCTAGCAGGTCGGTGAACTTGCGCCGCGCCTTGGCGTGCACCTCGGCCACGTCGACGGGGTCGGCGCGCCAGATGTCGTCCTCCCAGGTGATGGAGTGCTCGAAAGCGGCGACCAGCTTGTCGGGGGCGGGCTCCGTGCGAGTGATCTGGGCGCTGGCCCCTTGCTGCTGCATCAATCGACGCCCTCGACGTTCTAATCCTCGACTCGCACGAAATGCCAGACCGTGTTCTTGTAGAGAATCGCCGAGTCCTCGAACTCCTTGATGTCGCGTTTGTTCTTGAGGTCGGCGCTGGCCAGCACGAGCTGACCCGCCCGATGGGCGCCGGCCAGCATGTCCTTAAACTCGATCTCGGAGAGACCCCACTCAGGGTGCGACGTGCGAATCGCTTCCCAGACCTGAGAGATAAACGCCTTGCGATTGCCTGGCCAGCCCTCGGCATGGAAACGTGCCGCGCTGAGCACACCGGCCGAAAATTGCGCCAGACCAGGGCGCTGGGCCACTTTTGCTGAGGTCGGCACGGAGCGTTTCGGCGCGGGGACCTCTTGGCGGTCCTCGCTGGTGTAGGCGGCGAGGCGGCGCAGAAGTCCGAGTCGCAACACCTCGATTTCGGGGCGCGCGGCGCCCAAATGCTCGGCGCTGAGGGCAGCGATCAGGCGTGCGTCGGTGGAGACCTCACGCGGGCTCTGCAACAATTGGGCGGCGAGCTTGCGGCCGTCGTCGGCCGAGAGCGGGCCGGCTTTCTTAGGTATCTTGCCGGCTTCACTGGTCCGTTCGAGCGCTACAAGCGCGAGCGCCGTCCGCAGCTTTGAGGGCGACAGCGCCTCGCGCAGCGCAAGCCCAAACGCCTGTTGAACGATGAGCGCGCTCAAGCCTTCGGGCCGCGTTAGGGCCTTGCGGACGCCGGGCTTGCCCGCGTCGGCGCCGAGCGCCTTGGCGACGAGCCAGAGGTCGCGCTGCTCGCTCCAGGCGCGCGCGTGCGTCTCGTTCTCGCCGAGGAAGCGGGCGACCGCCGTCGCGCCCTCCTCGCTTGCGCGATAGCGGCCGCGGTGCTCGCGCAGCTGATGTCCATCAGCAAGTCGGACTAGCGCGGCGTCGGTGCGGTTGCGCCACTCGGCGGGCGAAAGCTTGTTTGCAAACAAGGGCCCGAGGTCGCGCACGAGCTGCGGTCGCGTGGCTCCGCCAGCGCAAGCGATGCGGGCAAGGAGAAGATCATCGAGACCGTCGCGGTCTGCGCGCGGCTGCGTCTGCGCGCGCGCCTGCCGGCGAAAGAGCGACATGCAACGCGTCTCCTCATGCTCAAGACGAGTGAGCCGGACGCGCGAATCACCGGCCGCTTCTGGGGAAGTGTGGGTGAGTTGGCGATGACTTCCAAGAGGCGGTCACGATTGAGGCACTTAACTCGCGACCGCACTAAGCCAAATCGGCACCGCGCCCGGCTTTCGCCGCAGGCGCGTCAAAATGGCGACACCATGTTGGTGGGATATCGGTGAACGGGGTTTCGCGGGATTCGCCTTCCCGCTTTCGGACGAGTTGTTGCAGCTCCTTAGCATTAACGGCGAGTTAACGGGTCTACGCGATGATCAATTGGTGTACCGCGCTTTTGCAAGCGGGAGTAGCTCGTATGTACCGCGTCGCGATTTCTGCTGCCCTCGCCGTTCTCCTGGGCGCCTGCAGCCTTGGCTCAACGTCGCTGAGCTCAGGCTTCGCGGATTCGCCCGACACCACCGCCTCGGTCAGATCTTCGCCGGCAGTCGAGAGCGTTGCGCTCGGCGGCGAGCCTTCGACGCAGCGCTCGGACGCGACGGAGTCGATCGCTCCGAAACGCGTCGCCAGCCTCGACGACAAGGCGCCGATGGGCTCCTTCGAGCGCGCGCCCGCGGGGGCGCTGGCCGATCGCGACTACTCCAAGACCGCGCTCGATCCCGAAAAAGCACGCGACCTCATCAACCAGTATCGCCATGACAAGGGCCTGAAGCCCCTGCAGCTCAACGCCGAGCTCACGGCGGCTGCGAAAGCGCATTCGCGTGATCTCGCCCAGTGGGACCGCATCTCTCACTACGGCTCCGACGGCTCCAATCCGTGGGACCGCGTCAAGCGCACCGGGTACCACGCGCGGCTGGCGGCCGAGAACGTCGGCACGGGTCAGGTGGACTTCCAGGAAGTGCTGCGTGGGTGGAAAGAGAGCCCCGGGCACAACAAGAATCTGCTGCTAACCGATGCAACTCATATGGGTATCGCGCTGGTGCAGGATCCGAAGACCGAATTCAAGTCGTTTTGGACGCTGGTGATCGGCGCGTCGATGTAGGCGCCTAACGCCGGCGCAAATTGCGCCAGACTGCGATATCGATCTCGAGGCGGCGCCCCACCACCACATAGTGCATCAACGCGGCAGCCACTAGCGAGGTCGACGTTGCCGTTGCTGCGCCCATGAGCCCGAAGGCCGGCACCAGCACGAGATTGAGCGCGATGTTGAGCACGGCGGTCGTGAACAGCACCGCGGCGCAGATCTTGTGCTCCCCCAGCATGTTCAAGAGAAACTCCGCCGGTCCCATGGACGAGCGGAACAGGAACCCCACGACCAGGATCAGCATCACGGGGTAGCCCTGGGTGAACTGCGGCCCGAACAGCCACAGAAGCGGCAGGCCGAGCGCCAGCAACAGGATGGCGGCCGCGAGCGAGGGCCAGAAGGTCCAGTGCACTGCTTCCCGCACGAATGCGCGCAACGCTTCCTTGTCGCCGCGAGCCCCAAGGGCAGCGAAGCGGTTGGCTACCGCGCTGCCGACGGCATAGTGCACGAACATGATGAGCGCCATCGTCTTGGCGGCGGCAAAGTA
Organism: uncultured Alphaproteobacteria bacterium; assembly: GCA_963745205.1. Taxonomy (GTDB): domain Bacteria; phylum Pseudomonadota; class Alphaproteobacteria; order Rhizobiales; family Hyphomicrobiaceae; genus Hyphomicrobium_A. The sequence goes on from CAVUWX010000022.1 coordinate 169,449, forward strand.
GATGGCGACATCGGTCGGCGTCATGTAGCGCGAGACGATGAGTACGTCGGCACTCTGCAGCGTAAGGTCGCTTCCGGTCATGACGAGCAGCGGAAGGGCGGCGAGGATCCACGCCTTGAAGGCGTAGCGCCGCTCGCCGGGTGGCACGACGTCGGGCAACCGGCGATTGATCAGCAGCGTTTGGAAGAGGCCCGCGCCCCATGTGGCGACGATCGCAGCCCCGGCAGCCGTCGTTGCCTCCATCGGCAGACCGGCGATGTGCGCCGTGACCATGCCGAGCAGCAGCAGCGTCGGCCGCAGGATGTAGGGCGGCACGAGCGATACCCCCATCCACGCAAAGCCTTTGCCGAGCCCGTCTTGCACCTGAGTGAGTGCGTAGAGCGGGAGGCAGCAGAGCGCGATATAGGCCGGCAGCATGTAATGATCTTCGAGCGGCTTAAGGAGCCACAGGGCGGCAACGCCCATCGCGGCGATCGCGGTGCCGACCAACAGGGCCGCCAAGCGGGAGCCGCGGATCAGGCCGCGCATGTGGGCGAAATCGCCCGTCTCGCGATAGTGCGGGATCAGCCGAATGGAGGTGACGCTGAGGCCGAGGTCGGCGAGGCCGCCGAGCCACAGCACGCAAGTCCACACGAAGACGTAGATTCCGTACTGGTTGCTGCCCATCCAGCGCGCGAGCACGACCTGGGAAAGGTAAAGCAGCGCTGCGCTGCCGCAGCGCACGCCGAAGGCGGTGACGGCGTCGCGCTGAGTGCGCGCCTTCTCGCCGTCGCCCCTGAAAATGGCGAGCGATTGCGCGACGACGCTGCCGACGCTCGGCCACGTGATCGTGCTGCTGGTGGGGGCGACGGAAGTGTCGCGTATCATCGGCGGTTCCGGCCCCTGCTGCCGCCTGTGCCTGGTCCGAGGGAGGACCGCTTCAACCCCTGGTTAGTCCTGCTGTAGGCGGTCGCGCTCGCGCAAGCGCACGCGCTCGGCGACGTCGGCCCAGGCAGTCGAGCGGCGTTCATCGCCGTAGCCGGTATGCATGGTTGCGAAAAAATCGGCCACCTCGGCCGCATGAAGTCCATGTTTTGCCTCGAGGACGACCGCCATCGCTTCGCACTCACGCTCGTTCATGGCCTCATTTGATTGCCAGATGTTTTCCATGGTCGCGTAATCCCGTTGCCGGCTGCTCTCTAACCTCAATTCCAAGCAGGCTGCCTTCGATCCTGTGCACTCAAGGCAGCAAAAAACGCGCCAGCCCGGTTGCTTCAGAACGAGACCGCGAGGCGCGCTTTGAGCGGATTTCGCTGGAATTGTTTGTGCTAAGCTGGGTCAAGCCGATCCAACCCGGGAGAGGTGCGATGTGTGCAAGACCGAAATTAACGCTGTTGGCGACAAGCCTTGCGGCAGCCCTGATGCTGGCGCTGCCGGCGAGCACCGGAGCATGGGCGGAGGAGCCGCAAGGCGCGGCAGCGCCGGCGCCGGCCGAGCAGCAGACGCTGCCACCTGCGACGGGCGGCTGCCCCTACCGCGGCGGGAAGCTCGAGCTGATCACCTGAAAGTCGTGCTCCGCCCGCGAGGCCTGGCGGCTACTCTTCCTGTGCGCCCAGAACAGGTTTGACCTCGGTCTTGAGCGAGCCGGTCGTTGTGTCCGCCTCGGAGCTCGTCTGCGCCGCCTTGACCGCGTCCTTGTCCTTCTTGCCGGCCTTCTTCGCAGCACGCTTGCCGCCCTTCTGAGCATTGATGATACGCAGCTTGGGATTGCACGCCCAGGAACTCGACGCTCGTGCGCACGCTCTTGACGCCCTCGGCTGTTGGGGTGAGCGGCATGTTGTCGACGGTCTGCGTGTTGGAGATCTGCGTGAGCCCGATCTGCTGGAAGCCGTACTCGAGCAAGCTAGAGGCGCGCGTATTGCGTTCCCCGATGCTCGAATCTCCCAGCACGACCGCTACGAGGCGGCGTCCATCGCGCGTGGCGCTCGCCACTATGTTGAAGCCGGAGTCGCAGGTGAAGCCCGTCTTGAGGCCATCTGCGCCTTCGACCGTGTCGAGCAGCCCGTTGTGGGAGCGCACACGATTCCTCCCCAGGCGCATCTGCGGCATCGACCAGTAGTGGGCGTACTCGGGAAACTCGGTCACGATTGCGCGCGACAGCTTGGCTAGGTCACGCGCCGTCGTCACCTGGTCGTCGGCCGGCAAGCCGTTGGGGTTGACGAATTTGGTGCGCGACATGCCGAGCCGCTGGGCGGTGGCATTCATCTTGGCAACGAAGTCGGCCTCGCTGCCGCCGATCGACTCGGCCAGCATGACGGCAACGTCGTTGGCGGATTTGATGATGAGCGCCTGCAGCGCCAGATCGACAGTGAGCTCGCCGCCGATGGGCAACCCGACCTTGCTCGGCGGCTCGCTGTGGGCAGCGGCAGAGCACGCGATCTTTTGATTGAGAGCGAGCTTGCCGCTCTTGATGGCTTCGAAGGCGAGATAGGCCGTCATCAGTTTGGCAAGGGAGGCTGGATGCCACTGGTTGTCTTGGTCCTCCGCGTAGAGGACCTTGCCGCTCGAGACGTCAAACAACAGGGACGGGCCGGCTGCGGTCGCGCGGGAGCTGAACGTGGCGACTAAGAGCAGGGCGTATAATGTGGGCCCGCGGCGCATGCCATCTCCCAGTGAAAGTCGGATTTTGCCGGATACCATATTCGCGGATGCCGCGGCAACGTATTGGGTTGGGCTTTCCGGCAACGGTGTGACCATCCGCGCACACACTCAGCCCTGTGTCTAGAATAAGGGAGTCTTTGCGCGCGATTACCGCTGGGCCGGCCCGTAATCGTGGGCGGATTCACAGGGGGTCGATGTTGTGTGGCCCGGTCCCGAAATGGCGGCGGAGCGCGCGTGCCGGTGACGGAAGATAGCCTGCACGATGGGTACGAGCGCTACGCCGAGACTAGGCAGTCGGCACTCGAAATAGACGCGATCGCAGATTCGGGTCCCATCGCCCTCGGCGTCGAGCACGCGCTCGTGGATCCAGCGGCGGTACAGAAGCGAGGAAGACGATTCGAGAAAGCCGCGCCCGGGTCGAGGGTGGCGAGCGCGAGCGAGTGGACGTCGACAGGCAGCGCGCCGAACAGCATCAGCACACTACGAACTAGCGGCCGCTGGGGATCGAGCCGGTCGCGGTCAAGCGTTTCGCAGGCGCGCGGAAACGTCATGCGGACGGCTGGCATGAGCTCTGCGTTGACGCCGGTCATGCTCGCGACCTGCTCCCAAACCGCGACTGGCGGCGCGGCGAGCCGCGACGTCTCGATGACCTGAGCTTGGCTCGGCCGGGATGTGATCTCTGTTAAGTCGATGGTGCCGCTCGACGTTTCGATCATATGTTGCCCGAGTGCCTTGGCGGGATTGACGCTGCGGTGCCGCCTCACCTGAGGCGCAAACCGTCGTCCTTACGAAAATGTAAAGCGCCCGACACATCAGTGAAAAGAAGGGCCCGCAGGTTCCGCGGCTTGGGCGGACTGAAAGCCCGAAAATCAAGGGAGGTACTCATCATGTCGACCCGTCTTCTGAACATCGCGATCATCTCCGGTCTTCTGCTTGCCACCGCGGCTCCTGCTTTCGCTGCCGATGAGCCCAAGACGAAAGCCGATTGCGACAAGGCCAAGGGCAAGTGGGACGACAAGACGAGCAAGTGCACTGTGAAGAAGTGAGTTCCTGCGCGGTGCGGCGGGCGACGCTCGCCGCCTCGCGCATCTGTGGTAGGCCGTTTAATCGGTAGGGAGGATACCCATGAAGTCGAAGATCGTAATCGGAATTTGTGCGCTGGCGCTGCCGCTGGCTGCTGCCACCGTCGCGAGCGCTGCCCATCACAAGGGCGGCAAGCATCACCACCATCACCACCATCACCACGGCTACCACGGCAAGGCCTGCAAAGGTGAGTTCATGTACATGAAGGGCGGCAAGTGCAAGGACTCGCGCAAGAAGTAAGTGCGCGGCGCAGTGCCGGTACGAACGAGAAGCCCCGCACGGATCGCTCCGGCGGGGCTTCGACTTTTCACGGCTCAGGCGGAGGTTGCCGCGCTTAGGCGGGCGTGGGGCCGGCCGCCGCCTGCAGGAAGCGGTAGGCGTGCACGAGGGCAAGCAGAGTGATTGGAACGGACACGAGGAGGCCGACGACGAGCGCGATGACGCCAAGCAGGTTGACGCCGACCAATGCCAAACCCAACAAGAAAATACGCCACTTGTTGCCCTTGGTGATGCGCCAGCTTTCTTTCAGCGACTCGACCGGCCCCAGCCCGCGGTCGACGACGATATAGGGGGCGAAGCTGAGGCCGAGGGAGGCGATGATGCCCGGTATGACCACAAGCACCAGGCCAACGAGGATGATGAGCAAGGCAAGGAGCTCGGCGCCGAGGAAGCGCCAGATGGGAGCGGGGTTCCACAAATCGCCGATGGTCACGGCTTCGATATTATCGTGCGCGCGCAGCGCAAAATTCGTAAATCCCAAACTGACCAGAAAATTGACCACGAGGCCGATCAGACCCATGACAATTGCGAACGGCGTGGGCGGTGGCGGGGGCTGACCCTGCACGATCTCGGGATGCGGCGAGAGGATGCCGGGAATGGCGGAGATGAGGACGATAAGCGCGAAGGCGCCGATGAGGATCCACGGGCGTCTCTTGAACGTCTCCCACCCAAACTTGATGCAATCGCCGATCGGTAACGCAGGCATGAGAGCCCCCTTTTTCGCGAAATTTCGCGGCGCCAGAAGTCTTAGTCGAAGCTTACGATGGTCGGTCGGCAGTCCTTAAGGAAGTTTTCCTGCTGCCGCTGAATGGACGCTTTCCTCGTAGGGGTCGAAGACTACACGAACCGGGACGTGTCCGGGAGCGTGAAAACGGCTCGGGTTGTCGCTGCGCGGTGCGAACCAGACCGGGCGCGGCGATTCCCTACAACCATCCGCGCCATTTGAACCACAGGATCGGGATGATCGTGCTGAGTACTATTAGGAAAAGACCCCACTGATAACCCCAGGCCCAAGTCAGCTCCGGCATGTTCTTGAAGTTCATTCCATAGATGCTTGCCACGAGGGTGGGCGGAATGCCGACGACGGAAACCACGGTCAGGACCGTGAATATATCGTTCTGCTTGGTGTTGATGAGACCCAGCACGGCGTCGAGCAGAAACTGCACCTTGTTGGACAGGTGCGTCTCGTAGTCGGTCAAAGACACGATATCGGTTTGCGCAGTCTTGAGATGATCCTGGCTCTCTTGCGGGATCCAGGCCCGCGCCGGCGCGGCAACGAATGGGACAATGCGTTGCAGACCCAGCAGGATGTCGCGAATCCGAGACGCGCGCTCTCCCACATTGCCGACCTCGGTCAGCACGCCGCGCAAGGCATCGTTCGACTGGCTGAGTTGGCGTCGTCGTCCCTTGCCGCGCCTCGCAAAGATGTTGCGCGAGACCTCGTCCAGCTCCGCAGCGATGGCCTCCAGCAGGTCCGCCAACAAATCCACCATCTCATCGACGATCGAAGTGAACGCCTCGACGCTTGAGCCTGGCAGGCCATCCTTGGAGAACTTCGCCGCCACCGCTTCGAACGAACGTAGCGGCGTGTAGCGGATGGTCACCAGAACGTCCTTCGAGAGCACGAAGCCAAGCGGTGCGGGAGCCTGGTCCAGCGCGCCCGCATAGGCGACGATGGGCATGCTCAGGTACAGCACTCCGTTCTCCTCCGAAATGCGGCTTGAGGTTTCGATCTCACTCAGCTCGCGGCGCGAGGGAAGCCTGAAGCCGTACTTGCCTTCGACGGAGGACCTCTCTGCGTCAGTCGGATCGAGCAGGTCCACCCACGACGCGGCGCGCGCTGCTGGCGAAGCCGCGTCCGCGGCCGGATAAGCAGTCAGCATGGTCGGTGCTCTCCCCTGTTGGCGTCGGTCCCGGCGTGAATGCTGCGAATGGCCAGGCGACTGATCGGCGTGCGCCAACCTTGCCTGCCATAATGCTGTGCGGCTTGCCAAGTTCAGTCGGCGCTTCGCTGCCAACCACGGCGCCGCATTTGCGCCTTTCGGGGAGTGCGAACTTTGCTCGCGCTCCCCAACTCCTGACCTCCAAAGCTGACGACCATGGTCCGCGGCAAAGTTCCCAAACGTCTTGTCATAGCGGGCGCCGCAGCAGTCGCCGCCCCTGCGTTGATTGCCGCCAGTCAGTTCGCCTGGCTCGTGATCCTCGACCCGTTTGGAGGCGGATCGCATCCGACCGACGAGGCGATGCTCGCCCAATTCCAGGGAAAGCGAAAGATCCTGGAGGAGCTGGTGCGCATGGTCGATGAGAACCCCAAGCTCCTGCGCGTAGCGCCGGATTTCACGCGCCCAGAGGATTTTGGCTCCGCAGATGTTTCCCCCGATCGGTTAGCGATCTACCGGCGCCTTTTCCGCGAAGCGGGAGTAGCGCACGGTTTCAGCCATTACGGCGAGACAATCGAGTTCATCGTGCACACGCGTGGGCTGGCGATCGGCGGGAGCGGCAAGGGGTTCGCCTATGCCGCGGATGCAGACCCTGACGCGACGATAATCGAAGGGGACCTCGATGACGCCGCTGCGTCGCTCAGCATGAAGGACGTATTGCTCGAGCGCCGAATTGACGGCAACTGGTGGCTGGAATTGGATATGAGGTAACAAGCTTTGGGCACGGTCTGAACGCTGCCGCGTCCTAGCGGTTCTCCGCTCGGGCACGAGCGACTGCCAAATCGCCGAGCGTGTCAACATCCGCAAAGATACTCTCGTCAGCAACCGTCACGACCGTGCACGAATCGCTGAACCGCTTGAGAAGAGACTTAGCGCCGGCCTGCCCTCCGAGCGCGGTGAGCAATGGGAAATGCCGCCTGGGCCATAGGACGGGATTGCGCTGCGCACCTTCAGGCGTTGCCGGATAGACGATCCGCAGGGTGCCTTCCCGTTCGAAGGCGGTTCTCAAGCTTTGAAGCAATTGCGGGCGCAGAAGCGGCATGTCGCCCGGCACGATGAATGTGCCGTCGACGTGCTCTCCAAGCGCCGAAACGCCGGCCGCGATCGACGATCCCATGCCGCTTTTCCACCGCGCGTTGTGCGCGAAGCGGACGGGAATGCCTTCGAGCGCGCGCTCGATAGCCTCGGCGTCGGCGCCGGTGACAACCACGATCTCGGCGACCCCGCTGGCGGCAATCGTCTCCGCCACGCATCTCACTAAAGGAGGCGCGCCGATGCGGGCAACGAGCTTGTTTCCGGGCCCGAAGCGGGTCGATGCGCCGGCGGCGAGCAGGACGGCGGCGACCTCGGCCATTACTCAAGCTCCGCGCGCAACCTTGATGATTTCGGCTAGAATCGAAATGGCGATCTCGGCGGGGCCCTTGGCGCCAATAGCGAGCCCGATGGGCGCATGGATGCGAGAGAGATCTGACTCGCCGAAACCCGCCGCGCTGAGCCGCTCGATCCGCTTGGTGTGCGTTTTGCGCGAGCCGAGCGCGCCAATATAGAGGCAGGGCGAGCGCAGCGCGCCAGCGATCGTCTCGTCGTCGATGTGGGAGGCATGCGTCAGGGCGACGACCGCGGTGCGCTTGTCGATGCCGACGGCGGCAAGTGACGCCTCGGGCCAGCCGGCGACGAGCTCGGTGCCGCCGAAGCGCTCCTCGCTCGCGAAGGCGGCGCGCGGATCGACCACGACGACGTCGTAGCCCATCTGCTGCGCCAGCCCCGCGAGCATCTGCCCTATGTGCGTGGCGCCGGCGATGACGACGCGAATGGGCGGCATCAGGGCGTGCACGAAGATGCGGCCCTCCGGCGTATCGAGTAGCCGGCTTTCGCCCGCGGCAAGGCAGCTCGCGATCTCTACCGGCACTTCGGCGTCGACGACGAGCCGACGCGTACCGGTCGCAATGTCGGTCACGACCGCTAACGGCTCGCGTGCGCAGCGCGCTGTAAGTATGCGGTCGAGAGTACCTGCGTCGCGCTGGCGCTCGAGCGGCTCTAGGAGGATTTCGATCCTGCCGCCGCAGGGTAGGCCGGAGCGCCACGCCGTCTCCTCGGCGACGCCGAATTCGAGCAGCTTGGGCGATCCGCCAGCCATTACCTCGGCCGCTTCGGCGATGACGTCGGCCTCGACGCAGCCGCCCGACACCGAGCCGTGAAAGCGATCGCCTGGCGCGACGATCATCTGGCCGCCGACCGGCACCGGCGCCGAGCCCCAGGCCGAGGCGACCGTCGCGAGCGCGATCCGGCCGTGCCGCTTAAGCCAGCTTCGCGCCACTTCGAGCACATCGTGCTCGGCGTTGCCGGTTCTCTGCGGTGTGATGACGTTCATGGGCGTGTCTCGCTGCGAAACGACTTGGGTCACGTCGGCGGACAGGCGGCGCCGCTGTCGACCCAAGCTTTGATGAGGGTGCCGAACTCCGCTTGCGTGCCCGGCGCCGGGGTGCGGCCTGCGCCCGGATGCCAGCCCCAGCCGACGAGCGAATCCTCGGCCATGTGATGCACAAGCTCATCCATCGACTTGCCGCCGTTGCGCTTTGGGTCCTTGATCTGCTCGCAGATCTCGCCCAGCGACTTGCCGACCCACGCCATCTCGATCGGCGCCAGGTGCCACTCGGGGTGGCCGGGCAGGCGCGCGGCATCGAAGTTTTCCGGCCCGTGGCAGGTCGTGCAACGCATGCCAATGGCGCCGAAGCCGTCGATGCCGCGCACGACGAGCGGCAGGTGCGGGTGGCGGTCGTCACCCTGTGCTGGACGGTCGCCCGCAGGATGACAGTTCATGCAGCGCGCGCTGGTAATGACTTTGCCGGCCTCGGCGAAGAGCGCTTGCGAGCGCTGCTTCTCGTCGGCAATGGAAGCGAACGCGCTGACCGGCTTCAAGCCCACTGCGGGGTCGGGCGTCGCGGCAGAGACGGCGAGGCCGGTGCCAACGATCGCCAGGGTCCCCGCGAGACTGATCGCTGTCGATTGCATGCGCATCCCGTTCACCTTCAGCGTGACCATCGGCTGCCTCGTTTTATGCAATCATGGATATGGGACGAGGAGAAGGTGCTCTAGGGCAGGTGAGGCTGTCGGGCGCAAGAGTCAAGGTCAAGGACCAGGCTACGTCGCTGAACCAGACGACGCTGATCTACAAGCGAGCGGGTAACCTGCAGGCCATCCAGCTCCCGCTCGGTCACACGAAGATCGTACTGGGGGTCGGGACGGCACGGCGAGACTACTCTGCGGAGTAGCGCCAGTATTCGTTCTTTCCCGGATTGACGGCCTTCAGCTTGTTAAAACGCACATCGGGCGGGCGCAAGCCCGTCGCAATCAGCTTGCCGATGTCGGTCAGTAGGTCGTTGTTCTGTGCATAATCTGAGTGATTGAGAGCGAAGACGTCCGTGCTCGCGGCGGTGACGTCGATCGTATCAACGCCCGCCACGACAAGTGGGCCCGTGGCCGGCACGTCGCCCGCTCGGTAGTGGCCCCAGAAGTTGCGCGAAACGAGAAGAGCGCGATCGTTCGCGGCTGCGTAGAGCGTCACGCCTTTGGCGAACCCTTTGATCTGCTGAGCCAGGTTGGCGAAGTTGTCGGCGTCGACATCGGGCGCAGCGAGGATCACCTGGCTGACAACCACGCCCTTCGGGGCGGCCGAATTCATGTCCTTCAAAACGTCGAGAAGCGCCTTGTTGCCCATGCTATGCGCGATCACGCTGATGGTCTTTGCGCCCGTTTCCTTCACGACGAGATCGAGGAATTGCCGCAAGTAGGGCTCCGACCCTTCGGCGCTCTCGCGGTCGTAAGTATAGCTTGCCACGGCTCCGCCCGAGGGCCAGCTGTATACGAACGGCGCGCCGTCAAAGTGCAAATCGTACGCGATCTGAGCCGTACGGTAGAGGGCGTTGTCAAAGGATGTATCGTAGCCGTGCACAAATACGATGGCGTGATCTTTGAACGTTTTTGAGCCGGCGAGGCGCGCGCGTGCCAAGCGCAAGAAATCGTTCTTCGTGAGACTCTTGATCTCTTGCAGAGTGAAATGCTTCTTCGGATCCTCGGCCTGCTCGTAGATGGTGACATCGAAATAGGGAATGCGGATCGCCCACGGACGCTCGACCTGAGGGACTTGATGAATCTTCGGGACCGTCACGAGCGCACGACCAAGCTCTAGCCGGTGCGCGCGATCCGCGTTGTAGGAAAGGCGTTTCGGGTTCGGCTCGTGATCGCGGTCGGTCCCATAGAAAACCGGCACGACGTCCCAATCTGATTGAGCCCCCTCCGTCGCAGGTTGCGCCTGCGGCGATTCGGTAGGCCGTACTTGCTTGGAGGTCGCCGAGTTCGGTGGCGCAACGTCAGGTGCGATTTTAGGTTCCGGCGGCGACTGTTCGCCGAAGGACTTGTTGGCCGGCGCAATTCGCTTCTCACTGCGGAACGTCGTTGCTGGACGCGCGTTCTCGCTCTCCCTGGGCGGCGCGGATGCCCTGTCCCGGAGCACGCGCGCTTGTTGCGTGAGCTGTGCAGCATCCGCCGTACGCCCTTGAGATTGATAGACGGATGCCAAGTTGCCGAGTGCAGTCGCCACGTCGGGAGCGCTGTTCGGATTGTTGGCGAGTGACTTCTCCTGAATTGCTAGCGCGCGTTTGTAGTACTGCTCGGCGAGATCGTGTTTGCCCTGCGCTTGATAGAAACCTGCGAGATTGTTGAGGCTGGTAATGGTGTCCGGATGATCGGGTCCTAGCGACTTTTCACGAATGTCCAGCGCGCGCTTGTAGGCCTGCTCGGCCTCCGAATAGCGGTGCAAGCGAACATAGAGTCCGCCGAGGGTCGTGAGCGCCATTGCCACGCTGGGATGCTCGTGTCCATGCCGCTGCTCGGCAAGGGCGAGAGAGCGTTGGGCGGTGAAGACGGCAGTGTCGTGCGCCCCGGCTTTGCGCAGTTGTTCGACGCGGCGCTTAAGCAGGGCCTGGCGTCTGGCTGCATCACTACTGGTGATCTCTTTCTTCGCCTGCGGCTCGGTACCGGGCTTCAGCTGCGCCAACTGCTGCCAATCATTCGCCAAGTCAAACGAGCGACTCTCGGCATTCGCTTTTTGAGAATTGGAGCAGATCAACACGCTGCCGAGTAGGAAAAGTGCAAAGGATCTGATCAGATTGCGTCCCGGCACGGTTGCCCCCAACTATTGCCTACCAAACTTGTGTTTAGGCACTATATCGCGGTTGCTATGGAATGGCATCGGTCCACCGGCTGCTTCTATTGCCCGGTGTAGATGAAGCCCGCCCAGAAATATGGATGCGCATAGGGATGCGCGGGCCCCGGCGCCGGCGCGGTCGCAACGGGGGTCGTTCCGTTGCTTCCCGTCGACAGCTCGAGCGGTGCATTGCGATGCGGGTGCGCCACTGAAGTCGACCTGAGTTCTTGGGCAATGGATGCGAGCTGAGTGCCCTGCAGACTTCCGTGCGCTGCGGCGACATTGGCGTATCCGTTGAGGTCGTCGTCGGTCGCGTCGCGCAGCCACGCCTGCGCCTGGCTCAGCGCCGCGGGCGGATCCAAGCCTCCCTCCAGGTGCAGATCGTAGAACTTCGCCATCAGCAATGCCGTTGCTGCGTCGGACACCGGCCACAGCGTGCCAAGCACGCCGGCGGCGCCGAGCGCGGTGAAGGTGGCGGGCAACCCGATGAACTCGTCGGGACTGCTGGTGATGTCGTAAAGACCCGTTTCACAGGCGGAGAGCACGACGAGCCGCGGCCGGCCCAGGCCATCGGCTTCGAGCAGGCGTCCGACGCTGAGCCGCGCCGCATCGTGCATGAGGAGCGCCGACTGGCGCGCCTCCAGCCACGAAAACGTTCCATGCGTTGCGAAATGCCAATACGTCTTGCCCTTGAGGCCCACGAGGACACCCTCGGGCGTCGCCGCTGCGCCCTCAAGGACGGTGCGGTCGGCGCTGGTGAAGTGGGAAGCGACAAACGCGGCCTCTTTCTCCGTGCCGGGCAGGTCGCCGGTCGGATTAACGACGGCGGCAAGCGTCGCACGTTTGGGATTGGCGACGAGATCATTCCCCGCGGTGAGCGCTTCGAGGCTTGGGGCGTAGACAATCTGGTACTCATCGGCTAACCGCCGTTTGCTGGCCGGGTCCTGAGCGAGGCCAAGCGGCAGGATGCCGAGCCAGCCCGACGGCAACCACACGAGCCGCGTGCCGCGCTTGACGCCGTGCTCCCTGAGTGCTGCATCGAGCTTGCCGCCGAACAGGCGCCAGAGCTCAGGCCCGATCCGGTCGATGCCGGCGATCCATTCCGGCCAGCGCCGCTCGGCGTCGGGCCCCTCCAGGTAGTTGACGAAATAGGTGCCGATCCATCCGGTGTTTGGCGCGTCCTTGGGGCCGATGAGCAGCTCGGCGAGGCTGTTCGTATTGAGCGCCGGCACGTCGAGGACCGTCAGACCGTTGCCAGTTCTGGTCGGGCCCACGATCAGAAGCCTACCACCCAAATCCGTGACCACCGGCATGACCACCGTGCCGCCATTAGCGGCAATGCGGTGCGCCTCTGCCAGCGCGGGCATCGGCGGCCCGCTGCCTTTGCCGCCGCGGTCAACCATTGCGAAAAGCTCGCGGCGAAGGCCGATCAGCTCGTCGATGGCAGCAGCGCGGTCGGTTCCACGCGCCGTGTCAGCGGCCTCCTGACTGGCGCGGATCGCTCCGCGTAGCTCATCGAGGCGGCGGCGTTGATCGGCGGGAAGATCGATCGTCTGCAGTTTCAGCGCGACGGCGAGCAGCCGCGCGCGCCCTTCATCGGCAAGCTCGAACGCCTTTTCCGTTTCACCCCGCTGCAGAGCAGCGTAGGCAGACTCGGCAAACAGAGGCCCGGCATCGGCGATGAGGGCCCGAGCTTCCGCCTCCGAAACGCCTTGGCCGAACAGCAGCAGGAACGCTTCTCGCGCGCTCGCGTGGATCGGCGCGACAAGCGTCCATTCGCCGGATTCCATGAGCACGCGGCCGAGCAGCCGCGACGTGCGCAAATGATCCAGCGGCGCGGCATCGCGCGTAAACACGGTGAGTGCCGCCTTGAAGCTCGCGACCGCCTTCTGCCGGTTGCTGACCCGGTCTCCTTGAATGCGGTCGGCGTACGTCTTTCCTAGATTGTGCTGAGCTTGGGCCCACAACTGAGGGGTCGCCTCGCGTGTGAACACGGTGAGAGCCGCCTGCAGATACGCGATGGCCTTCTCCTGATTTTGAGCGATGTCTCCGCGCATGCGACCTAGATAGGCGATAGCAAGGTTGTTCTGCGCCTGCGCCCACTGCTCGGGATGGGTATCGCGCGAGAACACTGACAGCGCTGCCTCGAGATGCGCGATTGCCATCTCGCGGTTATCAGCTTGCTGGCCGCGCAGGCGCTTGCTGAAGGCGTTGGCGAGATTGTTCTGTGCGGCTGCCCAACGGTCGGGGTCCTTTTCCTGCTTGAGCACCGTCAGCGCCGCTTCGAAACGCGCAATCGCGTCCTCCACGTTCTGCGCCCGGTCGCCCTGGATACGGCTCCAGTAGACAATGGCGAGGTTGTTCTGCAGTTGGCCCCATAGGTCAGGGGCGGCGTCATGCGAAAAGACGGTCTGCGCCGCCTCGAAGTGCGCAATTGCCGTTTCCTGATTATCGGCGCGCTCACCTCGGATGCGCTGCCAATAGGCGATTCCGAGATTGTTGTGCGCCATGGCCCAATCTTGCGTGTCCGCCTCGCGTGTCCAGGTCGTCAAGGCCCCTTGGAGATACTGGATCGCCTTCTCCACGTTGTCGGCGAACATACCACGCGTGCGATTGGCATAGAGCGCGCCGAGCCCGGCCGAAAGCTCTGCCTTGAAACGTTGGCGCGGGATCTCGAGGGACCATGTTGGGACCGCCGGCTCTAGCGCGAGCGCGCGTTCGCCGAGCTCTATCTTCTCCTCGGTATCGCGCGCCTGCTGCCACGCTTGATAGGTGGTCGCCAGTTCAGCGCTTTGCGCCGGATGCAAACTACCTTGTTGCGCAAATGTTGGCGCGCTCGCGAGCGCGACGCCAAGGACAATCAGGAGATGCCCGAATGAAAGGCGCATTCCACCCTCCGCGTTGCTGCGTCGGCGTGCTTGGCACGGCTAGGCCGCAAAGTTCGTGATCGATTTCATCGAGTGAGACGGGGCATGACGTTGAGATAGCGGCCCCCATTGCTGTCGATCTCTGCGACAAGCTCGTTGACACCCCGCATCACCGACTCGACCCACTTTGCAGCGGCGGGGCTATCCTGGCTAATGGCAAGCGCATAGGTTCGAAACACTAGATAGAAGGCCTCCGTACGCTGCTCAACAGGGAGCTTGGCGAGGGTGATGGCCGTGCGTTGGATCGTAGTGAGCGTTTGCTCGACTAGCTCGAGCTCCTCAACGTACGCGAGGTACTCTTTGCGCATCTAGGAACCGACGCGAACATCAGATGAGAGAGCTTGCCCGACGAGGGATCTTTTGAGATGCGAACGCATACAATTGCCTCTTTGCGTCTAGCGTTGAGCTACGTGGCCGTTGAAGGGCTGAACCGACCTACCTAGGGCGAGCTTCAGCATGCAATCCCGCTGGTCGGATGAACTGGCCTTCAAGAGCGAAAGGGCACAACAGTCTCTGCTGCGGGTGCCGGCTCGAGCTCGGGGGCCACTTCGCGGGGATCAGCGACCTTGCGCGCGCGACCATCGAAAGTGGCGCCCTGCTCGATCGCTAGTGAACAGCTGCTGATGTCGCCTTCGACATGGGCCTTCGAATGTAAGACCACGTTGTCGCCAAAGATCGCACCATTGACCCGCCCCGACACAGCTACCTTGTTCGCGGCAATTGAGCCGACGATCACTGCCTGCTCGCCGATCACCAACTCTGCGCAATGGAGGTTCGCTTCGATAGTTCCGTCGATGCGCAAGGAGCCTTTGCAGCGCATGGTTATGCTCGGCCCCTCGATGGAGAGATCGCTGCCGATTACCGAGACCCCTTCAGGACTAGGTCTGTCGGCGGTGGACGTCCACCGCTGCTCTGGCTTCAGTTCAGGGGGTGCGATTGATTGTGGAGCAGGTCTCTTGAAAACCATGACGGTCCTCCCTCGCGCTATTATCGACTACCTCTAGGCGGCTTTGATCTCACCCCGTCTGCGCATGACGCCGTTGTCGAAAGGCAGGCGAAGGCAGGACCGATCCTCATGTCCCACGCCTTATGCGCCGTCCTCAGCTTATTCTGCGTTCGATCGCCTCGGGATCGAGAACCGGCATCAGTTCGTCCTTGTTCTTCGACAGGTGGACGCTGCCATCGAATTCAGCTCCTTCGGCGATGGCGAGTTTCTGATGCGTGATGTCGCCTTCCACCTGCGCAGACGCCTGCAGCTTGACGCTGATGGCGCGTATCGAACCGCGCACACCGCCCCGCACTTCGATCGTTTCGGCCGACACCATGCCGATGACCGATCCTTCCTCGGTGATCACAACGTGTTTGCCATGGACATTGCCGCGAACGTCGCCATCGACCTGGAGCTTGTTCTTGGAAATAATGGTGATCCTGTCACCAAGGATGGTGAGATCGGTACCGATAACTGAGGTACCGCTTGCTGCGTCTGCCGCGGGTTCAAACGGAGAGGGACGAGATACGGCAGTGGTCGAGCCCGTGCGTGCCACGACGGGCTTGGGAAGGCTTGAGTCGTTCTTCGAATCTGAATTGAACACGGGTGTACCTCCGGCGCGAACGCGCTCTTGCTGTAACGGCACTACCCCAATCCAATTGGCGCATGGACCTTGGGCGATAGTTTGTCGGGGGCAAGAGAATTGCGCAGTGTTCCGCGCGTACTTCGATCGCCGCGCTAGATTTCACGGTTCACGCGCGAACTCGGGCTGAGCATATGTGCGAGCGAGTTCGTCATCGTTCGCTAAAAAACGCAATGGTGAGTGCACTCGTGCTGGTCAGCCGACAGCCATTTGTTTGGCGCAAATAGGAGTCATTGCAGTTTGAGCGAGTGAGCGTACATCGGTAAAGCGGCTTCGAAACGAACGCGCAGTTGCAGATGTGTCTGATAGCAGCTGGGCGCGGATTTCCTTCCCTGCGAGCAATCTAAGCGGCGCAACTTGTCGGCAAGGGGGGGCCGGGGTCCATGATCTCGGTTTTGGCTGGACTTGCGATCGTAACCTTGGGGTGGATTGCGGTCTCAATGATCGTACACCCGCTGCGCCAGTTTTTTAGACTGCGCGAGCAAGTGCGGTCGCAAATGCAAAATTTCGCTAACGTATTCATTTCGGCGAAGGCCGAGAGCGAGGCACCGCTGCGCGAAGCGCAACAAGCACTTCGCGATCTAGCGACTCGGATGTCAGCCTTCACCCATGTGCGCGCCACGATGGCGACACTACCGCTACGCCGCATAGGGTTCGATCCATCCTCTGCCACGAACGGTTTGATCGGTCTCTCGAACACCCTTCCTACACATGGCATGGAGCGTTTGCGATGGCGCGCGCAAGTCGAGCGCGCCCTAAAGTTTCAGAATGCCCACGGAGACGCACGAATGGAACGCTTTGGTCTCAATCTTCTGCTCCTTATCGTGGCGTTGATCGCGATCTCCGTGGCAGCCTGGATGTACACTGCGAATAGGAACCTGCGTCACGATCTGAAGACAGCCCACATCGTGCGCGCCGCAATCGAGAAGAGCGCCAAGAGAACGAGTGAGCGGGCCTCTGAAGCCGAGAAAGCGACGGTAGCCGCCGAACAGTCAATTACAGAAGCACGTGCGCTATTGGTGGAAGCGCAGAAAGCGAAGTCAGCAACCGAGCTTTCGCTTGCCAACGTGAATACGCAATTGGGGCTAACACGAAAGGCGAAGGTCGCAGCGGAACTTTCCCTCAAGCAGGTAAAGGAGCAACTCGCCACCTCGGAGAGCGCCAGAAGAACCTCTGAAGGTCAGCTGAAGATGCTGAGCGACGAGTTGGCCGTCATCAAGACCGCGAAGGATGCTGCCGAAGGAGGCCTCAAGGCGGCAAATGACCAATTGGCGCAGATCAAGGCCTTAAAGGAGGAATCCGATACTGCAGCGGTGAAAGCAAAGGAAGACCTCGAACGGGAGAGAACAGCCCGCGAAGCCGCAGAGCAGGCCTTGCATGCCGCGCCCATACAGCGGTCCGCGCCGCCACAGTGAGCGCTGGACGAGAGGGAAGCCGTAGTCGGCTCGGTGCAGGAATGGTTCGTCCGGCTGAGTGTGAAACAAGAGGAGGGCGGATTCGCCGCGGCCAATCGCGGAAAGTTCGCCCTCGACTTGAGGTCCGAACGCCGCCATCCATGGATCGTGGCCGCGAGGTCGCTGCAGGGCCAATAACCGCCACATAGACTAAAGTCCGAGCGACAAATTTTCTCGGCGGAGGTCGCGGCGGATTGATCGTTGCCATCTCAAATTTTAGGTAGACCAGGATGGTGGACCCAAAGTGCTTCAAGGCAGTCCGAACCCTTCCTCCGGCACGTTTGCTGCTGCTGACAAACGCGCCCTTAAAGACGCAATCATTCTGCTGGCCATCGGCGTAGCCGCATGGGTGCTCGTTGAGCGCACGGAGATCTGTACGCGCTTCTTCCGGTACGTCGCGGCTCATCCAGACATGGAGCTCGACTCCATCATCTTGGCCGGATTGCTCTCTGCCATTGGGATCGTGGTCTTCGCATTGCGACGCTGGCGCGAGGCTAGCAAGGCTGAGCGCATCTCCATCGCGCTCGCGTATCATGATCCACTGACAGGTCTGGCCAACCGGCGCGCGTTCATGGAGGCGCTGGAAGGCATGAGCAAGCAAGGCAACGCCGTACCCTTTGCCTGCATCCTGGCCGATCTCGATGACTTCAACCAGATCAATGATTTACGTGGCCACACTGTGGGGGACCGGCTGCTGCAATTGATTTCGGAACGTCTCGTCCAGACGCTTTCCCCCGACATTCTGGTCGCGCGTCTCGGAGGTGACGAATATGGGCTTTTGTGCCCACTGGAGGACGTGGGTCGCGTACCAGAGGTAGCCAATCTCATTGCGCGTCGTGTCAGCGATCCGGTTCTGATTGAGGGGCACGCCCTCCAAGTCGGGGTCTCCGTGGGCATCGGAAGATTTCCCGATGACGCCGATCATGCCCAGTCTCTTCTACGTAAAGCCGACATCGCACTATATCGCGCCAAGAGAAGCGGAAGGGGACAGATCCGATTCTTCGAACGGGATATGGAAGAGATCGACATTAGGCGCGCGTTAGTCGCTGAAGCCTTGCGGGACGCGATACCGAGAGGTGAGATCGTTCCGCACTACCATCCGCTGGTCAATCTCGCGACCGGGAACGTGATTGGCTTCGAGGTCTTGTCGAGATGGGCGAGCCCCACTCTTGGCTCCGTTGCGCCAAGTGAATTCATCCCGATCGCGCTCAAATGTGGACTCATCGGGAACCTGTCCTCCCGCGTCCTTCATCAGGCCTGTGCTGAAGCGGCACGATGGCCCTGGCCATTGCCGATCTCATTCAATCTGGCGCCACACCAACTCTGTGATCCGCTCCTTCCCATTCAGATTCTATCGATCCTTTCGAAGACTACCCTGTCACCGCGACGGCTCGACATCGAGATGACGGAGAATGCTCTTCTTGAGAACGACCGGTCGGCGCGCACCAATCTCGAGGCCCTTAAAGGAGCGGGGATCACGCTCTCGCTGGACGATTTCGGCAATGGCTACGCGTCGCTCCATCATCTGCGATCGCTGCCCTTCGATAGGGTGAAGATTGACCGAAGCTATGTCGGCAAGATTGCGAGCTGTGACAAGTCACGACGCATGGTAGAGGCGATTGTTACGTTTATCCACTCGTTGAGCGTCCCCGTTCTTGCTGAAGGCGTCGAGACGCCGGATCAGGCTCAGCTGCTTAAAGGACTCGGCTGCGATTTTGCGCAAGGCTGGCTGTACGGCAGGGCTGTCGCAAACAGCGAGATCGGTCGATATTTCCAGCAATTCGTGCGCCCGACCAAACGGGACAACGATGCTTCCCTTACAGGGTAGCGAGGGCCAAGTCCGGAGCAGCTTCGGCCATCGGCGAACAATCGCGCGTGTCTGCTCCGAACAGCAACAAGTAATGTTTGAGACGAAAGCGCAGATAAGGCTTCGAACGAAAGTCCAATGCGACCGCTTGGTATTCTTTATGCGGAATTAGGCATTGGCGCCCTAAGAATAAAGGCTATTTGGATGTTTAGGGCTACAAGCCATGGCCTCGCGGGTCCTCGTCGTCGAAGACGACCAGCTACAGCAAGATATTCTCAAATCTGCCCTAGAGAAGAGTGGCTACGAGGTCGGTGTAGCCAACGATGGGCTGCAGGCAGTGCGCGAGCTGCTCAACGGGCATTATGATTTAGCCCTCGTCGACTATCACCTCCCAGAGGTAGACGGACTGGCATCGGCCAAATTGCTGCATGAGCTTATGGAAAAGGGCGCGCGTCCAAGGCTCGTAGCCATCACCGCCGATTCTCAAGGATTATTGACGGACGGTGGTGCCCCGAATTCGTTCGATGCCATCATTCAGAAGCCACTGAACCTCCCTGAGGTCCTGAATGTCGTAAAGCATCAGCTCGACGGTGATTCGGCAGCGTCGAGGCTCGAGACGGCCGATGCGATCTGGCGCGAGCATGGCTTGGTCGGCGCGCCTGCCGCTTTGATTATTCCCGCACCGACGCGCGCACAACTGCGGCTCCTGCAATCGTTGTTCGACGTGCGAGGCTACCGCGAACCTGATGTGGTCCTTATCGCGAAAATCGAGGGCTTCGAAGAAGCCGTCAACCTTCGCGAGAACTCCGACGTGTTCCATTGTCCGTTCATCGACCTCACCGACCATTTCTCCGACATCGCCGACGGCAGCCTTTCGGGCTTCGACTTCGGTAAGGTGAAAGATATCGCCAACACGATCCGACAGTTTTCAGAGCGGCGTAGGATGCTTGTTCCTCGTTTCAAACTCCGTCGCATCCCGAAGGCCGGCTGCTTACATATCTGTTTCAATCCGGCCAAACACTTCACCCTGTGCGCTTCGCAGACTCGGGATCGTGTATCCGCTACGGCGGCTTCTTTTCGATCGGGGAAATAGCTGGCATCGCCGAGCGGCTCGAGCGTCGTGGGCTGCTTGAAAAGGCGTTTTTCGACCGGTTCCATATCTGCAGTCAGTGTGACTCCTCGCGCGTCAATGTGCGCGAGGAGTGCCCGAGTTGCCGGTCTCCCCATCTGCGCGAAGAACCCATCCTTCATCATTTCCGTTGCGCCTATCAGGCGCCCCAAAGCGAGTTCACCAAAGGCCGCGACCTCGTTTGCCCAAAGTGCAGCCAGCACTTGCTCCACTATGGCAGCGATTACGACAAACCGGGCCAGGTGTTCGTCTGCGCCGATTGTGGACACGTCTGCTCGGACGTCGTCGTGGGGTTTGTCTGCTTGGATTGCGGCACCCACACCGACAGCGACTCCATGCCAACGCGCGATATCTACAGCTATCGCCTGACCGAGACCGCGAGGCACCTGATGACGAGGGGCGATCGTCGCGCGCTGTCCCTGCCAGAGCCGTCGAAGGACCTTCCGGAGCGGTTGAGTGATGAGCTTTTTCGGCTGTCAAATGACGCGGCCGCCAAGGACCAGCCTCTGACTCTGGCGGCCATCCGCTACGGCGCCGAAGACGACATCATCGCCGAGCGCGGAAGAACGGCCTTCGACAAGCTGCGGAGCATCTTTCTGCAGAATCTCAAGAGCGCGTTGCCCGGGCCAGTGGAGCTCTATAGCGCCGCCGACCGCGACTACCTTCTTGCACGCAGCGATCTGAGCGAGATCGACGAGAATCTGCTGAAGTTCTGTCAGGACACTCTGGCCGAGCGCCTCGAGCCCATCGTCGAGCAGCTCGATCCTTTCGCCCAGGTGCGCAGCGCATGAGCGATCTCAACTCAGCGTTCGGTTTGCTGCTGGGCCAGAGCGAGATCAGCATAGTAGCGCTCTTCTGGTACACGCTGATTTTTGAATTTCCGCGCTATGGAGCTGCCTTTGCAGCCCTTGCCATCGCCGAGCTCTTTCAGCGCAAGGCCCCGCCCGAGGCGGACTCGTTGCGCCTGGATGGATCGCGCATCAGCGTCATCGTTGTGGGCCACAACGAGGCAGGCGCCATCGAGCGCTGTGTGCGTGCGCTACGCGAGCAATCGGTCGCCGGCATCGAGATCGTCGTCGTCAGCGACGGGTCCACCGACGCCATGGCCCCGGTTGTAGCGCAGCTCGTGAAACGCCGCCTCGTTGATCGATCGCTGGCGACCGATCTGCGCGGGGGAAAATCCGCCGGCATGAACCTTGCCCTAACGGCAGCAACGCGGGAATTCATTGTCAACGTCGACTGTGACTGCACCTTCGACCGCTTCGCACTCGAACGCATATGCGCTCCCTTTGAAGATCCTGAGATCGGCGCCGCCTCCGGCGACATCTTGGTGAGCAATGCCGCCCAGAGCCTGACGGCGCGATTTCAGTCAATCGAATACCTGCTCACCATTTCGGTGGGAAAGCGCATCAACGACGCCCTCGGCATGGTCAGCTGCGTCTCCGGCGCCTTCGGAGCGTTTCGCGCGACGGCTCTGCGGCAGGTGGGCGGCGTCGACGTGGGCGGCGGCGAAGACCTCGATCTGACTTTGCGGCTGCGAACTGCGGGATGGCGTATCGCCTTCGTGCCTGATGCCATCTGCTATACGGATGTTCCGGCCACGTTGTACGGGCTCGTGCACCAGCGCATGCGGTGGGAGCGCGATGCGATCCGTTTGCGCTATCGCAAGCACCGCTATTCGATCGGACCGTTCTCCGACCGCTTCAGAGTTCTCGAAGCGGTGCAGCAATTCGAATACCTGTTCTTTTCCGTTTTAGGGACGCTTGTCTTCCCGATTTATCTCGTGTGGTTGTTTAGCCTCTATGGAAGTTTTGCGGTCGTCGTTCTCCTCGCAGCGCAGATCGCCTTGTCGTGTCTTGATACCCTCATGCTGCTGCTCGCGGCCCTGATTACGAAGCGCCCGGTGTTCTTCCCCAATCTTCCCTACATGCTCGGGTTCTCGGTGATGAACGCCTATGTGATGCGAGTGGTGCGCTTGTTGGCTTATTGCCAGGAGTGGTTTCGCTTTGGCTCCGTCAACGACAATTACGTCCCTTACAAGGTTAGAATTCTGAGGCGTTGGTGATGTTGAAGCGTCTACGATCTCATCCTCGTGTCGATACGCTAGCGGTTGGTCACCGCTGGGACCCGGTACGCTGGGGACGGCGGATCTATCTCGTGATCATTGCCGCTCTCGCCCTGATCATTCTCAACTATTTCTTCGGCGACGCTCTGATCCTCAGGGCTGACGGCTTGGTCGTCAGTCAACGCTACGCCGTATCGTCCACTTATGCCGCGAAGGTTGCCGCGGTTTACGTCAAACAGGGCGACCGCGTAACCGAAGGCCAGGTGCTGGCCAAATTGGAGTCTGCGGAGGTTCTTAAGGATATCGCTCAGCTCTCGGTCCAGTACGCCGATCTCGCCGCGCGCAACGCGCAACTCACCATCAAGGCCGGGACGAACCGTGAGCTGATTCCGCTCGCGGAGCGGCACGCGGACCAGACCGCCAAAGCGATCCTAAAATACGACACGATGAAAGAGCTGATCCCGACGATTCTCAGGGATCAAGCGCTGGGATCCGAATTCACCACGGCCGCCAGACTGGCCGAGCTCAAGAGCGAATCCAGTGTCATAGAAAAGGAGCTGCCGCTCTTGGACGCCGCCGAGACGCGGGCAGCCAATGCCTTGACCCAACTCGAGCAGTTCTATGATCAGGGGAATATCAGGGCCCCCGTCGCGGGGCTGGTCGGCTCTAGAATCACGGTTCCGGGGCAGGCCGTGAAATTCGGAGACACCCTGTTCGATCTGTACGGTTCGAATTCGGGAGTGCTCGCCTATCTTCCGCAAATGTACCTTTTCGGAGTTCGGCCGGGTGACAAAGTCAACATCCGCGGCGGCGGCAGAACCGTTGTTGGCACCGTCGACGCCGTGCTCGACGTTACAGAGGCGCTCCCGCCCGAATTTCAGAACACCTTTCGCCCCCGCGATCGCAGTCAGCTGATCCGCATCAGCCTCCCTGAGAACAACGGGTTCGCTGTGTCGCAGACGATCCAAGTGGGAGGTTGTGCTGTCGGCTGGTGCTGGGCCTCCGACGAGAAAGCCGGCAAATCGATGGTGGGCCGGTTGTGGAATTGGCGTTCATCCTAGGAGAGCTGAGGATGGCAATGCATTCTGACCCGGCTGGCCGCGAGACCGACGACCGATCCAAGACGCTGTGCGAAGGGATGCCTGTCCTCGACCACACGAAGCTAGCGCTCTTGGAGGAGCTCATCGGTGAGGCAAAGTGTGCCGCCGCCCTACGCAAGTTCAAAGCCGAGCTTGCAATTCGCACTGCCGCGATTGAGGCGGGTACCACGAAGCCGGTCGACAAGGCCAAGCATGCGCACAAGCTCGTTGGCATCGCCGGGATTTTCGGCCTGGAGGAGCTTTGCGACAAAAGCCGAAGCCTCATGACAGCTGTACATCAGAAATCTGCTGACCTTCAGCCCTACGTCGAGTTCCTTTTGCGTGCTGCCGAAAGAGCAGCAAGAGAGCTCAAGCCTCTCGGGGAACAATAGTCCGGTGAACGCGACCTTGCCCCCACGAGTTGCCGAAACGCGCCGACTTGATTGGATACCGAATGGCGCTGCGGTCGCCATCTGCCTGCTCGGGTGCGCCGTCCTGATTGGATGGCAATTCGATATCCAGGCTCTGAAGCAAGTGCTGCCGGGGTTTGCGTCGATGAACCCGGCCACAGCAGCATGCTTCATCGCGGCAGGCTGCTCGTTGTGGCTCGCGGGATCAGACGCACCCGGCTACCGGCGCTTGTCGCTCGCGCTCGCGGTGATCGTTATTTCCACAGCCGCTTGGAAGCTGGCTGCGGAAATGATCGGGTTTAACTTCGGTCCCGACCAAATCGCATTTCCCGAGGCCGTGAACGCGGCGGTTCCGCCCAGCCGCGTGGCGGCGAGCACGTCTGTGGGGTTCCTGCTAGCGGCGATCTCTCTCGGTTTAGTTCAATCCGCAGAAAGAAATTATCGAGCGGTCGCGCAGTATTTTGCATTTGCTTCGGGCCTCATAGCCCTCTTCGCAGCCGTTGCTTACCTGTACGGCAGCGGGGCCCTTGATTCGAGGCTTTTCTCACTGATGGCCGCTCACACGTCGTGGGGTCTGCTCCTGCTTGCGCTCGGACTTCTTTTCAAGAATACAGACGTCGGCTGGATGTCGCTGGTGGTCTCCAAGGGCTCAGCTGGCAGGCTCCTTAGGCTCATGCTGCCGGCGGCAATCATGGTGCCGACGGTGCTGGGGCTGGTTTGTGTATTGGGTGAGCGGCGCGGCTATTACACCTCGGCGATGGCGCTCACCCTGCTGTCGACCTGGAGCATCATTCTTCTTATCCCCATGACCTTTGCGACAGCGGCGGTCATCGACGCGAAAGACGAAGAGCGCCATCGCCGGCACGAACTGCTCAAGGCTTCGGAAGCTCGCCTGTCAGGCATTCTATCGATAGCGGCGGACGCTATCATCTCAGTGGACAATCAGCAGCGAATTACGCTCTTCAACGACTGGGCAGAAAAGATATTCGGCTATTCCCGAGAAGAGGTCTTGGGCCGGCCGCTCGATGTTCTCATACCCGAGCGCTTCCGGAAGGCACACAATCGTAACGTGACGGAATTTGGCGAGAGCCCCATTTCGGCGCGCCGGATGGCCGAACGACAGGAGATCTTTGCCCGTCGAAAAGATGGCGAGGAATTCCCCGCGGAAGCCTCGATATCCAAGCTCAAGCTCGATGGTCAAGCGATCTATACGGTCGTTCTGCGTGACATGACGGATCAACGCCGCGCCGCAGAGGTGCTCATGTCGGCGAAGGAAGAAGCGGAAGCCGCTGCCCGTTCGAAGGCTGATTTCCTCGCCAATATGAGCCACGAGATTCGCACCCCGCTGAATAGCATCTCGGGATTTACGCAGCTCCTTCTCGAACGACCCGATCTTGTCGGGGAGTCACGCGACCAGCTGAGCAAGATCAAGAGCGCGACTGCGGCATTGATTACCATTATTAACGACATACTCGACTATTCCAAGCTCGAGGAAGGACGCTTGTCGCTGTCGCTTTCTCCGTTCTCGCCAGTCCAGCTCGCTCAAAGCTGTGCATCTATGATGTCAAGCATCGCCAACCGACGCGACCTGTCGATCATAGTTACGGAGTCTCCCGAGCTGCACGACCGCTTCTTTCTCGGGGACGCTCAGCGGCTACAACAGATCCTCCTCAATCTCCTGAGTAACGCGGTCAGGTTCACCAACTACGGCGGCGTGGTGGTGGAGATCACGAATGTCCGGAGTGAGCACGGACCCGTCATTCGATTTGCTGTGTCAGACACGGGCATTGGTATAGAGCCTGCTCACATGGGCCGGCTGTTCCAACGCTTCAGCCAAGTCGATAGCTCGGTGAGCCGCAAGTACGGTGGCACGGGATTGGGTCTTGCGATCTGCAAACGCCTGGTCACGCTAATGGGAGGTGAAATTGGCGCGGAGAGCACCCCCCGTGAGGGTTCAACATTCTGGTTCAGCGTGCCGTTGGAGCCCGTGGCGCCCATGGCGGCAGACCGAGATAAAGCCAGGAGCAAGAGCCGGGCATTCTTCCCACGCTCAATATTGCTCGTAGAGGATGTCGATCTCAACCGGGAGGTCGCGACCGCAATGTTGGAGCGGGCCGGTCATAGCGTCGACGTGGCTTTGGATGGTGCTGCAGCAGTAAAGGCCGCCGAGTCCAAGCGCTACGATCTCATCCTAATGGATATTCAGATGCCCAACATGGATGGGATTACCGCCGCCAAGACCATCCGTGCACTGCGGGGAGACAAGGGAACCGTCCCCATCGTCGCCATGACGGCGAATGTGCTGCCTGATGAGATCGAGCGCTTCAATTGCGCGGGTATGAATGGTCACATCGGCAAGCCTATCGATTGCAACGAAATGCTGGCCGAAGTCGAGCGGCAGACAGCTGAAAGGCGCGACGCCGTCGCGTGAGGTCCGCGGAAAGGCGACCGAATGCGGTCGTTCTGCAGGGCAGTGTCTAAGGCAGCTGCCGTGGGAAGATTACAGACAAGTTGTTGGCCGGCATCTCGTCGACTACGGGCTGCGCGAAACCATGGGCCTCGGCCAGCGCGGCGACCGCTTCGAGGTCGCGCACACCCCAGGCGGGGTTTCTCGCTCGCAGATCCCGATCGAAAGCCTCGTTGCTCGGCGCTGTGTGGCAGCCGTTTCGCCGGAAAGGACCATAGAGAAAAAGTACGCCGCCTATCGGCAGGATACCTGCCGCGCCGCGCATGAGGCCGACGGCGGCCGCCCAGGGTGCGATATGGATCAAGTTGATGCACAGCACGACGTCGGCATAGGAGAGGGGCCAACGATCTGACGTGGCATCGAGCGCGATCGCTGGCAGGATGTTGCCGAGATCGAGTGCAGCGGCCCAGGCATCCATACTGGCGCGGGAGCCGGGATCTGGGTCGCTCGGTTGGAAAATAAGATCCGGCCCGCTCGATTGAGCGAAGTGAGCGACGTGTTCGCCCGAGCCGCTCGCGACCTCAAGAACGAGCCCGCGAGAGGGCAGGTGGTGCCGCAGCACGTCGAAAATGGGTTCCCGATTGCGGGCCGCCGCCGGCGCATAAAAGCGGGCGTCTTCTGTCATGCTCCGCTTGTCGTCTCGCCCGGCCTGGCGGTCAAGGCCGTAACATTGGTGCCCCAGGCCCAACTCGAACGGGCACGTCCTTGCGAACACCAGATTTTGAGTTTGGCGCGTCTACCGGTTCCGCCACTGATTGATCCGTAAATTGAGCAAATCGATCCCCCAACATGGTCTGCGTTATAGGCGCCGTGGTTGCTAAGCGGTTGCTAGAGGCGGGGGGTAAATGCGCAGACGGATTACAAAGTCGGCGGTGGCCCGGCTTTCCGCAGACGGGTTGTGGCTATGGGATACCGAAGTCCGAGGCTTCGGAGTGCGCCGCCAAAAGCACGTCGCTGCGTATGTGCTAAAGACTCGCATCAATGGTCGCGTGCGGTGGTTGACGATTGGTCCGCACGGTTCGCCGTGGACACCGGAATCTGCACGTAGAGAAGCGCTTCGATTATTAGGCGCCATTCACTCCGGCTCCGATCCCGCCACGATGCGCGAACAGCGCAGCCGAGAACCAACTCTTAGCCAGGTTTTAGATCGATACGTGCGGGACTACGTAAACGTCCGCAACCGCGCGTCCACTGCTATTGAAGCAAAGCGCCACATCGCTAGGGATATTAAGCCGGCGCTTGGCCAACTCAGGATCAGCGCACTCACTCGCGCCGACATTATCGGCTGGCACGCAAGATTTGCCGGAACACCTTACAGCGGCAATCGCGCTCTGGCTTATCTGCGGAAGGCTCTGTCGCTAGCGAGCAAAGATTGGGGCTTGCGGCCCGACAATCCGGCGCTCGGCATTGCGATGTTCTCTGAGGCCAAGCGTGAGCGGTTCTTCAGTGTTGCCGAACTTGGGCGACTAGGCGCCGCCTTAGATCACTTCGAAGGCGTTGACGCGGTTCTACCAGGTTGCGTCCGCGCCATTCGCCTATTGGCTCTTACTGGTATGCGGCTCGGCGAAGTGCTCGGGCTCGAATGGGATTGGATCGACTTTGATTCCTCTTGCGTCCGACTTCCTGGTGCCAAGACCAAGGCCGGCGCGCGCACCATCCCCCTCGGGGCGGCGGCACTAGAGCGTCTCGCGGGCTTCGAACACATTGGCGGCTACGTCTGCTATGGGGCGGACCCTGCTGAGCACCTTACCAAGAGCGCGTTCTATCGGTTTTGGTACGCGCTAAGTGCTCGCGCAAAGGTCGCCAACGGTCGTCCCCACGATTTCAGACACACCGTTGGAACGGTTTCATCTCAGATGGGAGCAAACGCTTTTCAGGTGCGCGATATCTTGGGACACAAGACGCTTGCGATGACCGGTCGCTATGTTGAGCGCAACGTAGACCCGCTTTTAGCGACCGCAGATAGCGTCTCAAATAAAATATCCGACGCTTTAAGCAGAAAAAAAGTGCGCCAATGCACGAATATTAAGTGCAAAGAGGCTCTTAGTTTTTCTCCGGCCAGTTAAGCGTTCGCCCGTGGGCAGCATGCGCGTCGCCGACTCGACTCTCGATAGTACGCTTTAACCCGAAAGCCGGTGATGGCGGACGCCGGATGCGCGAGGACAAAACAGTGTCGATCCGCAAGCGTTCCAAGACTAAGCCACCTTATGTCGAGCGATATGATGGTCGCGTGGTCTACGCGAACTCGCCGCCCCTAGCTTCCAATCCATACAACATTTTGGACTGGCGGAAGCGCGATGCATACCCGGCACCGGATGACCTGTCTCTCTCGCAGTGGCGTTGGGAATTTTTGCGACGCAGCCCGCGCTACCGTAACTTTTGGACTTCAGTCCAAGGGTATATCCAAGACGGCTGGGACCCCCCCGGAAGCCGAACTCGACTACCACGTGGCCAGTGAATACCTCACGAAGCTTATCGACCCGCGACTTAAGGCGGATGAGGCTCCGTCATCGCTCTTCAGTTTTAAGCATCATCTCGTGTACGAACTGCCGACGCCGGAGCAAATTGACGATCCCGAACTCGCCACGGGACTTGGCGTTTCCACCAACTATTCCGGTTTAAACTTCGATGAGTTCATGCAGATCGCAAAGCGCGAACGGTGCGTCTTGGCGATGGTGCGGGTTGACCGCCCGCTGACGCCGCAATTTGCAGCTATCGAACGCGCTGTCTCCGCGCGCCATCCGAAACTTTCGCCAAAGGAGCAGAAGGTCAAATCAGCGTCGGAACGTCGTCTGCTGCCTGAGAAGTTTCCATTTTATCTGCGGCTCTTGGACGCGAAAGACGTGTCCGCGCCGAAGGTAAGCTGGGCCATGATTGAACAGCACATCCTTGCCGAGCCAGCGCCGTTCAGTGTTACCAAGGACGCGGTGCGTCGTGCATCTCGCCAAGCCATTAAAACCCGCGCGCGGCTGATCGCATCTCCAATGATTGATTGAGCATATAAGGGGGTGTGCGGCTAGCAGAGCCTGCTATTCGCACATTATTCCCCGCCTCTCGTTTTCGTAAAATGTGCCCGCAAAAGCAAATCGTATGCGGAGCACGTCATGGCAAAGAAGGTCATTAAGTTACGTGGGCGGCAATCTCTTGAAGACACGACCGGTCCCACCGCCGTCCTCACCGAGCACTTTGATCAGTTCGGCACAAATGCTGATCACATCCTGCGGATCGCAGTCTGCCGGAATGCACGATCCGACTATGTCGCGTGCCACTACGCGTGGGGAGCCTTCATAGACGGCTGGCTCTCCTGTCCATCTGAACGCGAGAAGAAAGACGGCCCAGCCGTAATTTTCGCCGAAATGCACGAGTTTCGCAGGAATGAGGATGCTCTTTCTGTGAGTGCCCTCGCCTATGAGATTGATGGCAAGCTCACCATCGAACAAGTTAAGGCCCGACTGGGAGCGCTCGGCGCAGAAGCCATTACCTGGACCACGCACAACCACCTGCGGACGAAGCAGTCTGTAGGGCTCGCGAGCTACAAGAAGTGGCACGCCGAGACGTTCGGCATCGACGGTGCACCCACTGATGAGGGCGTGCATCGGTACTGCGCAGAGAACAAGCGAAACCACCTAACCAATGTCCGCCTGCACGATAAGGGAAAGACGCGCCTCGAGCGCGAGTATGGCCAGCAAGTGGAAGTCTTCGACGTTGCGCACGATCCCGAACACAAGCTCCGCATCGTTTTCCCGCTGAAGCAGGCGCTTGCGCTCAAAGACGGCACCTTCAGCATCGCTGATTTCAGGGCGATCTATCACGCGTTCGGCAAGCAAGTCTTTGGCGAGGCTTACAGCACCGAGAGTTCGAACCCAGCGCGGCTACACTACCTGCCATCGCATCCACCAGGCACGCAGGGCACAGCATTGCATTTTCCCGGCGCACTGGTTGACCACTTCGATGTCTGGAAGAGCGTCGAACCGACAGTCAAAGCGGAAAAAACATCTGCATCGAAGCGCGGAGCTGTTCGCCCTGTCGGGCTAGACGAGCTTGAACACGTTCTCAACAGCATCCCGCCGGATATCGAATACCCGGAGTGGTTCAAGGTCATCGCCGCCATCTTTCATGAGACAGGCGGCTCTGAGGCCGGAGCCGATCTTGCTCACGCGTGGTCCAGCGGCGACCCCCGCTACGATTTCAACCAAGTCGAGCGGATTTGGGATGGCCTCGATCCGAATCACCCGAAGCCAGCCGGAATGGGAACACTCATGCGATTGGCCCGCGAGTGCAACGAGAACTTCAAGCCCTTCAAATCCATTCGCCTCGGACTTCACCTGCTTCAAACAATGAAGGAAAGACTGTCATGAGCGACATTGTCCCAAACGAAGACCCTGCGAACTATGCATCTCTGCTGATGAAGATTCACAACACGGCGTCTGAGAATGAACTTAACGTGGGGCTTGAGTATCCCGACGTTGGTGAAAATGGAGCAATCGCCAGCCAGCCCAACATCCTAACTTTCTTGCATCGTTTCGGCATCCGCGTCCGTTACGACGAGTTTGCGTTGAAGACCTACGTCTTTGGTGTCCCTAACCACACGCTTCTCAACGACGAGGCGTTCGCTGACATTTACGTCGCAATGGACTTTATGGGCCTTCGCGTACCAAAGGATTTTTTGTGGCCCGTTCTACAGTCGTACTCGCGCAACGTTCGGGCGCATCCAGTTCGCGAGAAGCTCGATCAATTAGGCGATCAGTGGGATGACAAATCGAGGCTCGACACTCGGCTCATCGACTATTGTGGTGTCGAGGACACGCCCTACACACGGGCGGTCGCAGCGAAGTGGATGATTGCGGCTGCCCGTCGTGTCCGCAACCCAGGCTGCAAGTTCGATCACGTTTTGATCTTTGAGGGTCCGCAGGGAACCGGCAAATCAACCGTGTTCCGCGCGTTAGCATACGATGACTGGTTCACCGATAACCTGACCATCGGCCTTGATCCAAAGGAAGTCATAGAGCTGACGCGGGGCAAGTGGATTTGCGAGCTTGCGGAGCTGACCAATCTTGCAAAGCGGGAAGTGGAAGCCGTGAAGGCGTTCGTTACAAGGCAAGTTGATGAAGCACGCATGGCATACGGACGCGAAGTGCAAACCGTGCTTCGGCAATTTGTTCTGGCCGCGACGACTAACCGCGCTCGCTACCTCCGTGACGACAGCGGAGATCGTCGCTTCTGGATGGTGCAGACGAAAGGTGTCATAGACACCGGCAAGGATAATCTCCCACTGATGCTCGACATTGAGGGCTTGCGGGCGGCACGTGATCAGCTTTGGGCTGAAGCGGCAGTCCGCGAAGCTAACGGCGAAGAAATCCACCTGTCCCACGAGATCGAAGCACTCGCACGCGTTGAGCAGGCGAAGCGCTTTGACGCCGATGAGCGGCAACAGCTCTTGGAAGATTTGCTGGAAGGTAAATCAGGCTTCGCACCCAGCGACGAGTTGTATCGCGCCATCGGCGTCACCGAAACGAAGGACAAACACCCCGGTATCACCAAGCTCGTCACGGCGGCTTTGACGCGTCTTGGCTGGCATTCAGATCGGCAACGTATTGGCCCGCCGCCGTCGAACCAACTACGCGGTTGGCACAGTCCCGATGAAAGCAACAACGTGATCTACTTCTCAGAGACAGGCGGCTTGGTTTTCGCTTCGCGTGAGCCCTATCTGGCCGAACTCAAAGATCGGCGACTGGTCAAAGCGAGAAGGTCTTAGAGGCAGCTCTGAAGGGCCGCGCGCCGCCCGAAGGATCAAGGCGGGAACGCTGACACTACTATCGCGGAGCACAGGCAGTCACGAGCACTATAGTGGGACTGTAACGGGGTACGCGCACGCTGCTCCCAAGATAGAAGGCGCTGCGCTCAGCAAGGGCGCGGCCCCGAGACAGAACAGCGGAGCTGAGACAGCAAACTGTCTCAGGAGTTTTACCTATAACTTCAATCCGTTGCGCTTGCTGAGACACTGAGACAGTTAACAATCCAAGCTTTCCCCAAAGCTCATAAATCGCACTAATCACCCTGCTTATGGTGCGATTGGGCACATAGGCGAACTGTTGGAAATTAAGTGTCTCAGTGTCTCACTGTCTCGCGAGCTCCGCCCGTAACCCCGCGTTCTCATGCGCGCGCGAGCTAACGAGCTACAAATAACCGGCTTAATGCTCCGCGACTGTGCGTTTCGGCGATTCCGTTGAGGGGTTGCGGCTCGCGGGGCGTTCGCGGGGACCAGGACCGCTAGTGTGGTCGTGGTCAAGATGGCCACTTGAGTGACCATCTAGCTTGGATCACCGGCAAGAGCGGCGCTCAATAGAGCGCTAGGCGCTGTGCGCGCGCCGAAACGTGAGGTAACACCGCGAAGCCGTGTTCGTCGAATACCGCTCTGATTGCAATCGGACGATGGAGTGCTGCCATGAGCAGATGGGGTCGCGTGATCAGTGCAGCGGGCGGCGTGGCAATGGTCGTCGGCGGCTTGTCGGCATTAAGTGGCAGTAGATGGGGGTACTTGCTTGTTGCGGCAGCGGCTGTAGTCGTCGTCGTTGGCGCGTTAGGGGTGGGAAGGCACTCCGGCTAAATCCAAATTATAACCCTTATCGCCCACCTGACGGGCCAGGAGCTAGTTCGACGGGCCAGAGCGCCATCAATCGGCCACCGTACCGGCAAAGCTGGTTGGGGTAGACGCCAGGAATAGGCCCCATGGCCAGACATTCAATTGAACTCACGAGCCGGGCGAAGTGGCTGCGCGGTTCGGCGCTTATGGGGGCGGGCAAGACTAGTGAAGGGTACGAACTACTATCGACAATAACGTTAGACGAACTCAAAATCGTCGTGGATGCTGAGCGGCCCGAACGGATTTTCAGGCGCGTTCAATCGATCATCGAGCGACAACCTTGCGCTGAGACGAACAAGAACCGTCCTGTGATGGAATTGTTGGAATGCGCCGCCAAGCGCGGCGACCACGAGGCGAGCGATCTTCTTGTGTTTGGCGACCTTGGGGATTTAGCGCTGCCCGAGTGAATTCGAGAGCGCGCCGCGCCTCCAACGGAAATCTGCTTCGCATGAAAAGCGATTAGCAGCTAACGCCGGGCGTTTGCAGGGGCGTGTCTCCAACGGAACAGCGGCCAGCATACAGATGTGCTGATTTGGCCCCACAACCTTGCCCAGTTTTAAATTCGGAGGGTCGCCCAATGCAGTCGAGGCCAAAATCTCTCACAGTGGTTTGCTGGATACTGATCGTGTTAGGCCCACTTGCTATCCTTCCTCTCTTCACGGGAAATATGCATGATCCCCATGTGGTCGAATTAATGAGCAAGAGTCCGTTTCCTATTTCTGTTCAGTATGCACTGATGTGGTCGGGAGCTTTGGTCACATCGGGAAGTGGCATAATGATGCTGTATCGGCAGAATTGGGCAAGACTGCTTTATATGGGTTGGGCCATCTTTGGCATTATAATTGGACTGACAACCTCGCCGATCAAAATAATGCTGCTCCCTGCCATTGTAGTGTTTGCAGTCATTGCGTTTTTCTTTTCCGGCCGGCGGCAAATGCTTATTTTGCGGATGAGTGGAGAATAGGCCATGCTGAAAGTATTCAGAATCGCGTTATACGCGGTTGGCGGGTTCTTCATCTATGTGGTCAATCTCCTGTCCTTCATCTCGCTTGCGCCAATAACGACTACACATAAACTAGGTGTAATGGCCTTATTTGGGGTCTTAGGGTTGCTCCCGATATTGGCGGCAATGGCAACAAATCATTTTAGAGCGTGGGAAGTTCCGGTTGGAGCAGCGCTGTTATCGGGCGTGGGTGTAACGCTGTTCGTTATGTTTACGTTCATCTGCATACAACTGTCGCCTGAGCTGCTTAAAGCCGTTCCCAATTTTCCTCAAGACGCCTTCAGCGATTATCTCGTCGGTGGCATCACGACGGTCAGTTTGCTGGTGGCGGGCATGGCATTGGTTCGATCCTCGCCCGAAGCTTCAGACCAGCGCAGAACCACGGGCTAGGCTCTACGTGCGCGCGTGGCAGTCAACGCGGCCGTACAAGTCGCGTACGTTGAACTTGCCATTGACGCCAACCTAAAAGGAGAGCCCGGCACGAGGCCGGGCTCTCAAGATTTCGCTGCGCGACCTGACGCGGTGGCAAGACTAGACGCCAGCCCGTGCAACTGGCCGCCCGGCTAGGGATGGTTCATGGCGAAAGTCAGGTGCACCTAGATAATTCGATGAGATGCACGGGTGCCATGCAGAAATCGAACCTGCTCGCACCATCAGACGCGTGTGCCATCCAGGCGCTTCTCAGAAAAAGCGAGCCAGTATCATCCTCGGTCGTCGATGCAATGTGTCGGCATTCCGATGCGTTACACTGCGGTTGATTCGGCGCGCGAGCGATGACGATGGGCCAATTTAACCGGCGGTTTCCCGCGTTCGACGCATGGCAGGCGATGAGCGAGAGTGAGCAGGACGCGTTGCTCGCAAAGATCGAACGTGCCCGCCGACGAAGCGAAGCCTTCACCAACGTTCTAATAGCGGTGCTCGCGGCGGCTGCGGCGGGCGGAGCGCTCTATTTGGTTTCGCGCTTACAGCTATAGACGGTGAAACCAGAAACGCCCCAAAAGTGCGCCCTCGCGTCAGCGCTCAGTTGGTTTGTCCAGCCGCGAAGTTAGACGTACTGCGCGTGCGCCGAGAATACGTTCACGGGTAGCTTTCGCCTTTTCCGCCAGCGCATCGAAGGCGGTCAAACGGTCCTCGCTCAACTGTCCATTTTCGCGTAGATCGGTGCAGAGCTTTTCCAGCCTCCCGTCCAAACTCCACCGCAGTGCTCTTTGACGGGTAGCTTCCTGCTCGTCGGAAGATACGCGTGCTGAGCCCGGAATGCTCACAGATGAGCAGACGCTCGATGAAGGAGCGCGCCGCTCTCGTGGTCGCATGAGACGAATGGCGTCAGCGATGTGGCGCTCTACGCACGCCCACTCCGAATCGGAAAGAGGCTGAAAGGTTGGCGCAAGAGGGGCAGGCTCAATCGGCGACAGGTCAGGTACCATTCAGGATCGATGCCGAGGGTGAGCAGCGCGCTATCTAGTTCAGCACGATCAATTTCAAAATCCATGCTTGCCCGCTCCATAGACACGGTCCGCTCCCCGGCGATCGAGTCCGGGTGAGCCAGCGGCAAGCGTGTCAGTCTACCAAGCTTGTCGCGCCACGCTGAAAGCGCACCACAAGGCGAGCAAGCCCCAAAAACTTTGCGACCCGTTTGTCGTATGCCTCAGATTCCCTTTTACCCCGCCAAGGCGCGGTGCGATCATTGTAAAAGTATATGCATTCGACATTTAAATCGCCGTTCCAAGACATTTCGGCGGCCATTTTGGAAGTTAATCCCTCAATTTCGTAACCGATTTGGTATTCCTCCCAATTGGCCCAACCGTTTACTATACAGCCGAGCGGTTTATGCTCTCGCCCAAGCAGAATATAGGTGCCATCTTCCAGCATTTGAGCGCAATAAGGTGAGAAAACTCTCGACACGTCACTCACGTCAGTTACTCCTTCGATAGAGAATATCTTTAACCATAATATGGTGACGTTCGCTGTTTGTTCAATAGGCAAATGATATAGCGCGAATGGCAGTTTATGGCCCAATTCGGCGGCGCAACCAGTTTGTTCTTAACCCTGGTTTAACCGTGACTGAATAGGGCGCTTTAGCGCCTTAACAGCTTCTGGCATAATGCATAACCTGAAATGGAGAAAATTATTCCAATGACGAAGGCAAAAAGCGTCGGCGGGCGCGTTTGGGGATATTGCCGTTTCAGCACCGAGGGACAAAGTGAAGGCGTAAGCTTGGAAACGCAGCGGGCCGCCATAAAAGGTATCTGCCAGGCCGAAAGGTTGTTACTGACGGGTTTTATCGTCGATAAGGCGACATCGGGCGCCAAGCCCCTAGCTGATCGCGAGCACGGCGGCAGGATGCTGGCGCGCCTCAGAGAGAGGGTGACTGTCGTTATCGGACTGAAGCTAGATGCGCATGTTTCGCAATGCCGCCGATTGCCTCAATGTCGCGGCCGAGTTGAATAAGGCGGGCGTGCGGCTCTACCTACACGATCTTGGGGGATGGATAGCAGGCACGCCCGAGGCAGAGTTCCGGCTAACGATCTTCGCTGGCGTCGCGCAATTCGAGCGCAAGCGCTGCCAGCAGCGCATCCGGGAAAGCCAAGGCATTTCTTCGCAGCCAAGCGCCGCTTCGAGGGCGGCTAACCGCCGTTTGGATATCGTAAGGTGGGGAGTCCAAAGGGCGAACGCACGCGACAGGACACACTTGTGAACTACATCGAGCCTGATCCCGAAGTACATTCCCTTGCAAGTGAACTGCTGACACGAGGATATTCGAGCCGTCTCGCTCGGGGCGAGTTTGTCGCTCGCGGCTACGAAGTCAGTCACGTGGCGCTTGCTAAGCTTATCAAGAAGCTTCGTGTCGGATGCGAGACATGGGCCGCGCCGTGGGGCGATCTTCAAGGACAGATGACATAATAACAGTATCCCGACGGCGCGCGGGTGCAGTGGTGGTCGGTTCGGAGATGATGCCGATGGGACCTAGGTCACCGTGGCATCTCCGGCCGGTCGCGGGGCATCCGCCTGTAAGGAGCGCCAGCGACAGAATTATGCAATCCCAATCGCCCCAATCGCAAAAACTGTCCGTCGCACAAGCTGCGCGATTGGAAGCCTGGGCGATTGCAACGGTCTTGCTGTTGGGATAGGTACACCGCTCTTTCGCAACGAGCGGAAGGGAGACGTGTCATGTCTAGGAAGAAGACGCGCAGCTTCGATGACATGGGGAGCTTTTGAAGTTTCGAGCAAGCGACGCAAATCTTTTGCATCGGAGACGAACGTGAAGCGCGGAGATAGGTTCGTGCATGGCGATGTTGAGCTTCACGAAAAGTTAGGTCGCAACGACCTGTGTCCGTGCGGTTCAGGGCAGCGGTTTCAAGCGCTGCTGCATGAGAAGCGGCCGCTATGATGGAACGCTTCGCAACCACTACTTTCAGGCCCAAACACTGACGACCTGACGGCCCACGCCGCGATCCCCAGCCATTTGTGGGCCGGGGATCGCGCACCGTCGCCTCGTTGGCTGCTTCGACTACGAGCTTTGGCTCCTTGCTCAAACCTACTGTCCGAAGATGTTGGTGATCCAGTCGTCGCTCGAGCCCGGTTTGTGCTTCATTTTCTTTCGTGCAGGTGCAGGTTGCGCCGGTGCAACGGCAATTGGCGGTGTCGCGGGCGTGGAAATAACTGGCACGACAGCAGAAGTGTCATCGGAGTGTGGCCGCAAGATAGTTTCGGCTGCGACTTTGGACGGCGCGCCACCTTCGCCGACCACGACGAAAGGGGCCCAATAGGCGGGGTGGGCCTCCTGAGGCTGGCCCTTTTCGATCATTGCCACCATTGACCTACGCAGCGCCTCAGAGCGGCCAACAGAGCTATCCGTGGCCATCGTGCTCACTGCCTTGGTGATGAGCTTAACCGTCGCATCCGAGTAGACAGACCAATGGGAGACGAGCAGCGCACGCGCTCCGGCATAAAAGAAGGCACGGGCGAGGCCGGAGAGGGCTTCGGCTCCTTCAGCGCCGCCCGCCGCCGTGTTACATGCCGAAAGGATAACCCAATCAGCATCGAGCTTGAGCCCGGCGATCTCGCTGGCCGAAAGGTACCCGTCGTCCTCTGGCGTCGCTGTCTCGGGTGGTGTGAGGATCAGCCCCGGCTCGGCATTGCCTCGCATCTGGCCGGCGAGCGCGCCATGGGTCGAGAATTGCACGATGCGATAGGTAGCAAGGCGGCCACTGCTGCTCAGTGCTTTGACTTCGCGTTCCGTGGCTCGGCTGCCGAGCCTGATCTCGTCGCTGCGCACGCCGAGATCACCGGCGACGGCGCATAGCTCGTCCGCCGTCTCAGGCAGCGGCGCTTGGAAGCGTATAAGTGCAAGGTCGGAGACGCCTTTTTGTTGGTCGAGTGGTGCCACGCCCCCGCCCGGCCCGAGGACACTCGCCACCTGCTGCATAGCCTTTGGGCAATGCTCCTTCTCACGCGCTCTGTGGGCGGCGTCCACTTGCCAAGGCTTCTCTGGATTTCCGTCGAGTAGCGGGTTGCCAAAGCCAATCAGCGGTTTCGTTGCGCGGCTCGTCCTGGCGTGTTGGCGCAAGGCTTCGAGGCTCGCGACGGATGGCAGCACCGTGATGGCGTGGCGGCGGATGAGCCATGCTGCGTTCGCGTAGGCGGCTTTTTTTGCGTCCTCTGGTTTCCCGGTCACCAACACCTGGAAGGGTAGCTGTGTAAGCGGGCCTGAAGGGACAACGAGCAACTGCCTGAAGGTGCCGTCTGGGTTCTTGAGCAGGTCTTCAACCTGGCCAAACAACGCCTGATACAACTCATTTGCCTTGGCGATATCGAAGGGTAGGGGCTCGCTGTCGGTTACCTCACGGCCAGTTAGGCTCTTACAGCGCTCGCGTCTGGCGATTTGCACTTCCTTGCCCCGCTTGGCCTCTTCCGTCGCATCAGACCACGCGCTCGCATCCGTCCAGTTGCTGCTGTCGAGCCCACACCGAAGTGCGGTGACGCGCTCCTCGAGCGCCTTGGTGCCAAATTCGCTCTTCACCCAGCGGCTGTCGGTCTTGGTGACGACCCAAATAAAGGTCTCCTCGGGCGTCGGCTCAAGTTGAGGCGTATCGAGGAATAGAACCAACGCTTCGTTGTCGCGAAGCTGGGATTGAACGTCGGCGATGGAGAGAGGCTTTGGGCTCGCGAGCGCGGCGTAATCCCGGAAGTCCTTGGCAAGCTGCTTATCGATCTCAGTGATCCGAGTATCGATAGCCTCAAGCCGAGCCCCGTCGGCATCGACACGATGCTGCGGGCGAGCGACCTCGTCCGGCTGCGCGTGAATGGGCTGCGCGATCACGCGGGCACTATTGTCAAGGCATTCGCGATCCGGCAGACCAAGACACGCGAGCGGATGCCTCTCGGCTTGAGCGACCGCACGCGGGATACCGTTAGCGGCCTCGGCCTGTTTGCTGCCCTCCTCAGGGGGTTGCGATACAGAAGCGCTGCGCGCTGCTTCCCGTTTCTGCCACTCGGCCACAAGGTCCTGCCGCTCGCGAACAATGGCTGCGAGTGCCGGTTTGCCAGCGGCGCTACGTGCGGCCATTTGGGCCAGCGACGCGGCGGCCTCTGAGCTTCGTGCCCATTGCGCGGTCTCGAACATTTCGGCAGCCAAGCCGGGCTCACGAGCGTGCTCTGCTGCCGCGAGGCGATGGGCCGCTTTGACCAGCCCCCAGAATTGGTCGCTATTTTGTTCCGCTTCACTTTCTCCTTTCCCCGTCGGGGCCGTGCCGATTGTTTCAGTGCTGCGCTCGGCCCGGGGGATAATCACACCAGTGCTGCGTTCCCAGAAGAGCGCCGCCCGGGTCCAGTCGCTTTGGTTGAAGTACAATCGTGCTAGGCCGTTGAGCGCCCAAGCGACAAAGGGGTGGTGGTCGGCCTTTTCCCAAATCGCGAGGCTGCGCTTATAGAGCGGCTCGGCCTCGGCGTAGCGGCCCTGAGTACGATACTGGTCGGCCAGCTTGATGAGCACGAGCGCGACCGCAGGGTCGTCGGGGCCTAGCGCCTTCTCGTCGATAGCCAGCGCGCGCTTGTTCAACGATTCGGCCTCGGCATAGCGGCCTTGATCTTGGTACAGCCCCGCTAGATTGTTGAGTTTGGTGGCGACGTGGGGGTCGTCGGGGCCCAGCTTTTTCTCGTCAATAGCCAGCGCGCGTTTGAGGAGCGGCTCGGCCTCGGCATAACGGCCTTGGTCTTGGTACACCCTGGCCAGGTTGTTGAGTTCGACGCCGACTATCTGGCGGTCGGGGCCCCTCTTCTCGTCGATAGCCAGTGCGCGCTTGAGGAGCGGCTCGGCCTCGGCGTAGCGACCCTCGGCGTGGTACAGCCCGCCCAGCATGTTGAGCATAAGCGCGAGATTATGGTCATCGGGGCCTGCCGTCTTCTCGACGATTGTCAGCAGACGTTGGGCCAGCGGGATCGCTTGCGCGTCATCGCCTCGATTGTGGAGATCGAGAATCTCTTGATAGAGCCCGTGGGTGTCCTGCGCCATAGCAGGTGGAGCGAGTACGAGCCCCCACGCCACCACCATCCCCGCCACCGGCCTTGCGAGACGCATGCCGAGCCTCTTCCGCAATCGGATGACCCAACCCATCAACTATGTCGAGCAGCCGTGTCGGCGGCAAGGCGGGCACGTCGTTGCCATGTAGGCGGACAACTAGGTGGAAGCGGGGAAAAACTCTGGTGTGCCTCGCGAATATCCAGCGGGGACGGCGTAATCAGTGAGTGATTTGGCGTACAAAGACCCCCCAAAACCCCTAGCCAATGCGCTTTACGAGGTAGGCTCCTTCAACAGACGCAGGAAATGCTCTGCGTGTTGATAGAAATTCTCGGCCGCAATGGTATCGCCCCTGGAAGCGGCTTCACGCGCAAGCGCCATGTAACTGTGGTAGCTTTTTTCCGCATTGGCGGAAATCTGCCCGTGGCGACGGCTCCCGTCTGGTCTAGGATTATTTCTTTGGTTCGGCGGTGACGGGCGCGACCAACGCCGTTTTGGTTTGTTGGCATAACGACCCTCATTCATCGAGCAATCTCTCCTCGTTCTCGTCAGTCGCGCACCGAACGTGGCGCGGGTAACCCTCGCAAGCGATTAGGGAGCAGCCGGTTGCAACGGATGATATTGGTTCTGGATACTTCTAGCCCCACCAGGGAGACCGGCTGAGAATGCCTCATCCTCGGTCAAAGAAGCCTAAAGCTAGTGCCGGGAGGGCCTCATCCGACCCTTCAGCTAAGCTCAGGAAGAGACGGCTTCCAGAGGCAAGCCTTGCACCCGAGCAAGCGAAGCAATCGATATTTGCTATCGGCGACCCGGTCTCCCATCCCCAATTCGGAGACGGAAGCGTAACGGCGATTGATGGTGGCACGCTCACTATCGCGTTCGTCGATCACCAAGTGAGGAACATCCTCGACTACTACGTGAAGCGCCAAAAGAAATAGGACGAGCCGTGTCCAACAGGTAATACTCCCTACTCGCCAGTTCTAGTACCCAAGCCCCGAATCTCGCTAATCTTCAAAGCTTGTCAGGCCGTGGAGATCGGTTTTGCTGCGCTGGCTCGTTCTTGATCTAAACAGCTTCTTCGCGTCGTGCGAGCAGCAGGAAGATCCCGAGCTGAGGGACCGGCCGCTGATCGTCGTGCAGACTATGGCGGAAACGACCTGCGCCATTGCTGCCAGCTACCCCGCAAAAGCTTTGGGCATAAAAACCGGCACGCTGGTGCATGAAGCACGGCGGCTTTGCCCGCATTTGAAGCTGGTGCAAGCCAACCACAAGCTTTACGTCGAATATCACCACCGCATTTTGAGGGCCATCGACAAGCACATTCCGGTTGAAGATGTCATGTCGATTGATGAAGTCGCTTGCCGCCTCGATAAGGTGCAGCAACAGCCGGTGGTGGCCCGAAAGCTTGCGCGAGACATCAAGCACGAAATACAGACACAAGTCGGTGCGTGCCTGACAAGCTCCATCGGTATTTCAGCAAACAAGCTTTTGGCCAAACTGGCTTCCAACATGCAGAAGCCCGATGGGCTCGTGATCCTGCCCATCGAGGAGCTTCCCCGCGCGATACTTCACTTGAAGCTGCGAGATATCCCCGGTATCGGCCCCAACATGGCCGAGCGCCTGCAAAAGGCGGGCATAACCGACATCGCCACCCTTTGGAAAACCGACGCCTCTCGCCTCCGGCTGATTTGGGGTGGCGTGGCAGGCGAGAAGATGCACGCCCTTCTACATGGCGAAGACATCGTAAGCCCGAAGCATGCGCGATCAAGCATCAGTCACCAGCACGTTCTGGCACCCAACGACCGAACCAAACAAAAATCGGCCGCCGTGGTGAGACAGCTACTGGTACGGGCTGCTCAGCGCCTGAGGGACGATGGTTTTTTCTGCCGCCGCCTGGCGGTGGAGGTGAAGTGGTTCGGCCGAGATGGAGACTCTTGGACTGCCACGCGCAGCTTCTCTGAAACACAGGATACCGGCGTGCTGCTGCGCGTCTTGCAGGAAATATGGCCCGAAGTGCCCGACCTGAAGCCCCTACGCGTCGGCGTTGCCCTCTCGAACCTGGCTCTCAAGGAGGCTCATCAGCCTGACCTATTCGATAAGCCGAGAGACGCAAGGCTTGTGACGGCAATCGACGAACTGAACGCAAAGTTCGGCAAAGGTGCGATCTCTTATGGTGCTGCCGCCGACGATCAGACCAGCAAAATCGCTTTCCAAAGGGTGCCGAAGGTGAAGGAATTTTAAGAGCGCCTGCTGCCATTTGTTTTCGGCTTCGTGATACTCGCTTCGAGCGAATACGGCGACATCGGCCCGGCAGGGTAGGGACCAGCAGGTCGCGTGGATCAGGATCGAGTGTTCCTAACCAACGGCGAGCGACGATATGCAATTGGTCATGATGCTCTATACGGCATCGACATGGGTGCTGCCGGTTCTCCTTGCCGTCACGCTGCATGAAGCCGCCCATGGCTTCGTCGCGTATCAGTTGGGCGACGACACTGCTTATCGCCTTGGCCGAGTGACCTTCAATCCCCTGAAGCACATCGACCCGTTCGGGACGATCCTGATGCCAGCGATCCTTTTGCTTCTTCGCGCGCCATTTCTCTTCGGATACGCCAAGCCCGTGCCCGTCAATTTTCGGGCGCTCAATCACCCACGCCGCGACATGGTCCTTGTGGCTGCCGCTGGACCAGGCATGAACATCGCGCTCGCCACGCTCGCGGCCCTACTATTCCATATCACTTACTATTTGCCACAGGGCGTCGGGTCATGGGTGGCCCAGAACCTCCAAAACGCGCTGATCATCAATGTGGTTCTGGCCGTGTTCAATATGCTGCCGCTCCCGCCGCTTGACGGCGGCCGGGAATATCCACAGAGGCGCTGCGCCCGAAATCGACAGGCGATGCGTGGCGCGTCGTCCACAGGTGCGCTCATGGCCTGTGCATTGCGGGACTGGCTTACAATGGCGAGGCGGAAAGTTTGCCGCGCTGACCGACCTTCAAGGATTTAGGAGTTCATCGGAGGGATCCCAAAGGCCGGGGAGCCGCGTTTCTTCTACCTCCCGCCTGCGAACGAAATCGGCGACAAAAGGATTACGAGCAGCCAAGCGCCAACTGTGTGCATTCTCATTCGTGACCCTCGGACAACGTGGGTGTTCATGCTGCTTGAAACGCGACCCCACCTAAGATGGATCGTGCTGATCAAAGCCCTGTGATCGATGTTGCTGTATGGTTGCTCGGCAATCGCGTGGGTCTGGTACCGAGTCAACGTGATGCGCTTAAGACTTTGATTTTATTGGTGCCCCAGGCCCGACTCGAACGGGCACGTCCTTGCGAACACCAGATTTTGAGTCTGGCGCGTCTACCGGTTCCGCCACTGGGGCTGGCACAGAAGCCGCGCATCATACTGTCGGCTCGAAGCACGTCAACGCGGGACGGCAGCGCCATCGGCGCGGGCGCCGGACCGATAGCCGCGGCTACTTCCAGGAATACGTCATGCGCCCCGTTCGGTGCCGGTGCTCGGTGATCTGCACATGATCGCCGATGTGCGGGTCCGTCTTTTTAAGCACCATGACGTTGACGCGGTGCCCGTTCTCGAGCGCGACGTCGACCGAGAGGCCGTTCTCGATCGCCTGCGTGTTCGTCGTGTTAAGCGGACCGATCGAAACGACGGTGCCCGGCACGCGGACGTTCTCGACGTGCGCATCGTAGTCCTCGTAGAGAAAGAACAGCCCGATCGCGGCAACAACGCCGATGCCGATGCCGATCTT
This sequence comes from uncultured Alphaproteobacteria bacterium, assembly GCA_963745205.1. Classification (GTDB taxonomy): domain Bacteria; phylum Pseudomonadota; class Alphaproteobacteria; order Rhizobiales; family Hyphomicrobiaceae; genus Hyphomicrobium_A. The sequence goes on from CAVUWX010000022.1 coordinate 213,495, forward strand.
CTTGGCCCGCTGGCGCCAAAGCGCCTGCTCGAGCTTCCGCCTCGTTTCCTCGCGCATGCTTCTCTTTTCCCCCGGGCCGGTTCGCTCAGGCGGCCATGGCCCGGACCGACACCAGCTTCACGATATCGGCCATGATGTCGTTGAGCTGGAAGTCCTTCGGCGTATAGACGGCGGCGACACCCATAGCCTTCAAGGTCTTGGCGTCCTCGGGCGGGATGATGCCGCCGACGACGACAGGCACATCCTCCAGCCCCTCCTTGCGCATGCGCTCCACGACCTCGCGCACCAGCGGTACGTGGCTGCCCGAGAGGATCGACAGCCCAACGACGTGCACGCCTTCATCAAGTGCGGCGCGGGCGATCTGCGTGGGCGTGAGCCGGATACCCTCGTACACGACCTCCATGCCGCAATCGCGCGCGCGCACGGCGATCTGCTCGGCGCCGTTGGAATGTCCGTCGAGGCCCGGCTTGCCGACGAGGAACTTGATGCGCCGGCCGAGCTTGACGGATGTGGCCTCCACCTGCTTGCGCACGTCCTCGAGCCCCGCGCCAGCGCCGGCGACCGCGGCTTGCGATACGCCGGTCGGAGCGCGGTACTCGCCGAAGACCTTGCGCAGCGTGCCGCCCCACTCGCCCGTGGTGACGCCGACCTTGGCGCAGGCGATCGAAGGTTCCATGATGTTGCGGCCTTCCTTGGCGGCGCGCTCCAGATCCGCAAGCGCCTTTTTTACCGCCTTGTCGTCGCGTTCGGCGCGCCACGCCTTGAGTTTCTCTACCTGCTGGGCCTCGATGGCGGGATCGACGACCATGATCGCGCCTTCGCCGGCGGTGAGGGGCGACGGCTCGGTCTCCGTCCATTTGTTGACGCCGACCACGATCTGATCGCCGCGCTCGATGCGGCGCAGCCGCTCGGTGTTGCTCTCGACTAGGCGCCGCTTCATGTAGTCGATGGCCTCGACCGCGCCGCCCATGGCGTCGAGCGTGGCGAGCTCGGCCTTGGCCTCGGCCTTGAGCTGCCCAACTCTTGCATCGATCTCGGTCGAGCCGTCGAAGATATCGCCGTATTCGAGGAGGTCCGTCTCATAGGCGAGGATTTGCTGCATCCGCAGCGACCACTGCTGGTCCCACGGCCGCGGCAGGCCCAAGGCCTCGTTCCAGGCCGGGAGCTGCACGGCGCGGGCGCGCGCTTTTTTCGACAGCGTCACGGCGAGCATCTCGATCAGGATGCGATAGACGTTGTTCTCGGGCTGCGGCTCGGTGAGCCCCAGCGAGTTCACCTGTACGCCGTAGCGGAACATGCGGTGCTTGGCGTCGGTGACGCCGTAGCGCTCGCGCGTGATCTCATCCCACAGTTCGACGAAGGCGCGCATCTTGCAAATCTCGGTGATGAAGCGGAGACCCGCATTGACGAAGAAGGAGACGCGGCCGACGACGGTGCCGAAGTCCTCAGGCTTCACCTCGCCGGAAGCCTTCACGCGGTCGAGCACGGCTTGCGCCGTGGCGAGGGCGTAGGCGAGTTCTTGCACCGGCGTCGCTCCCGCTTCCTGCAGGTGGTAGGAGCAGACGTTGGTCGGGTTCCACTTCTCGAGCTCGCGCGTCGAGAACACGATCGTGTCCTTGATGAGCCGCAAGGACGGCTCGGGTGGGAACACGTAGGTCCCGCGCGAGAGGTATTCCTTGATGATGTCGTTCTGGATGGTGCCCGTGAGCTTGTTGCGCGGGGCGCCCTGCTCATCGGCGACCGCGACGTAGAGCGACAACAGCCAGGCGGCCGTCGCGTTGATCGTCATCGAGGTGTTCATCTGATCGAGCGGGATGCCGGCCAGCAGCGCCCGCATGTCGCCGATGTGCGAGACCGGCACGCCGACCTTGCCGACCTCGCCCTTGGCGAGTTCATGGTCGCTGTCGTAGCCCGTCTGGGTGGGCAGATCGAAGGCGATCGAGAGGCCGGTTTGCCCCTTCGCCAGGTTCTTGCGATAGAGCTCATTGGACTTCGTCGCCGTGGAATGGCCGGCGTAAGTGCGGAAGATCCAGGGCTTATCGGGTGTGCTGCGGGGAGCTGCTGGGCCGCTCTTTTGCTCGCGCATTCGTCATCCTTCGGACAGGTCGGGCCTGCGCCCTAAAGTACCCGGCCGGGATCGCAATGCAAAATGATCTTTGGCGGCGCGACAGTGCGTCCGTTCATCCGCGCTTGAACTGGTGGCGGGCGACGCGGATGCCTGCGGCGATGGTCGAGATTTTGGTCACGACGAGCAGGACGAGCAGCGCGGCGATGATGCCCAAGGTGCAGGCAACGACCACGTTGGTCTCTTTGTCGGGTGTCGGGTAGATGGCGTACTGCTCGAACAGGTAGTTGGCTACGAGGGCGCCGAAAATGAACCCAGGCACGAACACCATGGCGAGCATCGCCCGCGACAGGACTTGCATGGTCAGGATGCCCGACCAGCCGGCCAGCAGCGCGACCACTATGATGGTGTAGGTGTCGACCTCGAAGGTCTGATTGAGAAATTGCAGCATTTGTGGGCGTTCCCGGAGTGTCCGGGAGCCTACGACAGGCCTTCGTGAAATGGGTTAGCGGGCGGGGAAATCCCATGAACAGCATTAAAGATAGGTTGAGTTGGTCCCGAAGCGGCACCACGGCCTCTTCATTGCAGCGCGAAATCGTGCTTGAAACGGCATGGAAAACCATGCGGTCATGCTACCGCAATGCAAAATAAAGGCCCACCTCGAGGTGAGGCCAGCATCGGGAGCCGGAGAATGTCGAGCCAAGGCGCCGCCACGAGAACCGAAGCAAGTCCGCTCTCGGTCGTGGCCGAGAAGAAAGATCTCTACGAGATCGGCGAGATTCCGCCGCTCGGACACGTCCCGAAGAACATGTATGCCTGGGCCATCCGCAAGGAGCGGCACGGCGAGCCCGATAAGGCGATGCAAGTCGAGGTGCTGCCGACCTGGCCGCTCGACAGCCACGACGTGCTCGTCCTCGTGATGGCAGCGGGCGTCAACTACAACGGCGTGTGGGCCTCGCTCGGTAAGCCGATATCGACGCTCGACGCCCACAAGAACCCGTATCACATCGCCGGCTCGGATGCCTCGGGCATCGTCTGGGCGGTCGGCTCCAAGGTGAAGCGGTGGAAGGTCGGCGACGAGGTCGTCATCCACTGCAACCAGGACGACGGCGACGACGAGGAGTGCAACGGCGGCGATCCGATGTTCTCGCCGAGCCAGCGCATCTGGGGCTACGAAACCCCCGACGGCTCCTTCGCGCAGTTCTGCCGCGTTCAGGACCGCCAGCTCCTCGAGCGCCCCCGCCATCTCACCTGGGAAGAAAGCGCCTGCTACACGCTCGTGCTCGCGACCGCCTATCGCATGCTGTTCGGGCATCGCCCGCACGTTCTGCGCCCTGGCCACAACGTGCTCGTCTGGGGCGCCTCGGGCGGCCTCGGCTCCATGGCGGTGCAGCTCTGCGCCACCTCGGGCGCCAACGCCATCGGCGTCGTCTCCGAGGAGGACAAGCGCGCGTTCGTGATGCAGCTCGGCGCGCGGGGCGTCATCAACCGCAAGAACTTCGACTGCTGGGGCGAGCTGCCGAAGGTCGGCACGCCCGAGTACGACGCCTGGTTCAAGGGTGCGCGCAAGTTCGGCGCCGCCATCTGGGAGGTTACGGGCAAGGGCAACAACGTCGACTTCGTTTTTGAGCACCCTGGCCAGTCGACGTTCCCAGTGTCGGTGTTCGTCGTGAAGCGCGGCGGCATGATCGTCATCTGCGCCGGCACCACGGGCTACAACCTCACCATGGACGCACGCTATCTTTGGATGCACCAGAAGCGCGTGCAGGGCTCGCACTTCGCCAACCTGCTGCAGGCCGCGCAGGCCAACAAGCTCGTGGTCGAGCGCCGCATCGACCCGTGCATGTCGGAGGTCTTCCCCTGGGAGCAGATCCCCAAGGCGCACATGCGCATGTACCGCAACGAGCACAAGCCAGGCAACATGGCCGTGCTGGTTTCGGCCCCGACGACGGGTCTGCGCACTATGGAGGACGTGCTGGAGGCGAGCGCGCAGATGCGCAAGGGCAGGTAAGCAACTCATCCGAGGCAATTCGAACGGCGCGCGGCGGTCTCCGTCACGCGCCGTTATTTTGCCGGCACGCTCGCGCCATTCGCGCCGTTAGCGTAGCTCTCGATCCCCGCCGGCCCGAGTCGTTTCAGCTCGAGGATACCTCTGTTCAGCTCGGCGCCTAGGATCATGATGACGGCGCTCATCTGGAAGAAGATCAGCGCTACCATGAGCTGCGACAGGCCGGCGTAGAAGCGCGTGTAGTCGCTGAAGTTCAGGTAGTAGGAGTAAAGACTCGCGAGTGCGAGCCAGAGGCACATCGAGAGCAGCACACCAGGCCATACGTCCTTCAGCCCGCGCTTCCCCGCGGCGAGCCAGAGGTGGAAGGCGAAGAGCTGGAACGCCATTACGGCGCCGGCCACGGCGTAGCGCAGGCTCGCCGCGAACCAGGTGCTGCGCAAGAGCGTCTGCGCGAGCTGCGGCTCGTAGCGATGCGCGAGCACGGGGCCGACGACGACTGCCCACGTAAGCACGAGCATGGAGCCGGCGCTGACGAAGACGAACAGCGTGCTGCGGAATAGCGACACGAGGTAGGGCCGCGTCTCGGTAACGCGATAGGCGCCATTGAGCGCGGCCCGCAGGGTCTCGATGGCGTTGGTGGCGAAGAACAGCGCTAGCCCCGCGCTCGCGGTCAAGAGGTCGATGCGCGTGCGGCTCATGATCGAGTTCGACTTGCGGCGCGATGCCTTCGGCGACCCGCTGCGGGAGTACCTGGAAGATCTGGGCAACAGCCTCGGCGGCGAGCGGGCGTCCGCCGAAGATGCCGGCGAGCGCGCCGAGGAAGATGCAGAACGGGAACAGCGAAACCACGAAGGAGAACGCCACCGCCCCCGCCATGGTGAAGCCGCTGTGCGCGTAAAGCCGGTAGATGGCTTCGAGCACGGTGCGGTAACGCTTCATCCTTAGTGTCTCCTTGAACCGCTGGGCGGCCGGAAGCTAGCCTCGGCTGCGCGGCAGGTCTACGTCGGGATTGCCGCGCCGTGGACGAGCCTTTAGACCTTTCCTAGAGTGGGCTTGGGCCCAATTGAAGACTTAGGGGTCGCCTTGGCGGTCAACGATCAAAGCCCGATGCGGGGCCGTAGGACGCTACCGCGGAGCGCCGGGGGCTATCAGCCGGTGCGCAAGCCCAAGTTGCGGGCCCCCGTAGTGACGCAGCCGCCCCCGTTGCCCGAGGCCCCGCGCGAGGCGCACAGCTCCGCCTTCGGTGAGGCGGAGGAGGATGGCCTGCGCATGCTGGCAGCGCTGGAGACGATGGAAAGCCTGGAGCCGGACTTTTGCGGGGACCTCGTCACGGAAGCCTCCGTGACCATCATCGAACGGGCGGAGATGACTGCGGCGCCGGATGAGGAAGAGTCCGAGCTGCCGCCCGCGGGTTCGCTCAGGGCTCGCCTTGGCGGCATAAGAGAGGCGTCCGACATCGATCCCAATGAGCACGCCGCGTACCTGAGCGAAGTGGAGGAGGCGATCGTCGAGATCGTCGAGGTTGTGCCGTCGCAGGCCGCGGTGCCGGCCGCAGCCGAAATCTCTGCGCCGCTCCCCGCGCGTCTCAAGAAGGCGCATCAGGCACACCGGTTCCTCAAGGCGCTCGTCGGCGGTGACGACGATTAAGTCGCGCGAAACTGCCGATTGTCTTGACGGCAAGGTCGATTATCCTGCATCGCAACATGCGGCGGTGCTGCCGATGGTCCGCCGTCAAACCCATCCACGAGGTGAGCAAGATGTCGACTGCGGCGCTCAAGTCTGAACCGAGCCTCCTAGCAGCCGGTCCGGACGCCCTGCTGCAGAGCGCGGGCGATGCCATCGCGGCTGCCGATCGCGTGCTGCAGTCGGCCAAGGCGGGTGTGCGCGCGAAGGTCGCCGAGGCGGGCGGCATCGACGCGGCCCAGCACGCCGGCCACGGGCTTGCCTGGCTCGCCACTACGGTGGAGGGCCTGCGCCAGATGCACACCTGGGGCAAGCGGCTGTCGGAGGGGGGCCGCTTCGGCGAGTTCGAGCGGCTGATCCTCGTCGTCGCGTTCGCGGAGTACCTGGCGCAGATCGCGGGCGGCATCCCCATGAGCCAGGTGGAGATCATCCGCGCGGATGTGCTCGGTGTCTCGCGCACCGAAGTTCGCCGCTTTGAGGACGAGGTCGCCGGGCTCATCGCGGCGGGCTCGGGCCAGGATGTGAAATCCCGTCTCGCCGAGCTCATAGCGGCTCAACCTGACGCTACCACCTTCGGCGACACGGGCCTCGACGAAACGCACGCAGCGATCCAAGAGCAGATGCGCAAGTTCTCGGAAGCTGAGGTGATGCCGCGCGCGCACGAGTGGCACCTGAAGAACGAGTACATTCCGCTCGACATCATCGCCAAGGTCGCGGAGCTCGGCGTGTTCGGCCTGACGCTGCCAGAGGAGTACGGCGGCCTCGGGCTCGGCAAGGAGAGCATGTGCATCGTGTCGGAGGAGCTGTCGCGCGGCTACATCGGCGTCGGCTCGCTCGGCACCCGCTCGGAGATCGCGGGCGAGCTCATTCTCAACAACGGCACGGATGAACAGAAGAGCAAATACCTGCCCAAGATCGCCTCGGGCGAGCTGTTGCCGACCGCCGTCTTCACCGAGCCAAACACCGGCTCCGACCTTGCCTCGCTCAAGACGCGCGCGGTGAAGGAGGGTGACACCTACAAGGTGACAGGGCAGAAGACATGGATCACGCACCCCGTCCGCGCCGATCTGATGACGTTGCTCGTGCGTACCAATCCCGACGAGAAGGGCTACAAGGGCCTCTCCATGCTGCTGGCCGAAAAGCCGCGCGGCACGGACAAGGATCCGTTCCCGGCAAAAGGCATGACCGGCGGCGAGATCGAGGTCCTCGGTTACCGCGGTATGAAGGAGTACGACATCTCCTTCGATGCCTTTGAGGTGCCGACGGGCCAGCTTTTGGGCGGCATCGAGGGCCAGGGCTTCAAACAGCTCATGAACACCTTCGAGGCGGCGCGCATCCAGACGGCGGCGCGCGCCGTCGGCGTCGCCCAGTGCGCCATGGATCTCGCTCTCAAGTACGCGCTCGATCGCAACCAGTTCGGCAAGCCGATCTACGCCTTCCCGCGTGTCTCGAACAAAATCGTGATGATGGCGGTCGAGACCATGATTGCGCGCCAGCTCACCTATTTCGCTGCGCGCGAGAAGGACCAGGGGCGCCGGTGCGATCTGGAAGCCGGCATGGCCAAGCTGTTGGGCGCGCGCGTCGCCTGGGCCAACGCGGACAACGCGCTGCAGATCCACGGCGGCAACGGTTTCGCGCTCGAGTATCCGATCAGCCGCGTCTTGTGCGACTCGCGCATCTTGAACATTTTCGAGGGTGCGGCGGAGATCCAGGCGCAGGTGATCGCCCGCCGCCTGCTCGAAGGTGCGAACTGACAAAAACGCGAGCCGCCGGAACGTCGTCCCGGCGGCTCACAGTTAAGCGCGGGCGAGGCTATTTGCTGGCTTGCTCCGGTATCGTGTTGAAGCGCGCCTTCTGCTCATCCGAAAGCGAATCGTAGAAAGCGACCAGCGCTGGGCGCACGTCGTTCATCGCTTCACTTGTCGCGGACAACCGGTTGCTCATGGCATCGAGGCGTGCACTCGTGCTCTCCGGGGTGCCCGATGGGCACGCCGACTTCAAGAGCTGCGAAGCCTTGGTCGAAGCGGTCTTCAGCGCGTCGAGCGCCACCTGCTGCTTCTGATCGGGCTTCACCGCCGCCGCGATCTGCTGCGCGGGCACGTCGGTGAACTGCTCGTCGTGATCGCTGCACAGATCGGCGCTGGCTGGCTTCTGGCCTTCCGCCATGCTGTCGAGCCGTTGCTTCTGCTCGGGCGAGAGCTTGTCGGTGAAGGCGATGAGCGGGCGCTTCACGGTGTCGAGCGCTTCTGTCATGCCCGTCAGGCGCTTCTGGAGTTCATCTAGCCGTCCGACAGGGGTGAGTGCCGGATCGTTCGAGCAGGACGCCTTGAGGACGGCTTCGGCCTTCATCGACGCTGTCGAGAGCGCATCGAACGACGCCATCTGCTGCTTGTCGGGCTTGACGGTCTCCTCGATCTTGCTCATCGGCAGGGAGCCGACGCCGGGGGCAAAGCCGCTGCAGGTGTCGGCGATCTCGGAGGGGTTGGTCGCGTCCGCGTGGATGATCTCCGGCCCGCCGCTGTAGATGTCCTCGTGTGACTCGCGTGCGTAGGATACGCCGCTCCCCGAGTAGGCGGAAGCGCCGTAGCTATTGTCCGGCCAGGCGTAGGTGCCGTAGGGCCAGAACAGGCTGCTCATGATGAAGCCGGCGCCGTAGCCCCAGAAGGCGGGCACGCCGGCGTTTGGCCACCAGGCCCAGGAGAACATGTCGCCCCAAGCGAACGGCCAGAACACGCCGCCGGCCCAGCCGAAACGGCAGTTGGGGCAGTTCCAGTTATGGCCGCCCCAACGGTTATTGTTCCAGAACGCGTTCTGGCCCCAGTGGTCCCAGTGCCCATTGTCGATGGGATGATTGAAATGGTCGCGATCGGCGACGTCGCGGCGTGCATCCTCGCGGCGTGCATCCTCCCGCCGGCCTTCGTCGCGCCGCTCCTCGCCGCCGCGGTGCTCCGCGTCGTGGCGCTCCTCCTCGCGCGGGCGTGCTTCCTCACGCGGCCGTTCGCGCGCGCGCTCCTCGCCCCGGAACTCGCGCTCGCCCCCGCCCCTGAACTCGCGGCCGCCGCCGCCGAAATGGCCGCCGCCGCGCGCGAACGCCTCGGGGGTCGAATAGAGCGTGCCGATCGAGACGGCTGCAACAAGCGCAACGACTGAACTGCGGACCATGATGCCCTCTTTTGAGCGCCCCAACCCTGAACGCATCCGCCCGTTTATTCGGAGGACGCCAACGGCGCGAGATGTGAGAACGATACGCGCGCTTCAAGCCGGACGCCCGCCCATCATGGAAGGACAGGTAAGAAACGGTTGGCGATACCGAACGCGTTCGATGCATTCCGCAAACGGGCTGGCGAGAATCCTTTCGCCTTCCTCAATTTGAGACGCCCTGCGCGTCAATTTCGCGGTAATCAGAGCGATACACGGGTTCTACAAGCCTGCCCTTGCCTCCCTGGTGCCGCGGTGCCATCACGGCTGCGCATGGATAAAGCCTCGAACAACGGTAACACCCCTCGCGTCGTCTCGCTGATCGCCAGCGCAACCGAGATCGTGCACGCTCTGGGGCGCGGGTCGGCGCAGGTTGCGCGCTCGCATGAGTGCGACTGGCCGTCAAACGTGCTCAGCCTGCCGGGGCTTACCCGGCCCAAGTTCAAGGTTGAATGCTCGAGCCGCGCCATCGACCAGGCCGTGCGCGTGCTCGTCGAGCAAGGGCTTGCCGTTTATGAGGTCGACGCCGAAGCATTACAGGCGCTGGCACCCGACGTGATCCTGACCCAGGACCAGTGCGAGGTATGCGCCGTCTCCCTCGCCGACGTGGAGCGTGCGGTGTGCGCATGGGTCGGCAACGCTCCGACAGTCGTGTCTCTGCGTCCGCACACGATGGCCGACGTCTATGCGGACATTCGCCGTGTCGCCTCGGCGCTTCGATGCCCAGCGGAGGGTGAAGCCCTCATCGCCCATATGCAGACCCGCATCGCCGCGGCAACGGCGAAGGTCGCAGAGCTTCCCAAGCCACGCCTCGCCTTCATCGAGTGGATCGACCCGCCGATGTCGGGCGGCCACTGGATGCCGGAGCTGATCGAGGCGGCGGGCGGCTTCAACCTTTTCGGCGAGCGCGGGGCCCAGTCGCCCTGGATCACGTGGGAGTCGGTCGCCGCTGCCGACCCGGACGTGATTCTCGTCGCGCCGTGCGGCTACGACATTCCGACGACAACGCGCGAGATGGGCGCGCTCGAGGGCAACGCGATCTGGCAGGGCTTGCGCGCGGTGCGCGAAGGTCGCGTACTCCTCGCCGACGGCAACGCCTTTTTCAACCGGCCCGGCCCGCGCCTCGTCGAAAGCGCGGAGATCCTCGCCGAGATCTTGCACCCGAAGGCATGTGACTTCGGCCACCGCGGCAGCGCCTACGTGCCGTTTGCGGGCGAGCGTGCGCCGAAGTGGAAGAAGGCCTCTCAGGGATGAGCATTATGAATTGGTCTGGCAGGCTGATTGTCGCCCTAGCCACGCTGCTTGCATTGGACGCGATCGCCATGGCCGATGAATTCAACCTTCCCCCGAAGACGTACTACCGCACCACCGAGGTGTTGGGGCATAGGATCTTCTACCGGGAGGCCGGTGACGCGGCGAAGTCGACAATCGTTCTGCTGCACGGCTTTCCCGCCTCCTCGCACTCCTACCGCGAGCTGATCCCGATGCTCTCGCGTGACTATCACGTGATCGCGCCCGACTATCTTGGCTCCGGTTTCAGCGATCGACCCGATCCCGACATCGATCCCTATACGTTCGACAAACTCGCCGACCACGCGGAAGGTCTGCTCAAGGAACTAAAGATCGGCACGTACACCCTCTACATGCAGGACTTCGGCTCGCCCGTCGGGTTCCGGCTGATGGAGCGCAATCCCAACGCCATAGACGCGATTATCGTTCAGAATGCCAACGCCTATCTGGAGGGGCTGACGCCGGAGCGGCGCGAATTCTTCCGCAAGGCGCACGCGGACAAGAGTCCCGAGGAGGTCGCCTCCCTGTTCGAGCGCATGGGACCCGACGGAATCGTCAACAAGCAGTATCTCCGTGATGTCCCACCGGCTCATCGCGACATCATGAGCCCCGACAGCTGGACACACGATCTCGCCTTCCTGCGCACCGAGAAAGACAAGAAGATTCAGGTGCAGTTGTACCAGGATTACCAGAACAACATCGACCGCTACCCGGTCTGGCAAGCGCTGATGCGCCAACGGCAGTTCCCGGCCCTGATCGTCTGGGGCAAGAACGACCCGGCGTTCATAGCCCCGGGCGCCGAAGCCTATCTGCGCGACCTCCCGAAGGCCGAGCTTCACCTCATCGATGCGGGGCATTTTGCGGTCGAGGAACGGCCGCAGGAGGTTGCCGCTTTCATCCTCGCCTTTATGAGAAAGCGCGGATCGTGAGCCACGGCGCCCCACGCGCGATCCTCATCACCGGCTGTTCGTCGGGCATCGGGCTCGCGTCCGCGCGGGCACTGAAAGCGCGCGGCTGGCGGGTATTGGCGACGGCCCGAAGCGAAGCCGATCTTAAGCGGCTTGCCAACGAGGAGGGTTTCGAGGCGCTGCCGCTCGAGCTCGCCGATCCTCACTCGGTCGCGGCGGCAGCGGAAGACGCCCTGCGGCGAACGGACGGCAAGCTCTACGCGCTATTCAACAACGCCGGCATGGGTCAGGTCGGCGCGATCGAGGATCTGTCCGCCGACGTGTTGCGCCGCCAGCTCGAGGTCAACGTCGTTGGCGCGCATGAGCTGATACGTCGGGTCCTGCCGGCGATGCGGACGAACGGTGCGGGCCGCATCGTGCAGTGCTCTTCCGTACTGGGTCTCGTAGTGGCGCCCTATCGCGGCGTCTACTGCGCCTCGAAGTACGCCATCGAGGCGCTGTCGGATGCCTTGCGGCTCGAGCTGCGCGGCACGGGTATCGACGTGTCGATCATCGAGCCCGGGCCGATCCGCAGCCGCTTCCTCGAAACGGCGCTCGCCAATTTCCACAAGACCGTGGACGTCAATGCCTCGCCCCACCGCGACATCTATCTGATGCGGCTCGCGACCATGGAGGCCGGCGGCAAGACGGCGTTCAAGCTTGAGCCGGACGCGGTCGCGGAAAAGCTCGTGCATGCCGTCGAAAGCCAGCGCCCGCGGGCGCGCTACTTCGTTACGACACCCACGTATCTGTCGGCCTTTCTGAAGCGCGCGCTTCCGACGACACTGCTCGATCGCCTCGTCGCTCGCGCGTAGGCGGCGCTAGATACTTTCCGTCGTGCGCCGTAGTCGCGACGTCAGCCGCCGCAGCAGGTCGAGCGCGAACGCCGGGTTCTTCTGCACGAGATAGAGAAACGCTCTCTCGTCGATGATGGCGACCTCGGTTGGCTCGCGTGCGACCGCCGTAGCGCTGCGCGGGGCCCCGTCGATCAGAGCCATCTCGCCGAACGTGCCGTTGGGACCGACGTTCTCGAGCACGGCACCGCTGGCCAGGATGCCAACCTTGCCGGAGCGCACCACGTACATGCACTTACCCGCGTCGCCCTGGACGAAAATCTTCGTGTTCGGCTCGAAGCGCTGCAGCGGAAACCCGCCTCGCACAAGCAGCTCAAAGTCAAAGGGCGCCTGCGCCATCTCTCTGCGCCATTCCTCCCTTGATGGGTGTCCCCGAGACTAGGCCCCAGACATGGCAGGCACAACGGCCTGGCAAAGCGTGGCGGCCGCGTTACGCTGCCTGAAATTGCGCCATTGACCTCGCGACAGGCGGGGCGACAAGGCCGTGAATTCCCTATAACGGCCTATACAAGGTTGGGATGGGGGGACGTGACAATGGCCGAGAAGAAAACGGCGTCGCCCTCGAGCTGGGGCCGCGCGGTCGACTACCTGCTCGGGCGCAACACGCTGATCGGCGTGGCATCGCTGATGCTGCTTTTGATCTCGGGGTTCGCTACCTGGCACGGAATGCGCGACTTCATCATCGGCGTGTCGAGCTCGCCGGCCGCTAACTCCCAACAGCTGCCGGGCGGGATGTCGTTCTCCAACGACTTCCTAGTCATCATCGTCGTCTTCGCACTCACCTTTTTGATGTGGCTCTGCTTGCGTGAGACGTTTGGCGAGCAGCGCCGCTTCACCGACCGGCTCGTCACCTTTCCGCTCTACGTGTTTCTCGCCATCTGGTCGATCGGCTTCGGCTACGGCTTCTGGTGGAGCCTGATCGCCGGCGAGGAGGCGACGCGCACGGGGCTTGCGGGCTTGCAGCAGGACGCCGGCGATGCCGCGGGCGCCGTCGCGGCGCGGCTCGATGCGGTGAAGGTGCAGCTCGATTCCGTCGTCACCTGGTCGGAAAGCCAGATGGCGCGCGAGGAGACGAGCGGCGGCAGCTGCGGAACGTCCTCGGGAGCCGGGAGGGGGCCGCTCTACAACGCGCGCGTCGGCGTGCGCGACCAGATCGCGTCCTTGCGTAACAGCGTGCAGAACTCCTGGCTGGCGCCCGTACAGGCCGATATCGAATCCCTGCAGAAGAGCGTCGCGCAACTGCAAGGGGCAACCGTCGCCGAGCGTCAGCAGAGCTTCGACGCTATGGCGAGCAACATCCGCACGCGCGCCCGCGACATCGCCGCCCGCTCAAACGAGCTTGGCAAGTCGACGGCGGCCGAGATGCGCGCGATCGCGGCCGCGGTGTCGGTGCCGCCGGGTCAAAGCGGGTTCACCTGCCACGACCCGACGCTGGCGCAGCGCTTGACGCAGGCGGCCGATCAGTCCGATCAGCCGGCGACGCTGAACTTGCGCGAAGCGGCGTTCAACGAAGGGCCGGCCGGCGTCGCCAACGCCATCAAGCGGCTGTGGGAGAACATCGGCACGTATTTGTCGAGCCTATTCGGCTACGTGTCGTCGGGCGGCAAGACGACGGGCGCGACTACGCACACGGGCCAGCCGATTACCGGCCGCGATATGATCGCTTTGCTGGCGACCATCGGCATCGATTTGGGGCTCTTGGCGCTGTCGATCCTCAACCCACCGCCGGCCCCGAGCCGCCGCCCATCATCGCAGGTGATCCGCCAAATCCGTGCGGCCATCAACACTGCTATCGAGCGTGCGCCCGGCGCCAACATGGAGTGGGTGCGTCGGCACTTCATCTATCACAAGGGAGCGTCGTATCTCGTTATTCCCAACCTCTACAGTTGCGATCCGAAGAATGAGGAGGAAAGCGCGAGGGCGCTCGCTATGAACCAATTGGCCGGCGTGCTCGATGACCTGAATTTGGTGCGCTGGCCGCAGCGCCCGCGCTGGTGGAAGCTGCAGAAAGGCGAGCTCGACAAGCTCAAGGCCGAGGAGAGCCAGGCCAGTCAGACGGACCTCTCGAAAATTCGCAAGGATTGGCTCAAGGAGCATCCCAAGGAAGCAAGCGAGAAGACAGAAGAGGACGCCCTCTTCGAGAAGGCGCAGCCGATCCGCAATCATGGCTTGTTTTCGAAAGCGGAGAAGGCGCTGACCTTTGCCGGCTGGAGCGAGAAAGCGCGCCGCGACATCGAGATCTTCCCGCTTGAAGATATCGAGGGACTTACGCCGATTCTGATGGTGCTCGCCGACGACGGCAGCTTGGCGACGGCTGAAGCAGAAGCCGCGGCTGCTAAGAGCCGGTCGTGGTGGCCGTTCGGGGGTTCGGCGAAGAGCGCCTAGCGGCCGCGCCATAGGTAGAGGGTGAGGCCGGCGCCGAGGATCGCCAGTATGTAGAGCAGTATCGGCGTCCCGAGCCCCAGGATCTGGCCGATCTCGTAGCCCATGAACGAGCCGGCGATGCCGACGAGACCATAGGTGATCTCGCCGCTCGTCGTGGCGAACTGCCGACGCAGCCAGGTGCTGCCGTAATGAAGCATGGCGTAGCCCATGGCCCCGCCGATGATCACCAGTATGAGAAAATTCCCGATCATGTCCGTTCCCCTATCCGCTTGCGCACAAGCGACGAATCACTCGCGCCATTCTAGCGAACGGCGCGGGCAAGCGCGTCAGCTTCCTTGTGGTCCACTGAGCTTAAGCTCGATGATAGGGGTGGCCGGAAAGGATTGTTGCGGCGCGGTAGAGCTGCTCCGCCAGAACGATGCGGGCCAGGCCGTGCGGCAGCGTCATCGCCCCGAGCGAAAGCCGCAGCTTGCCCGCGCCGACGGCTTCCTCCCCCTGCCCGTCCGGGCCGCCTATCAGAAAGGCCAGTGCGCGCGCGCCGCCGTCGCGCTCTTTGGCAAGCAAGTGGGCAAACGTTTTGCTCGACAGTGAAAGCCCGGCGCCGTCGAGTGTGACCGTCACGTCGGCGCCGCTCGCCGCCTTGAGCAGCCGCTGCGCCTCGTCCGCCTTGCGCAGCTCTGCAGTGGTGGCGCGGCTTTCGGAAATCTCGGAGATCTGCAAAGGCCCAAGCTTCAGAGCGCGCCCCGCCGCGTCGAACCTCTCCACGTAGCGCTCGCACAGCTCGCGCTCGGCGTCTTTGAGGCGGCCAACTGCCGCTACGATGAGGCGCATGAGCGCTTCTCCCGCTTCGCCGGCGGGACGCCGCCTAGGGCGCCGTGGCCTCTCAAGGCCTCGTCAGTGCGCGACCTGCTCGGCAGGACGCTCGGCCGACCACATCTTCTCGAGGTTGTAGAACTCGCGCACCTCGGGCCGGAAGACGTGCACGATGATGTCGCCAGTATCGAGCAGGACCCAGTCGCAGGCCTCAAGGCCTTCAACGCGTACGCGGCCGAGGCCCTTGTCCTTCAGCTTGCGCTGGAGCTGCTCGGCGATCGCTCCGACGTGCCGGTCGGAGCGGCCGGTCACGATCACCATGAAGTCGCCGATTGAGGATTTTCCATTGAGGTCGATCGTCACGACCTCTTCGCCCTTGGCCTCGTCGAGCCAATGGACGATGTCGTTCACCAGAACAGCTGGCTTATGCCCTTTAGACAAAAGCTCAGCGCGAGGCGTGCCCCTGCGGGCACCCTCAGTTGCGGTTCGCATCGTTTGCTGGTTGTCCTTTCCTCATTCACCCTAAGAGGGCTGACGCCGTGCGTGCGGTTCTGCCTACCGAGCACTCCGGGCACCCCGGCGCTTATCAACGGGTCTGCACGCTCCCGCCGAAGCAATAGATAAGCGGTTCGGGTGGGGTGCAGCAATAGGCTTCGACTTGTAGTCTGAATGCAGAGGCTACGAGGCTTTAGAAAAAACGCAGTAATTTCAGTCCATTAAGATATCGTCTGGGCCCGCAGCGCGGTCGAGGAGGCCTCCGAAAGCCGGGTGCCGAGCAGCACCCAGGTGGCCGGTTTGCTGAATGGTAGAAGCGCTGCCGCCGATTCCGGCAACCGCCGGCGGGAAAGTGCCCGCGCGGCAGGCGAAGCGAGCGCCTTCAAGTGCCAGCCCGGCCGGTCGACCACGGCAATGGGCACAAGCCGCGCTATGTCGCGCCAGTGCTGCCAGCAGGCGAAGGTGGCGAGGTTGTCGGCCCCCATCACCCAGACGAAGCGCGTGCGCGGAAACCGCCGCCGCAGATAGCGGACGGTGGCATAGGTGTAGAGGCTGCCGAGCTCGGCCTCGAAGCCCGTGACCTTGATGGCGGGGTCGGAGATGAGCGCGCGGCTTTCAGCCATGCGCCGCTCGAGGCTCGGGAGCCCGGAGTTGGTCTTCAGCGGGTTTCCGGGCGTCACCATCCACCAGAGCTGGTCAAGTTTAAGCCGCCTAAGCGCCGTCTCTGCGCAGATCACGTGGCCCTCGTGCGGCGGGTTGAAGGTGCCGCCCATCAACCCGATGCGCTGGCCCGGTAGGGCGAGCGGCGGATGTGCATGCAAGCTGCCGAAGCTATGAAGTTGGGATTTGAGCATAACGCTGATTGTAGGCGGAGCGGGCGCTCAGCGAAACGCGGCTTTAAGTGCGCCACATGCAACCACGGTAACGGCCCGGTCATTATTGCTCTGCCAATCCTGGAGGGCCCATGAGACAGGCGGATCGGAGCGGGATCTTGCTGAAGCGCGACATCCGGCGGCGTCAGTTCCTCGTGCTCGCCAGTGCTGCTGCGGGCTCGGCGGCGGTTGCGCAGACGCGCGCGGGTGCGGCGGCGATCAGCGGCGGAGTCCCTGGGCTGCTCGATGATTTCCTGGCGCTTCCCGGAACCAAGAGCGGGCAGCTCGATGTCGATGCGGTGACCGATCCGTGGCGTGTCACGCATGCCCCCGACGTGCCGCTGTTCTGCGGCAGCGCCTTCAAGACCTTCGTGCTCGCGACGTATCTCAAAGAGGTAGAGGCGGGGCGGCTCTCGGAGGCGCAGCAGCTCGTCATCGACGACAACGTTCGCTCTGTCGGCGGGGGCGTGTTTGAGCACTTAAGCGGCTCCACCGAAGCCCGCAACGTGCTCGAAGCGATGATCGCGCACAGCGACAACACGGCGACCGACGTCGCACTGGCGCGCGTCGGCGCCGACAAGGTCCGCGCCTTCATCGCCGAGGCCGGTCTACGCCAGGCCCGCATCCCCGACTCAACGCGGCGCTTTTTCTCCTACCTCGCCGGCTATCCCGCAGGCGAGGACATGGGCTGGAAGGGCCTGCAGGAGCTGCAAGCCGGCAAGAGCAACGGCACCCCGCGCTCCCCCGTCAACGGCGAGGAGACGATGGTGTGCCCGGCTGCGGAGTTCGTCTCCTATTACAAGCGCGCGCTGGCCGGCGGCTTCTTCGAGAAGAAGGAGACGCTCATCGAGTTCAAGCGCATCCAGGGCATGGCCGACGCAATAGCGCTCGTCGTTCCGCAGGATACGGCCGCTTACCTCAAGGGCGGCAGCATCGACTGGAACGGCTTCCACTGTTTGGCGGTCGCTGGACAGATGATCGTCGCGGCGACGCCCGTCACCTTCTGCCTCATTCTCAACTGGACCGACAGCGACGGCGAGAAAGCGGCGGTCGAGGCCCGCTACAAGCAGACCGTGGCCGAAATCTTGCGGCGCACGCGCAAACAGGTGGTCGAGCCGCAAACGTGAGGCGGCAACGATGGAATGCGACATGCTGAATGTCAGTGTCTTGTATGCCAATGTGCTCAGCTTTGCTCTGCTGGCACTCGTGGCGATTCTGCCGCCGTTGAAAGCGGTCGCCGAGGGCAGTGCCGAGGCCGCAGTCCGCGCAGCGCTCGCGCGGTGGACGCAAGACTTCAACGGACGCAACCCCGACAAGGCCTGCTCGCTCTTCGCGTCGGATCTGCGCTACGATTTTCGCGGCTACCCCGAGCGCGACTACCGTGACATCTGCGACCGCATGCAGCGCTCGCTCGCCGACGCCAGCAAGACCTACTCCTACGACCTCGACGTGCGCGAGATCATCGTCTCCGGCGACTTCGCCGTTGCACGTCTCGTTTGGAAGCTCACCGTCACGCTCGCGAACGGCCAGCAGATTGTCTCGGTGGAGCCCGGCATGGACGTATTTCGCAAGGAGCCTGACGGCACCTGGAAGATCATCCGCTACATCGCCTACGAGGCGCCCGAGCGCCCCGCCACCCCGCAACCGTGAATTTCGCGTGCCGCCCCATGTTCACAATAAGCGCTTTGCTTCACGTCGTTTGTTTCGGCCCTTTCGCTTTCAAAAAACAGGAGGTGTCCCATGAAAGCTAGACTGTGCCTCGTTGCGTTTGCGTTGCTGTTCGCCGGCCAAGCCATGGCCGAGGAGCCGCTCGCTCAGCCCAAGTCCGATCCGGGACTGCCCGCTCCCCCGCCGGCAGCCACCGAGCCCGCTCCCGCGCCCGCTCCGCAGACGGAAGCGATGACTCCCGCGCCTGAGCCTCAGAAGGACGCCGCCACCCCTGCGCCAGAACCACAGAAAGAGGCAGAGACGCCGGTGCCGGCTCCAGCGCCCCAGCAGCAGGCGGAAGTCCCCGCCGAAGTCGTCATCACCGAGCTCACTGCAGTCGACGACCAGAAGAAGCTCGTGGCGCCATGGGCCGTTCCGGCCGACAGAGTCGCGGAGATGGATGTTTACGACGCCAAGGGCAACAAGATCGG
Organism: uncultured Alphaproteobacteria bacterium; assembly: GCA_963745205.1. Lineage (GTDB taxonomy): Bacteria > Pseudomonadota > Alphaproteobacteria > Rhizobiales > Hyphomicrobiaceae > Hyphomicrobium_A. The sequence continues at coordinate 232,243 of CAVUWX010000022.1, forward strand.
CCAGGTTGATGCGGTCCTTCAGGACAAGAAGGGCGAGATCAAAGGCATCGCCGTCGTGCACGGCGGCTTCCTCGGTTTCGGCGCGAAAGACTCAATCATCACCCTCGATCGGATGAAGTTGAAGGACGGTGATATCGTCACCGAGCTGACCGAGGACCAACTGGACGCACAGCCGGCCTGGAAGAAGTGAATGCAGCGCGGTGCGGCGGCGCGCTTTGAGCCGCCGCACCTCGTCCTCACTTGGTCTCGCGCCTGAGCAGCTCGCGCTTGCGCTCCACTCCCCAGCGATAGCCGGAGAGGCCGCCGTTGCTTTTGACGACGCGATGGCAGGGAATCGCGACGGCGAGTTTGTTTGCAGCGCACGCACCGGCCACCGCGCGCACCGCCTTCGGCTCGCCGATACGCTTGGCGATCTCGGCATAGCTCGCGGTCTTGCCCGCGGGGATATCGCGCAACGCCATCCACACGCGGTGCTGGAAAGCCGTTCCGCGCACGTCGAGGGGTAGCTCGAGGGAGCCGTGCGGCGCCTCGATGAAGGCGACGACCTTCGCAACGAGCGCGGCGAATTTGCGATCGCCGGAAAGGAGCCGCGCTTTGGCAAAGCGGCCGCGAAGCTCGCGCGTTAGGTCGTCCTGGTCGTCTCCGAGCATTATCGAGCACACGCCTTTGGCGCTTGCTGCGACGAGGACGGTGCCGAGCGAGCAGTCTGCGGTAGCGTAGCGGATCTCCGCATTAGCGCCGCCCGCACGGAACTCGCTCGGTGTCATGCCGAGCGTCTGATCGGCCCCTGCATAAAAGCGGCCACTCGAATTGAAGCCGGCCTCGTAGATTGCTTCGGTCACGGATTTTTCTCCTTTCAGCGCGTCGCGCACGCGCTTTTGTCGATGTGCGACCGCGTAGGCCTTCGGCGTTACGCCGAGTGCAGCCTTGAAGACGCGGTGAAAGTGATAGGGGCTGAGGCCGACGGCCGTGGCGAGGGCGTCGAGCTTCGGCGCCGCTTCGGCCGCCTCGATGATGCGGCACGCTTCCGCAACCTTCGCCGCGTGCTCTTCGCGCAGGGAGGGCGCAGCCGGCTTGCAGCGCTTGCAGGGACGGTAGCCCGCAGCTTCCGCCTCGGCGGGTGTTGCAAAAAAGCGAACGTTCTTCCGCAGCGGGCGGCGAGCCGCGCACGTTGGACGGCAATAGATGCCCGTTGTCGTTACCGCAGTGACGAACTTGCCGTCGAACGCCTTGTCGCGTGCCACGACTGCGGCCCAGCGGACGCCGTCGCCGGGGGACGTAGCGGCGCTGCCAAGTGGTTTGGCGCCCGGCTTGACGTATACGGGTGGCATTGAGGTGTGTCCCGGCGCTCGCATTGTTGCAACATAGGGCTGCTCGGGACGCCGCACACCCCGATCCTTGCTGTCAAATTACGCTTATCTCGGCTGACCCGCCGGCCCGCGGCCGGCCCTCAGGTCTTCGGCCTCTCGGCCACGGCCTTCAACTGCGCGAGGCCATTGTCGAGCTGATCTCCGATCATCTTCTTGCCGTTGAGGACGAGGCACATTGCTTTGGCGACGAAGTTTTGATGTCCGCTCATGGTCCAGGTGACCTCGGTGCCGTCGCCCGCGGGTTTGAAAGTGAACGCGGACGAGTTCGTGCCCTCGAACGGC
>CAVUWX010000023.1:0-20041 GCA_963745205.1 uncultured Alphaproteobacteria bacterium
TGGACCACCATGCCGAGGTAGACCCAATTTTGCAGGATGAGGTAGAGATTGCCCTGCGTGATCTGCCGGCCACCGATGGTTCTGCCATCCTGCGTAACGCGCCGGTGCGAAAGAGGATCTTCTTCTTGTTGAGTTCCTCAGCGAGCGCGTCGACCGAGCCGAGTTCAATGTAGCGCCTGAATATCAGCCGCACCTTCTTGGCCTCAGTCTTGTTGATGACCAGCGCGCGATCCTTGACCTCGTAGCCGAGCGGCACGCTGCCGCCCATCCACATGCCCTTCTTGCGAGGCCGCGATCTTGTCGCGGATGCGCTCGCCCGTGACCTCGCGCTCGAACTGGGCGAAGGACAACAACACGTTGAGCGTCAGCCGGCCCATCGAGGTCGTGGTGTTGAACTGCTGGGTGACGGAGACGAAGGAGACGCCTTGCGCATCGCAGAACCTCGACGATCTTGGCGAAGTCGGCGAGCGACCGGGTCAGCCGGTCGACCTTGTAGACAACGACCACATCGACGCGCCTGCCCGATATCGGCGAGCAGGCGCTGCAGACGCGGGCCGCTCCATGTGCCGCCGGAGAACCCGCCGTCGTCATATGCGTCGGCAGACAGTCCAGCCTTCGTGCCTGGCTCGCAATATAGGCCGCGCAGGCCTCGCGCTGCGCATCGAGGGAGTTGAAATCCTGCTCAAGGCCCTCCTCGGACGATTTGCGCGTGTAGATCGCGCAGCGGAAATGCTTGCGCTCAGCCATTGGCGCCCCTGCGCCTTTGACCAGCCCGAAAAACCGATGGCCCTTCCACTTGGCACCCGTAATCGCGAAGGCAATCGCAGAAAGGCTACATACGTTGCGCCGCCCCAGACGAACCCCTGGTCCGTCACTAGCACCTCGTGTGTCGTGCCATGCCACTCACGCAGCAGCCGAGCCCCAGGCTTGATCTTGATCCGTGAGGCCTGCGCGGACACGGACTCGCCCTTGGCTATCGCAAGCAACTCGCGTCGCGCCGGTGCCCGAAGGCCACCAAACTCCTGCTCTTGCATGGCATAGGAGATCGCGCGAACGAGGAAGTCCCTGCTGGCATAACGCGGGGGGGCCGACTTGTAGAACCTTCGCCACTGCCTGATGGGCTCTTCTCGTGACGCAGCTTCCAGCGCACGAAGCGCCTGGCTTAGCTCCCTTTTGCCTGTCACGGAAGGCTCACCTCAGACGATAGCGGCGGTCCTCGCCGTCCCGCTTCTCCGAGATCACATCAAGGCCGTGCCGCTTGCGCAAACTCCCGGCGAGAAAACCGCGCACCGAGTGCGACTGCCATCCCGTGGCTTCCATCATTTCGGGGATTGTTGCGCCGCGCTTGGCTTTTAGAAGCGTGATGACCGCCGCAGCTTTCGAGCCAGGTCGTGACGGTGGCGCGGGTGACGCGGACTTTGCGGGTGCGGCAGCTTTTGATTTTGTCTTCGGGGTGCGAGCCATGACGGCGTCTCCATCCTGGGCGCCGGCCCAATGCCGGCGCTCGCACCGCCCAAAGCCCCGCGAACCGCGAGGCGAGCCCTTATTTTGCCGACCGTTTGCACGCGCCGGCCGACAGCCCCAGCAATGCTTCCCGTGCGCTAGAAGTCCAGTCGAATGTGCGCCTTAGGTCGCGAACTTACCGGTGCGCTCTATTTCACGGGGGGCCCAGATTGCGCGGCTGCGTGGCCGCCACACCAGGACCTTATAAAACTCGACGTCCGTGCTGAGTTCGCTTCTCCCACAATATCGGACATCGTCAACTAACGGCCGCGACCTCAGGCACGCATTTTATCGGCGGTTGACTACGCGTTTATGATGTTCACGCCCTAGTCTCACGCGGACCCGGCAGGCGCCCACCGACTGGGGCGGACTTCATCGATTCAGGGAAGAACTGTAGGCCGTTTGCGCTGCTGCCTGCTCGTTCTGTCTTTGAGTGTGGAACTCGACTTGCCTTCGGGGAGAAGGTCCTGGAGAGCAAACCGCCTCCTCGCGCGCCATAATGACGAGCTCATCCTGCCCGCAAACTTGAAGTCCTCATACTTTGTGGCAGGCACGGCGCGCTTTCAGCGGATCGCCGGCCGGCAAGTCAGCCGACCGGCGATAGGCTTCGACGCGGGACTTGCTCAAGCGCAAGCGGATTCGCTCATGTCGCCCACCGCCAAATGCCGGACGCTGCATTTCGGAATCCGCCGATCCTCGGCCCATGTCATGAGCTGGCTCAAGGCATCGACCTGGTCGTCATGCTTGCCATACGGGAAGGCGAGCACCTCGCAGCGAAACTCATCGAGCCAGGGGGCACCTTTTTGCAGCAGCACCTTCCCGCTCTCCAAGGTGGCGGTGTGGGCACGCATGCGCATGACCTTGTCGCCCTTGGGCTTGATGGGGATCACGGTGTAGCCGTCCCGCTTGAGGGTCTGCTGCAAGGCGGTGCCCGAGGCATGGTCCTCGATCAGGATCGATTTAGGCCGATGGCACTGGGCCGCTTTGATCGATCTCGCGCTGCAACTCCGGGAACTCCCAGCGCCCGCGCACGAGATCGAGCACCTGGATGGTGCCGTGTCTTGTCGATCAGAGCCGTGATGCCGACCGAGTAGCTCGCAAGCTCGCTCGTCGTCGAAGCCGTATCCCAGCTCTGCACGATGATGGCGCCATCGGGTCGCAGCGGCTGATCGGAAAAGAAGCGCGAACCACTCCCACTTGATCATGTTGCCGCCCGCCGGCACGGGGGCCTGCTGGTATTGGGCGGAGAAGTCATAAGTGCCCATCTCGGCTTTGAGCTTCTCGAGCACCTGCGAGCGGCTCGCGTTCGGGATGCAGGAGATCCCCTACCCAGCGGTGATGAACCTTGCCGGGCCCGATCGGCACCTCCTCCTCCCTCTCGGCAATCGCCGGCAGCGACAGCACCTCCCAGCCCCCCTGCTCCATCAGGTAGCCGGCGAGGTCATCGATGTGCAGGCGCTGCATGACGAGCACGATGGCGCCGTTGTTCTTGTCGTCGAGGCGGCTGAGCAAGGTGTTGCTGTACCACTGCTGGAGGTCGAGCCGACGCGCATCGGAGTGCGCGTCGGCGGGCTTCATCGGGTCGTCGATAATGATGATGTCGCCGCCGCGGCCGGTGAGGGTGCCGCCGGTCGAGGTGGCGAGCCGGAAGCCGCGCTGCGTCGTCATGAACTCGGTCTCTGCCGATTTGGCGGGATCGAGGCGGGTCGAGGGGAAGACGCCCTGATACCAGGACGCCTTCATCACGGCGCGGCAATCGCGGGCGTGCTTGGCGGCGAGGTCGGCCGAATAGCTGACGCAGATGATGCGCCGCGTCGGATCGCTGCCCAGAAGCCAGGCGGGCAACGCCACCGACGCGCAGATGGATTTGAGGCTGCGCGGCGGCATCAGGATGATGAGGCGCTTGATCTCGCCTGCGGCCACACGCTTGAGCGCATGGCAAATGGCCTCGAGGTGCCAGTTGGGCAGGAACGGCTGGCCGGGGCAGACGGTCTGGAACGTCTTCTCGACGAAGGCGTAGAAATCGTTCCTGAGGGCATTCCGCATCACGCGCTCGAACGCCTCTATCTCAGCAGGTGTAAATGTCTCGATGCTCATGACTGGTTCTCCTTTGAGGGGTTTTCGACTGTTGCAGGAAGGCGGCGAGGCAGGCGTCTGCCCACCAGCGCGATCCAAGGCACGTCGTAAGATGTCGACGTCGGCGGATGAGGGGCTCGCGGCAGCTTTGAGCTCGTCGGCCATTGCGGGGCCGATGATGTCCACGATCTTGGAGAAGGCACGGACATCACCGCCGAGCGCCTTCTGGATGAGAGCGAGACAAATGGCCCTCGCCGTTCGCACCTTCTGAACGGCGCCGTTGACCTTGATCGTTGTCCTGGCCGCCAGCAGCTCTTTCAGCTCGGTGGTAACGTTGGGCGATCCGCGTGGCCGCCCTGCCGGATGGCCGGAGCGGCCTTTCTTGAAGCGCGTGTGCTGCGGCGGCTTGCCGTAGCCCACCTCATAGTCTTCAGCCATGGGCCGCCTCCTTGCTCTCGTTCGGCCCGGGCGGCGGCCACGGTCTCGAAGGTCTCGCCGGTGGCGGCAAGGACTGCGGCATTGCCGGTCGCTCTTTGCCAGCGGCGAACCGCGCAATCGACGTAGCGCGGATCGAGCTCGAGCCCCGCTGCGCGCCGGCCCGTGACCTCGGCTGCGAGGATTGTGGTGCCGCTGCCGAGGAAGGGATCGAGGATGAGGCCGTTGCGCTTGGAGCAATCCTTGATGGCATCGGCGATGAGCGCGACGGGCTTCACCGTCGGGTGCATGGCGAGCGCCGCGTCGCGTCCGGCGCCGAAGGCATTGAAGCCGGGATAGGTCCACACGTTGGTGCGTCGGCGGCCATGCTGGCCGAGCTCGAAGCTGTTGATGTGCGGCCCGTCGCCGACCTTGAACACCGCGATCAGCTCGTGCTGCGAGCGATAGAAGGTGCCCATCCCGGCGTTGGTCTTCACCCAGACGCACAGGTTCTTGAGCGTGAGCTTCGCCGCGCGGCCCGCTGCCAAGAGCTCGTGGAGATGACGCCAGTCCATGCACACGAAGGCGATGGCGCCATCGCTGCTGTGGCGTCTGCGATCCGTCTCGAGGATGGTCGTGAGGAAGGCCGTGAACGCTGCGTCCGACATCTCCCCCGAGGCCATCGGGAACTCGGCGTGCTGCACGTGCCCGAGACCCGAGACGTGCCCGCTGATGGGGACGTTATAAGGAGGGTCCGCGAACACCATCTGCGCCTGCTGGCCCTGCAGCAGACAGATATAAGAGTCTTCCTGGGTTGCATCGGCGCACAGGACGCGGTGATCGCCGAGCTGCCAGAGGTCTCCAGGCCGCGTGACCACCGGAGCTTCGGCTTGCGGCGGCGAGAACTCATCGAGCGCATCGGGCTCGCCCGCCACCGCCTTGTCGCCAATGATGAGGTCGATCTCGGCGATCTCGAAGCCGGTGACGGTGAGGTCGAGCTCGGGCGCGAGCTCGAACAGCGTCTCGAACTCGACGGCCAGGATCTCTTCATCCCAGCCCGCCTTCTCGGCGAGCCGGTTGTCGGCGATCACGTAGGCGCGCTTCTCGGCCTCGCTCATGTGCGCGAGGCAGACGGTCGGCACCTCGCTCATGCCGAGCAGCTTTGCGGCCTCGACGCGGCCGTGGCCGGCGATGATGACGGTCGTCTTCGTCGATGAGGACGGGGTTGTTGAAGCCGAACGCCGCGATGCTGTCGGCGATCTGGCGGATCTGCCGGCGCGAATGCGTGCGCGCGTTGCGCGGGTTGGGCTTCAGCTCAGAGAGGGAACGAACGACGACCTTGAGGTCGTCAAGCGGCCGGAGGCCGCGTGAGAGATCGATCAAGGAGAGAACTCCACTTGAAAAGGAGTTCGCGCCCTAGATTCGATCATGACGAGAACTCCGGGATGGATATGCCAAGGCCACCGCATCTCGCGGTGGTCTCGAGCCCATCGGGCGTCTCGCCCTCACTTTGAAGCTACCTCCGCACGTATCCCCATCCGGGCGGGAAAGCGCCTCGTCTTGGCGCCTTAACCCCATGCGGTCTCGCTTCAGGCACTTGCATATAGTGTGGAACGAAAAGAGAACTCAAGCCCCTCTGGCAAAAAAATCAGCTTACGAGGCCGGCAGAATATTACCTAATAAATTCCGTAGCTTACTTACACTTCTGGTCGCGGAATGAGCCAGACCTGAAAGAGCTAGCCCAATTGACTGGACGTCGATGATAGCGTGTTGATCGCATGGGGGAGCTGCGAGCGTGTCAGAGGTCGTAGAGGGGGAACTCCATGCCCGGCATTGGCAATGGCTCGTAAAACGGAACTCCCAATCAAGATGACGCTCCGCCTGCGTCGGGGCGGTTCATACCTTGCACGCCGCGACCTCCAATCCCAGAGTACTCCAACCCCACGTAAAGCGAGCCGGAATGTTGCGATCTCGGTGATGGCCTCCCCGCTGCGCTCCATACCAAGCGCCAGCAAGGCCTATCAGAAGAGCGGTGGCGGTCACGAGAGCGGTAACGACTGCAGCCCTCCGCACCCTGTCGGCGGCGTGGCGCGCTTCTGCAAACGCCTGATCTACCCGCTTTTCAGCATCTGCCGCGCTCATCCCTGTGCGCTGAGCGACGAGATTAGCAAGGTAGCTCCGCTCGGAAGCGCTTAGGTGGCCCGCCGCGACGGCTGAGGCGATCACGTGCGCTGCCGCATCGTGCTCATCTGTGCTTCGCGGAACAGACGATAATGCGGGAGTGCTGGCGGGAGGTTTTGCGATTGGTGTCGGCGGCGCCGGCGTAGCATCTGCGACAGTGACGGGGGAGAGCAGAGTGTCCAGGGCGGGCGCGTATATGGCTCCCTTGTCCGCCGCCCCCGCCGCGCCGATAGACAAGCCAGTTTGGGCCGTCGCACTCGCCGCGAAGAACGTTAAGAGGGCGCCAAATAGGACGGCGACGCCCCACACGAGCGCGCCATGGAGTCCATCTCTGAATTCCGCCTCGGCTTCGTCCGCGCCTTCCCGCGGTGCCCTCATTCGCCCGGCAATGTAGCCCCCAGCAAGAAGGGATCCGATCGGAACGATCAAACCCCATAGAGCGGCGATCGAAGCTGCGGCTCGCCCATAAGAGTGAGAGGAATAAGGTGACAGAAGGGAAAGACCGATGCCCGTGCCGAAGGTCAGGAGGACGAATGAGAGAGCGGCAGCGAGAACCGCGCCTGCAATCATTGGCCCCCATTCAACATAACTGGCTGCGTAACTTGCCTAAATGAAACGGGTTGGACGGCGGCTTCGGCCATGACCAATCTCCTTTAGTGGAGGCCGAGAACGCTCAGGATGAACATCACGACCACAACCAGACCGACTAGATAGATGATTTCATGCATGAACCAAATTCCTACTGATAGCGAGAAAGGGAACCTGCGGACCCCCTCAATAGTTCCTACGTAAATGGGAGTTTGCGCTAATCGCACATTGAAAAAAGGAATGCGATCATGAAAAGCGTCGTACTTTGGCTGCTCGGCGTCCCGATCGTGGTCATCGTTCTACTGAACATCACCGGCATGTTAGGTCATTAGCTTCTCCACGCATCGGCCGTTGTAATGTAGGTGGCCGGTTCGCGAGTCCCCTAGAGTGAGGAGATCCAAGATGCCTTGGGCAACCGCCGTCGCGTCCGAGCGCCCTGGCGCGCTAACGGCCAAACAAGCGCGCAGGCCTGTCTGTGCAGGCCTATGCTGCACAAGGACGTCAGTGGGTTGAGAGTCCGAGGTTGAGGGGCCCGCCAGCAGCGCTTTGCCGCAATTATTGCGGTTATAGTCCGTTTGGGGTCCGCCTCGGAAAATCCTGCTGCACGATCTGGGCCGCCAACCGGAATACCTGAGAAGGGAAAGCGGTCGTCGCTAACCCTCATTACAGGTCGCCACCCGATGTAACCCGGGGCGACTTGCCGCTCGCACCGCTTCAGCAAAGCCGTCTTCGCGGAGGAGGGCGCGATTGATAGCAACGCCGGCTTTAGCGCCTTCACCGGCAGCGACGACGACAAGTAGCATATCGCGGGATACGTCCCCAGCAACGTAGAGACAGGCACGCTAGTCTCCTCAGTCAACGGGTCGGTGGCCACTGGGTTGGTGGGAACAAAAACTCTCCTGCGCAGTTTCCAATCATGGCCCAACAAATCAGCGAACTCGCGCCTCCCGGAAAAGACATCAGCGCGGCTGCAATTGCCGATCCAGCGCTAATCGTAGAAGAGCATCCTCTATTTTCAGAGTGGCTCGCTGCCTTCGAGCACTTGGTTAAGGCCCACGCGCGGGTCAAGGCAGCAGGGGCTGGCGCACTGCCCGACTTACAGAAAGAGCTCGCGTCAGCAAAAGCTGCCTACCTCAAACTCGCAGATGACTTCGATTGATTCCCTGAGCCAAGATTTCACTGCTGGCGCTGCCTCATTCTCACGGATCTGCGAACCCGACCGTCGCTAGTAGCTCACCCGACAAGTCGGTGATCTCGAAGCTTCGTCCACTCTTCAACACGTTTGGCTCCAGTGCCTCATCAGCCAACAGCTCAATCCGTGCTCGCTTGGCGTCGGCGACGGCTTCATCCAGAGATGCGAAATCGAGGCCTGTGCTATCGACCTCAAGCGTTGTGTCTGAACGGACGTTGAAGAAATATCGCGGCATGGAGGACGTCGTTATCGTCTACCGCAACGAACTCATCGATACGCGGTGATCCGTCCGAGCGGGCGGCGTCTCAGAAGCTAGATTTCTCGAAACACCTGGAGCAAACGGTCGTTCAAAATCTGTGAAAGCCCGACTAGCTCATGCACCCCGCACGCCGGCGTGTGAAGTACGCCAAACGAGAGCGTTGCGTCATCGCTCCCTATGGTAGCGTATCAAACCCCCTTGAGGCTCCCTGACTGAGCCTGCTTAAGCAGCTCTTTGAGACCGTCGATCAGACGTTCTTGTTTCTCTTCAATCTTAGCGCTGCGTACTCTTTCGAGCAGTACCAATTTGGTCATTACGCTCCTCGCGTGGTCCGGATGCTCTGGTAACTTTAGGACGCAAGCGAAGGTTCCCCATTATGTCCATCGCGATCGTTCGAGACGACGTTTTTCACTGGGTAGTCGGAACAAATTCGGTGGTGGCCGGTTGAGCGTCTGCACACTCCAGGGAGTAATAACCGTGAAAAACCTCAAAGAACTCTTCGCAGAGACGCTCAAAGACATTTACTACGCCGAAAAAGCCATCTTAAAAGCTTTGCCTAAAATGGCAAAAAAGGCTTCCTCTGAACATTTGAGCGCAGCCTTCCAAGAGCACCTCGAACAGACCCGTGGTCAGGTCAAACGCCTGGAGCAAATCTTCGAGATGCTGGGCAAGGCCGCGCGAGGGAAGAAGTGCGATGCGATCGAGGGGCTCACTGCTGAGGCCGACGAGATCATTAAGGAAGCCGAAGACGACACTGTCCGTGATGCGGGTATGCTCGCTGCAGCACAAGCCGTAGAGCACTACGAAATCTCGCGTTACGGCACGCTAAAGGCGTGGGCCGAGAAGCTCGGCATGAACGACGCCGCAGCACTCCTCGACGAGACCCTTCAAGAGGAGAAAGACACCGACGCCAAGCTCACTGAGCTCGCAGAGAGCGAAATCAACATAGAAGCCGATGAGGCTGAGGCCAGTGAAAAGTCCGCACCGAACAAAAAGAAGCGCCTGTGAACTAGCGAAGACCGCAAGGGTGGGCACCATCAAGCTAACGATTGAACGTGTCGGCTGCCAGGCGTGAAACCGATCGGCATCCTGGTGGCGAGCAGGATGACCGATTTTCGTGCCGGCAAGCACGGTCAGTGAAGCTTCATCGCAACGGCTTCCAGCGACCCCTTCAGCTCATAAAAAACGCCGCTGGGGGCGAACTCAATCTTTGGAGGAACCTCGAAATATTCTGCCATCACTTGCTCAAGTACGACAGCACCGAACCCCTTGATTGTCGGTGGCTCGACTGGGGGTCCATTCTTCTCCTGCCAACGGAAGCTGAATTGGTTATCGCCATTCGGTTGGAGCACGGACCAGCTAATGTGAACCCACTCCGGCTTGGTTCGATAGCGCCCCATACTTGGCAGCGTTGGTCGCAAGCTCGTGCACGGCAAGCGCGAAGTTCTGCGCTGCCTGTGCACTCAACATCAGGGCGGGTCCATCCACCGTTACCCGGTCCGGGTAGGGGCTCATTTCTGTACGCACGACGGCGGCGAGGTCGGCACCTTGCCAGTCTTTTTCAACCAGCAAGGCGTGCGTCTGCGCAAGGGAACGGAGGCGGTTCTTCACGGCCGTCTCAGCGTCCTTGACGGAGTGCTTGCCTGTAAAGCTCCTGGAGACAACCGACTGCACCACGGCAAACAGGTTCTTGGTGCGGTGGTGCAGTTCGCGGGTCAACATTTCTTGCCGAGCCTGCGTCTGCTTGCGCTCGCTAATGTCACGAGCAATCTTTGACGCCCCGATGACCTTACCGCCCGCATCTTTGATGGGTGACACACTCAGCGAGACATCGATCAGACTTCCGTCCTTGCGCAGGCGAACGGTTTCGTAGTGCTCAATACGCTCGCCACGTCGGATACGGCTCGAGGATTTTGGGCTCCTCATCTTGACGCTCAGCCGGAATGAGGATCGTGACCGACTTGCCGATCATTTCATCGGCCGAATAACCGAACAGTCGTTCGGCCCCCTGGTTCCAACTGGTGATGATCCCATTGGTGTCCTTGCTGAGGATGGCGTCATCAGAAGACTCGACAATAGAGGCAAGTCGCTGTGCCACTTCTTCGGCGCGCTTACGCTCGGTAATGTCCACTAGCATGTTCACGGCACCAATCAGGTTACCGGAGACGTCGAACAGGGGCGTTGGATAGGGAATGAAGTGAACGCGAGTCCCGTCTGGCCGCTCCGCAATCGCTTCCATGCCTCTGATTGGACGCTTCTCCTTCAGCGCCAACGCCATCGGACATTCGTCATGCGGCAAGGGCGTGCCATCAGGCCAATAGAGCTTCCATGAACCGCAAAACTTGCTCTTACCAAGCTCGGGATGGCAACCCCAAAGCGTGACGGCAGCTTCGTTGCTAAAGATGATCCGTCCAGTTGCGTCAGTAATGTAGATGGCAGCTGGCAGGGCATTGACCAGATCGCGCCACACACGGTCGTCCGCGCCGCTGGTAGCTAGTCCGTCGAGGGCCGCTATAAATTGCGGATACTCGTGTGTTGCCGGGTCTTCTTGAAGGCTAGCCAACTCACGCACTCCTAAACGGAAGCTTCAGACGACAGACAAGTCCGACCTCCCTGTCGATTGTCCTTCACTAGTTGTCAGCGGCGGGGACCGTAGCGACGTACCTCGTGCTCTCGTCTGTGATCTCAAAGCGGCACCGCCTCTGTTGCCGACCACCTTCGATGCCTTCGTCTCTCATGAATTCAGTCCGGGCCTGCCGAGCGTCGGCCACAGCCGCTTCGAGAGAGCAATACTCCACCCCGACGAAGTCCGGCTCGATCCGGAATTCCGTGTGAAGATGAAAGAAATATCGCGGCATCGTTTAGGACACCCAGCTTAGGATCGCTCGTGCGATCAGGCGGTAGCGACCAACACCGGGTCGTGGTCCGTCAACAGCCGAAGAGCGGTTGCTGTGATCTGGTCTTGTCCCAGCTGACGGTCCCTCGCCAACCGAAGTACCAGAGACGCGAGCCGGAGACGTAGCTCGCGGGACTCCCTGTGGAGTCGTGCTGGGCACGGAGAGATTCCCATGCCTCATCGAATACGATGCCTAAAGTTCTGAGTTCGGTTGGGTCGAAAACCATCTCGTGGATCATTAGAGGAGCCTCGCGTTGACCCCATTCCCAAGCTTGCTCTACACCCCTTCGTGCGCTTCCAGAAATCCGCCAGTTGCTGTGAGAAAGCATTCCACTACAGGGGCTTAGTTGACGCTTGGAACCGCGGAAGGCGGCAGGTGCGTTCAATGAGTAAGTGGGGGTGTTGACGGTAAGAAAGCAGTTGGCTATTCTTACTGCAAGTGCAGCAAATGGGGTACGTGCCATGAACGGAGTAGCACGAGAGACGCGCCTGCAAATCATGCTTGATCAGGATGAGTTGGCCGCAATCGACGACTGGCGGTTCAAGCAGCGGATGCCGAGCCGAGCCTCTGCTATTCGCGAACTACTGCGAATCGCTCTTCAAATCAAAACGACGGGCGTGGCCGACCCTTCGATGCGATCTCAGGACTTCGGCATCGTCGGGAACGGCAGTGTGCGGTCGGAAGACTGAACTTCGGCGATGCGGATAAGAGCGATCGGTGCGCAACGGATTCAGAGGCGGTGGGCAGATGCGTGTACAGCCTCGCTTTCTGGCAGGCTGTGAGCTGGTATGGTGGCTCCGCCACCGCGAACTAGCCCTTGGTGTGTAGCGCCGCCGTCCGATCGTCGGGATGTTCGCCGGTGACCACCACGTCTTCGCCGAGCGCCTCGCGCACGTAGAGCTTGCGCACGGCTACATCGATCACGATGGCGAGCGGGTAGCCGAGCACCAGCCCCAGCGGTCCGAACAGCACTCCGATTGCGACCACCGCAAAGAGCCCGACCGCTGGCGGCACCGCCACGGCGCGCCCGGCTACGAGCGGCATTATCAGGTTGCTTTCGATCTGCTGCACCACCACGAATACTGCAAGCGTCCAAACGACCGTGTGCCAGTCCTGGGTCGAGGCAAGCAGTAGGGCGGGAATTGCCCCGATCACCGGCCCGACAATCGGCACGAACTCTGCCACGCCCGCGACCAGGCCCAGTGCCAGCGCTGAGGGCACGCCGACCAGCGCGAGACCCAGAGCGATCAGGATGCCCACAATGATCATTGCCAGAAGCTGAGCGCGGAGCCAGAGTCGAAGCGCCTCCCCAGCAGCATCGATTGTGTCGGCTATCTCCACCTGCCGCGACTTGGGAAACAGCATCACCAAGCCGTCACGATAGACCTCGGGACTGACTGCGATGTAGAGGCCCGCCACGATGACGACCACCAGCGCGGCGACCGCGCCGAATATGGTCGTTCCCCACGAGAACGCATTCATGAGCAGATCGCCGATGGACGAGCCCTTGACCATTGCGGATATGGACTGGCCGGGCACCGTTTGCGACAGGCGCTGCACCGCCTGCGGCAGGCTCGCCGTCAGCGACGAGAGTTGGTCGCTGATTTGCGCGCCAAAAAGGTAGCCGATCCCGCCCAGCAGAGCCGCGATACCGACCCCCGAGGCGAGCAGAGCTAGGCGCTCACTCATCGATGTCCCAGCCCGAATGGGACGGGCGAGCGCCCTTACCACCACGGCGACAAGGATCGCCCCAAAGATGAGCAGCAGGACATCAGAAAGCTTGTAGAGAGCTGCCGCCAGCGCAACGATACCGACGAAGATAAGCACACGACGAATGAACTCGGCGTCGGAAGCACGACCTCGACCTGTTCTTGGCGACACTTATGGACGCTCCATGGAGCAGCAAAGCAGTTCAGTTCGGGTCTGCATCTAGCACTGTTTGTCGGCCCGCGCCTGTTTGACAGACTTGAGGTGCAGCATGGCAATTTCTCGCCGTGCTCGATCATTCGCCAGAATGTGTTCGCTGCGGTTCGTTGCTTCGCGCATAAGGTGCAGCGCTTCTTGGGCAAGCTGATCGCAACTAAGCGCAACATAGTCGCCATAACCGATGCTTTGCCGCTCCGTGGTGACGGCGCATCCGCCGAACGCCAAACAAATAGCAGAAATTGCAAAAGTGATACGCCGCACCGGCAGTGCTCCTTGCAAAGCTAACGGGAGCAAGGCGCAGATGGTTGCCTCCGACCCGCGGTCGGAGGGCGTAGTCCAGCGGAGATCGCGTTGCCATCCTCCAGCTATTGCGGGGGTCGTGCCCTTATGACTTCTTTGTTTTTGTATCCTCGAGACTGCACGGCCCTCAGGCCAGGGCTATACTGGAACATTCCGGGACTTCAGAGAGTTATAGACAAGCCGATTTCACATTTTTCTCCCGTAATCGCAGGGCCGGCGCAGCAAACTTCGTCGTGGGTGGCAGGAATGGGCGACAAGGTAGCGGAGCGTCCGGTTCTCATTGCACACGGCGCCAAGCGGCTGCCGAGTGTCGAGATCGACAGCTATAACCTCGAGCTTCGCGACGAAGACGGTTTCGTAGGCGACAAAGCGAGCCGCGGCGCGTTCCACGCCATACTCGACAAGTGGCGCGAGCCATTGCGCAAGCTCGGCGCAGATCCGCTGGGTGAAAAACCGGCCGAGCAGCTCGAGAAGAAGAAGCTCGATAAGCTCCTCATCGATGGGGATCCGGAAGCGGGCGGCATCATCCACAGCGCGGTCGAGGATTTCGCGCAGGCCCTGACGTGGGTCATCAAGCGCTTCGTCAAGGTCGCGAGCTGGCGCGACACGCAAGCCATCGTCATCGGCGGCGGCTTTCGCGCGAGCCGGGTCGGCGAGCTGGCGGCGGCCCGCACCGAGCTTCTGCTGAAGGCCGACGAGATCCCGATCGAGATCGAGCTCATCCACAATCACCCGGACGAGGCGGGCCTCATTGGCGCGGCGCATTTGATGCCGTCGTGGTTATTAGAAGGCTTTGATGGTCTTCTCGCGGTCGACATCGGAGGCTCGAACATCCGCGCCGGCATCGTCGAGACCAAACTCAAGAAGGCGAAGGACCTGTCGAAAGCATGTGTACACGCTTCCGACCTTTGGCGACACGGCGACGAGAAGACAAATCGCGATGGGGCGGTTGAACGCCTGATCGAAATGCTAAAGGCGCATATTGAGCTTGCGGCCAAGGGCGAGTTCAAACTGGCCCCTGTCGTCGGCATCGGCTGCCCCGGCCTCATCCGCGAGGACGGATCTATCGAAACGGGTGCCCAGAACCTGCCTGGAAATTGGGAGAGCAGCCGCTTCAATCTGTCAAACTGCATTCGCGAGGAAATCCCGCGCATCGAAGGCCATGAGACCAACGTCATCATCCATAACGACGCCGTCGTCCAGGGCTTGAGCGAGCTGCCGAACATGCAGGAGTACGAGCGTTGGGGCGTACTGACGATCGGAACTGGGCTCGGCAATGCTCGCTTCACGAACAGGCGCGATGCGCCCGACAGCGATTGATGTGAGACAAGCCGCCGCTACAAACCTCTTCAACATGGGAATGCACGCACACGTCGCGCGGGAGATGTGCAGATTGTACGCGTTAGGCATTTCGAGCGCGTCAACGATGTGCATGTAATGCGGTCATGTTTCGGCGAAATCGCGACGCTCATAGCGCAGTGACTTTCTCAAAGCCCTTTTTCAAGATCTCGCCGCGCGGGTCTATTCAGAAGAATTGAGCCATTGATCCTTTAGGTTTCAAGGCAGTCTCGCAGTAAACGGAGTCCCTCCCTCAGCCCACCGTGAGGAACAACCTTTTGCACACCGTCGGCATCACCACGCCACCAATTGGCGGCCACAAAAAGGAGCCCCGGGGGGCCGTTGCTCCAAATCGCAGACCAAAGTTCAGGCTACTTCTGTGTCTTGTCTTCGACAGCGGGAAGCTTCTGCGCCTCAGCTTCGCTCAGACTCAGCACGATGCGGTCGTTCTGCACGTCCTGGATCCGATCTGATGTGATGCTTTTTCGCGTTGCACCAATCCCGAGGAAGCCGCCCATGTCGAAAAAGAGTTCGCTCGACGATCCATTCTGCTTCACCGAAGCTATCTTGCCGAGGTCTTTGCCGTCGCTGCTGTAGACGTAACGGCCGAGCCATTGCTGGTCAGGTACGAGGGCAGCGGTCTTGCTGCCAGTTTCGACAGCCTTCGGATCGGTCGATTTCATCGGCGGCACTGCTTCGCCTACTCGATTTGTCGGAGCCGCCTGCTGTTGTCCTTCCGGCGCCTTCATATCCGGAGTGGCCTTATCCATCGCAGCCGTCGGAGGCTGCTCCGCCCCCGGCTCGGCCTTGGGTACGTCTTGCGCAACAGCTAGGCTGCTAATGGCACACGCAGCGACGCTTGCTATCAAAAGATGTCTCACGGGCTTCCTCCATTTCAACTTCTCCGTCAGAGAAAACGCGGAGGAAGAGATGTCAGTTCCTACACGGTAGGCAGGCCGCTGCGTCTGATGCGGTGCCAGAGTATCCTGGATCACGCGAGAAAGCCGGCGGTGCTCAGTGGCTGAGAGCGCGCCGCCGTCCGGTTAGGAGGAGCGCCGACGTGAAAGAAAAAGCGCCCCAGACGCGGTACGATCCGGGAGCGCCAGTGTTGGACCACCGCTTTGCGGGGGCATGAGCCGAGGGGGGCTCCGGTGGTTCCTACTGAATGAACGCGGCGAGGACCTCGCCGTTCCGCTTGCGCCCTCCAGGCTGTGGATAATTCTGTTTAGCCCGGCGCTGGCGGGACCGGGTGCTGAATGAGGCGCGCTGTCGGCGTGCCAGTTTCCAAGATGGTCACGCCTGCGAAGGCGAAGCACAACACTGCAAAGACCACCAGCGTGGCAAGAACGAGCCTCATCGTTTTTTGTCTGCCCGCGAGACGCGACCGATCCATGTTCTTACCCAAGTTTCTTGGCGATCGACTTCGCTCGATTGGGCTCACTGCTTGCCCCCTATGGGCTCGCTCTCGCGCACACGCAGCTGCGTCTCGGCGTCATCGATGGCTTGAAGCTTCGCGACGATTGCTTCTGGCAACGGGTCGCTCACGCAGGGCGCGCGGCGTTGTCACGTTAAGCAGTTTTACTGCAGAAACGCAGTTACTCGCTTATGTTCGACATTCGTGTTTTCAAAGCCTTAGCCACTCAGACGAGCATCAAAATCGGCCAAATTTCGCTTAACGTGACAACGCCCGTCGTCGCTTATCACGTCGGCGTTACGAGCCGAAGGTGAGCAGCCTGGGCCGTCGGCGGGGTCACAGATGTCGCCGTATTGAAGCAGATGCGGAGCATGTCGCGTAGCGAGTAGGCGACCTCATCCATGCTGATGGTCTCGACCAGATCGCGATCGCGCTCGTCGTGCGGATCGAGCGTGAAGAAGCCCCCAACGAGCGAAGCCTCGGGCGCCGAACGTCGCAAGCGCCGCGCCAGGAAGCGGGCGTGCGCGCTTCGTTCGCGAACATCGAGCGAAACAAGAGAGATGAGCCGCGTGCCTCGGAGCTTGCTCTTCCGTCAGCGCGCCCCTCCTCGTCTCCGCGACCGTAATGACCTTCGCGCCGAGCCCATATTTGGTGAGGAGTTGCGCCAGCGCCAGCGCTGCCGTCTCGTCGAGCGGGGTGCGGCTCGCGACGCACAGGATGGCGTTGACATGGCGCCAGTCCTCGGCGATGGCATCGGGCACAAGCGGCATGAGGGAAGCGTCCTCCTCCTCGCCGGCGGCGTCCCTTTCTGCGGTCTTGAGCTTCGCCTCGCCGCCGCCGTCCCCATCGCCGGTCTTGTCCTCCTTGGGCTTGGCCCGTTTCTTCGGTAAGAGGTCGGCGTCGTCGAGGGCGTCGATCACGAACCTCAGACGTATCGTGGATCTCAGCGAGGCGCTCAGGCTCCAGGGTTCCTCGGTCGACGTCGCTCTGCGCCAGCCGCAGGCCCTCGATCATCACCTCATCGTAGTAATCGACGAGGGGGTGCTCGTTGATGAATTTTTCCGCCTGCTCGATGGCTTCTGCGGGATCGCCTGCGAGCATGCGCTGATAGAAGCGCTCGGCCGGCGTCAACGGCGGAGTGTCGCCAAGCATGACGTGCAGAAACTCGAGCCGCTCGACGTGGCGACCGAGCACGACCAGCACGACGGTGAGAGGGACAGCCAGTAGCAGCCCAATGGGGCCCCAAAGCAAAGTCCAAAAGGCGGTCGAAAGGATGATCGCCAACGGCGATAGCCCGGTCCTGTTCCCCTGCACTACTGGTTCGATTACTTGGCCCATGATCGCCTCGCTGACAACGAACAATCCGAGCGTGGCGAGAAACATGGTCCAACCGGAGTCGACGGCTGCAGCTACGAGTAGGGGAAAAATTGCGGCGACGAAGGAGCCAATGAACGGAACGAACCGCATCAGCATAGCGAGCACACCCCACAGGATGGGGTTAGGGACGCCGATAAACGAGAGCGCAACGCCGATGAAGCAGCCATAGGCCGCGTTGATCGCGGTCAAGCCCAAGAAATAGCGGCTGAGCCGGTCGCCCGCATCGTTCATCGCCGCTGTCGATTTCTCAAGATCATGGGCGCCGAGCAGGCGGATAGCGCGGTCGCGAACGTCCTCGCGCCACAGGAGCAGGAACAGCACAAAGATGATGACGATGCCGGCCTTGGCTAGCGGAACAAGGGCCACGCCGATCAAGGTCTGCAGCTGGTCGAGCGGCCCGGGCGCGGGCGGGTGGACCTCGACGGGAATGGGCCGATCCAAGGGCTTAAGCCCGCCGTTCTGAAGGGGCGACACCGTCATCGGCTGAGAGGGAGGTTCAGGCTTCTGTAGCTCTTTCTGAAGGTCCTTGAGCGTGTCGCTCGCCCGATCAATCGCGCCCCCACTGAAGGCCGCAGCATCCTTCAGCATTTTCACTTTGTCTTTGAGGACGAGCTGGTAGCGCGGAATCTCCTCGATGAGGTTGCCAACCTGCTGGGTGATGAGCGCGCCGATGCTGAAGATAATTGCGAACGCGAACACGACCACGAGGAGGACGGCCGGCGTTTTGGGCAGCCCGGTCTTCCGCAATAGCCGCACGGCCGGCGCAAGAATGAACGATAAGATAACGGCGAGCGCCAGGGGCACCAGCACCGCCTGCCCGAAATAGAGCGTGACGACGATGAGGAAGGCGAGGATCGCTGTCTCGGCGGCGGAGCCGAGCGTAACCATGTGGGGGCCGCGAACGTCAGACCGAACGAGTGTACGCCATTGGCATTCTCAAGGGCGCTTTGGCGCGCCGCGCTCATCTTCTCAACTTACGGGCGGCTCCGAGACCAAAGAGGAAGGCCGCGCCGACCACCCGCAAGGCGCCGAAATAGTCGACCGCCTGCGTCGCCTCCTCATCGACGGCCGCAACCGTGGTTGCAACAGGCGAGGCTGTGCGGCGGCCTGCGCACTCTGGCGCTCGGCGCGCTCGATCATGCCGGGCAGCAAGAGGCAGATGAGCCCCATCAGAAGGCACACCGCCGAAATCAACGCGACGGCATGCACCGTGCCCACTCGGGGCTCCAAGAATTGGTAGGCGACGATCAGCGCGGAGATGAGCGCACACAGCAGGAATGCGCTCGCTGCCGCCGCCCACGCGGCCTTGCGCTCGACGTTTTCAACGGCGGTCGAGGTCGCGCGCCTCACCGCATAGAGAATGGCATCGCCGAGCACGGGTCCTCCTTAGGTCCTGACGTTCAGCGCCGGGCCAGCAGTGCGAGCACGAAGCCGATGCCGGCCGCGATGCCCGCCGCCTGCAGCGGATTGCGCCGGATGGAGGCCGTCAGCTTGTCATACTGGTCCTGCGCCATCGTCTGCGCAGAATCGACGGCGGAGGAAATCTTTTCCTGCGCGTTGGTAGCAAGATTGTCGACGGCTTTGTTGGCGGATTGGCTGGGGGAGCGATAGGTCTGGTTCATGGCGGGTGTTCCTTGGACTGAGTGAAGCGCTGACTTAGCGCGAGAGGATGAGGCCAACGACGAAGCCGATACCGGCGGCGATCGCGGCTGCCTGACTCGGGTTGCGGCGGATGGCGGCTTCGACGTCGCCGAGCTTCTCCATCGCCTTGTCCTGCACGTCCCCGACGCTCGACCCTATCTGCTCGGCGGCGAGACGCTTAACGCTATCGGCGAGACCAGTGATGTCGGCACGCAAGGCGGCAACGTTGTCGCCCACATCGCCCGCGGCGCGTGCGGTTGGGCGAATTGAGATCGCCGCGGCTCGTTGGCGAAGATGAAAATGATGGCATGGCGGTCCTCCTCTGGCCCTCGGACGGTGGGGCCCTGATCTAAGGCAGGTGACAACGCACTTTTCGCCTTTGAGTTCCGCCGCCTGTGGGAACTTCGGTCTCTCGCTTCGCGTTATTCGCGAGAGGCAATAGCAAAAGATTCATGAGGAGGAGAGTGCGATGGTGAGCCCGGTTCAAGAGGCGCGCAAGGATGGCCCTTCTTCCTCATCGTCCGACCATGGGATGCTGGATGAGCTGCGCAGCAGCGTCGCTTTAATTGCGGACGATCTCAAGAAAGTCGTGGAAGCGCGCGGTCATGCAGCCAAGGAGCAGGCGCAGGACGGCGTCAAGGCGCTGCGCAAAGGCATCCGCCGCCAGCCAGCCCTGGCCATGGCGATCGCTACCGCTGCGGGTGCAATCCTCGCAGTGATCGCGGTGCCCCGCTTCGGTCGCCGCGCTTCCGTCTCCCGTTGGGATGCGTGGATGCCTTCCATGCCGGCGGTCACCCGCGCCGACCTCTACGATTTCGCCCACCACATACAGAACTCGGCGCTTCGGGCCGCCAACAGCGTTCCGCTTACCTCGTCGCTGGAGCGTCTTGTCGACGCCGTCTCCAAGGCAGAGCCCGGCGCCTCACTGTCGTCTG
>CAVUWX010000024.1:0-102360 GCA_963745205.1 uncultured Alphaproteobacteria bacterium
CGATGCTTAGGCACAGAAGCGGGGCATCATACTGACGGTGGAACCCTCGTCAACGCGGGGATCGCCTCAGTTTATCGCCGGTATGGTTGCTCACCGGTTTGGAATTCATGGGCAAATCTGATGCGGGTGTAGCCATGGATGTAGCCATGTCTCGGACTGCTTGATGGAGTTGTTCGGTGGCCAGATGGGCATAACGGGCGCTCATCTGAAGTGTGGAATGACCCAGGATTCGGCTGAGCCGGTAAAGATCAGTCCTGCTCTGAACAGCCAACTGGCAAATGTGTGCCGCAGGTCATGCCAGCGGAATCTGTG
The DNA here is from genome assembly GCA_963745205.1 of uncultured Alphaproteobacteria bacterium. GTDB lineage: Bacteria > Pseudomonadota > Alphaproteobacteria > Rhizobiales > Hyphomicrobiaceae > Hyphomicrobium_A. Next base: position 313 of record CAVUWX010000024.1, read on the forward strand.
ATGCCAGCCCGTGAACAAGCCTTGCGGAAAGACTGCTGGAGACTGCGATACCGGTTGCCGGTTTGAGGATTGATGAAAACGTAGGGCTGGTAGTGATCCGGGGACCGGCTGCAATAATGGCTACAGCCCTATCGGACAACGGGATCACTCTTGGTCGCTTTGATTTTGTCATCACCAACCGAACCTCTCGCCGTTCCAAGTGCACCTGCTCCCACTGCAAGCCAAGCAGTTCCTCCAACCTCATGCCAGTCTCAACCGCCATCTCAATGATAAGTCTGGAGATGGGGCCAGCAAAAGCCAGCAACCGTCGGTATTCATCCTGAGAGAGGAAGCGTGTCCTGGGTGCAGCTTCCGGGAGGCCTTTTATCAAACGTGAGGGGGTTCTGAGCAACCAACCTGACCGTTCCGCAAAGGAAAAGAGTGATGAGAGGGTCCTAGGTAACGTCGAATGGTAGCTGGTTGGAGTCCAGTTTGCTTCTGATGGGCAACAAACTCGGCGATATGAGCCTTGCGAACTTCATCGATATAGCGGCCTCAGCAAAATGCTGCCTTCAGAACCTGGATGTGTCCGAGATAGCCGACTCTGGTTTCAGGCTTCAGGACTGGGAGATGCTGCTTGCAATACTCCTCACACAAAACCTGAAATCGCACCTCTTATATCCTTGCTCCTGCCGTTGCCGCTCCTCCTCCATGACCTTGGCCAGGAAGCGGAGGGCCTGAGCCTTCTTTGATGTGTGGGAGGAACGTTGGACCCTGACGCCGTTGAGTTGGAATCGGACCCACCAGATGCCGGAGCCATTACGCTTATACAGGCTTGCCATTGATCAACTTTAGCATGTGCTCTGCCTCGGGGATTGGTGGCGGCTCACCCTAGTTGGCTGTGTCACCGGCGACATCATTAGCTGGGGGCGACAGCTACAGGCCCAAGTTCCCCGAAAAAACACCACTTTGCATTGAAGTGTCGCTGTGTCGCCCCTGTCGCTGGTCCTCATTGAACATTCTAGAAGCTAAGCCCTAGCCTCCCAAGTGTTGCCCAGAGGGGGGCGATGGGGTGACGGGGGCGACACCCCCAATCAGGCTGATAACCGCCCTGTCATGTCCTAAAGCCTCTAGGGGCCATCCTGGCTTCATCAATCCAGTTGTCAGGACCCACCGTAACCTGGGAGGCGCTTTCAACAGTCACGGTCAGTTTGGGTACGGTTCTGCACCCTTGATGTAGAAGTAGGCGCGTGCCTTCTCATGGCGGAGGTATTTGCGCTCCCAACCCAACTCCCTCATGGCCCGTCCAAGCCTCTGGTCTTGGGTGGCACCCCACCTTTCTAAGTTCCTGGTTATGATCAGCCGCGCATCAGTGGTCAGAAGCTTGCCCTCAAAATTGCCCAATGCGTTGGACAGTTCTTCAACCCATGGGTCCTTTTCCATGCGGGCCTGCTGCTCACGCTCGGCATCCTTCCAAAGCTCTTTGGCAACTCAATGGACTCACCCATGGCCTCACGTTCCACGGCCTCGGCCCACAACTGATCGCGGTCCTGCTTAAGCCTCTCAAGATCAATCTCGCCAGTTCTGATCGGCCAGAAGCGGCGGTTGCCAGTGGGGTCCTTGAGATACCAGCACTCACCTTCCTTCTCAATGTTGGTTGTGCCGATCAAAATAAACTGGCGCGGAACCTCCTCGGTGTAGTGACCGTATGCTTTCCTTGCGCGGTCATGGGTACGTGAGAGGGTGGCTTTCACCTGCTCGATTTCCCCCTTCCGCATTCCCTTCAGTTCAGGCACTTCCACGATAAGTTTGCCCTCGGTCTGTTCGATCATGACCTTGCTGTCATGTGTCAGGGAGATACAGTCCGTGAACCAGGGCTCCCGTATGGCCAGACATTTGACGGCAGACGATTTGAACGTCCCTTGTTTGCCCTCCAAGATCGGCAACTGGTCAAACTTTGTCCCCGGCCGTTTGATCCGCCGCACCGCCGCAATAGGCGTCTTGGCCCCGACGGCGCGTGTGTATTCGGTGTCATCGGCTCCAAGGTAAGCGGTAAGCCAGTTGTCGAGACGGGGGGTTCCATCCCATGCCCCCAGTGCCTTGAAGTGATCACGGACAGGATGGACTTCGTGTTTGAGCGCGGTGACCTCCAGGCAATCCCTCAGGAAGCACTTGTCAACTTTGAAGCCTATTGCGTGGGCCTTGCCCCAAAGCACCGCAGTGGACTTGTCGCTGAGGTAGGCGTGCCCTTCCAACCCTGTAAGTTCATACCGGTCAACAAAGGCATTCCAGCACAGGCTCACCCCGCACCAATCCAGAAAGGCGTCCACGTTGGGCAAGGAGCGTACCTCTATACCGCCCTTCGTGTTCACATCAGTGAAGAACGGCAGTTCGGGAGGCTTTATCATTCCTGCCTCAATGCCGCTGTTGATGGTGGTGAAGGCCTCCGTCTCCCCGAGGCCACAGACCTGTGCTGCCGCTTCCAGGGCCTCTACCGCTGCACCACGAGCGAGGGCTCCCATGGCGATCATCTGGCCAACGCTAAAGGCAGCCTTGTTCAGCGTCTCGTTGCGCGAACCCCGCCGTGCATCCGACACGATGCGCACTGCTCTGCCAGTTTCGTTCCGCCCATGCAGTCGTAGTTTCGCGTGATTGCGGGGTTGCCTTTGCGGGCTGCCTTGGGCGCTCCGTGAGCAGGCGGATCAACCAAGCCGGTGCTGCGGCTGGAGCGCCAAGACTGTCGCAGGTATCTTCGTAGTGACCGATAAGTGATCCATCACCGTCAAACAAACTCGACGGAGGCACGATTACGTATCCACCATTCGCCCGAACATCGATGCCCCTGCCGATGGTGTCAGTAGAACACCTAATGTCGAGCCCTTCGGGCATTTCGAAATAAAGGTGTTCGCCCCCTGAGGGTGTTCTGACCCGCCTAGTTGCGGGCAGTGGAGAGTGCTTCGCCTCCAGTTCTCTTAAAGAGGCCCCGCCATCCCGGCCGTCCTTGTTATCAATGTCAATAACAAGGACTCCCGTCGCCTCTCCCGTTGGTATGCCGATTGCCGCATCTGGCCACTTACTCCACCACCCCAGGATTGTTTTCTCATCGGTGGTGGCACCCTTGAAGCCTCCCTTTATCAACGGGCTTTTGGCTCTCCCGCCAGAAACTCCTTCATCACTTGACCGGCAGGGGAACACAGGCCACCCAGCCCTAGCAAGGGTCAGGGCGTCAGGCGTAAAGAGTTCTGAGAGATGAAAGCCCAGGCTCTCACTTCTAATTGGTAACCATTCATCGCATTGGTCTGGTTCTGCCAAATAAGCGGCCAAACCGCCGCACAATTCATACATGCACAAACTCCAATTATATCAATGACTTACTAAAGAAAACTTGGTGGTCTATTGGTAATCAGGGGGTAATCATCATAATGCCACAAAAGGGCTTCCCGGTCAAGCCAATTACCAGTGGAATTACCAGTGGAATTACTAGTGGAATTACCAGTGGGATTATCAGTGGGATTACTAGTGGGATTACCAGTGGTATTACCAGTGGGATTACCAGTGGGATTACCAGTTGGATTACCAGTGACATCAGTGACATTACCAGTAACATTACCAGTGGGATTATTAGTGATATCACCAGTGACATCACCAGTGGAATGAATTAAGAGGTGCAACTAGTTGTCTGATAATTCAGCATTCATATTCACCCCTCCGGCGCCTAGGCTGGGGGCCTTGCTGGTGTCGCGAATTGTCTTGAAAGCCCGTCAGTAAGCGGCCACATTGTCCAACATCATCAAGACGAGTGCTGGGCGCTCACCAACCTGCTGATCCGGGCAAGGTGGTTTCCACAAATGTGGGATGTGGCCGTTCATAACGGCAAACGTGGCGGACCAGCCTCCTCTATGCAGGGGCACCATGACTTTCTTGGTTCTCATTGGGCGGCCGAAATCTCTGCACATCATGGCTATGGCTATGGGTGCTCCATCGGCGCGGGAATCCTGGTGGGGCTATGGCAAGATCGAAACTGCCCGACTGGGAGCACAGTGCGTGCAATGGATTTTGACCAGAGGCAAAGAACACCACATTCGACTGATCCACACGAGGAACTATGTCCCCAGGCAAACAGCCTTCTATGCCGATTGGCTCCTGTTCCAGGAGGATGAGGTAGCCTCACAATTCTTAGGAGGCATTCCCGCGCTTCCAAATTCCCAATCGGCTTGAAGGGCTCCAGCATGACCGGCAGGCCATCGCCACACGAATGGAGCAGCGGATTTACAGGGGTGGGTTTGATATAGGCAAGCACCCGCCTGAGCAACGAAGGGCAATCGCGCACCGGTTTATTGGGTGGGATGACAAGCTGAGGGATATCGATGAGCACTGCCGTGCTCTCGAACTTGCTGAGCAATTATGCGTAGCATGGACAGTGAGGTTAGAAGGTCGTCATTAGAGTTGGGTGTGCGGAGGCTCTGCCTTTAGCATCATCCTCAGCATCATCCCCAGGACACGGAATCAGGTCAGCTATGAAAGGAAGATACCGCCGTTCAACATAGCGGCGTGCAGGAAGCTCTTGCACGGTGCCGTCGTTGTACCGAACGAGAACACTATCCTGGTCAGTCCATCCGTCTTTAATCCGGCACAGTCCGACGGGCATGGGGGACTTCTGCACATCTCTAGGGCTAGGCACGCCCGCTCACCTAGGCAGCAGGTATCCACATGCCTGAGACATAACCAAAGGCAACCGCATCGCGGTGCCTCTTGGCTGCCTCCTCAAGCTGATCCTTGGCTGTGATGGCAAGAGCCTTCTTAGAGTCAGGCGCTCTTTCAAATCCACTCAGCAGAATGACTTTCTTTTTGGCGATTTTGACTGTTGGGTAAGACATGGTTTCCTCTCAGCCCCCGTCCACCCAATTGCACCATGGGCCTGCCTCGACGACGGACGTGTGACATTGGCGGGGATATGGCGATCAACTAGCAATGCTGCCTTGAAATATTGTGAGGGAGCGCAAAGCGTCATCCCAATATCCCTGGTGCAACATGCGGCAGTAGGGTTTTGGGCAAGCACTAACTTGTGAAGTGGCTCGGTACGTTTTCGGACGTAACCTAAAGTTACCACGCAACACCGAGCCCGCACCCGCTATGCGGGCTTTGCCTCCCCAGTCGATCATCGCGTCTTGTTGCGCATCTGAGGATTGATCGACGGCTCGGGACACAGCGGCCCATCAGTGAAGGCCGCGCTGCCTCTGGCAGTTGCGCTTTGCCGCGCCACTGGAAAGCTCCATGCAACGGCCCACTCTCGATGGGCGCTCAATCCTCATCGTCGAGGATGAGCCCCTTATCGTCATGGACATCACGCAAGCGTTCGATGGTACCGGTGCCGAATTAACGACAACGAATACGCTTCGACACGCTCTCATCCTCGTGGAGCACGACGGGCTCTCGGGTGCCATCCTGGATCACGCACTGGGAGACGGCAATAGCTCGCTGCTTTACGCGCGGCTGAAGGAGCGGGGCATCCCCTTCATGATCTACAGCGGGTTCGATACAGTTGGCGGCGCGTGCGCAGGTGCTCTGCATGTTGGCAAACCGGCTGCGCCAGGGCTGCTCGTGGCAGCGATGGAAAATCTCATCTTAGGTTGAGGCCACGGCCCTTCGCTCAAACCTCTCACAACAAGGAATTGGAGATATGGACAAAGCTTTCCCATCTAACACCCTAGCCGGAACTCGTCATCTTTTTCCGACAAGGGCTCTTGATGCGACGCGCCCTACTGAGAACAGCGGCACGGTTGCCATCGTGATCGTACTTTTAGCTGTCGCAACGGGATTTGGAATTGTGTATGCGAGCCGGGGAGCTACCCCGTCAATAGTAGTCACGAAGCAAGGGCCTGCGAACAACACACCCTAGAGCGTCAACCTTGAGGGTATGCCATGCAGCCGTACACAAACGCTCTGGAACGCGCATTTGAACTGGCTCGGTGCGGAACCTGCACGAGCATCAAAGACATCAAACAGCGACTTAATGCGGAGGGCTATTGGAGCGACGTGATAGAGGGACGCCAACTTGGCCAACAGTTGAGAGGGCTGATCGAGGCTAAGGCATCAAAGCATCCGCTGATCCAGGGTAGCCCCAGTCCACGAGGCTGCGTTGGAACCGTGGCTGAGGTCGAGAGTTCCGCAGCCCCGTGATCAACCTGGAAGGTGCGTGTAGTAATGCTGTTTGCAAATGTCCCGGTTAGCCAAAATGTGCGCAACGTGGCACAGCGCGCGTTCACTAGAGCCTGCGAGGAACTCGCGATCAGTGTCCTCAGTCTAGACGAATCAAAAGCGAGAGCGGCTTGCGCAGGTGATCGAGCGACTTGTAAGCAAAGGTGAGCGCGACGCATTAGTCCTCCAGAGACGCGCGGTTTCGCATTTCAGATATTGCGAGCCAGACCCAATCGCATGACGTTGGATTTGATCTGGCTGCCGTCTCCAGTTGCCCACTCTCCGCCATCTGCCCCCGCGCCGGGAGGCAGTCCATCATGCCTGGGAGAAGGGCCTGCTGACGGATGAGGAATACGCTGTCATCCCACCGCCCCCTCAGCACACACTCGAGAAGTTCATGGACAAAGGGCCACTGGAGGACCGCAAGTCTACTCACAGGCCCTGGAGATTTTATCTTCCCACAAAACATCCCGCACAAAAACGAGGCCGCCTCAACAGCCCATTGACCCAATGATCCTAATCGGGGCTCTGGTGCTGGGGGCGCACTGGGGGGACCTGGTGCTCAGGAGGCGGCTCGGAGCCAAAATGATAGTTCAGGCCCACACACGCCCAGCCAAATCTGGAACCTGGAAGCGACCGATTGAATCCGGTCGCTACTCTTACTTTGTCAGGTTCGTATTGACGTTGTTGAACAGGGTGTTCAAGCCGGTGCTCAGATTGGTCAGACCAACGATGATGCCGACACCGACGATGGCCGCGATAAGGCCATACTCGATGGCGGTCACACCGGACTCGTCCTTCGCAAAGCGGGTGAGGATAGCCTTCATAGTGACGCTCTCCCATATTCCATCGACGCACAACTTCTGCGCGTGTTACGGAGAGTGGAACGGCAAATATTGATAACAAGTAAAATTGCAGAACGACTAAATGCGAGTTTCCCCTTGACGTTTACCAAGGTTTAACCCGGCACTTAACGCCTGCTGGTTGCCCATTAGAATTATCTAAAAGGGGGTGAAAGACGTGGTTGGGAGGTGAGATGGGGCTGCCGTGCTTGCGGGTATACTATCTGGGCTAGGATGGTTCGGGCGGCAGGGTTCTAGAGAGAACTCGCCAATGAGCCCAGTAGCAACTCCAATGGCTGGAGAAGCACGCCGAGTTCACTTGCGTCCTAAGGATTCCATTGGCTTGGCCACTGCGCCCAGCCCCATCCAGTTCAAAGTTCTATCGGCCGCCGAGCGTTTTCGGAATTGTCGAAGCGTCAGTAGAGCGCCGGTGCAAGGCGCGAAACCTCGAGCTACCCCAGCGGCAACGCTATCCAGCGCGGAAGGCAGCACCTTAGCTTGGGCGGCTGATCGATCCGGAATCCTTATCGGGGCTCTGGCCTGGGCAGAGGGAACCGGCAAAGGCCTGGGAGAGCCGACAAGGGGGGATATGGACTTTCAACCACCTTGTACTCACCTGTCGCACCTTTGTTGGTCACCATCCTCTGACAACTGGATTGTATGAAGCCAGGATGGCCCCTAGAGGCTTTAGGACATGACAGGGTGGCCCATCAGCCTGATTGGGGCTGTCACCCCCGTCACCCCATCGCCTCCCTTTGGGCAACTGTTGGGAGGCTAAGGCTTAGCTTCTAGAATGTTCAATGAAAGACCAGTGACGGGGGTGACACGGTGACACTTAAATGCAAGGTGGTGTTTTCTCGGAGAATTTGAGCCTAGGGACTGTCACCCCCACGAATGATGTCACCGGTGACACAGCCAACTAGAGTGAGCCGCCACCAATCCCCGAGGCAGAGCACATGCTAAAATTGATCAATGGCAAGCCTGTATAAGCGTAATGGCTCCGGCATCTGGTGGGTCCGATTCCAACTCAACGGAACCAGGGTCCAACGCTCCTCCCACACATCAAAGAAGGCTCAGGCCCTCCGCTTCCTGGCCAAGGCCATGGAGGAGGAGCGGCAACGGCAGGAGCAAGGATACAAGAGGGTGCGGTTTCAGGTGCTGTGCGAGGAGTATTGCAGACAGCATCTCCCAGTCCTGAAGCCTGAAACCAGAGTCGGCTATCTCGGACACATCCAGGTTCTAAAGGCCAGCTTCGGGGAGGACCGATATATTGATGAGGTGCGCAAGGCTCACATCGCTGAGTTTGTCGGGCACCTGAAGCAGACGGGCCTGAAGCCTCCTACCATTCGCCGTTACCTAGGAACCCTCTCATCACTCTTTTCCTTCGCGGAGCGATCAGGTTGGTTGGCTCAGAACCCCGTCAGGCAGTTTGATAAAAGGAGCCTCCCGGAAGCTCTACCCAGGACACGCTTCCTCTCACAGGCAGAGTATAGACGGTTGCTGGCTTTTGCTGGGGCCAATCTCCGACTTCTCATTGAGATGGCGGTTGAGACTGGCATGAGGTTGGAGGAACTGCTTGGCTTGCGATGGGAGCAGGTCCACTTGGAACGGCGAGAGGTTCGGCTGGTGGTGACCAAATCGAACCGACCAAGAGTGATCCCATTATCCGATAGGGCTGTAGCCATTCTTGCAGCCGGTCCCCGGATCACTACCAGCCCTCACGTTTTCATCAATCCTCAAACCGGCAACCGGTATCGCAGTCTCCAGCAGTCTTTCCGCAAGGCTTGTTCACGGGCTGGCATCACAGACTTCCGCTGGCATGACCTGCGGCACACATTTGCCAGTTGGCATGTTCAGAGCGGGACTGATCTGTACCGGCTCAGCCGAATGCTGGGTCATTCCACACTTCAGATGAGCGCCCGTTATGCCCATCTGGCCACCGAACAACTCCATCAAGCAGTCCGAGACATGGCTACATCCATGGCTACACCCGCATCAGATTTGCGCCATGGACTCCAAACCGGTGAGCAACCATACCGGCGATAAACTGAGGCGATCCCCGCGTTGACGAGGGTTCCACCGTCAGTATGATGCCCCGCTTCTGTGCCTAAGCATCGCCAGATAAGTCACACCATGAAACGCGTTCACCTCGTTGGTCTCTGCCTGCTGCCGGGCTTGCTGCTGGCATCGACCTTGGCCAAGGCGGCCACGGGGCTTGTTTCCGATTGGGTCGAGGGCCACAGCTCGCGCGCCCGCCTCATCGCTGGTAGTGGCATGGCCGGCGTGGAGGTGCAGATGCCAGAGGGCTGGAAGACGTACTGGCGCACGCCGGGTGATGCCGGCGGGGTGCCGCCGTCGTTCGACTGGTCAAAATCGGAGAACCTCGCCGCGGCAACCGTGCTCTATCCGGCGCCCAAGCGTTTCAGCGATGGCGCCGGCGACACGGTCGGCTACAAGGGCACGGTTGTGTTCCCCGTGCGCTTGATCGCCAAAGACCCCGCCAAGCCCATCGACCTGCGGTTGTCGCTCGAGTATGGCGTGTGCAAGGAGATCTGCATCCCGGCGGAGGCGGCGCTGTCGCTGGCGGTGGCGCCCGACAAGGGAAGCGAGGTGCCAGATGAGCTTGCCACGGCGCTGAAGCTGGTGCCGGCTCCGGAAGGCGAGCGCCGGACGGGTGATCCAGTCCTCAGGCGCGTCGTCTCCGAGCTTAGCGGCGCCAAGCCCAACATCGTGCTCGAGACGGAGTTTCCCTCAGGCTCCGAGCATGCTGACCTTTTCATCGAAGCCCCGCAGGGCCTATTCGTGCCGCTGCCGAAAAAGACGGCCGACGACGGCTCGGGGCGCGTGACGTTTCAAGTCGATCTCTCCGAGGACGTCGATCTGCAAGCCTTGAAAGGCCAGAAGCTCACGGCGACGCTCGTTTCCGACAACGGTCAATCGGAGGCGACGTTCTCCGCCGATTGAATCAGCCTTTGAACCCCCAAGCCAAAGAGGGCCGCTCGAATGACGATTAAAGTCGGTGACAAACTCCCCGATGCTACCTTCATGGTCATGAATGCAGGCGGCCCGGGCAAGGCGACGACAGCGGATGTGTTCAAGGGCAAGAAGGTCGCGCTGTTCGCGGTGCCGGGTGCGTTCACGCCCACCTGCCAACAGCAGCACGTGCCGGGCTTCGTCGCGCGCGTCGACGAGCTGAAGCGCAAGGGCATCGATACGATCGCGTGCACCGCGGTCAACGACGTTTTTGTGCTCGAACAGTTCGCCAAGGAGACGGGCGCCAAGGGCAAGATCGTGATGCTCGCCGACGGCAACGGCGATTTCGCCAAGAAGCTCGGGCTCGACATCGACCTGTCCGGCTTCGGGCTCGGCCTGCGCTCCAAGCGCTATGCCATGGTCGTCGACGACGGCGTGGTGAAGGTGCTGAACGTCGAGGATGCGCCGCCTCAGCACGACAAGTCGAGCGCCGCCACGCTGTGCTCGATGATCGATAGCGTGCACGATGCCGGCTGGCCGGGTAGCTATTTCGGATCAAGTGACTGACGGCTCGGCTTTCTCGCGTCGCGGCTTGAAGGCGCGTCATTGCCTCGCGCGCGAGCTCGTCGGCGCGCTCGTTCTCCGCGTGCCCTGCGTGCCCCTTCAGCCAGTGCCATTTGACCTCGTGGCGGTGGCACGCGTCGTCGAGCCGCTGCCACAGCTCGGCGTTTTTCACGGGCTTCTTGTCGGCAGTGCGCCAGCCGTTCTTCTTCCAGCCATGGATCCAGCGGGTAATGCCGTCCTTCACGTAGGCGCTGTCGGTGTGCAGCTCGACGTCGGCTCGGACGCTTCAAGGCCTCGAGCGCAGCGATCGCCGCCATCAGCTCCATGCGATTGTTGGTGGTGTCGGCCTCGCCGCCGGAGATCTCCTTGCAGCGATCGCCCCAGTTGAGGATGGCGCCCCAGCCGCCGGGGCCCGGGTTCCCCGAGCAGGCACCGTCGGTGTAGATCACCACCGGCTTGCGGGTGCTCATCGTACGGCCTCTTCGAGGCCGTAGTCGGCGATCGAGCGCGCGCCCTGGTGGAACCGCAGCCTGCGCACGTACTCTAGCGGGTTCTTTGCGGCTGACAAGCGCGTCCTTCGGCGTGTTGAGCCAGTCGTAGGCGCGCGTCAGCAGGAAGCGCAGGGCGGCACCACGCGCGAGCGTTGGCATCGCCTCGCGCTCGGCGAGCGTTGAGCGGGCGCAGATCCTCGTAGGCCGCGCAGCAGCGCGCGGCCCTTGGTGATGTTGAACGACAGGTCTTTCTCGAAGCACCAGGCGTTGAGGCAAACGGCGATGTCGTAGGCGAGCGCGTCGTTGCAGGCGAAGTAGAAGTCGATGAGGCCCGAGAGGCGGTCGCCGAGGAAGAAGACGTTGTCGGGAAAAAGATCGGCGTGGATGACGCCGCCGGGCAGCCCCTTGGGCCACTGGGCCTCGAGGCTCCGGAGCTCGCTGCCGATGAGCGGGCCGAGATCGGGCGCGATCTCGTCTGTCCGGTCGGCAAAGCGCTCGTAAAGCGGCCGCCAGCCCGCGAGGCCTAGGGCGTTGGCGCGCTTCAGCGCAAAGCCTTCGCCCGCCATGTGCAATTGCGGCGAGCGCCCGGCCCACTGCCGCGCAATGCGCGGTCGTCGGCCGGCGCACCCAGAAGCCCTCCAGGAACGTGACGAGGGCCGCGGGGCGCCCGGCAAGTTCGTTCAGGTTGCGGCCCTCGTTATCGCGCACCGGCGTCGGGCAGGAAACGCCGCGCGCGGCGAGGTGCTCCATGAGGCCGAGGAAGAAGGGCAGATCCTCGCGCGCAGTGCGCGCGCTCGTAGAGCGTCAGGATGAAGGGCCCGCGCGAGGTGTGCACGAGGTAGTTGGTGTTCTCCACGCCCTCGGCGATGCCCTTGAAGGACAACAGCTCGCCCAGGCCGTAGCTGGCGATGAAGGTCGACAAGCTCCTCGTCGCTGACTTCGGTGTAGACGGCCATTGGGAGTGTCAGCCTTTCCGGCGGCGGGCGTCAGGAAACGGTGCGAAGCTCGAAGCTCGCGCGGCACGTTGAAGGTGATGTGCTCGCGCGCGGTCGTCACCGTCTCGAGCGTGACATCGAAGCGCTCGCGGAAGGCGCCGATCACCTCCTCGACGAGCAACTTCGGGCGCCGAGGCTCCTGCCGTCACGCCGACGTTCGCAGCGCCCGCAACGTCGCCCCAGCGAATGTCGGCCGCGCGCTCGATCAGGCACGCGCGTTGGCGCAGCCTGCGCGTTTCGCGACCTCGACGAGGCGCAGCGAGTTCGAGCTCTGCGGGCTGCCCACGACGAACAGGCCGTCGATCATCGGCGCGATCGCCTTGACGGCGGCCTGGCGGTTGGTCGTGGCGTAGCAGATGTCTTCTTTCGTCGGCCCGCACGATGTCGGGGAAGCGCGCCTTAAGGACGGCGACGATCTCGGCGGTGTCGTCGACCGACAGCGTAGTCTGGGTGACGAAGGCGAGCTTATTGGGGTCGCGCGGGACGAACGTGCGCGCCTGCGCAACGGTCTCGATCAGGCGGACGGCGCCGTCCGGCAATTGCCCCAGGGTGCCGACCACCTCGGGGTGGCCCGCGTGGCCGATCAAGAGGATTTCCAGACCCTGCGGCATGGTGGCGGGCGGCCTCGACATGGACCTTGTAAACCAGCGGGCACGTGGCATCGAGGAGGAACAGGTTGCGGGCTCGGCGCGGCTGCCGGGACGGCCTTGGGGACCCCGTGTGCTGAAAAGATCACGGGTTGGCCGGTCTCTGGGATATCGTCAAGCTCCTCCACAAAAACGGCACCTTTGGCCTTCAGGGAATCGACGACAAAGCGATTATGCACGATCTCGTGGCGCACGTAGACGGGTGCGCCGTATTTTGTCAGAGCGCGAGCTCGACGATCTGGATGGCCCGATCGACGCCGGCACAGAACCCGCGCGGAGCCGCGAGAAACACAGTTAAGGTGCGGACGCTGCTGCGGCCGCGGTGGGGGCGAAACGGGCATCGATCACTCTGTCTCAGGGGCGTCTGTCTCAGGGGCGTCTGTGCGCCTTCGGCGCCTAACGCTTGGCCGGGGCTCGATTGGGGTGCTAGGTTCTACTCGCGACAATACAAGGAAGCCTCCGCCAGCGGCCTAGGGGGTTGGTCCACAAGGACGCATACAGGGCCGCCGACAGGCTTAACCGGGGCGCTATGACGCAATCCACGAAGATGGCTGCGCGAGCGGGCGCCCGCATTTGCGTGTGCGGAATGATGACCCTGCTGGCCGGCGGTTGCGGGCTTTCCTCCATAACTTCGGGCCTTGGCGTCCGGCATGTTCGGCAGCTCCTCCTCGACCACCGAGGTAGTTCCTGGCGTCAACGAGGAGCAGCTCCTCTCCGCCGCCAAGAGCAACGGCGACCAGCCGGTCGGCGCGGCCGGCGTGGGTGAGGTCGCGGCCGGATGCCCACGCCTGAGCATCTCCCCGCGCGGCACCAACCTCACGATCTACGAGGACGGCCACGCCGGCGATGGCCTCGCCATCATGCACCGCGGCGAGATCACCAAGACGGCGCGCGAGTGCCAGCTCGAGCCCGGCCGCGTCACCGTGCGCTACGGCTTCTCCGGGCGCGTGCTGCTGGGCCCGAGCGGCCGTCCCGGCAACATCACGCTGCCCGTCAACATCCTCGTGACGGATGCCAAGCGCGAGAAGGTGACGGCCGACAAGATGACAGGTCGCCGTCCCGGTGGCCGTCGACAACCCGATCGGCTATTTCTCGGCCGTGCGCTCGGTGACGTTCGCCATCCCCGAAGGGGCGCGCGCCGGCGAGTTCGAGGTCTTCGTCGGTTTCGACACAGGGCGCGCAAGGGGCCGGCTAGGCTAGCCGAGCAGGGCTCCTCATAAAAGGCGTGCCGCTGGCTTCCTAAATCTGCCGAGCTAGTTGAGCTTGCCGTCGAGATCGCGGATGCTCGACTCGATGAGCGCGTTCGCTGTCTGCGCCGGTCGTGCGCGCGACTTCAGGATCTTCTCGCCGCCGCGATCGCGCTATCGACCGCGGACGCTCGTACTTCGCTACAGCGCCTGGGCTTCCGCGCGCGCGATCTTCTCCTCCGCGAGCCGCGGTGCGGCGCTCCACCGACTCTCGTCAGGTTCTTGCGCGTTTCGGCGGCGAGGGCGTCGCTTTCGCGCTTGGCCTGCTCGAGGATCGATTTCGCCTCTTCCTCGGCCTGGCGGCTCTTGCGCTGATAGTCGTTGAGCAGCGATTGGGCCTCATCGCGCAGCCGGCGCGCCTCGTCGAGTTCGTGGCGGATCGCCTCGGCGCGGGCATCGAGCGACTTTCCGACCATCGCCGGGACTTTGTAATAGATCAGTAGAGCGAAGAACGCGAAGAACGCGATCATCACCCAGAAGACGGGATCGGCCGGATCGAAAAGCATCAAATCCTCACTCGGCGGCGGGTTGGAGCACCTTCTTGACCTCGGCGGGGCTAACGTCCTCGCCAAGGAGCTTGCTGACCACCGCGCTCGCTGTCTCGGCCGCAATCTCGGTCACGCTCGACAAGGCCTTGGTCTTGGTAGCTGCGATACGCGCCTCCGCGTCGGCGAGCTTGGCCGAGAGCTGGCCCTCGACGCTGGCGCGTTCCTTGTCGGTCTCGGCGGCGAGCTTGTCGCGCATGTCTTTGGCCATGGACGAGGCTTTCGCCCGCGCTTCAGCTGAGCGCCCGCTCATACGCGGCGAGCGCCTTGTCGGTATCCTTCTTGAAGCGTTCGGCCGCATCGAGGTCGCGCTGCACCCGGTCGCGGCGCTCCTCGATCACCTCGCCGATGCGCGGTAGCGCGACGCGGGCGAGGATGAAGTAGAGGACGGCAGAAGGTTATCGCGAGCCAGAAGAGCTGCGGCGCGAAGTCGGCGGGGTTGAGCTGCGGCAAGCCCCCCGACTTCCCCTCATGCGTCGTGGCGGCGGCCGCCGCCACGATCAACGCGGGGATCGCTGCGATCATAGTGTCCTCCTCGCGCGCTCGCCTTGCGCCCTGTCCGATCAGCCGAACAGGATGATGAGCGCGATCAGTAGGCCGAAGAGGCCCGGTCGCCTCGGCGAGCGCGAAGCCGATCAGCAGGTTGGTGAACTGGGCCGGCGCAGCCGAGGGGTTGCGCATGGCTCCCGACAGGTAGTTGCCGAAGATATTGCCGATGCCTACGCCGGCACCAATGAGCGCGCTGCAGGCAAGGCCGGCGCCGATCATCTTCGCTGCTTCCAACTCCATTCGTAGTCTCTCCCTTGTGTAGCTGAGCAAATCCTAAAGGTGACTGTTTGAGCGCTTCTCTAGAGGCTCAGTGGTGCATGTGAAGCGCGTCATTCAAGTAAATGCAGGTCAGCACCGTGAAGATGAGCGCCTGCAGAAAGGCAACCAGGAACTCCAGCCCCGTGAAGGCCACGAGGAAAGCGAGCGGTGCCCATCCGCCAATAAGCCCGAGGCCGATGACGAAGCCCGCGAAGACCTTCAGCATCGTGTGGCCGGCCATCATGTTGGCGAAGAGACGCACCGAGTGGCTGATCGGCCGGATTAGGTACGAGATGAGCTCGATCGGTATGATGATGGGCATCAGCCAGATCGGAATGCCGGACGGGACGAACAGGCGCAGATAGCCGGAGCCATGGCGCACAAAACCGATGACGGTCACGGTGATCCACACCATCGCCGCGAAGGCAAACGTCACGATGATGTGGCTCGTCACGGTGAAGAGTGCCGGGATGAGGCCAAGCAGGTTGAGCATCAGGATGAAGATGAAGATCGTAGAACACCCAGGGGAAGAACTTCATGCCTTCCTCGCCGAGGTTCTCCTTCACCATGTTGGCGATGTACTCGTAGGACGAGTTCGGCCATCGACTGCAAGCGGCTCGGCACCAGCGAGCGGCGGCCCATGGCGAAGATCAGGAAGCTGGTTATCAGCGCCAGCGCGATGACCATGTATCAGCGACGCGTTCGTGAACGACGCGTCGACCCCGAACAGGTCGATCGGGATGAGCCGCTTGATCTCGAATTGTGCCATGGGGCTGTGATGAGCCCCGTCCGCGCCTGCAGCCAACTTTAGATCCCCTACCTATCGTCCTCGTCGTCGTCCGCCACCGGGGGCATCGCAAGCTGCGAGGCCGCGGCCTCCGCTTGCGCCTTCTGCGCGCCCCGGATCACGTTCAACATCCCGGCGGCAAAGCCTAAGGCCACGAGCAGGACCATGAGCCAAGGCGCCGTGCCGAACAGGCGGTCGAGCGCCCAACCGATAAAGCCTCCCACGCCGACGCCGGCGATGAGCTCGGCGACGAAGCGGAAGGCCTTGGCAAATGCCTCGCCGCGGGCCCGCTCATCTCCCGACGGGGGCGGCGCGCGGCGCGCCTTAACCTCTTCCAGCCGCTTTCCGATTGAGTCGGATCGCTTGCGAAAAACCTCGCGCTGCTCGGGGCTTATCTCGCCACGTCCCGGGCCGTTGCCCTTCCCTGCGGCTGACATGACGGGATACCGGCGCGATCGCGACTTCGAGGCCACCAAAACGGCGGGTTTTTATCAACGGCGCGCACCATAGTGACGCCCCCTAGGGGTGTCAAGAAAGCGCCGGAAAGCTCGATGGTACTGTCAAAACGACACGCACGACGACCGTGACCCGAGTGAGGCTATGCCGCGTTTCCGCTGGGGGCTGATACAGTCCTTTCGGCGTGCTGCGGGGCTTGGCAACGCGAAATGTCAGACAGTCGCGCCGTTTCGGAGCCGACATGCGTCCCGTCCACGTGCAGCGCAACTACCTCGCCCAATTCTTCGATGCCTGCCGCGTCTTGCGGCCGTCGCTCATCACGTCGCTGTTCGCATTCACGGTGTTGAGCCTGCCGCTGCAGACGCGCGAGGTCTATCGCGTGCTCGCGGACGATTTCCCCAACCAGCGTTGGCAGGTTGCGTACGGCTTCATCGGGCTGCTGGTGGCGGCGGGCTTTATCTGGCATTGCGGGCGGCAATCGACGCTTCTCGAGCGCCGGCACGTGCTGCCCGAGCACAACATCGAAGGCACGCTGCTGCGCTGGATGCCGCGGCTGCTGGCCGCGCTCGTCCCCCTTGGCGCCGCCCTAGGCCTCTACACCACCATCAAGGAAGCGCGCACGACGGCGTCTCTCGTCAAGAGCGTGGCGGACAAGCAGAGCTGGCCGGAGCTCAACGACGTCTACAGGCTCATCGACGTATCGCCGGCACGGCTGTGGATCGCGACACTCATTTGCATTGAACTCGTAGCAGTCGTGCTGCTCGCCACCATTTTCCGCACGCGGGGCAAAAGCTGGAAGTACACGAGCCCGGGCCGCTGGCTGATCGGCACGGAGACGACGGGCTTCTCGGCCGCGATCGCCGGAGTGTGCGTCGCCATGTTCTCGATCGCGCCGCCGTCGCTGGCGCAGTCGATCGGCGTGGTGGCGATCTTCGCGCTGTTCCTGATCGTGCTCGTGGTCGTGCTCAGCAACCTATTCCTATTGAGCGACAATCTCGGCATCCCCGTGATCTCGATCTCGCTTGCGCTGACAGTGCGGTTGAGCGCCAGCGACTGGAACGACAATCACAAGATTCCGCTCATGCGCCACAAGCGCAACCCCGACGCGACCACCGACGTGGGGCGCTCGTTTGGGCAGTGGTTCCACTCGCGCGCCGATCGGGACTACTACGCCGAGAGCAGCGAGCCTTACCCGGTATTCATCGTGGCGGCCGCGGGCGGCGGCGCCTATGCCGCCCACTACACGGCGACGTTCCTCGCGCGCATGCAGGATAGTTGCCCCAACTTCGCCCAGCACGTGTTCGCCATCAGCGGCGTCTCGGGCGGCAGCATCGGCGCGTCGCTGTTTGCCGGGCTCGCGAAGCTTAAGGCGCGCAATCAGCCCTACGTCGGCTGCAACCTCAATTCGGGCGACCGCTATTTCGAGCGCCGCACGCAGAAGTTCTTCGAGCAGGACTTCCTGTCGCCGGTCATGGCCGCAGCGCTGTTCCCCGATCTGTTGCAGCGGTTCCTCCCCTTCCCAGTCGGCCCCTTCGACCGCTCGCGCGCCCTCGACGGCAGCATCGAGGCCGCTTGGCACGAGATGATCGAGGACGCGGCGACGGAGGATGTCTCCGCCAAGGCTCTCCCGAGCCCGTTCGAGCGGCCGTTCCTCGATCTTTGGACGCCGGTAAGGGCGGACGAGGCCGTGCCGTCGCTCATCATCAACACGACCGAGGTGGCGAACGGCTACCGCATCGTGATGTCGCCCATCGGCACCGGCGTGCCGGCCGACAAGCAATGGTCGAAGATCGCGCGCCTGCACCCGCTACTGCCGCCGAGCGAGGACACGGGCTTTGAGTCCGACGTGAAGCTGAGTACGGCGGCCGGCATGAGCGCGCGCTTCCCCTGGGTGCTACCGGCGGCGACGGTGGAGACGGGCCCCGACCGCAAGGCCATGCGACTGGTCGACGGCGGCTACGTCGAGAGCTCCGGCATCGACAGTGCAAGCCAGCTCCTGAAGGCGCTGAAGGTTGCGGTGGACCGCACCAAGGACACCACCGACGCCATCAATGCGAAATTCTATCTCGTCGTGCTGATGGGGTACGAGGGCACGCCGGTCGAGGACCGCAGCCTCGGTGCGCCACCACTGCCTTTGCGCACGCTCATCAATACCTGGCAAACGCGGGCTGAGATCGCGTTCCTCTCAGCCTTCGTCGATGCCTGCCCCGAGATCGGGACGTGCCTCGCGCAGGCGGCGGCGGAAACCTCCTATCGGCGTGCGCTGGTCGAGCTGCCGGTGATCCCGGTGTTCCTCAACCTGCGCGATTTCCAGCTTCCGCTGACCTGGCAGCTCACGCAGGCGAGCCGCGAGATCATCGCGCTGCACGCGGGCACCGCGCAGCGCTGTGAGCGCAACGATACCCTGATGATGACGTGGCCCAACGAGGCCGGCCCGTTCGAGCGCATTGTGAAGGCGCTGGGCGAGAACAGTTGCAGCCTGTGCACAATGCAGTTCCGCCTCGCGCACCGATCGGAATCGCCCGAATGGGCGGACAAGCGCATCTGCACGCGCGCGCCGGCGCCACCGCCGCCCACGACGAGCGCCATTACCGCCAAGTAGTTCGCAATCAGATTGGGAGCGCCGCTAGCCTGCCTCGCGGAAGCGCTGCGCCGTCTCCAGATCGACCGAGACGAGCTGCGAGATGCCCTTCTCTGCCATGGTGACGCCGAACAGCCGGTTCATGCGCGCCATGGTCATGGGGTGGTGCGTGATGACCAGGAAGCGGGTGGCGGTATCGGTCGCCATGGCTTCGAGCAGGCGGCAGAAGCGGTCGACGTTGGCATCGTCGAGCGGGGCGTCGACCTCGTCCAGCACGCAAATGGGCGACGGATTGGTCAGGAACACGGCGAAGATCAGCGACAGCGCGGTGAGCGACTGCTCGCCGCCTGACAATAGCGAGAGCGTCGCCGGCTTCTTGCCCGGCGGCTTGGCTATGATCTCGAGCCCGCCCTCGAGCGGATCCTCGCCCTCGATCATCTCGAGACGGGCCTCGCCGCCGCCGAACAGCGTGGTGAACAGCTTGCGGAAATGGTTGTCGACCGCCTCGAAGGCCTCGCTGAGCCGCTTGTGGGCCTCGCGGTTCAACTGGCCGATCGCCGCGCGCAGCTTGGCGATCGCCTGCTCCACGTCGGTGCGCTCGGCGTCGAGCCCGGTGACCTGTGCTCCCAAGGTGACGAGTTCGTCGTCGGCCTGCAGGTTGACGCCGCCGAGGCGCTCGCGGTCGCCCTTCAAGACCGCGAGCGCGCGCTCGACATCCGTGAGCGGCGGCATCTCCGTGCCGGGAGCCAGCCCCCCGGCCACGGCGAGGCAGCCCTCGGGCGCAACGCCGAGCGCCTCGCGAATGTGCCGTGCCACGTCCTGACGCCGCGTGCGTGCGCCTTCGAGCCGGGCTTCCGTGCGCGCGCGGCTCTCGCGCGCTTCTGTCACGTTTCCCTGAGCCGCGCGCAGCGCCTGCACGCCGGCCTTGAGTGCATTCTCGGCCGCGGCGAGCGCGTCGCCCGCAACTTGGCGCTCGCGCTCGGCGGCGCTGAGCGCAGTGAGCAGCTTGCCGCGCCGGTCCTCGATGCGCGCCGGCATGTCGGCCAGGCTCTCGAGCTCGGTTTTCGTGTCGGTAAGGCGCGCCTTCAACGTGTCCAACTGCTGGCCGGCGCCGGCGCTGCGCGTCGTCCAGCGCTCGCGCTCGACGGCGATCGCAGCGCGGCGCTCACCGCGCGTACGTCGCTCGCGCTCGAGCCCGAGAATGGCCGCCTGCGCCTCGGTAAGGGCCGTGCGCAGCGTCTCGACCCGCACTTGGACCTTGGCGAGGGTTGGTTCGGGATCCTCGCTCGTGGCAAACGCGGAAAGGGCAGCCTCCGCGTCGGCTTCGAGCCGCCTGGCGACGAGCAGGTCCTCTTCGGCGCGTGCGCGCGCGCCCGCCACGGCGGCGAGCTTGCTTTCGGTCTCGCGTGCCGCCCGTTCGATGGCGGTGAGCGACTCGCGCGATTTCGCCAGCATCGACTGCGCTTCGCGCCAGAGCTGACGCAGGCGCTGCTCCTCTCCTTGCGCGTGCACGAGCGCGTCTGCGGTCTCCTGCTCGGCGTGCGCGTTGGCGGCGGCGGCGGTTCGTGCCTCCGCCTCCTCGAGCCCGATCGACGACAGCCGGTTGCGTTCCGCGAGCCGCTGCGCGGCGGGCGTGACCCCCTCGGCGGCGGCGGTGAATCCATCCCAACGCCACAGGTGGCCGTCGCGCGTGACGAGGCGCTGGCCCGCCTTCAACTGGGATTGCAGCTGGAGGCCTTCAGCGCGGGAGGCGACGATGCCTGTCTGTTTCAGGCGGCGGTCGAGCTCGGGAGGGGATTCGACGTGCGCCGCGAGCGGCTCGACGCCGGCCGGAAGCGCGGCGTCCTGGCGCGCGACCGGCACGTGGCGCCAATGCACGGGCGCGTCCGCGACGGCGGGCGCCTCGAGATCGTCGCCGAGCGCGGCGCCGAGCGCCGTTTCGTAGCCGGGTGCGACGCGAATACGGTCGAGAATGGGCGGGAACTCGCTCGCATTCGCGCCGATCAGCAACTTTACGAGGGTTTCTCGCTCGGCCCGCAGCGCTGCGAGTGCAAGGTGTGCGCGCGTGCTGCGCTCGCGCGCCGTGGCCGCCACTGCGGCGCGGTCCTGCGTCACGCTTTCGGCGGCGAGCGCCTGCACCTCGAAGCGCGTGATCTCCTCGGCGAGGCGTTTGCCAGCATCGGTGATCTGCGCAAGCTTCTCGGCGTCGGGCGCGCGGCCGGCGATCTCGCGTGTCTCCGCGTCGAGTTCGGAGAGCTGCTGCCCGAGCCTGGCGACCCGCTCGGCGCGCTCGGCGCGGCTGGCTTCGAGGCTCTGCAGCTTGGCGTGGCGCTCGGCAACCTGAGTGGTGAGCGCGCCGAGCTGGGATTCGGCTGTCTTGACCTCGGCCTCCGCGACAGCACGCCTGGAGCGTGTGCTGTCCTCGGCCTCGTCGGCGCCGGCTTCGGCGGTTGCAATTGTAGCGAGCTCGGCGTCTAGGCTCGACAGGATCGCCTGCGCTTCCGCGATCAGCGCATCCTCGCGCGACATGTCGTTGCCGAGTTGCTCGCTGCGGGCGCTAAGCTCGCGAACGCGGTCCATCGACCGGCGCGCCTCCAGCTCGAACGTTTCGTGCTCGAGACGCAAACGGCCGACCACGGCGGCGCGCTTTGCCTCCTCCTCGCGCAAGGGGCCCATGCCCTCGGCGAGGCGGGCTTCCTCGGCGAGTGCGCGCGTTTCCGTTTGCGTCGCCGCGCCGAGTGCGGCAAGCGCCTCGCGCAGGCCGGCCTCTTCCGTCTCCACGAGATCCTGCGCGTCGGCCCAGCTCAGGTGGAACACCAGCGCCTCCTGGCGCCGGATCTCCGTCGTAATCTCCTTGTAGCGCCGCGCCGCGCGCGCCTGCCGCTTCAGGCTCTCGATCTGCGAGTTGAGCTGGCCTAGCACGTCGTGGAGACGGGCGAGGTTGGCTTCCGTCGCCTTCAGGCGCAGCTCCGCCTCGTGGCGGCGGCTGTGCAGCCCCGCGATGCCGGCGGCGTCCTCGAGAATGCGGCGTCGTTGCTCCGGCTTGGCGTTGACAATCTCGCCGATCTGGCCCTGGCGCACGAGCGCCGGCGAACGGGCGCCGGTAGCGGCGTCCTCGAACAGGATCTTGACGTCGCGGGCGCGCGCCTCCCGGCCGTTGATGCGGTAGGCGGAGCCCGCTTCGCGCTCGATGCGGCGTGTGATCTCGATGACGTCGGTGTCGTTGAACTCGGCGGGCGCCTTGCGCTCGGCGTTGTCGATAAAGATCGTGACCTCGGCCGAGTTGCGCTCTGGGCGGGTGTTGGTGCCCGAGAAGATCACGTCGTCCATGGCAGCCGCGCGCATGCTCTTGTGCGAGGTCTCGCCCATCACCCAACGCAATGCTTCGAGCAGGTTCGATTTGCCGCAGCCGTTGGGGCCGACGACACCCGTAAGCCCAGACGGGATCACGAGCTCGGTCGGCTCGACGAACGATTTGAAGCCCAAGAGCCTGAGGCGAGAAATCTTCATCGCGTTCCTTGCACGAGGTCACGGACCGGGAGCCGGCCTTGGAGGTCGAGCGGCAGTCGGTTCAGTGCGGCGTTCCCGCCGCCGCGGTGGTTCGCGCCGCTATGAGCGGATCGACCATTGCGCCGATCTCCTCGATCGAGAGCTCCTTCTTCACGAGCTTGCCCCCGACGAAGAAGTTGGGAGTGCCGATGACCCCGAGCTTGCGCCCGCGCTCCTTCACCCAATTGAGCCCGTCGATCATGGCTTGATTCTCGCGGCAGGCGTCAAACTGCTGACGCGTCATCCCCACCTGCGAAGCGACCTTGTAGATGGGGTCGAGCCGTACCTCCAGCGAGACCCAGGCGGGCTGCTGCTCCATGAATTTCCCGTAGAGATCGAGGTACTTCTCGGGCTTGGCGCACCGCAGCGCGATCGTGGCGGCGCCCGATGTCTTGCCGATCGGGAATTCGCGCAGGATGTAGCGCACCTTGCCGGTGTCGATATAGGCCTTCTTGAATTGCGGGAAAGTCTTCAGGTGGAAGTTGCGGCAGTGTGGGCACGTCATCGAGGCGTACTGCACGATGGTCACTGGCGCATCCGCGCGGCCAAACGACATCTCCGGCAGCGTGTCGGTGAGCGCAATGTCCTCGGCCGTGGGGTTCTCGATCACCTCGCGGCCGCCCGCCGGGACCGCTGCCTGCTCTTCGAACGGGTTGAAGCCGCCCTCGGCCGTCTTCACTGGCGGCTTGTCACCCGGAAGGCTGCTGGTCGTTACCTTCGTCGGGTCGGGAACCTCGTCCGCCGTCATCAGGCCGCTGCTCGTCAACGGACCGGCCCCGCCGCATCCGGTGAGGGCCGCGGCCAGCAGCAACGCGACAAGGGCGCGCTTTGGGTTCACCGTTACTTGCTCGAGCCTTGACCGGTATCCGGTCCCGCGGATCCCGTTGCCTGCCCCGGCGCCGCAGGGGTCGGATTCGGGCCCTGGTCAGCGTGCGGCGCGTCGGGTCCGAGCATCGGTCCGATCATCTTGTCGAACGCCTCGATCGTGGGCGCGCCGTCGAGCTTTTTGCCGTTGATGAAGAACGTGGGCGTAGCGTTGACGCCAAAGACATCGGCGGCGCGCGTGCGCCCGCTCGTAATGTTGTCCAAGAGCTTCTGGTCGGTCAGGCACTTGTCGAACGATTCCTGCGTGAAGCCCGCCTGTTTGGCGAACTCAAACAGCTTGGGCACCGGGTTGCCCTCGCCGAACGCCCAGTCCTTCTGCTTCTCGAACAGCACCTCGATCAGGGGCATCGTCTTGTCGCCGCCGGTGCAGCGGGCAAGCATGGCGGCGGCCGCCGCGAGGTTGTCGAGCGGGAACTCGCGGAACACGTAGTGCACCTTGCCGGAGTCTATGTATTTCTTCTTGAACTCCGGCCACACGTCGACCGTGAAGTGTGCACAGTGACTGCAGGTCATGGAAGCGTACTCGACGACCGTCACCTTGGCGTCGGGCTGCCCGAGCGTGATCTCGCCCATCGGGCTAGGCTTCATCAGTTCCTCGACCGGTACCTCGGTCGGGCCCTTGGTCTCTGCCGACGCCGGAAGCGCTGAGAGCCCGATGCCGACTCCGATGGCGGAGAGGCCGAGCGTCAGCAGCAGCGCGCGCCGCGAAAGGGGGGCCCAGCGGGACGAGGTCTTCCATGCGATCACGAGCGGGCTCCTTTGTGCGGGGCGGCAGCTTTCGGCCGGCCGGATTTGTCGGTGAGGATGAGGCTAGCAGCCGGCGAAGCCTGCAATACGGCAAAAGGAGCCTCAATGCCAAGTGAATGAAGGGTAATCGGGGGCCGGTGGGGGCGCTAGGGCGCGCGGCTCACCAGGCCCTGCTTGAGGCGCTGCAGGGCGCCGCGAAGCCGCTCGTCGGCGATTCCGGCGAGCTCTGGGGTCTCGCAGGGCACCGAGGCCTCCCGCTGTGGCCCCGGTGCAGCCTTCGCGACCGAGAGGGGCGCCTGCAGAAGGCGCAGCTCCGCCACGGCGCGATAGCCGAAATAGGCGTTGATGCGCTCCAGGATTTGCTGCCCCGCATATTCGACCTCGAGTGCGCGCGCCGGATCAACGCGCAACACGAGGGTCGCGCCGGAGCGGCCGCGCGCGTGGGGCTCGGCGTCAACGGTTTCGCCGGCGCCGCGCGGCCATTTGATCCGCTCAGGCACGGCGTATCCCGCGGTCTGGTCGCCGACGATCGTCGCCCAGTCCGTAAGTAACGCGCCTGTGGAAAACCCAAACGTTTCGAAGGCCTTGCGAGTGAGCTTGGGCAAGTAAGCGCCTACCGCCCGCGCCGACACGTAGGCGTAGCGCGGAGCCGTGAGGCCGCTCTGCGGCGGCATACCTTGTGCCGGTGGTGTGGGCGCGGTCGGCATTGGTGTGATCCGCGGCGCTGAGGTTTCCAGGTTCGATGCCGACGCTTACCATCGGCGGATCGATTCGCGGATGAGCGCGGAGGGATGATGTGACCGCTGTTGCGCGAAAGCAACTGCCACTTCGGCCCGCCGGGCCCGACACGGTCGACGCGCTGCTCGCCTGGTACGACGAGGAGCGCCGCGATCTGCCCTGGCGCACGCGGCGCGGGCGGCGCCCCGACCCTTACGGCGTCTGGCTGAGCGAGATCATGCTGCAGCAGACGACGGTCAAGGCCGTCATCCCTTACTACCTCAAGTTCCTCGCGCGCTGGCCGACCATCGAGGCGCTTGCGGCGGCGGAGCTCGACGATGTTTTGGCGGCGTGGGCGGGGCTCGGCTACTACTCGCGCGCCCGCAACCTGCACAAATGCGCGCAAGCCGTCGCGCGGGAGCTTGGCGGCGTGTTCCCGCAGAGCGCGGCCGAGCTGCAGAAGCTGCCCGGCATCGGCCCCTATACCGCGGCGGCCATCGCGGCCATCGCCTTCGGCGAGCTCGCAACTCCCGTCGACGGCAACGTCGAGCGAGTGGTGGCGCGGCTGTTCGCCGTGCGCCAGGCGCTGCCCGCGGCAAAGAGCGAGCTGAGGCGGCTAGCCGCGACGCTCACGCCGACGAAGCGTCCGGGCGATTTTGCCCAAGCGATGATGGACCTCGGCGCCGCCATCTGCACCCCGCGGCGTCCCTCGTGCCTCGTTTGCCCGGTGCAGTCGGACTGCGCCGCCAACGCGCGCGGGCTCGCAGCGTCACTGCCGCTGCGCGCCGAGCGCGCCGAACGGCCAATGCGGCTTGGCATCGCCTTCCTGGCTCTGCGCGAGGACGGGAGCGTGCTCCTGCGTCGGCGCCCCGATGCGGGTCTGCTTGGCGGTATGCTGGAGGTGCCCTCGACGGCGTGGGGCGATCTCCTGCCGCCAAGCAAGGAGGCGTTGCGGGCGGCGCCCTTGCGCGCCGACTGGTGGGCGGTGCCGGGCACCGTCACCCACACCTTCACACACTTTCGCCTCGAGCTCGTCGTGTATCGCGCGCTGGTGCCGACGGACGCCACGCTCACCTTCTGGGCCGAGCCCGAGCGCTGCCGCTGGGTGAAGCGCCGGGAGCTGTCCTCCGCCGCGCTGCCGAGCGTCATGCGCAAGGTCGTCGGGCACGGGTTGCGGGAGCAGTAGAGGCTTGCCAGCAGTGGACCGCGGTCACGCTGCGAAGTCGCGCGCTCTCCAAGCCGTCGTGTCCTTGCCCAGAAACGCGATGAACTGGTCAATACCAAGCGGGCGCGAGATCACGTACCCCTGCACTCCATCGACAATTCCGATAGAGCGCAGCAAATTGAGCCGAGCTTCTGTCTCGACGCCTTCGACGACGATCATGCGTCCCGACGTCTTGATCATTTCCAGCACCTGCACCAGCATCTGTCCCATAATGCTGTTGGGGGGCGACATGGCAAACGAGCGGTCGAGCTTCACGCCATGCACGGCAAGCGTCGCCACGCGCTCGATGCTCGAATAGCCTGTGCCGAAGTCGTCGATGTAAGTCCTGACCCCCGCCCGCGCGAGTTCCTGTATGGCGCGCTGAGCTTCCTCAAAATCGATTTCCTGACTTTCGACGAGCTCGACTGCCAGGTCGAATTGTCTCTTTCGTTCCAAGAAGCGCGAGAAGATGCGCAGCAGCCTTGCGCTATCGAGATCGCAGGCAAACACATTGAAATTTATTTCCAGCCGCATATCGCGTGGAATGTGCCGCTCGAGCTCTTCGTAGGCGCGATCAGCGACCATCTGCGTGAACGCTGCCGTGCGACCTGGCGAACACGGAGGGGCGGTTGCGTCCTGCTGCAGCTTCTGCAGCGCGAACACCACATTGCCGCGAATTTCGGCAAGGCGGCCTAGCTCCGTATCCTGGTCGCGGCGGATAGAGCTACTCACCTGCCAAACGATAAAGCCGTAACCCATCCCGAGAAGGATGGATAAGAGCGTACCCCAAAGTACGACCAGGAGCAGTCGCTGATGTCGTCCAGCGATGAATGCACTAACAAGTGCGGACATGCGCGAAGCTCGCAATCCACGATGGCCGTGGCTATCACGCTCACGATAACGAAACGGTTCCCGCTTTCGTGCAAAAGCCTGCGATCGCGCCGCCTTGTGGCAGATCGAGCTGGACATGCGCGTGCGAGCCCGCGCGATGACGCGCGTTGCTCCAGGGCCCGTGGCTTTGCGGACACCCTTGGTTAAGCAGCTCGCATTAGACTTGTCGAATTGGGACAGAAGGCGCCGATACAAGCCGACGCTGTCCCTGGAGCTGGAATCGGGGATCAGGGAAATGAGGATCATCGCGCTGCTGTCGGTTGCTTGCGTTAGCCTCTTGCTGGCAGCGGCGCCGCAGCCGGCATCCGCGCTGCCGGGGCTGGGCTTGAGCCAGTCCGCCAAGTCGCAAGCCGCGGGCGCAAACGTCGATAGAATCGAATTCCGCCGCCGCCCCGACGGCAGCATCTGGTACCAGCGCCCCGATCCCAACT
Organism: uncultured Alphaproteobacteria bacterium; assembly: GCA_963745205.1. Lineage (GTDB taxonomy): Bacteria > Pseudomonadota > Alphaproteobacteria > Rhizobiales > Hyphomicrobiaceae > Hyphomicrobium_A. The sequence continues at coordinate 27,849 of CAVUWX010000024.1, forward strand.
CGCAGGGCCCCTACCTCTTCTACTACCGCGGCTTCGCCTACCCCTACTATCCGGGCTACACCTACCGCCTGTCGCGCGGCGAGCTGCGCCCCTACGACCGCCCGCACCGCGTCAAGGTCGTCGAGTAGCAAAGCATTCCGGAAAGAGACGCGGAGAGGTCGGCGCGCTCAGCCGTTGACGGCGAGCGCTTCCGCCGGCTCGAACTCGTAGAACGAGGGATCGAACGGGGCACGCGGCTCCTTTTCGTTGAGGATGCGGGCGCGCCGGCGCAGCAGCGGCAGGAAGATGCTCGAGTAGCGCATTAGCCTGCGCACGCTCGCGGGATTGACGAGGTTGGTCGTCGGCAACCTGAAGCCGCGCCACTTCAAGACGTAGCCGATCGGCATCTCCATCTCGTCCTGCAGCTCCATCATCTCGGCATAGAGGCGCGCGGCCGGCGTCAGAAGCGAGCCGAAGCCGTTGCGCGGCTGCGCCCAGCCGACGATGTAGAGGTTCTTGACTGCGTCGGGGAAGGCGCCGCCATAAACCTGAACGACGCCATTCTCGACCGGCACGAGCCCTTTCGGCAGGAACGGGAAGCTGTTGTGGTAGCCGGTTGCCGCAACGATCAGGTCGTACTCGCCGATGCTGCCGTCGGTGAAGTGGACCTTGGTGCCGGCGTAGCGCGCGATGTCCGGGCGCGGCTTGACTCGGCCCTGCTTCAGGTAGTTGAGCAGGTCGGTGCCGAAGGCAGGATGGCGCTCAAACAGATTGTGATCGGGCCGCTTCAGTCCGTAGGCGCGATAATCGCCGATGAACACCTTGACGAGCGCGCGCAGGATGAGGCGCTGTACGAACACGGGCAGCTCCCAGATGGGCAGATCGGTGAGGGGCATGCCGAAGGCGATCTTGGGCAGGAACCAGTAGCCGGTACGCAGGCTCAAGTCGCACGAGGCGCCGACGCGCGCGCTCTCGCAGGCGATGTCGCAGCCGGAGTTGCCGCCGCCGACGACCAGCACCCGCTTACCGCGCAACTGGCCCGGATCCTTGTAGTCCTTCGCGTGGATCAGCGTACCGGTGAAGCGCCCCGGATAGGTGGGCATGCGCTTGTCCCAGTGATGACCGTTGCATACGACCACGCCTTTATGGATGCGCTCCTCGCCGTTCTCGAAGGTGACGAGCCACCTCTCGTCCTCAAGCGGCGCAGCGCGAACGACCTTCATGCCGAATTCGATGTTGTCGATGAGCCCCCGGTCGTGCGCGTAGCTCTCGAGGTAACGGAGCATCTGCTCAGCGGAGGGGAAATCGGGGTAGTGGGCAGGCATCGGGTAGTCGGCGTAGGCGGTGGAGCGCTTCGAGGATACAATGTGGACGCCCTGATATACGCCGTGGCGCCAGTTGCCACCGACGCCCTCACCCGCGTCGATCTGATCAAACAGAATGCCTCTCTGGCGCATGGCATCGGCCATGCCCAGCCCCACCGCGCCGGCCCCGATGACGAGCAGGTGATCGTGTCTTGGTGCAGTGTGCCGCATGCCTCTGCCCACGGATCCTCGCCGCGATTAACCATGCACCACGCCGCGAAACTTAGTCCGCGTCGGCCGCTTCGCCAATCTTTATAACGCTCAACTCGATCGACGCGATAAAATTCAAGCCGAAACGAAATGTCGCAACCCACGAGGGATTGCACGTCTCACTCCGCGGCGATGATCGCCGGTGTCCCAAGGCCAAGTTGGCGTTTGGCCTCCTCGCGGAGCAGGTCGATCGGCTTGAGCTTGCCGTCGGCCTCGAAGTGCCAGAACGTCCAGCCGTTGCAGGCCGTCTTGCCCTGAACGATAGCGCCCAAACGGTGAATGGAACCTTGATTGCCGCCCCAACTTAGTGTGCCGTCGGCCTTTACCTCAGCGCGGATCTTGGCGCTCAAATCAACGACGGTGTCGCCCGGTTCCAACAATCGCAGCTCCACGATGGTTCCAAACGGCACGCGCGGCTCGGCCCGCTTCGACCGCTGCGTCTCGAGCGCCGAGGGAGAGAGCGGCGTTACCCGGGCGATGCGCTCCTCGGCCGCGCGCGCATAGTCTTGGTCGCGCTCGATGCCGATGAAGCGGCGCCCCAGGCGCTTGGCGACGGCCCCGGTGGTGCCGGTGCCGAAGAACGGATCGAGCACGACGTCGCCTGGCTTGCTCGACGCGATCAGGATGCGATGCAGCAGTGCCTCCGGCTTCTGCGTTGGATGGGCCTTGCGCCCGCCCTCGTCCTTCAGGCGCTCGGGACCCGAGCAGATGGGAAACAGCCAGTCGGAGCGCATCTGCACGTCATCGTTCTGCGCCTTGAGGCTCTCATAGTTGAAGGTCACGCGCGAGCGCCGGTCGCGAGCGGCCCAGATCAGCGTCTCGTGTGCGTTGGTGAAGCGCTTGCCGCGGAAGTTCGGCATAGGGTTCACCTTGCGCCAGACGACATCGTTCTGGATCCAGAAGCCCAGGTCTTGTAGCGCGGCGCCGAGCCGGAAGATGTTGTGGTAGGAGCCTATCACCCAGATGGCACCATCGGGCTTCAGGGCGCGCCGGCACTCGCCGAGCCAAGCGCGCGTGAAGGCGTCATAGTCGGCGAAGCTTCCGAACTTGTCCCATTCGTCGTCGACGCCATCGACGCGCGTGTTGTTGGGACGGAGCAGGTCGGAGGCAAGCTGGAGATTGTAGGGCGGGTCGGCGAAAATGAGATCGACGCTTCCCTCGGGCAGGCCCCTCACGGCCTTGAGGCAGTCGTCGACGATGACGCGATTGGCCGCGGGGGCCTGACTGGTGCGACGCAGAACCATGAGTACGCAACTCTCGGACGGGGGTGACACGCGCTCGCGACCGTCGTGCCAGAGCACCGTCGAAGCCAGTCGAGTTCTAGCTGGGCGCGGAGTCCGTTGGCCAGAGATTTATCGGTTGCCGATGAGACCGTGGCCCGCGCGCGGTTAACGAGCCACTCGGACTAGATGGTTTCTTCTTCGATGAGGCCGAGCGCGAGCTGAACCGTGCGGAACGAGCGGCGGTGATGCACCGTCACGCCGAGGCGGCGGATAGCGTCGTGATGCTCCGCAGTCGAGTAGCCCTTGTGGCGCTCGAAGCCGTAGCCCGGGTGCTTGGCGCCGAGCTGGACCATGATGCGGTCGCGCGTGACCTTGGCGATGATGGAGGCCGCCGCGATCGAGAGGCAGCGTGCGTCGCCTTTGACGAGAGTGCGCGAGGCGCAGTCGAGCTGGGGCGCGCGGTTGCCGTCGATGGCGACGAGCTTGGGCACGAGGGAAAGCTCCGCGACGGCCTGCGCCATTGCCCACAGCGTCGCGCCAAGGATGTTGTCGCGGTCGATGCGCTTCACGTCCGCGATGCCGACGCCCACAATTGCGGTTGCGCGGATGCGAACGTAGAGGATCTCGCGCGTCTCCTCGTCGAGCACCTTGCTATCGTTGATGCCGTCGGGAATGCGCTCGGGGTCGAGGATGACGGCGGCGGCGACGACGGGCCCCGCGAGCGGGCCACGCCCGGCCTCATCGACGCCGGCGACGGGGCCGCCGTGGAGCTGCAGCTCGGCAGCCTCCAGCTCGAACGTCGGCAGCGAACGCGGCTCGGAGGTTCCCATGGCGGGGAAGGTTGCGCGGGGCTCCTCGCCAAGTCAAAGCCGGATCACCAGCGGGCTTTGGAAAACCTTTAGAAAAGCTGCATTTGTTGCCCGGCGAGCACGGGGCGCTGGAACAGGTCGGTGCGCAGCGGCGCGCGGTTCTCGTTCAAACCCAAGCGCTTCGCCGCCAGGCGGAAGCGCACCCCTATCTGTTCTGCGTAAGGACCGGTGCCGCGCTGGCGCACGCCGAACTCGGAATTGTAGTCGCGCCCGCCGTGCATCGACTGCATCAGGTGGATCACGCGCTCGGCGCGATCTGGGAACTCGGTTGCGAGCCACTCGCGGAACAAGATCTTGATCTCGAGCGGTAGGCGCAGCAGCACGTAGCCGGCCGACACCGCGCCTGCCGCGCGCACGGCCTCGAGGATGGTTTCGATCTCGCTGTCGGTGATGGCGGGTACGATCGGCGCGACCATCGTGGTCGTGGGAATGCCGGCCTCGCTCAGGAGCCGGATCGCTTCGAGACGCTTTGCCGGCGTCGCGGCGCGCGGCTCCATCACGCGCGCGACGTGCCGGTCGAGCGTCGTCACCGATAGAGCGACGCGGGCGAGCCCGCGCTCCGCCATGCGGGCAAGGATGTCGATGTCGCGCACGATAAGCGCGGACTTGGTCACGATGCCCACAGGATGCGAGGTGCGCTCCAGTACCTCGAGGATCGAGCGCATGATCTTCCGCTCGCGCTCGATCGGCTGATAGGGATCGGTGTTGGTCCCGATGGCGATGACCTCTGGCTTGTAGGAGGGGTGGGCGAGCTCCTTCTCGAGCAGCTTGGCGGCGTTGGGCTTGGCGTAAAGCTTGGTTTCGAAGTCGAGGCCTGCCGAATGCCCGAGATAGCAGTGGGTGGGGCGTGCGTAGCAGTAGATGCAGCCGTGCTCGCAGCCGCGATAGGGATTGATCGAGCGGTCGAAGGAGATGTCGGGGCTATCGTTGCGTGTGATGATGGTGCGCGCGGGCTCCTCGTAGACCTCGGTCTTGAATGCATCGAGGTCGCCCAGGCCGTTCCAGCCGTCGTCGAACTCCTCGCGCCGCTCGGCTTCGTAGCGGCCTGTGTGGTTGGAGCGCGCGCCGCGGCCGCGCCGGCGCTCTGCGTCAAGGGTTACGTCGGCGTCTGCGACCGTGGTCTTGGGGCTAGCGCTCTTGGCGACCAAATCCTGCTCCCAGTAGATTTCCGGTGAGAGATTAGCCGTTCACCGAGAACAAAGCAAGAACTCAAGCCGGCGCCGTCGGTCGACGCCGTCCCACCATTGTTGCTGGCAGCGCAGCCGTGGCAGAGAGAGCCATGATCTCCGTCGTCATCCCGACCCTCGACGCCGAGGCGACCCTCCCCGACACGCTGTCGGCGCTCATCCCGGCAAGCGTCGACGGCTTCGTGCGTGAGGTGATCATCGTTGATGCCGGCTCCAAGGACCGTACGTGCGAAATTGCCGACTGGGCGGGCGCCGACGTTATCTCGACAGACCGCGGCCGCGGTGGACAGCTCGTTGTCGGAGCCGCCCGCGCGCGTCAGCCGTGGCTCCTCTTCCTCAACGCCGATACCGTGCTCGATCACGGCTGGGAGCGTGAGGCTTCGCACTTCATGGAGAAGGTCGACAAAGACCCCTCGCGCCAGTCCGGGGGCGCCTTTCGCTTCGCGCTCGACGACGAGGGCTTGGCACCGCGACTATTCGAGGGCCTGGCGCGGCTGCGCTGCTCGGCCCTGCGTTTGCCTTGCGGCGACCAGGGGCTGTTGATCCCGCGCCGCCTCTATGAGGCCGTCGGCGGCCACCGCGAGCTCCCCGCCAGCGAGGACATCGATATCGCCCGCCGCCTGGGCCGACGCCGCATCAAGCTGTTGCGCACGCGCGCCGTCACCGGTGCGCAGGGCTACCGCGAGAGCGGTTATCTGCGCCGCGCCCTCGATGATCAATTGAACCTCGTCCGCTATGCGTTGGGCGCTCACCCGGCGTGCGCAACGAGGCTGCAGAACGAGCGCACCGATCCGTGAAGGAGATTTGCTCCCCATCAGCCCCTGTTCGTCGTATTTTCGCCGCTAGACTTGGATGGTTTAAGAGCTATCGGCGGCGATATTTTTTTGGATTTTCTCCCGCGGCGCTGACGACCTGACCTCACGGCCGGGCATTAGCCAAGATTTGATTTCAGCGACGAGGAGTCGGGACGGCTCGGCATGACGGTCGTACGATCGCAGCGATGGTGTTAAGCGTAGGGGTTTGGACCATGGTGCAGACGTCAATGCAGTATACGCCCGTCCAGGTGCTGCAGGCGGCGCGCAGGGCTGAAGCCGAGGGCAAGATGGACTATGCCCTCCAGTTCTACCGCCATCTCGTCGAGCAGCACGGTGCCACGTCTGAGGCGCAGGAAGCGCGCGAAGGATTGTTTCGCATCGCCGAGTGGCGATGGGGCGAGGCGCGCATCGCGCGACGCCAGGATGGTGCTGCGACTCAGGGCGCGCAGTTCCCGCAGTCGGCGGCGGCAAGCCCGCCGCAGCCGCCGAAGGTTGACGAACCTGCCGCGCCTTCGACCTTCACCGGCAGCGCTCGGCAGCTCCCGCAGATCGTCTCGCGCGACGCCGCCGGCGACGAGCTCGTGCCCTTATTCAGGCCGCGCTACCGCGTGGCGAAGTTCGTCGCGTATGGCGTGAGCGGGCTTGGCCTCATATGCGCGCTCGCCGGCACAGTCGCGGCGGGGCTAGCCGGCGCGGGTGCGCTCGAACAAGTGTCGGCCTTAGGCGCGTTCGGCCTACCGCTCGGCCTCGTGCTGGGCATCCCGGCGGCGCTGTTCGGGCTCGCGCTGCTACTTGCCGGGCAGCTCGCGGTCGCGGTGTTCGAGAGTGCCAACGCAAACCTCGAGATGCTCGCGATCGAGCGCGGCCGGCTCAGCTTCTAAAGCGCGAGGCCTCTAAAGCCGCGGCAGGATCTCGACGAGGTTGCAGGGGCGGTGGCGGCTATCGAGCTGCCATTTCAGAATGCCCTCCCACGCGTCCTTGCAGGCTCCAGGCGAGCCCGGCAGGCAGAAGACGTAGGTACTCTTCGCCACGCCGCCGCAGGCCCGCGACTGGATGGTCGAGGTCTCGACCTGCTTGAAGGAGATCTGGTGAAAGATCACGGCGAAGCCTTCCATCTGCTTCTCGAGCAGCGGCTTCACCGCTTCCGGGGTCACGTCCCGACGCGTGAAGCCGGTGCCGCCCGTGGTGATCACCACGTCGACGCCGGGTTTGTCGATCCAGCCCTGCACCTTACCGCGTATCGCGCTAATGTCGTCAGTAACGATGGCGCGCTCGGCGATGGAATGGCCCGCGCTCGTGATCATGGAGACGAGAACGTCGCCGGATTTGTCGGTCGCTTGATCGCGCGTGTCCGATACGGTGAGGACCGCGATGCGCAGTGGCCTGAAGGGGTGGTCCTCGTCGAGCTTTGCCATTAGCCTCATCGCGTCGTTTTCAGGGCTTCGTTGATCGCGAGCAGATCGCGCCATGCCATGCCCTTCGCGGCCGGCGTGCGCAAGAGGTAAGCGGGATGTAGCGTCGCCATGGCGCGCGCCTTGTGTCCGCCGATCTCGATATCGCGCCATTTTCCGCGCACGCGCATGATGCCGTCGACTAGGTCGAAAAGGTGTTTTGCCGCCGCGCCGCCAAGTGCCAGCACGATCTGTGGCGCCACCAGCGCCAGCTGCCGCTCGAGGAACGGTCGGCAGGCGATCGCCTCCTGCGGTGTCGGCGTGCGATTTCCCGGCGGGCGCCAGTAGACGATGTTGGTGATGTGCACGTCCGCTTCGGACAGCCCAATCGCCGCCAGCATCTTGTCGAGTAGCATGCCGGCGCGGCCAACGAAGGGCTTGCCTTCGATGTCCTCGTCGCGGCCGGGCGCCTCGCCGACGATCATCAGCCGCGCCCGTTCCGCGCCGCGGTAGAAGCACAGGTTCTTGGCCGTCGCCTTGAGTCCGCAGCCCTCGAAGCGGCGCAGGATCGCCTCGAGCTCGGGCAGCGTGCGAGCGGCGGCGAGCGCCTGGCGCTCTTCACCATCTCTGGCCGGAGGCGGCGTCCCGACGAACTGGCGCGGTGCACGCGGGGCTTGCGCAGGAGGGGCCGCTGTTGGACGCGCACGCGGCGTCGGCTCGAGCCTCGCGACACCTTGCCCGCTTTCGGCCTTCGCCGCGGGGAGCGCAAACGCGGCGCCGGGCATACGGGCTCCGCGCGCCAGCCAGTCGGTGGGCTTGTCCTCCAGCGCGGCATCGACGCCCATGGCGTCGTACCAGGCGAGCAATTGCCCCGCGACCTGAGTTCTCGTGTCGTTGGCGGTCATGTCGGGCACTCTATCGCAGCCGCAGCGAGCGTCCACTCTGAGACCAAGCGGCGTTTGTGCGCTTGACGCTGCGGCATATAGCGACCTAATCGACCAGAAGCGCAAAGTCGAGGACAGGTCGAGATGGCGAGCGATGCGGTGGAGCTGCCCCCCAGAGAGGCGATGGAGTTCGACGTCGTCATCGTCGGGGCAGGCCCCGCGGGTCTCAGCGCCGCCATCCGCCTAAAGCAGCTTGCCGCCGACACGGGCAAGGACATCTCCGTCGTCGTCCTCGAAAAGGGCTCGGCCGTCGGCGCGCATATCCTTTCGGGCGCCGTCATCGATCCCATTGGGTTGAATAGGCTCATTCCCGACTGGAAGCAGAAGGGCGCGCCGCTCACGACCGAGGTCGTCAAGGACCGGTTCCTGGTGCTGACCAAGACGCGCGCAATTCCCCTCCCCAACCTCCTGATGCCGCCGCTGATGAACAATCACGGCAACTACATCGCGAGCCTCGGCGCCGTTTGCGCGTGGCTCGGGGAGCAGGCGACCGAGCTAGGCGTCGAGATCTATCCGGGCTTTCCCGCGGCCGAGGTGCTCTATGACGAGAACGGCGCCATCGCCGGCGTGGCGACGGGCGACATGGGGGTGGGGCGCGACGGCAAGCCGACCGAGAATTTCGTGCGCGGCATGGAGCTGCGTGGCAAGTACACCTTCTTAGCCGAGGGTGCGCGCGGCTCGCTGACAAAGCAGCTCATCGCTAAGTTCGATCTGGCCCGCGACAGCGACCCGCAGAAGTACGGCATCGGCATCAAGGAGCTATGGCAGGTCGCGCCGGAGAAGCACCGCCCTGGTCTCGTGCAGCACACCTTCGGTTGGCCGCTCGACGCGCGCACCGGCGGCGGCTCGTTCCTCTACCACTACGGCGACAACCTCGTCGCAGTCGGCGTCGTTCTGCACCTCAACTATGAGAACCCGTATCTTTCGCCGTTCGAGGAATTCCAGCGCTTCAAGACGCATCCGGCGATCCGCGGCACGTTCCAGAGCGGCAAGCGTATCGGCTACGGCTCGCGCGCGCTGACCGAAGGCGGCTGGCAATCGATCCCCGAGCTCGTGATCCCCGGGGGAGTGCTCATCGGCTGCGCGGCGGGCTTCATGAACGTGCCGCGCATCAAGGGCAGCCACAACGCCATCCTGTCCGGCATCGCGGCGGCGGAAGCGGCGTTCGAGGCGCTTCAAGTGGGGCGCGCGCACGACCGGCTCGACGCCTACGAGAGTACAGTGCGCTCGGACGACATCGCGCGCGACCTAAAGCCCGTGCGCAACGTCAAGCCGCTGTGGTCGCGGTTTGGCACCTACATCGGTGTCGCGCTGGGCGGCGTCGACATGTGGCTCAACACACTCCTGCCGGGCAAAGGGCTCGGCTTCACGCTGAAGCACGGCGAGGCCGACTACGCGAGCCTGACAAAGGCCGCCGACGCCAAGGCGATTTCCTACCCCAAGCCGGATGGGGTGCTGACCTTCGACCGCCTGACCAGCGTCTCCTTCTCGGGGACCAACCACGAGGAGAACCAGCCGGTCCATTTGAAGCTCACCGATCCGTCGATTCCCATCAGGGTCAACCTGCCCGAATGGGCCGAGCCCGCACAGCGCTACTGCCCCGCGGCCGTCTACGAGATCGTGATCGACGGCGGCAACTCGCGCTTCCAGATCAACGCGCAGAACTGCGTCCACTGCAAAACATGCGATATCAAGGACCCGAGCCAGAACATCACCTGGGTCTGTCCGGAGGGCGGCGGGGGGCCCAATTATGCGGGCATGTAGCGGGGGCCCGCGGCCGCACAGCCGCGGGCCAAATTCACCTTCTCACCCACTAAATTATCGTTTCAACGTTGGCGCGGCGCCAATGTCGCCAAATCGCCGCGTTATTTGCTAGGGTACGTGAATTCTGGGAATCAACCGGCTTCCACAAGGATCGGTCTGCATGCGAGCTCTCCTTCGCAACGTGCTGCTGACGGCGGTGACCCTGTTTGGGCTCAGCGCTGCCAGCGTGACAGTGTCCCTCGCCGCCGGCGATGCCGTGGGAGACGGTGAGCAGCTCCATTCGCTGCTCGGCAGCTACCTCGCCGCCAACTTTGCGAAGAACGAGAACGACCCCGACCACGCAGCGGCCTTCTACCGCGATGCGCTCTCGCAGGATCCGGGCAACGAGGTGCTGCTCGAGCAGGCTTTCCAGGCGGAGGCCTCCGAGGCCAACTGGGATCGCGCCGTCGGTCTCGCCGAGGAGCTGGTTGCCAAGGACGCCAACAACCGCATCGCGCACCTCGTGCTCGGGCTCAATAGCTTCAAGAGCGGCGACTACGCCAAGGCCGACAAGGAGTTCGAAGCCGCGAGCGACGGGCCCGTGGGCGAGCTGACGAGCGCACTGGCGCGGGCCTGGAACGCGCTTGCCGCCGGCAATCCCGAGCAGGCGAAGAAATATCTCGACCTGCCCAAGCAGGCGGAGTGGGCGCAAATCTATCTCAACTTCCATCGCGCGCTGATCTCCGACATTGCGGGCAAGAAGCAGGAGGCGGCCGCCGCCTACGAGCACAGCTTCAAGCAGGAGAGCCCGACCCTCAGAATTCCGCTCGCGTACGCGCGGCACGCGGCAAGCGAGGGTGACCTCAAGCTCGCAAGGACCATCCTCGACGGCCAGACCGACAAGTCGCAGGACGAACCGCACGTGCTGGTGCGCGAGCTGCGCGACCAGATCGATTCCGGCAAGAAGGTCTCCCTTCTGATCAACACCCCGGCCGAAGGCATGGCGGAAGCGTTCTACGGCCTCGGCGAGCTGTTGACGGGCGAGGGCGGCGTGAGCATGGGCGTCCTCTACCTGCAGATGGCGCTCTACGTCGTTCCTGACCACGCCTTCGCGCTGGCGACGCTGGCGAGCGCATACGAATCCATGCGCCGCTACGACGACGCGATAACCGTCTACAACCGCATTCCCAAGGACACCGCGCTGCAGGGCGCGATCGAGATCCGCAAGGCCTTCGATCTCAACTCGCTCGACCGGGTGGATGAGGCCAAGGCGACGCTCGACAAGCTCGCGGCCGAGAACTCCCACGGACCTGAAGCCGCTGGACGCGCTCGGCAACATCATGCGCTCGCGCAAGCGCTATGGCGAAGCCGTCGACTACTACACGCGCGCGGCGGCCCTTCTGCCCAATCCGACCAAGCGCCACTGGAGCCTGTTCTACTCGCGCGGCACCTCATATGAGCGCCTGAAGAACTGGCCGGCCGCCGAGGCCGATCTGCAGAAGGCGCTGAAGCTCTATCCCGATCAGCCGCTCGCGCTCAACTATCTCGGCTATAGCTGGGTCGATCAAAATCGCAACCTCAAGCAGGGCATGGCGCTGATCGAGCGCGCGGTGGCTCTCAAGCCGGGCGACGGCTACATCGTCGATAGCCTCGGCTGGGCGCACTTCAAGCTCGGCAACTACAAGGACGCCGTGCGCTTCCTCGAGCGCGCGGTCGAGATCACGCCCCAGGATCCGGTGCTCAACGATCATCTCGGCGATGCGCTGTGGCGCGTCGGCCGTGAGCGCGAGGCGCGCTTCCAGTGGGACCAGGCACTCACGCTCGAGCCCGAGCCGGAGGATGTCGATAAGATCAAGAAGAAGCTCACCGACGGGCTGCCGCCGACCGTGCAGTCGCCGGCGCATCGCGAGGCACAGCGCGGCGTGCACCTCAAAAGGCGCAAAGAGACGAAGCTCAACTCGCGTCCGGTTGAATAACGGATCGAAACCATTGCGGCCGGCTGCGCCTGTGAGCCGCGGCGCTTGAGTCCACCCGCTCGAGGCGGCGCGCCGATGCCGGCGATCACCGAAATTGCCCGCGCCAAGGTCAACCTCACGCTCAAGGTGCGCGGGCGCCGCCCCGACGGCTACCATGAGCTCGAAAGTCTCGTCGTCTTCGCGGCCGACCTTGGCGACATCGTGCGCCTTGTTCCCGGCGAGGAGACGGGCTGCAGCGTACGCGGGCCCTTCGCCTCCTCTATTGAGGGCGACAATCTCATCGAGACGACGCTTCAGCGCCTCGCCGAGCGGGCGCCGGAGCTCACGCTGGGCGAAGTTACGCTCGAGAAGTGTCTCCCCGTCGCCGCCGGTATCGGCGGGGGCTCAGCCGACGCCGCGGCGCTCTTGCGCACCGTGCGCTTTGCCAACGGGTCGCAGTCCTTGAGCATCGACTGGGCCGGGATCGCGGCGTCGCTCGGGGCCGACGTGCCGGTGTGTTTCTTGAACCGGGCGGCGTTCGTGACCGGCATGGGTGAGACGGTCGAGGCCGTTCCCGATCTGCCGCGGCTCAACGCGGTGCTGGTCAATCCGCTGACGCCCGTGCCGCTCGGCAAAACGAGGAGGGTTTTCGCCCGCTTGAGCGCGCCTGCAGTGTCCGTGAAGGACGAACCGGTAAAACCGCCGGGCCCCTTTCCCAACGCGCCCGCCCTCGCCGCTTACATGGCTGCCGAGGGCAACGACCTGATGTCGGCGGCGATGGAGATCGAGCCTTCAATCGGAGAAGTCCACGCCGCGCTCGCTGCGGTGCCCAGTTGCAAATTCGCCGGTCTGTCGGGAGCGGGTCCGACCTGCTACGGAATCTTCGCAACGGCTGCCGACGCCGCTGCCGCGTGCGAAGCTTTGCGCGCCGCCAACCCGCGCTGGTGGATTGCAGCGACCACGCTCGGTGGTTAAGCGCCGCGGCGCTAATGGCTCAGCAGAAGAAGCAGCTGCGGCACGCGCTCGCGGCCTGCGCAATCTGCCCACTCATGATCTTGGTGTACTCCGCGAGCTTTGACTTGAAGCGCTCGCACACCTCTTTCTTGTGCTCGGGCTCGCCGTGCAGCGTCTCCCAGGCCTTGAGGTACTCTGCCTTCTTGCTACGGAAGGTGGAGAATACTTTGCGCAGTGCCGAGCCTTCGACGCAGGTGCCGACGGCACTCAGAGCGCGGCGCTGGAGATAGAGCTTGGTGCCGCAGAATTCCTGCAGCGCGTCGACGGTCGCGTACTCGTCGACCATCTTCCACAAGTTGTCCTGATCGGCCTTGCTCATGGCGTCGAAGCCAAGCTTCACGGGCTCGATCGCGCCGGGCTGCGCCATGCTCACGCTGGCCGCGAAGATCGCCACGGCAAACGCAACCCCCGCTAGCCAATTCAAGTGCCGAATCTCGGGCATTTCCCCCATTCCGAATTCTGCTTCCAGCAGGAGAGTCTAAGCCGACACGGGGGCGTCGCGCAATCTCGCCCTGTGGCCGAAAATCAATGCGTGCGCTGCACGCAGAAATCGATCACCTGCTCCATGGCAGCCTTTTCGGGCCGGTCGGGGAAGATCGCGAGCGCATCCCGTGCCACGGTGCCGAACGATCGTGCCCGCTCGAACGTGGCCTCGATGGCCTTGTGGCGCTTCATGAGGCTCGTCGCGTGATCGAGGTCGCCCGCCTCGACGTTGCCGTCGACGATCGTCTTCTTCCAGAAGCTGCGCTCTCCGTCCGAGCCGCGCCGGAACGACAAGATGACGGGCAGCGTGATCTTGCCCTCGCGGAAATCGTCGCCGACCGCTTTGCCGAGGTGCACGCTGTCGCCCGAATAGTCGAGCGCGTCGTCGACGAGCTGGAAGGCGAGCCCCAGGTTGCGGCCGTAAGCCTTCAAGGCGGCCTGCTCGGGGGTTGGACGGTTGATGATCGCTGCGCCGACCTCGGCCGCGGCCGAGAACAGCGCCGCCGTCTTGGCGTTGATGATGGCGAGGTACTCGTCCTCCGTGGTGGCCGTGTTCTTGGCGGCGGCGAGCTGCATCACCTCGCCTTCGGCGATTATGGCAGCAGCGTTCGACAGGATTTTAAGCACCGGCAGCGAGCCGACGTCGACCAGCATGCGGAAGGCCTGGCCGAGCAAAAAGTCGCCGACGAGAACGCTCGCCTGGTTCCCCCAGATCATGCGCGCCGTCTCCTTGCCGCGCCGGAGGCCGCTCTCGTCCACGACGTCGTCGTGCAACAGCGTCGCCGTGTGCATGAACTCCACAGCTGCCGCGACGCGGATGTGGCCCTTGCCAGGATAGTCGCAGAGCTTGGAGGCGGCGAGCGTGAGCATGGGGCGCAGCCGCTTGCCGCCCGAATCGATGAGGTGGTGGGCGAGCTGCGGTATGAGCTCGACCTCGGACACCGCCTTGTCGAGGATGATGCGGTTGATCCCCTCCAAATCGGAGGCGACGAGGTCCATGAGCGGCTTTAAGTTTTCCGCCGGGCCGCGCGCGCCTTCGAGTGGTATGACTTGGCCCAAGGAGGTTTTTCCGACGCCTGTTCGTTGACGGTGCTATAGCGTTGCTCGGCGGGGACTCTAAGCACAGATTGCCCCGGCTGCACGAGCACTTTCGGACAACGTCCCATGCGTGAACTGGTCACCAGCAACGACCCCGTGCTGCTCAGCTACCTGCAGGTGCTGCTCAACGACGCTGGCATCGAGGTCAGCGTGTTCGATGGCAACATGAGCGCCGTGCAGGGCACGCTTTCCGCCGTCCAGCAGCGGCTTGCGGTGGCGGAGGAGGACTGGGCACAGGCACGCCGCCTGCTCGACGAGGCCGGGCTCGGTCAATGGATCGTTCAGTGAATGACACGAGCGGTGCTAAGGACGACGCGCCGACGGACGATGCGTTCCTCGGCGGCGCCCTGCACATCCTGCAACCCGCGGCCGGTTATCGCGCCGGCCTCGACGCGGTAATGCTCGCCGCGGCCGTTACCGTCGAAGGCGCGGGAGCGCGGGTCCTCGATGTCGGTGCCGGCGTCGGCACGGCGGGGTTGTGCCTCGCGTGGCGCATCGCCTCGGCCCGCATCACGCTGTTCGAGCGGGAGCCGGCGCTGGTGCACCTCGCCCGCGAGAACGCGCAACGCAACTGCTTGGCCGAGCGGGTGAGCGTGATCGAGGGCGACATCGGGCTTTCCGCCGATACGGCAAAAGCCCTTGGCCTGGAGCCCGAATGCTTCGACCACGTCATTGCCAATCCCCCCTTTCACGACGCGGGCGGCGGCACGCCCGCCACGGATCCGCTCAAGGCCCGCGCCCACGCCATGGCCGACGACGGCCTCGAACACTGGGCGCGTTTCATGGCACGCATGGTTGTGCCTGGTGGCACGGTGACAGTGATCCACAAGGCCGAAGAGTTGCCTCGCTTGCTCGCCGCCTTCGACGGGCGCTTCGGCGCGCTGCAAATCCTACCTTTGCGCCCTCGCACCTCCACGCCCGCGCACCGCGTCATCTTGGCGGGGCGCAAGGGTAGCCGCGCGCCGCTCAGGCTGCTGCCGGGCTTCGTCCTTCACGGCGACGATGAGGCCTTCACGCCGCAAGCGCAGGCCATACTGCGGGAAGGCGCCGCGCTGCGCTGAGACTGAGCGCGCCAATCCGCGGGGCATCGCAATGGCAACGTGCTCCGCTCTAGCCCTCGCGCGCACGTTGCCGTAAATGAACCGCCCAGACGCCGCGCCGGCCCAACGCCACGCGGCTCATCCCTGAATATCCCGCTGCAGCGAGGTTCGAGCGTATGTGGTTTTTCAACCGTGGCCCCGTCGTTCCTGTGCTCCGCTTCGATGGACCAATCGGCCTCGTCACCCCGTTGCGCCCCGGGCTCGCAATTTCCTCCTGCGCGCTCGCGATCGATCGGGCCTTCGAGATGTCGAAGCTCCCCTCCGTCGCCGTGGTCATCAACTCGCCGGGCGGCTCGGCCGTGCAGTCGAGCCTCATCTTCCGGCGCATCCGCCAGTTCGCGGAGGAGACGCACAAGAGGGTGCACGTGTTCTGCGAGGACGTGGCAGCCTCCGGCGGGTACTACCTCGCTGTGGCGGGCGACGAGATTTACGCCGACGCTGCCTCTATCGTCGGCTCGATCGGCGTCATCTACGCGAGCTTCGGCTTCGTCGAGGCCATCGAGAAGCTCGGGGTCACGCGGCGCGTCTACACCGCAGGCGTGGAGAAGGGGTCGCTCGATGCCTTCCGCCCCGAGCGCCCCGACGACGTGGAGCGTCTCAAATTGATGCAGCGCGACGTGCATGACGTGTTCATCGGCATCGTCAAGGAAAGGCGGGCTGGCCGGCTGAAGGGGATCGACCAGGAACTGTTCTCCGGCGCCTTCTGGTCGGCTACCAAGGCGCTCGAGCTCGGCCTCATCGACGGCGTCAGCGACGTGCGCACCAAGATGCGCGAGCTCTACGGGGACAAGGTGCGGCTGAAAGTCGTGCCGTTCGATCGCGGGGGCCTGCTGACGCGTTTCCGGCGCGCGCCGTCGGTGTTTGGTTACGACGATTTAACGCGCGGGCGTCTTGCCTTCGCCGAAGATCTGATATCCGCTATCGAGGCTCGCGCGTTATGGTCCCGGTACGGTCTTTGACGCCCTGCACGAGGAGGGAGTGTCGTCCATGCCTCAAGTCGTGGCCGCGGTGCTCATCGGAGCCGGCATAGCCGCTGGCTTCAAATGGATTGCCAAAGAGATGTCGCGGGCGGCCGAGGAGGCACGCGTCGCGCACAAGGAGACGGGCGGTCGCAACGTCACGACGGCGCCAAAGGATCTCGGCGCGCTCGAGTGGGACGCCAAAAGTGGCGTCTATCGGCCCGCGGGCAAGCGCACCAGCTAGGTTGGAATTTGAGGAAGCTCAGCGCCGAGGCGCGTGCTCGTTCAACAACGAGCGCAGCATGCCGACGACGCGCGAAGCCGGCCCGCTCGCGTTGGCGCAGCACTGGATGCTGATGCGCGCACCCTCGAACAGCAAAAATACCTCATCCGCCAGGAGCTCGGGCTCGGCGTAGTTGGCGGCGCGGAACAGTCCCACGAGCCGCTCGCGCTTGCGCGTCTTGTAGTCGTCGATGATCTGCCTTGCCGGATGCTCGCTCTCGCGCAGCTCCACGGCGGCATTGGCGATTGCGCAGCCGCGGTCGCCGCGGTCGGTGAGGATCTGCTCGACGTGCTGCACCCAGCCTTCGAGCTGAGCGTGGGGATCGCCGGGGTAAGTGCGGGCAAGCCGATCCCATAACCCGTCGCCCTCCTTGGCGAGCTGGGTAAGGTAGGCGGAGATTAGCTCGTCCTTGGAACCGAAGTGCCGGTAGAGCGTCATCTTGTTGGTGGCCGCGGCCTCGGCGATGGCGTCGACGCCGACTGCGCGAATGCCGTGGCGGTAGAAGAGCTCCCGGGCGGCACCCAGGATACGGTCGCGCGGCGGCAATATGGGCGCAGCGGGAGCCGGGTCGGGAACCATTCAATGGGCCTCTTGACTAGGGTGTTACCGGTCAGTATACGAGAACCTGTTACCGCTCAGTAACACAGCGTGTGGGCGTTGTCATGCCCCTCGTTTTGCACTGCAGCAGTCCGCGAGGGAACGCCATGGATACAGGAACAGTTGCGGTCTTTGATCCCACCGTGCGCTGCTGCGTACCTGTCGTTAAGCTCGAAGCTGGGGGCCCCTGCCCAACCTTCGTTTCGGTGCTAATCCTGTCGCCGGGGGGCTGACGCCGCGCTGGCCCGAACACCCCCTCGAACAATCCCCCGCCGCGTTCGATCTCAACGGTTTCCCATGCCCCGGTCCAGTTTCGCCCGCTCAACCTTCCTCCTGACCTTGCCTGCCCTACTGCTTGCCGGCGGTTGCGGGCAATCGCAGACGCAGGCGCAGAACGCCGCCCCGCCGCCGCCGCAGGTCACGGTGTCGAAACCGGTGAGGAAGCTCGTCGCCGAGCACGACGAGTATGTCGGCCGCTTCGTCCCCTTCGATTTCGTCGAGGTGCGCGCGCGAGTCTCCGGCTACCTGCAGACGATCCATTTCACCGACGGCCAGCTCGTGAAGAAGGACGATCCGCTGTTCACGATCGACCCGCGCCCCTTTCAGGCCTCACTTGACCAGGCCACGGCGGCGGTCGAACAGGCGAAGGCCAACCTCGCCTTCGCCGAGGCAGACCTTGCACGCGGCGAGAGCTTGCGGACGGGCACCACCATCACGCAGCAGGCGCTGGATCAGCGGCTGCAGGCCAAGCGCGTCGCCACTGCCTCCGTGACTGCGCAAGAAGCCGCCGTCCGCCAGGCCGAGCTCGATCTGCAGTTCACCGAGCTCAAGGCACCGATCTCGGGCCGCATCGGCGACCGGCGCGTCTCCGTCGGCAACCTGGTAACCGGCGGCGCAGCCGGCACCACGTTGCTCGCCACTATCGCTTCGATCGACCCCATCCGCTTTGAGTTCACCATGGATGAGGCGTCCTACCTGCGCTACGTGCGCGCTGCTACGACCGCGGGCGCCCACGCCGCCAATCGGGGAATAACGCTGCCGGTGCGCTTGAAGCTGATCGACGAGGACAAATTCACACGCGAGGGAAAGATTGATTTCGTCGACAACGCCATCGAACGCTCCTCCGGCACCATCCGCGGCCGCGCCGAGTTCGAGAACGCGGACGGCCGACTGACACCGGGCATGTTCGGCCGCGTCCAGATCACGGTGGCTCCGCCGGCGGAAGCGCTGCTGTTGCCCGACGCGGCTATCGGTACCGAGCAGGTGCGCAAGTTCGTCTATGTAGTCGGCAACGACAACGTCGCCACGCCGAAATACGTGACGCTCGGCCAGGCGGTCGATGGCCTGCGCGTCATCAAAACCGGCGTGCAGCCCGACGATGTCGTCATCATCAATGGCCTGATGCGCGTGCGCCCCGGCGCCAAGGTCACGCCCGAGCAGGCCACCGCCGATACCGGCATCAAGGACACGTCGTCCATTCGCTTGAACTGAGCCGCAGCGCGATGCGCATCTCGCATTTCTTCATCGATCGGCCGATCTTCGCCGCCGTGATCTCGGTCGTGTTCGTGATCATCGGCCTGGTATCCATCGGCCGGCTGCCGATCGCGCAGTATCCCGAGATCGCGCCGCCCGTCATCAACGTGACCGGCCAATATCCCGGCGCATCCGCCGAGGTGGTCGCCAATACGGTCGCCTCGCCGCTCGAACAGCAGATCAACGGCGTGGAGCATATGCTCTACATCTCGTCGAACTCCACGGTCGACGGGCGCTTCTCGATTTCGGTCACGTTCGACCTCGGCACCAATCTCGACATCGCGCAGGTGCAGGTTCAGAACCGCGTAGCGATCGCGCTGCCGCGCCTCCCTGCGGACGTGCGCAATATCGGCGTGACCGTCGCCAAGGCTTCGCCCGACCTGATGATGGTCGTGCACATGTATTCGCCTGACCAGTCCCGCGATACGCTGTTCATATCGAACTATGCCACCATCAACGTCGTGGATCCCCTGAGCCGCATCGAGGGCGTCGGCTCGATCACGGTGTTCGGCGGGCGCGATTATTCGATGCGCGTCTGGCTCGACCCCGACCGCCTGCAGTCGCTGGCGCTGACGGCAAACGACGTGGTGGTCGCCCTGCAGCGCCAGAACGTCCAGGTTGCCGCCGGCATCTTGAACCAGCCTCCCGTCGCTTCGCCCGGGGCCTTCCAGATATCCGTACAGACGCTGGGGCGCCTCGCCGATCCCGACGCGTTCGGCGACATCGTCGTCAAACAGAGCGACAACTCGGTCGTGCGCTTGAAGGATGTGGCGCGCGTGGAGCTCGCCGCGCTCGACTACGGCGTCAATTCCTACCTGGACAAGAACCCCGCCGTGGGCCTCGGCATCTTCCAGCTTCCCGCCTCCAACGCGATCGCCGCCGCCAAGCAGATCAAGGCGACAATGGCGGAGCTGTCGAAGAGCTTTCCCGATGGCGTGAAGTACGACATCATCTACAACCCGACGGACTTCATCCAGCAGTCGGTCGACGCGGTCGTGCAGACGATCCTCGAGGCCGTCGTGCTCGTGGTGCTCGTCGTCATCCTCTTCCTGCAGACCTGGCGCGCGGCCATCATTCCCATCGTCGCGATCCCCGTGTCGCTCATCGGTACGTTCTTCCTGATGGCGGTGTTCGGCTTCTCGCTCAATAACCTGTCGCTGTTCGGCCTCGTGCTCGCCATCGGTATCGTTGTCGACGACGCGATCGTCGTGGTCGAGAACGTCGAGCGCAACATGGCCAAGGGCTTGAGCCCCCGCGAAGCCGCCTACCGCACGATGGAGGAGGTCGGGACGGCGCTCATCGCCATTGCGCTCGTATTGACCGCGGTGTTCGTGCCGTCCGCATTCATCACCGGCATTTCTGGCCAGTTCTACCGGCAGTTCGCGCTGACGATCGCCGGCGCCACCATCATCTCGCTCATCGTCTCGCTGACGCTGTCGCCGGCGCTGTGCGCGCTGCTCTTGAAGCCGCACCACGAGATGCAGTCAAAGAGCCTGCTGATGTGGCCGCTACGCACGTTTTTTCGCATCTTCAACTGGGGCTTCGACAAGCTGTCGTCCGGCTATAGCTGGTTCGTGGGTCGCATCGTCCGCATCGCGGTCCTCATGCTGGTCGTCTACGGGGGCGTCATCGTCTACGGCATGAACGAGTTCCGCAAGACGCCCATCGGCTTCATCCCGCAGCTCGATGCCGGCTACCTGATCACAGTCACGCAGCTCCCCCCGGCCGCTTCGATCGATCGCACGGACGCCGTCAACCGCCGCGCCGTGGAGCTCGCGCTCGACACGCCGGGCGTCGCCCATGCAGTCAACCTCGTTGGTTTCTCGGGCGCTACGCGCACGAATGCGCCCAACGCGGGCGCGGTGTTCGTCGTGCTAAAGCCGTTCGAGGAGCGGGCAAAGGATCCGCGCATGTCGGCGCAGGCGATCCAGGGCGCGCTGCTCGCCAAGTTCTCATCGATCCAGGATGCGCTCGTGCTCGTGGTCGCGCCCCCGCCCGTGCGCGGCATAGGCAGCGCCGGAGGTTTCCGCATGATGGTGCAGGACCGCGGCGGCAACGGCCCCGCCGCCCTGCAGGACGCCGTCTACGCCATGATGGCGCGCGCCAACGCCACGCCAGGACTCAAGCAGGTGTTCTCGCTGTTCGAGACCTCCACGCCGCAGCTCTATCTCGATATCGACCGCGTGAAGGCGCAGATGCTGGGCGTCAACGTCTCCGACGTGTTCTCGACGCTGCAGACCTATCTCGGCTCCGCCTATGTCAACGACTTTAACCTGTTGGGCCGTACCTTCCGTGTGACCGCGCAGGCCGACTCTGACTTCCGCCTCGAGCGGAGCGATGTGCTGAAGCTGCGCGTGCGCAACAGCAACGGCGATGCGGTGCCGCTCGGATCGTTCACGACCATAAGCGACATTTCCGGCCCCTCCCGCGTGCCCCGCTACAACCTCTACCCCGCGGCCGAGCTAGACGGCGCAGCCGCGCCCGGCTACTCGCAGGGCCAGGCGATCGACCTCATGCAGAAGCTCGCCGCCGAGGTGCTGCCGCGCGGGTTCAGCTATGAATGGACCGAACTCGCGTTCCAGCAGGTGCGCGCCGGCAACGCCGCCGTGTTCGCCTTCGCGCTCGGCGTCGCCTTCGTGTTCCTGGTACTCGCGGCGCAGTTCGAGAGCCTGACGCTGCCGCTCGCCATCATCCTCATCGTGCCGATGAGCCTCATCGCCTCCATCACCGGCGTCGTCATGCGCGGCATGGATAACAACATCCTCACCCAGGTCGGCTTCATCGTGCTAATCGGCCTCGCGGCCAAGAACGCCATTCTGATTGTCGAGTTCGCGCACCAGCTCGAGAACGACGGCCGCGACCGCTTCGATGCGGCGACGGAGGCCGCGCGACTGCGCATGCGTCCCATCCTGATGACGTCGCTCGCGTTCATTCTGGGCGTCGTACCGCTCGTGTGGGCCATCGGCGCCGGCGCCGAGTTGCGCCAGGCGCTGGGCACTGCGGTGTTCTCCGGCATGATCGGCGTGACGTTCTTCGGTTTGATTTTTACGCCCGTATTCTATGTGACGACGCGCTGGCTCGCCGGCATCGCCGCGCGCCGGCGGGCGGAGCCGCCGGTCAGCGCGCAGCCGGCCGAGTAGGGTTCTGCGGCCGAGATGCCGCAGCGCGGATCGGCCGGAACGAATTGCCGAAGCCGGCAAGACGTCCGATGAGAACCCCGCGAGTTGGCGCGCGTTTCGCGGCTCGCTGTCCCACCCCGGTATCGCCCACAGAACACTTGACCAACGAACACGACATGCACCCGACGATAACGGCGCCCTTCCTCCGCTACCCCAACTTCAGTCTGCTGCTCTTTGCGCGCTTCGTGTCGACCGTGGCGATGCTGGCGCAGAGCGTAACCCTCGGGTGGCAGGTCTATTCTATTGCGCGCGTCGACCACAGCGTGGAGCAGAGTTCCTTCCTCGTAGGCATGATCGGGCTCGCGCAGTTCCTGCCCATGTTCGCGCTCGTGCTGCTCGCGGGCGAGACAGCTGACCGTTACGACCGGCGCAAGATCCTGCTCGGCTGCTGCGCGCTCCAGGTCACCTGCTCGAGCACGCTCGCCCTGCTCGCGACCGCGAGCCAGCCGAATCTCGTCGCCATTTTCGTGATGGCCGGTGTCTTTGGCGTGGGCCGCGCCTTTACCATGCCGACCAGCGCCGCGCTGGGGCCGATGCTCGTGCCGCGCGAAATCCTGCCGCGTGCCATCGGCTGGAACACGCTGGCCATGCAGACGGGCATGGTGATCGGCCCCTGGATCGGCGGCCTGATGTGCGCGAGCTCGGTACCGTTCTCCTACGCTGCATCGGCCGCCCTCTACGTCATCGCCGGCATCGCGGTGTTTCAGATCGGCGCGGGCACCAAGCCCGATCACAAGGGCGGCGAGCGCTTGAAGCTGATCGCGGAAGGGCTCGCCTACGTGTGGTCGAACAAGATCGTGTTCGGCGCCATCTCGCTCGATCTCTTTGCCGTGCTACTCGGCGGCGTGACCGCGCTGCTGCCAGTTTACGCGCGCGACATTCTGCAAATCGGTCCCGACGGCTTCGGCCTGTTGCGCTCCGGCCCCGCCGTCGGCGGCGGCCTCATGGCGCTGACGCTGAGCTTGCGCCCGGTGCAGCGCGACGCCGGGTTCTGGATGCTGTGCGCGGTGGCGGCTTATGGCGTGGCGACCGTGATCTTCGCGCTCTCGACCATTCTTTGGGTGTCGATGCTGGCGCTCGCCGCGCTCGGCGCCGCCGACGCGGTTTCCGTATTCGTGCGCCAGAGCCTCATCCAGATTGTCACCCCCGATCCCATGCGGGGACGTGTCACCGCGGTGTCGAGCCTGTTCATCAGCGCGTCGAACGAGCTGGGCGAGTTCGAGAGCGGGGTTGCCGCGCGCATCCTCGGACCAATTGGATCCGCCGTGTTCGGCGGCGTCGGCTCGATCGTGCTGACCGGGGTTTGGGCAAAGCTCTTCCCCGAGTTGCGCGAGGCCCATCTCGCGACCGCGCGCAACGAGGCCCCCAAGCCTGCTTGAGCCTGCTGCAGCGCGAAACGGTTGGGCCTGGCGCCGCGCTTTCACCACAATCGGGCAATCATTCGAGAAGCCTCTTTCGCGCCTTGGGAGGCTTTTAAAGTCATGCTAGGCGTGGGCAGGTGGCTTACGTTGGGGAGTACCCGGATGTCCTATTCAGCGTTGCGAATTGTTCCGCTTTTCCTCGTTATCGCGGCCGCCGTCGCCGTGGCGAAGCCTGCGTCGAAGCCGGCACCCGATCCGTCGCCTGCCGCTCCCATTGGCTTCACCTTCGACGAGAAGGCGAACGCCCAGATGGCGAAGAAGATGAACATCCCGGTGTACTTCGCGGTGCCCAAGACCGCCTACGCCGATCTTCCCCCGCTGACGAAGACCTCCGACAAGCTCATCGACTTCAAGCACCCCGACGCCAAATCGGCTTCCGGCGACGTGGGCCTGCGCCTCGTGGCGGCGAGCCGCTCCGGCCTCGCCAAGCGGCTAGCGCAGAGCGGGCTGGTGCAGACTGGCGATCTCCTCTTGTCGTTTCGCACCGAGTGGGGCGGCGCCGGCGCCTATCCCAACATCCAGATGGGCATCAGCCATACCGGGCTCGCCTACGTGAAGGACGGCTATGTCCACAACATCGATAACCCGCTGAGCAACGAGTACCTCGGCTCTCGGTCGGATCTGACGAGCGAGCATTACAGCACTCTCGACTATATCCACGTCATTCGCCCGCGCGGGCTGACCGATCAGGAGAAGGCGAATCTCGTCGCCTGGGCAAGCCTGCTCGCCTCGAAGTCCGGCAAGGTCTATCCGAGCCAGCTCAGCTTCAACCAGGACTACCAGGCGCCGAAGTTCAAGCCGGGCCACCCGCTCGACTTTGTGAAGCGCTTGGGGCAGATCGCGCTCGGCCAGAACCCGCCGGGTGGCCCGCTCGACCTTTACTGCTCCGAGTTCGCCTTCTCGCTGCTATCGCTACGTGATTGCGATCCGGCGAAGTCGGCGGACGAGTTCAAGAGTGGTTGGGGGGTCCCGTCGTGCATCAAGGAGCCGATGAAGCCCATGACTGCGACCGGTAATGTGGTTCCGGGCCACGGGCGCAGCTCCTACTCCGGCCTGGCCGATGGTCCCTTGCTCGTGGTCGATGCCATGAAGCTGCCCGATGACCCGCGCAACAAGCTCTTGCACAGCGTGTTCATCGAGAACCCCGCAGGACTGTCGAAGATGTCTGTCGGCCACCGCGATTTGGCCAAGGCGATGCAGCCGAAGTTCGAGCCGCTGGAGAGATACTATATCGGCATCACCGGCAAGCTCTGGCAGAACTGGCGGGCCAAGCTGCTCGGCGTCGGGTTCAACTGGGCGGGAATCCCTGAGAACTATTCGCCGACGTCCTACCTGGTGAATACGCTGCTGCCCAAGAACGACAGGTACCGCACCATGGATTACGTGGCGACCATCGTGATGCAGTAAGCGCGATCGAGCCACCCGTCTCTGACTTCGCCACTCCCGTTTAGGGCGGTCGCCGGCCGCGTGCCTGCGATCGCACCGCCGGCCGTGCCCGGCAAAGGCAACACCTGATGGATCGTCGAAGCTTCCTGCTGGCCGGCCTCGCCGCGCCGTTCGCCTTGTCCCGCTTCTCTTTCGCCGGCGACGAGATCTATCTCGCAGACATGCACTTCCATCTGTTTTTCTTCGGCAACAACACTCCTAAGACCAAGCCGCTCGCTGGCACCATGGCCGCCGGCAACGTCAAGCTGCTCGCCTGGTCGCTCGTGGGCGACGTCCCCTGGATCCGACCCTCCCCGCAGGGACTGAAGCAGACGGGCGAGCCCAAGCCGGGCGAGGCGCTCGACTGGTTTGAGAAGGACATTGCGCGCATCAAGGCGCACCTGGCCGAGCAGAACCTCAGGATTGTGCTGAAGCCGGACGACGTCGACAGCGCGCTCAAAGGCCAGCCGCACGTGGTGCTCGCGGTCGAAGGCGCGAGCTTTGTCGATGCCGACCCGGGCCAGATCAAACGCGCCTACGATCTCGGTGTTCGCCACTTCCAGCTCGTCCACTACATCAAGAACCCGCTCAGCGACTTCCAGACCGAGAAGCCCGAGCATGACGGGCTCACCGATCTCGGAAAAGAGGTCGTGCAGGAGTGCAATCGCCTCGGCATCCTGGTCGATCTCGCGCACTGCTCACCCGACGCCGTAACCCAAGCGCTCGAGGTCTCGAAGGTGCCGGTCGTCTGGTCGCACAGCTCGGTAACGCGCAAGGGCAAGCCCGATTGGTCAATGCCGGCCTGGAAGGCGCGCCAGCTCAGCCTCGAAGGCGCCAAGGCGATTGCGGACAAGGGCGGCGTCGTCGGGCTGTGGGCGATGCGATCCGATGTCGGCGGCGGCGTCGAGGCCTATGCTGCGCGGCTTGCCGAGATGGCCGACTGGCTCGGCGAGGATCACGTGGGGTTCGGCACCGACACCAACGCGATCGTCAATCCCGCGATCGCCAACTACGCCGATCTGCGCCAGGTCGTTCTGCTCTGGCAGGAGCGGGGCATGAATCACGACCGCATCCGCAAGATCGCGATCGAGAACTACGCACGGCTGTTGCGGCAGGCGATGGGCGCGCGGCAGGCCTAGCGCTCACTTCAAGCGATGCCAGCGCCGCGGCTCCGCGGAACGCGTGACTTGGGGGCGCGAATGCGTATAGTGCGCGGTCCCGAACTTGAGAGCTCAGCCCGCCCTTCATGCCGACCAGAACCGCCGCCAGAGCCGCCGCCAAGCCTGCGGCGGCCTCTCCATCAGCCCAGCTGCGCCCCGAGCGTTCGTTCCAGGACCTCATCTTCGCGCTGCAGCGCTTCTGGGCCGAGCAGGGCTGCGTGATCCTGCAGCCCTACGACATGGAGGTCGGAGCGGGAACGTTCCATCCGGCAACGACCCTGCGCGCGCTGGGCCCCAAGCCCTGGAACGCGGCCTACGTGCAGCCCTCGCGCCGCCCCAAGGATGGCCGCTACGGCGAGAACCCCAACCGGCTGCAGCACTACTACCAGCTCCAAGTCATCATGAAGCCGGCGCCGGACAACATCCTCGACCTCTACCTCGAGAGCTTGCGCCGCATCGGGCTCACACCAGAATTGCACGATATCCGCTTCGTCGAAGACGACTGGGAGAGCCCGACGCTCGGCGCCTGGGGTCTCGGCTGGGAGGTGTGGTGCGATGGCATGGAGGTGACGCAGTTCACCTACTTCCAGCAGGTCGGCGGCTTCGACTGCGAGGTCGTCTCCGCCGAGATCACCTATGGGCTGGAACGCCTCGCCATGTACGTGCAGGGCGTCGACCGCGTGTTCGAACTGTCCTTCAACGGCCGCGATGACGCGCGCGCCTTGAGCTATGGCGACATCTTCCTGCAGGCCGAGCAGGAATATTCGCGCTTCAACTTCGAGCACGCCGACACCGCGATCCTCTTGCAGCACTTCAAGGACGCCGAGACCGAGTGCAACGCCCTGCTGGAGAAGGGCGGCAAGGGCGCCCGCCACGAGCTGGCGCTGCCCGCCTACGACCAGTGCATCAAGGCTTCGCACATCTTCAATCTGCTGGACGCGCGCGGCGTAATTTCGGTTACCGAGCGGCAGAGCTACATTCTGCGCGTGCGCGAGCTCGCCAAGGCTTGCTGCGCCGCCTGGCTCAAGACCGAGGGGGGCGGCGCATGATCTCACCGACCATCGTTGGCGCGCTGATCCTCGGGATACCCGCTGCCATCATCGCCTACCTGGCGCTGTGGCGCCGCAACCGGCCGGTGTTCTGGTTCGCGCTCGCGCTCGTCACGGTGGGCCTTGGCTACCTCGATTTTTCGGGCGCGCTCGACGACATCGCCGCCCTCGTGCTGGGCAATGAGCTGCCCGCCGAAGCTCCGGCTCCGTGAGCGGCAATCATGGAGCTGCACCCCTATACCGGAAGCAAGGCCCCAACTGAGACGCTGGCGCTGCGGCCGAAGCTGCTCACGTGGACCTCGCGCGTGTGGCGCGAGAGCCCGGGGCGCACCATGCCGCTGTTCAAGATCGAGGGCCGGCTCGAGCCGCGCGAGGTCGAGGACAACGCGCTGTCGCAGGCTCTGCGTCCATACGCCCCGCAGCTACAGAAGCTTACGATCTACCTGCTGCACCCAGAGGAGACGCCGCGGCTCGCGCCATGGGCGGTTGGCCGCTTCGACCTCGATGCCAAAAGCGCCTACATGTTCTTCCACGACTTTCTCGGCGCTTCCAACGGCGCGCTGCAGCTTTCCCTGATGCAGACTGCGAGCGCTGCGACCGACATCGTGATCAGCGTCGTGCCGATGCGCGTTGAGGCGCACAAGCTAGCCTTCGCCGTGGCGAGCTACGACTTCGGCATCCACAACCGCATCGGTTGACCCCCACTGTCATCCCGGCCTAGGGAGCGGAGCGACCGCAGAGCCGGGACCCGAGAGACTTTTCACTTAGGTATCTTCGATGCTCGTTGCGCTGGGTCCCGGATAGCCTCCGCTGCACTCCGGCTTCCGGGATGACAGTAAGAGCTCGATCACGTATGTGTTCGCCACCGTTGACCCGCGAGAGATCATGCCTGAGCTGCTGCTCGAGCTCTTTTCCGAAGAGATTCCTGCCCGCCTGCAGACGCGCGCGGCCGAGGAATTGCGCCGCCTGATGGTCGAGGGCCTGAAAGCGCGCGGGCTGGAGCTGGGCGAGGCGAAGAGCTTCGCGACGCCGCGACGGCTCGCGCTCGTCGTCGAGGATGTGCCGAAGAAGTCGCCGGCCGTCTCCGAGGAGCGCAAAGGCCCGCGCGTCGGCGCGCCCGAGCAGGCCATCGCGGGCTTCCTCAAGGGCGCGGGCCTAAAGTCGATCAAGGAAACACAGGTCGTCAGCGACGAAAAGAAGGGCGACTATTACGTCGCGAAGATCGAGAAGCCGGGGCGCGCGGCGGCCGAGATCGTCGCCGAAGCTTTGCGCGAGGTCGTCCTTGCGTTCCCGTGGCCCAAGACCATGCGCGTCAACCGCAGGCTCGAGAACGGCGCCGAGCTGCGCTGGATCAGGCCGCTGCATGCGATCCTGCTTTTGCTCGACGGCAAAGTCGTGCCCTTCGAGATCGCCGGCATAAAGGCCGGCAACACGACGCGCGGCCACCGCTTCCACGGCAACGAGCCGTTCAAGGTGACGGGCTTTGCCGATTATCAGAAGGCCCTGAAGCAGCACAAGGTGATCCTCGACGGGGCAACGCGCGCGAGCATCATCGCTGAAGCTGCGCACGCGCTGGCCCACGACAACAAGCTCACGCTCGTCGAGGATAACGCGCTGCTCGCCGAGAACGCCGGGCTCACCGAGTGGCCGATCGTGCTGATGGGCGAGTTCGACAAGTCGTTCCTCGAGGTGCCGCCCGAGTGCCTGACCTCTTCGATGAAGACGCATCAGAAATGCTTCTCGCTCCGGCACGGCAAGAAGCTGTCGAATCATTTCCTCCTCGTCGCCAACCTGAAAGCCAAGGACGGCGGCAAGGAGATCGTCGCCGGCAACGAGAGGGTGATCGCGGCGCGGCTCTCGGATGCCAAGTTTTTCTGGGAGCAGGACCTGAAGAAGAAGCTTGAGGTCATGCGCGACGAATTAAAGGGCATCACCTTCCACGAGAAGCTGGGCTCCCAGTTCGAGCGCGCCGAGCGCGTGAAGGAGTTGGCCCGGCAGATCGCGACCTCGCAGGAGCTGTGCGAGGCGGCGCTGGCGCAACGCGCGGCCGAGCTCGCCAAGGCCGATCTCGTGTCCGGCATGGTCGGCGAGTTCCCCGAGCTGCAGGGGCTCATGGGCCGCTACTACGCCGAAGCTGAGCACATGAACCCGGCGATCGCGCGCGCCATCGAGCTGCACTACAAGCCTAAGGGCCCGACCGACACGGTGCCGCTGGAGAAGGACGGCGATGGCGCGGCCGTTGCGGTGGCGCTCGCCGACAAGCTCGACACGCTTGTCGGCTTCTGGGCCATCGGCGAGAAGCCGACCGGATCGGGCGATCCCTATCAGCTGCGCCGTGCTGCGCTGGGTGTGATCCGCATCGTGATCGAGAACGACCTGCGGATGTCTCTGCGAAAAGTACTTGATACCGCGGGTCATACGACCGTCGAACATTCCCTACAAGTGCAGTTGATTGGGCCAGCTGCGGGCTCGTTTAGGAAGTTCTTTGACGAGGCACGCTTCGTAGGCGTAGCGAAGCTCGCCGCAAGACTAAACGAACTGTCTGTCGCTGATGTTCGCGCCGGTTGCCTGCAGGCTTGGTTCTCTGAGGCTGTTCCGGATCTCCTCGCCTTCTTCGCCGAGCGGCTGAAGGTCCACCTGCGCGACAGGGGCGCGCGCCACGACCTGATCGACGCTGTGTTTGCGCTGGGCGGCCAGGACGACCTCGCCCTCATCGTCAAGCGCGTTGAGGCTCTCACCGAGCTCTTAAAGACCGACGACGGCGCCAACCTGCTCATCGGTGTCAAGCGCGCGCAGAACATCCTTTCCATCGAGGAGAAGAAGGACAAGACGAGCTACGCCGGCCCCTACGATCAGATGCTGCTCAAGGAGCCGGAGGAGGTGGCGCTCGCGGCCGCGATCGAGAGCGTGAAGCAGGACACCGCCGCGGCGATCAACGTGGAGAACTTTGCCGGCGCCATGCGTGCGCTGGCCGAGCTGCGCGCGCCCGTCGATGCCTTCTTCGACAAGGTCACGGTCAACACCGAGGACACGGAGCTGCGCCGGAATCGGCTGCGTCTGTTGTCCGAGATCCGCGCCGCCACCCTCAACGTCGCCGACTTCACCAAGATCGCGGGTTAGCGCGGCGATGGGCGTCACGCGCTCCTATTGTCATCCCGGAAGCCGACGCGATAGCGGAGGCCATCCGGGACCCAGGGGCACTCGATGCCGCGCGATCACGTCTATTTCGTCTATATCCTGGCAAGTCAGCGCAACGGTACCCTCTACGTCGGCGTCACCAACGACTTGATCCGACGAGTGGGCGAGCATCGCGAAGGCTTGGTGCCCGGGTTCACGAAACGGTATGACATCAGGCGCCTTGTGTACTTCGAAGAACACGGCGACATCCACGAAGCGATACGCCGGGAAAAGCGATTAAAGCGGTGGCGTCGCCAGTGGAAGCTCGATCTTGATCGAGAGCAGAAACCCACATGGCAAGATCTTTGGATTGAGCTGACGCAATAGAGCGGAGCTACGCGAGTTTTTGCTGGGTCCCGGCTCTGCGGTCGCTTCATGGCGAAGCATCGCTTCGCCATTACGCTCGTTTGGCCGGGATGACAATTGCTGCAGCTCCCGAGGACGTCAAATGGCCGAAAGCCGCTACCTCTTCGTCTACGGCACGCTGATGAGCGGCGCGCGGACCCCGCTCGGCAAAGTGCAGCGCCTACGTCTCGCGCGCGAGAGCGACAGCCTCGGGCCGGCCTCGATCGCGCACGCGCACCTCTATGACCTTGGCCGCTACCCGGGCGCCATCCCCGGCGGCGGCGGGGACGATCTCGTGCACGGCGAAGCGGTACTGCTGTCCGCGCCGGAACAAACGCTCGCCTGGCTCGACGCTTACGAGGGCATCGCGCCGAAGCACGACGAGAACGAATACGAGCGCAGCGTGCGCGAGGTGCGGCTCGCGGGCGGTGAAGCGATCGATGCGTGGGTCTATCTGTTGTGCGCGGTGCCGGCGCGGGCCAAGCGCATCGACGATGGGCGCTGGATGCCGCGCTAGTCTCGCGGCGAGAACAATAGTCGAGGCGGAGCCTCGCGCTAATCATCGAGGCAGAGAGAGCTGGCCTGCGGACCCCGTGCGGCCCTCTGCCACTCGGGCACGGTCCCCGCTTAGACCGGGCGGCCAGCTCCCACAGCTAAATGGTTTACACCCGCCGCCGTTCCGCCACTATTTCAAATCGCGAATTCACTTATGATGTGCATAACAGCGAGATTTCCCTTGCGCTCGCGAAAGCGCAATTGCCGCCGAGGGTTCACGCTTCCGTCGCGCTCGCAGCCTCCGCGCTCGCGCGCTCGTAAGCTTCGCTCGCTGCGAGCCACGCTTCCTCTGCCTGCCCAAGACGCTTCACGAGCTGCCCGCGCTCGACGCCGGCGCGCTGCGCGGCCGGGGCGTCGCGGACATACAACTGCGGATCGGCGAGCAGCGTGTCGAGCCGCGCAATGTCGGCCGCGATCCTCTCCACCTCGCGCTCGGCGGCCTGCATCGCTTTCTTCAACGGCGCCAGCGTCGCTCGCCGGTCGGCGGAGGCGCGCCGCTGCTCGGCGCGCGCGCTGCGCACCGTCTCGCCCTTGTCCCTGTCGCCCGCGCCGTGGCCCGGTGCCGCGCTCGGCCAGCAATTCTGTGCGGTAGGCGTCGATATCGCCGTCGTAGGGCTTTACGGTACCGTCGCGCACGACCCAGAGACGGTCGGCGCAGGCTTCGATCAGGTGGCGGTCGTGGCTGATGAGGATGACGGCGCCCTCATATTCGGTGAGCGCGTGCACGAGCGCCTCGCGGCTGTCGACGTCGAGATGGTTGGTCGGCTCGTCGAGGATCAACAGATGCGGCGCGTGGAAGGCGGCAAGGGCCAGCAGCAGCCGTGCCTTCTCCCCGCCCGAGAGGTTGGCGCATTTGGTGTCGGCCTTGTCGGCACTAAAGCCGTAGCTGCCGAGTCGCGTGCGCCGCTGCGCCTCCGTCGCCTCCGGCATCAAGTCCAGCATGTGGTCGTATGGGCGTCTTCGACGGGTTGAGCTCGTCGAGCTGATGCTGGGCGAAGTAGCCGACGTCGACGCGCTTGGCTCCAAACACGTTGCCGGCGAGCGGCGCGAGCTTCCCCGCGATCAACTTCGCGAACGTCGACTTTCCATTGCCGTTCTGTCCCAGAAGCGCGATGCGGTCGTCCTGGTCGATGCGCAGGTTCAAGCCATGCAGCACGGGCCGGTCCGCAGCATAGCCGACGGCGACGTCCTCCAGCCGCAGCAGCGGGCTTGCCAGCGGCTTCAGCGGCTGCGGCAGATGGAACGGCGCCACGCGCGATTCCATCTGCGCCGCGATCGGTTGCATCTTGGCCAGTGCTTTGACGCGGCTCTGCGCCTGCGCGGCCTTGGTCGCCTTCGCCTTGAAGCGGTCGATGAACACCTGGATGCGGCGGCGCTCCTCGTCCTGCTTCTTCTTGAGCTTCAATTCGAGCCGTTGCTTCTCGCGCCGCGCCTCCTCGAAGTCGTCGTAGCCGCCCGAGTAGAGCGTGAGCTTGCCGCGTTCCAGATGCAGGATCGAGCCGACGGCACGGTTCAAGAGCTCGCGGTCATGGCTGACGATGAGCACGGTGTGCGGGATAGGAGCGCAGGTAGCTCTCGAGCCAAAGCGCGCCTTCGAGGTCGAGGTAGTTCGTCGGCTCGTCGAGCAGCAGGATCTCGGGCTCGAGGAACAGCACTGCGGCGAGAGCGACGCGCATGCGCCAGCCGCCTGACAGGGCGCCGCACGGGCGCCGCTGCGCCGCTTCGTCGAAGCCCAAGCCCGCGAGGATCTGCGCGGCGCGCGCGGGTGCCGAGTGCGCCTCGATGTCGGCCAAGCGCTCGTGAATGGCGCCGATGCGATTGGGGTCGTGTGCCACCTCGGCTTCCGCCAGCAGGGCCGTGCGTTCGGTGTCGGCCGAGAGCACCCAGTCGATGATGCTCTCCTGGCCGCCCGGCGCCTCCTGGGCGATATGCCCAATGCGCGCTGAGCGCGGCACCGTCACCGAGCCCAGGTCGGGGGCGAGATCGCCGCAGATGATCTTCAGAAGCGTGGTCTTGCCGGTGCCGTTGCGGCCGACGAGGCCGACCTTGTGGCCGGTTGGGATGCCGGCGGTCGCGCCCTCGAAGATGGGCCGGCCCTCGATGCGGTAGCTCAGATCGTTGATGTGCAGCATGGTGAGGAGGGCATAGCGGCTCGCACCGCCTCTGTCACCGGGCCGCTCAGATTGCGATGCCGATGCGGGTGAGGATCGCGACCATCGCGAAGTAGCAAACCGCAGTGAGCGCCGAGGAGGCCGCGAGGCTCAATCCGAACGGCCAGCCGGCGCGCAGCATCAGCGGCAGCGCGATGAACAGGGCTAGCGACGGCAGCACCAGCCAGAAGATGCCGGACGCCAGCGCCGCGACCTTCTCGGCATCGCTGGTGTCGGCATAAAGCCAGACGAACGCCAGCACGGAGGTCAGCGGGATCGAGGCAAGCACTGCGCCCGCGAACGTGCTTCGCTTGGCGATTTCGGCGATCGCGACCACCAGGACGGCCGTCACCATCACCTTGAGCACCGCGGGCAGCATCAGCCAGAGACCACGGGCTTCAATGTTTCGACCAGCAGCCGCTCTTGCGTCGCCTTGTCGGCGACGGCCAAGTGCGCCGCGAACCAGTCCTGCACCATCTGGCAGACACGCTCAGGTTGCTCGTGCGAGAGCGCCTGGGGATTGGAGAAGACCTTGAGATCATTCTCCTTCCAGCCGAGCTTCGACAGCTCCTGCACCAGCACCTCGTAGTCCGCCTTGCCGGCTTTTTCGTGCTGAGTGGGCGTCTTGCGTCCGTCTGCGATAGCTTCGAAGATGGCGGCAACCTGCGCCTGCACCGACGCGCCGTCGGGCGATTGCATCAGCTCCAGCACCACTGGCGCGGTCTCACCCTGCGAGATGAACCCGAAACAGGCGCCGACGCCGCGCTGGCTCAGGTTTTTCAGGTTGTCGAGGAAGGCGCTGGCCACGACCTTAAGCTTTTCAGTGCTGGCTGAGAGTGCTTCTTGCGCGTGCTCGCGCCGCAGCGCCACGAGAGCCTCCGCCAGATGCTTGTTGACCGCCAGCAGCGGCTGCTTCTGCGCCGAGAGCGTCGCGGCCTCTTTGAGCTGCTCGCTATACCAGTCCGGGAACTCGCGCTTGAGGACGCTCCACATGGGCGTCTGCTTGAACTTGGCATCGAGCGCCTGAGCGCCCTGCTCGACCTCGGCTTGCGATACCGGCGGAGGGGCCGGCGTCTGTGCCGCAGTTTGGGCGGGTGTGGAGCTCGCAGGGATCTGCTCGCTCTTGGGCGCCTCGACCGTTTCGAGCGGACCGTTGTCGGGCGCGCTTTTGTGCCAGAAGAAGAACCAGCCGCCGCCCGCGAGCAGCGCCACGATCAATCCGATGCCGGCAAGCCGGGCTACGCGCGAAGGCTTCGCCGAGCGGTCGCCCTTCGCGACCCTGATCCTCTCCGGCTCGAAGCTGCGCTCGCCGCCGGGTGGCCCCGTGCGCGCGGTGGGCCCTGTAGGACGCGTGACGCCCGGTCGCGGAGCGGGCGCGAGCGGTTCGGGCGCTTGGAACGAGAACACCGCGGGAGCGGGACGCCAGTCAGCGAAGCCCGGACGCCAGATGAGATCGGTCGGTTTCAAATGCCCTTGCGCCACGAAGGTGCGCATCTCGACATCCGACAGCGGCCCGTGCTGCTTTCCGTCGCGGGCGATATACCATTGGATGTCAGGCTGCTGGCCGGTCATGAAACTCTCATAGCGATTTTTGGGAGCCGACTAGAGCGTGCGCGCCTGCGCCTCGATCACGCTGACCTGCTCGCATGGCGGCAATGTGGTTCCTTGGGCCCTGCTTCGTCAATCGCGATCGGGGAGCTATGGGCCCCCGTCCACGGCGGCGTTTGGTCTCGCACCTTGCTGGGGGCGCCCGCCACCGCTATAACCCGCCGCAAATCCATACAAAAAACCAGGCATGAAAGAGGCTGAGGGATGGCCATTGAGCAAACGCTTTCCATTATTAAGCCGGACGCCACGGCACGAAATCTGACGGGACCGATAAACGCCATCATCGAGAACGCGGGGTTGCGCATCATCGCCCAAAAGCGCGTGCGTTGGACGCTGCCGCAGGCGCAGAAGTTCTACAAAGAACACAAAGGCAAGCCGTTCTACGACTCGCTGTGCGAGTTCATGACTTCGGGCCCCATCGTGGTGCAGGTGCTTTCCGGCGAGGGTGCCATCGACAAATACCGCAAGGTCATGGGCGCTACCGATCCTGCGGAGGCCAAGCGCGGGACGCTGCGCAAGCGGTTCGCGTTGTCCCGCTCCAAGAACTCGGTGCACGGCTCCGACAGCCCGGCCTCGGCCACACGCGAGATTGCCTTGGTCTTTCGTCCTGGAGAGATTGTAGGATGAGGCGGCGAGGCTAGCCTCGCTCGGTTCGCGGATCGCGTCATGGCTCGCATCAGACTCTATGTCGCCACCAGCCTCGACGGCTTCATCGCCGACGGCGACGGCAGCGTAGACTGGATGGCGCCCTACGACGCGCGCCTCTACGGCTACGAGAAATTCCTCGCCGAGGTGGGTGCGCTGGTGATGGGGCGGCGCACCTTCGAGATGATCAATGCGACCGGTGAGGAGTGGCCCTACCAGGGCCGCACTGTCTTTGTGCTCACATCGGAGCCGCTGTCGGGGCTTCCGCGCGGCGTCGTCACCTCGGGCCGCGGCATGCTGAGCGCCCTGCAGCAGGCGCGTGAGACGACCCAAAAGGACATCTGGATCATGGGCGGCGCCGTAACGCTTCAGTCGGCGCTCGAGGAGGGTCTCGTCGATCTCGTCGAAATGTTCCTCGTGCCCGTCCTGCTCGGCAGCGGCCTCACCTTGCTCAACGACCTTCGCCGGCGCCAGTCGCTCCTGTTCGATGGCATCGAGGCGTTCCCCGACGGGGTCGTCAAGTTGCGCTATATCGTGCCGAAGGGCGATCGGGTGCGGGCACAGGCCTGAGCCTCTCGGCGCAAGCGCTCAGCTCAGCTCCCGGATCTTGAACTTGAGCCCGCCCTTGGGTGTCAACGTCACCGTCGCATTGATGCCGGCAGGGTCATCGCCGACGTACTCGGGCCGGAAGCGGCGCAACAGCAGCGACAACGCGAGCGTGTTCTCAACCTGGCTCATGGCGCCGCCGATGCAGGAGCGCTTTCCTCCGCCGAACGGCAGGTAGCTGTACTTCACCTGCTTTTTGGCGCCGCCGCCCATCCAGCGCTCGGGGCGGAACTCCTCCGGCTCCTCCCAGAACTTCGGATTGTGATGCGCTCCGTAAGCGAACAGCACGATGCGGTCGCCTGGATAGATCGGCTTGCCGCCGATCTCGTCGTTCTCGGTGGCGACGCGGATGAGGCCCCAGATCGGCGGGTAGAGGCGCATCGTTTCCTGGATCACCGCACGCGTGTAGGCGAGCGCCGAATAGTCGGCGGCGGTCGGCTCGCGGTCGCCGTAGACCTCCTCGCCCTCCTTGCGGATGCGCTCGGCGGCTTCCGGGCGGCGCGCGGTCTCGTACAGCGCCCAGGCGAGCGTGAGCGCGGTCGTCTCGGTGCCGGCCCATAGGTACTGCTTCAACTCGTCGATCGCCTGCTGGTGGTCGAACTCCGGCACGCTCGGGTCGGCGACGGCCGCCTCGATCATCTTCAGAAGCGTGCGCTCGCGCTCCTCGCGCGGATCGGCGGCGAAGACGGCGGGCGGGACGCTGGCCCAGACCTCCATCGCCTTGGCGGCACTCTGGTCCGTCATCTCGAACACTTCGCCGGCCTGCTTCCTGAGGCGGATCTCCTTGTGGTTCATGACGTCGGTGTACGTCTTGACACACTTGAAGACGAAGTGGGGGTTGAACGGCATGTCGCGGTCGAACAGGGCCTTGCAGATCATGTCGGCGGCGAGCGTCCACGTCTGCTCGACCATCTCGAACGTCTCGCCCGACTTCGCGATGTTTGCCCACAGGTCCATCTTGGTGCGGATGGCGGCGAGGAAGTAGGGAATGTACTCGGCGAACATGTCCGGGTGGAACGCCGGCTGCTGCGGCATGCGGATCTTCTGCCAGAGCACGCCGTCGTTGGTGATCATCGACTTGCCGAAGATCGGCTTCAGCCCGTCGAAATACTTGATGTAGGAGTCCGCCTTGGCGACGAGCACGTACTTGAAGTGCTCGGGCTCGGTCAGCAACACGATGCGCTGGTGGGCAAGATTGATCGGGATGACCGGCCCGTAGCGCTCCGCCATTTGCATGAGGATGCGCATCGGGTTGTCGCTGCCGATCTTGAGCAGCGGCGTGAGCTTGAACCAGATGCTTGATTCCTCACCGAGCCCCTGGGTGTGGGCCGGTAGCTGCATCGGGTGTCGGCTGCTTTGCCATCGCGGTCATGATGTCGTCTCCCGGCGGGAAGGCCGTTCCAACGCTCTGTTTATGCCAAGTCCAGCCAACGGGATGTAAACTCGCCCGCAACAGGAGCGTTAAGGCGGGGTGCCGAGGCCCTGAAACCTGCTCCCCCCGCACGTCTGGAAAGCGTCTGTGAAACGTAGCATCCTGGGTTCGCAAGTGTCCATGCGAGCAGGGCTTTCCGCTTCATTATAACGCGTCGTTCGGTGCCCCAAAAACGCTGATCTGGGTCAGGGCAGCGGCGGCCAGAACAGAGCTTTCCCTTGGTTAATCGAGGCTTGCGGGCCGCTAGCTTTTTCCCCGGCAATGTGGACACGGCCCGTGGCAAAAAGTGCCAACGCATGGGGATAGAGCTTGTGCTCGGCCTCGAGCACGCGGGCGCCGAGGCTTTCCGCCGTGTCCTCGTCGAGCACCGGCACCGCCGCCTGGGCAACGATGGGGCCGTCGTCCATCTCGGCCCGGACCACATGCACCGTGCAGCCCGTGATCCTCACGCCCGCGGCAATCACGCGCTCGTGCGTGTCGAGGCCGGGGAACGCCGGCAGCAGCGAAGGATGGATGTTGAGCATGCGGTCGCGCCACCGCTGGACGAAGCCAGGCGTCATCAGGCGCATGAACCCTGCGCAGGCGACGAGCTCCACGCCGGAGTCCCGCAGCGCCTTGTCGAGCTCGGCCTCGAACTGCTCGCGGTCCTTGAACCGCTGAGTGGTCGATCGCGCGCGTCGTCAGCCCGGCGCCAGCCGCCTTGAACAGACCCTCCGCCTCTGGGCGGTTGGAGAGGACGCAGGCGATCTCGGCGGGGTAGGCGGGATCGCGCGCCGCCGCGATGAGCGCCATCATGTTGGAGCCGCGCCCGGAGATGAGGATGCCGACCCGCTTCTTATTGTCCATCATGCCGCGGTCCTTAGCACTCGCCTGGCTCGCCGACGACTACTTGGGATTAGATTTTCCCCGTGGCAGCGAGCCGCTTGGCGAACAACCGTGAGAACCATCCCGACGTGAAGTAGAGGATCGCGAAATAGAGGAGCCAGGACGAAGCCGACAATGCCGGAGAGAAGCCCCGCATTCGCGGCAACCCACGCCTGCGCCGCGGCAATGGCTGCGGGAAGGGCATCTAATCCCGATGAGGAGCAAGCCGGCGGCTACGAGCTGGACCAGGCTGATCAGGATCAACGCCGCGAAGGCGAGGAGGGTGAAGCGGAGCTGCTCGCTTCCTACTCAATGGACGACGATGATCGACGACAAACTTGCGAGCCGCCGTCGCCGTAGCCGCCACGAGCACGCCGATCTGCCACGCCCGAATTCGCATTGAGGTTGAAAATCACCAGCACGCCGGTGACCAGCGCGGAAATGCCGAGGTAGACACGCTGAACAGCAGCACGGAGGGCCAGAGGTTGCTTTCCGTTTCAGGCGTTGCGCCGGTCATCTTCAATCCATTGGCTTAGGCAATCTGACCGTCCCTTAGCACGCGGCCGGTTGGCGCACGACTGGCATCCGCAATTGACGGGCAGCCTGTCGTCCGCAGGGAGCAAGAGCCGGTCGTGGAGGCCGCGGAGTGATCAAGTCTCCAACGCACTTGGGCCGCCCTCAGCGGGCGACCCAAGCGCTCACAGCGGACGGACGAAGTCTCAGTACTGCTTCTGCGACGGAGGCAGCTTGGGCGGAGCTTCCGCGGCCGGCGGCATTGCGGAATCCGAATCCGAGCCTTCCGTGCCGGAGGCGGCGCCGCTGCTAGCCGAATCTTGCACCAGCCCTTTGGCGCAGGCGGCCTGGAACTCGGTCTTCGACAGCGTTCCGTCGTTGTCCGGGTCCGCGGCCTTGAAGTTTGTCACGTATCCTTGGGCTTGCGAGGCATCGATGGTTGCCGCTCCCGAGGTGTTCACCTTCTCCCAAAGCGTCGAGCACTGCGCCGCGCTGAGCTTCATGGCCCCATTTTCCGCCGCGAAGGCCGCGCCGCCCATGCTACAGCAAAGTGCCAAGCCCGCGATTGTGCATAGCATTCTCATTTGTACATCCTCCGATTCCGACTATAAGGGGAGCGGGCCGCTGGGGCGGCTGCTCGCTGACGAAACGCGGCGGGCGAGGGGAGGTTCCTATCGTCGTCGAATGCCAGATTGACGGCACCCGGTGGCCATTTTGACGCTGAAACGGTGCACCGACAGGACGGGGTCGCGGATTGTTCTCGGCCCGGTGTCGAGGCTTGCCTTCGCGGCTGTTCTCGCCTCGATCTTTGTGGTGCTGGGCAGCGCGTCGAGTGGCGCCGGCCGTAGCGTGCTGTATGGCCCATACGGACCGGAAGGCCCGCGGCTGCGCGAGCAACTCTGGATCCTGCCGAGCGGCGATGCCAACCACTTCCTGAGGGCGACCGTCTTTCGTCCCGACGATCCACCGGGGAGAGCCGAGCCGGTGCGCCGACCTCTCGTCATCATCAATCACGGAACCTCCGACCTGACGCGGATGGCCGTGTCAATGCCGGTGTTCTACTGGTTATCGCGCTGGTTCGTCGACCGCGGCTACGTTGTTGTGCTGCCGCAAAGGCGCGGCCACGGCGCGACCGGCGGACCGCTCGTAGAATCCGTCGGCACCTGCGCCAAGCCCAACCATTTCGCTTCAGGCCAAGTTGCCGCCGACGATGTCGCGGCGGTCGTCGATTACATGAACCAGCAGGATTTCGCTGCGCCATCGCAGACGGTGGTCGTGGGTGTTTCGACGGGAGGCTGGGCGTCGCTCGCGCTCGCCTCGCGCAACCCCGCCAACGTGCGCGCGGTCGTCAACTTCGCGGGCGGACGTGGCGGCCACGCTGGCGGCGAGTCGAACGCCATTTGCGGCGAGGCGGAGCTGATCAAGGCAGCGGGGGCGTTCGGGGCCACCGCGCACATCCCCACCATTTGGTTCTACGCCAGGAACGATAGCTATTTCTCGCCGGAGCTGGCGAAGCAGATGGCAGCGGCATGGAGCGACGGCGGCGGTCAGGCCGATCTGCACGTGCTCCCGGCCTACAGCGACGATGGCCACGAGATCGTCGACGACCGCGCCGGCT
The DNA here is from genome assembly GCA_963745205.1 of uncultured Alphaproteobacteria bacterium. Taxonomy (GTDB): domain Bacteria; phylum Pseudomonadota; class Alphaproteobacteria; order Rhizobiales; family Hyphomicrobiaceae; genus Hyphomicrobium_A. Next base: position 68,343 of record CAVUWX010000024.1, read on the forward strand.
GGGATATCTGGGGCCCGGCGCTCGCGCGCTTCCTCGAGATTCCCGGCGAGCCGCAAGCGATCGCGCGTGCGCCCACCAGCCCGCGCCCGGGCGGCAGCGGTACGACGCCGCTCGTCTCGACTCTCACCTCGACCGGGGACGGGGAGACGGCGCCGTCCCAATAGACGAGCGCAGCGCCAAGCCTACCTCAGTCTTGGGTTTTTGCGCTGGGCCGACGCAAGTCTTCGTCGTTGCGCTCGAAGTCGAGCAGGAAGTCGAAGGCGTGGATCGCCGCATCCTGGACGCGGTTGGGGCAGCGGTAGTAGGTCAAGCACCGAAGTGCAGGCTGCCCATGTAGCCGACGGCCCAGGCCTCGCCCTTGCCCTTGGCGTCGCTGCGCGCGCCGCCCGGTGGGACGATCTCGCCCACGGTCACCGGGGCCTCGCCCGCAGCCCGCAATGCTGCCAGTACGGCATCCGCTTGCGCCTTCGCCGCGATGACCACCATGCCGATGCCGCAGTTGAACGTCTTGAGCATCTCCGCGTCGCTCAAGTGTCCGACCCTGGCGAGCCAGCCGAACACTGCAGGCGCGGTGAGGCTATCGAGATTGATGCGCGCGGCCACGTTATCCGGCAGCACGCGCGGCACGTTCTCTGACAGCCCGCCGCCGGTGATGTGCGCCAGCGCCTTGATGGCTCCGCCCGCCCCCCCCGTCGCCTTAATGGCGGTCAGCAGCGGCTTGACGTAGATGCGGGTCGGCGTGAGCAGCGCCTCTGCGAGGCTGTGCATTGCATCAAAGGGGGCAGGCGCTTCCCAGCCGAGGCCTTGCTGCTCCGCGAGCCGCCGCACCAGCGAATAGCCGTTCGAGTGCACGCCCGATGATGGCAGGCCAATGAGGACATCTCCGGCTGCGATGTCCGCGCGGGGCAGGATATCGCCGCGCTCCACCGCGCCGACCGCAAACCCGGCAAGGTCATAGTCCTTCGCCGCGTACATGCCTGGCATCTCGGCGGTCTCGCCGCCGATCAGCGCGCAGCCTGCCTGCCGGCACCCCTCCGCGATGCCCGCCACAACGCGCTCAGCCGTTGCCACGTCGAGCTTTCCGCACGCGAAGTAGTCGAGAAAGAATAAGGGCTCCGCGCCCTGCACAACGAGGTCGTTGACGCACATGGCGACTAGGTCGATGCCGATGGTTGAATGGCGGCCGGTATCGATAGCGATCTTAAGCTTGGTGCCGACGCCGTCGGTTGCCGAGACCAGGACGGGATCGCGGAAGCCTGCGCTCTTCAGGTCGAACAGGGCCCCGAATCCTCCGAGGTCGGCGTCGGCGCCGGGGCGCCGGGTGGCCTTGGCGAGCGGCCTTATCGCGGCAACCAGACGATTGCCGGCATCGATGTCGACGCCGGCGTCACGGTAGGTGACGGCCGTGTTGCTTTCCGTATCGGGCTCTGTCATTTCACGCCGAGAACCCAACTTTTGCCCCAATGCCTGCCGGAGATGTGGCGTCCTAGCAGCTAAGGCCCGCGCTGGGCAACTCTAGGCGTTCAAACAGGCGCCAGCGCGGGATTTCGCTAAAGCGGGGAGGATCGATCGCGTGGCTGGGAAACTGCGAAGCAATCTGTGTGCGGCGTTGACGGGCTTCGCCGTGCTGGCTTCTGTTTCTGCCGCGATCGCCGCCAACGATGACGTCTACACCGTCGGCAACTATCCGGTCGACGCGCAGGCGGCAAATGCTGTCGACGCCAAGGACAAGGCGCTGGCCGAGGGCCAGCAGGCCGCGTTTCGCTCGCTTCTGAAGCGCGTCGTGCCGGTGACCGACTACGACCGGCTGAAGCGGCTGGCTGCGCTCAAGTCGTCCTCCTTCTTCGAGGGCGTCTCGGTACGCTCGGAGCGCAACTCCTCGACCCGCTACATCGCCAGCCTCGACTTCTCCTTCCGCTCCGATTCGGTGCGCGCGGTTCTGCAGCAGGAAGGCATTCCCTTCGTCGAGGAGCAGGCGCGCGAGATCAGCGTCATCCCGGTCGTGCGCGACGCCCAAGGGGCCCCCGATACCGGGAGCGCAGCGCGCGCGTGGAGCGATGTCTGGAAAGGCCTCGACCTCGAGCACACGCTCACCCCGATCGAGCTACAGCCCTTGAAGCCCGTCATCCATGCCGACACGCTACAGATGCTGATCGACGGTCGCGGTTCGGCAGAGCGCATCCTCGCCGGCGAGTACGGCTCGCCCTACGTCGTCGTCGCGATCGCGGAGATCGATTCCGCAACGAACCGCCTCAATGTGACCATGGCCGGCATCGACGCCGTCGGCCCGTTCAATTTGAAGCGCAGCTATCGCGTATTCGACGGCGACACCGGCTATGCGATGGAGCTTGCCGCCGTCGTCGGGCAGGGCGTGCTCGAAGGGCGCTGGAAGGCGCTCAAGGCAGGCCCCGGACGCCCCTCGCAAGGAGGCGCGACCGTCTCGCTGCAGGCCCAGTATGCAAGCCTCGCCGAATGGCGGGAGATACGCCAGCAGCTCCTCGCCGTGTCGGGTGTCGACGACATCCGCATCGAATCGGAGTCTGCGCGTAGCGCCGTCCTGACGCTGCGTTACCCCGGCGGCGGCGGCGCTCTCGCCAGCGCCCTTGATGGCCAGCGGCTCTCGCTGGAGAGCGGCTCAGGCGACGTCTGGATCCTTCGCTCCGCAAACTGACGGTTGCCTGTTGCACACTTACACGAGTGAGCCGCATGTAACAGGTGCACCGCCGCAGCGATTGGATATATACGGGGCTTGTGACCATAGCCCCCGATCCTAGCCAGCCGCCGGACCGCGCCTTGAACCCTCCCAACATCATCACCCTGGGCCGGGTGATCCTCGTGCCCCTCGTGTTCTGGCTTCTCGTGACGGGTCAGACGCAGGCGGCGTTTTTCGCGTTTATCGTGGCGGGCATCTCGGATGCCGTGGACGGCTACTTGGCGAAGAGCTTCGGTTGGACCACGGAGCTCGGCGCCTACCTCGATCCGCTTGCAGACAAGCTATTGATCGTCAGCATCTTTTTGGCGTTGGGCGTGGGCGGTAAGCTACCCTTGTGGCTCGTCATCGCGGTGGTGTCGCGCGATATCCTGATCGTCATCGCCATCGTGCTGTCTTGGCTGCTTGGCAATCCGGTCCGCATCAGGCCGCTCGTCGTCAGCAAGGCCAACACGGTGGCGCAGATTGTGCTCGCCGGCACGGTGCTGGCGGACGAAGGCTTTGGGCTGGGGCTCGAGACTGCGCGCTTAGTACTCGTCTGGCTCACCGGAGCGCTGACGTTCGCCTCGCTCGCTGCCTATTTGCGCAGTTGGCTGCTACATATGTCGGGCTACGAGTCGACGGGTGTGCAGCGGTAGGTGCCGCCGGGCGGGCCTTAAGGGGAAACCTTAAGGCAAGAGGGCTTCAGGCAATGCGTGTCGAGCGACAACTGCTGTTCTGGCTCGGCGCCGCCCTCGTCCTCGCGCTGCTGATCGGGCTCTTGGGGCCGATTCTGCTTCCCTTCGTCGCCGGCGTCGTCATTGCCTACTTCCTCAATCCCGCCGCCGACCGGCTGACGAGCTGGGGCATTCCGCGCCCCATCGCGTCCGTGCTCATCGTCGCGGCTTTCGTGTGCGCGATCGTCGCCGCGCTCGTATTCGTGGTGCCGCTGTTGCTGTCGCAGGCGCAGCAGCTCGCCGTCGCGCTGCCCGGGGAGATCGCCCGCGCGCGCAGCCTGCTCGAAGACTGGGGACGAGAGCGCCTCGGCAGCCACTACCCCCAGTTCCAGATGGGGTTCGAGCGCGTCTCGCAGGCGATCTCCGACAACTGGGAGAGCGTCGCTGGGACGGTGGCGACCTCGCTGTGGAGCCAGGGTCTCGCGCTGTTCAACTTCGTCTCGCTCATGCTCGTCACGCCGCTCGTCGTCTTCTACCTGCTGATGGATTGGCACCGGATGCTGGCCAAGATCGATTCCTGGCTGCCGCGCGACCACGCCGCAACCATCCGTCGCCTCGCAAGCGACATCAACGACGCGGTCTCCGCCTTCATCCGCGGCCAGGGGACCGTGTGCTTCGTGCTCGCTATCTACTACTCGGTGGCCTTGACCGCAGCCGGGCTCCGCTACGGCCTGCTCGTCGGGCTCGGCACTGGGCTCATGAGCTTCGTGCCCTTTGTGGGCTGGGCTTTGGGGCTCATCATCGCGACCACCATTGCAACAGTGCAATTCTGGCCGGAGGTGACGCCGATCCTCATCGTTATTGGCATCTTCGCAGGCGCCCAGGTTCTCGACGCTGGGTTCTTGAGCCCCAACATCGTCGGTCAGAAGATCGGCCTGCACCCGGTCTGGCTCATCTTCTCGCTATTCGTGTTCAGCTACTTGTTCGGGTTTGTCGGCGTGCTTGTCGCGGTGCCGATCGCCGCGGCGATTGGCGTGATCGTCCGTTATGCGCTCAGGGCCTATCTTCAGAGCGATGTCTACCGCGGGCGCCCCACGATCCCGGTGCCCGCTCCGGCGCCCGCTCTGGAGGAGCCGACCGTCCCATGACCGCTGCGCCGCGTCAGCTCGTCCTCGATCTTGCGCACCGGCAGGCGTTGGGTGCGGAGGACTTCCTCGTCAGCAGCTCCAACGAGGCCGCGATCGAGCTCATCGACCGCTGGCCCGAGTGGCCCCACCCGGCCTGCGTCGTGGTGGGTCCCAAGGGCTCGGGGAAAAGCCACCTCGCCAACGTGTGGCGGCTCAAGTCTTCAGCCGGTGTCGCGGCGGCGGCCACCCTGACTGACGCTGCCGTCGCGCAGATGAGCGACGGCAGCGCGCTGGTGGTGGAGGACCTCGACCGCGGCATCTCCGATGAGCAGGCGCTCTTCCATCTCCTGAACCGCGCGCGCGGAAGCCGCTTGTCGGTGCTGCTGACTTCGCGGCAAGCGTCCGGCGAACTCGAGGTCCGCATACCCGATCTGCGCTCTCGCCTGCGCGCCCTGCCGGTCGTTGCGCTCGAAGCGCCTGACGAGGCCCTTTTGAAAGCCGTGCTGGTAAAACTCTTCTGCGATCGCCAGCTTAGCGTCGACCCCGCAGTCATCGAATACTTGAACCTGCGCATGGAGCGTTCGATGGCGGCGGCAAGCCTGGTGGTGGCGGCGATCGACCGGCTGGCGCTCGCCAAGCACCGCAAGGTGACCCGTCCCCTGGCAGCTGAGGCTCTGGCATCCCTGAACGAAGGCAGGGAGTGACGAAAACCTAAGGCTGACGGCTTACATCATTGTCATAACAGCGTCGTACTCGGATCCCTGATTGGCGGGATCGGTCGGCGAGGAGCTTTTTGGATGGCGAGCGCCAGGAACAAGCTGCGCGAGAAAACGGTGCCGGCGGCGAAGGTGGAGCCCCCGCCGCAGGGTCCGGATCGCTTCTACAACCGCGAGCTGTCCTGGCTGCAGTTCAACCGGCGCGTCCTCGAGGAGGCGCAGAACGAGCGCCACCCGCTGCTGGAGCGCTTGCGCTTTCTGTCGATCTCCGCGTCGAACCTCGACGAGTTCTACATGGTGCGCGTCGCCGGCATCTATGGCCAGGTGGCGGCCGGCGTACAGACGCTCTCCCAGGACGGCCTGACGCCCGCCCAGCAGCTTCGCACCATCAATCGCTTCGCCGCGGGCCTCGTCGCCGACAAGCAGGCCTGCTGGCGCGTGCTCAAGGAGAAAATGGCCGAGGCCGGCATCCTCATTCTCGAGCCTAAGGATTTGCGCCCAAGCGAGCGCAGCTGGTTGCAGCGTCTTTTTATGACGCACATCTTCCCCATCCTGACCCCCATTGCCGTCGACCCGGCGCACCCATTCCCCTTCATCCTCAATAAGGGCCTGACGCTCGCAGTCGAGATGCAGCGCGACAGCGACGGCAAGGCCATGAATGGACTGATCCCCATCCCGGGACAGCTCGAGCGCTTCATCCGCCTCGGCACGCCCGAGGCCGAGCAGCCGGAGCTGCGCTTTATCCGCCTGGAGACGATGATCGGCCTCTTCATCGACGAGCTGTTCCCTGGCTTTCAGATCAAGAGCCAGGGCGCGTTTCGGGTGCTGCGCGACAGCGACATCGAGATCCAGGAGGAGGCGGAGGACCTGGTGCGCTCGTTCGAAAGCGCCCTGAAGCGGCGCCGCCGCGGCCACGTGATCCGGCTCGAGCTCGAGGCCGCCATGCCGAACCGCCTGAAGCGCTTCGTCGTCGAGGAGCTCGAGGTCGGCGAGGACTTCGTGTTCGTCAAGGATGGGCTGCTCGCGCTCGCCGACACCGCGCAGCTCATCGTGGGCGACAGGCCCGATCTTCTGTTCAAGCCGTTCGTCGGCCGCTTCCCCGAGCGCATTCGCGAGTTCAACGGCGACTGCTTCGCCGCGGTGCGCAAGAAGGACATCATTGTCCACCACCCCTACGAGTCCTTCGACGTCGTGGTGCAGTACCTGCGCCAGGCTGTGGCCGATCCCAACGTCATGGCCATCAAGTGGACGCTCTACCGAACCTCGCGCGACAGCCCCATCGTGCAGGCCTTGAAGGAGGCGGTCGAAGCCGGAAAGTCGGTCACCGCGGTGGTCGAGCTCAAAGCCCGCTTCGACGAGGCGGCCAACATCCGCTGGGCGCGCGATCTGGAAAGTGCGGGCGTGCACGTCGTCTACGGGTTCATCGAGCTGAAGACGCACGCCAAGCTCGGCATCATCGTGCGGCGTGAGGGCGCGGAGCTTAACCAGCTATTGCCACATCGGCACCGGCAACTATCACGCGCAGACGGCGCGGGTTTACACCGATCTTTCGCTGTTCACCACCGACCCCGTGATCGCGCGCGACGTCACCCGCATCCTCAACTTCGTGACCGGCTACGGCGAGCCCGCCGAGTTAGAAGCGATGGCCTTGAGCCCACATGGAATCCGCCGGCGGATCATCGCTCACATCCGCGAAGAGATCGACCACGCTAAGGCCGGGCGCCCGGCCGCGATCTGGATGAAGATGAATGCCCTCGTCGACACCCAGATCATCAACACCCTTTACGAGGCCAGCCAGGCCGGCGTGAGCATCGACCTGGTCGTGCGCGGTGTGTGCTGCCTCAAGCCGGAAATTCCGGGCCTTTCCGACAATATTCGCGTGAAGAGCATCATCGGGCGCTTCCTCGAGCATGCGCGCATCTACTGTTTTGGCCGCGGCGAGGGGTTGCCTTCGCCAAATGCCGCCGTCTACATCAGCTCCGCAGACATGATGCCGCGTAACCTCGACCGGCGCGTCGAAGCCATGGTCCCGATCCTGAACCCAACCGTGCACGAACAGGTTTTGAACCAGATCATGGTCGCCAACCTCAAAGATAACCAGCAAAGCTGGCGGATAATGCCGGACGGCTCCTCGGAGCGGATCACGGCGGCGAAAGCGGAGGAAGCCTTCAACGCGCACCAGTACTTCCTGACGAACCCGAGCCTTTCGGGTCGCGGGCAGGCGCTGAAGGAGAATTTTCCGCCACGCTTCAGTCCGCTCGGCAAAGACTGAGCAGGGGCCTCGATTGACGAGCCTGGAGCGTTTGGTCGACAAGCTGCGGCCGCACACGGACCTCGAGCCGATCGGCGTGATCGATATCGGCTCGAACTCGGTCCGCCTCGTCATCTACGAAGGCGCGGTGCGGGCGCCCACCCCCCTGTTCAATGAGAAGGTGCTGTGCGGGCTCGGCCGCTCGATCGCCACCACCGGACGGCTCGGCGACGAAGCTGTGCAGCGGGCGCTGGAGGCGCTAGTTCGCTTCCGTTCCATCGCGCGCATCCTCGAGGTGAAGAACTTAAAGGCCTTCGCGACCGCGGCCGTGCGTGACGCCGCCGACGGGCCTGAGTTCATCGTGCGAGCCGAGAAGGCGTGCGGCACGCGCATCGAGGTCTTGTCCGGCGAGAAGGAGGCAAAGCTCGTCGCGCAAGGCATCATGATGGGCTTCACGGATGCCGACGGGATCGCTGGCGATCTCGGCGGCGGCAGCCTGGAGCTCATCGACCTCGCCAAGGACAAGCTGAAGCAGGCGGCGACGCTGCCCGTGGGGGGCCTTCGCCTCATAGATGCCACCGGCGCCAAGATCGACAAGGCGCAGCCCCTGGTCGACGAGGCGATGGCCAGCGTCCCCTGGCTCCGTGAAGGCAGAGGCCGCCCGTTCTTCGCAGTGGGGGGAAGCTGGCGCGCGCTCGCGCATCTGCACATGGAGCACACGGGCTATCCGCTGCACGTGACGCACGGCTACACGATCCCCACGAACGAGGCGATCACGTTCTGCGAGTTCGTACGCAAGACCAAGAAGCTCAGCGCCCTTTCGGGCATCGAGGGAATTACCAAGGCCCGCCGCGAGGTGCTCCCCTATGGCGCTCTCGTGCTCGAGCAATTGTTGAAAACGGTGCAGCCGCGGGAAGTCGTGTTCTCGGTGTTCGGCATCCGCGAAGGGCTGCTGTTCAGCCTGCTGCCGGCGCACGAGCGGCGCAAAGATCCGTTGTTGAGCTTCTGCGCCGAGTACGCGAACCTGCGCTCCCGCTCGGTCGAGCACGCCTGGGAGTTGTGCAAGTGGACCGACGCGATCTTCACCCCGCCCGGCCCCGACGAGACGCCCGAGGAGCGCCGCCTCCGCCACGCCGCTTGCCTGCTCTCCGATATCGGCTGGCGCTCGCATCCCGACTATCGCGGTGAGCAGAGCCTCAATCTTTTGGCGCACGCGGCGCTGGCCGGTATCGACCATCCGGGCCGTGTGTTCCTCGCGCTGTCGGTCTATTACCGCCACGCCGGGGCCGGCCAGAGCCGCGGCGAGGACCTTTCCGAGAGCCTCAAGGCCATCGTCTCCAAGCGGGTGCAGAAGCGCGCCCGCATCGTCGGCGCGGCCATCAGGGCGGCGCACATGCTGTCGATCGGCGTCGCCGGCGTCATCGACGAGACGCCGTTGAGCTACGAAGGCAACAAGCTGGTGCTGACGATCCCCAAGGCCTACGCTGGCATGGACGGGGAGCGCCTGCGCCGCCGATTCGAGGCCCTTGCTGAGCTTCTGGAGCGGGAGCCGGAAATCCGCATCGCGAAGTAATCCAGCGTGATGAGCGCGCAACGGTTGTCGTCGGGCCCCAGCCCGCCACATTTTCTGCTAAATTGATGCTTGCGCAACGACCAGGATCCCTTCGCCATGGCCGATGATCCGTACGCAACCCTCGGCGTCCCCAAGGGCGCCTCCGAGGACGACATACGGCGGGCGTACCGCAAGCTGGCTAAGGAGCTGCATCCCGATCTGAACCCGGCGAACGGCACCGCCACCGAGGAGCGCTTCAAGAAGGTCTCATCGGCCTACCAGATCCTCGGCGACCCGGAGAAGCGGCGCGCCTTCGACCGCGGCGAGATCGACGCGCGCGGGGAGCCGCGCCGGGACGCTTTTCGGAACTACTCGCGCGGCGCCAGGGCGGGCGCCGGCGCCGGCGGGGGCTACGAGGACTACGGCTTTGCCGACATCTTCTCCGACATTTTCGGCGCTGGAGCGCGCGGCCCCGGTTCGGCACGCAGCGGTTTTGCCGTCAAGGGCAACGACGTCCGCTACACCCTCGACATCGATTTCCTCGAGGCCGTCCGCGGCGCGACCAAGCGCGTCACGATGCCTGGTGGCTCGGCGCTCGATCTCGCGGTTCCAGCCGGCGTGGCGGACAATCAGGTGCTGCGCTTGAAGGGCAAGGGCGCGCGCGGGCTCGGCGGCAGCGAAGCCGGCGACGCGCTGGTCGAGATCCGGGTTCGCCCGCACGCGCAATTCAAGCGCCAGGACGACGACATCCTGCTGGAGATCCCCATCACTCTCGACGAGGCCGTGCTCGGCGCCAAGGTCGAGGTAGCGACCATCGACGGCCGTGTGCAGCTCACGATCCCCAAAGGTACGAGCTCGGGCCGCGCGTTCCGCCTGAAGGGCAAAGGTGTGAAAAGCGCCGGCAAGGCCGAGCCAGGCGACCAGCTCGTCACCGTGCGCATCGTGCTGCCCGACGTGGTCGACGACAGCCTCGCCTACTTCTTCTCCGAATGGCGCCAAAAAAACCGCTACGATCCGGGCCGGAAATAGGCAGCAAAGGTGTCCGTCGCTTTGGCACTGACTCTGCGAGAGACCGACAACCTTAGGATGTCAAACGCGAAGAGTCAGGCACCACCGCTTCCAACTGCCCACTGCCTTCTGCCTGTTGGAGCGGGATCGGCACGACCTCGCCGCCGTTGAGCGTGAGCGCGATCTCGCCCCTCTTCAGGCGCAGTGCGTCCTCGCCGAAGAGCTTGCGCCGCCAACCTTTGAGAGCTGCGATGTCGGGCTCGGGCTCCAGCGCAATGCGCTCCAGGTCTTCCGAATCGGCGATCAGGCGCGGCGCGACGCGATGGCGGGCGGCGGAAGCCTTCAGTAGCACGCGCAACAAATCGATGAGCGCCGTCGCCTCGGCCGAGAGCTGCTGGCCGCGGTCTATGGGTGGCAGCGCCTTGGTGTCACGCTGCAGTCCGCGCTTCACCGCCTCGACGATGTCGCGGGCGCGCGCCGAGCGCGAGAAGCCCTCGCTCAGCGTGCGCAACTCGCTCAACTGGTCGGTGCTGGTGGGCGCCTGGTTAGCGATGTCGTAGAGGGCCTCGTCGCGCAGGATGCGCGCGCGTGGCACGTCTTGCGACTGCGCCAGTCGCTCGCGCCAAGCGGCAAGCTCCATCAAGACGGCGAGCGCCTTGCGGCTCTTCACCCGCAGCTTCAGCCGCTGCCAGGCCTCGTCCGGGTGTTGCGCATAGGTCTTGCGGTCTGTGAGCACGCCCATTTCCTCGTTGAGCCAGTCGGCGCGGTCCGCGGCGTCGATCTCGCTCTTGAGGTGCCGGTAGACGTCGCGCAGGTGCGTCACGTCGGCCAGCGCATAGCTCAACTGCTTATCGGACAGCGGGCGCCGGCTCCAGTCGGTGAAGCGCGAGGACTTGTCGAGATCGACGCCCGTCACCTTCTTCACGAGGTTCACATACGAGATCGACTCGCCGAAGCCGCAAACCATGGCGGCAATCTGCGTGTCGAAGACGGGGCGCGGCACCAGCCCGGTCTTGGCGAAGACGATCTCGATGTCCTGGCGTGCTGCGTGGAAAACCTTCGCGACGCGTTCGTTCGCCATCAGCGCCCAAAAGGGCGAAAGGTCGAGCCCCGGCGCCATCGGGTCGAGGATCAGCGCCTCCTCGGGCGAGGCGAGCTGCACGAGGCAAAGCTGGGGCCAAAAGGTCTGCTCGCGCATGAACTCGGTATCGACGGCGACGAAGTCGCTGTTCGAAAGGCGCTGGCAGGCTGAGGTGAGATCTTGTGAGGTCGTGACGATGCGCATCTGGCGCGGGTATAGCGCATGCAAACGCCGTTGTCGCGGGGCTCCGGCGCCCTTGCGTTAACTCAGGCGCGCGGCGGATTGCCCACGCCGCCCTGCGGGGAAGGCGCCGCCTCACGCTCGCGGCGCTCATGGCGGCATCCGGAGGTGCTCGATATTTCAGCTCGGCGAGCGAAGCACGAATTACGGGCCTCGGAAGCGCTGGTTCACCCCGGGGGCCCTATCGGAGAAGCAGTAAACGCAATGCCTCGAACCCGATCGAAGGAGAATGATCATGAAGACCTGGCCGCCCTGATTGCCGTGCCTGCCGTCGCCGCCGGCACCGCCGCCAATGCCGACACGTTCGCCGTGCACGGCTGGCTACCAGGCAACAGCTGCGGTACCTAAGCCGTCGTCTGAAGCTGGAAACGGCCGCGGTCCCGGGATCCTCCCCTGCGGTCGTCGTCCGTTTGATCTGCCACTCGTTGAGGCGGCGCGAATTTTCGCGCGTTTGTCATCCCGCTCTGCTTCACGCATTACGTCAATATTAGTGCAAACAGCACTGAATTTTAAGCGAATTCACCTCAAATGGGCTTGCCCCTTCTCAGCGCCGATGAGCGCCTGTCGCGTAGCCCCGAGGATCCCTTCATGCCGCGTTTGCGTACTGCCATCCTGCCGCTGTTCACGGCGCTCATAGTGCCCGCGTTCGGCGAATCCGCCACAAGCTCCTGCCAATCCTGGAACGCCTCCTACTGCGAGGCAGAGTTCGCGCAGGCCCGCAACGCCGAGATCGACGCGTCGATCGCGGCGGTGAAGGTCGCGCACGAGCGCGCCTTCGCCGAGGCGCGCAACGCCGAGGCGGAGGCTTCGATCCTCACCGTGGGGGCTGCCCGCGAGAGCGAGTTCGCCCTGCGTCGGACGAGCTGCGAGAGCCCGGATGCGAACCTGCCGCCGTGCGAGGGGAAGGTTGCCGCCAACTTCACCAGGGCCCGCAATGCCGAGATCGAGGGTTCGCTGGCGGCGGTGAAGGTCGCGCACGAGCGCGCCTTCGCCGAGGCGCGCAACGCCGAGGTCACCGCTTCGATCCTGACCGTGAGGGCCGCCCGCGAGAGCGAGTTCGCCCTGCATCGGACGAGCTGCGAGAGCCCGGATGCGAACCTGCCGCCGTGCGAGGGGAAGGTTGCCGCCAACTTCACCAGGACCCGCAACGCCGAGATCGAGGCTTCTCTGGCGGCGGTGCAGGCGGAGCGCGAGCGTGCCTTCGCCGAGGCGCGCAACGCCGAGGTCGCCGCTTCGATCCTCACCGTGAGGGCTGCCCGCGAGAGCGAGTTCGCCCTGCACCGGACGAGCTGCGAGAGCCCGGACGCAAACCTGCCGCCGTGCGAGGGGAAGGTTGCCGCCAACTTCACCAGGGCCCGCAACGCCGAGATCGAGGCTTCGTTGGCCGCGGTGCAGATGGTGCACGAGCGTGCCTTCGCCGAGGCGCGCAACGCCGAGGCGGAGGCTTCGGTCCTGACCGTGAGGGCCGCCCGCGCGAGCGAGTTCGCCCTGCATCGGACGAGCTGCGAGAGCCCGGACGCAAGCCTGCCGCCGTGCCAGGGGAAGGTTGCAGCCAACTTCACCAGGGCCCGCAACGCCGAGATCGAGGCTTCTCTGGCAGCGGTCCAGGCGGAGCGCGAGCGCGCCTTCGCCGAGGCGCGCAACGCCGAGGTCACCGCTTCGATCGCCGCGGTCAGAGCGGCGCGCGAGCGCGACTATGCGGAAACGCGTAACGCCAAGATGCTGTCTTGGGTCAGCGCCGTCCGCGGCGACCGCGCGCAACGCTTCGCTACGGCTCGCAACGTCGAGATCGACGCCTCGATTGCGGCCGTCAAGGCTGCGCGCGAGCGCAACTTCGCGGAAGCTCGCAACGCCGAGATCGAGGCTGCGCTCTCCGCCTACCGGGCCGAGCGCACTATTCGGGCCGCCCAAACGCAGAGGCCGGTCACCGACCCGCAGTCGTCGCCGCTGGAGACCGGCGCCATCCGCATCCCCGAGGTTCCGGCCGAGCCGATCCTGTCCCTGCGTCGCTCGATCAATGTTGAGCTCTGCCCGGCAGTGGGCCTGCGCCTGTTGCCGGTGCAGTTCTCCGGCCCCGGCGCCACCGTCGATGACGCCATGAAGCCCGGTCTCGATATGATCGCCGCGATCGCCAAGGATTGCTCTGCGGTGCACATCGAGATCCACGGCTACTCCGACACCTCGGCCTCATCCGCCGAGAGCCAGCGCATGTCGGAGCTGCGCGCGAAGGCCGCCATGGCCTACCTCGTCTCTGTCGGCATCGAGGCGAACCGCATGACCGCCGTCGGCGACGGCGACACGATCCCGCTCGCCGCCAATACGACACCTGAGGGCCGCGCCCAAAACCGCCGCGTCGAGTTCACCATCAAGGATCCGGCGCTGCAGGCAGGGGTGAAGCGCGTGATGTGGGATTTGGCCGACCTGCTCGACCCGGCCTACGTGCCGCAGCTCGCGCGCCTGAGCCCGTGAGCCGGCGAGAGATCGCTGACAATTGAGCGCGCCGGCCCTAGCGCAGGGCGGCGCGCGCAGCGCCTAAGATGGCGCCGGGCTTTCCCGTCGAGCCCTGCTGCAGCAGCACGACCAGGCCGTCGTAATCCTTGAGCTCATCGGCGGGGATCTCCTGCGTCACCGCCGCGCCCGTCCAGTCGCCGACGACGCGGATGTCGCGCACGACATTGGTGTAGGTCACCTTGCGCCGCGCATTCTCGCCGCGGCCGATGGCCACCTCGCGCGAAGCGACGTAGGGCAGCAGCAAAATCACCGCAGGCGATTTGGGTTTGTCCGCCGAAGCGCCGACGGACAAGACGACGTGGTCACCTGCGCGCGCGACGGTAAGCGGCACCTTCAATCCCACTGCCGTCGCGTCGGCCGCGCGCTCGATCTTGGAGCGTTCCGCGCCTTCGGCAAACTCGCGGCCATTGATGACCGCCTGCGGGGTAAAGAGATCGTCGTCGCCGCGCACGTCGGCATAGGCCTCCTGCCGTTCAGTGAATGCGTGACGCGCGAGCGTGTCCTTCCACCCGAGCCGGTCCCAGTAGTCGACGGGGAGCGTCAACGCGATGAAACTGGGGTCGCGGGCCAGTTTGGTGAGCAGTTCGTCGGCAGGGGGGCAGGACGAGCAGCCTTGGCTCGTGAACAGCTCGATGACCGCGCGCGGGCTCGCCTCGGGCCCTGCGGCGAAGCCGGCTGTCGCCATCGCTGCGGCAAGAAGCCCGAAAGGTGCTGCGCGCATTTGACCTGCCTTCATGTTCGAGTCTCCGGAACGGTGCCGTGAGGCTGCATTCGCTCCGGGCAGCGCCCTGTTACGGGCGAAGGCCGCCCGCGGTCCCGCAGGATCCCGCCACATTCGGGCATCAATGGCTCAAATTCTGTTACCATCGGCAGGCGAATGCCACAATGATGTCAACCTCTTGCGGCCTTCCTTGCGCGGGTGGATTGCCAATCGAGCAACGGGGGCCACATGCGCATTCTCTCGCCTTCTTCTCGGGCTTTGACGCTGATCGTTTTCGCGCTCGCCTCGAGCGGGGCCGCGAACGCGACTGAGCGCATCAACATGCCGTTCGACTGCCAGTTCGACGGAGAGCGGGTGCAGATGCGGCCGTCCGAAGATCGCTCCTACGAAATCTACGGCCGCCACGAGCGCGAAATCTACACCGCCTGCTCGCCGGCAGATCCAGGCCGTTGCCGCAGCTGGCATGTGCACCGCTTCGACTTCAGTTGCAGCGGCGTGCGCGTTCCCTGGATCGACGCGGCCGCAGCCGGCGCGCGCGCCTCGGGACGGGACGCCTGGGTCGAGGGCGGCAGCTTCCATCTGGTGATGGGCCCGATGTGGACCAGCGGCCGTCCGTCGTTCGGCTACCGTGGCTGGTGGCGGCACCGCTATCCGCGCGACGACTTGAGGGCAGATGACGGCGCTCGCGTCGTGACGCTGCCGCCGGGCTACGCGCCGGCACTCGGCATTCCGGTCACGTTCACGGGCGCGCCGTTGGATGAGGTTGCACAGGCGCCGTTCCCGCCAGCAACGGTCGCGCGCGCTCAGGCTCCCGCGGACAAGATACCGGTCCTGCCAGAGCGGGCGCCCCGCAAGCAGGAAGCCCCGCCCGCCGCCGCGCCGGCCGTGGTCGCAAACCCGACCGCCGAGCCTACGCCTGCTCGGAAGGTGGCCGCAGCACCGGAAGCGGTCCCGACATCGCCAAAGGATGCCAAGACTCCGGCTCCTGCGGTCTCCATTCCCGGCAGCGTGACGCCGACCCTCATCAACGGCTCGGGCGCCGCGCCCGAGCCGGCGACGCCTGCTGCTCCTTCGAAATCCGCTAGTCCCAGCGAGAAGACCGACGTTCGCCTCGCCGGGGCGAGCGAAACCAGGCCGGAGACCGAGACGGCCACGAAGGATGCCGCGAGCGCGCCCGCCGCCCCGACGGAGACGGCATCGTTGCCCGCTCCAGCGCCATACCACCAGAAGACGATGATGGTGCTCGCCGCGGCGGCTGCCGCGCTGCTGACGATCACGAGCCTGGCGGTGAGCGGCTTCTGGCGCTGGTCGCGCGGGCCGAAGCGCCTCGCGCCGCCGTCGACGCGCGACATCGCCAGCATTTCGCTCAGCGGCGCTCCCAAGGGCACGGCGCTCTCGCTCGAGCGTGCGGCTGGGGCGCCCACCCTACAAGCACCGCCGCCGCCGTTGCCGGGCAATGCCGACCCTTCATCGCCAGACGATCTGCCGATGCCGGCGACCTATGCGGAGGCGCTCAAAATTCTCGGCGCCGGGCCCGATGCTTCGCTTGCCGCCATCAAGAAGATCGTCGATGGGCTGCGCCAAAGCTGGCACCCGGACCTTGCGCGGTCGGAGGCCGACCGGCGCCAGCGCCAGCGCCGGCTGCAGCAGATTAACGTCGCCTGGGATCTGGTCTCGCAGCGCCGCTCGGCGGCGTGAGCGCCTTAAGGCTCGTCGTCGGGGACGTCGCTGTCATGGTTCGGGACTTCGTCTCCAACTGGCTTTGAGCGCACGCCAGCGCGGCCGTGCCCATTCGGCGCACGTGCGGTGCGTGCCGAAGGCTCGCGGCTGATGATCGGCTCGAGATCGGCAAGATCGATGAACTGGTCGGCTTGACGGCGCAATTCGTCTGCGATCATGGGCGGGCTGCTCTGCAGCGTGGAGATGACGCTGACGCGCTTGCCGCGGAGCTGCAGGTCGGCGACGAGGCTGCGAAAATCGCCGTCGCCGGAGAACAGCACGATATGGTCGAGCGCGGGCGCGAGCTGGATCGCCTGCACGGCGAGCTCGATGTCCATGTTGCCCTTAACCTTGCGGCGCCCCGAAGCGTCGGTGAACTCCTTCAAGGGCTTGGTCACGACCGTGAAGCCGTTGTAGCCGAGCCAGTCGATCAACGGGCGGATCGACGAATATTCCTGATCGTCGGCAAGTGCTGTGTAGTAGAATGCGCGCACGAGCTGGGCGCGCTGTCCAAACAACATAAGCAATCGCTTGTAGTCGATGTCGAACTCTAGGGACTTTGCGGTGGCGTAAAGGTTGACGCCATCAATGAAGAGAGCTACGCGCTCAGTCTGATAAAAATGCATGCTCAACCTCGGAGGGTGGAGACAGACAATTCTCGCCTCTCACCCGTGATGACTTGGGAGCATCAGACACCAGACCGTTGTCCTTACGTTTGACTGAACCGGTACAAGTATTTGACTGAAGCGGCACACGGGCCTGCGACATGAAGACCGCCTTCTCTACAACGACCGTGCATGCCCGCGACCGTCTCTCCTTTTGGCGCGAGGAGGCTTCGAAGCTCTATGTTACCCACGAGTTCAGCACGCGCGTCGGCCGCAACTTCCACGGCGAAATCAGTGTCGCCTCGCTCGGCAGCGTCGATCTCGCCGCCTTCGAGTGCGACGAGTGCGTGGTGGAAAGGACTCCGCGCTGCCTGAAGGGCGCCAACGACGACGACGTGCTGCTGTGCCGGCAAGGCCAAGGCAGCATGACAATGCACCAGGATGGCCGCGACGTCGTCGCCGTTCCCGGCGACGTCTATCTTCTTGATCCGCGCCGTCCCTTCGTGCTGGGCGTCGGCGCCAATGCGCGCTCGCTCGTCTTCAAGGTCCCGCGCTGGGAGCTGCAGGCAAGGCTGGGTGAGATCGCCTCCCACACGGCGACGCCGATCCCACGCGGCAAGCCGGTAGCGGCCTTGGCTTCCGATTTTCTCGCCATGCTCGCCGAGCGCGCCGACGCAATCGATCAATCGATGGGTGCCAAGGTTGCGCAGCAGGCGCTCGACCTCGTCGCGCTCGCATTCGAAACCGGGACCGGCGCCCCGGCTCAGCTTTCCTCGACGCGCACTACGACGCTGCTGCGCCTCAAGTCGGTCATCGAGGCTCGGCTGCACGACCCCGAGCTGAAGCCGGCGGTCGTGGCGGCGGCCGCCGGGATCAGCATCCGCTATGCCAACGCGCTGCTTGCGCACGAAGGCACCTCGCTCGAGCGCTTCATCATGTTTCGCCGCTTGCAGCACTGCCGCCAGGCGTTGGGGGATCCCGCGCAGCTCAGCCGCACGGTCGGCGACATTGCCTATTCGTACGGGTTCTCCGATCTGTCCCATTTCACGCGGCGCTACAAGTCGCAGTTTGGGCATTCGCCCGGCGAGTCGCGTCCAGAACTGCGGTGAAGATGGGTCGAGCGGCGCGCGTTCACTCGTCGCGCGGCCGTCTCGCGACGAGCCGCATGAAAGCCTCGACCTTGGCGCGGTCGTGATACTCATCGGTGCGCACGAGAAAGCCGTCCTTCACCAGCATCACCATGCGGAAGCGGCCATTGAGCATCTCGCCGCTCTCCCGGTGCCGGTACATGAACTCGACCTGGAAGCGGACGGTGCTGCCGTCGGCCGTCAGCTTAAACGGCCGATAGAGGATGTATTCGAAATCCTCACGCACCCGCCGCAGCGCCGCGCCGATTTTCGCGCGTCCTAGGGTCTCGCCACCGTGCGGGAGCGCTTCGCCCGAGATGTGCAGCGCATAGACTGCATCCTCGGCGATGCAGCTGATCGCTTTGTCGATGTCGCCCCCGGCCCATGCTGCGTTAAATCGATTGACCACTTCGATCGGAGTGGGATGCCGCAATCGATACTCCTGCTGAAATATCAATAGAAAATGCAATTGCCTAATACGGTTCCACGGACCCCTGTCGCCGCGGCCAGTCGAACGATGGTCACTTCACTTGAAAATGTAGGAGGCTGCAACCCATGCGCGCAATAAAATGCGCGTTCCGATAGAGATTTGGATCAAATGAGGGCAGAGCGGCGCAGAAACGCCGCGCCACTCTGCAGACAGTCGACAGCTTCTATTTTGCCGGCAACGAAGCCGAAACGGCTACGGCGCCAGCCGCACGTTCACACCCGCGCGCACGATGTCGATATCGCGAAACTTCACGAAGTCGCCGGTAGCGACGCCGGGAAAGCTGGATGAAAGAGCATCGGTGCCGCTCATATCGTAACGCAGGTACTCGGCGCGCACTGACAGGTTGTAGGCAACCATCCACTCTAGTCCGCCGCCGTAGACTGCAGCGATATCAGTGAAATGCTGCTCGCCGGAGAAGGGACCATTCACTTCATTGAAGGTGTGGCGCGCGGAGCCAACACCGATGGTGCCGTAGAGCAGTACGTCGCTCCAAAGGACGCCGAGCCTTCCGCGTGCGCTCGCGAGGTAGCTCAGATCGCCCCTGATCTGAGCGCCGTTGGCGGCATTAACCACGGACTGTGAATTTGTTCCGGCATTGGCGTCGAGCTCGACGCCCATCAGGAACCAGTCCATGCGGTAGTTGTACCCGATCTGGCCGCCGACGATCGCGCCGTTCGGCCTGGTGCCCGACAGGTCGGTCGGGCTGACGATGTTGTCGTAGACGCCGCCGACGTCGTGCCACGCGTAGCCGGCATTGAGACCCACGTACGGGCCGGTCCACGGAAGCGGCCCTTGCGCGCGGGTCGCTGGACCCGACCAATATGGCCCGTCGGCGCGGGCGGCGCTTGTGATCAACGCAACGGCCGCGACGAATGCCAATATGCGAACTGACTGTTTCAAGATACGGACCCCCTACTCCAATCGATTTGGTCGCCCCTCTGAGGGGGCTACGCCACTGCCGCACCGCTATCAGGGGTCTGGGCGGGCAACAATCAGTAGGCCGCGGGTTGTGCACACGAGGGTTGCTATTGTCCACATCTGTCGTGGAGAGAGAATTCTCCTGTGGTGTGCGAGGCGAGTGCGCCTCGGGCCCGCCACGGTTTGCAAAACGGCGGCGCTTATCCCCATCTCCTCCACAGGCGCTTCGCGCGCGCGTCCCGGTCGCTGGGGTCGCCCGAGAGGCGAGCATCGGCGGGCGATCCGCGCCGGGTTGCGAAGCGCGCGCATCCGCCCGGTGCCATAGTCGCCGCCAGCCGGTATTGTGGATTGCCGTCTTTGTGACGATCGAGGCAGACGAGCGAGATGAGCACCGACGACATCGTGCTGATCGCCGACAGCGTGCATGCGCTCGCGCGTCAGCGCGCGCGGGGCCGCGATGAGTGGCCGCGCGGCTTTTGGATCGGGCTCGCGTGCGCCGCTGCCGTGCACGCCGTGCTGATCATCGGAATTGCGCGCAACACGCCTCGCTATCTGGGCGACGCCGGCGGATCGCCCGATGCAATCAACGTAGAACTCGTCGACGAGGCGGACTTGCGCAGCCGCGAGACTCGGCGCGGATTCACCGCCGCCCGGCACCCCCACTCCTCCACCGCAACCGCAGTCGGCGCAGGCGCAGGAGACACCGCCACCGCGGCCCGAAACGAAGCAACAAGCCGAGAAGACACCGCCCGAGCAAAAGGCGGAGCAGCCTGCCGAGACCAAGCCTGCCGATCAGCCGGCAAGCGTGCTCCCCGTCGAGAAGGAGAAGCCGCAACCCGCTCCGCCGCAGGAAGATCGCGTCAAGGAGAGTGAGCAGCAAAAGAAGGCCGAGACCGAGCCGAAGCCGAAGGTCGAATTGAAGCCGCCCGAGCAGCTCGACCTCTCGCTCCCCTTCAGCATGACCATGAAGGCGACGCCGTATGAGGAGGTCGGGCGCTCCTCGGCAGTCAACCGCCCGTCCGGCATCACGCGCTCGGGCGAGAACGACGAGTTCGGCCGCGGCGTCATCCGCGCCCTGAAGAAGACGATGCCGCCGGCCAACGGCACCAAGGGGCGCGTCACCATCAAGCTGATCCTGGATGAGCGCGGAAACGTCTCTACCGTGAAGCTCGTGCAGGGCGCCGGCATCCGCGATCTCGACGACGGCGTGATGTTCTCGGCGCAGCAGGCGAGCTTCCCGTTCCCGCCGAAGGGCGCCACCGCCGCCGACCGGACCTTTCTCATCACTTACGTCTATAAGTGACGGATATGAGTGCCGATCGCATCGGTGGTCTCGAGCCATTGCGCCGGCTGAAGCAGTGCGCCGCTCCGGCAATCGCGCAGAGCTTGGCAATAGCTGCCAGCGCGGTTCGATCTACGTGACGCAGGAACTTGCCGCGTGCCCTCGGCACCGGAGCCGCCTCGGCTAAGCGTTGTCGTTCAAGACCCGTTCGGCACGTTGTGCACAGGAGAGAGCCGCCCGGCCTGTCGCCGAATTGCAACGCTCACGCAGCAAGCAATGAAGCCTGGCGAGGTCTTCTCGACATTGTTGCCGAATCCATCCAACGCAATTACTGGGGGCTCCTCTTGCGCGCTCGCATCTTTCGCGATGAATAGGCCGGACAGTTCCACATGCGTGTTGTCCTGAACTTTCTTACACCAATTCCCAGGGGGCATTCATGCAGCGGCAACTTCGTCCGATCATTCTTGCAGTATCACTCGTTTCGCTCGCTGGGGCTGCCCGCGCGGACGGCTACGAAGCCCCCCAAAGGGCCGCGGCGCCCGTCATGCTGCAGGTCTCCAACTGGACCGGCTTCTACGCCAATGGCGGTGTGGGCTATGGGCTGTGGCAAGCCACTACGACGACAGACATTCCAGGCGTCGGCTGTGTGCTCTGCGCGAAGATTGATCATGGCGGCAGAGGCTGGCTAGGTGAAATCGGCCTCGGCTACGACTACCAGGTGAGCGACAAGATCGTCATCGGTGCGCTGTTCAACTACGACTTCTCCAATATGGACGGGCAACTCGACGATGGGGGATTTGCCGGCAAGAGCAACAACGACTCGACGTGGTTTGTCGGCGCTCGCGCGGGCTGGCTGATGATCCCTTCTGTGCTCAATTATTGGAGCGTGGGCTACACGCACACCCACTTTGGGGGATCGATCTTGAGCTTGACAACTACGGGCGCACCGGTGGCGGGATCGCACCGGGACAGCTACGATGCGGGCGGCTGGTTTATCGGCGGTGGCTTGGAAGTAGCGATGCACGACGGCTGGTTCTGGCGCAGCGAGGTGCGCTATTCCGACTACAGTAAGGATGGATTGACAGAAACGCTGCCTGGGTTCGGCACATTCGTCCTTAATTTCGACCCGGTCGTCGAGACCGCCACCACCGACATCGTTTACAAGTTCAACTGGGGTCACTGACCCTCAGCCTTTGAACTTTGAGCGGGGGGACTGGTCCTGACTTGAGGTCGGGACCAGTCTTTTTTTTTGCGCGCAGGGCTAGGCGCCCAGAAAATCCAACAGCGCCCTGTTAAACTGCTCGGGGTTCTGCAGCATCGCGAAATGACTGACATCCGGCAGCATGACGAACCGCGCGCCGGGTATCGCCAGCGCGATTTCCTGCGCATGTTCGGGCCGGATGATCTCGTCGTATTGACCCTCACAGATCGTGGTCGGGCACTTGATCGCCGCGAGCTTGCGTCTGGTGATGCGCAGCTCGCTGCGCCACATGCCCCGCAGTCCGGTTAGAAGCTTGGACCATTTGTCCGGAGCCGGCGACAGCGTCGGATACTCCGCCCTGCAGCGGCTGGAATAGGCCGCAAACACCGGCGTGCGCCCGCCGCCGGCCTTCATGCCGTCGAGGCTCACGTTGGCGCCGAAGGCGAATAGCCGCGCTACGAGCTCCGGCTTGCGCATGGCGAGGATGAGACCGGTGACGGCGCCATCGCTCCAGCCGACGACGGCGGCGGGGGCAAGCTCGAGAAGCTGCATAAGCGCGACTGCATCGTCCGCAAGCATGTCGTAGCTCATCGCGTCCGACGTTACCGGGCTGCGCCCATGCCCGCGGGTATCCACGGCGACGACCAGGTGATCCTTTGCCAGCGCCTCGATCTGATACGCAAAGTAGTTGGAGTTCCCCATTCCCCCATGCAGCAGCAGCACCGGCTCCCCCTGCCCGAACCGGGCGTAGAAGAGACGCGTTCCATTGACCTCGGCGATTCCGCTCTTGTCGGGATGCGGTAGTGCCGGTGTCGGTGGCAGCGTCAGCCATGGGGAAAGCTCGGGGGCCGGTCCGTGTGGCTTGCCCATGGTCTCGCTATGGAGGCTGCCAGCGCCGCCGCACAGGGCGATGCCCGCCAGCGCCTGCACGGCGCGACGGCGTGTGATTTCGGGTGGGAAGCGGTTCATTGCCGGCATCGTACTATTGTAACTTGGGATGGCTTAGCTGTTTCCCCGCCCACTAGGCTGCGACCTTGACAACCCAATGACCCCATGCGCTTTTCCCGCGACTTATAGCGGCGAAGCGGGCGGCGCAATGGCGGACTCGAAGGCGAAAAAGCAGACCAAGGGCAATGCGGCCCCGGGCGGCGCCGGTGCCGCGCTCCATCGCTATCGCTCGCACACCTGCGGCGCGCTGCGCCCTTCCGACATCGGCAAATCCGTCCGCCTCTCGGGCTGGGTCCACCGCGTGCGCGACCACGGCGGGCTGTTGTTCATCGACCTGCGCGACCACTACGGCCTTACCCAGGTGGTCGCCGATCCCGACAGCCCCGCCTTCAAGGTTGCCGAGACGCTGCGCTCCGAGTGGGTCGTCCGCGTCGACGGCACCGTGCGCGCGCGCCCCGAGGGCACCGTGAATGAGGAGCTGCCGACGGGCGAGGTGGAGCTCGGCGCGACCGAGATCGAGGTGCTGTCGGCGGCAAAGGAGCTGCCCGTTCCGGTGTTCGGCGAGCCCGACTATCCGGAAGACCTGCGCCTGCAATTCCGCTTCCTCGATTTGCGCCGCGAGACCCTGCATGCCAACATCATGCAGCGGCTGGCGATCACCGCCTCGATCAGGAAGCGCATGGTCGAAGCCGGCTTCTTCGAGTTCTCGACGCCGATCCTGACCGCATCCTCGCCCGAAGGCGCGCGCGACTTTCTCGTTCCCTCGCGCATCCACGCGGGGAAATTCTACGCGCTGCCGCAAGCGCCGCAGCAATATAAGCAGCTGCTCATGGTGTCGGGCTTCGACCGCTATTTCCAGATCGCGCCCTGCTTCCGCGACGAGGACCCGCGCGCCGACCGTTTGCCGGGCGAGTTCTATCAGCTCGACGTGGAGATGAGCTTCGTCGAGCAGGACGACATCTTCGCCGCCATGGAGCCGGTCATCACCGGCATCTTCGAGGAGTTTTCTTCTGCGACCGGGACGGCGAAGTCCGTCACTAACAAATGGCCGCGCATCCCCTATGACGAGGCGATCCGCAAGTACGGCACCGACAAGCCGGACCTGCGCAACCCGGTCGAGATGCAGGACGTGACCGAACACTTCCGCGGCTCGAGCTTCAAGATCTTCGCGAATTCGATCGAGAAGTACGCAAAGTACCGCGTTTGGGCCATACCGGCCCAAGGCGGGCACTCACGCGCATTCTGCGATCGCATGAACGGGTGGGCTCAGACTGAGGGGCAACCCGGTTTGGGCTACATCATTTATCGCAAAAGGGTCGACCCATCCCCAAGTGCGAAGGGCACCATTTTAGAAGGTGTGGGAACTGAAAGTCCTTACCCCTTCGAGAGCTTCGGACCCATTGCCAAGAACATTGGTGCTGAGCGAGCCGAGGCTATTCGAATTCAAGTCAACCTCAATGAGGAGGGACGCCGTCTTCTTCATCGCGGGCGACCCGGAGAAGTTCTACAAGTTCGCCGGCGAGGCGAGGACGCGCATCGGCGAGGATCTCAAACTGATCGACGAGAGCAAGTTCGCGCTCGCCTGGATCGTCGACTTCCCGTTCTACGAGTGGAACGAGGAGGAGAAGAAGATCGACTTCTCGCACAACCCGTTCTCGATGCCGCAGGGCGGGCTCGCGACGCTCGAAGCCGCCAAGAGCGACGAGGACCGTCTCAAGATCAAGGCGCACCAGTACGACATCGTCTGCAACGGCTTCGAGATCGCGTCGGGCTCGGTGCGCAACCACCGCCCCGACACCATGGTCAAAGCCTTCGAGATCACCGGGCTCGGCAAGGCCGAGGTCGAGGCGCGCTTCGGCGGCCTCTACCGCGCGTTCCAGTACGGCGCCCCGCCGCACGGCGGCATGGCGGCCGGCATCGACCGCATCGTCATGCTCTTGCTCGGGGCAAAGAACCTGCGCGAGGTCACGCTGTTCCCCATGAACCAGCAGGCGAACGATCTCCTCATGGGCGCGCCGTCGGAGGTGGCCTTAAAGCAACTGCGCGAGCTGCACATCCGCGTGGTTGCTCCGGATAAGGGCGCGCCGGAGAAGAAAGAGTAGCGAAACGACTTTGCGAAGGACTTCACGATGGCCCATTCCGTCGAGGTGAACATAACGAGCCATCCGCTCAGCCGCGAGGAGAACGGCATCGTCTTCGTGGTCGCCGATAGCGACGGCCGGTTCGGCGAGCTGACCATCAGCAAGGGTGGCGTGCGCTGGCGCCCGAAGAATAAGCACCAACCTCACTTCATGACCTGGGCCGAGTTCGACCGGTCGATGCGCGAGGCGCGCAAGGATTGAGCCGGTTCGGTACGTGCTTATCGTCCGTCGCTCTCTCTCAATTCGCGCGCGATGTCGTACAGCCGATCAAGTCCGGCTTTGCGACTTTGCCCGGCGGAGCGCTCTGCAGGATGCGCACGCAGTCCGTACGCGCCGCTTCCATCCGCTCGTCCTTATAGTGCGTTATCATGAAGCGAGACCACTCGATCGCCGTAACGCAGTCGCGCGCCGCATACTCAATGAAGGTCGCCAGCAGCGATCTTGTGATTGGCCTCTCCATCCGGAGATTATGTTTGCCTCTCTCCGGCCGCGCAAGCCGGCGTACTGCGGGTGAGGATTGCGAAGCGTTCGTCCATCCTCGATAACTCCTAACTGCCGCGCGCCACAGGAAGGTACAGCGATGTGGCGCGTCGAAGTTTCCTGAGCGGAGCCGGGATGGACTGGAGCAAAGTTTACAGCTACTGCGAGCGCGGCGGCGACCCGGGCTTCTGGGCCGAGCCGCTGAACGCCCTCTCCAACGGCGCCTTCATCATTGCGGGGCTCATCGCCGCCTGGCAGCTCGCGCGCGCGCCCCGCTCGGACCGCGCGCTGTTCGAATGGCTGCTGGTGGCGCTCATCCTCGCCATTGGGACGGGCAGCTTCCTCTTTCACACCTACGCCACCGTGTGGGCGATCCCGTTCGACACGATCCCCATCTCGGCCTTCATGCTCGCCTACCTCGGCTACGCGCTGTGCCGGTTTGCGGGCGCGCCGTTGATCGTCGTCGCCGTGGCGCTTGTCGCCTTCTATCTGAGCGTACGCTATATGCAGGCCATCCACTGCTCCAACGAGCTCCTGCCGATGACGCGCGCCGCCGGCAAACGCTGCTTCAACGGCACGCTCGGCTACACGCCGGCCTTCGCCGCGCTGGTGCTGGTCGGTTCGGTGCTCTTGTGGCAGGGGCACCGCGCGGCGGGCTATCTTTTCGCCGCGGCCGTTCTGTTCCTCGCCGCCATGACCTTCCGCACCATCGATCTGGAGGTCTGCACCTGGGCGGTGCGGGGAGGCCGCGGCGTCGGCACGCACTTCTTATGGCACACGCTGAACGGGCTCGTGCTCTACGTGCTGATGCTGGCTGCGATCCGCCACGGTGCGCCGCGGGGCGGCGGGAGCATTGCGCAAGCTTAGCGAAGCGCCGCATAAAGGCGCGCACCCGGTCATAAGCGGACGTGGTGGAACTGGTAGACACACAGGACTTAAAATCCTGAGGGCTGCAAGGCCCGTGAGGGTTCGACTCCCTCCGTCCGCACCAAAACTGAGACAAGGGCAGCTTCTAACCCTTGATCCGAGCGAGAAAACCCCAATTTGCGGCGTTTGTGGCACGGGAAATGGGTTCCTCCCGGTGCACAAACCTGGTTCACATTGGACGCCGCACCGTGGTCAAGCCGTACCTGCCGAAAGGCGCAAAGACTTACCGCATTCATCCCCGCGTGCCGGTCGAGTACCGGCCCGTCGTGGGCGCGAAGCACATCACGCGGTCGCTCGGCACCGGCGATCTGCGCGAGGCGAAGCGGCGCGTGCCCGCCGCCATGCAAAAGCTCTTTAACGAATGGGACGCTCTGCTGGGCCGAGCGGGCGTTGCCATGCAGGATAACGTTGCCCCCGGCGGCCGCATCATCGGTAAGGCAGGCTTCTACTTCGACAACGTCGAACATGCGTGCGCCTTTTTCTACGAGCGCAGGCGCGAGGTGGAGCAGGTGATGCGTGCCGTCACCAAATCCGAGGCTCTTCAGAACCCCGAAGCCTTTTGGCGAGGCGAAATCATAACGCTGCCGGATCACGTCAGCCGCGACGATCTCTTGGGAGCGCTGGCGGAGGCGTTCCGGTTACATGTGCGCCGCAGATACGACGGGCTTAGTAGCTGTCTCGCGGTCCTCGACTTCAGAGATGTTCATCGGCTCGCCAAGGCAACGTTTGCCCCGCCGCATTGCGATGACAACGAGTTCGTCGCCGCGCTCGCGCATACCTACCTACAGTTCTTGGGCAATCTGGTGGCCGATGACACGGCGATCTATCACCTTCATCGACGAGGCGGACGGCACCCTTGTGTTGCGAAAGCCGTGTGCCGGCATTGCGTATGCGGACGCCCGTAGCGATCCGTCGCCTCCATTCCGCCGTACCCAATCTCTCCACGCTGTGTGAGAACTACATCGGCGAACGAGGCTCGGGTCTGAGCCGAGAGCGCGCCGACACGATCAGAGCTGCGATACGAGACATGATTGCGGTTACTGGCGATAAGCCCATCACGGCATATGGAAAGAGACGACGCAACTGCAATCAAGGAGACGATGCTCGCTCTTCCTGGGAACTGGAATAAACGGAAAGGTTTGCGCGAGCACTGGAATCGTCGAGGCCGCTGTAATAGCAAAGACGCAGGGCGTGTCTCGTCAAGCCGCAAAAACCATCAAAAAGAAGTGGTCGATCCTGTGCAGCCTGTTTGATTACGCAACGCGGAATTATGAGAGAGTGAAGAATCCCTTCCATGCAAGTCACTCGTAGTCTCCGACAACTTGGCGGCCAATGAGCAAAAAAAGCCCTTCCGGCCCGAGGAGCTGAAGATCTTGCTGGGATCGGTGCTACCCGGCCAGCTCTACTGGCTGACTTGGCTGGGGCTCTACACGGGCGCGCCGACTGAATGAGCTGGCTGAGCTTCGCAAGACTTAATCCGGCGGCACAGGATCTTCACTGACTCTATTTTCACTTCGGGCCAGAGCTTACGAGCTGAAGAAGGACAAATCCTTTGCTTTCGCTCAGTGCCGATCCATTCGAGGCTAATTGAGCTTGGTTTCCTCGACTCGTGGCGGAGTGCCCCGGCAAGCTATTTCCGGGGCTGTAGCAATGCACAGTTGACCGGGCGGTTTTCGGACGGCGCTGAGCAAGGCGTTCAGCCGTCATCTAAAGAATCATCGGCATCAAACGGCCAAAACTTTCGTTCCACTCGCTGGCGGCATACATTCATTGCCGCTATGAAGCGGGCCGCGCCCGCCGATGCAGAAACGCGCGCCTCCGTCTCGCGGGGCAGGCGGTGGCAGGAGTCGTCCGGCCGCTATGGCGATAGCTACGAAGCCGAAGCCGAGGACTTGGAGCTTCTCGACATGAGTGGCCGTGCTGGAACGCGTAGATTTCTAACCGCCGGGTCGGAGCGGGGTGACCGCCATGACGCAGCCTGTCGCATTGTGGAAACGCTCCACGTAAAGAAGGTGGACGAAGACTTCTTCTGACCTTGATGCCGCCATCGTCATACGCTGGCCCGACCTCTACGGCTGCCCTACCCTGCTTTAGCCCTACAGCCAAAGTAGTTTCGATCGTTGGCGGTTAAGTGGAGATGTTCGACCCATAAATCGCTGCTCTGCAAGCCGATATGAAAGCTCATGACGTCTCCGGATTGCATCGCCGGTTGGCAGATAGCGATGGCTGGTCTCGGAAGCTGTGCCGCTTCGATGCATCATGCTGGCGGCGTCGGGAATGCTCTCGGTGCTGGGCCAATCATCACCGATCCTGCCTCGACGCTCGATGAAGGGCACAGCGTCGCAGCCGTCACGCTCGATTATCAGTCGCTCGGCGGCTTGAGCACTCAGACACTTCTAAGCGCGACGGCTGCCATGCCGCCAGGCTCTCCCGAGAGCAACAACGTGCACGATCTGCGTACCATTCAGGCGTACGCGATTTCGTATGCCTATGGCGTGACGAACGACTTCACGGTGGCGGTTCAGCTACCCTATGTGCGTCGCACTGGTATCCGCGAAGCCGTCGAGCAGGAAACGGCGACCTCGAAGTGGAGAACTTCGGAACGGCCGACGGCATTGGCGACCTCACGCTATTCGGCCATATCGCTTCTTCCATCAGAACAAAACCGAGCTTGCGGTTCTCTTTGGTCTCAAGACCCCGACGGGCCGCACCAACGATCTCACGGAGCAAGGCCAACTGTTCGATGCCGAGTTTCAACCCGGCTCAGGCTCTTGGGACCCTCTCTTGGGGTTGGCGTGGACGCACCATGAGGGTTCGTGGTCGTTCGACAGCAACGTGCTCTACACCTATCGACCGAAGGCACTCAAACACCGTCCTCGGCGACCGGTTTCAGTACAATTTCGCAGTCTCGTATCGCCTCACGTCTTTTGGGTCCGGCGAGCATCCGATGTTCCATGGCGCCGAGGCCCACGAGGAAGGCGACGACGGACACCACCACGAGCATGGTCACGAGAACACCGGAGCCGGCACTCGATCTTCGTGCTTGAGCTGAATGGCGAGTGGCACGCCGAGCAGGTGACCAACGGCATCAGCGACCCAACTCGGGCGGCAACACGATCTTCCTTTCGCCGGGGTGCGCCTGTCTCAGGACAAATGGTCGAGCTTCGTGTCCATTGGTGTCCCGGTCATCGATAATCTCAATGGGATTCAGTCCGAGCCCGATTGGCGCATCCTAATGGGTGGCACGCTGCTGTTTGAGCCAGGCTCATAAACCCGCACCTCAAGTTGCCCTACGCTGGCCCGACCTGCCGACGGGCCGCCGAAACGGGCCTATCCACCGATGTTCAACTGCTGAGCTGGCGTTGTCGGAGCGATCGAAGTGTCGTCGTAGCGGTTTCAATATCTTTGCTACTTAGTCTCGTGCGCAAAAAACTCGCTCTTCCCCCCATGCGGTCTATCGCCGTCTCGTATTCCTTCCGTCCTTTAGGGGTAAGGACCACCAGTTGGGCGACCTCATGATCAGGGTTCGCTCGAACCGAACGAGCCCGGCGCGCCTCAAAGCGTTTACGCGCTGTCGGAACGGCCTGACGCGTAATTCCATTTCCCGAGCCACAATCGCGACCGGCAAAGACGCCGAAGACTTGGCTGCGACGTTCGCAAGCACTCGCCAGCGTGCGCTTGTCATCCCCCCGCCAGTGGCAAGGGAAGCGTGCCCGCGCGACGCTCAAATGGCCGTGTACGCGGTTAATTTCCGCAATCAGTTCTGTCATGGCTTTGCGCTTAGTAGTCATGCAAATTTAGGGGCATAAGTGACAGCCAGTTGTCAAGTCATATTTTGACGTCTGGGGTCGTCATCTCCAGCTGGCATCTTAATTGGGTTAGTGACAGCAGGTTGTCATTGTGACGGGTTGGAGGCATTTGACAATCCCGCGAGTTTATGGTATGGTTTTTCGGTCGTAGCCGGTGCTCTTCGTGCTTTGCCTTCCAACTGATTGATCCTTCCGATCCGATCCCCCTTCTTACCCACTCCCTCCGAAAAATCCAAAACAGAAACCCACCGCTGGTTCCAGCGGGCGAGACATTAGTAGTTCGAGGGCTCGGGACCGACGCGCATCAGGCGCGGTTGGCAAGCCGGTACTCGATTGATTTATTTTAACAATCAGAAGGCAGATATTGCGATGCGACGGTTTCCCGTTTCGACGCTTCTTCATATGCGAACGAAGCAAGTTCACTAAGCCCTGACAAGCAGCTCATTCGACCGACGCTCGTTACACCAAACGAAATCCGGTACTATCCGTTCACACGCAAGGTGGGACCGAATTCGTCCACATGTGACTAACCCCGAGTTTCGCGCTGTGTTGGAGCGCGACTTCAACAAGTACACGTTCGGACGATGGCGCAAGCCGTTCGGACCCGGTCAATTCCCATGCGAATTCGAAAGCTGTGATTGGGCGTGCGAGCGACGCGGACGCCCGCCGGCTTACTGGCAATTTGTCAAACACGCCGCTTGCCATTGGCTCGTGAACGCGAACCTGAAGTTGGCCGAACTGTCGGAGCCGAAACGCGTGTGGCGCATCCTGAGCGGACAAGAACACAGCACGGTCTGGGACGGCGAGTTCGACCCTGTTCGACATGAACTTCTCCGCGTTGGGGGCTGCCGCCGCAAGAGGCGTTCGCGCTCGCGTGGGGAGCGTGAACTCAAGCCGGGCAAGCAACTCACGGTCCACTTCGCAAAACACTACACCAAAGAATAGCGGAGATGGCCAACGAGCTTCTTGCTTTCGATATTGCCCGCAACACCTGGCTGACTTTTGCCTGACCGTCTGTTCCTGTCCAACTGTTCCTGTCCGACGAGCCAATGATCCCAAAAATTCGTGACGAGAAGTGCCGCCACCCCGGCGGGCGCAAACTCGTCTGTGTCAGGGCTGAAGCAATAGCCAATGTACTCGGCCCGGTTTTCTTCATTAAATGAGGTTGGAAATGATTACCAAAGAACGCCCGCCACTTCTTCAAGTGAATCATGGATGAGCAAACAGCGGTTCCGGGCTCTATCCTTTCGAGATAAGCTCGAAAAAGTGGTTCGCGAGCTTGAGAAAACAATTACCTTCGACGCTATTTCGGGCCTTACGCCGAGCTGGAAGTCGAGGTGAGTTTCGCCCATCGCTGTGGATCGCACCACTGGTTCACTATGCGGATCAGGTGGGCGGTTCTTCTCGTGCTGCTCGATGCCCACCTACCAACCCACCTGAAGGACGGAATCATCTTTGTCCCGGGTCCTTTGACTGACGGCGAAAAGGCCGAGGGGACGCGCAAACTCAAGCAGAACGTCGAAGGATTTCACTTGGCGGTCTATGACTTCGACAAGGGCGATGCGCCAATTGAGCTGCTCGATGAACGGCTGGAAGACCTCGGCCTTGAGAGCGCAATGTACGCCGTTTCTCTCATCAAAGAACACGACCGAACTCGCGTGGCCGTGACAAAACCCGATCCACGTACGGGCAAAGTTGAGACCAAGCCGAGCGGCCCTCCAAAAGTTTGCCCGTGAGCGGTTGCCCCTTTTGGAGTTCGATCAAATCGACCCAAAGGACCTCACTGCAGAGATAGCCAAGGCGTACATGGTCGAGCTGCAAGGCTTCGATAGTCGCGTTCTCGGCGATCTCACCATCCACTCCATCGACAAAGGCGAACAGCGCAACATCAAGACAAAGGACGAGCAAGCGCTATCCACGAAACCCGCAGCATTATTGTCAATCACAGGCCAATCGCGAAGAGCCGCCTAGTGATGCTGATGGCAAACTACTTCGCATGTCGGCCCGGTGAAAGCGCTGCGGAGTTTCAGCAACGTTGGCAGAGGATGTGTACTTGCCCGTTGGACGGCTCGTCGGGTTCAAGTTTGACGCCGCGTGCGCTTCAACCGAACGTGGCCATGATGCGATGACTTGCAAGGAAGGCAGCGAGCCGGTGCCTGCCCGATGGGTTAGCGGCAAATTGCTCAACCTGGCAGACCCCGTGATCGCCGGGCAGCTTGCATCGTAAGGGCCGCGGCGCGACTGAACAAAAAGCGGACCGTGCGCACTAGGCTCAGCAACGGCCTCTCGGACAAACTCTGATATCAAATCGCGCCGCCGATGACTGGCGCGGATTCAAGGCTGCCGACGCGGCAGCCGACCTTCTACCAAGCGTGACCGATAAACGGGGACGAGAATGTCCCGCTCGTCGCATTTCCTTGCCCGTTCGTGCACGAACATGCGACGTCCAACGATCCGACCGCGCACCAATGTCACGCCTAAACGCCAGTCGATCGACAAATCCCCACCGTAAAGTGCCAGTCGGACACTTGCCGGGATAGGCCCTTGCCAGTTTCTTGAGGCGCTCTTCGACTAGACGCGAAGGCCGATCCAGTATCGGCTCGCGGGTTCAGCAGAACGGACCGGGGTCTATATTCCGCGCGATGAGCTTGACGCAAAGCTGCTCGAGATCAACGAGACTTGGGCAGTCGTGCGTCTCGGCAACAGGTTGCGGTATCTGCATGAGAGCGTCGAGGGAGAGACGGAGCTTTACGACAAGCAAAGCCTCAACAATTGGTTCGCGAACTGGTTCTATTTCTGGCGCGATAAATCCGGTAGAGAGCACTCGGCCCTGATCATCTCAGTCTGGCTTAAGTGGCAATTTCGACGCCAGTACCGTGGATTTCGCTTCGCCCGAGCCGAGGGCGCGCCTGAGGGCGTGTTTAACAGCTATTACGGTTTCTCGGTTGAACCGAAGCCAACGGCTCTTGGAGACGCCTCGCTCGGTCATATCTACCGCAACGTCTGCCGACGGAACGCGGATTACTTCCGCTTCTTCGTCGCGTGGCTCGCTCAGCTCGTGCAGCAGCCGCACATCAACCCGGAACCAACATCGTTCTGAGGGGCAAGGAAGGCGTCGGCAAATCGAAGGTCGGCGAATGGATCGTTGAGTCCTCTTCGGCCGCAACGCGATGGTCGTAATCGGGGTTCGAGCGCATCACCGGGCGTTTCAACGCCCACTAGAAAACAAGCTCTTCCTGATGGCAGAGGAAGCGTTTTGGGCGGGCGACAAGTCCGCCGAGGCAAGCTCAAGGACCTTGGCGACCGGCACGAACATGTCGTACGAGCGCAAGGGTCTCGATCCGTATGAGGGCAAGAACTACACGCGCATCATGATCGCTTCGAACGAGGATTCGGTGGTGCCGCATCCTCGGGCGGGCGGCGCTGGTTTGTTCTCGAAGTGGGCGACGAACACGAAAAGGACTACCCTACTTCGCCGCCATCGACGCGGAGATGGCGGCAGGCGGCCTGGCGGCCATGCTCTATGACTTGCAGCGCACGAAGCTGCCCGAGCAAATAACGTGCGTAGCGCGCCGGTGACGCCCTGGCTCGTCGACCAGCGGCTCCACTCATATGAACGAAGCGCAGATGGTGGCGCGATGTCCTCGCGCAAGGCGGATTTCGGCTTGATGAGTCCGCGGCGTTCATCCGTCTGTCGGATGCCGGGCCGACTTGCGTGCCCAAAGAACTCGTCTTCAAGAGTGCACGACCCCACTTCGGGACCGAGCGGCGCCGAGCTTCGCCCAGCGAAGTTGGCAC
>CAVUWX010000025.1:0-124272 GCA_963745205.1 uncultured Alphaproteobacteria bacterium
CCCATTGAGTGCCCGTCAGGAAGGCCCGCTGGTCCGCCCCTCACAATGGAACCATTCCGCGCCGCGGGCAGTTGACTAAAAGCAGAGGCCAACCCCTCCCCCAAACCCCAGCCTCTGCGAACGCCGACAAACCCCCGATTGTCGGCACCAAAGTGGGCCGCTGAGTTCCCCCGCTCGGCGGCCTTGCTCTTGCGACAGGGCGATGGAGGATAATGTCGTCGGCTTTCGGAACCAGACGGCTCGCTCATCCGCGACTGGACCCCAACCACATGGGCGCGCCGAGGAGCTACTCAGTAGACGCCGCCGAGGCTCAGCATGAGGTTATAGTGCGGCGTGCCGGGGCCCTCGTGGCGGTAGCTTCGAGCGCGCTTTGGTGGGGCGTCAGCCGCCGGCGGCTTCACTGCGCCTGTGGGATCGAGGGCGGGGATCGCGACTCCCGGCGTGACGGGGGGCGCGCTCTGTTGCACGTCAACCGATGTGGGGACTGGGGCGCCGATCGCCATGCGGCCTGGGAGTGGTTCGGTGGAAACGACCGTCGTTGGCACCGGCTTGAACAGCGGCTGTACCGCAGGGGCCTCGTTGGCCTTCCAGGGCAACACTTCCTTCTGCGCCGTAGCGATCGCGGTGCGCTAGGTTGCTCCGTCTGCGCCGTGATGGGAAGCCCGACGCAGCGTCCCGATGCCGATAACGATTGGCCGGCCGGGCATGCGCCGCACACCTTGTCGCTGTGCGACTGAATGAGCGTGAGCTGGACGTAGTCCGGCTGATCGAGCGGCAACGTCGCGTTGACGCGATCGGTGAACTCCTTCATCGCGTCCTTGGTGGCATAGCCCCAGGAGCCATCTATGCGGCCCCAATAGCAGCCGACGCGCCGCAACTGCTGCTGGATGTCGAGAACGAGCTTGTAGCGGGCATCGGGATCGCGCGGCGTAAGCTCAGTTGGCGCAGGCGTTGCAGCGGAGACGACCGTCGTCTGCCAACCCGTCTGCGCGTCGCTGGCGATGGGGGCTTGCGCCGGCTGCGGTGCCGGTGCGGGAGCTGCCGTCGCAAGATGCGGCCCGCGCCGGGCAGGCATCGACAGGGCGACGGAAGGCGAGAACGAGCCCAGGCCAGAGGCCGGGGTGAACTTGGCAGGTGGCAGCGAGGTGGCCACGCGCTGCAGGCGGTGGAACGAAGCGCCGCTATCGACAGGCGCCGGCAGATAGACGAACAGCGCCACGCCAATTCCTGCCAGCAGTATGAAACCGCCGAGGCTGCGCATCTTCACTCCTCAGGCTGCCGATCTCCAGCAGAGATATAAGTAGTGTTAGGCAATATCCCTAGAGCATCAACGATTCCGCATCCTTGATCGCCGACAAGTCGCGCTGTCTGAAGCGAACCACAAGAGCCCCGGTGCGACCGGGGCTCTTGCATCCGGGAGATGGCCAGAGGGCTAGGCCGTGTCACCCAGCAGGAGAACGGCAACGTTGGGCCGATTCTCTGAATGTCGTGTGCCGACTGGTCCGACTATCCCCGCTATCCACATATGCGCCTACACTCCGGCTGCATGGACTCCGGCTTGAGAACAACATGCGCGGCCTCGCCCGCGCATCCACGAACATCATGTTGATCGGTGCTCGTAAGTAGCCGGTGGGGTCGAACTGCCATCGCGCCTCAAGAGGTGGATGAACAGGAGACAGTTGAGGTGGTGGGCGCGAGAACTGCCCAACTGTTCGGGCGTGAAGCCGACGCGATGCATGCTGTTCTCGTCAAGCGCGCCGACGAGCTCGTGGGCTGTATCGAAGGCTCGCCCGAGGAGGAAGAGTTGCGCGAACTCGCCGACGTGATCGATGCCTACGAGGTCAAGCGCTGGCCGAGCGGGAAGATGGCGGGCGGGAAGGGGTGATCGGAAACGACGAGGTGGACGAGACCGCACGCGAAGAGCGGTTGCGGTGTGCAGTCGCCAGTGTGACTGGCTTCGATCTACGAAGGCAACACGACGGCACGTACCAAATCGTTTGGATGTCGGAGCTAACTGGCGCCGCTCTCCCGTTCGAAGATGGCATGACGCTCGACGATGTAGAGCATCGGTCGACAAGAACGCCGAGAAGCAGCACTAGCAGCAGTGAAGGAGAGGGCGATGGTGGACGACAAAAAGAGCGTCGATGAGGTGTGGGAGAACGATGTTCTCAGCCCTCAACCCATCGACGATTGGCGGCTGATTGACGACTTCGCGCGCTGGGTGCGGCCGGACCTAACGACGATTGAAGTCCGCGAGCTCGTGACTCAATTTCTCGCCAGCCGCGAACGGCCTGACTTTCATCCAGTGCACGAACGCAACCTTGTCGAGTCGATGCACGATGTCTGCTCGATGTTCGGCCGCTCAATTCGCTGGCGGGCAAAGGCGCCAATGTCGTGAAATTCGAGCCCAAGGGCTAAGCAGTAGTGAAGGAGAGGGCGATGGCTCCTGAACGCGACACTCACCGCCTGATTGGCGCCGCCAGCTCATCGGACCGTCCTGCCGTTCTGCTCGCCCTCTGCGAAGAAGCGCCTGCACCCCAATTCTGGCGGACGTTCTTCCAGCGGTGACCCATATGCGATGCGACTTGGCCGCATCAAACTAGGTTCATCAAGACGCTTCGCCGACAGGCTCGGAGAGAAATCGCCACTCCGGCACTAGTTGGTCGCTTTTTTTCCATGCGTATCGTGCAGAATCGGTGGAAGCAGCCGTTCTTCATCGCCCTTAGTCCAATCGTTGGCAGCGGTGACGGTTGTCGTCCAATCCCCAATACCCAGGCGGGTGGGCGTGTAGAGCGCGTGCATGAAAAGGGCGCTGACACAGATAGTGGAGACTATCATTGCTGTCAGGGAAATCATCATAAGGCGCATCTTGCTCTCCTGTCAGAGGTTAGGTCAAAGCTATACATGCACTCGAACTGCGGATTTCAAATCTAATGTCTTGCTGTCGCAAACGATCTGGCCATTCGCGAATTAACCTGACGCGCTGTTGCGACCGCAGCCGCGATTCCATCGTTGTGCTCGATGGCTTCCTCAACGACGCGTGCATCGTCGTCGTCGAGTCTGTCGGCGACATAGTCGCTGATGAGATCTGGCGTAATATGGCAGGTTCGATCTAACATATTCGACCTCCGACAAACTTGTTTCGGGCGTCGGCTGCTGCCGAAGCCTAAGCTGCGGTCCAGCGGCTTCGCCGAACGACTTCGATAACGCGTGACGCTAGCCATTGAAGTCAGGCCATCAGCTAAAGCGATTCACATGGTGCGGCGTGCGTGGAAATGTCGATTATTGTGAAGTTGCGTCGCGCCCATGTACGAGCGACAGGCAAGAAGTCGCTGCGCCTGAGGGGGCCGAAGGCGCCGGATGCTCGCACCACATCAGGGGCCGCTATTCAGTGCCGCAATCACGATTTGATCTGGAGCAAGTCCCAGCCGCCGCGAATCAGCCAGCATTCCATTTGCATTCGGAGGGCGGATATAAATCCCACGCACATACATGCCTTCATGCCGTACGCGGTTTTGGGCGCAGGGTTAATTATTGTCGTTTGCTTCCTTGCGCCCCCAAGTGCGACTCTCAACCATTCTCCTGGGCGAGTGATCTCCATCGCAAACAAGCGATCTCAAAACGCACAGCCTGTCACTGGCGCGGAGGTCCTCAGGAGCTTTGCTCCCCATGGGCCGTGGTTCGATGCGGTGCCGGTCGATGCCAAGAAAGGACTAGGCAGCGCTCAGGGGTCGCCGTCTGCCGTGTGGCAAACGGCTATCGTCACCGAAGGTGATACAGCGAGACGTTTCAGTCCGGCAGAGCAGCCAAATCAGGCGTGTAGCGCATGGCTGCAAGACTGGTCGGACCCGGAGAAACACGAAGGCCAGCTTGAGTGGATCCTCGGCTTTGTGACCGGCAGCAATTACCGCAGCGAAGGGCAGGGGCAACCAGAGGATACAGACGAGGTCGAAATCTTCATTGAGCACTACTGTCGGAACAATCCTGAGCATCAGCTTTTCATGGCGGCGGCAGCTCTCGTGCAAGAGAGCGGCGGCCCGGCAGCGTTGCACGAAATTGAGAAGTTCACGCCAGCGAGCCAGCCTTTGAAATCCGATGCAACAAAGGCCGGTGCGGTCAGCGCAGATGAGAACGAGAACTCGGCGGTCGCGAGGCCACTGTCACAGTAACCCGGTGGCTTGGTACACTGGGCCATGTAGCGTTTGCTTATGGATAAGCTCTCATACCACCGTCACCGCTATCCGAGCATCGTCATCCAGCAGGCCATCTGGCTCTATTTCCGCTTTGCTCTGAGCTACCGCGACGTCGAGGATATGCTTGCCGAGCGTGGTATCGACGTGTCCTACGAGACGGTCCGCCGTTGGGCATTGAAGTTCGGCGCCATCATTGCCCGCAAGCTGAGACGAGGACGGTCTCGGCCGGACGTGCGGTGGCATCTCGATGAAGTGTTTGTCTCCATCAACGGCAGGCAGTTGTACGTCTGGCGTGCGGTGGACGGCGAAGGCGAGGTCCTCGATATCCTGGTTCAGCCACGGCGAGATCGCAAGGCGGCGCTCAAGCTGATGCGAAAACTCCTGAAGACGCAGGGCCTCACTCCGGCCACCATCGTGATCGACAAGCTCGGATCCTACCGCTCGGCGCTGCGCGAACTTGGGATTGCGCGGCGGCACGATACAGGTCGCTGGAAGAATAACCGGGCAGAGAATTCCCATCAGCCATTGCGACAGCGCGAACGGCGGATGAAGCGCTTCAAGTCCCCCGGGTCGGCACAGCGCTTTCTCTCAATCCACGCTGCCGTCTACAATGTGTTCAACCTCCAACGCCAACTGATTTCCCGCCGAACCCTGCGCGCATTTCGCGCTCAGGCTATGCTGACCTGGCGCCACGCGACAGTCGCCGCGTGAGCCGTTGCGGCCATGCTCATTTGGCCTGCAAATTTCGGCTTAACGTGACAGTGCCGCCTCAGGAGTGCCGCCATCTGATCTGTTTCAAATTTGTGAAGAGCCAACGGGCTTAGCTCGTCTGCTCGCAACTTGGTCCATGCGTCACGAGCTTGATATGAAATCGCGCTGCGATAACGGCGCTCGAGGAGCGACCTCTTTGAGCTTGTAGTCGTCTTGTAGTCGTCATGATCGCGCATGCACTTGGAAAGGGATGAGCATCCAGCCATACTGTTTATGGGTTGCTGCGCATGAAGCGCGGCCAGCGGTGCAGACGCGATGAACGGGGCACAAGAACTGATGCGGAGAGGCGGCAAGCCGCCCTGGATAAGTTGCCTGATCCGGTCTCTGACACAAGCGATCACGGAGCAGTAATGCCCAAGGGACCTAAGGGCCAGAAGCCTCCCGTGGTAGCCCCCAACAACTCGCTCACCAAGGCCATTGAAAGCTGGGAAAATGAGGGTGGCGCTCCCAGCATGGGCGACCGATCCCGCAAGAAAGGGAAGGACGAGAAGTCCTTCTTCGGCGACTTCCTTGAACACCCCGGCTCAGTCGGCGAAATGCACTTCCCGTATGAGAACCGCAAGAAGCGCCCGCGCGACACTCCTTAGCTCGCCCAGTATCATGGGTTTTATTGGCGCGAATGGTTCGTCCCGCCGATCGTCGTTCCCGCTTTGTACGTTGCATTGCTCTCGGGGGCACAGGCCGCGGCTGGCTGGCCTCCAAAACGCTAGGAGGCAGCTATCGCTCATCATCCAAGACCGCAAGACGAAAGCCACGCAGCAAACGCCGTTGTAACGCGCGCGGTCGTGATTGCATTCATCGTCGCTATCCTCGTGTTTGGGAGCTTCTATCTGGGTTCGCGATGGGGTGCACCCTCGATCGGGCACAACGTCGGCTATCTCGTCACTGCCCGAGATCGGCCTCTAGGCATGGCGCTTCCAGACATCACGGATCAGTAAGAACAGGAAAACGGCGGCGGCTACAGCAAAGGCGAATAAAGACAAGCCGAAGGCCTTCCAGATGCCGTTATCCAATTGTCCGAGTAAGCGCCCCACAAGAACTGCGCAGAGCGCAAGCCCGACAATCCGGGCTGTTTTTATGAAGCGTGAATCTCGATAGTTCACGGCTGGCATCATGCCATGGGGTGAATGTGAATGCCACCCTGCCGCCCGAGACGCCAGTGGCCGAGGTCGGAAAGCGCATGAAGTGCTCAGCGTCCGGCTCGAGGAAGAGTTGGGGCTTCCTGGTGCGAAAGGGCGTCGATTGGGTAGGCTGAGATCACTACGGCGCCGATCAGCCCGGCGGCGATCGCGATCGTTCTTCGGCTGCGGTCATCTCGCGCCCGACGCCAGCGTGATGATCGTGTAAAGGATCGCAGCATCCATTCGCTTAGCCCCCTCGCCGGCGGTCTTTTGCTCGATGTCAGCCCCTTGGGTCTTCTTCGCATTTTCAGGCCCGGTATTGTGGGCCATCTCCACGCATTTGGACAAATATCTGGTCGAGCGGTATTTTAAGCGTGTCCACCCCGCCGTGCTGCTCGTGTTCACAGGTGTCACCAACTTGGTGGCACTCCCTTTCATTGTGGCCCTACGGCCTGGGGTTCTAGACCTCGGGATCGACGCGATTGCGCTGATGATGCTGTCAGGCGTGCTGCTCATGGGCGCCGCGCTGTTCTACCTGCAGGCCTTGCAGTCGGAGGAAGCCTCGGTTGTCGCCCCGTTCTTCCAGGCCGCACCGCTGTTCGGGTTCGCTCTCGGTTATGCCGTGCTCGGCGAGCGGCTGTCGGGGCTGCAACTGCTGGGTGCCGCGCTCACCATTGCCGGAGCCGCAATTGCGGCCACGCGCTCAGGGAGCTTCGGCCGCTCATTCAATGCGCGATTAGTCATGCTGATGCTGGCTTGCGCCTTCACTGTGGCGCTGAGCTCACTCATCTTCAAGATGTTCACGCTGCGCGATGAATTCTGGACCACGACCTTCTGGCTGTTCATCGGTGAGGCCGCGTTTGGCGGGGCTGTGCTCGCGGTCGGTTCCTTTCGCCGGCAGTTCATCAGCATCCTGAGGACCAATACTGCCGCCGTCGTCGGGATCAATGGCGCAAACGAGGTGATCAATCTTGTCGGTGGTCTTGGCACCCGCTATGCCCTGCTGCTGGCGCCGCTCAGCCTCGTGCAGGCGATCGGTAGCACCACTACCGTCTTCGTATTCCTGTTCGGCATTGCGCTGTCGCTCTTCGTCCCCACCCTTGGCCGAGAGGATCTCTCCCGGAGCGAGTTGCGGCGCAAGGGAGCGGCGGCCGTGCTCGTGGCACTTGGCGTGGCGCTGATCAGCCGTTAAGCGCCGCACCCTCAGTGCCCGAGATCGGCAAGCACATGAAATGCTCGGCGTGCGGCTCGAAGAAAATCGACGCAAGGCCCAAGCTCTACGCCGGCGGCGTCGTGGCGTGCCCTCGACATCAGGAAGTCGAACCGGCCGAGCATCATGGTCCGCACGTCCTCGGCGGCCTCCTCGGGAAGCCTGATCGCGGCGGCATTCGTCCGGCTCCACTTGCGGTTGCCCTTCTTCTTGCGCTGCCCGTGTTTGCGTGATTGCCCCAATCACATCAAAAACCGCTCGCGTTCGGCCGGCGTCGGAACACGGGAAGGTCGGTCCTACCGAATAGATGATATCGCCAGGAGCCGAACATCTCATAGAGCCAATTGCGGATCGGCCTGGGAACGATGCGAAGCAGACCGAGCAATCGGACAGGGCCCTGCAGTTGCGCAGCGATCCGGAGCATGGCGGTGGATTTTGTGAAGGTCGCGCCACACTCGACGTAAACGATGGACGCTTGTTCGATGTCAGTGGCGTTGCCAGCTTCTGCCCTCGCGCAGCGGCCGAGAGTGGACTGCAACGGCGCGAATTTGAATAGGCCAGCCGGATCTCGCCTGATCACGAAATCGACGAAGGCATTGCAGACGTTACAGACCCCGTCGAAATAGATGACGCGATCGTGGGTTTCGCGAAGCGCGCTCGGATTGTCACCGGAGGCGGTTCGTTGATCCACAATGTGAGAGTTTGGGTGCTCGTTCATATATTTGATCACGACCCGTACTATCTCCCCATCGCGTTGCCAACTAGGAGGGCGTCGCCGAGCTTTTCGGTGAGCACCAACGCGTGGCCGCTCGCGGTAACCCGGGGTGCCGTCACAGACAAAGCCCGGCCTCACGGCCGGGCTTTGTCTGCCGGATTGTCAGATCCGGCCCAAGTTCGAACCAAAAACCTACGGCGGCCGATCACTCGGTCGCCGCATCAGATCTCACAAATTGTAATCGGTACCGTTAGATCACCGTTAGATGATGTCGATTTCGGCGATGTTCACATGTCGATACCATCGCCCGTCATCTTGCGGCCGACCTGAGGCTGAAGCAGCTGAAGTATCGGACCGACTTATCCGTCAGTTGGACTGCTCCGCGCTGGCAACTCGGTTTCGAGACCTGAGAATCCTGCAAACAGGGAGCGAGACCGGTCCTTACAGTTTCATCTCGACCGCCCAAACTGCCAGCCCACTTTTGGCCTTCGGAAGACTGGGGGGCAATCAGGCCCCTAAAAGCGGCGTCCAGAGACTTGGGCGTGGGCGCCACGGGACGCGCAACGGGTGTAGCGCGCGGAAACTACGGGCTTTCTTCTAGGGGTTCACTCTGGAGTCTGGAGACCGCCAAGAGCACGTGACTTGTTGGCTGTGCAGGCAGTCTTCGGCGAACCCGTCTCCGAGCGCATTTTCCCTGTTCGCCGGGAAGAAACAGGGAATTTCAGCAAAAATCGGGGTTTCGGGCGATTGACGTCGCGAAAACGCGCAGTGTTTCAATGCATTACTGACGAAATTCCCTAGGCGCAGGAACAGGGAATTTTTTCGGCTCAAGCAGGGAATATCAGGGAAAGATCAGGGATTTTAAGCGGCTCAATTCTCGCTTTTTAAGGCCTCGGACGCGGTATTGCGTTAGATCCAGACTTAGGGGGGAGGGTGTAGGTATTGGGAGCGCAACACCATGTTGCGATATCAATGCAACAAAATACGATTGGACGCCGGCATCCTGGGCGAATGACTAAGGGCAATCGGGCAAGCGCTCGCGAGCGTTGGAGCGCTCACTCTCCACGCCGGTCTGGCCCTCCTGTCCCTGCGGTCCAGTTGCAGCGTGGACACGTTTACCTCATTGCGAGATGATGATCGCAAGATCACGGCCGCTGGATCGTTGCGGCCTTGTGCCGACTAGCCAAATGCCCAAATGCTGATGTACCGAGTGCTGCAACCAAAAAGCAGGTAGGGGAAACGCGTGAGAAGGATCAGTTTCGTTGTCGTGGCCACCGTCGCCCTGGGGGTTGGTTTCGGCGCTTCCGTCCAGGCCGAGGACAAACCCGGCCTCGCACCGTACATCACCGACGCCGATGGCTGCTTCACCCAGGAAGGTGCCAAGAACGACAACGGCAAGTTGGTGCTCCCGGACGGCACGCCGACCTTCCACATCTGCAAGAAGGACGGAACGCTCGTCGCCGACTGGGGCACGTATAACGGCTACCGCCGCTATCATTCCG
This sequence comes from uncultured Alphaproteobacteria bacterium, assembly GCA_963745205.1. Classification (GTDB taxonomy): domain Bacteria; phylum Pseudomonadota; class Alphaproteobacteria; order Rhizobiales; family Hyphomicrobiaceae; genus Hyphomicrobium_A. The sequence goes on from CAVUWX010000025.1 coordinate 9,513, forward strand.
AGTGTCACGTCTGCCATGGCCCCAATGGCCTGGGCTCGTCCTACGCGCCGGCGCTCGCCGACTCGCTCAAGACGATGGACTACGGCACCTTCCTCGGCATCGTCGCCAGCGGCAGCGTTCGCGACGAGGCAGGAACGAAGTTCGTGATGCCCACGTTCGGCGATAACAAGAACGTCATGTGCTACATCAATGACCTCTACCTGTATCTGAGGGCGAGGGCTTCCGGAGACCTTCCCGCCGGTCAGCTCGGCGGACACAATCACGAGGACAAACCAGAGGCCGCGAAAGCAGAAGAGAACGCTTGCCTTGGTGACTAGGCGTCTCGTTTCTGGCCTCAACGGCGCTCTCGTGCGCTCCCTAAAATGCACCGCTTTCGCTGACTCGACCCGCGCGAAGCCAGGAGACCTCTGGCTTCACATTAATCCCGTAATTGCGTATCCGGATGCTCAACACTCATGGCGAAAATGCAACAAAATACAATTGGTGCTCTGCAGGAATTCGCTAGCCTTAGACAGTGATGACAGCGGGCGTGTTTGTTGTCCTGTACAGTTGAGGCCTGCATTACTCCCGAATGCCGCGCTCAAGAGCCTTATCCATCAACCCGTCTGGCGCCGCTCGACCTGGGCGAGGTGGCTCGGCCAGATTAAGTCAAGCGATCGCGGGTGTTCGCGAGGATGGGAACCGCATAAACGAGGCGACAGCAGAATTCTACCGTGCCACGACGGCGTCGTAGATATCCTCTTCCTGCGCCGTATGGATGCGCACCAAGGCCTCAATTGCCTCGATCACGCGCTGGGCGTCGCGAACGAGATAACGATCGATCTTCTCCGATGGCAGGTCCTCGACCACACGAGCAAGCAAGCGCGCGAGGTGCAGGATCTCGCGGTGCGCCCGGCTCATGGCCGAGAGACCGTGCCCATCCATGAGAATTTTCGCGAGCCGCGGATAGACGCTGCCCTCGTCGTTGCGTTCGTGCTCGACCACGTGCTCCTGAACGATGGTGTTCGCTTCCATGATCAGTGTGGTCGCGCTCTCAGGGCCGACATCGTCGAGCGCGTCGGCAATCAATCGCAGCCGGTCCAGGTTGCGGATGAGCGCAACGTGGTCGCGGTGTAACTCGCGCCCGGTTGTTGCCGGCATCCTCCGCCGAACATGACCATGGGGTGGGTTCAATGCGCGCAACGCATTCAGGATCACGGCTACGTCGATCACTTCCTGAACGATGGCCGCCGGGACCGGCGCCAGCCAGCCGACCATCGCCGCCAGCATCGCGAGGGCCGACATGCCCATGCCCGCCACGATGCTCTCGACCGCGATACGGCGCGCACGTTGCGCGATCGCGATAGCATCGCCGACCCGATCGAGGCGGTCCGCGAGGATCACCACGTCCGCGGCCTCGGACGAGGCGCTGGCACCGCGCGCACCGAGCGCGATTCCCACGTCGGCCGATGCCAAAGCCGGGGCATCGTTGATGCCATCGCCGACCATGATGGTCGGATTCAGCCGCTGTTCGGTGCGCACGGCGTCGACCTTGTCGGAGGGAACGCGATCAGCCAGCACGGCGTCGAGATCAAGCGCTGCGCCGATCGCCTGCGCGGCGGCGGCGCGGTCACCAGTCACCATGACGATGCGCGCGACGCCCGCCTCGCGCAGCATTCGTATGGCATGCGGCGTGTCCGAGCGCAGCTCGTCAGCAAGCAGCAACGCGCCGATCGGTCGCCCCTCGACAGCGACGAACACGATGAGCGCCGATCGCCACGAGGCGCGCCGTATCGCCCGCAAAGCCCATTCGGTGGCGCGCTGGTGCGCAAAGATCATGTCGCGGGAACCCGCGCTCACGCGCTTTCCCTCGACGACGCCGTGCAACCCCGAGCCCATTGATTCGCGCACATCCTCCGGCATCTTGATGGCCAGGCCGCGCTCGGCCGCCGCTTGCACGATGGCACCGGCGAGAACGTGGTGCGAGGCCTGCTCGAGCGAGGCGCCGAGCATCAGCACCTCATCGGCCTTCTCGCCCGGCGCAACCTCGATGGAGAGAAGTCGCGCACCGCCGACCGTCAGCGTTCCAGTCTTGTCGAACAGAACAGTGTGTGCGCGCGCCAACGCCTCGAGCGGGCCCCCGCCCTTGACCAGGATGCCGCGCCGGGCCGATTGGGCGACGCCGGCGATAAAGGCGACCGGCGCCGCCAGAATGAGCGGGCAAGGCGTCGCCGCGACGAGCACTGCGAGGCTGCGAATGAGATCGCCCGAGATCAGCCAGGCGACGAAGGCGACCGCGAGTGTGAAGGGCAGAAAGAGCAGCGCATAGCGGTCGGCGAGCCGCACGAACGGCGCCTTTGCTGTCTGCGCCGCGGTCACGAGGCGCACGATGCCCGCATAGGTGCTTTCGCCGGCCACCGACGAGGCAGCCATTTCGAAGGTTTCACCGGCGTTCAACGAGCCACTGAAGGTGCCAGTGCCTCTGGCCTTGACCACCGGCATTGCTTCGCCGGTCAGCGCCAACTCGTCGATCGTTGCCGCGTCCGATGTCACGATGCCGTCGACCGGAATGACTTCTCCGGCCCGCACCAGAAGGCGGTCGCCGACCGCGACTTCGCCGATCGGCACGTCCTCGATGCCGTCGTTGACGCGGCGATGCGCCACGCGCGGCGCGCGATCGACCAGCGAGCGCAGATCATGCTCGGCGCGGGCAACGGCGAGGTCCTCGAGCACGTTGCCGCCGGAATACATTAGCGCCACGACCGCGCCGGCTAGGGGCTGGCCAAGCGCGAGCGCGGCGCTCATGGACACAAGCGCGATTGCATCGACGCCGAGCCGTCCGGCCAGGAAGTCCCGCACGATCGAGACCGCCAGACCCGCTACCACCGGAGCGGTTGCCAGCGTCCAGCACAGATGGGCGAGACTTGGTCGGCCCGCTAAGTGGGCGAGAATTCCAGCGGCCAATCCAGTAATCGCGATAGTGACAAGCGCCCACCGCAGGACTCGCTCAAGGGGCATCCGCGTGTTCCGTTTTCATAGGGGGCCGCCGACCAAGTACTAGCGCCTCGCAATTTTCTGCCGTTGATTTGCGTCAATCGAAATTTGTCTGTTCGCTGTCGAAGTCCTGGTAATTGGCATCGTAGTTTGCACTGGTCCTGTGGAATGCTCGTATGTTGTCGAGCTCAGGCGCGTCGAACCAAAGTCAGTCGCTAAATCGCGTGCAGCCCTAAGCTATGTGAAATCGAACGTGAGGACTCAATGGTCAATTTCCGCCGACTTATGCCTGCATTCGCCGTCGCGATCGCGCTCTTCTCTCCCATCGGGCTTCAGGCACAGGAGCCGGAGTTCGACTTGAAGCCAAACGAGAAGGAATCCAAGGTGCCGGACATCGAGAATGGAGAGACGCTGGCGCGCAAGCTATGCGTTGGCTGCCACGTGCTCGATTCGGGCGCGGACAGCATTCCCCAGGCGGATGTGCCGAGCTTTCGGACGATCGCGGGGCGGCCCGATCAGACGTTCGAAACACTGACCACCTGGCTATTGGCGCCGCATTCGCCCATGCCGGACCCGCACCTGTCGCGTGCGGAGATCCGCGATCTTGCCGGCTACATAATGTCCTTGCGCAAGGTGCGATGATGGTGACAATCGAGAAGTCGCCGTAAATAACTCCCTCGCCCGCCGACTTGAAGACACCAGTGCCGAGGCTTGCCGCGCGCCCGCACAGTCCGCCTCGCGCTGCTGTGATTTATCGGTCTGCCAAAGGCCGCTGACAGTCCCGGCATGTGAACGGCGATCTGAGCAAGAGGAAGAGTGCTAACAGTACCGTGTATTCTGTACTCACTGCGCCTTCTTTCCGGTGGCGTCGAACTGCTTAAGGTATGCGATCAGATCCTGAACTTTCTGCTCGTCCTTGATGCCGGCGAAGATCATCTTCGTGCCCGGCACCTTGGCCTTCGGATCCTTGAGGTACACCGCCAAATTGGACTCATCCCATGTGATGCCCGAGTTCTTGTTGGCGTCCGAGTAGCTATATCCGGCTACCGAACCCGCTTTTCGGCCGACGACGCCGTTAAGCTCTGGGCCGATAGCGTTTTTTGCTCCCTCACCGATCTGGTGGCATGCCTTGCAGGTGGCAAAAACCTTTTCGCCCTCAGCTCGGTCTTGAGCACTGGCAACGTTCACCAAAGAAACAATGGCTGCAACGAACAGAAGGACGTTTCGCATTGCAGTTCTCCTAAATCCCCACGACTGCCTGACCCCGGTGCAGGTTTTCGACCGTGCGAAAGGATAAGACCGTGCTCGGCACAAGCCAATGTTTTTTGTGATTTGTCGGGTGGTAACGCCCTTATCCTATGCCAGCGGGCACCGACGGCGCGCTCGCCTAGCGGCGTACGCCGATCGAACGTCCAACTGGCGAGCTGACCCTGAGGCTCGAAACAATGCCACCGACCGCCTTTGGACGCCCCAGCACATTACTGAAAAAAGCGACGTTGGGGCAGAATTTGGCGGGGATCACCGGTGCCCTTCGGCGTCACTTACCTTGAGTACGCTGTCGCACAAGCAAGCGGAGATCGTCGAGACGAGGCGGGGCAAGCCTGCGCGCGCGGGCCTCTAGTGCAGGTCGTGAGCGCGACGGCTTACCCGTCCGGTCTGGTAGGTGAGAAGTTAGCAAGCTGCCATAGTCCTCCTCCGTGAATGCCTCTACCCGCGAACTACCGCATGGGAATCAGAACGTGCAAACGCATCGGATTCCTGGTATACTTTTTTAGGTCGTCTTCAGCGTGATGGCGCACACTGGGCCATCGCCGCGGGTTTGCCCGGCGGCCTCTACTCGGCGCAATGATTGTGCCGCTGACGCGACATTCAAACCTCGAACTGCGCCATCACGTGACCGGAAACGCGAAGCGTTACCCGCTATGAATTAACGGGAGCACGGTCATGTATGAAATAGTCAGGAGGTTGGGTATGAGTATGGGTATCGCAACAGCAGAAATTCGAACTCGATGACAGGGTTACAAGCTTTGTCACGGAACGGCGCAAGCTCTTGATCGGCGGGCAATGGGTCGATGCCGCCTCAGGCAAGACATTTCCCGTCTATAACCCTGCCACCGGCGAGGTGATTGCGCATGCGGCCGAGGGCGACAAGCAAGACATCGATCGTGCCGTGCAATCGGCGCGCAAGGCCTTTGAAAGCGGAGCCTGGCCAAAGTTGACCCCGTCAGAACGAGGCCGGCTGGTCTGGAAGCTCGGTGATCTCATCCTGGAGCATCTGGAAGAGTTGGCGGAACTGGAGTCCTTGGACAATGGAAAGCCCATCGGTGTTACCCGCGCAGCCGACGTGCCGCTGGCGGCGGATCTCTTCCATTATATGGCCGGATGGGCGACTAAGATTGAGGGCAACACCATCCCGATTTCGGTGCCCTATGCCCCGGGGATGAAGTTCCACGCCTATACGGTGCGTGAGCCGGTCGGCGTTGTGGGCCAGATCATCCCATGGAACTTCCCCTTGTTGATGGCGGCATGGAAACTCGGGCCCGCGCTCGCCGCCGGCTGCACCGTGGTGTTGAAGCCGGCTGAGGAGACGCCGCTCTCCGCACTACGCCTTGGCGAGCTGATCCAGGAGGCGGGATTTCCCGACGGGGTGGTGAACGTCGTCACCGGTTTCGGCGAGACCGCCGGTGCAGCACTGGCGGCGCACCCAGGAATCGACAAGGTAGCGTTCACCGGCTCAACCGAGGTCGGCAAGCTCATCTTAAAGGCCGCCGCCAATGACCTGAAGAAGGTCTCGCTCGAGCTCGGTGGCAAGTCGCCGAACATCGTCTTGCGGGATGCCGATCTCGACCTCGCCATATCAGGTACGGCAAATGCCATCTTCTTCAATCACGGCCAGTGCTGTTGCGCTGGGTCACGGTTGTTCGTGCAGGAGAGCATCTTTGACAAGCTCGTTGGGGGCGTCGCCGATGAAGCCAAGAAGATCAAGGTCGGTCCGGGGCTCGATCCTAACACGCAAATGGGCCCGATGGTTTCCGAGATCCAATTCAACCGCGTGTGCGGTTATCTCGAGTCCGGCCTCTCTGAGGGCGCGAAGGCCGTCGCGGGCGGCAAGAAGCTCGGTGGCAAGGGCTATTTTGTTGAACCGACCGTGCTGGTGGACACCACGCCGGACATGAAGGTCATCCGGGAAGAAATCTTCGGTCCGGTAGTCGCAGTGATTCCGTTTAAGGAACTGGATGATGATCTGGTCAAGTCCGCCAACGATACCATCTACGGCTTGGCCGCCGGGGTTTGGACCAAGGATATTAGCAAGGCCCATACGCTGGCGGGAAAGCTGAAGGCGGGCACAGTCTGGATCAACTGCTACAACATCTTCGATGCGGCGTTGCCGTTCGGCGGCTACAAGCAATCCGGCTGGGGACGTGAGATGGGACATGACGCCCTTGATCTCTATACCCAGAAGAAGGCCGTCTGCGCGGCACTCTGAGCACGGAGGCACAAAATCCGGGTTAGATCGGAGGCATTCCTGGCACCCCAGGCCGAAGAACCGAACCGCAGGGACTTCCTCGTCCTCGCGGCCAACGCCTTCGTTGCCGTCGGCGGCGCGGTGGCGCTGTGGCCGTTTCTCGATCAGATGAACCCGGACGCGGGCGCGCTGGCGCTCGCCTCGATCGAGGTCGACATCTCTCCCGTCAAGGTCGGCCAGGCGATCACGGTCCTGTGGCGCGGCAAGCCCGTCTTCATCCGCCACCGCACGCCCGACGAGATCGCCAGCGCCAAGGCCGTCGACGTCGCGGAGCTGCGCGACGACTCTGCCCGCAACGACGCCCTGCCGGATTCGGCCCCCGCAACGGATGAAAACCGCACCAAGAAGGGGCACGAGGACTGGATCATCATGGTCGGGATCTGCACGCACCTCGGCTGCATCCCAAAGGGTCAGGCGCTGGGCGACAAGCGCGGCGACTACGGCGGCTGGCTGTGTCCGTGCCACGGCTCGCACTACGATACCGCGGGCCGCATCCGCAAAGGTCCCGCCCCGCGCAATCTCGAGGTGCCGATCTACACCTTCCTGACCGACACCAAGCTCAAGATCGGCTGAGGAGCGAAAGGGCCATGGCTCTTCACGCATCGACCTACGAACCCAAGTCCCGCTTCGGCAAGTGGATGGACGAGCGCCTCCCCCTCGGGCGCCTAATGCACACGCAGTTCGTCGACTTCCCCACTCCGCGCAACCTCAACTACTGGTGGACGTTCGGCAGCATCCTGACCTTCTTCCTGATGGCGCAGATCGTGACCGGCATCGTGCTCGCCATGCACTACCAGCCGAGCGTGGCAGAAGCCTTCGACTCGGTGGAGGCCATCCGCCGCGACGTGAACTACGGCTGGCTCATCCGCAACATGCACGCCGTAGGCGGGCTCGATGTTCTTCCTCGCCGGCTACATCCACATCTTCCGCGGCCTCTACTACGGCTCCTACAAGTCGCCGCGCGAGGTTTTGTGGATCATCGGCGTGCTCATCTTTCTCACCATGATGGCGACCGCCTTCATGGGCTACTCGCTGCCCTGGGGACAGATGAGCTTCTGGGCCGTCACCGTCATCACCAACCTCTTCTCCTCGCTCGACTAGCATCTACAAGGGCCTCGGCACCACGATCGTCGAGTGGCTGTGGGGCGGCTACTCCGTCAGCGGCGTCACGCTCAACCGCTTCTACAGTCTGCATTACCTCTTGCCGTTCGTGATCGCCGGCCTCGTCGGCCTGCACCTGTGGGCCTTGCACGTCGTCGGCCAGAACAGCCCCGTCGGCCTCGACATCAAGGCGCCGTCGGATGCGGTGCCGATGCACCCCTATGCGACGTCGAAGGATGCGGTCGGTATGTTCGCCTTCCTCATCCTCTTTGCCTGGTTCGTGTTCTTCCTCCCCGACTACCTCGGGCATCCCGACAACTACATCCCGGCCGACCCGATGGTCACGCCCCCGCACATCGTGCCGGAGTGGTACTTCTTGCCCTACTACGCGATTCTGCGCGCGATCCCTTCGAAGCTGTTGGGCGTCACCGTGTTGTTTGCCTCCGTCATGATTTTGCTGTTTGTCCCGTGGCTCGACACGAGCCGTGTGCGTTCTGCGAAGTTCCGGCCGATCTACAAGTGGTTCCTGTGGCTGTTCGTATTCACCTGCCTGGCGCTCGGCTATTTGGGCTCCAAGCCGCCGGACGAGATCTACGTGTTCTGGGCACGCATCTTCACGGCCTACTACTTCGCTTTTTTCTTGATCGTGATGCCGGTCGTGGGCCTCATCGAGACGCCAAGGAAGCTACCGGGCTCGATCAGCGAGGCGGTTCTCGGCCGCGACGAGCCGGAGAGCGCTTCAGCTGCCGCGAAAATGGGCTAAAGGGGTTTCACCCAATGAAAGACGCTGCCATTGCATTTGCGGCGGTTCTGCTGAGCATCGTACCGCTCGCCATCGCGACACGTTCCCATGCGGCCGAGGAGCACCAGGTCGAGCGGGTCGATTGGGTGTTTGGCGGTTTCCGCGGTCAGTATGATCGGCTGCAGCTCCAGCGCGGCTTCCAAGTGTACCAGAACGTCTGTAGCGCCTGCCATGGCTTGGAGCGCGTGCGCTTCCGCAATCTCGTCGAACCCGGCAGGGCCCGAATTCCCCGAGGCCGCGGTCAAGGCGCTGGCGATCGGCTGGCCCAACAAGATCTCGGGCGAGCTCGACGATGCCGGTAACCCCATCGAGCGCGTGCCGGGACTCGCGGATCCGATCCTCGGGCCCTACAAGAACGACAAACAGGCACGCGCGGCGCAGAACGGCGCGCTGCCACCCGACCTGTCGCTCATCGTGAGGGCACGTGGCCTGGAGAGCACCGCCCCATGGTACACGCACTGGTTCCGAATGCTCGTCGACATTGCCCGTGGCTATCAGGAGGGTGGCGCCGACTACGTTAATGATCTGCTGATCGGGTTCCGCGATCCACCCGCCGGCGTGCAGATGGGCGAGGGCATGTATTACAACCTCGCCTTCCCCGGCCATCAGCTTGCGATGCCGCCGCCGCTCGGCAAGGACAACTTCGTCGAATACCAGGCCGATGCCGGCGCCAAAGGCTCGCTCGACCAGAACGCGCGGGACGTGACGGCCTTTCTTGCCTGGGCGTCGGACCCGCACCTCGATGCGCGCAAGCGCATCGGCTGGCAGGTGCTGCTCTATCTCGTGATCACGACCGTGCTTCTCTACCTCGTCAAGAAGCGCATATGGCGTCGCGTGATGCACTAGCCTTGGGGTCAGCTGTTCAGGCGCGCCTCGAACCATCCGAGCAGCCGAGGCGCCTTGTAGCGTCCTTCCATGATCCGGGCGAAGTACTGGCTCAGGGGGATCGAAAGCAGAATCGTGACCGCAAGCAGCAGAATGGGCAGCGTCCACATGGGCTTCACCAGCTTGTTGTGCTTCTCTCAGGGAGTCGTGCGGTCCGGTAGCGGAGCGTCAGAACCACTCCGGGCGAACAAGCGCCACGCTCAGATAGATGAATAGCAATGCGGTGATCACCGCGGTCGCGTAAATCATGGCGGGGCCCTCAGATTCGATCGCAGGCTTCAGCGAACGCCATACAGAGCGCCATACTGATCACGCCCAAAGCGAAAAGCGTTGGCAGCCAAAAAGAGAGATCCATTGCAGTCCCTCCTCAGTCGAGGCCGCTCTCATGCCATACCTGCGCATATAAAATCCATGCCGGAGGAGAGCGGGGGATATAGCCACGGCATAAGCGTTTCGGGGCGGCCCAGAGCTCGTTGAACTCTATAGCGGCTTACGCTTCGCGCACTTGCCGCAAAGCTTGCAGCGAAATTATCACGTCGTAGGTGCACCAGTTCGTTTGACCAACGGCGGAACTGTGGCTGGCCCGAGCGGCGAGAGCGCCTGCTCTGGAAGCCCCCCAGCCGGGGTTTGGAAGTACTCCTGCGTCGAGAAATTCGCAGCGTTGTGATTGTCACCTATCCGCCCTCAGGGCTTTATGCTTTTCATATGCGCGACCGGTTAAGGCAATCTGGAATTCCTATGCGTCGCAGTCGATTTTCCTTTGTATCGGAGGTAAACGGCTATGACACATGCAACGGTGAGATCGACGGCCGGCTCTGTTCCTCGAACAGACCATTCGCAAGCGGAAGGAGCGCTCCGCCCTTTCGCGTCCGCGCGCCTTCTCGAAATTGGGCAGCTTGCACAACGCGCCAGAGCGAAATCTCAACGTAGCCCACACCATATCGCTATTGGGCAGAGCGCCTCGAAGCGCTGGGTCGTTAAAGACGATCAAAAGCGCCTGGGCGGCATCTTCCGGTCAGTAGAGACAGCGCTGCGGTTCGCCCGCCGCGAAGCGAGTTCGCTCGGATGCAAACTCGTGATCGATAGCCACCCCCTGGAGCTTGAGTGTTTGAAGGAGTAGTTCCGCTCTGGAGTGCGCGTCATGGAAATCAAATCGATCGTTGGCGATGGCATGTACACATTCGCTATCATCGCCCAGGCCAACACTCGGCACAGGTACCGAATGCGAAGAAGCACCGGAGCTGTGCAGATTTTCACAGGGGGCTCATTGGCAAAGGCCGACAAGAGCAACACAGGCGCGCGTTCGATGCGCGATTGATTTAGTGCAAAGGACGCCCAGACCGATGCCACTCAAGCGACCAACGCGACCTGTAACTGGCTAACGGCGCTTGGCATGAAGGATTGGAGATTTTCTCATGGATACCACGCCATTTCGTGACGATGATTTTCACAACGAAGAATTCGATGAGATCGTCGTGCGCCGGAGTGGCGACGGAGCTTTCTATTTCATCTCGCTGGTATTGGTCTTCACTGTCGTTTGGGGTCTAAACATCGCCGTTCACAATCCAACTGCTGAGTGCTCCGCGATTGCAGAGAGCGCGGAACGGCTCGTGTGTTACGATAAATTTGCGACTCGCACCGCGGAGCCTGCGAAGGGTGCTATCGCCCCATTGCTTCACGCTCAACAAAATTGAGATGCCCTGAGCCCATTGAAAGCGCAGCGGCAAGTGGAGGCACCGGCGCGACGGAAGAGACCTGTATCATGCCATGGCCGCACACCGCCGCCAGTGTTGAGAGATAGCGCCTGTTATGTGGCAAGGGGCTCGACGGCCGAGCTTCCGCTACAGCTCCAGCTTGAGGCCGGAACGAGCGCTCGAATGCTCGCCTGTTTCGCCCAGACGTGAAGAAGAGGCTACTTGCTACTGGCGTAGCGCGGGCGCTGTGGGGCCAAACTTACGAGGCGCGCGATGGACTAGCGCATGAAGGAGGCGCCCGCCTCGGCGTTGCTGCTCGTCTGGTGAAATTGAGGCAAGGGAACAGTGCTCGGAAGCCCGCCACGCCTCGGCGGGCCTTTTCTGTGCTACAGCCAACGTGCGGCATGCTACAACCCCCAAAGGCAGCCCCATGGCCAATGACCAGTCTTTCGAGATCCCGCAGCAGTTGCGCGAGCTTGCCGAGAAAAACGTCGAGCAGGCGAGCGCGGCCTACGGGCAGTTCATGAACGCCATGACGCAGGCCATGGACATGTGGTGGAGCGCGTTACCGCCCAACGAGATGACATCCGGATTCAAGGCGGTTCAAGACCGTGCGGTTCGCTTCGCCAAACAGAACGCCGACGCGGGCTTCATGCTGGCGAGCTCGCTCGCCAACGCCAAGGACATCCAGGACGTGCTCGCGCTTCAGAGCCATTATGCGCAGAGCCAGATGCATACATATGCGCTCCAAGCGCAGGAGCTTGGTCGCCTGATGACGGATGCCATGAAAAACAGAATTCTAGAAGCGCGCGACTGCGCCTCGCGATTTCTAGCATCAGCTCAGCCGCATAGCAGGCATTTCCCCATCATCGCCGAACACGCGCTCGAGCTCGGCGATCTCCTCGGAAGATATCGCGGCCTCACGCTGCGGGAGCAGGGCGATCAGGACTGCTTCGACCTTGCCCTCGCCCAGGGGAGTTATCTTGCCGAACGATATCGGAGGCCCGCGTTCGATAAGGCGAAAGAGACCCGTGCGTTCGCCGCGCCCCACGAAGAATGATGAGATGGCGTCGGGCGCATGCAACTCGCCGGAGATCACGAAACTCGTCGCCATCTTCCAGGCCATGGAGTGGCCGACCAGTCGAATGCGGCGGTGTCGATCTGCAGCGTCCTCGGACAGCGGCAAAAGAACGACGAAGTCACCGTCGGCGGTGAAGATCCGGAAGCGTGGGATCACCTCGTGGCCGTCGCGCACGATTGCTTCCGACACGCCGATCTCTTCGAGCAATACTTTTCTCAGTGCCGCCCCCCGCACGCCAGACACTGACTATTCGTGGTTTCGCCAGTCAGCGTGCATCCAGCTTATTTCCTTTCCAGCAGGCGACGCGTGCCTTCCGTCATTCCGCGTTGAACAATCTGCGCGATTTCTGCAGCAGCAATGGCAAGCTTATTTCGCCTGACTCTGCATGCCTGTCTGGCCTTCCTGTTCCCCGGTCCATGGGAGACTGCCGGGTTCTCTGGAATGAGTGGAGGCTCTGCGTTGAGCATGATCACCCTGCTCAACTCAGCTTCGAGCGCCACAAGATCGAGGAACAATCGGTGCTTCTTGAGCGCGAGGTCGTCCATAGCATACCGGGACCCAGCTTCAGATTGCAGCAGGAACGTCTGGGTTGATCTTGCGCGCCTGTAAGGCCATCGCAACGAGGGCGACTCCGCCAAACGTCAGGTTGATTCCGACTAGCAGCCCAATGGCCCAAGCCGCAGTCCCAGGAAGTCCCGCGAGGATGATAGTGGCGAGGATCAGGTCAACGATTCCACTTGCCAGCATCCATCCCCAAGCTTTGGGCAAATCACGCTTATGCTCCAGGGCAAACATAACCGACGCGACCCCTTCAACAAAAAAGAACGCGATAAGGACGTAGGTCAGGGAAAATGCTCCCCGTATGGGCCACAGGCCCAACATCATTCCCACGACTATGGCGAGGACGGCAGACAGGAGAGACCACCAGAAGCCCGGCGCCCCTCGCATCCAAAAGGTCGTGAAGAGGCCGATAATGCCGCTAATGAGAAACACCCAGCCCAAGAGGATCGTGACGGCCACGGTTGCAATCTGAGGCACCACGACCGCCGCCGCACCGAGATCCACGAGGATGATCCCCTCGATCAAATAGAACCTCCAGTGCTCATGAAGGGACGCCACAACAGCACGCTGGAGTTGGTCTATGTCCCTCTGGGATATCGACATCGTGGTCCTCCCGTTTTAATCATTGCAGCGCACAGATACGGTCACTTGCAGATATGCTCCAAACGTATCACGAGGTGCGCCCTACGCCCTTCACGCAGCACACGTCAGATTGTGCGGCTGGACGGCATTGTCCTGCCCTCGTCGGCCACGTCATCTCATCTTCCACTGTGCCACGACGGCGTCGTAGATATCCTCTTTCAAATGCTGAGTTGGATCGGTTGGCCCAAGATTGGCCTCTTCGGACCTAAACCCTATTCGACGCTAACCACTCCCACAGCTACTCGGCATCACAATTGATCCGCGTCATGTCGGCCTGTTGCGTTTCCTGCGCATGATTACGGGAGACACAGGATGAGCAGGCATAGCTAGAACTTGCGATCTTCCAGACAAATCCTTTGACCTCTACTCTTGCAGCGATAACACCAAAACTACTCTTGCAGCGATAACACCAAAACCAAATCGACCACCGCTGAGACTGCAATTGAGGTGCTGACATGATTGGTATGGACCCGTTCGATGCGCTGTTCCGGCTCCAGCGCGCTTTGGATACACGGCTCGCCAGCGATTGGCTGAGCAGTGCGACCGCCGGGATCGGGGCGTTCCCGCCCATCAACCTTTTTCAGCAGGGCCATGACTTCGTCGCCGTCGTCGAGCTTCCGGGCGTGAGGTCCGATGCTCTCAGCGTGGAAGCCAAGGAAAACTCGCTCAGACTGTCTGGCACTAAGTCGTTCGACTATGAGGATAATGCGAGCCTGCATCGTCGTGAACGTATCGCGGGCTCTTTTGATCGCACGATTACTCTTCCCATCCGCATCGATCCCGACCGGATCAACGCTGAGTATCGCGACGGCATCCTGGTGCTCTTCATTCCGCGCGCCGAGAGCGATAAGCCGCGCACGATCAAGATTGCCTAGTGCCGGAGGAGGACGTCATGGTGAGTGGACAAGAGCTGCAAGTTCAGGAAAAGCGCGAACTCCAGAAAAAAGAGGAATCAACGGCTCCTGCCCGTATGTTCTTACCGACGACCGACATCTATGAGACCGATCAGGCGCTCACAGTTGTCATGGAAATGCCGGGCGTGGACAAAGGAAAGGTCGAGATCAACATTGAAGAGGGTGTTCTCACCGTTGAGGGCCGCATCGACTTTAGCAAATACGAAGCCCTTGTGCCAGTTTACACTGAGTACAACATCGGCAACTTCCGCCGCAGCTTCAGCCTGTCTAACAGCACCGACCAGGACAAGATTCGAGCCGATATGAAAGACGGCGTGTTGACCGTGACCCTGCCGAAAGCGGAGCAGGCCAAGCCGCGCAAGATTGCGGTCGCATAAGCCGAGTAGCTCGCGTCAAGCTTGAGCACCAAGTAGGATTAGGGCCGCGCCTGGCTTGCAAGTTCCTTGAATGTGACAATGGCTCGCTTGCTGATAGTGATGGCGCTTCTCTCAGTGTCTTTTCCGGTAAAGGCAGACGAATGCGACCGCATTGTCGAAAATCTCATAGCGCAGACGCCGGGCCTGCAGCTCGACAAGAGGATGCTCGCCGAGGGAGTTGATATCGTCTACCTGAAGCATCCCCAAGCGAAAGCGCTTTCAGTCTTCTGCCCCGCGCCTCCCATGTTGGCGCCAGCCCTTAGCGCAGATTGGCTAGAGGGCCTTCCCCCTCCATCCTATTTTGAGCTCATCGGAAAGCTCGGGAGCATCCTGACAGGCGTCTCTGCTGATGCGATTAGCGCCGGGGCAATCGAGTGCCAAAAACGCGCGTTGGCTGCGAAGGACGAGGAGGGTGATCTAGAGTCCAGCGGCATCAGGTTTGAGTGCCAAGCCTTTACGCGCGCTGGTGGCGGGACCGCTACGATATTTGCTCGGCCCACAAAGTGATGCTCAGCGCCAGCGCTCGCGCATCGCGATGATCCCGCCAGGGTACAGCTCCGGTCCCCCGGGCCTTTGATCGCGGCAACCTTTAAGGCCAGCCCTCACTTTTTTCCTGAGCGGCTTTGATCAGCCTTTGCCTTGGCTTCAACGGATGAAAACGGAGAGGCCACCGAAACGGCCTTCGTCTTATCCTTCTTGGGCTTCCTCTTCTCACGATTGCTTCTCTGTTCACGGTGCGCCATCACAGACCACCTTTCCGTTTGAGGTTAGTGCTCATCTCGAATCGGTTGGGTTAGTTTACAGCGCCTTGGTCGAGCGCCCCAGTTCGATGAGGTGGCCATTCTCGGAGTCGCGCCTAAACGGACTTCCGGCTAAATGGATATCTTGTGCCATCGTAGAGTTCGCGGATTACCACAACTCCTTCCGCGCTGAGGCGTCGCCGCTGGCGCGCCGTGAACCGGAAGCTGCATGAAAAGCTGAAAACAACTTGGCAACGTTTGCCAGTTGCGATGCTGCACGGCTAATGACCGCTTGGGCGTTGGCTCAATTCCTCAAGGAGCGGTCGCAGCGCATCGAGTTCCGCGCCAAAGCCGCCCCAGTCTCCGGCTCTCAACCGCTCGATTGCGCGGTCGTAGTGATTGAGCGCCTCGCGCGCTCGACCGTCGGCAGGACCTGCTGGCGATGGTCCCGCCGCCGCCGGCATAGGAACGGAACCCAGGGAGGCGTCCTTGAAGAGCGCCGCCAGTGCCGCGGGGAGAGTATCATCCATGACCACACGGTCGCCGTAGGCTGCGATCACCCGCTTGAGCTCCGGTAGTTGGCCGGTCTTCGCGCGGAGGTACAAGGGCGACACGTACAAGAGCGAGTTCTCGATCGGAACAACCAGGAGATTCCCGCGGATCACCCTCGAGCCCATCTGATTCCAGAGGGAAATCTGCTGGGAGATCTCGGTGTTCTGGTTGATGCGCGCCTCGATCTGAGAGGGCCCGAAGACGAGCTTGTCTTTGGGGAACTCGTAGACGATCAGCTTGCCGTAGTCGGGCGGGTCACATCGGGCCGCGAGCCACGCAATCATATTCTGTCGCCGGCTCGGCAGCATGGGGAGCATGAGGAAGAACTCGGCGCGCGTCTCCCCGGGCAAGCGCATGTTGATATAGTAGGGGGCCATCTCGGCATCGTCGGCGACGCCCTCGATGGCGGTTGCCTGGCGAGGGAATTGCCACAAATCTTCGCGGTTATAGAAGACTTCGGGAATGTCCATGTGATAGGCGCGATAGACTTGCGCCTGGATGTGGAAGAGATCCTCCGGGTAGCGAATGTGCTTTTGCAGCTCCGCCGGCATGGCCCCGAAGGGCTTGAACAGGCCGGGGAATATGCGCTGGTAGGTCTTGACGATGGCGTCGGATGGATCTGCCACGTAGAACTCTACGGTCCCGTTGTAGGCGTCGATCACGACTTTGACCGAGTTGCGGATGTAGTTGGTCCCCCCAGCCACGGGCTGGGCGTAGGGGAACCAGCGGCTCGTGGTGTAGGCATCCTGTAGCCAGAAAAGGCGCCCATTGCTGACCACCATGTACGGGTCCCGGTCGAGGCGCAGCACAGGGGCGATCGTGCGCGCCAGCTCCTGGACGTTGCGACGGAACAGGATGCGGCTCTCACCGGTGATGTAACGGCTAAGCAGTATGTTCGGGTCGTCGAAATACCAGGCGAATAGGGTCCTGCGGGAGATCCCACCAACTGCAACCCCGGCCACGCCGTCGTATGTCGAGTAGACGTTTTCCTTTCCCTTAGGATAGTCGAACTCCGGCGTGCTTCCCTTGACGATCACATAGGAATCGGCGCCCTGCCCGAAATAAATGCGCGGCTCGCGGACGGCGGGGCCGCCGGACGCGACCGGAGGGATGTCCTGTAAGTAGAAAATCGGCAAGCCTTCGGTGGACTTTCGGGTGACCGGGGACATGACCACTCCATTGCCGTGCGTGAAGAGCACGTGGAGGTTGACCCAGGTCTGCGCGTTGGGCGGAAGGAGCGCGGACTCCAGCTCGCGGGCCGAGAGCATCACCTGCTGATATGAGCCGTCGAGTTCATAGCGATCGACGTCGACATCGTGGAACCTGTAGTAGGTCCGGATCTCCTGCAGTTGTGCGTAGGTATCAATCAGCGGCTGCCAGTCCCACAGCCGGATGTTGTCGATGGTCGCGCGGTTGTCTTTGAGCGACTGGGCGGTGAGCCCCTCTTCTGCCGGGAAGGGTTTGACCCTTATCTGTCGTAGATTGTAGGCCTCCTGGGTTAGGGTGATGCTCCGCTGAATGTAAGGCGCCTCCAATTGCAGCTCATTCGGTTTTACGTAGACGCGTCGGAATACCGCTGGAAATGCCACCGTGAGGAGGAACCAGCTTCCAATAATCAATACCGCCGCGGCTAGAGGAAGTTTGTAGGTCCGTGCGCGCAAGTTGGCCCATGAGGCAAGGGCAGCGGCGGAAGCGAAGCCGACCAGCGCCCAAAGGAGGGGCAGCCCGACATAGATGTCGGTGTAGGCCGCTCCCACAACAACGCCGTTGTCGCCGTAGAGCAACAAGAAGCGGTCCAGGGCGAAGGACCAGGCCATTACCGCGAAGAAGAGACCCAAGAGGACGGAGCCGTGAGCTGCGGCTGCGGATGACATCCACTGGCGTCTGCCGTCGAGTATGATGTCGCCGTGCGCCCAATACACGGCGCCAGCGACAAAGGTGCTCAAAACGAGTGTCAGCAGCATCCAGTCCTTGAGCACGATGTAAGCGGGAAGCGAAAAGAGATAAAAGCCGATGTCCTTGCCGAAGAGGGGATCGCGCTGTCCGTACGGCACCTGGTGGATGAACCGCAGGACCGCGTCCCAGTTTTCGATCTCGCCCGCGGCCATCAAGATCCCAAGAACAACGGCGACCACAGCGATGAGAAGACGCCACGGGAGGTGAACGGACGCCAGCAGCTCGGGCAACGTCGCGGGCAATGTCCGGACGGTCGCGGATCGCCGGTCGAAGGCTACGGGAAGCCAAGGCCCGCGGTGCCGGGCGAACCTGAATGCCAGCGTTCCGTTCACCCAAAGGAAGACGGTCGAGCACGCAAAAACGACGGAGAACAGGATAGCTTTCGTGCCGAAGATTATCCAAAAAACATCAAGATATCCGACCGCCGAAAACCAGAGCAAATCGACCAGGAAGCTACCGGTGCGTCGGAGCAGGATCAGGAGGACGGCAGCGACGAGGACCGTCCCTATTATTCCTCTCCGTCGCATATCCAGCCTCCGTCCTGTATTCCCCGTCTGCAGGACCAGCGACAGAATCTCTACGGCAATCCGCATCGGTCGGCTACGCGTACGACGTCTGGACCAGATATTTCCCGCCGAGGTTAGTGATCTGGAGACCGAACTGCTCGCCTTCGTTTCTCTTGACCCGCTCGAACCAGATGCTGGCCTGCTTAAGGTTGACTTGGTCGAGGCGCATTCCGACCGCCTCAGAGACCCCGAGCCCGTACGGGTACATGACAAGCAGCTGGGCATGGTCACGGACGCCATGCCGATTTGGCCTTCGCCGCCTCGAGCAGGAGCTCCATTTCGGAGGGGCCGAAAAAGTCCGTTGACCGCTCTCGTGAGCGTTAGTCGTCCGCTCACTCTTTTCCTTTCGCCGCTTGCGTGACGCTCCGATTCCGGTGCTGATGACGCACTGAAAACGCTCGCTCGCGGCGGAGGACGCGAATGCAGACTCCATCGGAGGCGCTTTTCCTCGCGCAGATCGTTCTGCTGCTCCTGGTCGGACGCCTGATGGGCGAGGCGATGCAGCGGATCGGGCAAGCGGCCGTCATGGGGCCGCTGATCGCTGGAATTCTGCTTGGTCCTTCAGTATTCGGCGCGATCTGGCCCGAGGCGCAACACGCGGTCTTCGACGCAAATCCGCAACAGAAAAGCATGCTCGATGCCGTCTCGCAGCTTGGCATCCTGATGCTGTTGCTGCTGACCGGGATGGAGACCGACCTCAGACTGGTTAAACAGGCGCGCCGTGCTGCCATCAGCACGTCGGCCGCGGGGATCGTGGTGCCCTTCGCCTGCGGGTTCGCGCTCGGCGAGCTGTTGCCCGCCGCAATGCTGCCGAAACCTGACCAGCGGATCATCACCTCGCTGTTTCTCGGTACGGCATTGTCGATTGCCTCGGTGAAGATCGTGGCAATGGTCGTGCGCGAGATGGGGTTCATGCGTCGAAACGTTGGGATGACGCTGATCGCCTCGGCCATCATCGACGACACGGTCGGATGGATCATCGTCGCGATCATCTCCGGCCTCGCGGTTCACGGACAGGTGGACGCACGCGCTTTGGGTCAGAGCGTGCTCGGAACGGCAATCTTTCTTGCGGCGAGCTTTACGCTAGGTCGGCGTCTCGTGTTCAGCATCATCCGCTGGACCAACGACAATTTTGTCAGCGAAGTGCCGGTGGTCACCGCAATTCTCGTCGTCATGGGCTCGATGGCGCTCACCACGCATCTGATTGGCGTACATACCGTGCTGGGTGCGTTCGTGGCCGGGATTCTCGTCGGCGAGTTGCCGATCCTGACCCGCCACATCGACGAACAATTGCGAGGCCTCGTCGTTGCCCTGTTCATGCCCATCTTCTTTTCGCTTGCCGGATTGCACGTCGACCTGACTCACCTCGCAGACTCGCATCTATTCTTATTGACCATCGGTCTGATTTTGATCGCGAGCGTCGGCAAGTTCGCCGGAGCGTTCTTGGGGGGCGCTCTTGGCGGCATGAGCGCACGGGAATCCCTGGCTCTTGGTTGCGGCATGAACGCCCGCGGCTCGACCGAGGTGATTGTCGCGTCGATCGGTTTGTCGATGGGGGCGCTCAGCCAGGATCTCTTCAGCATGATCGTCGCCATGGCGGTGGTCACCACGATGGCGATGCCGCCGACCTTGCGCTGGGCTTTCTCGCGACTGCCGTTGCGTTGCGACGAGCGCATCCGCCTCGAGCGCGAAGCATTCGAGGCGACGGGATTTTTCACCAATATCGAGCGCCTGCTTGTCGCCGTGGACGACAGTGCGAACGGCAAACTTGCCTGGCACCTTGCCGATATGCTTGCTCGGTCGCGCGGAATCCCCACGACTGTCCTTCGGTTGGGCGCGAGGGCGCCGAGGCTGGACGCGGCCTTGGGCGTCGAGTCTCTCGCGCTGGAGGGGGTCGTGACCAAAGAGGCGCAAAAGGGATACGATTTCCTGGTGCTAGGTTTCGAGAGGACGACGGGAACCCACGGCGGCTTCCACGAGCAGATCGCCCGGATGGCCGTCGGGTTTGAGGGCACCCTTGCGGTTGCCGTGGCGCGGGGCTCGCATTTGCAGAAACCACCGGAGCGCCGCCTGAACATCCTGGTGCCGGTGCGCGGCAACAAAGTCTCGCGGCGGGGCGCCGAGGTGGCACTCACTCTGGCGCGTGCCGGCGCCGGCGCGGTGACGGCTCTTTATGTCATGGGCACGGTCGGCCTCGGTGCCGCACAGCGCCGCCTGAAACGGCCGACCATGAGCCGGCGCCACGAGGAAACCATCCTCAAGGACATCGTCGAGCTGGCGGAGCGCTATGACACGCCGATCCGAACGGCCTTGCGTCTCGATATCGCACCCGAGGATGCCATCCTGAGGCAGGCGCGTCTCGGGCATTATGATCTGGTCGTGATGGGGGTCGGCCGCCCCGCCGGCGAGACGCTATATTTCGGCAAGATCGCGGCCGCGATGCTGGAGAACTCGCAACACTCCATCCTGTTCGTGTCGAGCTGACGCGAATCTCTCTTGTGGTTTGAGCGGACGTTCGAAGCAGGCGGAGTTCGCCACCCTCCGGGCAGCATCGAAGGAGGCTAGCCGATGCCGCCATCCTCGACCATACGGCGGCACCAGCTCGATCTGTTGCGTCGCTCTAAGGGCACCGGAGATCCGCTTTGATCCTCGTACCGCCTAGCCCATCGCGACGCGGATCGGCTTCCCACCATGTTTGGCGCGATCCAGGTAAAGAGTCACGACGGCGAACGTGATCCAGGCGCCGTTAAAAAGGATGCTGCCGAGCAGCATCAATTCTCCGGGGATCGGGCCCACTGAGGCGCGCTGTATCAGCTCGCCCAAATTCGCAATTGGCGTCGGGTGAACCGCGATTTTGCCGTAGTAGGCCAGCGCCTGAATTCCGAGGATCCATATGTAGTTGCGGCGCAGTCGGCGTCCGACGGCGCGAGCAAGGCTAATGTGATGGCGCGGCTCGCAGTAATCCCGTGCCAGAATCTGAGGCCAGCCATGATCAAGGCTCACGCCCTCTCCGCGCAGCATGGGGGCGTAGAAGTGCGTCTCCATCCAGCGAGCCCGCGCGCGCCAGACGTTGAAGTAACGATAGCGCCGCCCCTCGAAGACCAGGAACACAATGCTGAGGATGCCGGCGAACACGAGTGGCAGTGGCGAGGCGTCTCTGTTCGAGAAGGTTACCGAGAGCGCGATGCCTGTCGTCACCACAGCCCAGTTGGTCGTATTGTCGAGGCGCGTGCGCCAGATGGTGCTGCGGTACACTTCTCCGCGATAGAGATGAGCGAGTGCGCCGATCTCGGCCGCGCTGAATTCGTGTTCAAGTGAGGCTGGCCGGGTCGCTTCCATGGCCATCGCTGCGTCTCCACGGATGACACGGATTAACAGCATAGCGGGGGACTGACAACGTGGGGAAATCTTCAGCTTCTATGCCCTGCTACATTAGCAAAGTGGTGAAGCTCATACGCAGGCACAACATCTGAAGCACGCGTAGCTGCTGGCGCGTAAACGACCTCAGCCAAGACGTCAGGGTTGTCGGCGGATGTTTGCAACCGACTCCGGCCGCGGCGATCCGTTGGGCAGCGTGACTTCCCCGGCGAGGACATTCGTCTGTGCACTCGACGAGGGAGCTAGGCTGTCATGGCTCTGTAAAGCCACCGGCGTCTTTTTTGTCGTTGCACCGGAACGTGACCCAGGCGAGTAGGTAGGAGCAGCAAGCCGTCTGGCGCCTCAATCCTTCGGCGGCGTCGCGAGGCGAAGGACTGTGGACGAGGCTTTTGATGGGTACTCGCACTGTCATCGCGATACGTGCCGTTGGTGTTCGACGGTCGATGATCTAGATCAACGCGCCGAGAATTAACGCGCTTAGGAAGAAAAGGGAGTATAGATAGGAGGCCTCAACATAGCGATTTGCAATTTCGAAGATTGAGGGCTTTTTGTCTGCGTGGGGGGACAACCGGTAGGAGTGTCCCATGTCGACGAATTTAGTCTCCAACATCACTCAAGTCCTCAGCTCCAATTCCGTGTCGCGCGTCGCCTCGAGCCTCGGACTCGATGGGGCGCAGGTTGAGAAAGCGCTGCAGGCAGGTACGCCTGCGCTTCTGGCCGCGCTCACTTCCCTTGTCTCCAAACCCGCAGGTGCGGCGGCGCTAAATGGGGCTGTAGAGCAGCAGCAGCCCGGGGTGCTGACGAGCTTGGCCAGTATGATCGGCGGCTCTGGGCAGAAAGATCTTATTGATACCGGCGCCAATACCCTGACATCTCTTCTCGGCGGCACGACCATGTCTGCGCTCACCAACGCAGTCGGTCAGTATGCCGGCGTCGGCGAAGGGGGTTCAAAGAGCCTTATGGGTCTACTTGGGCCGGTCGTGATGGGCGTGCTGGGACAACAACAGCGCACGAGCGGTCTCGATGCTACGGGCCTCGCAAACCTTCTTGCCTCACAAAAAGACAACATCGCCCGCGCTCTACCCGCCGGTTTCGCCAACTATCTCAGCGGAACCGGGATCCTCGATCGCATTACCGGCCCAACGGCGCGGCCCGAACCGGCTTACCCCAGATCGCCATCGACCAGCACGACCACGCCGTCCTGGCTCTTACCGGCGCTTGGGATTTTAGCAATCGGCGCCCTTGCCTGGTACCTGCTCTCCGGCCCGAGCCCGACGCAGACTGTTGCCGAGCTGCCGTTGCCCAAGCTGGCCCCGCTTCCGTTGACCAAGGCCGAGACCCCCGCGCAGATACCTGGCAACGCGACCTTCATGGTTAGAGCAGACGAGGCAAATAACTGGATCGGCAGACCAGTTTACAGCAGCGACAACAAGAAGATCGGCGAGATCACAGAGATCACGCGCGATCCCGACAACAAGGTCACCGAGCTTTATATCGATACGGGTAGCTTCCTCGGCATCGGTGCCACACGCTACCGGATCACTTCTGAGCAGATTTAAGAAGTCAAGCCCGATGGCCTCGTGCTGACGCTCAAGGAGACCGAGGTAAAGAGCGTGCCGCAAGCGGGTGAGAACCAGAAGCAATAGGAAAGTCGGCTCTAATCGGCAGCGCGGATTCTGCTATCCGCGCTTCTTTCTCGATGGCCTCATGCAGGCGTTCGACAGCCTTCGCCCGCCGTAAGACGCCACCTACGCGCGACAGCCTTGTGCTGCGTCCCGTCGCTCCCTGTGGCCTTGCGTCACGCAACACCCGCAATGCGCGGATACGCATCGCCTCCAATTTGCGTGCATTCTTTTTTCGATTTCCGTGATGCGTGCTAGGGTGACATGGGATCTTGTCAGCGCTCGACGGGGTAGGCTTAGGAGGCTTCGATGCTCACTGCTCTCGCACGCGATGACATGCTCGTCTCATGTCTGATCGGCCAGCTCATCACGAGCGAAGCTAGCGAGAAAATCGGCAATATTGATGACTTGATAATGGATAAACGGGGCCACATCAGCGCGGTGCTAAGCGAAGTCGGCAGTTTTCTCGGAGTCGAAAAGAAGCTTGTCGCTATTCCCTTCAGTTCCCTGTCGATCGATGTTGCGGCGGCCGGTAAGCCCCGCATTGTCGCCGAGTTTTCCAAGCCGTACTTGGCAGAGGCACCGCTTTTCAAACCGCCAGGACAATTAACCCTTGACCAGTTGAAGGACACCGCTGCGGCTCTTGGAGCGAGGGCTGCGGAAAAGGCGTCAGAGATCGGGCATCGGGCCGCCGACACAGCATCCAAGGTTGCCGAGATGGCAGTCGAGAAAGCCTCCGATCTCAGCCATAAAGCCACGGGCACAGCATCCGAGGTCGGAAAGAAGATTGCCGATATGGGGCCGGATCTCATCCAAAAGGCCGCAGACAAGGCATCCGAGGTTGGACAGAGGATCGCAGATAAGACGTCCGAACTTATCCAGAAGGCGTCAGAGAAGGTATCCGAGGTCGGGCAGAAAGTTGCGGAGAAAAGCTCCGAATTGACCCGCAAAGTAGCGGGGCCGGACGAGGATCTGGGGCAATCAACTTCGACCGGCGAGCTTAAGGACGAGCCGCAGGTAAGCGCGAAGGAATAAAAAGGAACTCGGACTGAACGTACGAGGGCGCCGGGCACTGTCACAGTAACGCACTGGCTTGGTACAGACGGGCCATATAGCGTTTGCGTATGGACAAGCTCTCATACCACCGCCACCGCTTTACGCTCCTTCGGGACGGTCGTAATCTGCCGCCGCCAGAAGGCCGTGGCGTATGACGACCTGCTCCCTTTCACCGAGCACATCAGGGCTGCCCGGGCGCAACTGAGCCTGCGCAGCTTCTATCTCACTCGAAACAGCGCGACCATTCTGCCATTCCCCAAAACGCCTACGGCACTCCGCTTGAGCCATTGAGCAGCCGTCCTTGGTTCGGAGTGCGAGCTCGCGGTGTTCAAGCCAGAGGTGTGAGAAAGAAAAAGGGCAACACCCATGCTCAGGTGTCGCCCTGGTCAGTATTTCAGCCAACTCCCCCACTCGGGGGTTGAGGGTGGAGTGGCCAGGGCTCATCCCGTCGAAATCAGCCCCTAGCGCGTGCTCGGCGAACCGATCGGTTGCGCACTAAACAAAACTTATACCTGCGTTACAAGCGGCACTTGACCTTGATCAAACTGAGCTGCGGCACTTGCGCTAGTCGCCTCGAAGACCGCCGCCGAGAATGGGCCAATCTACGAGCGCGACGGACACGCCCGCATCCAATTATCTGCTCTGATGCGGCCGCGTCGGTTGACCACGCAGTCGCACTGCAAGGTGTCGTTCAGTGGCGCAATCACGATTTGATCCAGCGCAAGTCCCAGCCGCTGCGAATCAGCCAAGATTCCACTCGCATTCGAGGAGCGGATATGAAGTTCACGCACATACATACCTTCATTCCGTATGCGATGATTTTGGGCGCAGGGCTCATTCTTGTGGTTAGCTTTTTTCCGCCGAAAGGGCTAGACGGCACTCAGTGGGCGCCTGCCATGTGGCAAACGACTATCAACACTGAAGGCGATACAGCGACAAGCCTCAGCCCGGCAGGGCAGCCAAATCAGGCGTGTAGCGCATGGCTGCAAGACTGGTCGGACCCGGAAAAACACGAAGGTCAGCTTGAGTGGATCCTAGGCTTTGTAACCGGCAGCAATTACCGCAGCGAAGGGCAGGGACAACCTGAGGACACTGACGAAGTCGAAGTCTTCATTGAGCACTACTGCCGGAACAATCCTGAGCATCAGCTTTTCATGGCGGCGGCAGCTCTCGTGCAAGAGAGCGGCGGCCCAGTAGCGTTGCACGAATTTAAGAAAGAGGGCGATGGCGACTCAGGCGAAGATTGCGGTCACGCCGGATGCGAAACGGCGCCAGGTCAAGAGCTGGATTTGTCAAGACTGCGGTTCACGCCATAGCGCCAAGCACGATGCCGAACATCACTCGGCGAGTGCGCGCAAGCTCACCGACGACGATCTTACAGCTATTGATGGCAAGCGCGACCAGCTCGAAGGGAAAATCCAGGAACGGTATGGCTATGCCAAGGATCGGGTGAAGAAAGAAGTCGACGATTGGTCTGGCCGGCTCTGACAATCAACGGTCATCGAGCTAGATCTTGCATTTGCGAGCAAACTCCGGTTGCCTTGGGGTCTGCCTTTGCCAGACGCAAGTGAGCTCTGTCGTGAATGCAATGCGTGGTTAATGCACCAGACGAGTACGAAAAGTAGCGAGGGCAGCTAGCTGTCCGCCCAGCGTGGAATTTGGAGATCCCGGCTAAATCAGTGAGCGGGCACAATCGAAGTTTCGTCATCTGTGCGATGCGCCGCATCCCCTACAGCCGCCGTCAAGCAAATGCGAGCAGCGCTTACCAGTGAAGACGCGACCAGATCCGCGCCCACTGCCAGCCGCCACTCTTCGAGCTTAGAAGAGTCAGGATTTAGCATCCAGAAGCACGCGAGAAATTGTGCCGCGGGCATCACTCGGCGCAATCGGCGAATGAGATAGCGTACATGCACGGGAGAAGATGCGGCCCCGAAGTACGAGAGGCAAACAATACGAGCGTCTAGGGCATCCACCTTAAAACTCTTTGCGGATGAAACGTCGATAAACGGCTGTACCCGCGCTGCCATCCCATGCTTGTCGAGAATTTGCGCGAGCATCACTGCGGCTGCCTGGTCTAACGCACTGCGACTCGCGATGCATAAAATCGGGTAGGTCACCTGCCAGGATGGTGACAACGTCTCCATCGTTACAGTTGGGAGCGGTTCCCCCACTAATGCATCGGGGGCCGGAACCGGTTGAGCCGACTTGCTAGGAGCTGATACGTCGGAGGCAGCGTCGTCAGCCGGCACTGTTTTTTCAATTGGCGGATTATCGCTATATTCCTTCATAGCGTCGACCACGTCCTCCACGGTGTCGCGTATCTGGAGCTGTTTCTCTTGCGAAAGTTTGCCCTGCGCTGCGTCGTGCTGGGCAAGTATCAGCGCTTTCATTGGAACGGCGTCGTAGTAGTCCGAGAGGGCTGATTTTTTCAGCTGCTGCTCAGACAGATCGCTGGCCTCCGTCGCGTCAGCGGCAAGAAGCCGTTGATAGAATCGTTGCTCTATTTCCAGCGCCGGCTCATCACCCAAGAGCACGTCTATGAAATTCAAGGCATCGATGTGCTTGCCGAGCACGACGAGGCAAACCGTGAGTGGAGTGGCAAGCAGCAGACCTATCGGCCCCCACACGAGCGCCCAGAAGAGAGTAGCGACGATGATAGCAACTGGGGAAAGGCCCGTGTGGTGTCCATAGAGTACGGGCTCAATGATCTGCCCCGCGATAGGCTCCGCAACAAGAAACAGGCCGACAGTTAAGAGCACCGTGCTCCATCCCGGATCAGCTGCTGCGGCAAGCACGACGGGAAAAAATGCTGCGATGAACGATCCTATAAAAGGAACGAAGCGCATGAAACCGGCGAGAATCCCCCACAAGGTGGCATGAGGAACGCCGATCACCGCCAAACCTACCGCGATCACGACGCCAAAGCCGGCATTGAGCACCGTCTGCATCAGGAAAAAACGGCTCAGCCGCTGTCCCGCATCGTCCAATGCAGCTGTGGTGCGTTGGAGGTCTCCGGCGCCGGCCAGTTTGAGAAAGCGGTCCCGCAAATCTTCCCGCCGCAAGAGAATAAAAACAAGAAAGAGAACGATTAGGCCGGTCGTCGCTAATGGAGACAAGAGCGGGCGGACGAGGTTGGCTAGCAAGTCGAGGCCCTTCGGCTCCGGCTGCTGGATCTCGACCAATAGAGGCTTGGTGCGGGGGATAGCGTTAGCCCCGGCCGTATTCGGCTCGCCTTCGCCGATTTGCTCGCCGAGTTCACGCAATTTCCCCGTTGCTCTCTCAAGAGCGCTGGAGATGAGGGGGGCGCCACCCAACTGCCTCGCTTTGTTACTAAGTGTGTTCTCGTATTGGGGAACCTCTTGCGCCAGTTGCGCTATCTGAACCGCAAGCGTCGATCCAAGACCGGCGAGGATACCCAAGGCAGCTAAGACCGTGATGATCACGGCGGGCGTGCGCCAAATACCTACCCCCCGCAGGAAGCGGATGACCGGTGCGAGGATAAAGCTAAGCAGAGCAGCGATGACAAGAGGTTCAAGAAATTCGCGGCCGACAGTAAGGAAGAGTATCAGTAGCCCAACGATCACCAGCCCTCTGGCGAGATTGTTGAGACTGCGATCATCCAAGAGCGTTGGCTGGAGAGTCGGTCCGTTCGACACTTATATGTGCTCCATCTGAATTTTTGCTCTTCCGAAGTCCCCGAGAACAGACATAGTCGTGCCGCCAAGCAGAGAGGTCAGGTCTCAACGCGTTGATCTAGATCAACGGACCATCATGTCTTACTGGTAAGGATTGATGTCTGGCCTTACCAGCACGTCCTACATACGTGGCAGGAGATTTCTCAATGGTTCAGTCCACAGGCTCGCACGAGCCAACTTATGGCAAGTCGACCGTTCAGCATTTGAAGGATAAAGCCCGCAGTGAGGTCGAGAAGGACAAAAGCGAGCTCCGAGAGGCAGCTCACTCGGTTGCTGATCAGGGACGGGAAGTGAGTGAAAACGTTCAGGCCGTGGCCAACAACATGAAAGATGCGCTCGAGAAGTCGATGCGGGAGAAGCCGCTGACGACGCTCGCCATGGCGGCCGCCGTCGCTTTTGTCATCGGCGCGATCTGGAAGTCTTAAGGCCCTCGATGGGACTTGACCGATGTTAGAACCTCTTCTTGAGCGCGCCAAGCACGCCCTGATGACTTCTGTCGAGACGCTCTTTGGGCGCAGCGTGGTGGCCGTTCCGTTCCTGATCGCCTTAGGCTTTGCCACCACGGCATTGACCATCAAGCTCATCGAGATGTGGGGAGCCGCTCTTGGCTGCCTCGTCATTGCCCTCCTCTATTTTGCGGCATCCTTGCTCGCGGCCGCCTTTTTCCTTGGCAGAGAAATTAGGAAAGAGGAGGAGTATGCAGCTGCGCAAAAGGAGACGGAGCGGCCCCTCAGCATCGCCGCTCTTCTCCAAACTGATCCGTTGGCGCTGCTGAGCGCCAACGGCACGGCCGTCAGCGTCCTGCGCATGCTCGGGCGCAACACGTCGCTGCTGCTGGTGGTGCTTGCCGTCGGGATCCACCTCTGGGCCCGCTCTGAGGCCGCATCCAAAGCGGCGCAAGCTGCGCCCTGAGGGCTGCTCTTCAAATATTAGAAGGGCTCCTTGGCCAAAATTGCACGCTTGCGAGCGCGGTTGGACAGCGCCTCTAATCGGGTGGCCGTCCGCGTATAGCGAGATGTATGACGCGGGTCCGTGTCCCCCATGTCAGCTGCCATCCGCTGATTGAATGTTCCACCGCATTCGTGAGTAAAGGCGTGATGCCGAATAGTGAGCGCGTATTCACCAGCGAACATCTCCGGCGCCTGCAGGAGATATTCGATGCGGAATAGGAGTTTGGCGAGGAATTCACGCGACCCTTTCGCATAGACTCAGTCCCGCCCGATGCCGAGCTCGTCGCAGTGAACGCAGTCTCAACAGCCTAGCAATAGAACTCATCGTCGTTGGGCTGCTCATGCTCCTTCTCTACAGGCTGCTCCTCGCGAGTTCGTTGAACGCAATGGGGCGTGCCGTTCGTCGTCACAACTGGTAATAGAGTGATGTGGGACGGGTTCCGCGATCGCGCAGTCCTACGGAAGCCTTTCAAGTATGCCGACCTGGTCGAGGTTCTTACACGCCTTCTCCCTCGCTGATCGTTTTAACGAATGGGAAGGTTCAGCAGTCAGCGCACATGTTCGAACAATACTCATCGGAGGAACAAGACGCTATTGCCGCCCGGGCGGCGATCGCTACGTGGTTTGGCAACGAAGGGCAAACTGCCGAAAAGATCCAGCATCAGCCTGTGGATTTGGCCTTACTGAAGAGCTGGCTCAGCCGCTGGATTCTTGCCCGCACTGTGGGAAGTGGCCGTCGAGAAGCGATCAGAGATTTCCTGAACCACACGGCGCGCGGCAAGCTGTTGGAACCGTCGGCGAGTTGCGAAACCGTAGAGCAGCTCAGCTCTCAGGTTAAAACCGATGGCATCCTGCCAGGGCGCCCCACATCTCTGATTTCGAAGTTCGCCTTCATGCTCCGACCCGAGAGGTTCGTGCCGTACGATGCTCGCGTGCGCGGTGCGCTTAAGAAATTAGGATACCGGGTCAAAGCGCACCATTACTGCGATTACCTGCGCGCGTACCGACTAGCGCAGGAAACGATTGTCGAACGCTGTCGGGCCGCGGGACTATCACCCGCTTTAGACAATGCACTGTTTGACGCCTGCCTCGCAGACAAACGCCTGATGCTCCAAGGCGGCTTTTCCGCGAGCAGGATGAAAAAGGACTACAAGCTCAACGACTTTTCGTAGGCCGCGGCTCGCGATGACGGCCACTTGGCCGGTGCCAAGGACCTACATCCCCAGACTATTCAGCCAGGCGTCGATATCCTTTTTCGTCTGATCCTTGGCCTGGCCGTAGCGCGCTTGGATTTTTCCTTCGAGCTGCTCGCGGTTACCGTTGATCACTGTCAGGTCATCGTCGGTGAGCTTACCCCACTTCTCTTTCACCTTGCCGGTGAACTGCTTCCAATCGCCTTGTACTCGATCCCAATTCATAGCTCGTCTCCTGTAAGTTGAAGAGTGGCCCCGCAAGTCGACGATCGCACCGGCGCAGCGCACTCGCTTGTCTACTGCACTTTCAATCTAGGAAATTTGCGCATGGCCGGGCCCTGACCTGAATCAATCCCGAGTCCGATTTCGAGAGCAGAATCCGCTCGCGGCGAGACCGCAAGCCGCGCGTAAGGCGCGGCCAATGCCGTTGCTCAACGGAAACGTGAGGGCTCGGAGAACATTCAAGAGGTGACCGGCAACCGCCCGCGGTGCCATCAAGAAGTCGATCCGCGAACAATCACTGACCACACTGCGATGACGGCCGCCATCCCAAGCAGATAAGCATGGGGGCCAAAAACTTAAATCGAGCTTGGAGTTTCAAAAATGGATCTGAGAGGCAAGGCAATCGTGATCACAGGTGCTGCGCAGGGGCTGGGTCAAAAAATGGCAGAGGTTGTAGCGCGCCAGGGTGCCAAGATCGCACTCGTCGACCTGGATCATGCCAAGCTCCAGGACACGGTGCGGCTTTGCTCGAATGCTGGCAGCGAAGTTAGAGATTACCCGGTCGACGTGACGGACGAGTCGGGGGTCGAGACTCTGTTCGAAAGCATTCATAAAGACTTGGGGAGTGTCGATGGTCTCATCAACAATGCAGGAACCAACAGCGATGCATTGCTGGTTAAGGTCGAAAACGGCACGGTCCAAAAGAAGATGTCTCTGGCCGACTTCAACAAGGTCATCGCCGTCGACCTGATCGGGGTCTTTCTCTGCGGACGTGAGGCAGCCGTCCACATGATCCAAGGCGGACGCGGCGGGGTGATCATCAATATTTCCAGCATTTCTCGCGCCGGCAACGTCGGGCAAACCAACTATGCTGCCGCCAAGGCGGGAGTTGCCGCCATGACCGTGACCTGGGCCAAGGAACTCTCGCGCTACAACATCCGCGTTGCCGGCATTGCCCCAGGATTTTGCAATACGCGAATGGTAGCCAACATAAAACCAGAGATCCGAGACAAGATCATTTCGACTATTCCGTTAAGACGACTTGGGGAGCCCGAAGAGATCGGGAATACGGCGCTCTACATCTTGCAGAACGATTACTATAACGGTCGGATTCTTGAGATCGATGGCGGCCTGCGTTTGTGATCAGCAGGGTCGTCTGACTGTCGGCGCTGCACGGTGGCGTCATGCAAAGTGATCCGGCATTTTGGCTGCTTGGTTCGACGTCTCCTTGACCCGGAGTGAAGAGCATGCATCAGCGTGAGGTCATTCTGTGCAACCCTGTTCGAACCGCAATTGGAACTTTTGGCGGTTGCCTGAAGTCAGTGCCCGCGATCGAACTGGGCGCTACGGTCGTCCGTGCCGTTCTGGACCGTTCCAAACTCGACGGCTCGAAAGTGAGCAGCGTCGTGCTGGGGAACGTGATCCAAGCAGGCAACAAGATGAACCCGGCGCGCCAATCAGCCGTTCATGGCGGGATCCCTGTCGATGTTCCAGCGATGACGGTAAACCGCGTGTCCGGCTCCGGCGCCCAAGCTATCGTCTCTGCTACGCAGGAGATCATGCTCGGGATGCTGGACGGTGCGGTGGCCGGCGGGATGGAGAACATGGATATGGCGCCCTACCTCGTAGGCGGCGGGCGATGGGGCTATCGGCTGGGCGACGCTCAGATCTACGACAGCATGTTGCGGGATGGCCTCAACGATGCATTCTCGGGCGAGCACTCTGGCTGGCATACAGAGGACTTGGCCAAATCCCGCCAGATTACGCGTGAGGCGCAGGACCGTTGGGCCGAGCGGTCGCAGCAGCGCTTTTCGGCAGCGCAGGCGGCAGGAAAGTTCAAGGACGAGATCACGCCGGCCGAACTGCGCGACCGCAAGGGCCCGACAATCTTCGACAAGGACGAGCACAATCGGCCCGACACCACGCTCGAAAGCCTCGCTAAGTTGCATCCGACTTTTTGCAAGGACGGGACGATTACCGCGGGCAATGCGCCGGGGATAAACAGCGGCGCCTCGGCGATGATTGTCGCGGAACGCAGCTGGGCGGAACAGTCCGGGCTTGAGCCAATGGCGCGGCTCGTGTCCTATGGCATCGGCGCAGTCGATCCTGGCATGTTCGGCCTTGGTCCAATTCCAGCGGTTCGACAGGCACTTGAGCGCGCAAACTGGAAGATCAGTGACATCGAACGCATCGAAATCAACGAGGCCTTCGCCACAATCGCCATCGCGGTGACGCAGGAGCTGGGTCTGCCTGAGGACATCGTAAACGTGGAAGGCGGCGCCATTGCTCACGGGCATCCGATCGGTGCAACTGGAGCCGTCCTTACAACACGCTTGCTCTATTCGATGAAGCGCGATGGGGTCACGCGCGGAGCGCTGACGCTATGCATCGGCGGAGGACAAGGAATCGCGTTATTGCTCGAAGTCGTGCGTTAGGAACGGCGATATGCCAAGCGCAGCGGCTCGTACGGCCGGAGGAGATCTCGGAGGAAATCATCGAACTTGCCGCTGGCGAGAGGGGGAGCCGGTCAGACAACAACCGACCGCATTCCTAAGCCCAGAGGCGCGTGGGATCCCAGGCAACGTGAACAATGGATGGCACAATGTTCACGCACCGCTTGATCTCGATCAACGCCTCACCCTGGTCCAACGATTGAGAATAATCCTACATCGAGCGTGATGCTTCTGTTGACGTCGTCACCCATGCCTGTTGCAGTAATTTTGTGGTGTGGGAGTCTGGCTTCCTTACTCGATTAGACGGGCGCTGGCCGCGCGCGTTCCTCACGAGCGTGACGCCTTCAACCATTCAGGCACAGAGGGAAATGTGTCGCTCCATGGCAAGAAGGGCTTGATCGTCGGCATCGCTAATCGGGACAGCATAGCCTATGGCTGCGCCGAGGTGCTCCGCGGCGCCGGTGCGGAGCTCGCCGTTACCTATCTGAATGCGCAGGCAGAACCGTTCGTACGCCCGCTCGCCGAGCAGCTCGAAAGTCGGATCATTGTTCCCTGCGATGTGCGCGAGCCGGGTCAACTCGAGGCAGCGTTCTCGCATATCCGCGATCAATGGGGCCGCCTCGACTTCCTGCTCCATTCCATCGCCTACGCGCCCAAGGAAGATCTGCACAGCCGGATCACCGATTGCTCTCAAGCCGGATTCGCAATGGCGATGGATGTGTCGTGCCACTCATTCATTCGAATGGCCCGGCTGGCAGAGCCTCTCATGACGGACGGTGGGTGCCTGTTGACGATTACTTTCTACGGTTCGGAAAAAGTCGTCGAGGATTACAATCTCATGGGGCCGGTGAAGGCCGCGCTTGAGAGCAGCGTCCGATACATGGCGGCCGAGCTCGGACCGAAGCGCATCCGGGTCCATGCGCTTTCGCCGGGTCCGCTCAAGACGCGCGCGGCATCTGGCATCGAGCGCTTCGACGAGCTTCTGGAGCGGGTGCGCTCTCGCACGCCCGAGCATCGGCTTGTGAGCATTGAGGACGTCGGTAACGTTGCGGCGTTCCTGGTCAGCGACGGCGCAGCCGCGCTCACCGGCAACATCGAATATGTCGACGCCGGCTATCACATCGTAGGCTAACGAGCGAGTTCCGAGGACCTGAATGGAGCGGATCGAAAACAAGACATTTGGCGAGCTTGCGCCGGGAGACACGGCAAGTCTTGTCCGAACGCTGACCTACAAAGACATCGAGGTATTCGCGATCATGTCGGGCGACATCAATCCGACGCATGTGGACGAAGCCTTTGCGAAGAGCGACATGTTCCACAAGGTGGTGGCGCACGGCATGTGGGGCGGGTCGCTGATCTCCACGGTGCTGGGAACCCAATTACCCGGTCCGGGGACGATTTACGTCGATCAGTCGCTGCATTTCCATCGACCTGTAGGCCTCGGCGATACGATCACCGTCACGGTGAAGGTGCTGAATAAGGTCGAAGAGACCCACAGAGTTATCTTCGACTGCCGCGCATCGAACCAGCTTGGTGAAGAGGTGATCACCGGTACCGCAGAGGTTATTGCGCCAATCGAAAAAATCTCGCGACCGCGCGTCGTTCTCCCGGAAGTCGAGCTACGACAGAAAGGCCGACGCTATGAACGTCTGATCGAGATGACCCACGGCCTCGACCCAATCCGTACAGCGGTTGTCCACCCGGTCGACACTCCATCTCTGCTCGGTGCCGTGGAAGCGGCGCTCGCCAAACTTATCGTGCCGGTGCTGGTTGGTCCTGAGCCCAAGATCCGCGCCGCTGCAGCGCAGGCTCAACTCGATCTGGCACCTTACGAGATCGTTCCGACGGAGCACAGCGCTGCTGCGGCGGCGCAAGCCGTCGCCATGGCCCGCGCCGGCAAGGTCGAAGCGCTGATGAAAGGTGCGCTCCATACGGATGAGCTTATGCATGCAGTGGTTGGTAAGGATCGCGGCTTGCGCACCGCCCGGCGCATAAGCCACGTATTTGCGATTGACGCGCCAGGCTACCCGAGGCTGCTCTTCATCACTGACGCCGCGATCAACATCTACCCCACGCTGGCGGATAAATGCGACATCATCCAGAACGCGATTGACCTCGCGCACGTCCTGGGCATCGCGGAACCGCGCGTGGCGATCCTCTCTGCGGTCGAGATCGTCACGGAGAAGATCAGGTCCACCCTCGATGCGGCGGCACTTTGCAAGATGGCTGATCGCCGCCAAATTACCGGCGGCGTCCTCGACGGTCCGCTCGCCTTCGACAATGCAGTCTCGCAGGAGGCAGCCAAGACGAAAGGGATCATCTCGCCGGTTGCCGGCCGTGCTGACATCTTCGTGGTGCCGGACCTCGAGGCCGGCAACATGCTGGCAAAGCAGCTCGAGTACCTCGCGGAGGCGGAGGTCGCCGGCATCGTGCTCGGCGCGCGCGTGCCGATCATTTTGACGAGCCGCGCCGACAAGACGCTCGCAAGGCTCGGCTCCTGCGCGATCGCATTGCTCCTGGCACGCCGCAAGGCGGGGGCGAAGTCGTGAGTGACGCCATCCTCGTCCTGAACGCTGGTTCGTCGAGCATCAAGTTCTCGCTCTTTGAAGGACATGTGCGACCGGACCGGAAGGGCCTCATATGCGATGGCGAGTGCGAAGGCATCGGGCACCGCGTGCATTTCACAGCGAAAAATCGCACCGGAGCGTCACTGGTCGATGAGTATCTGGCAGAAGGGACCACTCATGAGGATGCGCTCGCCGCGCTTCTAAGCTGGCTGGAATCCCACTTTCAGGATCGACTGGTCGCGGCCGGACATCGAGTGGTGCACGGCGGATCACTCTATACTGCGCCGGTTCGTATCGACGCGTCGGTGACCGCCGCGCTACGCCGCCTCATTCCGCTGGCACCGCTCCATCAACCCCATAACCTTGCCGCCATCGCGGCCCTCTCGAAGCTTCATCCCGCGCTCCCGCAAATCGCGTGCTTCGACACCGCATTCCATCATACTCAGCCCGAAGTCGCCGCCGCCTTCGCGCTGCCGCGCCGGCTCGCCGCCGAGGGGA
Organism: uncultured Alphaproteobacteria bacterium; assembly: GCA_963745205.1. Classification (GTDB taxonomy): domain Bacteria; phylum Pseudomonadota; class Alphaproteobacteria; order Rhizobiales; family Hyphomicrobiaceae; genus Hyphomicrobium_A. The sequence continues at coordinate 45,556 of CAVUWX010000025.1, forward strand.
TCCGGCGGTACGGGTTTCATGGGCTCTCCTATGAATACATCGCGAGCGTCCTTCCGGACATCCTTGGCCCGACAGAAGCCGACGGTCGCGTCGTTGTCGCCCACCTCGGTAGCGGTGCCAGCATGTGCGCGATGCACCGGCGCAAGAGCGTGGCAACGACCATGGGCTTCACAGCACTCGATGGTCTGCCGATGAGCCGCCGCTGCGGCAACCTCGATCCGGGTGTCGTTCTCTACCTAATGCAGGAGAAGGGTATGACGACGGCTGAGGTTACCGATCTTCTCTATAACGAGTCCGGGCTCTTCGGTGTCTCCGGCATCAGCGATGATATGCGTATCCTGCTGGCAAGCATCGACCCGCACGCAGCCGATGCCGTCGCCCTGCTTGTCTACCGGATCAGTCGAGAGTTGGGATCGCTCGCCGCTGCCCTAGGCGGGCTGGACGCGCTGGTCTTCACCGCTGGCATCGGCGAGAACGCCCCCGAAATTCGGCGCCGAGTGTGTGTGCAAGCCGCATGGCTCGGTATCCACTTCCATGAAGCGGCGAACACCGCTGGCGGACCTAGAATCACGACAACCGGCAGCGGGGCCTCGGCGTGGATCATTCCGACGGACGAAGATCTGATGATTGCCCGCCATACATGGCGCCTGACCAAGGACGACGGGACAGCAAGAAATCGATGATGCGTGCAAGCTCCGGACGGAGGCACGGAGGACCCGCATGAGCATGGAGAGGCGATAGCGAACACGTTGGATGGGGCGCCGAAGAGCAGACCCACAGGCTCAGAATCGGCTGAGGGATGGCAGCCGCGTCCAAATCACCATTTTCTGACATGTCAGCCAGACCGGTGTCATTGTCATCCCGGGTCGCACTTCGGAAAAATGAGGCTCTGGCTAGTCGCAGCGTCGGTTTTCGTTCATTCGCCCCAGGAGCATGAGGATCAGTCATGCCAGAAACGCCATACGTAAAATCCGCCGATCAATCGTTACTGAGCGTGCCGGCATTCTGGCCGATGGCGATGGCTTCGGCGATGCTTGAGGATCGCCGCCGCAATCTCGCGACCTATCAGGCGTGGTCCAGATGGCCTAAAGCGAATGGGCATTTATGCAGCCTAAGCTCGGGCGCCCTATTGTCACCGTAACCGGATTGTGGATTTGCGGGAACCGCCACAGCCAAGGATCCAGAAGCGGGATCGCCGGTGCGCGGCCGAGGCCCGCGAGGTAGATAACGAGCGTTGACCGTGCCGGCGTCCATCACTCGACCCACCCAGGAGGGGTGATCTTGAACATTTCGGCGTCAAATTGGGCGGCTTCGGCGAGGTCCGAGATTTCGACCCGGGTGTCGATGCCCTCGGCGTCCTTCGTCACCCATGCCTTGAGCTGCAGTTCGGGCTTGGTCGCTAGGAAGAGCTTGATTTGTCCCCCTGCATTCGGGTCCTTGTCCTGCAGCGCGACCACGATGAGGTCGTCCGACTGCTGGACCTCCATGATCTGGGCATCGCGGATGAGATCGACATCGCTTTGCAGCAAGAGCCGAAACGGGGTCTGATCCAGTTCGACTCGATCCTCGGTGTTGAGGTCGAGATCCTCAACCGCAAGATACTGGCCATCGGAGATGACGATCTGCCTCGACGGGCGCGCGTAATCAAAGCGGAAGCGCCCCGGCCTGGAAAGGTAGAACTTGCCATTCATGCGGCGGTTGTCAGAACTCGTCTGCAGGAAGCTTCCCTGCAACGTGTGGACCCCGCTGAAATAGCTGCTGACCTTGTCGACGATGTCCTTCTGGTGGGCATCGAGCGTGATGCCATCGGCGGAGTTCAATGGGGCGGTCGCAGGCGGGGCTGGCGGGCCCCTTTCCTCGCCGATGGCTGCCACCGGCATAAGTGCGAGCCCAATACACGTCGTCACGCAGGCCGCGATCCGTCCCATCTTGTGCCCCCTTTTTTGTGTGTTGGCCGATCTCGGCACAGAGCGATGGCAACAAATTGGCCCGCTGGGGAAAACCTGGGCGGATCCTTTGTTTCATGTGCATGGCTGACGGAGCGCCGGTTGACATTGGCCGGCTAGGGCTCGTTGCTGCCTGTTGTCGACGAGCGGCGACTAGCAAACATGCCAAAGCCTATTGAAAAGAAGTCCGAGCCAGTGGGGCTGCGGTTCCGCCCGAGTCTAGAACAGGCTCTCGGCGAACTCGCCGCCGCAGATCGTCGTCCGCTGGCGACGTACATCGAGCTCGTGCTCGAGGACCACGTCGAGCGCAGCGGCAAGCCCGCTGGCAAGAGGAAGTAAAACTCACATTGGGAGGCTTACAGTGAACATGAACCCTTGGCTCATCGTCATACTCGTCCTGATTGCCTTGTCCTTGATTCTAGCCGTGATGGATCGGTCGTTCCTGTCGCCGATGTACCTGCTGGTGCTCGCCCTCGTGGTCATGGTCGGCACTTCGGTCAAGTTCCCCTGGTAGGGAGGCGGAGATGAACCAGTACGATGCACGACAGCAGTTCATCGAGGGTCTTGATCGCTACGTCTCTGGCATCGAGACCGATGATAGATTGCAGCGGCTCGCGACGAACGTCAGCGCCTACCATGACCGGATGCCTTCGGAGGCATGCGATCTGGTGAGTGCGATCGTGTGGCCGATGAGGCGCTTCACGAACAGCTACGCCGGCGCCTCGGAGACCGTTCGGGAGCGACTGAAGGCTAGAGTGTTTCCAAAAAAGCCGACCTAGGGTGCAGTGGCGCACAGGAGATCAGTGAGAGCGTAATGCCGGAGACCCGATTTGATCCGCCTATCCTGCTGAACAAGGACACGCTGGCTGACCTCACGTGCCGCGCATCACCTTCCTTCCAATCGCCAGCCCGAAGTTGCGGCTGCCCCGCCCTCGGGCACCGAGTGGCTGCACGAAATCAAACTCGACGGCTTCCGTATTCAGCTGCAGAAAAGCGGCAACGATGCCCGGCTGTTCTCGCGCAACGGGAAGGACTTCACCGATCGGTTCCCGACTGTCGCTGCGGCGACGGCGGCGTTGCCGGTTACCGACGCCATCATCGATGGCGAGATTGTCGCCTGCGATGAAACAGGAAAGCCGGATTTCTACACGCTGCGTCGCCGTCGGGCTTCTGGAGTTTGCGTATGGTGTTTCGATCTGCTTGGGCTCGACGAGGAGGACCTCAGGGCGCTTCCCCTCGAGGAGCGCAAGGAGCGTCTCGCCGGCCTGCTATCCAAAACCGGAGATGATCGTCTCAAGATGTCGGAAAGCTTCGATGATGGGCTCAAACTACTTGAGGCAGCGGCCCCCATGAAGCTTGGCCGGCGTCAACTGCGGCTGGGTCAAAGTGAAGACGCGCACCTGGCGTGAGGCGAACCGCGAGCGGTCCTTGAAGTCGAGGAGGTGCGAGATGCGTCGATTGATAATTGCAACAGTTGGATTGCTAGCGCTGACAGCTCCGGGGACCGTGGCCGCCCGCGGGTTAGGAGAAGCAGCCGAAGTCGAGCATGCGCGCATGAACGCACTCGCCGGCGGTCCGACCAATGCGTACGACGCCGATTTGCTGGAGCGGTATGGGTGCTATAGCGGAACCCGCAGTGCATTCTGCCAGGGCTTGGCTCACCCGCGGCGCTACTATCGCGCGCGTCGGCACGTATATCAGCATTAGCGCTTTGCCCGCTCGTAAGCTCCAGCGCGCGTTCAAACCCTTCGCCTGGGGCTTTGACAACAATGTGCACGTCCGGCGCGCCGTTACTCTTAGTTCGGGGTCGCCTTTGCAGGCTCGGGCACCTTCCCGGGATCGCCGGCCGTCCTGGCGTTGGTCGCCGTTCCCCGCAGGAACGACAAGGCATACTGCAGTTGCGTGTCCTTTTCCGGTTCCTTGGGCACGTAGGCGGATGAGCCGGGAGTTTCCTCGGGATCCTTGCCCGCTTGCGTCGTCTTATCGTCGGGGTTCTTGAGATGCCCGCGCAGGTTTGCTTCGCCATAAGGCTTGTAAGCGGCAAGTTTGGCCTTCAAGTCGTCGGGAATCTCCTCCTCCACGACGATATCGGGATCGATGCCTTTGGCCTGGATCGAACGACCCGATGGTGTGTAGTAGCGCGCCGTGGTCAGCCGGATCGCACCGTTGCTGCCGAGCGGGATGATCGTCTGCACCGAGCCTTTGCCGAATGAGCGCGTGCCGATGACGGTTGCGCGCTTTTGGTCATGCAGTGCGCCGGCGACAATCTCCGAGGCTGAGGCCGATCCGCCGTTGATGAGTACGACGACCTTCTTGCCGTCGGTCTCGTCTCCCGGGTGGGCATTCGCTCGCTGTGTCTCCTCCGCGTTGCGACCCTTGGTGATCACGATGGCGCCGTCCTCCAGGAAATCGTCGGATACGGCGATCGCCTGATCGAGCAGTCCGCCCGGGTTGTTGCGCAGATCGATGATGTAGCCCTTGAGATTGCTGCCGATCGTCTTCTTGGCCTCGTCGATGGCCTTGACCAGGTTGGCATGGGTCTGCTCGTTGAAGGCTGTCACCTTGATGTAGGCGACGTCGCCCTCATTGTGCGCCTTCACTGGGTTTATGCGGATGATGTCGCGCATCACCTTGACGTCGAAGGGATCGTCAACGCCCTTGCGCACAATCGTCAGCGTGATCGGCGTGTTGACGGGGCCGCGCATCTTGTCGACCGCCTGCTCCAGCGTGAGCCCGACGATCTGCTCGTTGTCGATGTGAGTGATGAGGTCATTGGCCAATAGGCCGGCCTTGGACGCCGGCGTATCGTCGATGGGTGACACCACCTTGACGACGCTGTTCTCCATCGTGACTTCGATGCCAAGACCGCCGAACTCGCCGCGAGTTTGCGTCTGCATATCGCGATAGGCTTTGGGGTTCATGTACGCAGAGTGAGGGTCGAGCGCCGCAAGCATGCCGTTGAGCGCGCTCTCGATCAGCATGGTGTCGTCCGGCTTCTCAACGTACTTGCTGCGTACGACGTCAAGGACACCCCCGAAAAGATTGAGTTGGCCGTAAAGTTCTGAGTTCTGCGAGGTCGCCGAGTAGCTGCGCGACGCATTGAGGACGGTCGTGGCGCAGGCAAGCACGAGCATCAACATGAACGCTGGGAAGGCAAAACCCGTCTTGCGCATCAGGCGTGGACCTTATCTTGGGGGCCGCGATCAGTTCACTACGTCGTCGGGCTATCGATGGCAAATGAACGTTCAGCAAGGTCCCTGCACAGCAGTGGGGCCGAGGACGTTGCTCAGGCCGCCTCCAGCAGATCCCTTCGTTCGGACCCCGACTGCACGATCCGCATCCGGTTAGCCGCGTAGCTGCGCGCGAGCTTGAACGCCTCTTCCGTCGATCCCGACAGCCACGTCTCGAAGTCGCGGTTTGAGAGCAGCACGGGCATCCTCTCGTGGTTGATGCCGACGGTGAGTGGGTTCTCTGTCGAAGCGAACGAGTACCATGCGCTCAGCGACGGCATGCCCGACCGCGAATGTGCGGGGAAGCCGGGTCAGGTCTCCACCTTCCAATCTGCTATCCGCGGCCGCAGACTCGAGAGCAGGAATGGTCGGCGGCGATGGTGAAGGGGATGCTAATTTTGTGACGCTGTCCCCCTGCGTCCACGAATGTCATCTCAAATCGAGATCGATCTTCGGTGATGGTGCTCCGCATGTTCACAAGGCCACAGCGTCGAGTGATCGGCGAATCCGCGAAGGCTGTGCTCAAAACGATGACGCGGCCCAGTTCTCGAGCCGCGTCATCATTAGGCGTGTCTTACTGGAGACCGTTCACCCAGTTGTCGACGTCCTTTTTCACTTGGTCCTTCGCGGTGCCGTAGCGGGCCTGGATCTTGCCCTCGAGCTGCTCGCGATTGCCATTGATCTGCGTGAGGTCGTCGTCGGTAAGCTGGCCCCACTTCTCCTTCACCTTACCTGAGAACTGTTTCCAGTTGCCTTGAACGCGATCCCAATTCATCGCCTGATCCTCCGAGTATTTGTTTCTAGGGGAGTCTCCCCAGAACGTCGGCGCGGGTCAGTTAGTTCCATAGCGATAAGCCCGCCATTGCTGACGGAGTTCTGTTCTAGTGCAGGTTGATCAGGAGCAACCCAATTGGCATGCCGGTCCCCGGTGCTTCCCACGCTTGCTGCGCTTGCGCAGAATCATCTCCCCACGGCCTTCGCGTCGATTGTACACAATCGGACATTTCGTTACACGCGTAACTCGAACATCCCTCGGGTTAATTGGCTCAGTTAGATAGAGTCTGCACCTGGAAGGGGGGCGAGCCGATGTCGATGTCAGCTTCACTCAACGAGCCGCGTCCACTGAGTGGATTTTCTCACGGGCTCATCGGTGGCGGTGCTTGGCTGAAAGCGCGTCAGGAGGACGAGGGCCGGGCAAAGTTTGAGCCCCGCTGCCACTCCATAGTCCGCAGCCGTAGCCAAAAGCCGATCGAGCGCGTGGCTGCATTCTTGGTGGCGATCTCCCGGAACAATAGCTACGAGGGCCGCGACTCCAACGCTGTTCCGAATTTCCTCTCGTCGGGGTTCGTAGCCGACCTTCTTGGTCTGAGCATCGACCTGCTGGCCGACGTGCTTCGCAAGCTCGAAAACCTTGGCCTTGTGCAGCCTAGCAAAGTGTCCGGACTTCTGATCACGGACCTGGGCGCCCTCGAACGACTCGCCGACGCGCACTGAACCGTTATCGGGCTCCCACTATCGATAGGGCCCCGCCGTCATCGTCAGGAGTTCGCGATGCTCAACATCCATCCGATGGTTCAAAGCAGAAGCCGCAATGATTTGGCCGGAATTAATCCAATCCTCCAAGCCCAGCGTAAAGAGGAGCAATTGCAGTTCATCGTGCACGAGCTCGGCCACCGCATCAAGAACCTGCTGGCCGTCGTGCAAGCCCTGGCCAATCAGACCGCGCAGCGAAGTGCGACCGTGGAGGAGTTTCAGACAGTGTTTTCTGAGCGTCTGCAGGGTCTCTCGCGGTCCTTAGATCTCCTCGTCGAGGGAGAAGGTCGTGGCGCATCGGTTGCCGACTTGGTCCGAAGCCAGCTCGGGCCGTTCACTGAGATTGACGGAATGCGGATCGCTGCAAAGGGGCCCGTCGTCTCGCTAAATCCCGAGGCCACACAGAATATCGGACTGGCGCTTCATGAGCTGGCGACCAATGCATGCAAGCATGGTGCGCTCTCCGTGCCCAACGGTGCCGTCACCGTGGACTGGGAGATCGGGCCAAGCGAGTTGGGACCGAGCCACTTTCGCTTGAATTGGCGCGAGCGCCACGGTCCGCAGGTGATATCGCCGCAGCGTCGAGGTTTCGGCCATGTCGTTCTGCAGCGCCTGACTGGCCGGGCGCTGCAAGGCAAGGCGAACTATGAATTCGGAGCTGGCGGAGTGAGCTGGACACTAGAAGTCACCGCCTACGTTGCGCAACTCCTCGGCGTCTATCTCGCCCTCTCAGGCGTCCTGATGATCGTCAGGGAGCAGGCCATGATCGTATTGGTGCCGAAGTTCGTCGATAGTCCGCCATTTCTCTACTTCCTCGGCTCGCTCAGGGTCCTCGTTGGCCTTGCCATCGTGCTTGCGCACGCCATGTGGATCGGGACGCTAGGGACGGTCATATACCTGATCGGCTGGCTCACGCTTCTGCGTGGCATTGCGATGATGCTGCTTCCCGTAGAAACGGAAAGCGAGATTTTAGCGATCTTCTCGCGCGGCAACGCCTGGTACACTACGGCAATGGTCGCCATCGTGCTGGGCGGCTGGCTCACCTACGCTGGCTTCACCGCGTGAGAGGAGGTCGCGTCTGAGCGGGCCACATACAAATAATCGGCCGCAAGGCCCAGCCGCCGACAGGCTTGAACGGCTGGGTAAGATTCTTAGGACCAAGCGGTCCGCGAGAGCCCCTGCTTGCCGCAGTACCTCGGCCTCCCAAACATGCAAGCCGCGCCCATTGAGCCCCAAGATTGTCCGCATCCAGCGAGGGGTCAGTTCAACGGCGGCCCGTACCAGCACATGCTGTGCGGGCCTAAAAAGCAGCGGCAGAATGGGCGCACTGCCCATGAACGCAAGAAACTCAAAAACAATGTCGGAACGCTCCAGCCGTGGAGCGGTCGCGCGGAATAACATGTCAAGCTCGGCTTCCGATGTCGGTGCGTTGGTTGCTCCGTAAAGATGCGCCGCCGGGACACCCTCGGCGTAATAGCGGTCGCGTTCCGATGAAGAGAGCGGCTGCACATAGGTGCGATAGGCCTGCAGGAAGCCGTATACGGCCGTCGCTTGGACCCAGGTCAGAAGCTCAGGGTCATTGGCGCAATATGAGTCGCCTGACGGTGTCGTCCCTGAGACCGCGTCGTGCATTCGCCGAATACGAGCTATCATAGCCTCGGCTATGCTGCGGGCACCGTAGATCGTCACCATGGCGGCGAGCCCTGTCCGGCGCAACCGCCGCATCGGATCCTCACGGAAACTCGTGTGCTGCCACACGCCCGAGCGCACGCGCGGCTCGGCAAGCTCCATGATCACAGCGGTGATGCCGCCGATCAGGAGCGAGAGCGGATTCTTGAAGATGCGCCATGATACGGAGGCAGGCGATAAAAGCGCAGCCTCGCTGGTCGGTCGCGAGAAATCTACGTGGTGAGATAGCTCGCCGGGGTCTAACAGCGCCCGCGCGGCAACCTCCAGGCCGCTCTGCAATGGCCAAGGTAGGGTGATAGGTGCAGTCGTTGCGAACTCTCCCTATCAGGAACGTGACCTGAGGCTCATAATGTAGCTGACCACCGCGTCGATCATCTCATCATTGAGCCTGGGATTGGGCATCGTGTAGGGCTTGTCCTCGGTGCGGTGCGCAGTGTGCAAGAAGGCAGTCAAAGACTTTGCCGTTGTGTCCGGCCTCTTGGCAATTTCGCGAAAATCGGGGCCTGGTTCCTTCAGGATCGGCGAAAACTCCTGATCGGGCCCGGTCACATGGCAGACCCAGCAGACACTGTCGGCGATTTTGCGTCCGCGCTCAACTTTTGCACCCTCTTGCGGCGCTTCCTGCGCCGGGAGCGAGCCGCTCAGCGTCAGGAGGCAAATTCCAAGTGGAGCGATTGTAGCAATGCTTCGCATCATGCCTGCATAAACGGCAGTCTTGGCTCTCAACTGGCGCATCAAAGAAGTTAGGGGTGTTACTGTTTAGCGCCACCTTCACCATCTTTGAGGCTCAGAATGTATGCAATCACATTTTCGCGCTCGTCGATAGGCACGACAACCTCAGGCATCGAGTGATGCAGATGCGGCTTCTGCATCCACAACGTCAGCGCCGTGCTCGACATACCCGTGGAGTTCGCAACGCCGCTGAAGGTAGGAGCCTCAGAATTGGGCGAACTCTGGTCCTTAGCCTCGACCCCGTGGCACCCGGCACAGAATTTCTTCGCATAGCTCAGGCCGCGAGCTGAGTCTCCGGGCTCGGCTGCCAAAGCGGCTCCAGAACTAAGCGCTACCACCAGTGCGACCAAAATCGCAGACCGATACATTCTTACCCTCCTTTGGCTCATGCCTAGTGTTCTCACGTCAATGAACCTGTGATGAGGGGTCGCCTTTCTCATCTCGGCCAAGCCCTGCATCCACAGTTGCACACGAGCAGAGACTTTGCACATTGTCTAAGCACGCGTGCAGCACCCACTAACAATCGGAGCGGCCATATGAAAAATTATCTGGCGGTTTTCCTTGGCAAACCTGAAGCCATGGACAAATGGAGGGCGATGCCGGAAGCGGAGCGCAAGCAGCGGGAAAAGGCCGGTATCGAGGCATGGCACAAGTGGGTCGCAGATCATAAAGACGCAATTGTCGAGATGGGCTCACCGCTCGGCAAGACAAAGCGCACCGACAGGAATGGTGTTTCTGATACACGCAACGAACTGGGGGCGTGGACGGTCGTCAGGGCGAATTCGCAGGAAGATGCTGCCGAGCTATTCCTCAACCATCCGCACTTCATGATCTTCCCCGGCGATCGGGTTGAAGTGATGGAGTGCTTGCCAATTCCTGGAATGCAATGACCGACGGATGCAGCAAATGGCCCTTGGCCACCTCTGTCGATTGACGGCTCAGCGATCCGACGTTCGTGGTTTGCGGGCTTATGTGTCGAAAGGTGGATGTTGCTTGGGGAGTGTTAAGGGAGGAACGATTGTATCCAAGGCTGTTCACCCCGGTCGCCCTACTCGTCATCTCTACGCTGGCGCTCTCTGCTGAGGAGACGGGCAACCCCGTAAAGACCCTGTCGGGCTCGGCTGCATTCGGTGACTGGAAAGAGGATGCACCTGGGATCCGTCGACATATCACCGTCGACGATCTCCCTAAGCCGTTCGCCACACCATTCGCAGCCAACTACTCAAAGGTCATTGCACGGCCCTCAGGGGCGTTGCCAAAGGTTCCTTGGGGGTTCGACGTTGCGCCGTTTGCGACAGGACTAAAGGAACCGCGCCTGCTGCGCGTTGCGCCCAACGGGGACATCTTCGTCGCCGAAATGCTTGCTGACCGCGTCCGCGTGCTACGGCCCGGGGCTGACGGAGCCAGTCCAAGCACCATCGAGACCTTCGCCCAACACCTGTCCCAGCCCTTCGGGATCAGCTTCTATCCGCCGGGTCCCGAGCCGCAATGGGTGTACATCGCCAACACGGGCTCGGTCATGCGCTTTCCCTATCGCGACGGAGATCTTAAAGCGCGGGGTGCGCCTGAGACCATCGTCGCCGAGCTACCGGTTGGGGGTCATGCCACACGCGATGTGGCCTTCTCCCCCGACGGAAAGCGGATGTTTGTGTCCGTTGGCTCCAGCTCCAACGCGGGCGAGGATCTGGGTCCCAAAAAGACTGACGCAGCCCCGGAATGGGATCGTGAGCATGGGGCTATTGGCGCAAGCTGGGGAGACGAAACATGGCGAGCGGACGTGCTTGTGTTCACCCCCGAGGGTAAGGATCGCAAAATATTTGCAACGGGCATCAGAAACTGCGTGGGGTTTTCCGTTCACCCCACAACGGGTGACCTCTGGTGCTCGACCAATGAACGGGACGAGCTTGGTGATGACCTGGTGCCCGACTACGTGACACGGGTGCAGGAAGGCGGCTTCTACGGATGGCCCTGGTACTACATGGGCGACCACGAGGATCCGCGCCTCAAGGGCAAGCGCCCCGATCTCAAAGGAAAGGCCATCGTGCCCGATACCCTGCTCCAGGCGCATTCGGCACCCTTGCAGATGACCTTCTACGATGCGAGCGGCTTTCCATCCGCCTATCGTGGCGATGCCTTTGTGGCCGAGCATGGCTCATGGAACCGCTCCAAGCGAACGGGCTACAAGGTGATCCGCATACTCATGAAGGATGGAGTTTCGACTGGAGAGTACGAGGACTTCATGACGGGCTTTGTCCGCGACGATGCGCATGTTTGGGGTCGCCCGGTCGGTGTCGCCGTTGCCAAAGATGGTTCCCTCCTCGTTTCCGAGGATGGCAACGGAACGATATGGCGGATCACCTATCGCGGAGACCACCATTAGTGCGCGGGGCTTGCACAGCCAACGCTCAGCCTCGAATTTCCTTTGATGCTTTCGGTTGGCCTCTTGGACCGATGGCCGAAGGACGCATCTTCTCCAGGGCGTGCTGAATTGACCTGCTGAAGTGCAAGGGGTCGGCGATGGCCGGGATGTCAACATCGTCGACGCCTGTGCCGCGAATTGTTATGCGGCCAAAGCCTAGCAAGCCATTTGCCCTTGGCCTTCCTCGCGCCGAGTATCATCGGTGCCATCCTCGAAGGGCGGCAGCCGGCCGACCTGAGTTTGAAGCAGGTGATGTACCGGACGAACCTCGCCGTCAGCTGGACTACTCAACGACAGCAGCTGGGCATTGAGACCTGACTCCGAGTTTGGAGTGCCGAGCCCGACCTTTCATTCGTCATCTTCGCAAGCCCAAACTGCCAGCCCGTTTTTGGCCTTCGGAGACTCGGGGGCAATTGGACTCCTGAAACCGCCTGCCAGAGACCGAGGTCTGGGGCGGCTAGGATGCGCAACGGCTGTAACGCGCGGGAACTGCGCGCTTTCTTCTGATGCTTCACTCAGGAGCCTGGAGACCGGCAAGAGCACGTGACTTGTTGGCTGTGCAGACAGTCCGGTGCGAACTCGTCTCCGCACGCGAATTCCCTATTCGCCGGGAAGAAACAGGGAATTTCAGCAAAAATCGGGGTTTATGGCTGACGGACGTTGAGAAAGCGCGCGGTAGCTCAGTGTGTTGGCGGTGATATTCCCTGCGCGCAAGAACAGGGAATTTTTTGCACCCTAACAGGGAATATCAGGGAACGATCAGGGATTTGAAGGGGCTCAATTCCCGCTTTTTAGAGCCTCGAATACGGCATCGCGTTAGATCGCAAAACTTAGGGGGAGGGTCTAGGTGTTCGGACCGCAACACCATGCGATGTCAATGCAACAAAATACGATTGGAGGCGGGCATCGTGGGCGAATGAGTAAGGGACAATTGGGCAAGCGCGAGAGCATTGGAGCGCCTCACCATGCGCGTCTGACCTTCCTGTCCCCGCGGCCCAGATTCCCGGTATTGCGTGGATCCCCGGTATTGCGTGGCAGATGTTCGACACCTTATGGGCGCAAGGCCACAAATAGAATTGACGCTCTCCGCAGCAAGCGACGGGTCCCGAAGCAGTTTCCCAAGGTAACGGTCCGCTCTTCCCCAATAAGCAGACGTGCTGCGCCGCGTACGGTAGGTCCGACAAGTGCCAGAAGCAGTCATTGCTTATGTTTCCAAGCTCAGTCACCCTCACCCGGCTTGGGTGAAAAGTACTTGTCGAATTTCCCCGTCTCGTCCCAGTGGTCGCGGGCGTCCTTTGGCATGTCCTTCTTGGCCGTGATGTTCGGCCACTTCTGCGCGTACTCACGGTTGAGTTCGATCCACTTCTCGAGGCCTGGCTCGCTGTCCGGCTTGATGGCGTCGACCGGGCACTCGGGCTCGCACACCCCGCAGTCGATGCACTCCCCGGGGTGGATAACGAGCATGTTCTCGCCCTCGTAGAAGCAGTTGACAGGACACACCGCGACGCAATCGGTGGTCTTGCACTTGATGCATTTCTCATCGACGACGTAGGTCATAGCCCATTCCATTCGGAAGGAGGGGATGGGCAGAACTTTCGCCATCGCCGGAAATCTGCCCCACCTCGACAGTCATTGACTCGAAACCGGCAGTCCGCCGTCTCACTTATAGGGCGCGTCGAGCGCCAGGTTCTTTGCGATCTCGCGCTCCCAGCGGTCGCCGTTATCGAGCAGCTTCTCCTTGTTGTAGAGGAGCTCCTCGCGTGTTTCCGTCGCAAATTCGAAGTTCGGGCCCTCGACGATGGCGTCGACCGGGCATGCCTCCTGGCAGAGCCCGCAGTAAATGCATTTGACCATGTCGATGTCGTAGCGGGTGGCGCGCCGCGTGCCGTCGTTGCGGCGCGGACCCGCCTCGATGGTGATGGCTTGCGCCGGGCAGATCGCCTCGCACAGCTTGCAGGCGATGCAGCGCTCCTCGCCGTTGGGGTAGCGCCGCAGCGCGTGCTCGCCGCGAAAGCGCGGCGACAACGGCCCGCGCTCGAAGGGATAGTCGAGCGTCTTCTTCTTGGAGAAGAAATACCGCATGGACAGGAAGAACGCCGAGACGAATTCGGCGAGGAAGAGAGACTTGATACCCTGTCCAATCAAGGCCATGCAACGAGCCTCGCAGCTTGCATCCGTGTCTCATCAATTTAGGTCTTTAGGTCATGGTACGAGGTTTAAAAACGCAAACGTGATTGGCGCTTATTTCCGCACGCTGCAGCCCGCGCGGCACGTCTAGGACAGCGATCAAATGACTTCGTCGACGCTCACTGTCTTACGATAGAGATGCCATGTCGCGTGGCCGAGCACCGGAAAGACGACGGCAAGGCCGAAGAAAAGGGGCAGCGAGCCGAGGACAAGCGCTGCCGCTACCAAGAGCCCCCACGTCGCCATGGTCAAAGGGCTGGCGATCACGGCACGCACCGAGGTCCGAACAGCAGTCGCGGCGCTCACATTTCGGTCGACCAGCATGGGGAACGACACCACGCTGATCACCAGCACTAAGACAGCGAAAAGAAAGCCGACGGCATTTCCGATAACGATGAGCTGGTGACCGGTGGGTGTCGTCAGTATCTGGCGGACAAACTCCTCGAGCGAAGCCGGAACCGCGCTGCCCATGATCTGCGTATAGATGATCTTGGCCACAGCAAGCCAAGCGACGAAGATGAGCATCAGCACGAATCCAAGCCTAGTGATGGCGCCGATCGATGGGGATCGAAACACCTCCGAAAGGTGCGACACGGAGACATCGAGCCCCTGTTCGCGGCGCCGGCTCAGGTCGTAGAGCGCAATCGCCGCGAAGGGGCCGAGCAGGGCGAACCCCGCCAACATCGGATAGACGAGCGGCACCACCTCGTAGTCGAACGAGAGCCTGAACAAGATGAGCCCGAGGACGGCATAGATGATGCCGAGGAAGACAGCATGCGTCGGTACCGCCTTGAAATCCTCGATGCCCTTGGCAACCGCGTGTCTCAAGCTCGCCAATCCGATCGTGTTTACGGCCGGTTCGCCGGGCCGCCATATGGCCGAGGCGGGCCAGCGCAGTTCCACGCCCGGCCGGGGGAAGTCCGCGTCCGCGTGTCCGACTATCTTTGGGCTCACCATGGCCATACCTCCAGAACTGCGTCCGAGCGCCGACAGCGCCAATGAGAGGCCGAGCGCCAAGTCGGCTGGCATGCAGCATGGCGCCGTGTGTCTGAGACATGCGCCGCGACCCGCACCAATTCAATAGGCGGGCGGGCTGCTTTAACGATCACACTGGGTCAGAACGGAAGTTCCGAGCATGTCCGCTGCAGGTCTGCTTTACCCCTAAGCCCGGGACAATTTGGAGTGCAGGCCGGAATGCCTGAGAAGGGCCACTACCGGTCGTCCGCGCATCTCTCGGAAACGGAAGCTATCGCGTCCCAGGGGTTTGCCCGCTTGGGGGAACTCATTGTTCAACAGAGTGGCCAGCCCGCCAGCCCATTTCCCAAAAGTCGGTTTCGAGCCGAGTGGCTTCCCTGAAATTTGCAATCAGCTCGGCTTCGCGCGCCGCCGTGACATATAGATCGGCGAGACGGTCCAGGTGCCCTCGCGCCTTTGCCGCAACCTCCTGGTACGCTGCACCGGCATACTCAGTTGTCCAAGTACGATAGGGATTGGTTTCGGCACATGCATCAGATCGCGCGGCGAGACGCGCCGCGATCTCCGCGTAGCCGATCACGCAGGGGGCAAGCGCCACCTTGAGTGCCAGCAGATCGCCGCGCATTCCCGTGTCGAGCACGTAGCGCGTATAAGCCAACATCTCAGCCGCCGGAGACGCCTTTTCGAGGTCGGTAGGCGACAGACCCCAGCCGGCACAAAGCTTTACATGGAGGTTCATCTCCACATCGAGGATCGCCGACAGGCCGGCTGCGCCTTCGCGCATGTCGACGAGCTTCGGCGATTTGTAGACGGAGAGCGCGTAGGCGCGGGCAAATTCGATGAGGAACAAGTAGTCCTGGATGAGGTAATAGCGAAAGGCCGCCTCGGGTAGCGAGCCGTCCGCCATCCCGTTCGTGAAGGGATGTTCGGTATAGGCGCGCCACTCGGCGGAAGCCTTTGCTTTCAGCCGCTCGAAAAAGCTCATGGTTTCTTGCCGCGTTTGGTCTCTGTCTTGGGAATCGTCGCGCAAGGTTCCATAGAATGAAAGGGCTCGCTGTAGCTCGCGTGTGTGGAAGGCATGCGCTTGTGGCCCCGACGGATCCCCGGAATAGATCCCTAGACCTTGTGCTGCCACGAAGAACCCGCGGCCTGGGATGCCGGGGCGCGTCTTGCTCACGCAGATTGCAGACAGTATGGGGCGATCAGCCGCAACGTCGTCCTCCATGAGCCATTCGAGTGCTTCGGTGACCCGATGGATCGTGTGCGGCGGCTCGAGTCCGAGGCGTTGGGCGAGTTCCCTGTATGTCGTCGTCGTCCCCCTCTGGGCCTGCTCCATGAGTGCCTGACGGAGATGCCCCTTCAATATGTCATCGCCACCTGCCATCAACTCAACGGGTGTCTTTGGCGCGTGCTAAAGGAGGATGCCGCTCGTCGCCCCGACGATTTTGCGGACGAACATAGATGATCTGCGCTTCCGGCTGTTCAGACTTGGCCTTGAGGGCGGCGATGAGCGCGTCCTCGGCGTCCACCACGACGTGGTTCACCTTCCCTTTGTACTTGAGCCCGATGGTAAATCTCATCGGCACAATTCCTCTGCCGAAACCATTTGGCCAGCAGCCACCATAGTTCTCGTGGACGATCAACAAGTCCTCTTTTTTCTTCCGCAAAGCGTCAGCAGCGGGCTTCAAGGCTAAACGTCGGTACGGCGGCTCTTCACCTGTTATCTGACTTCTAAGCGCAGCCCGCAGGTGACTGCATGGGTCCAGTATCCGTGCTCTCGTTCGCGGGCGCGCGCCTGCAACCTCATGTGCGAAGACCCTCAGTAGTCGTGAGGAACAAAAGCGACATGGGCGACTTTGCTTTCCACGCCCGTGACACCTTCGACGCCTTGCAGCAGACGAACGGCATCAACAATCAGCTTTTCGTCGGTCGTCGCCCCAGTCAGGATCACCTTGCCTCCTGATACATGTGCCTCAAAGCCATACTGGAGGGATTTTGGTCCAAACCGCCGGTCAATGGCATGACGGACCCTCGCCATTATCAACTCATCCATGAGAGCCCCGTGGGAGTGCGCGGTTTCCTGAAATGCCGGGCACTGCGTCAAGCGAACGATGTGCTCGACGCATTCTGCGATCGGTACGCGGGCGGTATTCAGGACGATCGCGTAGAGCGAGGCGTCTTCCCAATCGATCCCAAAGAGTCGTTGCATTGTGCCGTTGTGAGCGGCATCGTTTCTCTGGATCTCGCGCCGGGCAATGGCAGCCTCCTTGAGGCCCAACCGCTCCATTAAGATCCCTTCTCGGAAGGGCATCGGCGCACAGACGCGTACACAAACGACGTGCGGGACAGACTTCAGGAGATAGGTGGCGCCCCAGCCCCTGATAAGCACGTTGCCCTTGGCGGCAAGCTCCAGGATTTCCTGAGCCGTGTACCGCGACATTCGTTTGCGGTCGAGCTTCCACCGCTCGAGCAGCGACGCCTCGCCCTCGAGGAATCGATGCACCTCGCTTTCGGGCACGCCGATACGCTCGGCGATCTCGTGCTCGACGATCTCATGATGAATGATGGAAAGTCCCAGTCGCTCAGCGAGACCCGCGGCGACTTCACTGCCACGGGTCGCCATTTCGCGCGTCATTGCGATAACGGCCATCGAGTCCTCCCTTGAGAACGGCCGTTCATCTGACCCACTGCGAGGAGGACCGGCGCTGAGGGTTTTTCATGCTACCCGCATTCGCGACCAGTAGGCGGAAGCGAATGAGTTTCGTACAGCGCGCGGCGCGCACCACGCCAGCTGGCAGACCAGCCAATGCCCTCAGCGAACCGGCCAACATCAATGGCTGCGAGCACCAATCGGGGCATGCGGAACGTTTGCCGTGAGGCGGTGGAACTCGTGACCGGTCACGTGCACTAGCGTGCGATGGTCACCACCATCGAAGTAGATGTCGTTAAGGCCCTCGAGGCGCTCGTCCATTACAGCAGTCAATCCATAGGCGCCCGCGACCGGAGGCACGGATCCCGGTTCACAGTCGCGAAAGATCGCGGCCACTTCTTCTTCCGTCGCCAGGCCAACCGGCTGGTTCAGCCATCGCCCAATTTCGTTTAGCCGCACATCGCACGAGGCGGGCACGATCGCCAGGAGGTAGCCGTCCTTGCGCCTTATAAGAATGCCTTTGGCCAAGTTGTCCTCAGGTATGGAGCTGACGTGCGCCGTCGCTAAGGACGATGTTGTGCGATCGTGGGTCATGACCTCAAAGGGTACGCCCCGACCGACGATATATTGTTGGAGCGATATTGCGATACCCATGGCATGTCTCCACCCGGCCGTCACTTGGCGGCCACCTTTCGACCGGCGGAAACGAGACTGCGGCATCACTTGTCGGTAAGACGAATTCTCGGCCTGAAGGCCAGGTCGAAGGGCACACGTGATGCGCCCTCGCTCGCCGCCCAATCGTTGAAGCGGTAACATTAGTCCCTTGTGCGGGCCCTCGCAACGGCCGGCCGCAGCGCCTTGGCCGCGCTGTCCCGAGTCGAGCACATCACAACAATCTGACAGGGGGCTGGATCACAAAGCCTCCTCGCCATGTGGGCCCGGTTCAGCTGGACACCGCACGCCAGCGAGTTCGGCTGTGGGTCTTGGTCGAGTGAAAACGTGGGTGCGCGGAGCAATCGTAGAATGAATCCTCCTTCTGGCCGCGCTCGAGGCGATGAGAATGGGCTGTTCATGGCGGCGCTGGCTCTTCAGCCGAGACGCGCCGCCAAGTTGATTATCGATAGTTAGCCGCCGTCGACTATTGGACCTGACCTCTTGTTGAGACCGAGTCGACGGTCCAATATTTCGTTTATGCTGGATGGTCAGATTGTCCTCGTAACGACGGAACCGCTTGAGGGAGGTGAGCTTCTGCGGACCATCTATTACGTGGCCGAAGAGGACGCCACTAAGGCGGAGGCCATCATAGCCGAGGTCATGGCCCCCAATGAAAAGGTCGAAGCGCTCGCAATCCTCCAGGAAGCCGCCGTAGAGGCGATGGGCCTGAAGCAAGGCGAGTTCAAGAGGGGCGAGGCTGCCAAGCGCGACGTGGATGACGAACTCGCCGAGGCGCTAAAATGCACGTTTCCAGCGAGCGATCCGGTATCGGCCGAGGGCACTCCTGGAAGTTCACGAGGAAATCGGAGATAACCAGATGGTGCGCGAAACTGCTTTGGGTGCCATCGCGATCGTCACGCCGGTGCTGTGGCAGGTGCGCCGTCAAAAGCCGCGGGGCATGAGCTGTCGCGTTGGCGCTTCGGACGAATGGGAGGCCAATCGATGATGATCCAAGAGACGCAGGGAAGGTTCGGCTTCCATCTCATCGGCGGTGAGGGCGGTGAGGATGAGCTTCGCCCACCGCATGTCAACGTCCAGTTCTACGTAAAATCAAGCGCGCTTAGCCGGTCGGCCGATCTCGCAATCTCCCCGCATCTGACGACGGACGCGGACATTGACCAGTTCGTTGACGACGCGATCGCCTCTCTGCAAGCTATTCGGGTGGACGCGAAGCGTGCGCTGGCGATGGCATACGCAGGCTGACGCGTTCTGGATTTCTTGAAGAGTTTGCACTACGGGCTAAAGTTGCTTTGTGGCTAGACGAGAAAGAACAAGGACAATTTTCCGATCACAGTGGAGCAGCTCCAGGCCGTTCTTGGCGATGAACACGTTCAGGGCATCCCGGTCGATGCTGTCCTCACCGCACTCTCCCGACCTTCCACAAGTTGCAAGCGCGTCTCGTTCGCCTGCTGCGCCGACCGGTATCGGACCTCCATCCAATTGAGGCTCTCGTCCATAAACTCCAATCCAATCAAGCGCTGCAAAACTTAGCGCACCGCGGAGAGTTCGTCCCTCCACGCAGTCTGAAGAACGTGCGCGGGACCTGTCTCGAGCAGCCATAGGTTTGGAATGTCTGCTAATGGGATGGACCGGCTGCTTCCCCGGAACGGCGGGTTAGCCTGAAGGCTCACCGCCTCAATCAGGAGAAGCAGCCATGACGAGCGACCTCGGCCAGCCTGCACAAGCGTTTGCGTCCATCGGCATTGACATCGGCAAGGACGTCTTTCACATCGTCGGCTTCGATCCGCAGGGCAAGATCGTCCTGCGCAGGAAGTTCAAGCGGCTGGCGCTAGAAGCCGAGCTCGCCAAGCTGCCGCCGAGCATCGTCGGGCTCGAGGCTTGCCTCAGCGCCCACTTCGTGAGCCGCACGCTGCGTCGGCTTGGGCACATGCCGCGCTTTATCCCGGCCATCTACGTCAAGCCATTCACGAAGGGTCAGAAGAACGACTACAACGATGCCGAGGCTATCGCCGAGGCGGCTCTGCGCCCCAACCTGCGCGTCGTGCAGGAGAAGACGCAGGATCAGCTCGACCTGCAGGCGCTGCATCGTGTCCGCGCACGCCTGGTGTCGCGCCGCACGGCAACGATCAACCAGATCCGCGCTTTCCTCATCGAGCATGGGATTGCCGTACGGACCTGCGCCAGCACTTTGCGCCGATCGCTCTTCGCCATTCTGGAGAACCGCGCCGACGAGCTATCGCCGCGCATGAGCGACCTCATCGTTGGCCTCTACGAGGACTGGCTCTGGCTCGACGAGCGCATTGAGACGCTCACCAATGAGATCGAGCAGATCAGCCACCGGGAGGCGAACTGCAAGCGCCTGATGAGCGTCCCTGGCATTGGGCCGATCATCTCCACAGCCATGGTCGCGGCGATAGGCACGGGTGAAGCCTTCGAGCGCGGCCGTGACTTTGGCGCCTGGCTGGGGCTCGTGCCCCGGCAATACAGCACCGGTGGCAAGTCGATCCTCGGGCGCATCTCCAAGCGCGGCAGCAGGTATCTGCGCACGCTCTTCATTCAGGCAGCCAACGTCATCCTCATGCGCCCGCAGACCTGGGAGCGGTTCAGCTTCGGAGCATGGCTCAAGGCGGCGCAGCTACGCCTACATCGCAACAAGCTGGCGACGGCGCTCGCCAACAAGCTTGCCCGCATCGCCTGGAGCGTGCTGAGGCACAACACTGCCTTTGATGCACATCGCCACGAGGTCGTGGCGATCTAGTCGCCCGACCACCAACGGAGTTCGCGATTGAGAACAGCAGCATGGAACGGATCGATGAGCGCGCTCAGAGTCTGATGACCCAAATGGTCGCCTGGCGATCTGTCCGCTAATGAGACCAACGGCGCGCGCGTATTCCCATCGAGGCCACGGCCCGCGAGCCGATCAACAGGCCGGATACATATCAGCGACTTCCGAAGCCTGCGCCGAACTCACTTGCGATCAGCAGCCGGTCCATACATTTGGGTCAGATACGGAAGATCCGAGCACGTCCGCTGTACATCCGCTTCACCCCTAAGCCCGGACAATTTGAGGCCCAAGCGGGAATGCCTGAGTAGGAGCGCATCACACAGATGGAGCTTGAGGTGCGCGATGCTCGTAGTGCCCGGGACCTCCTCAACGAACTCGAGCTGTCTTTGCGCGACGCCATCGCCCGCCGCGAGCAGATCATTCGCGAGCTAGACCATCAAGCGCGCTCAGGCACAATGCGCAGGAGAAGCTAAGCCTTCTTGAACAGCATGTGGTGCTCACCGCTTGCTTCCCGCTGCCGTGGGACCTCAGCAGGCGCGATTGAAAATTCTGAGGCTGTCAGAAAGGCTCGACAAGTGTTTTCACATCGGGCTCGGTGTCGTCAACGTAGGTAAGTTCGAGGATCAAGTTGAAAACTTGGGGGTCCCACGGATCAGGATAGGAGCAGGGCTTCGACCCGAGAGCTTGCGCAAGAGAAGGGATATTGGCGTGATGCCAGCAGATCACGATCAGCGCACCCGTATAGCGTGGGTCGGAAAGCAGCTGGCTCGCCAAAGCCCCGTAATCTTGCGCAGCGTATGTTGCATCGATCGAAACCCCAATCTTCTGCGAAAGAGGTTTCATCGTCTCAATTGAGCGGACGCTGCCCTTGGATATCGATGACGCAAAAATAAATTGGGGTTGGCTAAATGTAGCGGGAATGTAGTCGGCAAGCTTGTCGGCGCGTGCGTAGCCATCTTGCGAAAGGTGCGGATCGATTGGATCTCCAGTCTTTTCAGCGTGTCGCATCAATAAAATGTGGGTGTTGATCACGGTCTGGCTCTTCGTTGTAAGCTGCGACTAAGTGAATGACTTCTACAGTGATCAAGGCGAGCACTGCCTTCAGGCTAAGAGGGCTAGCGGCTCGACCGCGCGGCTAGCCGGAACGAGCGGCGGCGGCGTGAATTCGCCCGCGTCGACTTCCGCGATCGTCTTTTCGGTCTCGCCGATGATGTGGCGTGCATAAGGGCCAAGGTGAAGGAAAAGCGACAGCAGGGTCACGGTCTGCCGGACGGCCCGCGGATTGATTTGATAGCACCGGGCAAAAGTTTCCCAGAGAAGGTCCCGCCACTCCGGGACCCGGTTCACGAGGCGCTGCACTGCTTGGATGTCATGCCGCCGCCGCATATCGCCTGGGGGATAGGGGCCGAGTTCCCGGGTCCAATTGAGCCTGCCGATCAACCGCTCGACGCGGGCACAGAAGACGGCGGGATCGTAGATCCTGGCCAGAACCTGGCGGTAGTCCTCGAGAATCTCGCGCCGCGGCCGCGCCGTCTCATAGTTCAGACCGCTGCACTGATCGGCCGTGTCCTTAGCGTGGAAATCATGGCCCTCGTAGAGGCGGTGCTCGCTGATCAGCCGGCGAGTCAACTGGGTGTTCGGAAGCGCATAGAGAAGCCCGACCATCGCTACGGGGATCGCCGCCTCCTCGATAAAATCCGCCATCGGCTGCGCGACCGACCCTGTCTCGCTGTCGAAGCCGAGGATGAAGCCGGCGGTGACGAACATCCCCGCGTCGTAGATTTTCTGCACGCTATCGATCAGACTTCGCCGCGTGTTCTGCTTCTTCTTCATGGCCACCAACGTGTCGGGATCTGGGCTTTCGATCCCCACGAAGATCGCGAAGAAGCCACAGTCTCGCATGACCTCTAGCAGCTCATGATCGTCCGCGATATTGACCGAGGCCTCGGTCGAGAGCTCGAACGGAAAGTCGTGCGCCTCCTGCCAGCCCTTGAGATGGGGCAAGAAAGCACGAACCGCCTTCTTGTTGCCGATGAGGTTGTCATCGACGAAATCGACATGGCCACGGTAGCCGAGCGCGTAAAGAGCGTCGAGCTCGGCCAGCATCTGTGGTGTTGTCTTGGTTCGCGGTACTCGCCCGTAGAGTTCGATGATGTCGCAGAATTCGCAGGTGAACGGACAGCCGCGGGAGAATTGCACACCCATGAACAGATAGTCTTCAAACTTAAGGAGGTCGAATCGCGGGATAGGCGTCTTGGTCACATCGGCCTGGAACTTAGGCGCCTCGAAAACGCCGGCGCGCGCGCCCCCTTCCCAGGCTGCGATGAACCTGTCGAGGATCCCCTCGGCCTCGCCTAGCACACGGAAGTCTGCAGCGGCATATATGTGCGGGCTGGAGGTAGCATCGGGTCCGCCGATGGCAATTGGCTTGCTGTGGGCATGGGCAAGGCTGATCAGCCGCAAGCTGTCAGCCTGCTGGAAGAGCATGCCGCCGGTCATGACGAGATCGGCCCAGTCAAGGTCGGCCTCGTCAAGGGTCTCCGTATTCCGGTTGACGAGCCTGACCGTCCACTGTCGCGGTAGCATCGCCGCGAGCGTGATCAGGCCCAGCGGGATCGTCGGATAGCGTGCGCCAAAGAGCTCGGCGGTGACCGAATAATTCCAGAACGATTCCGCGCTGAACCTCGGATAGATCATTAGGACGTTACAGCGCTCTGGGTTCAAAATTCCATTCCCTCGCTGGGCCGCCTTCGGCGCCGCCGCTCGACCCCGCAGCGGGGTCGCCCCACCACTCGCCAGTCACGCCCAAAAAAGGGCAGCGTCACGACAACAAGGCAAGTCGTCGGCGCTTGAAAGGTTCCACTCCACGCACAAAGCTCGCTGCAGCCAAACAACCACAGAGGACGCGCAATCAGCAATTTGATCATAAGCTTAGTTCGGTTTCTGCCGCTGCCGTCATGTCGGCCCGTGCACCATCCGCGCGCTTTCTCGGCGTCCGTCAGGCAAAAACGATTGGAGGCCGGCATCGTGGGCGATGAGTAAGGAGCGCGAGAGCATTGGAGCCCTCACTCTGCATGCTCGTCTGCCCTTCTTGTCCCCGCGGTCCAGATCCTCGGTATGGCGTTGTCACGTTAAACGAAAGTTGGCCGATTTTCATGCTCGTCTGAGCGGCTAAGGCATTGAAAACACGAATGTCGAACATAAGCGAGTAACTGCGTTTCTGCAGTAAAACTGCTTAACGTGACAACGCCGGACACGCTGTCTGATGCCGATGAGGCGTCATGCGAGAGGAAGCGCGCGTTCTGGCACGCAACTGCACGAGCGATTCTGCTCAATCAACTGAGCTCAAAGCGGGGGGGTAGCCAATGGGCGGATGGGGAAGCGGCTGGCACCGGGCGTCGGCACCACTCGTCGAGCGGTGCAAGAAGATCGACCTCGCGGATCTCAAGAAGCACAAAGCCACGCTCGATGAAGGCGAGGGCGTGTCGATGTCCGAGGCCCTCGTCTCGCTGCGCTATCCGGGGCTGCGCTTGCGGTACTGGGCAAAGCACCCTGATGGCCGGCAGCATTACCTCGACGAGGTCGTGCCCTTCGCTTACACGCCGACGCAGTTCGGTGGGCAGCGGCAGTGGCTCCTATGCCCGAGCTGCCATCGCCGCGTGCGCGTGCTCTATGGAGGCAAGCGGAATCTGTTCCGTTGCCGCAAGTGCTATGGGCTTGTCTATCGCTCGACGCGCGAGAGGTGGGATGAACGTGCTGAGCGCCAAGCTTACAACCTCGCCATGAAGATGTGCGGCGGCGATCGCAAGCTCTACGACGGAGACACGTTCCCCGATAAGCCGAAGCGCATGCGGTGGGAGACCTACTGGCGGCTCGAGGAAAAGTTCTACAATCTAAAAGAGCTGTGGGAGCTCGGCGCGGAGCACAAGATCATGGGCATCCTGAGAAGGGCAACTTGTCAGTGATAATACACCGAGAAAACACTGAAGCGCCCCTCACTCAGGCGGTAGCCAATTTGGCTCCATTCCGAGCCGCTCTACGGTCGCAAGATAGTCGTCCACGGCCTCATGAAACTGAGCTGCTGGCGTGTCGGCGTGAAACCCAACCACGTCCGTGACGCTTGCGAGACGCCCCCAGTAGACGCAACTCCCTCAAAATCCGTGCACTCCAGCATGCGTCAACATCCTCCCCACCTTCCAAGATCTCTAACCCGCGTCATCAGCAGAAGCAGCACTGTCGATCAGGAAAACTGATAATAAAGTAACGGAAAAGAGATTAGGGCTTATTGCTCAAACGGCGTATGGTTTCATTATGAGCTGTCACGAATGCAGCAAAAGCATATGGAGAAAAAAGTCATGAAGATCTGGAACAAGCCGCAGGTTAGCGAGCAGTCAGTCGGCCTCGAAGTCACGAGCTATATGTCGGCTGAGGTCGATATCATCTAACTGTCGATCCGTTTCAAAGCAGACAAAAGGCGCGGCGACCGCGTGGTCACAGCGCCTTTTTTTTGCTTCCAGAATTCGGTGGAACGATCGCGCTCATCGGCGGCTGCGACCCGCCTTCAATTGCGCCCGCTGTATCCCGTGCTCTCTGTTGCCACCTCCGCCCAGATAGGCTCACAAGGGTTCGGGCTCGCGGCGGGGATGAGTAGATGAAGACTCGTACTCGTTCGTCTCATCGCTCGGGCGCGCCGCTTCTTCGCGCTCTTCGAGGCTCGCAAAAGCGTCAATCAAACTCCACCCCATCGGGCGGCTGACGAGGGCTGCAAACATTTGCCGGAGTCCCTGAGCAATCGATTTTGAAGAATTGTCCATCTAGACCAACTGCTGCTGCAACAATAGTTCCAATCGTGCCACCAATGCGCCGCGGCGGCCCCTGAGCAACTTCCCCATCGCCACTCCGCAACGGAGTTCCCTCCCGTCACCCAACAAAGCCCCACCCTCCCAACCCAGCCGCCAAAATCCGCGATACGCAACGCCCCCGAAATCCGTGCACTCGATGTTGCATGGCGCTGCGCGCATGCGATGCGCAGCGACCATGGGGGCGCTCCAGGAGAGCGAAGCCGACACAGACGCGAAAACAAGAAAAGCCCGGCAGCTTGGCCGGGCTTTTCTCTTCTCGTTTGGCGCAACTAGACCGCCGCAACCACCTCCACGATCTCATAGGTATCAAGATCGACGATGCAAATCTCGTCGCCGATGAGGACGTACTTGTAACGCCGCCATTCGGGGACGAGGATCACGACATCTTCGGGAATGTCGAAGAGCGTCACATTGCGCGGGACGGCGACGCCAATGCGCGGCTCAATTTTGACATCCGCCTTCGCGCTGCCGCGATGGCTCTTGAACGCAGACTGTACGCGTGTGCGCTGCTCAGAACTCAGCGAAACATGGGTCTTGCCTGAAATATCACTGCGGCCTTCTGCCGTCGTAGAACTCGCCTTGCCACTCTCACCGCTGGCTGCGCCTGAGGAGCTATCCTTGCTCTCCTTGCCGGCGCGGTCGCTTTTTGAGGTGTCAGACTCCTTGGCAGCTCCCTTCGTGCTCTTGTCCTTGTCAGAAGACTGAGCCCGGTCATTGCTCTTGTCTTTGCTCGAGCCTTTGTCGGTTGCCTTTTCCGAGCGCTGCTCGGTCGCGGCGCCTTTCTCAGAAGACATGCCACGCTCCGAGGACGAACCCGGGTTGGATCGTTCGGACGCACCCGGGCTTTCCTTACCGGCGCCCATGTTTGCGCCTCCTTCGTTGCCAGTCGTGGCCCCGGGCGCCCCTCCAGCTTTCTGCGCTGCGGCAACATCCGCCACAGCGAAGAGCGCAAGAACGCTCAGACCTGCAATCAACTGCTTAGTCATCGAAACTTCCTCCTGGTGTTTGCCAGCTTCACGGTGCCGGCTCTGAGCCGACAACTCGGGCGTGGCACGGAGGTTCCGGAGTATGCCCACCGATCCAGCGGAGAGATGATTACGAGTGGAGCAGCGTGAGTGCGCCACCGAGGAGCGCCGCGTGAGCCACGATGAAAATGAAAATGCGGTTGCGCAAAGCACCCTCGCTGAACGACATGTGGTTCGGTTGAAGTCTCGGCTGATAACCACGATTGAAACAAAACGTTCCTGGCAATCATAAATTTCGACGCGGCTGACGCGGCAAAATCGCCGACGTGGAACTTCCTTTCATTGAGAGACACTGGCGCTGTCAGCAGATTTTTGGAGACTTGCGCGACGAGGGTGAATTGAGAGATTGCGCGCCTACCGGGGCGCTCCGATATGCACGGGGGCACGGAAACGCGCTTCCGGGGAAGCACATCGATGGCCGACGAGGAGAACAGATTTTCGGCGCGGGCCGCGCGCTACGTCCGCGTCGGCACCAACGTGGGCGCGGTGGCCGCGCGCGTTGCCGGCGGACGTCTGCTTGGCCGGGATTACGACCCTGCGCGCGCCGCAGCCGATCTCGCGGTTGCGCTCGGCGGCCTCAAGGGTCCGCTGATGAAGGTGGCACAGTTCCTCTCGACCATTCCCGAGGCGCTGCCAGCAGAATACGCGCGCGAGCTCATGCAGCTCCAATCGGCCGCCCCCGCGATGGGACCGGCCTTCGTGAGGCGGCGCCTCGCCGCCGAGCTGGGGCCCGATTGGACGCAGCGCTTTGAGAGCTTCGAGATGGAGGCGGCGGCCTCGGCCTCGCTCGGACAGGTGCACAAGGCCATTGCGCACGACGGACGCCCACTCGCGGTCAAGCTGCAGTATCCCGACATGCCGTCGGCGGTCGAAGCCGACCTCGCGCAGCTTAAGGCCATCTTCGCCATCCATGCGCGCATGGACCCGGCCGTCTCGACGGGCGAGATCCAGAAGGAGATCGCGGCGCGGCTGCGCGAGGAGCTCGACTACGAGCTGGAGGCGCGCCACATGCGCCTCTACCGGTCGATCTTCGCGGGCGACGAGCGCGTCCGCGTCCCCGGGGTTGTCCCCGAGCTGTCGACGAGGCGCTTACTCGCCATGACGTGGCTCGAGGGCCGCAAGCTGCTCGACTACAAGTCGGCGCCGCTCGAGGATCGCAACGCCATCGCCCGCGCGCTGTTCCGCGCCTGGTGGTTCCCGTTCAGCCACTACGGCGTCATCCACGGTGACCCGCACCTAGGCAACTACACCGTCTTCGAGCGCGACGGCCACGCCGCCGGCATCAACCTGTTGGACTACGGCTGCATCCGCAGCTTCCATCCATCGTTCGTGCAGGGCGTCATCGACCTCTACAACGGCCTGCTTAGCGGCAACCGCGAGCTCGTCGTGCACGCCTACGAGACCTGGGGCTTCCGCGGGCTTTCCGGCGAGCTGATCGAGGCGATGAGCATCTGGGCGCGCTTCATCTATGGCCCGCTGCTGGATGACCGCGAGCGCGCCATCGACGAAGGCACGACGCCGGCCGAGTACGGGCGCAAGGAGGCCTTCCGCGTGCACAAGATCCTGCGCGAGAAGGGGCCGGTGACGGTGCCGCGCGAGTTCGTGTTCATGGACCGCGCGGCGATCGGACTGGGCGGCATGTTCCTGCACCTCGACGCGCGGCAGAACTGGTATCGGCTGTTCAACGAGACGATCGATGGGTTCCGGCTCGCCGACGTGGATGCACGGCAGCGCGAGGCCTTCACCGCGGCCAGGGTTCCCTTGCCGGAGGAGGCGTGAGGCGCGCTGCCACTCGGCATCCCAAGTGGCCGAGCAGGGCATCGACAGTGAGATCGCTGACTGAAATCAGAGCCATGTCCCCAGCCGCAGCCGTCGTGGTCAAAATGTCTGCGGATCTCTTCGTTCGGCCGCCTGAACCCCACTCCCGTCAGCGGCGACGGCCCGGAGCTCTATGACAAGCGGGGCTTCGGGCCACCGTCACTCGGCCTTTGACCTGGATCAAGGCACACACGATTGAATAGGCGACCATCGCTTGAGCGAATGTCATCAAAGCATCGGGATCGACAATCGGTGGAGGTTGTGATGGCCATAGCAGCTCAAGACATTCAAGACGACTATGCAGAGCACATGCATGACTACCGTCAATTCGTCCGCATCGTGCAGATCGTTGTCGCCGGAGTGGCTACCGTCCTGCTGCTCCTTGCCTTCTTCCTCTTGTGAGGGTTTGCTGGCGCCCGCGCGATCTGGGCTGGCGATCAGGGACGGCCTTCGGGTCGCCCCAACTGTTTCGGTCCTACGCTGGCTTGCAACCATGCAATACCAAACCCTCCGCTCCGTCTCCGACCACCACGCCTCTAAGTGATTGGCTTCCCGCGTAGCCGTCCCCGCATTGCTCTACGCCGCCAGGGTACAGCTCGGGCCGCGCGTCGATTTTCCGCGAGCCGCACGCTGAACACTTCATGCGCTTGCCGACCTCGGGCACGGGCGTCTCAGCCGGCAAGGGTATGGTGGCAGGGTTCACATCCCGCTCATGACAACAGTCGCAGCAATAGACCCACAGCAGCTTGTCCTCGCGCACAAGGTCGCCAAGCGTGACGGGACCAGCGGGGTCAGGCATCAAGCCGGAGATCTAACCGCAGCTGGATAGATACGAAGCTGCGGCGCAGTTGGCTCCCGCGCTTCCGCGTCGACGATGACTTTGGCTGTTATTTGGACAGCCTCGTCGACTACCCGCAACCAACTCTCCGCGGTGATCCACTCTGTTGTGTAAGTGCCGAAAACCAATTTCAGCTCCTCGTCAACCACCCAGGATCCGACGCGTTCGCGTGCGCTGGCGCCATTCTTTATGCGCAGCACGCTGACCTCATCGTCGCTGAGCACGAAGAACCAATTGGCCACCGAGTCAGGAGTCAAGCGCTTAATCAGGGCCTGGAGCACGGCTCGGCCTACTTCGCGCTGCTCGGCCATTTCCTCGGTCTCGCGTTTCCTTCTTTCGCGTTCGGCTACTAGGGCCTCTCCTAACGTGACCATGACTTCCTCCCTGACCGTGAACTTGTGGCGTCGGGCCGCACAACTCGCGTTGCTGGACGCAACCAGTACGCAACGAGACCACGGCGGCTTTTTGGCGCGAATAACGGATCAGTCGCTAGAAATAACCTGCCGCTGATCACAATCGCACGACGGCTGCGCCCACGCACTGCTGGCCGGAGCCTTATGGAGTAACGACGAGAGGAGGAGCAGGTAAGCCCACCGCTGCGTGCCCGAAGCCCGCCGCGGCAATCGCAAGCTTTCAACACTGAATAAGTGGTACTGCGCCCTTGAAGGAGCTGGCGTCGAGTTTATTGATGAGAGAACAACCGCGGCCAAGGCGTGCGCCTGCAGAAGGGCAAGTCCGCCGGCAAGAGGAAGTGAGGAGACAATGCGTTTCGCGCTTCTACCCATGCCCGATGGCTCCAAGCTCGCCGTCAATCCGAACTACGTCGTCAAGGTCGAGCCAGAGACGAAGGATCGGGCGCTTGTCACCGTGGCCCACGGAGCAGGTCACGCTGCTCTTACTGTAGCGGCCGGCTCCGACGCCGTCTGCGCCATCGTGGAGAACGCATGGCGAGATATACTCACCAAGGCTTAGCAGCAGTGAAGGAGAGGGCGATGGCAGCTATCACCGACGAACAGCTTCGTGAAGAGGAAGAGCGGATCGTTCTGGCCTGTCTGCCCGACCCTCTGGCGCGGCTGTCTGAGCGCGGTTGCGAACCGCCGTATGAAATGGCGCTCTTGGACTAAGAGGGCACAGCCGCAACCGGGCTGATCGATGAAAACGGAGAGGGCAAGCTGGACTTCAACTGGATACCCGAACTCCCATTCACGCTTACGCTCGTCGATCCCGAGAACATGAAGGGCGAGCGGATCGAAGTCTGTAAGACAAGCTGAGCGAATCCCTGACTTCGCCGCCTGACCCCACTCCCGTCAGCGGCGACCGTCGCCTCTAAGCTACCCTGCTACGCTGATTTGCTGCAGTGGAGGAAAGGATACCGATGGCAACGAGCCAATCGACCGCCGTGATAGCGATGTTCGCCCTCGGACTGGCGTTCGCCCCAGCCGCTTCGGCTGACGCTGCAGGTGACGCCTGCACGGCACTCTCAGAAGCGCGTGTCGCACTGTATTTTATGATCAATGCCAAGACCAAGGCAGCGCAGGATGAGTTCAATGCGAAGGTGCAAGCGGCAAGCACCAAGCTTGATTCCCTGCTTGCCGGCATGACCGGCGCTAACGCCAAGGTGGCGGCCGATTTCAAAGCCGTCTGGGATCAGTTCAAAGCGACACGTGAGAACGAGATCATACCGGCGATCTACAAAGGCAACGCCAGCGATGCCAAGAAGATCGCCGACGGCATTCAAGCCGACCGCCTGTCGAAAATGTGGGACATCATGTCCTGCAGATGACATACCAGCAGCACGAACTGGTTTTCGCGTGCATCGCGTTGAAGCAAACGAAAGGGCAAGCACATGGCCCGCGACGGCTATGCGCTCGTGAAGTGCGAGCTCGCGGTGTTCAAGCCGGAGGCATGAAAGAAAAAAAGCAGCACCAACGCATTTTACGCTTGGCGCTCCCCTGGCTGCAGTGAGCTCGATGAGAGTGACATCTGAAACCTGTCGCCGTCAAAGCAGGCGCCGACTAATGAGCGAGCGCGACCTTGAACATTGCGATGACAGCGTCGCGGCCTTCGGTGTCGTTGATGAGCTGCAGTCCGACATCGGATTTGTTTGCAGCAAGGACGAACTCTTCGGACTCGAGGGCACGATTAAACCCGGCAGCGCCGAATAACAGGGCAGCTGCGCGATAGAGAGCGCCGACGGCGCAGAAACTCGCGGCCGCTGGATCTAGGCATGCACACACCTTCCCGTCGGCCATTCGAGCCATCGAACAGCGTGTCCATTTCGACTCGTCCGATATGATCTCAAGGCCGCGGCCGACGATCTGATATTGTAAAAGCTTGGCCATGGGCTGCGAACGTCGGCGGTCGGTACAAGTTCCGTTCCGCAACTCTCGATGTCGACGCTCGCCTACCGAGCAATTGAACTCGGCCCAGCCATGGCCGGCATCGGCACCGCACTGGAATCTACGGAGATCGGCAGCTGTCTACTGGATGGGGCTATGATCCAGACCAGAAGCGCGGCAGCGAGCGCCGCGGCAGCGATGGTCAAGAACGAGGCAATGTCCGCGAAGGGGTCGGGCTCGGGGTGCAGGTTACGCGGCTCCCGATGGGGAGTCCGGGACTCTAGGTCGATGGCCATGGGTGACCCTGCTTTCGATTTGCGCGCGTAACCAACGCGAGGTCCGGAAGTTCCCAAAAATCGCGGTCGTATCTCTCCGGCGAGGCGATTTTTTCGCGCGGCGACAGCGCACCGATGCTACTGGCCAAAGCTCGGAGTTCATCGAGGACCACCTGGCGCCGGCCTTCATGACCCGTGGCAATATCTCGAATATCGTCCAAGAGCTGTTGGTCGTGCCGGCTCAATTCATCTCCCAACGCCTCCACGACGAGGTGCAGGTCGGCGCTGTTGGAGCTTATGGGCACGGAGCGATGTCCATGAGATGCGGATCTGGTTTAACTCAGTCGTCGCCTTCTTGAGAGGTCAGCACCATGGCCGACCAAAACCCGATAACCAACGTCGAGCAAAGGCCGATATCGGCAGCTAAGAGAAGACGTAGCATTGCAGTTCCTCGCACCTTGTTCCAAGGCTGGGCTGCGCCGGTTAATGAGCGGTAAAAAAAATGCCCCGCCATCGCTTACGGGGCTCACGCTATTCAGTAATCGCCGCTCGCTTCAGGGTGCGAGATACTCCTCCTTCAAGGTGCGAGCACAAACCTCCCGCCACAGCGTCTTCGTCATGTGTGTAGCCTTGTCCCAGTCAGCAATGCATTCCGGCAAGGTCCTCCCCGAAGCACCACCACCGGGTAAGGAAGACCCTCCGCTGGTTGCAATGACCTCTCCTTGGGTCCCTATGATCGCAACGCTGCTTATTGCAGCGGTGGTGGGCGCCTGGGCCACTGCACCGCTGGTGGCCACCCCCACGTTCGGCAAAAGCACGCCATTGACGCCGAGGACCTGTGATCCTGTCGTGACCTGTGATCCTGTCGTGAAACGTGTGGTGGTCGTGAGGTCTGTGGTCACCAGCCCGCTCGCCGCGGGTGCCGCCAAATCCGTGATGTTGGTGGTCGTCGGCGCGCTCACCGCGGATGTCGCCAAATCCTGCGCTCCGGGATTAAATTGACTGAGGTCGGGTGCCGACCCGCGCCCGCCGCCACTCGACGAAGGCGACGTGCTCGCCGGGGGGTCGGCTGGCGGATCGGCCACGGCCGAGGTTGTGGTGCCTTTCGTCGTCATCGGCGGTGCACCAAGCGCGGTTGTCACAAGCATCCCGGCCAATGGGGCAGGGCTCGCTATGGATCGCGCACCTGGTGACACTCGGGTAGATGTTGGCCCGAAGGACCTTGTGGAAGCACCGATGTGTGCCCCGGATATGGAAGAACGGCCGTGGCCGTGGGAGCCACCTCCGTGAGCCGAGGCAGGCGCCTCCCCGATCAGCATGGTCACGCCCGCCAGTACGATCATCCGATCGAGGCGATAGGGCATGGGAGTCTCTCCGAGGGTAGGGTTAATAAATTACTATCTACAACTATCTGCAATCAGCTTCCGTTCCCCGCAGCAAAAAAGCCCCGCCTTCGCTGACGGGGCTGAGTTTCAGTGCAGGCTGATCAGAACCTCGCGGCCTCGTCTGGCCTTGCGGATGACGCCCTGCGACCCGCCGTGAGGCTTCACCGGGTGAACAATCCATGAGCTCTGCGAGCCTACGATTGTTCACCGGCTCGCCGGCGAGGATGAGTGCGGCGTAGACCGCACGCTCGAACTCCCTCGACGGCTGCCAGGTTGGCACCGGTTGCAGGACTTCGACCTGCGGCAGCGGCTTCGGCCTGCGTTTCAACCGCGACGACACGGCTTCCCATGCGTCACGGAGCGTGTAGTAGTTAGAGGTAGCTTCAATCATGGCCGACCCGGATCGAGGCGCCCTCACCTTCCATCGGTCTGTGACTCGCCCTCGAGACGACGACAGGTTTGCGCCCACTCTATCTTTGCTCATGTGCGTTGCCGGGTCCCAGGTCTGTTCGCACTCCGTCAATGCGGCGGCGGCAGCGCGCGCCTCCCTCACAGTCATCTCGTTCACAGCGATGGCTTTGTCCTCTGCGATTTCGGGTGGCTGCAGCGCGATGGGGCGGTCGTTCGAGCGTGCCATAAATTCGTGTGCCGTAAGCAGTAGCGAGAGAATCCAGCGCACGCTCATTCCAAAAAGCCGAACGGCGGCTTGGGAGGCTTCGGCGGCTTCTGCTCAAGCTCCGCGAGAAGACGCCTGCCCTTCGGGGTGATGATTGCTGCGTGACCGCCCCGGACGAAAAACACAAGCTCTGCCTCCTCCAGCGACTCCGCAACGGTCAGCTGATTGCCCAAAAGCCATGTGGGTTTTCCTTCGGTCGCCAGCATCTCAAGGAGCCGACGCTCAGGATCGGTCAAGGTCTGCATCGCGGTCCTCCGCGCGCACCTCAACTAGCACGCGCTTGCGCAGCCCGTTCTCGTGATCCTCGATCTCGCGCTCGTACTTGTCCAGCTCGCGCTGCTCCGGCTTGAATGAGCGCGGGAGTGGGAGTGCCTCCGACGGCTACGCACGCCACCATCCCCGCCTCTGCGCGATGTAGCCGAGCACGACACCCGCCTGCGTCAGAAAGCCGACAGCCCACGGCAGGACATGATGATCACCATACGCGCCCCAGCCACCGAGCAGAGTGAACGGCACGATGCCGGCGAGGAACAGGGTGATCGTGATGATGCGGTCGTTGGTCATGGGGACACCTTTGGCAGTGCGGATGCGAGCACGACGGACACCTCATCGCTCTCAAGCAACGGCAGGCCCGTGATCGCGCACGTCAGCCACCGGCCCTCGTTATCCGAGCGCAGGCTGCCAGTGATCTTCTCTATGGCGTCGATCTCCTTGTGAAGCTCCGCTTCACGCACTTTGAACGGCTCACGAGCCGCATGGATCGCGTCTTCGAATGGCGCGATTTTCTCCCTCAGCTCCATCGAGCGTCGCATTGAGCCTTGGATGTCGTTCCAGTGCATCGACCCGTCCTCCGGGAACTCACGATGCAGCCGTTCCCGATGCTTCCTCACCTCAGCCTCAAGCGGAGCGAGTGCCTTCTCTTCCTCGCGCGCAAGCTCGCCTGCCTTCTTGTGTAGATCCAAGAGCCGCTTGCGTTCCTCGTCGTATGGGATCGCCGGCATCACACCACCTTGTCGATCAAACGAAGTAGAAGAAGGATGCGTACCCATCACCTCCAACATACGCGCACTCAGTCCAGGAACCCGCCGGCTTCTTCGCGCGCTCGTCGCCTGCAAGAAGACGCCGGCCATTTGGCGTGATGATCGCATCGTTGTCGCGGATCACAAGGACAAGCTCCGCTTCCTGCAGCGCCCTCGCGATCAGCAGATCCTCGTCCATCAGCCGGGTTGCCTTGCCTTCGCTGGCGAGCTTTTCAAGCGCTATTTTCGGCGCCTGCTGTAGCGAATGAGCTGTGCACTAGACCTCACATGTTACCCCTTCGTAGTCGCGCCTGATGACGCAACCGCCTCGAGCTCGTCCTCCCATTCCCCCGGCGAATAGCGGATCACGCGTAGATTTCCTCTATATCGCTCGATCGTCAGCACTTTGCGACCGGACCAGACCTCCATATGGCCCGACTTCGGCAGATAATGGACAGTCAGCGTTTCAGTTCTGTATTCCTCGAAGGGTGTCACTCCCAAGGTGAGACAGATGCCTCTACCTTCAACCACCTTAAAAGCCAGCTCGTACAGTTCTAGTGCGCGAATGTCGTTAGTCGAAATCACGCTGCTACCTTCGCTGCAAACCGCGAGCACAAAGAAGCACCAGATCACCTCAGCCCTCGCATTGATGACAGCGCTCCCGCGCAAACTCCCAACCACACAGGTTCAAGCCCATGTAGACCGATTTCAGGTTACGTGCGCGAAAGTTAGGATGCTCTGTGGTGCCGATCCAACTTAGCAGCCGGGTCGTCCCAGTGACGCGCGCGATCGGAAATGACGTGAGACGGCTCGGCCGTGGCAGGGCATGCACCGTGGCGCCGTCGACAAGCTCAAGCCCGAGTATCGCCTGGCGCTCGCGCGTGATGGCTATGCGCTCGTGACCTGCGAGCTCGCGGTGTTCAAGCCGGAGATGTGAGTTGTATGTCACGTCATGCCGAGCTTTGCCCGGATCTCGTCGGGAAAGCCCACGCAAATGCGGTACTTCCCGTCTTTGAATACTACTTTGCTCGCTCTTGGCTTGCCGGCGAGCTCTTCAACAGCCTGCACGCTTGCGGGGTCGATTACGAGGATGGCGCCCGTGGGCTCTCCCATGGCGTAGATTTCGAGTTCGACCATTGTCGCCTCCTTTGGCACCCTCAATGGCCCCAGGTGGTTATATGGTGGCACATCTAGGTCCGGGCGAACCATCTCGACGTGCTGATGGCCCAGCATTACCAAACCCTCCGCTCCGTCTCCGACAACCCCATCTAGGTGATCGGCTTGTCGTGTAACCGGTTGCGCATGGCGACCACGCCTCCAGGATACAGCTCCGGCTTGGTGTCGATCATTCGCGAGCCGCACGCCGAGCACTTCATGTGCTTGCCGACCTCTGGCACTGGCGTCTCCGCCGGCAACGGAACGGTGGCAGGATTGACGTCGCGCTCGTGGCAACAGTCGCAGCAATAGACCCAGAGCAGTTTGTCCTCGCGGACAAGGTCGCTGAGCGTGACGGGACCAGTGGGGTCAGACATAGCCTTCACCAATTAAGTGCGAGCTCGCGGTGTTCAAGCCGGAGGCTTAACGGCCTCGACGAGAGTGATCCGTTGCCGCTTTCGCCCCACCTGTGGTATTGGCGAATAGTCTGTCTCGCATCCTGATCGGTACAAGGAGGGCGTGCGGTGCTGGCGCGGTTGTTGAGGCGAACGGAACACCCAGACACGGTCACCAAACCGACGCCTCTGAGTGTTGTCGCGTACCCAAGCACCGAATCCCTGCTTCCTACCACTGAACCCGACCATTGCCGGAAACGCCGCCAGAAGCGCGTCCGCGTCTGCCGCCTCTACCGCGAGCCATTCTCGGAGGCCATGATCCACGCCGGCGCCCTGCTCGCCTTCATCCAGGAAGAGTGCCCTGACTTCATCGGCGGCTACGTTCCCCGCCCGGACCTAGAGCGCTTCTACCGCAACGATCTCTGCGAGCGAGAAGCATGGAAGCCGCGACACTGGACAGCGATCGCGCGGCAGCTAGGTGAGATCACGAGTAAGAAGACGGTAAGGCACAAGGGCGAGCGCTTTGTGGGATACCGGATACCTCGGCCAAGTACCTATGGCGTACCTAAATGCAGATCCAAGCAGACTTCTGCAGACCAAAATTTGGACGTAAGTGATTGTTTTGAAATTGGCTCCGCGGGTAGGATTCGAACCTACGACCAACCGGTTAACAGCCGGTGGCTCTACCACTGAGCTACCGCGGAATAGCCGATGCTTTGCTGACGCGCGGCTCTTAGCAGAAACCGCCCCCCGGAACTAGAGGCTACCCGCCGCAGCCGAGGGTAAGCGCTGGAGGCCACGCCCGGAATCGAACCGGGGTGCGCGGATTTGCAGTCCGCTGCGTCACCACTCCGCCACGTGGCCCACCCGCTCCGCGCCAACAGGGCGGCGAAACGGAAAAGGCCGTTTATCATACCCTCGGGAGCGTGCAAAGATATTGAGAGCGGCAACCGCAAGTGCTTTTGCCAGCGGCTCGAGACGGGCGGCGCCGAGATAGACTTTCAAGAGACGACACCATCCTCAGGAGGGAGCACGATGACCGACGCCGCGCGGCAGCGTACGAACATGGTCGAGAGCCAGATTCTCACCAGCGACGTCACCGACAGGCGCATCATCCAGTCCATGGGCGCACTTCCGCGTGAGCGGTTCGTGCCCGCCGCTTGGGCGTCGCTCGCCTACATGGACGAGGCCGT
This sequence comes from uncultured Alphaproteobacteria bacterium, assembly GCA_963745205.1. Taxonomy (GTDB): domain Bacteria; phylum Pseudomonadota; class Alphaproteobacteria; order Rhizobiales; family Hyphomicrobiaceae; genus Hyphomicrobium_A. The sequence continues at coordinate 83,357 of CAVUWX010000025.1, forward strand.
GCCGCTGTCGGTCTCAGGGCGCATGCTGATGGCGCCGCGCGTGTTCGCCAAGCTCCTGCAGCTCGCGGAGATCGGCGAGGACGACCGTGTGCTCGACGTCGGCAGCGGCAGCGGCTACTCCACCGCCGTCCTCGCCAGGATCGCCAAATCGGTGGTCGGGCTCGAGTGCGACGCGCGTCTCGCCGAGGAGGCGCGCCTCAACATTGCGGCGCTGGGGCTTGCCAACGCCGCCATCGTCGAGGGCGCGCTGCCCGCCGGTGCGGCCAATGATGGCCCCTATGACGCCATCGTGCTTGAGGGGTTGATTGCAACTTCGCCCGAGGCGCTGCTCGATGAGCTGAAAGAGGGCGGCCGGCTCGTTGCCGTCGCACGCCAGGACGACGGGCTCGGCAAGGCGACGATCTGGCGGCGGCTCGGCCGCTCCTACGATCAATGGACGGCCTTCGACGCGACCGCTCCCAAGCTCCCAGGGTTCGAGCCGGCGCTCGCCTTCACCTTCTAGATGCCGGCCCAGGCGCCCGGAAGACGCGATCGGCAACGCCGTGAAGGTGATGCGGGTTACCGCGAGGAAGATCGTCGCGGTCGGTGTCGCCGATGACGGCAAGGACGCGGCGGCTGCCGAGCGTCGGCCGAACATTCAGCCGCCTCCAAGGGCTATGCTTCAGGCACGTTATTTCAAACTGACGCACTACCCGTCGCCCGGCAATGCATCCGTTTGAAAATAACATAGGTTGACAGGTGTGGTGACCGGGCCGAATGCTTAGCGCAAAGCATGGAGGCCCGAGTGCTAAAGAAGCGCAGCAGCACCTGTCCGGCGGGCTGCAAGGCGGCAGACCCGATACAGAGCATTATCCCTGTCAATCAGCTTGCCGACGCTGGCGCGACTGGCGCCTGGCTTCGCTTGATTGCGATCCGGTGCACGCACTGTGGGTGCGTTTACACGGGCATTGGCGCGTCGAGAATGATCAGGGGATGGTATGACGGCATGAACTCAGGATGGAGCGCGGTCCATGCCTAAGACCCCTAGGGGCCAGAAGCGCCCCGACGGCGGCAAGGACGCCGCGGCCGTCAGTCTCGGGCGCAAGGGCGGCAAGGCGCGGGCGGAGGCGTTGAGCAAGAAGGAACGCGCCGAGATCGCCAAGAAGGCGGCGGCGGCACGCTGGAAGAAGTGATTAGGCTACTGCGCAATTCGGCCGGGTTTTCCCCGGCCGACTTTTTGACCTTGAGTTCGAGATCGTAGCCAAGCAGCAGCAGGCAATCGACAAGTCGAGCTTAGTGGGCGAGCAGAAATTTCAAACTGACTCACTACCCGACGCGCGGTAGTGGGTCAGTTTGAAATTAGAGCGTCTTGACTCCGAGTTGCGTCGAGGTCGCGACGCGGCTCATATTTCATGCATGACCGATAAAGCATCAGTGCCGTTCGGCGGCGTGCAGGGGTGGCTCGCGGAACTAACCGCTCCCCCATCCCTACCCGCCCCAGAGGTACTACGTGGCAGAACCCGCCATGCATCGCGCCATGGCGGCGATTAGGGTCCACGCGAAAGCAAAAGAGGACGCCATCGTGGCCCTGCGGCGCGCACTTTCCAAGGGCGAGATCGCAGCACTAAAACTGAAGCCCGGAGAGGTAAGAGCCCGCATGACCTCCGCAAGAAGCGTCCCCGTGACGCCAACCAGCTCGCCAAGAGCATCGTAGGCGATAGCCACGGGTGAGGAAGAGGACCGCGAGCCGACGCCAGAGGAGCAGGGCAAGGATCCTGCGGCGGTCGCGCTTGGGCGCAAAGGCGGCCTCAAGGGTGGCAAGGCGCGGGCGAAAAAGTTGAACGCCCAGCAGCGCACCGAAATTGCGCGTCTGGCCGCCCAGTCAAGATGGGATCGAACGCGCTAGTTTTTCTATTTTTTCGAGAGTTGCGATGTGATCTGGCGTCCTGAGAGGAGCGGCCGAAAAATAGAGATCTGTTTCGAAGGGCGCACGCCTTACGTTCGAGGCGGAAGGTGTGATGGGTCGTTCATTCCAGAAATCAACGCGTCGTTTGGCAAGGCCCCACGAGTACCACTCAAATCGCGCATCCAATTTTGTAGCGTCCTTAGCGCGCGCTGGCCATCTCCTGGATCGGCGCCAAGACGGCTCAAAGAATACGGAGATGGAACTTTCGTTCTGACGATCATGTGACTTTCGTAGTTCCGGCTGACAGGCTGAGTTTCGATTCTTTTGGTACCAACGGTAGCCTCCACCCAAGCAAACAGGTCTTTCACGAAGGCTTCGATAGCGTCGGAAGATGACCTCGATCTCACGACATGCCTCTGAATGAATGGCAAGCTCTTGGATAGCTAAGCTATTGAACTCGCACTGAGGCTGAGGCCAGACGGTTAAATCCTCAAGCTTGGTAGGAAGGAACGATTGCTCTGCTACTTGTCAACAGTCTTAGCAATCGCCTGCTTGCACTAGTGCCCATGAGGTATGACTGATGACAAGATTAGTTCGTGTCCCCATCCACGCGCGTACTGCGGCTCCTGCGCTCTATTCGACTGACCTACGTCTAGACGGACACGATGCGTCTTCGTGGCCCACTTGATTAATGAGAACGACGTACCAAGATCTTTGCGTTCTACTCCTCTCGTTCATAGCGAGCGATTGACATCTATCGGCGCGTTCAGGAATCACTAGCTGCGCGTCCAAGCATCCGCGAGCTTCGACAGGGTCTCAAGTTTCCAGTTGGCGTCCCGCGATCCTTCGAAGCGAAGATGGCCGATTGCTTCATGCCTGCTCTGAGCGAGATCGATTTTCAGTTAGTGTCTCCGACGAAGTTCGCGAAACATTTCCGGCACGTCCGCCTGCGCCGTTGCGCACGGAACCACTCGCGACGGAACTCGCGATCTCGGAGTTTGTCTGTAGACTGAGGTCAATGGAGGACAATGTCGCCAAGAGACACCTCGTTTGTGAGTATCTGACGTGCCGGACTTCTGCATCCGCAAGATGCTTTGCTGGCGTCTTCCGAGCTTTTCTTTATGAAGCAAAGCAGAACCACAATCTCGGGATGGCGGAAGACGTACAAGCAGCGGTATTCAATTTTGTTATGGGATGTCGTCAGCATCGAAAAGCCCGTCGCCAAGCGATTTGCTGATATCTCGGAGGTTGTTGCGCCGCATCGGCCAGCTTCCGAAGATCGCGTATCAGCCGCGACCTGAGCGCGTAAGCCGTGCTCGCTTCGAACCGGCAAGTAGGAACAAGGAAACCTCATCGCGCCACTGTTTGAGACCTAGTCCCATATATCACTTGCACGTTATTTTTTCAACGAGCGGCCATTGACCTTTTATAACATGTGCGTTATATGCTTGTCGAGTCAGTCAAGCATAACGGTCATTATGAACCGTCTGAGCCGCCAGCAACGCACGTCGCATACTGCACCTTCTGTGCGAGGGCTCCAGCATCCGCGCCATCACGCGGGTTACTGGCGCTAGCAAGAACACGGTCGTCAAACTCATCGCCGAAGCTGGCCGGGCTTGCTCCGATTATCAAAACCGCGCCTTCAGCAACCTTCCCTGCAAGCGCCTCCAGGTCGATGAAATCTGGTCGTTCGTCTACGCCAAGCAGGCGAACGTGAAGGCTGCGAAGACCGCGCCTCCAGCCGCTGGCGATTGTTGGGTATGGACCGCGATCTGCGCCGAAACGAAGCTCGTGCCGTCATGGCTCGTCGGCACGCGCGATACCGAATGCGCCATCCGCTTCATCGGCGATCTTGCATCGCGGCTCGCCCATCGCGTTCAACTCACGAGTGACGGCTATCGTCCGTACCTCGAAGCCGTGGAGCACATGTTCGGTGGTGAGATCGATTACGCCCAGCTCATCAAGACCTATGGTCCTACCGAAGAGGGCGAGCGGCGCTACAGCCCGCCTGCGTTCGTGAGCTGTCGGCAATATCCGGTGAGCGGCAACCCGGACCCGAAGCACATCTCAACGAGCTTCGCCGAGCGGAACAATCTCACGATGCGCATGCACATGCGCAGGTTCACGAGGCTGACGAATGCCTTCTCGAAAAAGGTCGAGAACCATGCGCATGCGGTCGCGCTGCACTTCATGTATTACAACTTCTGCAAGCTGCACAAAGCGCATCGGCTAACGCCAGCGATGGCTGCTGGCGTCACGATCGACTGTGGGATGTGGATGACATCGTCGCGATCATGGATGAGGTCGCGCCGAAGCCGGGATCGACCGAAGGCATACAAGAAGCGAACCGCTACTTAGCTGCTGCCCAGTTCCCACTTTCGGCCGACACTTCCCATCAACGCCTCAGACGTACCTCGATAGCGTCTCGCCTTCTGGAGAAGCCTAAGTTCACGCAGTCGCTCGCATGCATTCGAGATCCTCGATCCAGCCAATCGTCAGGCACACCAAACTCATCGATCTTGCCGCGATCAACCTTCAGCACCTTGTTGAGCCTCCACGATGTAGATCTGCGATCATGCGATAGCTCGTTGTTCAAGTAATCCGCGATCTACCGCTGAAGCGCCCTGGTATCGGCTTCCTCGAATATGTTTGTGCGCCAACTTGGCCACGTCGAGATGCGTTGGGCGTGCGCGCATCAACCGCAAGAGTAACAAAGTAAGCAAGCTGTTCGTGGCAAGGATCGTTTGAATTCTTCGCCAACCTCGTGAACACGAGCAAAAACGCGGCAGACCTTATCCTCTGCCGCGCAAAGCATCGTAACGAACTTCCTTAAGTCCGATCGGAACTGAACTTGCTCAGCAGTGAGCGGTAGCTTCACCGTATCGCGACTGTCCCGGTTGCGGCTTGGGTAAGCCCTACCGAATGTCGGCGATCTTTCCTGATGTGCCAACCAGAAGCAGGGCTGCCGACACAAGGAACCAGAGCGAGAAGCCCACCGATCAGGACGACCTCCCCAGCCAAAACCTTGCAGCTCGGAACAGCCACCCGGAGAGCAGGCCGAACGGCTGACGCCCATCGCCTGAGCCAGCGAAGAAGTGCATACGCCCATGACGACAGCGTGCCGACTGAAGACAGCTACCTCCATTTGCGATCGACACGGCGTATGACGTTGATCTTGCCCATGCGACGCGACTGCGATCGCGTCAAGTCGCGCTTACGAACTGATGTGTCGTGCAGCGTGCGCGAGCGGTGCAATTTCAAACTGACCCACTACCCGACGCGCTCAGCACTTGACATGTGGAAAAACCCCCGTCGTCAGGGCCCTTGGCGCGTCATCGGGCCGCGCGCGTGTGTGGGATTGAAGCCACGCTCGGGAAACGCTTTTTCCGCGGGCGACCCCCAGCCCCTACACAAAGGCGAATCAGTTCCCCACAGTCTGTGCAAAACCGGCGATTCGTTGCGCAGTCCGTCGCGAAAGACGGTGCTCGCGAGCACGTTGCTTGGAGAAAGTAATGCGGTCGACCATCCCGGATATAGGCGTGCGGCAATGGAGGAGTTCGGCGGGGTGGTCTCGATCGAGCCCGCCCGCGTGCCCGCGACTCGCCTTTCGGGCTTGGCTGACGGCTGCCGTCGCTGCGCTCGCCTTGTGGACGGCCTCCTCTCCAGCACACGCAGAAAGTCTGCTCGAAGCGCTGTCGGCTACTTACGGGTACAACCCCCGTCTCGACGCCGAGCGCGCCTTCCAGCGTGGCACCGACGAAGAGGTGGCGCGTGCCATGTCGGGATACCGACCGACCGTCACCGGTGAGGCCGACATCAACTGGCAGCGCGAGGATCAGAGGCCGTCCTCGCCCTTCGACGGTGTGACCAAGCCGCGCGGCTACACCATCCAAGGCGTTCAGCCGCTCTTCACCGGCTTTCGCACCTACAACGCCGTCAACAACGCGGAAGCGACAGTCCGCGCCGAGCGCGAGAACCTGCGCGACGTGGAGCGCCAAGTGCTGCTGCAGGCGGTGACGGCCTACATGGACGTTGTGCGCGACCAGGAGCTCGTCCGCCTCAACGAGAACAACGTCAACGTGCTGTCGCGCGAATTGAAGGCCGCGCAGGACCGCTTCTCCGTCGGCGAGGTGACGCGCACCGACGTCGCCCAGGCGGAAGCGCGGCGCGCCGACGCCGTGTCGCGTCTCGATGCCGCCCGCGCCAACCTGCGCACGAGCCGCGGCAGCTTCCAGCAGGTCGTCGGCCATCCGCCCGAGGGCCTGTCGTGGCCCGCGCCTCCGGAACGGGACATTCCCAATGGGCTGCAGGATGCCATCGGCATCTCCAACAACGAGAACCCGCTGGTGGTTGCCGCGCTCTACCGCGAGCAGGCCGCCAAATACCTCGTCGATCAGATCCGCGGTGAGCTGCTGCCGTCCGTACAGCTTGAGGCGAGCTATACAGATCGGTTCCAGCCCGCCACGACCATTGACGAGCTCGAGACCGGAATCGTGACCGGTCGGCTCACGGTGCCGATCTACGAGGCGGGCGATGTGTATGCGCGCGTGCGGCAAGCCAAGCAGAACCACATCGGCGCCTTGCAGCAGATCGAGCAGATCCGCACCGAGCAGCAGCAGACGCTCGTCGCGTCGTGGTCGCAGCTCGAGGCGGCGCGCGCGCAGCTTGAGTCCGATAAGGTCGCCGTGGAGTCGAATAAGGTGGCGCTGCAGGGCGTGCGCGAGGAGGAGAAGGTCGGCCAGCGCACGCTGCTCGACGTCTTGAACGCCGAGCTCGAGTATTTGAACTCGCAGGTCAACCTGGAGACCGATCGAGCCAATCTGGTGATTGCCGCCTATTCGGTGATCTCGGCCATGGGCCGGCTCGACGTGGCCTGGATCGGCGCCGCCGCCTTCGTCTATGACCCGGTGGTCCACTACAAGGAGGTGCGCCGCAAGTGGATCGGCGTCTCCATCACGCATGCCGACGGCAGGGTCGAGCAGCTCGACACCACCCCCGTCGAGGAAGAGGCGCCCCCGCTGCCCCCGGCGAAATAGCCCGGAAGGGGCATTTCGCGCCACAAGACTGCCAAGGATCGCCGCTAGCCTTTCCGTTAACGATCGGTGTCGCTCGCGCTTTTCGCGCGCCGGCTTTCGCCTGCGCAGTACCGAGGTGGGAGGCCGCGGCGCAGGTCATTGATGGGGTTGATAGGTGGGCTACTGCATTGTAGGACCGAATAAACGCCCAACCGCGTGCCGGCGCTCAATGAGCCGCGGACGTGCGTTTCGACGAGGGTAGGACGCATGACCAAACCGCAGTTCGCTCCCGAGCCGAGCATGGAGGACATCCTTGCGTCCATCCGCAAGATGATCTCCGACGACCGGGCGCCCCCACACCCGCTCCCCGACCCGATGACGCGCAAGCCGTTCTCCGAGGCCTCCTCGCCGGGGCCCACCGAGGCCGCCGGCCGCTGGGAGGGTGACCCGCCGGCGTCCGCGGCGCGTCCCGCTCCGAGCTACGGCAGCCTGTCTGAAGCGATCAAGGCCGCCGGCCAACCCTCCGACCAGCGCCGCACGCTGGAGGAGCGCATCTCCGACCTATTGGACAAGGGCAGCGTAGGGTCGGTCGATTCGCTCGCCTCGGTCGCAAATCGCGCGAGCACGGTTTCGCCGGCCGCTCCGAGCCGCCCCGCCGCACCGGTCGAGCCGACGCAGCGCGGCTCTCAAGGTCTCCCCGTACAGGGCGCGACGCCCGGCTCGGCCGGCCACGCGCTCCCCTTTGGGACACGCGCACCGGCACCTGAGCGGGGTTCAGCCCCTGGTGCGGCCCCCGCCAAACCGGCGCCCGCCGGGGAGCCGAAAGCGGAGGTGCAGCGTGTCATTGCCATGCCGTCGCGGTATCCGACAGCGCCGGCTACGAGCCCGTCGGCTCCGGCCGCAAGCGGAGCCGCACTCAACGGGCAAAGTCACGGCACCTCCGTCGGTTCGTTCGGGAGCCGCGTCGCCGCGACCGCAGCCCAACCGGCGAAGGAACCGGTGCCTCAGAGCGTACCGCGAGCCGAGGCGCCCGCCGCGGAGCGGTCGGTCCCGGCGGAGCCGCTGCAGGCCCCCGAGCTCGCACCGGGCGATGTCGTGCGAGCGGCGATCGGCGAGCAGGCGTCCGCGTTGACTGCGGGCGCTCCTTCGGAAGCGCTGGTCGACGCCATGATCGAGCTCGTGACCAAAGAGCCCGCGTCGCTGTCCGTGTTTACCTCGGGCACGGCCTTCATGAAGGGCGTCAGCGCCAAGGGCATCGGAGTCGAGAAGTCGGTGGCCGCTCACAAGGCCGACGCGGCCGCACACAGACGTGGCACCGCTGCGTCTGCGGACGACGGTCCCGCGCCCCAGCTTGATGGCGCCGCCGCCGAGCTCTTGCGCCCCATGTTGCGCCAGTGGCTCGCCGAGAACATGCCGCGCATCGTGGAAGCGGCGCTGCGCAGCGAGCTGACGAGCGGCGGTAGGGGTCCCGGCAAGGCGTGAGCCAGCCGCGGTTCGTGCGCGTTCCGAGCGGGTTGCGTCCGATTCCGTGCGCGCACACGCTCCGGCGTCACCGTTGACAGCGCGGGAAGCAAGATCGTAGGACCGTCGGCTTGCGCTCGCCCTGGGATCCCCGCGAAACCTTCCATGCTCGACAAGACGTATCAGCCCGCCGAGATCGAGCCGCGCATCCATGCCGACTGGGAAGAGGCGCAGGCGTTCCGCGCCGGCCGCGCCGAACGCAAGGACGCCAAGCCCTATTGCATCGTCATCCCGCCGCCCAACGTGACGGGCTCGCTCCACATGGGGCATGCGCTCAACAATACGCTCCAGGATGTGCTCTGCCGCTTCGAGCGCATGCGCGGCAAGGATGTGCTCTGGCAACCCGGAACCGATCACGCCGGCATCGCCACGCAGATGGTGGTGGAGCGCCAGCTCATGGAGCGGCAGGAGCCGAACCGGCGCGCGCTGGGGCGCGAGAAGTTCGTCGAGAAGGTGTGGGCGTGGAAGGAGGAGAGCGGCTCGGCGATCCTCAACCAGTTGAAGCGGCTTGGCGCCTCGTGCGACTGGAGCCGCGAGCGCTTCACCATGGACGAGGGGCTATCGAAGGCCGTGCTCAAGGTCTTCGTCGAGCTCTACAACGCGGGCCTGATCTACAAGGACAAGCGGCTCGTCAACTGGGACCCCAAGTTCCAGACGGCGATCTCCGATCTCGAGGTCGTGCAGGTGGAGGCAAAAGGCACCTTCAATTGGACGGCTGGCGATCCCGACAAGCCGTTCGATGGCAAGGCGCTGGGCAAGGTGCTCGACCGCAACCCGTCGGGCCACATGTACCACTTCCGCTATCCGTTGGCGGCGAAGGTGCCGGGCTACGACAAGGACTACATCGTCGTCGCCACCACGCGGCCCGAGACGATGCTGGGCGACACCGGCGTCGCCGTGCACCCGGATGACGAGCGCTACGCCGCGCTCGTCAAGGCCAGGGCGAAAGTGAAGCTGCCGCTGGTCGGGCGCGAGATCCCGATCGTTGCGGATGAATACTCCGACCCCGAGAAGGGCTCGGGCGCGGTGAAGATCACGCCCGCGCACGACTTCAACGACTTCGAGGTCGGCAAGCGGCACAATCTCTGGATGCTCAATATTCTCGATGAAAGAGGAAATATCATCGCGAATGCATACGATGAAGCGTCATTCAAATTTGATGTCGGGACATCGGCTTGGACGCCGATCGACAGCGGTTCAATTATCAAATCGATCCCAAACGACTTGCTTGGCCTTGAGAGATTTCAAGCCCGTCGACGTGTCGTGGAAAAATTCGCTGAATTGGGACTCCTGGAAAAGATTGAGCCAACCGCACATTCCGTTCCGCATGGTGATCGATCTAGTCAGGTGGTCGAGCCACGATTGACCGACCAGTGGTATGTCAACGCGGCCGAGCTGGCGAGGCCCGCGATCGCCGCCGTCGAGAGCGGCAAGACCGTGTTCGTGCCCAAGAACTGGGAGAAGACCTACTTCGAGTGGATGCGCAACATCCAGCCCTGGTGCATTTCGCGCCAGCTCTGGTGGGGGCATCAAATACCCGCCTGGTATGGCCCGGATGGTCACTCCTTTGTCGCCATGAGCGAAGAAGAAGCAAAGGCTTTGGCGCTCAAGCACTACAAGAAAGACGCAGTGCTTTTGCGCGACCCTGACGTACTCGACACCTGGTTCTCCTCCGCGCTGTGGCCGTTCTCGACGCTCGGCTGGCCCGACAAGACGCCGGAGCTCAAACGCTACTACCCGACGACCGTGCTCGTGACCGGCTTCGACATCATCTTCTTCTGGGTCGCGCGCATGATGATGATGGGGCTGCACTTCATGCAGGAGGTGCCGTTCCACGACGTCTACATTCATGCCCTCGTGCGCGACGAGAAGGGGCAGAAGATGTCGAAGTCGAAGGGCAACGTCATGGACCCCTTGGTCCTCGTCGACACCTACGGCGCCGACGCGCTGCGCTTCACGCTCGCCGCCATGGCCGCGCAGGGACGCGACATCAAACTGTCGGCCAACCGCGTCGAAGGCTACCGCAACTTCGCGACCAAGCTTTGGAACGCCTCGCGCTTCGCCGAGATGAACGAGTGCGTGCGCAAGCGCGGTTTCGACCCCGCCACGGTCAAGGAGACCATCAACCGCTGGATCGTAGGCGAGACCGAGCGCGCCACGCGCGCCGTCACCGACGGAATCGAGGCCTACAAGTTCAACGAAGCCGCCGCCGCCATCTACGAGTTCGTGTGGGGCGTCTTTTGCGACTGGTACCTCGAGCTCATCAAGCCGACGCTCTTGGGCGACGACGACGCTGCGAAGAAAGAGGCGCGCGCGACCGTCGCCTGGACCCTCGACCAGATCCTGAAGCTGTTGCATCCGTTCATGCCCTTCATCACCGAGGAGCTGTGGGCGCACATGGTCGAGCACGGCGAGCGCCGCGAGAACCTGCTGGCGCTCTCCCAGTGGCCGAAGCTATCGGGCCTAATGGATGCAGCGGTCGAGGAGGAGATCGGCTGGGTCGTGCGCCTCGTGAACGAGATCCGCTCGGTGCGCACGGAGATGAACGTGCCGGTGGCGGCGAAAATTCCGCTCGCGCTGCCGGGAGCCGGCGCCGCGTTGAAAGAGCGCGCGCGCAAGCACCAGGAGACCATCAGCCGGCTCGCGCGGCTCGAAGGCATCACCTTCCCCAAGACGGCGCCCAAGGGTGCGGCCATGATCGTCATCGGGGACACGTCCGCCGCGTTGCCGCTTGCCGGCGTCATCGACACGGGCGCGGAAATGAAACGTCTCGGTCGCGAGATCGAGAAAGCGCAGGGCGACCTCGACAAGATGGACGCGAAGCTCTCCAACCCGCAGTTCATGGCCAAGGCCAAGGAGGAGGCGGTCGAGGAGGCGCGCGAGCGCAAGGCGGAGCTCGAGGAGATGCTCAAGCGTTTGCGCGCCGCCGTGAAGCGCCTCGAGGCGGCGGCTTAAAACCGCTCCTTAGCGCCATCGGAAATATCGATAGCGGCGCCGCGCGTCTTAGCGCGCCCTTTACAAATCTACGCTGCTGTTAGATGTGGCAAACGAGCCACGATTGAGGTGCGCTATTGCCACCATCGCGCCATAATGGCCCGGCAGCGTGATCATACGGGAAGACGAGGGAGCACGCGGACGTGGCGGCGAGCCACTGCCGCGCACGGTATGTCATTGCAATTGTTCGGAGCGATCTTCGCCCGATGCCGACCGGAATGCCCATATAGGCGCATCCGAACATCCGCATCCGAAGCCGCGAGGACTTAGGGTCTACATGGACGCCAAGACGTTCGACAAGTCGAAACTTCCGAGCCGGCACGTGACCGAGGGGCCGACGCGCGCGCCCCATCGTTCCTACTACTACGCCATGGGCCTCGAGGAGCAGCACATCCATCGCCCCTTCGTCGGCGTGGTGTCGTGCTGGAACGAGGCAGCCCCCTGCAACATCTCTCTGATGCGCCAGGCGCAGTCGGCAAAGCGCGGCGTGGACGAGGGCGGCGGCACGCCGCGCGAATTCTGCACCATCACCGTGACCGACGGCATCGCCATGGGTCACCAGGGCATGAAGTCGTCGCTCGTGTCGCGCGAGGTGATCGCCGATTCGATCGAGCTCACCATGCGCGGCCACTGCTACGACGCCATCGTCGGTATCGCCGGCTGCGACAAGTCGCTGCCCGGCATCATGATGGCGATGCTGCGCCTCAACGTGCCGTCCGTCTTCATGTACGGCGGCTCGATCCTGCCGGGCAGATTCAAGGGCCGAGACGTGACCGTGGTCGACGTTTTCGAAGGCGTCGGCATGTACTCCGCGGGCCGCATGTCGGCGGAAGAGCTTCACGACCTTGAATGCCACGCCTGTCCTTCGGCGGGGTCATGCGGCGGGCAGTTCACCGCCAACACCATGGCCTGCGTTTCCGAGGCGATCGGGCTTGCGCTCCCCGGCTCCGCCGGCGCACCGGCGCCATACGAAAGCCGCGACGTCTACGCGCTCGAGAGCGGCAAGGCCGTCATGAACTTGCTCGCGCGCGGCATCCGTCCGCGCGACATCGCCACGCGGGAAGCCTTCGAGAACGCGGCGGTTGTCGTGGCGGCGACCGGCGGTTCGACCAACGCAGCACTGCACCTGCCCGCCATGGCGCACGAGGCCGGAATCGATTTCGACCTGTTCGCAGTCGCCGAGATCTTCAAGCGCACGCCCTACATCGCCGACCTGAAGCCTGGCGGCAACTACGTCGCCAAGGACGTCTACGATATCGGCGGCGTGCCGCAGATTCTGAAGGCGCTGCTCGATGGCGGCATGCTGCATGGCGATTGCCTGACCGTAACCGGGCGCACGATGCGGCAAAACCTAGAGGACGTGAAATTCAACGCCGACCAGAAAGTCGTACGGCCCGTATCCAATCCGCTTTCGCCGCACGGGCGGCGTCGTCGGTCTCAAGGGCTCGCTCGCGCCGGAGGGCGCGATCGTCAAGGTCGCCGGCATGAAGAAGCTGCAGTTCCGCGGCCCCGCGCGCATCTTCGATTGCGAGGAGGACGCGTTCAGCGCGGTGGAGACCCGCCAGTACAAGGACGGCGATGTCCTCGTCATTCGCTACGAGGGCCCCAAGGGCGGCCCCGGCATGCGCGAGATGCTCTCGACCACGGCCGCGCTTTACGGCCAGGGCGCGGGCGACAAGGTTGCGCTGATCACGGACGGGCGCTTTTCCGGCGGCACGCGCGGCTTCTGCATCGGCCACGTGGGACCGGAAGCCGCCGTCGGCGGCCCCATCGGGCTGCTGAAAGATGGCGACATTATTTCGATCGACGCGGAGAAGGGCACGCTTGACGTGGAACTCGACCCCGCGGAGTTGGCGGTGAGGGCGAAAGTGTGGCGGGCGCCGCCTAATCCCTACCAAAGTGGAGCGTTAAGAAAATACGCAAATCAGGTTGGGCCGGCGCGCAATGGCGCCGTCACCCACGCCGGCGGCAAAGCGGAAGTGGTCTGTTATGCGGACATCTAAGCGGATGATCGGGGGTATCCTCGCGGGGCTCGCGCTGTGCTTGAGCGCACTCTGCGTCGCGGCGGCGCCGGGCAACTACCGGTCACCTCAGGATGCGCTCGATCAGGGCATCGGCGCCTTCAATGGCGGGTACTACGAGATCGCGATTCCCGCGCTCGAGTATGCGGCGGAGGCGAAGCTGTTCCTCGCGCCCTATTATCTCGCGCGCATCTACTCCGACAACAACGGCTCGCACACCGACCACGCCAAGGCGTATGAGCTCTACATGAAGATCGCCGAGGAGCATACCGACGTCGACCCCGACGACGATCAGCGCGCGCCTTACGTCGCCAAGGCGATGACGGAGATCGCCGGCTACCTGCAGAGTGGGTTGCCGGAGGCGGGCGTGAAGCCGAACGCGCGCATCGCGGCGGAATATTTGCGCGAAGCCGCGCAGTTCTTCCGCGACGAGGACGCGCAGTTCGAGCTTGCCAAGCTCTATTTGCGCGGCGAAGGCATCGAGAGCGATGTGCCCTACGCCAAGCACTGGCTGTCGGTGCTGAGCCAGAAGGGCCACCCTGGCGCGCAGGCGTTCCTTGCCGATCTCTTGTGGCGCGGCAAGTACATGCAGGCCGACCCGGTGCGTGCACTCGCGCTCATCTCAGTGGCGGTCGCCAACGCGTCCACCTACGAGCGGGTGTGGATCGAGGACATCTATCAAAACATTTACTGCGGTGCGGCGCAGGGCATCCGCAAGCAGGCGACCGGCCTCGTCGCCGACTGGCGCACGCGCTACGGCCGCAAGCCCGACGACGTTCGCGACCGCACCGGTTTGGGCCCGCTCAGCACGCAGGCCGTGCGTACTTGCCAGGACGGGGAGCCGGTGCCCTTCGACATGGGCGTCGCGTCCGCGCAGCCGGGCAAGGCCGTGATCCCACCGGGACAGCAGGACTTCGTCAAGGGCGTGGCCAGCCCCGGCATGCACGACGTCGGCGCCAGCGTCACCGCTCCGCCCCCCGGCCAGTAATCGTTAAGCGATTGATTGGCGCCGCGCGCGAAGGTCACGCAGGCGGTTCGACCAGCCTGCGCAGGCACTGCGCAGCCATGGTGTCGAAGGCGACGAGCTTGATGTCGAGGCCCGCTGCTGCTCCGTCCTTCCGGCACACCTCGACCGCCGTGCGACAGGCCTCTCCCAACGGATAGCCGTAGCGTCCCGTGCTGATCGATGGAAACGCGATCGACGCGCAGCCGTTGTCTGCCGCGAGCCGGATCGACGCGGCGTAGGCCGCGGCGAGCAGGCGTCGTGCTTCGGCGGGGTCGTACTTGGAATAGACGGGTCCCACGGCGTGGATGATGTACTTCGCCCTCTTGATGCCGAACGCCGGCGTGATCACCGCCGAGCCAGTGGGGCACTCGCCGATAGCGCGGCAGGCCGCGGTGAGCTCGTCGACGCCGGCCGCCTTAAAGATCGCCCCGCAAACGCCGCCGCCCGCAAGCAGCACGCTGTTGGCGGCATTCACGATGGCATCCGCCTCGATCTTCGTCAGATCGCCCTCGGTCACCGAGAGGCGGAAGGCTGCGGGATCAGGCATGCCCAGCCCTGTCGTGGCACCGCATCCGCGGAGCGGACACGGTCTCACAAGCTTGCGAGCACCGATTCAGTGGCGCGAGAGGCTGAGCGCGGCAGAGGCACCGTCGCCCGAGAGGCTCACGTCCTGGCTGCTGCCGTGCACGGCCACGCGAATGGTCCCGTGCACGTTGAAGTCCGAGTTGAAGAAGCTGCCCCGGTAGCGACCTTCGCTCACCTTGTAGACGGTGGCCGTCTGCGAAGCTTTGCCCGAACTCGTCGCGCACGTCGCCGACAGCGAGTAGGCGTCACCGCCCGCGCGGCTGTAGTTGGCGTGGCAGCGGGCTCTTTCCTTGTTCCCGCTCGAGAATGAGACCCAGCCGCCGCCGCTCCAGGACCCGGCGAGAGACCCGGAATCAGGCGTCGTCTTCGCCACGGCGCCCGTTACCGCGAGCGCCGCCATCGGCACAAGCGCGAGCCTGCGTACCCAACTGCCCGACGGCACGAAAGCGCGGGCAGCACTCGAAATATCTTGCGAGACTTGTCTGTTCATGGCTGACCTTCGAAAGGCAAAATGGCCAAGGGAAACGCCGCTGAGACTACAACGAGATGGGCGCTGCACACACGGAACGCAAGACGAAGTGAACGCGTGGCCCGTGGGTCGAGACAATCGCCGAAATTCGTAACAAGAGACTGAACGGCTTTTCCGTCGGATGCGGCGGCGACCGCAACGCACACCACTCTTCGACGGCGCAACAATCTTGCAGAAGCGGCCAATTGATGGCCTTTCTAGCGAGTTCGGATCAATCCCTCGGGTCATACCGCCAGGCGCGCTTGCTGCACTGCGCTGTTCCCTCGGGAACAGTGGAGATGGTGGGTTTCGCGTAAACATTGCCACTAGGATTTGCTGCAGGCCGCAAAGCCACAGCCCCGCACAAATCACAATTTGAGTGCATAGGAGACCCCTCATGATGCGCGCCTCATACTTTGGCGCCGGGCTGCTTCTGTTGGCCGGTTTGGCGAGCCCCAGCTTTGCTGGAATGAACGAGGACCTTGCGAGTTGCGCCGCCGCCAAGGGACGGGAGTCGGCCGACGCCTGCACCCGCGTCATGGACAGCGGACGCCTGCCGCGCGATCAGTTCTATATCGGCTACTTCAACCGCGGGGCCGGCTACCGCAAAGCCGGCGACCTTGACGCCGCGATGGCCGACTTCGACCGTGTCGTCTCGCTCAATCCCGACTTTGCGCGCGCCTTCCATGCACGCGGCCTCGTGCACGACGAGAAAGACGCCCCCGACAAGGCGCTTGAGGACCTCGACCGCGCTATCAAGATCAGCACCAAGGACTGGGCCGCCTACTACACCCGGGCGACGTTTCGGCGCGCCAGGCAGGACTACGACGGCGCCATGGCCGACATCGAGAAGGCTGCCGATTTGAAGCCCAAGCAGGCGCAGGTGCGCCTGATGCAGGCTCTGCTCAAAGCCGACAAGGGCGATTACGGACCGGCGCGCGAGGAGGCCAACAAGGTAATCGACGAGGGCGAGGCCAAAGCCGCCGCGTACTATGTGCGCGCTTCCGTCGCCTTCGGCGAGCAAGACCTCGACGCCGCCACCGCCGACGTCGACAAGGCGCTCGAGCTCAAGGATTCGCTTGCCCCTGCGCTCCTCCTGAAGGGCCGCATCCTGGAGGCCCGCGGCGACAAGGCGGCGGCCAAGTCCCACTACCAGCAAGCGCTCGCCCAGCCCTCGAGCTTCCTCGAGGGGCGGACGGTGCAGCGCAAGGCTCGCGACCGCCTCAATGCGCTCGACGGCGTCAACACGGCGGATGCCGCGCTCGACAAGGCCAATGCGCGGCCCAACAAGACCATTGAACCCCTCGATACGCCCGCGCGCAACGTCGGCTGCAAGCGCTTCCTGCCCGCGACTGGCGTAACGATCACAATCGACTGCGATAAGTAACCGGCGGCTCTGGCCTCTACTTGCCTTGATCTGTTCGTCCTGCAACTCTCCTGTGCCCGGCTAGGGGCGCAGAGAGGGCAGGTGTAAGCGCGTGATCAAGGGCGTGCTCAGGGGCGCGGTTGGGACGTTTGCCGTCATCGGTGTCATCGCCGCTGCGGTCTTGGCCGTGCGCTGGCTAGGCGTCATGCCGCCCTATGAGCCAATAGGCCAAAGCATCAAGGGCGGCATCGACCTCAACGATCCCAAGCCGTTCGTGCGGCTCGAGCCGGGCTCAACCGTAATCGGGCTTGCCGCCTCCGGAGGCGGCAGCCGTGCTGCCTATCTCGCGGCGGCGATCCTGCGCGAGATGCGCGCCAGCAGCGTGCGCGTGGAGACTGGCGCAGCCGCCAAGCCCCGTTCGCTCCTCGATCAGATCGATGCGGTCTCGGCCGTATCGGGCGGGGCGCTCACCGCGGCTTATTTCGTCGCCTACGGAGAGCAGCTTCGCTCCGCGGATGCGGAATCGGGGGCGTGGCGCAGCTTCCTCGACAAGATGGCCCTGAGCTACCGGCTGCGCCAGTGGTATGGGCTCGCGCTGACGGATCCGCGCGTCTGGGCGAAGTACCTCTTCAGCAACTTTCACCGCGGGCTGCTGGCGCGCGACGACTACGACGCGACGCTCTTTAGCGGCGCCACTTTGGCCGACCTGCCGAGCCGGCCAGCGCTCTACTTGAATTCCTTCGACGTCGCCAACCACGTGCGCTTCGTCTTCTCGAAGCACTACATCGACACGGCCTTTTACCAGCCTAAGGGGCACCAGAGCATGCTCAGCGCTCCCCAGGATCTGACGAGTGAGAACGACCTCACCTTCGTCAACGTCGATCCGAAGAGCGTGCGCCTAGCCGACGCCGTCACCGCCTCCTCAGCGTTCCCCTTCGCCTACCCCAACGTCGCGCTCAAGCATCAGGGCGACAAGATCCTTTTTCAGGGCAAGTACATCTTCCTTGCCGACGGTGCGCTCGCCGACAACTCAGGCCTCATTACGCTCATGACGCAGCTCCGCGCTGCTCTTGACGAGAGCGAGGGGCAGCACAAGGTGCTCGTCATAGCCATCGACGCGACGCTCGACCGCCTCAACACCAACGGCTCGCGTTTCCAGCGGCGCGGCGACGAGGAGCGCTACGCTTACGAGAACACGGTCGTCGGCCATGGCGTGGAATCGATCGAAAGCGGGGTCGCGCTGATGCAGGACCTCGGCACCAAGTTTCTGGAGTTCACCGGCGTCGAGACCGATCAGATCGCCATGAACTGGCAGAACTCGCTGACGAAACGAACGGGCGCGTGTGGTCCGGCGTCCAAAACATCATGGCAGAACATGCTCGAGGATGGGCGCCTCGCCGTGCGGCCGCTGATCATCCGTCTGGGCTTACGCGACGCGATGGACCCCGATTTCGAGGGCCAGTACGGGGGCAACCTGGCGGCGACGGCGCCACGGTTCGAGGCCCTCATGCGGGAGAACGGCATCACAGAGGGAACCTGGCAGGGCCTACGCAGGAGCCTTGAGGCGAGCCTTTCCCGCATCGACACCGACTTCGTGCTGACGGAGAAGAGCCGGCGAGCGCTCGACCTCGCCGCCTATCTCCTGGTCAACGGCAAACTCGCCGGCGACATTGCCGTCTGGAATGCCGCAGTCCGCGATCCAAAGCCGGTCACTGGCGTCAAATGCCACTGACGGCTAGAGGTCGAGCTCGACCCACGCCGGCACGTGGTCGGACGGGCGCTCCCACGCTCGCGTGAAGCGATCGACGCCCGCGGACACCAAGTGGTCCGTCGCCTGCGGCGACAACAGCAGGTGGTCGATGCGGATGCCGTCGTCCTTCTGGAAGGCCCCCGCCTGATAGTCCCAGAAGGTATAGATGCCGGGCTCGGGATGACACAGTCGCACCGCATCGGTGAAGCCGATATTGATGAGAGTGCGGTAGGCGGCGCGGCTCTCCGGCTGGAACAGCGCGTCGCCCGTCCACGCCGCGGGCCGCTTGGCGTCGGCGGGCTCGGGGATGACGTTGTAGTCCCCGGCGAGCACCAGCGGCAGCTCATCGGCAAGCAGCGCACGCGCGCGCTCCTGCAGCCGCTTCAGCCAGCCGAGCTTGTAGGCGAACTTGTCGGTACCGATGGGGTTGCCGTTCGGCGCGTAGATCGAGGCGACCTTGAGCACACCGCTCTTGGTCGAGACGGTCGCCTCGATGTAGCGCGAGTGGTCGTCGCCCTCGTGGCCGGGGAGTCGGGCCGCGACCTCGTCGAAGGGCAGCTTCGACAGGATGGCGACGCCGTTGAAGCCCTTCTGTCCGTGGACGGCGACGTTGTAGCCGAGCTCCTCGAAGGCGGACCCCGGGAAAGCCTCGTCGACGCTCTTGATCTCCTGCAGGCAGATCACGTCGGGAGAGGCCTGGCGCAGGTAGGCAACGGCGGATTCGAGCCGCGCCTTCACGCCGTTGATGTTCCAGGTCGCAACTTTCATGGGTTCAGCGATGTTTGGGGCCGCAGTTCGCGCTCAGAGGTATGCGAGAATCGGAGACGCAGGCCAGCTTGGGCTATCGGTGGCCGACCCGCCTGCGAAGGTCTTCCGCCGGACCGCTAAGCAATGCTGACGACGCAGCATATCGTGTGCCGCAATGCCCCCATCTTGCCCGCCTATAGCCTCTCGATTCCAGCCGGACCGATCGCCGGCGAAGTTATCAATTCAGACCACGAGGCCTTGACGCGATGACAACCAACAAACACCCGCCCGGATGGGGGCAGGATAGCCTCAGCGATTTTCTTGACCAAGCCGAACGCAATCGCCACGGCACCTTTCACAACAAGAAATCCGCCTGGAATCTTCTGCGCGAGATCGACGCCTGCTTCATGTGCGCCGTCGACGGCATGATCAACCCAAAGACTATGCTCGCTCCCTTCTTTCTCATGCGCAGCCACTCGTCGTGGCGTACGGCCTGCGGCGCCGCCATGGCCGGCCAAGCGGTTGAAACCTCCCAGCTCTTACGCCCCGCCCTCGAGTTCGCCGCCTACGGGCTGTTTATCGACCGCACCCCGTCCATGACCGCGATCTGGTTCGAGCGCAACGACAGCGAAGCCGCGAAGAAGCGTATGCGCGAGGCGTTCACTGTCACTGCGATCCGCTCCGCTATCGCCGTCTGCGACGCCAAGCTCGCCGACGTGTTCCAGCACCTCTACGAGCAGAGCATCGACCAGGGCGGCCATCCCAACCAACTAACCGTCATGGGTTCGACCACCATGAGCGATATCGACGACGGCAAGCGGCTGCAGCAGATCTATCTGCACGCCGACGGGGTGGTGCTCGATGCCACTCTGAAGACCGTCGTCGAGGCTGGCATCTGTTGCCTCATGATCCTGCAGCACACCGCCACCTTCAAAGCCCGCTTCGAGCTGCTGGGCATCAAGCACCGCCTCATCGATTTGCGGCGCAACAGCGGCGCCCTCGTCAAGAAGCCCGCCAACGTCTGATGGAGGCGTCAGATCGAGAAGCTGGTGCCGCAGCCGCAGGAGGCCGTCGCCTTCGGGTTCTTTATGCGGAAGGAGGCGCCGATGAGATCGTCGACGAAGTCGACCTCGGAGCCGGCGAGGAAGCCGAGCGATACCTGATCGATAACGACTTTGGCACCCGAACGCTCGAGCACGACGTCGTCGGGCGCGGCCTCCGGCACGAGATCGAACTTGTACTGGAAACCGGAGCAGCCACCGCCCTCGACGCTGATGCGCAAGGCGCGCGCCGCCGCCTCGCCAGCGACGATCTCGGCGATGCGTTTGGCGGCGCGGTCGGTTACGGTCACGGATTGGCTCATGGCCTCGGCTTTCTAGCGCCGCCCTTGCCGGGCGCCTACGTCTCACACTAAGCAAGATAAGCGTGTGCCGGGCCAAGTCAAAGCCCGCGATCGTGCGGCAGAGAGCGATTGACCCTTTGAGCGCGAAAGCTGACAGGAATGTGCCCCCGGTAGGGGGCTACGGAGAAGCCCTCGCTCCAGGCGCGCGCGCGCCGGCACCCTATGCCGCGAGCGCGATCCCGAGCCGGGGTCGGCTGCATGCCGAATCGGAATGCCCAACCCGTAGCCCCTTCCAGCGCGATCGCGACCGCATCCTACACGCCACCGCCTTCCGCCGGCTGACGCACAAGACGCAGGTGTTCGTCTTCCACGAGGGCGACCATTACCGCACGCGCCTCACCCACTCTCTTGAGGTGGCTCAGATCGCCCGCACCGTCGCTCGCCAGCTTCGGCTCGACGAGGACCTCGCGGAAGCGATCGCATTGGCCCACGACCTCGGCCATCCGCCGTTCGGGCACGCCGGCGAGCGCGCCCTCCACAAGGTGATGGAAGGGTTCGGCGGCTTCGACCACAACGCGCAAAGCCTGCGCGTCGTCACGGTACTGGAGCGCAAGTACGCGGCCTTCGACGGGCTCAACCTGACGTGGGAGGCGCTCGAAGGGCTCGCAAAGCACAACGGCCCCGAGGCGGAAGGCTCAGTCAGTGCGGTCGCGAAGATCGCGCGCTCGCTCGAGACCTGGCGCAGCCTCGAGCTCCCGACTTACCCCTCGGCCGAGGCGCAGGTTGCCGCGCTCTCCGACGACATCGCGTACGTGTCGCACGACATCGACGATGGGCTGCGTGCAAGCCTCATCTCGCTCGCCGACCTTAAGGCGCAGCCGCTCGTGGGGTCCGCGGTTGCGCAGGCCCAACGTGGCCGCACCGTCGACGACGATGAAGGGCGGCGCGTGCACGAGATCACCCGGCGCATGATCACGGTGATGATCGCCGATCTAGTTGGTGAGACGCGTCGCCGGCTCGGCGCACTAAGCCCACGGTCCCCCGACGACATCCGCCGCGCACTCGGTGCAACCGCGGCATTCTCCGAGGCGATGGCAGCCGATATCGCGCGGCTCAAAGGTTTCCTCCTGCAGCGCGTCTACCGGCACCAGCGCGTGATGGCCATCATGCGCGACGCGGAGGGCATCGTGCGTGACCTGTTCGGCCGCTACCTCGCCGAGCCATCTGCAATGCCGCCAGCGTGGCACGCGGCCTCGCAGGGCTTGAGCGAGCGCCGCCTTGCCCGCCTGATCGCCGACTTCGTCGCCGGCATGACCGACCGCTACGCTCTAGGTGAGCACCGCCGCCTGTTTGACGCCACCCCCAATTTGCGTTAGGCGGGCCGCGACTTAAGCGAAGAAGCAAGCGGTCAGGATCTGAGAGCCCGATGAACGTGTTCGCGCACGTCGAGGAGCGCGTTGCGGCGGCGCTCGAAGCCCTGAAGAGCGAAGGCGCGCTTCCCGCCGATCTGCCCGTCGCGAAGGTCGAGGTCGAGAACCCGCGCGACCCGACCCACGGAGACCTGTCGAGCAACGCCGCCCTGGTGCTGGCAAAGGCAGCGCGCATGAAGCCGCGCGACATCGCCGAGCGGCTCAAAGGAAAGCTAGAAAGCGATCCCGACGTCGCGGCGGTGGCCATCGCCGGCCCCGGCTTCCTCAACTTCACTATGAAGCCCGCGTTCTGGCAGCAGGTCGTCGGCACCATCCTCGATGAGGGAGCAAACTACGGCCGGTCAGGCGTCGGCAAGGGCGAGACCGTCAACGTCGAATACGTGTCCGCCAACCCGACGGGACCCATGCACGTCGGCCACGGCCGCGGCGCGGTGTTTGGCGATGCACTATGCAATCTTCTGGAGTTCGCGGGCTACAAGGTTACGCGCGAGTACTACGTCAATGATGCCGGCGGACAGGTCGAGATCCTGGCGAAATCGGTGTTCCTGCGCTACCGCGAGGCGCTCGGCGACGACATCGGCGAGATTCCGTCAGGTCTCTATCCGGGCGAATACCTGAAGCCGATCGGTCAGGCGCTCGCCAGGGCGCACGGCCGTGCGCTCCTGCAGAAGCCGGACGATGAACTGCTGGCGATCGTGAAGGCGGAGGCGGTCGAACCGCTGCTCGACGAGATCAAGTCCGATCTTGCCGCGCTCAACGTCACGCACGAGGTCTTTTTCTCGGAGGCGACGCTGACCTCGGGCAAGACCGACAAGATCAAGGCGGCGATCGAGGCCCTGCGCAAGAAGGGGCTCATCTACGAGGGGCGCCTGCCGCGTCCGAAGGGCCACGAGAACGAGGAGTGGGAGGATCGTGAGCAGACGCTGTTCCGCTCGACCCAATTTGGCGACGACGTCGATCGCGCGCTCATGAAGTCCGACGGCAGCTACACCTACTTTGCCGGCGACGTTGCTTATCACTACGACAAGCTTATCCGCGGGTTCGACCACTATCGCGACGTGTTCGGCGCCGATCACATCGGCTACATCTCGCGCATCAAGGCCGCTATGTCAGCATTGTCGAACGGCAAGGCCGACTTTGCCATCCTCGTGTGTCAGCTCGTCAAGGTGTTGCGCGCGGGCGAGCCTGTGCGCATGTCGAAGCGAGCCGGGACGTTCGTGGCGCTGCGCGACGTGATCGACGAGGTCGGGCGCGATCCCGTGCGCTTCATGATGTTGATGCGCAAGAACGATGCGCCGCTCGACTTCGACCTGGCCAAGGTGGTGGAGCAGTCGAAGGACAACCCCGTCTTCTATGTGCAGTATGCGCATGCGCGTGCGGCATCCGTATTCCGCAACGCGCAGGAGGTGTTTCCGGACCTCGCGCGCGATAGCCCTTCAGTGCTCAAAGCTGACCTATCCAAGTTGGCCGATGCCGGCGAGATCGACCTGATCAAGCGGCTCGCCTATTATCCCCGCCTGATGGCCGGGGCGGCGCTTGCCGAGGAGCCACACCGGGTCGCGTTCTACCTTTATGAACTCGCGTCAATGCTGCATGCCCAGTGGACACGAGGCAATGATTTGCCACATTTGCGATTTATCCAGGCAAAAGACAGGGTTACGACCGCAGCACGGTTGGCGCTCATTGCCGCCACACAGCAGGTGATATCCTCGGGTTTGAGGGTGCTTGGCGTCGAGGCGCCGGACTCCATGCGCTAAACTCGCGATTCGCGGGGGCTTTCCCCGCTACGGTGTTCGAGGGGTTCCTACACGATGGCTCGCTCCCACGGTGCTATGACCAGTCCCGGAAGACCCGGACAGCGGCGGCCCGCCGAGCAGGACCCGCGCAACGGGCGCGCTCCGGCTCCGGGCCAGCGCTTCCCTCAGGCGGCGCCGCAGAACCCAGGTTACCCGCAGGCGGCCTACGCCGATCAGCAGCCACAGAACCCCGGCTACGATCCGCAGACGGCCTACCACTATCCGCAGCAGGGGCAACATCCCCAGCAGGCGCCGGCCCGCCCCGTGCAGCGGCAGGCCGGTCCCGCCCCCATAACGCAACCCGGCCCGGCCGACTACGCCGCCTACCCGACCACGCAGCCTCCGTTTGCGCACGGCCAGCAGGTCCACCAGCAGCAGCGTAATTTCGGGCAGCCTGCCGCACCGTCCTTCCCCGGACCATCGGAGCCCCGTACCGCCCCCCCCAGCTACGATCAATGGGGCGCGCCCGCGCCGCATCAGGATCCGCGCGGGTATGACCTCGGCACCTACATGCCATCCGGCGCACCGGGCCAGGGCGCCTATGCGCCCGATCCGCTGCAGCAGCAGGCGGAATGGGTGCATGCCGCGCAGGTGCCCTATGGCGATGCCGGCGTCCCCGAGCACCAGCCCTATCCGGGCAATCAGCTGGGCTTCGACCAGCCCCACCACCCTGGCGCGCTCGAAGCGAGCCAAAGTCGCGACGAGGGCGGCGATTACGAGTTAGATGAGCCGCGCCGCGGCAGTTGGGTGCTACGCATCGCCGGCGCGATCGTCGTCGCAGTCGGTCTCGGCTACGGCCTGGCGCAGGGCTACAAGATGATCCTGGGCTCGCCTTCCGACCCGGCCACCCCGGTCGTGAAGGGCGACAGCGCGCCGGCCAAGACCATGCCGACCGACCCCGGCGGCAAGCAGTTCGCGCATGCCGACAGCAAGGTCATGGGCCGACTCGGCGACGGCGCGCCCCCAAGCGACGAGACCGGCAGCGCGCCGGCCTCCGACACCGACGGTAGCGGAGCGCGCAAGGTTCAGACCGTGGTCGTTGGGCGCGACGGAGCGATCGTGCCTCCGTCCGCGCCGGCTGAGTCCGCGCCGCCCCCCGCGGAGCCTCCGGGCCAGTCAGTGGCGGTTCCCGGGCTCACCGTCATCGACGGCTTCGGCGGCCGCTATCCAGGCAGCAACGATAACAGCAACGCGACGGCGGCCGCCGTGCCGCCGCAGAAGCCTGCGGCGGCTCCGCCGGCCAGCAAGGCGGCTGCGACGGCAGCTAAGCACGCAAAGGCAAAAGCAACCACGCCGCCGCCGGCTCCGGCAGCCGAAACAGATGCAACCGCTTTCGACGAGACACCGTCCCCGGCGGCGAAGGCCCCGGCCGCCGCGAAGAAGCAGCAGGTAGCCACCGCCGATCCGACCGCCAGTGCCAGCGGCGCAAGTGGCGCCAACGGATACGTTGTCGTACTCGCCTCCATTCCGGCCTCGAACAACAGCCGCCTCGATGCCCTGAAACGCTTTGCAGACATGCAGCAGAAGTACGGGACCGTGCTGGCGAACAAGACGCCGGAGGTGCAGGAAGCTAACCTCGGCGACAAGGGGATGTTCAACCGGCTGCTAGTCGGGCCGCCCGGCTCGCGCTCGCAAGCATCGCAGCTCTGCACCGAGCTGAAGGCCGCCGGCTACAAGGACTGCTGGGTGACGGCATACTGATCCGTCGCGTCGGCATTTCCTGCTGCATCTCGCCGATGACCTGCCAGCCGTGCTTGTCGCGCTTGATCTGCCCAGCGGAGAGATTATGCGCACCGCTCTGATCACGGGCGTTGCGGGCGTTGCGCTCGCACCGCGGGAGGTCGCGTTTCTGAGGGAGGTGCGACCCGCGGGGCTGATTCTCTTTGCCCGCAATCTGCAGAGCCACGCGCAGATCCGGGCGCTCATCGACGCCGTGCACGACGTCGTGGGCAGCGACGAACTGCTCGTCCTCATCGACCAGGAAGGCGGCCGCGTGCAGCGCCTGCGTCCGCCGCTCGGTCGTAAGCTTCCGCCGGCTGCCGCCTTCGGTCGCATCTTTGGGCGCGACCCGGCAGGTGCGGCAGCCGCGGCTTACGCGGTCGCGCGGCTCCTGGCGCAGGACCTGAAGGCGCTCGGCATCAACACGAACTGCGCACCCGTGGTCGACCTTCCCGTGGCCGGCTCGCACGAGATCATTGGCGATCGCGCTTACGGCCCGGAGCCCGCGCAGGTGATCGCACTTGCCAAGGCGGTTGCCGAAGGACTGATGGCGGGCGGCGTCCTCCCCGTCATCAAGCACATCCCCGGGCACGGACGAGCGATGGCGGACAGCCACCTCGCGCTGCCCGTCGTGACCGAGAGCCGCGCGGAGCTGTCGGCCACGGACTTCGCGCCGTTCAAGGCCCTCGCCCGTATGCCGGCCGCCATGACCGCGCACGTCGTATTTCGCTCAATTGATCCCGACGAGCCGGCGAGCACATCCGCGATCGTCACGCGCGAGATCATCCGCGGGGAGATCGGCTTCGACGGGCTTCTGATGAGCGACGACCTATCGATGAAGGCGCTGTCGGGAGACATGCGCACACGCGCACAGCGCGTCATCGCCGCGGGCTCGGACGTGGCGCTCCACTGCAACGGCGATTTGAGCGAGATGCAGCCTGCTGCAGCCGGGGTTCCGGCGCTATCAGGCCGCTCGCAGGAACGCTTTTCCGCGGCGCTCGCCGTGATGACCAAGGCCCAGCCGTTTGATTCGGTGGCCGCGGAGGCGGTTCTCGGCGGGGTCCTCACGGCTGCGGCGGACGGTGCTGAATCAGTGTAAACTTAACACTATATGAACAGCGGGTCGGACGCGAAATTGGGTATCGCGGCGACCGGGAACTCGGCATGAGCGCAGAAGCAGACACCAACGCGCAAGCGATCTCGACTTGGGAGGAGCCCGTCATCGGGGCTCCTGTCGATTCGGAGGATGCGCTTATCGTCGACGTCGCCGGCTATGAGGGCCCACTCGACCTCTTGCTCGCGCTCGCGCGCACTCAGAAGGTCGATATCGCCAAGATCTCCGTCCTGGCTCTCGCCGACCAGTATCTCGCCTTCATTGCGGAAGCGCAGAAGCTGCGGCTCGAGCTTGCCGCCGATTATCTCGTGATGGCGGCCTGGCTCGCCTTCCTCAAATCCCGCCTCCTGCTCCCGCGCGAGGGCAGCGAAGCTACGGATGTGAGCGCAGAGGATTTGGCTCGCCGGCTGTCGTTCCGCCTGATGCGGCTCGAGGCCATGCGGGAGGCCGCGGCGCAGCTCGTGAACCGCATGCGGCTCGGCCGCGACGTGTTCCAGCGCGGCATGCCCGAGGGTACCAAGACCATCCGCGAGACCGCACACACGGCGACCATTTACGACCTTTTGCGCGCCTATGCCGACCAGCGCCGCCGCACCATCAAGGTGGGGCATGTGGTCAAGGCGCGGCCCGTGTGGTCGATCAAGGACGCCCGCCTGCGGCTGGAACGTTTCATGGGCGACGTCGCATCCACCACCGACTGGCTGGAATTCGATCGTTACCTGAAGCAGATTCTCGTGTCGGCCGAGGACGGCAGAACGGTGCTCGCGAGCTCGTTCGGCGCGACACTCGAGATGGCGCGCGAGGGCCGAGTCGAGCTAAGGCAGGACGGCCCGTTCGAGCCTATCTATATGAGACCGCGCCAGCCCGATGCCGAGTGGCAGCGCGTTATCTAGCGTAGACAGCAAGTGGCGTCGCCAAGCCAATGACGAGAGAAAAGCGCATGGAGCCGCCCCGCCTGAGCCTGGTGCCGTCGAGCCAGGACGTGAATGACAACGCGCCCGACGACACGAGTGCGCCGGAGGCGCGCAGTGCTCGATCGGGGAACGTCGCGGCGCTGCCCTTCGCCGATCATCGCGAGCAGCTGCGCATACTCGAGGCGCTGCTGTTTGCCGCCGCCGAACCGCTCGACGAGGGCAAGCTCAAGGCGCACTTAGCGGAAACCGAGGATATCGCCGGGCTCTTGGAGGAGCTGCGCGCGTTCTACGCCGGCCGCGGCGTCAATCTCGTGCACGTCGCCGGCAAGTGGGCGTTCCGCACCGCGGAGGATCTGGCCTATTTGCTCGAGCGCTTTGCGGTGCAGGAGCGGCGCCTGTCGAAGGCGGCGCTGGAGACATTGGCGATCATTGCCTACCACCAGCCGGTGACGCGCGCCGAGATCGAGGAGATCCGCGGCGTGACGACGTCGGTCGGCACGCTCGACATCCTGCTCGAGACCGGGTGGGTGCGCTTACGCGGTCGCCGGCGCGCGCCGGGCCGTCCCGTCACCTACGGGACCACGGAAGCGTTTCTCAGCCATTTCGGGCTCGAAAGCATCAAGGATCTGCCCGGCCTCGCCGAGTTGCGCGCCTCAGGCTTGCTCGACGGCAACCTGCCGCCCGATTTCTCCGTTCCGGAGCCTACCGACATCGCAGCCCTGATGCCCGACGAGGTGGCGCTCGACGCCATCGAGGAGGACGAGCCGGACGAGGAGGAAGCCGAAGCCGGGGACGACCTGCCCGACGAGACGCAAGAGGAGCAGCCTTGATGGCGCTCGGGGAAAAGAAAAGCGATGGTTTCGTAACGACTTAGCGCTATAGGTCAAGGTTGGCAGCCTTGCGGGGCCATATGGTTTCTGCAATACCAGTTGCTGAAATCGCAACGCGCCGTTGTTCGGCCGTCGCGAAAATCGCAACCCTGCGGAGGAGCAACAGAAAATGGGCCTGAGCGGCTGGCATTTGCTCATCCTCGCGCTCGTCGCGCTGCTGATTTTCGGCGGCAGCGGCCGCATTTCCTCGATCATGGGCGACGTCGCCAAGGGCATCAAAAGCTTCAAGAAGGGCCTGTCTGAGGACGAGGACGCGGAGGTCGGCTCCAAGCCGCCCAAGGTCATCGACAACCCCTCGACGACGACGGCCGAGCGCGACCGCGACCGCAGCAAGTTGAGCTGAGGCGTCCCGCGCGGGCTTGGGCTCTCGCGACAGCGCCGGCCTCGGCATTTGCCCAGGGACTTTTCCCAGGCACCTTGGCTGCCGCGCCCGCCGCATCGGTAATTGGAACGGCGTATGTTCGACCTAACCTCCAGCAAACTTCTGATCCTCGCGATCGTTGCCCTGATCGTGGTCGGGCCCAAGGATCTGCCGATCCTGCTGCGCACGGTCGGCAAATATCTCGGCATCGTCCGCCGCCACGCAGCGGAGTTCCGCGCCCAGTTCGACGAGGTGCTGCGCGAAGCCGAGCTGCAGGACCTCAAGAAGGAGCTCGAGGGCGTCGGCAGCGCGATGCGCTCGACCCTCGAGGAGGGTGGCGCGGCCATCGACGAGCACGTAATGACGGCGCGCACCGAGCTCGACGGGGTGATGGGTGGTCGTCCCCGCCAACTTTCGGACGCAAGCGATGCAGCCGCAGAGGTGACCGAAGCGACGAAGCCCGAGCACGCCAAGCCGGAGGCGCCGTGACCGACGTCACCAAGCGCCCCGGCCAGGAGGAGATCGACGCCTCCAAGGCGCCGCTGCTCGATCACCTGGTCGAGCTGCGGCAGCGGCTCATCTGGTCGCTTGCCGGTGTAGGAGTATCCTTCGCCGTCTGCTTCGTCTTTGCGCGGCAGATCTACTACATCCTCGTGCTGCCCTACCGCTGGGCCCAAGGCGGCAGCGCGCCGATCGAGATGATCTATACGGCGCCGCAGGAGTTCCTGTTCACGCAGATGAAGCTCGCGCTGTTCGGCGCGGTGTGCCTCTCGTTCCCGATCATCGCCAACCAGCTCTACAAGTTCGTGGCGCCCGGGCTCTACAAGAACGAGCGCAAGGCGTTCTTACCGTATCTCATCGCGACGCCGATCCTGTTTCTCTTGGGCGCCACGCTCGTCTATTTCGTCGTCATGCCGATGGCGATGCACTTCTTCCTGTCGATGCAGGAGACGAACGGCCCGATCGAGATCCGCCTGCAGGCGCGAGTCTCCGAGTATCTGGCGCTGATCATGAACCTCATCATCGGGTTCGGGATCTGCTTCCAGCTCCCCGTGGCGCTGACGCTGCTCGCGCGCGCTGGGCTCGTCACGCCGGCCGCGCTCAAGAAGGGGCGCCGCTACGCCATCCTCGGCATCACCGCGGTTGCGGCCGTGCTGTCGCCGCCCGACCCGTTCAGCATGCTCGCCATGATGCTGCCGACGCTGTTGCTGTATGAGGCTGTCGATCTGGGCGGTGGAGCGGGTGGTGGCCCGGCAGGCCGCGGCGCAAGCCTCCTCGGCGGCGACATAGCCGCTGGACTTGGCGCCCGCGCCGCCCTATAGCACGCCACGAAATCCGACCGCTGCGAGGCCTCGCCCGTGTTCGACATCAAGTGGATCAGAGACAACGCGGACGCGTTCGACGCCGGCTTGAAAAAGCGCGGGCTCCCGCCGCAGTCGAAGGAGCTGATCGCGCTCGACGAGGCGCGGCGCGCCCACATCACCAAGCTGCAGGAGGCGCAGGCGCGGCGCAACGCGGCGTCGAAGGAGATCGGCCAGGCGAAGGCGAAGAAGGACGAGGCGGCCGCCAAGAAGCTCATGGCCGAGGTCGCCGAGCTGAAGCAGACAATCCGCGCCGGCGAGGAGGAGGAGCGCCAGCTCGACGCCAAGCTGCGCGATGCGCTCTCGGTCATTCCCAACCTGCCGCTCGAGGACGTGCCGCTCGGCAAGGACGAAACGGACAACAAGGAGGTGCGCAAGGTCGGCGAGCCGCCGAAGTTCGACTTCAAGCCGAAGCAGCACTTCGAGATTGGCGAAGCGCTGGGGCTCATGGATTTCGCCACGGCGGCGAAGATTTCCGGCGCGCGCTTCGTCGTGCTGAAGGGCGCGTTGGCGCGGCTAGAGCGCGCGCTTGCCGCCTTCATGCTCGATCTGCACACGCGGCGAGATTTGGCTACACCGAAAACAACGTGCCACTGCTGGTGCGGGACCACGCGTGTACGGGACCGGCAACTCCCAAAGTTCGAGGACGATCAATTATTCTCGACCATCGAGCGCTCGATCGCATAGATGACGCGATGCTCGAAGGATTTACGACTGATGAAGAAGCGAGCCGATCGCGAAGAGCACAGGATCGACGGTGCTCTTCAAGAGAAATTCAACGACTGTCGAATGCGATGCACCTACTATGAGAAATTCTGCTTCGTGGATTGCACGTCGTACTGATGCACTTGCACAAATCGCATGTGGCTAATCCCTACCGCTGAAGTAGCCCTCACGAACTTCGTGCGCGAGGAGGTTCTCGAAGAGGCGCAAGCTACCGATGCGCCTCACCGCCTGGACGCCGTGCTTCCGCTCGGAGGCCGGCGCCGCCGGCAAGGACACGCGCGGCATGATCCGCCAGCACCAGTTCTCCAAGGTCGAGCTCGTCTCCATCACCACGCCGGAGGAAAGCCTCGCCGAGCACGAGCGCATGACGTCGTGCGCCGAGGAAGTCCTGAAGCGCCTCGGCTTGCCGTTCCGCACCATCCTCCTGTGCACCGGCGACATGGGGTTTGCCTCGCAGAAGACCTACGACATCGAGGTGTGGCTGCCGGGCGAGAACACCTACCGCGAGATCTCCTCGTGCTCGGTGTGCGGCGACTTCCAGGCGCGGCGCATGGAACGCGCGCTTACCGTCGCGCGAAGGGCGGCAAACCCGCACTACGTGCACACGCTCAACGGCTCCGGCCTCGCCGTCGGGCGCACGCTGATCGCTGTCTTGGAAAACTACCAGCAGGCGGACGGCTCGGTCGTGATACCCGAGGCGCTCGTCCCCTACATGGGCGGCTTACCAAGATCGAGAAGGCGGGCTAAAGCGCCGGCATGCGCATCCTCATCACCAACGACGACGGCTGGGGCGCCGAAGGGCTCGAGGTCCTGCGCAAGATCGCCGAGCAGATCTCGTCGGACGTGTGGACCATCGCGCCGGAGGTGAACCAGAGCGGCGCCTCGCACTCGATGACGCTGCACGAGCCCCTGCGCTGCAAGCAGCTCGACAAGCGCACCTTCATCATCCGCGGCACGCCGACCGACTGCGTCATCATGGGCGTGCGCCACTTCATGCTCGATAGTCCGCCCGACCTCATTCTCTCGGGCGTCAACCACGGCTCCAACCTCGCCGAGGACGTGACCTACTCGGGAACGATCGCGGCAGCCATGGAAGGCTCGCTGCTCGGCATCCGCTCCATTGCCATGAGCCAGACCGGCGGGTCGATCGGGGAAGGGACGATCTACTGGCAGACGCCGCTGACGCACGGGCCAGGGATCGTCTCCAGGCTCCTGGATACCAATTGGCCGTCCGGCATCGTGATCAACATCAACTTTCCGCCGCGGCCGCCGCAGGATGTCACCGGCATCGAGGTGACCAAGCAGGGCCGACGCGATCAGGCGCTTTTGAACATCGACAAGCGCAACGACCCTTGGGGCACGCCCTACTTCTGGTTCGGCTTCGAGCGGCCGCCGTCGAAGATCGTCAAGGGAACCGACCTCGGCGCCATCGATGAAGGCCGCATCTCGATCACGCCCTTGATGCTCAACCTGACCGATGATGAAACGTGCGAGGCACTGCAGGCAGCGTTCCCGTCGGGCGGAGCCGGCAAGGGCAGCCGACGGGTCTAGCTGCCATCGCTCCGCCGTCATCTTGTCGCGGTGGCGTCCTCATCGCAGCACAATCGGGACGTACCTCTCAAAGCGCTCGAGGCGGTCGCGATTCCGGCAGTCGTCTCTGCAACCCGAGCCAGCCGAAGTGACTATCTCTTGCGCAATTCTGCCGCCCATTAAGGCCTTCTTAACCCCTTAACGGTTAATCAAAGGTTGGCAGTAAAGGTGCGTATCATGATGCGTTTTAAGCGTTCCAATCGCGGTGGAAGCACCAACGCTCTCCCCGCCCGCTGCGCCGCCGCCTTGCTCATCGCCGCTCTTGCCAGTGGATGCAGCGCCTCGATCAGCCGTTTCGACCTCCCCGGCTTCAGCCTCACCGACGACAAGAAGGACCAAACGTCGTCCCTGCAGACGGCGGATAGAGGCGATCGCGGTCCCAACTATCTCGGCAACGACGGCCAGCCCGGCCAGTCCGGTTCGGCATACGCCCCGCCGCGCTCCAATTCCGAGAGCCGCGTGGCGGCCGCGAGCCTTCCCGATCCGTCGCCCAACTACGACCAGCGCGGTCCGTCCTACGACCAGCGCGGTCAGCAGCCCAATGGCCAGTACGACCAGCGTAGCCAGCAGCCCTACGACCAGCGCACGTCGCAGCCCTATGATCAGCGCGCGGCCACTCGCACTCCCCCGCCCGCCCTGCACAAGGGCGAAAGCGTCGACGTGCAGCCGGGCGACACGCTCTACAAGCTGTCACGCCGCCATCACGTCTCGGTCGCCGAGCTGATGGATGTGAACGGCCTCAGCAATCCCAGCCTGCAGCCGGGCCAGAAGATCTACCTGCCGGAGGGGTACTCCGTGCGGCACGACGAGCCACGCCAGGTCGCAAGCGTGCAGCCGCCACCGGCGCCGCCGAGCGTGCCCGCCGACCTGCAGGCCAAGTACAACAGCTCCTATACCGTGAGGCAGGGTGAGTCCGTCTACGGCATCTCGCGCACATTCGGCGTGCCCGTCGCCGAGCTGCAGCTTGCCAACGGCATCACCGACCCACGCGGCGTGCGCACCGGCGCGGTGCTCAAGGTCCCGGGCGGCGCGCAGTCGGCTCCGCCGCCGCCTTCGTCCGACGTCGCCGACGCGACCCCGCCACCCGCCGGCACTTCGCAGGATCCGACCGTCATCAACCGTCGTGACAACCCGCGCCTGGCCTCGCGCAGCGAGGATGTGTCCACGACCGGCGCCATTAGCCCGCCGGCGGGGCAGCGGGGAAGCGTTGCCAACGACAAGCTACGCTGGCCAGTCAACGGCAGGGTCATCGCCGGCTTCGGTCAGCGCAACGACGGCACCCACAACGATGGCATCAACCTGTCGGTGCCGCAGGGCACTGCCGTGCATGCGGCCGAGAGCGGCGTCGTCGCCTACGCCGGCTCCGAGCTCAAGGGCTATGGCAATCTCGTGCTGCTCCGCCACGACAACGGTTGGGTGACCGCATACGCGCACAATGACGAGCTGATGGTAAAGCGCGGCGACAAGGTGCAGCGCGGTCAGGTGATCGCCAAGGCCGGGCGCACGGGCTCGGTTGACCAGCCGCAAGTGCACTTCGAGCTGCGCCAGGGCTCCAAGCCCGTCGATCCGGTGCCGTTCCTCGAGCGGCTGTAAAGAGACCGGCCGGTGCCGGACCAACAGTCCGGCACCTCCCAGCCCCGGGTACCTGAAATCTAAGGCTCGAGCCGTTTGCCTAGCCGGCCCGCGAGAGCTTGCGTGAACTGCCAGGCGACGCGGCCCGAGCGCGCGCCGCGGATCATGCTCCACTCAAGCGCTTCGCGCACGAGCTCCTCGTCCTTGAGCTTTAGGCGGTAGTGGGCCGCGTAGCCCCGCACCATCTCAAGGAAGTCCTCCTGATTGCAGTTGTGAAAGCCGAGCCAAAGGCCGAAGCGGTCCGACAGCGAGACCTTCTCCTCCACGGCCTCCGACGGGTTGATCGCGGTGGAACGCTCGTTCTCCACCATCTCGCGCGGCATTAGATGCCGGCGGTTGGATGTTGCATAGAAGATGACGTTCTCGGGCCGGCCTTCGATGCCGCCCTCGAGCACCGCCTTCAGCGACTTGTAGCTCGTGTCCTCCTTGTCGAACGAGAGGTCGTCGCAGAAGACGATGAAGCGGTGGCTGCTCTTGCGCAGAGCTGACAGGCAGCGCGGCAGCGAAGCGATGTCCTCGCGGTGGATCTCGACGAGCTTTAGGTCCGCCCCTTGCGCGCGCAGCTCCTTTTGCAGCCGCGAACGCACGTCCGCGTGCATCGCCTTGACGAGGGACGATTTGCCCATGCCGCGGGCGCCCCAGAGGAGCGCGTTGTTGGCGGGAAGGCGGCGGGCGAAGCGCTCGGTGTTCTCGGCGAGTTGGGGGGCGACGTTATCGAGGCCCTTCAGCAGCTCGAGGGAAACGCGGTTCACTTGGCCGACGGGCTCGAAGACTTCGCCGTCAGGCTGCCAGATGAATGCCTCCGCTGCGTCGAAATTGGGCGCGGCCGAGGCGGGAGGCGCCAGTCTCTCCAATGCGGCGGCGAGCCGCTCGAGCCGCGCGATCAGGGTCGTTTCGTCGTTCATCAGCGATCTCGCAAATGGCCGCGGGCTAAGCGATTTTGCTTGTTCGGCCAGAGTGCAGCTTCTATAGCGCGGGCGGCGGGGAAGTCACCCGGCTTCTGCCCTCGCGCCCCGCCCGTCGACAGTTGCAAAGCTTTTGCGCAGCACTATAGTCACGGCACTTTTCAGGCAGGGCAGGCGCCGCAGGGCTGCGCTCGCGCAGGCTTAATCCTCTGTTGCCCAACATCCGCAAGGGGACGGACTGATGTTCATCACGCCAGCATACGCGCAGGCTGGAGGCGCCACCGACGTCTTGGGCGGAGCAGGGGGGTTAATTTTCCCCATGCTCGTGATGATCGTAATCTTTTACATCCTGGTCATCCGCCCTCAGCAGCAGCGTGCCAAGGATCATCGCGAGCTCGTGTCCCGGGTGCGCCGTGGCGACACCGTGATCACGTCCGGCGGCTTCATCGGCAAGGTCACCAAGGCCGCCGACAATTCCGATGAGATTGAGGTCGAGCTGTCCGATAGCATGCGCGTGCGCGTGCTGAAGTCGACACTCATGGACGTGCGCGCTAGGGGCGAGACCGTCAAAGAGGCAACTTGAAAGCACGTCCTGCCGACCGGGCGCAAAACCAGAAGAGATTGTTGTCGCGATGCTGCACTTCGACCGCTGGAAAATCGTTCTGATCGTGCTGACGTGCCTCGCTGGCGTCGTCTTCACGCTACCAAACTTCTTTGCGAAGGAGACCGTGGAGAGCTGGCCGCGTTGGATGCCCCACCGCCAGCTCCCACTTGGCCTCGACCTGCGCGGTGGCGCGCACCTTCTGCTCGCCATGGACACCAACGAGCTGGAGAAGGATTGGCTTACCACCCTCCGCGATGACGCACGCAAGCAACTGCGCGAGGCCAAGATCGGCTTTGCTGGCCTGAGCGTCGCCGGCAACTCCGTGCAGGTGAAGATCTCCAAGCCTGAGGACATGGACAAGGCCTACGCCGCTTTGAAGAAGCTGGTGCAGCCCATTGGCAACGCCATCCTCGGCACGGGTGGCAACGACATCACGGTCGAGCAGACGCCGCCCGATGTGATCACGCTCCGCCCGACCGAGCAGGGAATGCGACAACGCGTGTCGAGTGCGGCGAGCGCGGCGATCGAGACGGTGAACCGCCGAGTCAATGCACTGGGCACCGCGGAATCGACCGTCGTCCGCCAGGGCAGCGATCGCATCCTCGTGCAGTTCCCCGGCCTGCAGGATACTAAGCAACTCAAGGATCTCATCGGCCAGACCGCCAAGCTGACGTTCCACGCCGTGCATCCGACGGTGACGGCGGAGGAGGCCAAGCAGACGCGCGTGCCGCTGGGCTATAAGATCTACTCCTCGGGCGAGGGTGAAGGCGGCCGCTCCTACGTCCTGCAGGAGACGCCGGTGGTGTCGGGCGAGGATCTCGTCGACGCACAACCAGGCTTCGACTCGCGCACCAACGAGCCGATCATCTCCTTCCGCTTCAACCAGTCGGGCGCGCGCAAGTTCGGCACTTTTACCAAGGATAATGTCGGCTCGCCGTTTGCCATTGTGCTCGACGACAAGGTGCTGTCGGCGCCGGTCGTCCGCGAACCGATCCTCGGCGGCTCCGGGCAGATTTCGGGCAGCTTCACCGTCGATTCCGCCACTACGCTCGCGGTGCAGCTGCGCTCCGGCGCGCTGCCGACGAAGCTCACCATTGTTGAGGAGCGCACGGTCGGGCCGTCGCTCGGCGCTGACTTCGATCGCGGCCGGCAAGCTCGCTGGCCTCATTGGGTGCCTGTTGACCGGACTTCTGACGATCGTCGCCTACGGAACGTTCGGCGTATTCGCGGTGATCGGCCTGCTCGTGCACGGATTCCTGATCATTGGCGCAATGACGATCATCGGAACGACGCTCACGTTACCCGGCATCGCTGGCTTCGTGTTGACCATCGGCATGGCGGTAGACGCCAACGTCCTCATCTACGAGCGCATTCGCGAGGAGCTGCGGACGGGCAAGACGCCGATCGCGGCCATCGAGCAGGGATTTCAGCGCGCATTCATCACCATCTTCGATAGCCAGCTCACGACGCTTGCCGCCGCCGTCATCATGTTCTGGCTCGGCTCCGGGCCGATCCGCGGCTTCGCCGTGACGCTGACGATCGGCATCCTGACATCAGTGTTCTCCGCGGTCACCGTGACCAGGTTGCTCGTCGTGTTGTGGCTCAAGGCGGCGAAGAGCAAGGGCCGTATCGTCGAAGTGCCGGTCTAGAGAGGCAAGCGATGTTCTTTCCCGTCCCCGATTTCAAGGGCTTCGACTTCTTCCCGCATGACTTGCGGCTGCCCTTCATGCGCTTCAAAGGTCTGTGCTTCGGGCTGTCCGTGCTGTTCATGGCGCTTTCGCTGCTGCTGTTCTTCACGCGTGGGCTCAACTACGGCGTCGACTTCAAGGGCGGATCGCTGATCGAGGTGCAGTCGAAGAATGGCCCCGCCGATCTCCACGAGATGCGCACCAAGCTCAACGCGCTCGGCATCGGCAACGTCCAGATCCAGAGCTTCGGCGCCGACACGGACGTTCTGATCCGGGTCGAGCAGCAGCCGGGCGGCGAAGCCGAGCAGCAGGTGGCGATGAAAAAGGTCGTCGAGACCCTGGGCGATAGCTACACCCAGCGGCGGATCGAGGTGGTGGGGCCAACAGTGTCGAGCGAGCTGCGACGCACGGGCACGATCGCGGTGTTCGCCTCCATTCTAGCGATCATCGTCTACGTGTGGTTCCGCTTCGAATGGCAGTTCGCGCTTGGTGCTGTCGTCGCCCTGGTGCACGACGTTCTGGTTACGGTGGGCCTGTTCTCGCTGTTGCAGCTGGATTTCGACCTTTCGATCGTCGCGGCGCTTTTGACCATTCTCGGCTACTCGGTGAACGACACCGTCGTCGTGTCGGACCGCATCCGCGAGAATCTGCGCAAGTACAAGCGCATGGACCTGAACGAGTTGCTGAACGTCTCGATAAACGAGACGCTGTCGCGCACCATCCTCACGGGCATGACGGCTATCGCCGGCATTCTGGCGCTCTTGATCTTCGGCGGCGAGGTCATCCGCAACTTCTCCTTCGCGATGCTGTTCGGCATCATCATCGGCACGTACTCCTCGATCTTCATTGCCGCACCGTTGCTGGACTACCTCGGCGTGAGGCGCGATACGGTCGGGCACGCGGTGAAGGCGAAGGAAGCTGCCGCCGTAAAGGCCAAGGAGCCCACGCCCGCGAAGGCCAAGGCCGCGTCCCGGCAGACCTAGCGGAGCGACGGGCGCTAGGAGAGGCCATGCCCCCGGCACCCGCCCATTACCCGCAGCGAGCTCCGATCGACGCCTACGGCAACGGTGGCTTCCGCTTCGCGGGTATGAGCCATCGCGGCTCGCTGCTCGTGCTCCCCAGCGGCGTTTATGCTTGGGACGTGACGAGCGTCGACGACGTGACGGCGGAACGCTGCGCCGCGTTTCTGCGCGAGGTGGTGCCGCCGGGATTCGTCCTGCTCGGCACCGGACGGGACCACACATTTCCCTCAGCCGACGTGCGGAAGCTTTTTGCTGAGGCCGGAATTGGGCTTGAGCCCATGAGCACGGGCGCCGCGGCCCGCACCTTCAACGTGTTGCTGGCAGAAGGGCGCGACGTGAGCGCCGGTCTCATTGCCGTCGAATGAGGCAGCGCGCCAATGGCAAAGCACAGCGATGACGGGACGAATGGAGACGCCGTGGTCGATGCGGCGGCCCGCGCAAACGCGCTCGATTGCTACCTCGCGGCGCGTCTCGCCCCACGCGGAGCGCGCCGCGATTTGATCGCACTTGCTGCATTCGTGGGAGAGACCGCACGCATTGTCGCCGCTGCGAGCGAACCTCTGGTCGCCGAGATGCGCCTGCAGTGGTGGCGCGACGCGCTCGCGCCGGAGCACATTGGCGGCGAAGCAACCGGGAACCCGATCGCCGATGCTGCGCGCGCGGCGATCGTTCAACATGCGTTGCCGGTAGAAATGTTCTCGGCCTTGCTCGACGCCCGGTCGCGCGCGCTCGACCCGGGTTTCGCCGCGGGAGCGGCGGCGCTGGATCAGTATTGCGATGAGACCGACGGTGCGGCGTTTCGCCTTGCCGCGCGCATCCTCGGCATCCCTGGGAGCGACGCGGCCGACATGCTTCTGCGTGCGGCGGGGCGGGCCTACGGGCGCGTTCGACTGCTACGCGCAATGCCGCTCATGCTCGACGCTCGCCGCCACTCGTCGCACGGACACCTGGTTAACGATTGGGCAGCGCTTGCGCCCGCTATTCTAGAAGGCGCCAAATGCTCGCTGCAGGAGGCGCGTCGGCAATCTCGTCACACTCCCATCGCAGCAGTGCTGCCCGTTGCCCTCGTGGGGCCCTATTTGACGGCTTTGGAGAGACTAGGGCCGAAGATCGTTTGCGAGCGGGCCGACATTTCTCCGCTGACGCGAGTCTGGCGGCTTTGGTGGGCGAGCGTACGCGGGAAAATCTAAACCACGCGGCGAGGCGGAGGTAAGCATGTTCCGATCGAACGGTCGGCTGCTGGCGCTGGGCGTGCTCGCGGTCGCGCTCGCGACCTCTGCCGCGAGCCAAACCAATCCCGCGGCCCCGATGCTGCCCTCCGGCAATGCCGATGCCCCGGCCATGCCCTTGCAGGTGCCGGACATCGCCTGGCGTGTCGAGAATCCCTTCCGCTTTTTCACTGATGCCGCCGACACCGAGGTGCATCGCGCGACCTACCTCGCGCTGACGCCCGAGCAGCGACTGCAGCATCCCGTGCTTGCCGCCGAGCAGGCTCTGAGCCGACGGCACGAAGAGGGCTGGGCGGAGACCATGTTCCGCAACACGTGCTGGGATTCGCGGACCAACCGCTTCGTTTGTGCGCACACCGAGGACTACATAAACCCCAAGTCGCACCGTGTGATCGCCCGCATCAACCAAGTCGACGAGCCCGCGGGTCTGAGCTGCACGTGGCTCACCGCGCCGCACGGGGGCGGCGAGCTGCGCGGCAAGGTCGTGACGCAGCCGTGTAGCGAGTCCGTGAAGCTCGACGTACCCTACCCCAGCGGCTTGACCGTCGAGGTGGAGATCGGAGGCCGCACGGTGGCGACCGAGGACATCCAAGTCCGCGACCTCTTCATCGTCGGCATAGGCGACAGCATCGCGTCGGGCGAAGGCAACCCCGACGTGCCGGTGCATTTCTCGCGGGAGCGCGCTGCAAGCTACGGCAAGCGCAAGAGCGAGGGCGTCGATCTCGGCGGTTACCCAGCCCGCGTCGGTCCGTGGCAGCAGATCGGCGATAAGGCCTTCATGGAGGAGAGCGCGCGCTGGAACGACCAGGCGTGCCACCGCTCGCTCTATTCGCATCAATTGCGCGCTGCCCTTCAGCTCGGGGTCGAGGACCCGCATCGCGCAGTTACCTACGTCGGCGTTTCCTGCTCGGGCTCGGAGGTCACCTTCGGCCTGTTCTTGCGCTACACGGGCAACGAGTGGGTGCCCAACCCGCCCGATCTCTCGCAGATTTCGCTGATCGCCTCGGCCCAGTGCGGCACCCCGAGGCCCCCATGCAGGATCTACCCGAGGCCTACCACATGAACGGGACCATCCCAGAGTTGAAGGGCGGTCTCGTGCTGCGCAAGTGCGATCCAATCAATGCGCGCAAGATCGATCTCCTCTTCGTCTCCATCGGTGGCAACGATATCGGCTTCTCGCGGCTTCTAGCCAACG
>CAVUWX010000026.1:0-109392 GCA_963745205.1 uncultured Alphaproteobacteria bacterium
ATTGCATCGGCGACTAAATGTGATCCGCCCCGCCCGCTTCGGGGAATTCGTCAGCGAGCATGCTATCGTCCCACGTGTCGGAATTGATGATTGTAAACGGCGTCGATCTCTTCGCTACGCTTCCTGAGCCGCTCTACCTCATCCAATAGTCCCAGGCCGGTAGCGATCTGCATTGCGTGCGCGAGGTAAAGACACGCATCCTCGTAGTAGTCTTTCACGTTGTGCGGTGCGGCGTCGTACATGGCCGCGTAGGCCGCCTCCGCGCGAGCCTCGTAGTCTGCCATCTCAGCATTGGCATTCATTGGGCATCCCCGGTAGTCCTCCTTCATTAAGCGCCCAACCGGGCGCTCGGCGCTGATCGCGCGTGCGGTCTCAACCGCG
Organism: uncultured Alphaproteobacteria bacterium; assembly: GCA_963745205.1. Lineage (GTDB taxonomy): Bacteria > Pseudomonadota > Alphaproteobacteria > Rhizobiales > Hyphomicrobiaceae > Hyphomicrobium_A. Next base: position 382 of record CAVUWX010000026.1, read on the forward strand.
ATAAGCGGACCTGTTGAACACTACCCTCGCCACCACCACCGTCAGCAGCCTCCCACCTTTCAAGAAATCTGATTGGCGTACTCGCCGAGCACTCCCCGCGGAAAGCGGCGTTATGTATATTAAGAAAGGGTGTCTCGGACGCGTCGAAGTTCAATCGAACTCTTAGCCCCACCTTGATCTGACCTGCCTAATGTCCGTACGCATCATTTGCGCACGGAGCTTAAATAGTGAAGTTGGCCCCCGCAGCTCCCAAGAGCCCAAATTTCCCACATTCAGGAGCGCCAGGGTCGTCACACAGCGCGAGCCCACCAAGCGCGCCTTCACCAGACGACGTGGCATCCGTGCTGGCGAGCGTTGCGGTACATTCAACGCCGCGCTCCGACAAGGAACAGCTCGCTCGTGTAAACCAGTGGTTCGAGGTCGCGCTCAACAACATGGCGCGTGGCCTTTCCATGTTCGACGCCGAGCAGCGGCTCATCGTGTGCAACAAGCTCTATCGGGAGATCTATGATCTTCCCGAGGAACTAACACGCCCCGGCACCCCTCTCGCCGATATCGTGAGCTATCACTTCACACGCGAGACCGGGCGCGATACTCCCGAAGATCGCGAGAGCCAGCGCAAATGGATCGAGCACCACGTGGCCGAGCTCAAACTCGGCAAGACCTTTACCCACACGCAGCAGCTCAGCGGCGGACGAACCATCCTCGTCACCAATCAGCCACTGTCTGACGGCAGCTGGGTTGACCTGCAGGAGGACATTACCGAGCGCCGCGAAGCCGAAGAAAAGATCGCATGGCTTGCGCGCCACGACGCCCTAACCGAGGTCCCGAACCGTTTCCATTTTCACGAGGAGCTGGAATTTGCATTGCAGCGTCTCAATCCAGGCGATGGGCTTGCTGTCCATTGGATAGACCTCGATGAATTCAAGAATGTGAACGATGAGTTCGGTCACCCCGTCGGTGACGCCTTGCTAAAGAGCATTGGCGCGCGCTTGCACACCACCGTGCGGCGACCGGATTTTGTGGGTCGCCTCGGGGGCGATGAATTTGCGATCGTACAGTCGAACGTCACGCGCGAAGCTCAGGCGGCCGCCTTCGCCGAGCGCCTTGTGCGGATGCTGAGTGAGCCGCACCAGGTGATGGGCCACACAGTGACGGCGGGCGCCAGTATTGGCATCGTGGTGGCACCCGAGCACGGCCGGACGGCCGACGAACTCATGAAAAACGCGGACATCGCGCTCTACCGTGCCAAGTCCGCCGGCCGCGGCACGTATGTATTCTTCGATCCGAACAACAGGAACGAGCAGCAATCACGCCGGCGGCTTGAGGTGGACTTGCGCGTCGCCCTGCAGGAGCGCCAGCTTGAGCTTTACTACCAACCCATTCTCGACGTGAAGACCAAGCGGGTGAAATCCTGCGAAGCCCTGATGCGTTGGCATCATCCCGAGTTCGGACTCATCGCACCCAACGACTTCATACCACTGGCCGAGGAGACCGGATTAATTGTACCGATCGGGCAGTGGGCCCTCCACCAAGCTTGCAAAGACGCCGCGACGTGGCCCCTTGACGTCGGGGTCACGGTCAATCTCTCCGCGTCCCAGTTTTGTGGCTCCGGTCTCGACAAAGCGGTTGACGTTGCGCTGGCCCTCTCCGGGCTCGCGCCTGCGCGGTTGGAGCTTGAAATCACGGAGTCGGTGCTGCTGCGGGACGACCCAAGCACGCTCACCATGCTTTACAAGCTTCGCAGCATAGGTGTCCGCATCGCCCTCGATGACTTCGGGACGGCATTCGCTTCGCTGAGTTATCTGCGCAGCTTCCCGTTCGACACGATAAAGATTGATCGCAGTTTCGTGCGTGACTTGCCGCAGCGAACCGATTGCGCCGCCATAATCGAAGCCGTAGCCGGCCTCGCTAGGAAGCTAAATATGCACAGCGTTGCCGAGGGCATCGAGACCGACGCCCAACTCGCCGCGGTAACCCATTCCGGTTGCGATGAGGTGCAGGGCTTCTTGTTCAGTCGGCCCGTTCCAGCTGCCGAAATCAAGAAAGTCCTCGAAACAAACAAATAGCCGCATGGCGGATATAATGTGACCTTCGGCGAGGCGGAGGGCTGCTCAAACCAGCTACGCGCTCTCCTGCCTAACCATCGACGGCAGCACCTTCGCCAAAGCCGCTACCGTCCGCATCCTCCCTACCTTCCCAAAACTCGGATTCATTTCCAGTCTGCATGTCAGAGGTGCATCAGCGGACCGTTCGATGCCGCAGTGCGAGCTTGGACAATCTCAAAGACGCTCGCAAGCCGCAAGACTTGAGTATCAAGCGAGACCACCGTCACTACCCCCCGCCAAGAACCTTAGTTTCTCCGACCTCTGACCGTTGTAGTGTCTTGTCCTTCCGCTCGAGGTGCACAATGCATGAGGAGTCCGTGGGCGTGATTCTCGTCTACATGCTGCCGCTGTGGCTCTTGTTGCTCGGCATCGTGCTGTTGTTCGTGAGTGGTCCGCCGGTTCTCCGCCGCAAGGCGCTGAAGCCAAATCAGACCAAGTTCAAATCGCTTCGCGCGACGTCACCGGTTCTCAACACGCTGGTCATGATCTCCGTCGTTGGAAAACCCTTCCTGGAGCACCTCCGGAAGGACGACTGGGACACGAGCTTTATTGCTCCACAGATCGCGACGCCGCTCGTGGCGATTTTCATCATCAGCCTTTACGCGTTGCTGGCGGCGGTGCTGTTCTTCTTCTTTCGCGCGATCCGGAACATAAACGTCCTGAGCGGCGAGCGACTGCGCTCTCCATACTCCGCTCTGTTCATGTTGATTCCAATCTCGAACCTGATCGTCATTCCTTATCTTGAGTATTTTACCTATCAACGAAGCCGCGCTCTTGCGACACCGGACCGGGCATCCAAGCCCGGCGCTGCCCTGCTCGTCGGAGCAGCGTTCGCATTGCTGGTTGCCAGCGTTGCTTTCGGGCTCCCGAGCGACGACCCTTCACAATCGGGCACCTATGACCCGTTGGCCCTGCTCGTGCTGAGCTTCTGTACCGGGTGTGCAAGCGGCATCCTTACGACCCGCGTTATCAACGGGATCTTCGAAGCGCAGGACACCCTCGCGCAGCGGACTATCGGGGGGCAGGCGACGAAGGTTGTCGCAACCGATGACCGCAAGCATTGGCTGGAAACGCTCAAACTGGATGTTGTCGCCGTGCTGCTTATCGTCGCCTTCGTAACGGCCGTGTTTCCGTCGCTGCCGTCACGCATAGCTCGAGAAATTCTTCACTCATAATGGCGGGTTCGGAGGGCCTTGGGCTCTTCCATTGCAGCTCACCGATCGGAGCACGCGACCGTGCGACCGATGCTGGCGTCGGTGGGCAGACGGGATCGTCAACGACTGCGGGCCATCAGCTCGAGCGCCGTGCTCTTCAATTCATCGACGTCGCCGACATGGTCGCGGGCGAGCATCAACAAGATGCTCGCCAGAGTAAGGCGTCCGTTTTCTCGCGGCGCCTCGCCCAAGAAGTCCAACTCGATTTCAACCCACGCCTGGTCGAACGCTGCGAAAAGCATTGCCAAAGTCTCAGGCGAATAGGCGGCGCCCTCCAGCAGCTGGCGCGCTTTCATAACTCAAACTCCCCACGTCCAAAGGACGGCCCACGCTATCCTTAGACCGCCGGCAGGGTCAGGGCAAACTTACCGCTCACTAGATGCGCCTCCAGCTCAACCCATCCCGCCGGACAAATCCGTCCCACAGGAGCTGCGCCCCTACTTCTCCGGATTGCGCTACCCGGTTCCGACCCGTGAACGTGCGGCGCGTATGTCACCACGATTACGCCCGGGCTTTTGCGAGACATGATGGTCGCATTAGCTTCGGCTAAGCCAACAAGCGTTTCAGCGTCCCCTCGGCAATCAGCTTATCCTTCACCTTTTGCGGAATGGGGTACAGAACGCCTTCGCCTTCAAGCACCTTGTTGCCGTTCTTGTCTTCGACCCAGCAGGTGAAGACGACGTTCTTCTCGCCCTTTTCCTTCACTTCGGCGATGGCCGTGTAGGGCTGGTCGAGTTGCACCGGGGCAAGGAATTTCAAGTTTTGGCTGCCCCAGATCGCACCGAGGCCCGGCATGTCCATGCCGAAAATGCCGGAAAACTTGGCGACCGATATCATCCCGTGGGCGATGCGGTTCTTGAAGACAGTTCCCTTTGCGTACTCTTCATTGAAGTGCGCGGGGTTAAAGTCGCCGGAGATCTCCGCAAACTTCTGCACGTCACTGTGGCTGATGGAATATTGCTGGCGGAACGTGTCGCCCACATTCAGTTCATTGATGGTCTTGCAAGCACGGGGCAGCGGATGGGCCATTGTGGGGCTTTCCTTTTGTTGCGAACTCTTGAGGCGCGCTTTTCATGGAAGCGGGCGGGGGAGTAACGCACGTCGCCCGGCGCAAGAAAATACCTCGCACTCCCAGGAACAGGTCCGGGTCGTTCGTTGCGACACGCTTTCTGCCGCAGCACCGGACGCGTGCATTTGATAAAGCTGCCGCCGAGGCGCGCTCACGGCCCTCAGCGGACAGAGGTCAGGCCTGAGGAGCGTGCGGTGCCCAAGAGCCACCAAGTGAGCGACCACACTAGGGCGACCAGCACTCCCAAGCCAAAGCCCGCCGCCGCGACGAAGATCACGTTGGGCAGGGGCTCGGCATTCAACCGAGCGTAGGCCGTAGAGGCCTCGCCCGTCGGGATTAGGATCAAAAAGGAAAGCGCGAGAGCTGCCCCGATTATGCCAAGCGGGAGCATGAGCAGCGTGGATCGGGATCGAAGCACTTCAGTCACCGCGGTTCGAGTTCATTGGCGCAAGCGCCTTACCCCTTTTCGCTTTCCGCAAGAGAGGGGTCGACGACGGGGCTATCGGCATCGTCCTCCAACTCGAGTATGGCGTCGCTCTCTTCCGGCTCGATCTTGGTCTCGACATCGTCGCCCTCGTCCGCCGCGACCAGCTCGATCTTATCGGCCTCCTCGGGAGCTTCGCTCACAATCATGGCCGGAGCGGTTGGGCGATGGAACGCGTTGCGGCTCTTCTTCGGTGCAGCATCAAGCACGATTTCGCGCACGGGCGGGGGCACGAACGCGGAATGGCAGATCGGGCACGTGATGGTATTGCGCATGAGATCGTAGAAGCGCGCGCCGCACTCCTGGTTCTGGCACGTTCTCTTGGTGCCACGCTGGGCATGGATTGCCATTTTGCATCTTTCTCACGTTCGCGGGTTGCGAGATCTCAAGACGTCGCCCGAGGGGTGACAGTGAGGTCAATCCATCGGATTTGTGGTATAATAAAAAAATTCTCCAAAAAGGAATTTCGATGGACGAGACTACGATCGACCGCGAGGCCCTTCGGCGCCTCGCTAAGGCGCTTATCTTCATCTGCGGCGCGGATCATCCGACGACAATTGTCGTGCGGACGGCTGCCGAGAGCGGAAGCGAGCGAGACATAAAGGCGGCTCGGGCATCGTTCTCCAAATTGAAGCCGAGCGACCGCCGCGCTGCGCTGACCATGATTGCGGAGTGATCCTCCCGCCAAGCGGCGAGCTAGCGTTTCTTCGCGCTCTGATTGGCGGGCTTGGCGAAAGCAGAGGTGACGGATGACAAGGCCGGCCCTTTGTCCTTTGCCGCCGTTTTCTTGGGCTTCCTGATTTCACGGTTCGATCTGATCTGACCTTTGGCCAAGTGGGCCTCCTTCGTTGATGTTGCGGTGCCTTCCAACTCTTGCCCCGTCGCCGAGGCGCTCCCTGTGGTAGAGGAGCGATTGCCGAATGCTCTACTCGGACGAACGGACGATTGCCTGCGTGCGCGAGCGTGTGAGCTCTGCCGCATGTAAGCCATGCCGCGTGAGCCGACCCCGATCGCGTACGCCGGTGGCGGCGAGATCTCGGATCGACTTCGTGATCGCCATCCGAGTGGTCTGCTCGTCCGATTTTGAGGTCGCCGAACTACTGCGCGCTTGCAGCTCGCGCCACGTCGCGGTAAACGCCTGATCCAGCAGCTCGAGGACTGCCGGACTCATACCATCCGGTGTCTCTGAAAATGGAGCCATCACGCCCTCCATGCTTTCAGGCGGGAGCGCAACGATGTCTCTCAGCCGGGGGCGCCTGCGTTGACGGGCCTACGGTCGCGCCACCGTGCGCCTAAATCCATTCCCTGTCGAGCATTCATTCCGATGCTCGCGACCGCATTTGACGACGTTTCGCGCGTCTCCGCGGGCTCGCGCCGGCGCTAGTTCGTCTTCTTGGACAGGCGTGATATCGCCACGGTCTGGCGATGCCAGTCTTTGACGGCAACCGCGGGGAACCCGCCAACTACGCTCGAGGGCTCGACATCGCGAATAACGCCGCTCTTGCCCGCGATGTGTGCGCCAGCTCCGATGCTGAGGTGATCGGAGACGCCGCTTTGGCCTCCAATCATCACGCCGTCGCCGACGATCGTGCTTCCGGCAATTCCGACCTGAGCGCACACGACGCAGTGGCGTCCGAGCTGAACGTTGTGGGCAATCTGCACGAGATTGTCCAAGACGCTGCCGGCTCCGAGCACGGTGTCGCCGGTGGCGCCACGGTCGATGGCGCAGTTCGCGCCGATCTGAACGTCATCCTCGATGATGACGCGGCCCAATTGGAGCATGCGCGTGAGACCTTTGGCGCTCGGCACGAAGCCGAAGCCCTGCGAACCTATGGTGACGCCCGTCTCGATCTCCACGCGCTTCCCGATGATGGCATGGCTGATGCTCGTGTTGGCGCCGATACGGCAGTCGTCTCCGAGGCGGACGCCGTCACCGACAACCGTATTGAAGGCGATATGACACCTTTCGCCGATCTCCACACCGCGCCCAATAACGGCGCCGGCGTCGATCTGAGACCCGGCTCCGATGCGGGCAGTCGAATGCACCCGCGCATTTGGATCGATGCCCGCCTCCAACCCAGGTCTGGGATAGAAAAGTAGGCCGACCTGGGCGTAGGCTAGACGCGGGTTGTCGACAAAGATGAGACAGCTGGGGCCGCGCGCATGATGTGCGAGCTTTCGACTGATGAGGATCGCACCTGCACGCGTAGGAAGCAGTGCATCCAGATAGCGTGTATCGGTAAACACGCTGATGTCGCTGGCCTCGGCGCAGTCGAGCGCCGCGATGTCGTGAATGGGGGTCGCGTCGTCGCCCTTCCCCAGGGGCTCCGCGCCCACGAGCGCCGCGATCTCGCCAAGCGCGAACGGGCCGGCGCGCTGAAAAAAACGGTCATCGGGCATTAGGCTTACCTTTACGCGTCGCGAGCGCTGCACTCTGATCCATAGCCCAAATACGTCCAACTGTCCGTGCTTTACCGCCGCACGGCGCAGCCGCCGGCTCACGCGTGCGGCTGGCTTTGCGCGCGCCCGCGGGGGGTGCAATCGGCGTCGACACCTACTATATATTTAATATGAACTCCTTCGATTATGCCGCGCCGGCGGAGGTTTACGCTTGCAAAAGTCGCGGCTCGAGCCCGCGCCCGGTAACCTATCGCCGGTTCGGTTCTTGTGCCGAAGCGATCCGCTTTGCCATCGAGGAGCTGCCAGCCGATGTGCTGTTTGGAACGGTGATCGAGGCTAACGAGCAGAGACTTGACGCTGCCGCCATTCGTAAGCTTTACGAAAGCGGCGCATATCCCCTGCTGCGCCGGCCGCTTTTGTAGTCTTAATCCGACATAATGCTTGCCTTCCCACAGCCTGGCGTTCATACACTCCGCTGCTGGCGCCGACGCAACGGAGGCGCCCTCATGCTTGCGATTTGCCTGGTGGATTGGGCCGTTCGCCGACAGAGCTGATAGGCCGAGCGCTGGCCTTTTCATGGCGAGTTACAACAGCGCCATCCGGAAAGGTCCATTCATGCGCATCACTGGTACTTTGAAGTTTTTCAACGCCGCTAAGGGTTTCGGGTTCGTCACGCCTGCCGACGGCAGCAAAGATGTCTTTCTTCATGCGAGCGCGCTTGAGTTTGCCGGCATCGCAACCCTGAATGAAGGTGACAAGATCAGCTTTGTGCTCGAGGACGACCCTCGCGGCCGCGGCAAGAAGGCGGCACAAGTCGAGCTCGCATGATGGCGAGAGCTTCTCCCGCGCCGCGTCATAAGTACAAGGTCGGCCAAGCCGTCGATTTGAGGCCGGGGCGGTGGGCCTTTCCCGCTTCCAGTCGAGAGTACAAGATCGTGCGCGTGCTCCCCATAGAGGCGGGCGAACGCATGTATCGAATCAAATCGGCCGCCGAGACCTTCGAGCGGATCGCCAAAGAGAGCGAGCTAACTGCTCGGGCGCAGCTGCTCTGAACGCGCGCGCGGGCGGCTCTGGGCGATTGCCTCCGCGCTTTGTCAATGAAAGGTAGGCATGCCGCTGACGTCTTCGCCGTGCGGGCCGGACCTTGAAGACTCCGGTGAGGGCGTGCGCTTCGCCATGAGCGACAGCGCAAAAACTGTCAGTGTTTTTGTTTCTCGCCAAGCGCTCGAGGATATCGACGCCAAGCAGCACAGCAACGGCGCGATCGCCCGCTTCAACGAGTACCGAGCGCAATTCGAGGAAATCGCCAGCGACAAATACGACAAGGGCCACCTGGAGCAGGACGGCAACGTCTGCATCAGGAGCCGAGATCTGTCGGGCCGAGGGCACTAGCTCCCAGCCGCTCTCCTCGCGCGGGAACATCACGAAACCCATCACAGCCGAGCCTGCCGGCTCACCACCCCCAAGAGGGCACCACCCACGTCCGAGATCTCGAGAAGCGCCGCTGGCTCCGCAGGAAGGATTCGAACCCCCGACCTACCGGTTAACAGCCGGTTGCTCTACCACTGAGCTACCGCGGAACAGCCGCTGCGACGAGACCGGCTTAGCAGAGCCAAGCGCACGCCTCCCAGCACTTGCGGCACACTTAGCTAAAGTTCGGTTTATCTTCGAGCTATGCCGTTAACCGCACCTTGGCCTATGGGCCTGGAGCAGCCCCTATGGCGGCTCCGCAGTCGCGGCGGCCGGATGAGAGGCAATCGAGCATATCCGCGCTCGTCTTCAAATCGTGAAGCAGCCAGGTGCCGGCGAGCAAGATCAGCGCCAGGATGGCCAGCGCAATGACGTTCTGGCGCGTGCGGCGAGCTTGTTCGCTGTTGTCCACTGGTTCGCGAAGCCTGTTAATGACGAGGATAATCGCTGAAAAAATCGCTGATGAGGAGTGGTGGGGCACGGATCAGTTGCGGCGAATCGGGTTCTATTCGCGCCGAGAGTGCGGCGGCTGCACGGTCGGCATCGGCATGAGACGTTTTCTGCGCACTGTGACCGCGGTCCTGCTGCTGGCTGCGGCCGCGGCCGGGCCCGTTGCGGCCTCGGATGATGCGGCCGCGAAGTCGCTCGCCATCGGTGTCGATGCCTATCGTCAGGGTAACCTCGAAGCGTCCATCGAAGCGTTGAGCGAGGCTTTGCAGGGGCCTCTTTCCTCGCGCCAGGGCGCCAGGGCACTCTACTACCGCGGGCTTGCTTATCGGGCTCTCGGCAAACCAGGGCAAGCCGTCGCCGATCTCGACGCCGCCATCGCGCTAAGGAATGGGCTGTCGCTCGGGCAGCTCGCGGATGCCGAGGACAATAGCGCGGCTGCTCGGCGGGAGGCTGGGATCGGCGTAGGAGGATCGGCGGTGCCGGCCCAAGCCGAAAAGGGCCCGCGCATTTCAGCAGCTCGCGAGCCACAGCAAAGCTTCCTCACGACGACCTCGATCGATCCGGCCGAGCCGGAGGGCTCGGCGTGGGGGGCGGCCACGGTCCTGCCTCCTCTCCCCGAAGGTCATGCGACGCCCTTTGCTACCGAAGTGGTGCCGGCTGCCGTCTCGCGGCCCGACACGACGGGCGGCATCCGCGTGCAGGTCGCGCGCGTGCAAACGCAGAGCGAGGCCTATGCGCTCGTCGTTCGCCTCATCTCACAGCACGGCGCGGAGTTCGATCCGAGCATGCTGAAGATCGAGAGGGGGGTGGCCGATGGTAAGACGGTTGCCTATCTCGTGCGCCTCGGTCCCTTCGCCAATGTCGATCAGGCGCAGCAGCGCTGCTCCGCGTTGCACCGGACGGGCTTCGACTGCGTCGTCCAGTACTGAGCTGAAACGGCCCGATTAAGCGTCCTTGTTCGCGCTCGCTCTTCGAGCGCGGGGGACCGGGCCGTTCGCTATCGGCGATGGCGCGCCAGCTCGCTCCCTCGAGATCCTCGAACTGGCCGGAGCGCAAGGCCCACAGGAAGGCGCCGAGGCCCAAGAGCCCGAGGAACAGCGCGGCTGGAATGAGCCAGACCAGCGCCATCATGGCGCGCTCTCCACCTTTGCCGCGGGATTGAGCGAAAGCCGCATCGTGCGCAGCCGCAAGGCGTTCCCGGTCACGGCAACGGATGACAGCGACATGGCGAGCGCCGCAAGCAACGGCGTGACGAGCCCCGCCATGGCGAGCGGTACGAACACCGCATTGTAAGCGAGCGCGATGGCGAAGTTCTGCAGCGACATGGCTCGCGTCGCCTGCGCGACCGCGATTGTTTCGAGGACGGGCGCGAGCTTCTCTCCCTGGAAGATGGCGCCCGCCGCCGTCTGGCTGATGTCGGCGGCGCTGGCCGGGGACAAGGACGCGTGCCCGGCGGCGAGCGCCGGTGCGTCATTGAGCCCGTCTCCGATCATCAAGACCTTGTGTCCTTGCGCCTTCAAAGCCTCAAGCCGCGCGATCTTGCCGTCGGGACGGACGGCGCCGTGGACCGTGGCGATGCCCGTCGCCACGGCGGCGGCTCCGGCCGCGGCGGCGGTATCCCCCGACAGGATCTCGACCGCATAGCCGGCGTGCTTCAGTTCGGCGATGACTGCGGCGGCATCGGCGCGCAGCGCATCCTCGAAATGCAACGGCACCGGCGCCTCGCTATCGCGCCGATACCAGAGCGTTGCCGGTTGGCCCTCTGCGACCAGGCCCACCCAGGCGGCGCTGCCGAGCCGTTCCTCTCCTTGCGCGGTTCTCGATACGAGCCCCGAGCCCGCGACCTCTTCCACGCCGTTTGCGCGCTTCAGCACCAAGTCGCGGGCTTGCGCCGCCTTGACCAGTGCCTTCGACAGCGGGTGCCGGCTGTCCAGCGCGAGACACGCCGCCCGCTGCAGCACCGCAGGATCGATGGCATCCGCATCGGTCTGTCGCGGCTCGCCCAGCGTGAGCGTTCCCGTCTTGTCGAACACGACGGTATCTACCTCGGCGAGCCGTTCGAGCGCATCAGGCGCCTTGACGATGACGCCCGCGGAAAACAGCCGCCCGCTCGCCGCAACCTGCACCGCCGGCACTGCGAGGGCCAGAGCGCAGGGGCACGTGATGATGAGCACGGATATGGCGAAGGTGAGGGACTGCTCCCAACCGGCGCCCGCAACCATCCAGCCGATGAAGGTCATAGCGCCGAGCGCGTGCACCGCCGGTGCGTAGATGCGCGCGGCGCGGTCGGCGAGGCGAACGTAGCGCCCGCGGGCCTGCTCGGCCGCGTGCATGAGCCGGGCGATTTCGGCAACGAGCGTGCCTTCGTCGGTCGCCGTCGCGACAACCTCGATGGCGGTGGTGGTGTTGATGGTGCCGGCATGGACAGTCGCGCCGACGCAGGCCAACCGCGGCATCGTTTCACCCGTGATGAGGCTTTCATCGATGTCGCTCGCACCCGCGGCGATGCGGCCATCGACGGGGATGGCCTCGCCGGCGGCCACAAGCACGCGCATGCCGGGTACGAGCTCGCGCGCGCGCACCCGTGACGGCTTGCCGTCCTCGCCGATGACGGTTGCGGTCGTCGCCTTGAAACCGAGCAGGTTCTCGGCGGCGCCCTTGGCGCGCACGCGCACGCTCTCGTCGAGGTAGCGGCCGATAAGCAGGAAGAACGTCAGCGTGATCGCAGCGTCGAAATACACCTGCTCGCCTCCAGCCATGGTCTGGACAAGACTCATAGCGGTCGCGAGCAGGATGCCGAGCGAGATCGGCACGTCCATGTTGAGCCGTCTGGCGCCGAGAGCTGCGCGCGCGGAGCGGAAGAACGGCTGGCCGGCATAGAGGATCGCCGGCAACGCGATGAGCGCGGACAGCCAGTGGAACAGCGACTGCACGGGAGCGTCCATGTCGCTCGCCAGGCCCGCCCATACCGAGACCGACAGCAGCATGACGTTGGCCGCAGCAAAGCCGGCCACCGCCAGCCGCCGCAGCAGGTCCGCGCTTTGCGCGCTCGCTGTCTCGTCGGCAATATGCGTCGCCTCCGCCGCGTGAAAGCCGGCGCGTTCGAGGACGTTGGCAAGCGTATCGCTGTCGGTGCGCTGCGGGTCGAAGCGCACGGCGACGCGCTTGGCTGCGAGATTGCTGCGCGCGCTCGTTACGCCCGGAGCGGCGAGCAGCGCCTTCTCCACGGCGGCCATGCAGCCCCCGCAGCGCATATTCGCCACGATCAGCGTGACATCGCGGGCTTGCCGCGAAGCGATGAGTGCTGTCAGACCTTCGCGCCCGTCGAACGCTGGCGCCTTCAGGGCTTGATCCACAGCCGCTCCTTTGCTTCGTAGAGCACCTCTGCGCCGGCGCTCGCGGACTTGCGCGCTTCGATGTCCACGGTCCACCAGCCGGGATCGAGCCCCGCGGCCGCGGCCTCGTACGTGCCGGGGCCGGTCTGCGCAAAGTCGAGGCGGCGGTCGAAGCGGTCGGTCGCTGGTCGCCCGATCTCGCCCGAGATGACGAGGTCGGTGACGCCCGCACCCCCGGGTTCGGTAACGTCGACGCGAACACGTTGCATCTCGGGAACGTAGACGAGGCTGTCGCGCCAGCCGCGCTTCTCCTGCGCCCTGCTCTCGGCGATGCGCTCGTTGTAGGCGAGGCCCTTGCGATAGGCGTCAGGCGTTTCCAGGCCGCCAAAGGTCGAGAGGGCATCGTAGACCATGATGCCGTTGACGAGGAAGATCGTCGCAAAGAAACCGATGAAGGCGAGGAGCACATGGCCCCCGCGCAATCCTCGTCTGCGAGGGACGGAGCTTGCGCTATTCATGGCCGGGACCTCGGAACGTGGCCTCGTGATAGATCGTCGTGCCGTCGCTCGCGTCGGTGATCGCGAAGCGGAACGGGGTAACGGCGCCCTTGAGCTCGTCGCGCTCGCCCGCCGGCACCGTGACCAGGACCTTCAGCGCGCGCAGGTCGTCCGGCACGACCTCGATCGTGGGAGTTCCCGCGCCGAGCCCGACGATCGACACCTCCGCGTCCTCAAGACCCTCGACGGCGAGCCGGAACGTGCGCGCATGCTGTATCTTGTTGAGGATCTTGACGGTGTAGCCGTTGCGCAGGCCCCCGTCGGAGAGCTGCACGTAGACCGGATTGCGGTCGTGCAGAACATCCACGTTCAGCACGGAGCGGTTGAGCCAGGCGCCGAGCATCACCGCGCCGACGACCGCGATCAGCGCGGCATAGAGCACCGTGCGCGGGCGCACGATGCGCAGCGGCGCACGCTCATGATGGGAGGCGGCGTCGAGATTGCGGAATGTGTCGTAGGCGATCAATCCTTGCGGCCGGTCGATCCGCTGCATGATGTCGTCGCAGGCGTCGATGCAGAGCGCGCACTGGATGCATTCGAGCTGCACGCCGTTGCGGATGTCGATGCCCACAGGGCAGACCGCGACGCAGGCCTTGCAATCGATGCAATCGCCGCGGCTTTCCCAGCTCTCCCCCTTCCTGTGTGGTCCCCGCGGCTCGCCCCGGTAGCCGCGATAGGAGATGAGCAGTGAATCGCGGTCAAACATGGCGCTCTGAATGCGCGGCCACGGGCACATGTAGATGCAGACCTGCTCGCGCGCGATGCCGCCGAGGAGATAGGTGGTCGCCGTGAATACGCCGAGAAAGACGTAAGCGACCATCGGCGCATCGCCGCGGATGAGCTCCGCGGCAAGGGTCGGAGCATCGCGGAAATAGAAGACGAAGGCGCCGCCGGTGGCGATGGCCACCAGAAGCCAGCTCAAGTGCGTCGCCGTCTTCTTCCAGATCTTCTCGAAGGTCCAGGGGCTGTTGTCGAGACGGATGCGGGCGTTGCGGTCGCCCTGCCAGAAGCGCTCCACGACGATCATCAGGTCGGTCCACACCGTCTGCGGGCAGGTGTAGCCGCACCACATGCGACCGGCGACGGCGGTGACGAGGAACAGGCCGAGCGCCGACAGGATCAGCAGCCCGGTGATGTAGTAGAGCTCCTGCGCCCAGATCTCGATCGGCCCGAAGAAGAGGCGCTGGTTGGCGAAGTCGAGGAGGAACGCCTGGTTGGGAAGGTTTGGGCCGCGGTTCCAGCGGATCCACGGCAGCAGGTAATAGATGCCGAGCGTCACCGCCATCACCGCCCACTTGATCTTGCGGAACGTACCGTGGGCGAGCTTGGGGTAGATTTTTTCCCGCGACACATAGGTCCGGGCGGCGCGCTCGGCTCGCGTCTTGACGGTGACGTCGACGCGCGCGATCCCCGGCGCGGCCTCGGCGGCGCCGGTGTCCGGCGCGATATCCAGGGCCCGGTTGATCATGGTCATGCTCAACTCCCGCCGCGAAGCCTGCGCGCGCTACTTGCCGCCGCCCAGCGAGTGCACGTAGGCCGCCAGCATCTTGATCGTCACAGGGTCGAGGCGGCCGTTCCAGTACGGCATCACACCGCCACGGCCAGTTTCGATCGTCTTCTCGATGTCTGCAAGCTTGCCGCCGTAGAGCCAGATTCCATCGGTGAGGTTCGGGGCCCCGAGCTCGGGATTACCCTTGCCGTTCTCGCCGTGGCAGACCGAGCAATTGTCGGCGAAGATCTTGGCCCCGCGATCTGCCGCTGCGGCGTCCGTTGCTTTCCCGGAGAACGAAAGGACGTGCTGCGCCGCATCCTCGATCTCGTTCGGCTTCAGAATGCCATCGAGGCCGAAGCGCGGCATCGCCGTATCGTGCGCCTCCTTATCGCCAGAGCGGACGCCGTGCGTGATCGTGCGCTCGATCTCGGCCGGGGTGCCACCCCACAGCCAATCGTCGTCGTTGAGGTTGGGGTAGCCGACTCCGCCCTGCGCGCCCTTGCCGTGGCAGGGGCTGCAGTTGTCGCCGAACACGGCAGCGCCGCCCGCCATCACGAACGGCATCAGCTCCTGGTTCTTCTCGATCTCCTCGAGCGGCATCGCGGCGATCTGCGCGAGATACTTCGCCTGCCCAGCCTTGGCATCGGCAACTTGCTTGTCGACCGCGCCGCGCTGGCTGTAGCCGAGCATGCCCTTCGTGTACCCGTTGAGCGTCGGCCACGCCGGGTAGACGAGCCAGTAGCCGACGGCCCACAGGATGCAGGCGTAGAACGTGTACAGCCACCAGCGCGGCAGCGGCTTGTTGAGCTCGCGGAGGTCGCCGTCCCATACGTGCCCGGTCGTCTCGACGCCCGTGACGCTGTCGATGTCTTTGTTCGTCATCGGCCGTCTCCCTCCGGCTTGTCGTCGTCCTCGAGAGGCAGTTGCGCGGCCTCGTCGAACTTCTTCTTGTTGCCGGGCCAGAACACGTAGACGACGACGGCGATGAATAGCGCGACGAACAGCACCAGGACCACGGTCTGCGAAAGTACGGATGCGGCCTCGTATGTCATGGCCTACCTCAGCGGAGATTGGGCCCGGCAGCGTCGAACTTGGCGAAATCGACGAGCGTGCCGAGCATCTGCAGATAGGCGATGAGCGCGTCGAGCTCGCTTGGCTCCGGCCCTTGGCCGCCGTCGAACTTGCGCACCTGCGCCTTGGGATAGCGCGCGAGAAGCTCCTTCGCCTCCTTGCTGTCGGGCGAGACCTGCGCGAGAAGATCAGCCTCGGCCTTGGCGATCATGTCGTCGCTGTAGGGCACGCCCGTCAGCTTCAAGGCGCGCAGGTGCGCGGCGATATCGGCATAGCCGAGACGCCGCTCGGCCAGGAAAGGATAGCCGGGCATGATCGATTCCGGCACCACCGAGCGCGGATCGTGCATATGGGCAACGTGCCAGCTATCGGAGTACTTGCCGCCGACACGGGCGAGGTCGGGTCCGGTGCGCTTTGATCCCCACTGGAAGGGGTGGTCGTACATGCTCTCGGCCGCGAGGCTGTAGTGGCCGTAGCGCTCCACCTCGTCGCGCAGCGAGCGGATCATTTGGCTGTGGCAATTGTAGCAGCCTTCGCGGATGTAAATGTCGCGGCCGGCGAGCTCGAGCGGCGAATAGGGCCGCATGCCCTGCACCTGCTCGATCGTCGAGTTGAGCAGGAACAGCGGCGCGATCTCGACGAGGCCGCCGATCGACACGACGACCAGGATGCCGATCAGCAGGACGATCGAGTTCTTCTCAAAAAATCCGTGGTTCATGACCGCCCCTCACTCCGCTGGCACGGCAGCGGCTTCGCCGCGCAGCTCCGCCGCCGCCGCCGAGGCCGGCTGCTCGGCGAGATCGACCGAAACGTCCCCGCGGATCGTGCGCCAGACGTTGATGGCCATGAGCACGGCACCGAGAATGAACAAGACGCCGCCGGTGGCGCGGATGACGTAGGGCCAATGCATGGCCTCGACCGTCTCGACGAAGGAGTACTTGAGGAAGCCGAGGCTGTCGTAGGCGCGCCACATCAGACCCTGCGTGATCCCTGACACCCACATGGATGAGACGTAGAGAACGATGCCGATGGTCGCGAGCCAGAAGTGCCACTCGACGAGCCGCAGCGAATAGAGCCCGCGCCGCTTCCACAACCACGGCACCAAGCAGTAGATGGCGCCGAAGGACACCATGCCGACCCAGCCGAGCGCGCCGGAATGCACGTGCCCGATGGTCCAGTCGGTGTAGTGCGAGAGCGAGTTCACCGACTTGATCGACATGAGGGGGCCCTCGAAGGTCGACATGCCGTAGAACGCGACCGACACGACGAGCAGCCGCACCACTGGGTCAGTGCGCAGCCGGTCCCAGGCGCCCGAAAGGGTCATCAAGCCGTTGATCATGCCGCCCCATGACGGCATCCACAGCATGATCGAGAAGGTCATGCCGAGCGTTTGCGCCCAGTCGGGCAGCGCGGTGTAGTGCAGGTGATGCGGGCCGGCCCAGATGTAGAGAAAGATCAGCGACCAGAAGTGCACGATCGACAGCCGGTAGGAATAGACCGGCCGCTCGACCCTCTTCGGGATGAAGTAGTACATGATGCCGAGAAAGCCCGCCGTGAGGAAGAAGCCCACGGCGTTGTGGCCATACCACCATTGCGTCATGGCATCCTGCACGCCCGAGAACAGCGAGTAGCTCTTGGTGCCGAGCAGCGACACCGGCACCGCCAGGTTGTTGACGATGTGCAGCATGGCGATGGTGACGATGAAGGCGAGGAAGAACCAGTTCGCCACGTAGATGTGCGGCTCGCTGCGCTTCCACAGCGTGCCGAGGAAGACGACCAGGTAGACGACCCACACGAGCGTGAGCCAGAGGTCGACGTACCACTCGGGCTCGGCGTACTCCCTGCCCTCGGTCACGCCGAGAACGTAGCCGGAGGCCGCGAGCACGATGAAGAGCTGGTAGCCCCACACGACGAACCAGGGCGCCCAGTAGCCGGCGATGCGCGCGCGGCAGGTTCGCTGGACGACGTAGAGCGAGGTGGCCAGCAGCGCGTTGCCGCCGAACGCGAAGATCACGGCCGAGGTGTGAACGGGGCGCAGGCGTCCGAAGTTGGTCCAGGGCAGATCAAGGTTCAAGGCCGGAAAGGCGAGCTGCCAGGCGATGATGTCGCCGATGAGGAAACCGACAATGCCCCAGAACACGGCGGCCACGGTTGCCACCTTGATGGGGCCGTCCATGTAGCTGTTCTGCTCATCGCTCCCGCCCCGGCGCGGATTGGTGGCGACGTAGTAACCGGCCGCGGCGCAGAACGCGAAGAGCAGGAGGGCGTGGAAGCTCATCACCGGATCGGGCGTGGTGAGGGCCAAGGCGAGCGCGCCGCCGGCTCCGGCTATGGCAACCAGAAGTGTGATCGCGTGTGAAAAGGCAATGACCTCTTCCCTGGGCGGCATCGTCATCCCCTGCGTTTCTTGCTCAGACGAACGGGCAAGATACCATGTTGAAGGAGCGCCGACGATCCGCTTTGACTTAGGTCAAGCTGCGTCAATCTGAGCTTGGCAGCGCCTGCTGCTTTGGTCGAAGGTCAGCTACCCGAAGCGACCGCTCACCCCCGTCGATTTGGGCCGGGCCACTCAGCTAGCCGTCGAGCACGACGATCGACAGGTTGAGCGCAGATAAGGTCGTTGCGCTCAGTTCAAGGGCCGGTCTATGGGGCCGGTGAACGGGGCAGCGTTTTCCCGCGGCCGAACTTCTCGCGCAGGTAGCTGCCAAGCCCGCAGCCGTCGAGGTTGGACGGCATCACCAGCCAGGCCCCTTCGGCGTACAATTTGCGCACGAAGCCGCGGCCGTTGCCCTGCACGATGATGAAGCCCGGGCCGCCCTCCAACACGAGCGTGTCGCTGCGGCTCATGGCGGCCATGGTAGTCCGTTCCGGCCCGAACACGATGACCGTGGGGGAGAGGTCGACGAAGTACGTGAGCACGCCGACTGCGACGAACCATGCGAGCGCGACAGCAAACGCCGCCGCCGCCAGCTTGCCGCCGCGCACCAGCAGGCGGGCATCATTCAGCCGCGCCTCAGTAGTCGTAGACATGCTCCAGCTCGACTTTTGTCGTCGCGAGTTTGCGGATCAGCTCGGTGAGCGCCGGAATTTTCACGTCGAGCCCGACGCGGCGCCATCCGGGCTTGGCCTGGATCGGCACCTCGAACAGCTCACGCGCGCCGGCAAAGGCAGTGCCCTCGCCCGGCGGCGCTTTCATGGTTACCAGGATATCATCGTTGCCGGCGATCTCGGTGAAGTTTCGCCCGCGCGCGGACAGCCCGCGGATGATCTCGGTAAACGTGCGGTAGCGTGGCGTCTCGATGATGGTGCGTCCGTCGCCGAGGGTCTTGATGACGGTGATGCGGCCATCGGTGTCGGTATCGGCCTTGTCGAGGCCTGAGACGACGCTACGGATCTTGAGCGGCGCGGGATCGAGTCCGGCGAGAGCGCCGAGCGCCTTGGCGTAGACGGCTTTGACCGCGTACTCGAGCGACAGCGAACCGCGCCGCTCGATCTTGCGGACGATGCTGCCACCGACGAGCGGCGTCTCAGCCCAGAAGGACTTCAGCTTCTCGCCGAAGGGGAAGCGGTACCACGGCGTCTGGCGCAGGAAGAGCGCGTACTCGTCGGCGACCTTCAGCGCAAACTCGTCCTCGGGCGTGCGCTGAGGCCCGCGCAGCCACGCGGTCGCGCGGCCGACCGTCTCCTCGTAGAAGCCCTTGATGCCCATCTCGAGGGCAAAGCTGATGCCGATGACGTAGAGCATGGTCTTGGTCTCGAACGGGATTGGCCCGCGGGAGGACGCGATGCGGCGGATGCGGCACAGGTTCGACCAGTAGCTGCCAATCGCGCCGAAGTAGCCGAAATCGGATTCGCTGCCCTGGCGCGTGACCGCGGCAAAATCCTCATACGCGTGCACGATCGACCACTCGGGATAGGTGAGGTAGGTGTTGACCTCCTCGCGGCGGTCGGCCGGGTCGAGCACGGACTTGAACGGCTCGACCTGTGCGTCAACCGGCGCATTGCACACCGTTTCGGTGAAGACGACCGGGATCAGCGCCGCCACGATGAGCGCGGCAAGCCCAATGCCGACCCACTTGAGGACGTTCAGCATCCGGCTTTAGTCCCTGCTCAGAACGAAGCCCGAGAACATGGCGACGCCGCCGAGGATCAGATGCGGGGCGCTGGCCAAAATCTTGAAGCTCAGCGGCCAGTCGAGGATGCCGTTGCGGATGATACCGAGGTCGAGGAAGGCCGACCCGATCGCCACCCCCATGGCGCCGTCGAGAAAATAGAGCGTGCCAAAGATCTTGAGGAAGGCCACGGCTGCGCGCTTTGACATGAGCCCGGCGACAAGCGCCCACAGGGCGGACGAGGAGTGCAGGATGTCGTTGAACAGGTTGAGCTTGAAGATGCCGAAGGTGCGCCCCTCCGCATCCGTGAGCCCGGGGATGAAGCCGAGCGCGGTCACGAACGCCAGTACGACGGCGAAGCCCAGGGCGATCTTTTGTGTGCGGTCCATCGGCGGATAGTTCCAATTGCGGTGAACGAGATTAGGGTGCGAAATACGCTTGCCACATGGCGTTGCGGAACAGAAGGCCCGGGTCGTAGTGCAGCTTGCGCTCCACGAAGCGGGGCGTGTTGCAGTAGGCGCGCTCGACCTGGTCGCGGCGCGCGTGCAGGCGGTAGGGCAGGTAGAAGCTGCCGCCGATGGCGATCATGCGGTCGATCATGGCCTCGGTGAGCTGCAGCATCTCGGCTTCGGCCTCGGGCGTGATCTCCTGCGAGAACGACATCACCGCGGCGATGCGACGCTGCGGCGCGTACGCGAGCACGCTCGTCTCGTCGGCGCCGACGTAGCGCAGGGTGACGTTGAGAAACTCGACCATCTTGCCAGGAATAATCTCACGACAGGCTTCGAGGAATTCCGGAAAGCGGTCCACCGGCACGAAGTATTCGTGCAGGATGTCGGTGCGGCTGCGGTCGTCGCTCGCCAGATTGGACACGGGCTCGTTCATGAGCGAGTTGCGCGTCGCGATGCCGGAGCTCAACGCCGGGTTTGCCACCGTCTCGGCGAACCAGCGCACGCGTTTTGCGAGCTCGGAGCCGACTTGCGCTCTATACAAGTCGCGCGAGAGCGTGGACAGGGCTCCGCCCGCGGTCGCCTTCGGCAGGCCGTCCTCCGGCGCCGGCAGCGCACGGTAGGTGATCATCAGGACTTCGCGGAAGAAACGGTCGCGGTCTACGTTTAGGCGCCCGTACGCCATCTTCACGCCGGTGTCGCCGTCGATTGCGTCCGTGAACTTGCGCGCGAACGCTTCCGCGGGCATCGCCTCGAACGTCGGCTTGAGCAGGAGGTTTGGCACCATTTCGACCTCGAGCTCGAGGATGATGCCAAAGAAGCCGTAGCCACCCATGGCGAGGCCGAAAAGCTCCGAGTTCTCGGTCCGTGAGCATGTGAGAAGTGTGCCGTCCGCCAGCATCATCTTGATTGCGCGCACGGTCGAGCCGAAGGGCCCATAGGGTACCGGCCAGCCGTGCGCGTTGACGCAGAACGTGCTGGCGACGCCGAAGTCGGCGTTCGACTGCATCACCGCAGGCGAGAAGCCGAGCGGGTCGATGGTGGCGATCACCTGGTGCCAGCGCGTGCCGGCATCGACGACGTAGGTCTTGGCGCGCGTGTCGGGCTCGCAGCGGAACGTCCGCATGGTGATGGCGGTGCCATCGCGCGGGAGGCTCTGGCCGCCCATCGTGTGGCGGGCGGCGGCAACCGCGACGGGGCGCTTGGCTAGCGCCGCATCCTTCAATTCACGGCGCAAGCGCTCGATGAAGAAGCTCTGCTCGTCGGAGCCGACGATCCAATGGCGATAGACGGGCGTCGGGTTCAAGCGGCTTGCATCGTTGACGATGAAGCGCTTGCCCGTCGTGTCGCCGGCGAGGGATACCCGCGGGAGCGCGGCGGCGGCAGCCGCGGCCGCCGCCGTCTTGAGAACCTGGCGGCGCGTGGCGGACGTCATGAAAGTCCTTGAGAAGGTATCGGCGAGAGATGTCGGCGGCGGCTTCTGGCCCTCCATAAACGATGCCAGACCGCCGTTAGAACTCGGTTGGCAAATTGCCTAAATGTTGAATGAGCCGGCTGCGGTGTGTGCTGCCAGCGCCATTCTCAATCCCCAAGGAGTTCTACTGCCGAGCGGACTGCGAGGCGGAATCGAAGGCGGCGGCGAGGTCCTTGGCCCCCTGCAGCTGCGCCTCCTGCAGCATCTTGGCGTCCGTGGCGGCAAGCAGCTTGGCGACCGTGTTGTTGTGCGCTGCGACCGGGTTGCGCTCATAGCCGCCGCGCTGGAAGAAGTTCGACGTCGGCACCTTCTCGCGCATGTCACGTGGCATCTGCACCATGTCGAAGCCGTTGCCGTCGCCCGTCAGGTTCATCATCTCGAGCTCGGCCGCCGTCAGCGGCGCCGTGTAGCCGCTTTTGCGCGCGAACTTCACCGATGTGAGCAGCTTCTCGGTCTGCAAGAGCGGGCCGATGTCGACGTCGAGGATGGCCGCGTGCACGCCGATGCCTTTGGGGGTGCGTCCGAGCTTATCGTGCGCGCTCCAGTCGTCGGGCACGGTGCGCGAGAAGGCGATCATTTTTTTCAGCGCCGCGATCTTGTCGCGCAGCTGCGTCTTGCGGGCCTCACTCGCCCCGTTCTGCGCCCTCTCGAGCGCCGCAACGAAAGCGTCGCCGGCTTCAGCGAGAAGCTCGACCGAGTTGGTGGTCAGGAGCTGGTTGTAGCCGAGCGCGGTGGAGATGACGCGTGCGTTGGGGTCGTACTCGCGCCCCGCCTGCACGTCGTATCCGCCGTTGCCGCCCGATTCGAAGCCGTAAATCTTGACGGCGGCCTCTTTTGTAAGTCCGGCCGCTGCGGCGACTTTGGCGTAGGCCTGCTTGTAGGCGACCTCGGTCTCCGGCGTTTGCGGCGCAAAGCTGAAGTGCTCTTTCGCGTTGGCGAGGAAGTCCTGCTTGACCGGGATCTCGCGCGGCTGCGGCTTCTTCTCTTCCTCGGGGTTCTTCGGTTTCGGCGGACCACCGTATACGGGTGGCTGCCTCAGCTCGTAGTCGTCAGCCGTGATCGTGCCACCGCGTGCGCGTTTCGCCCGGCGCGCGCTGCGCTTGTCAGTCACGGAACGCCAGTAGGGGACGGCGACCTTCTCGTAGGCATCCCATGCCTTAGTATATTCGGCGAGTTTCTCGCGGTAGATCGCCATCCGCTTTTGCACGTCGACTGGGACCGGAGCGGGTGCCTCGGTTGCTGCCGGCTCCGCGCACGCGATATCGACCGCGAGGGGAGAGATCAGCAACAGTCCCGCGGCCACGCTCGCGATGCGTCCCCCGCTCATGGACCAAAGCATTCTGCCTCCCTTGGAGCGTTTACGTCTTCCCTCGGCTCCTCCTCTGATTGCGGGAGGATTGCTAGATTGGCCTGGGGTTTAGCCGAACAATGTGGCCCTGGCATAACGGCGAGTGGAGCAGCTTAAACGACATCGACGGGGGCCGGGCAAGAGCCCGACCGCCCGTTTTGTCTTAATCGATCGCTCAGAGGGACTACTCGCAGGGCACCGACAAGGTCATGCCGACCGAGGAGAAATACTTCTTGCAGCTACCGCTACCGCCATCGACGGAGGCGACGCTCTTTGAATCCGATTTCTTCGGCTCGCTCGCATCGGCCTTCTTCGTTTCGATCTCGGTGTCCTTGTTGTCGTCCTTCTTGTCGCCGGAATCGGCGGTGCTCGTGAGGGACTTCGCGGGCGCATGCTGCGGCTCCGCCGAGGTGCGTTGGACTTCAGCGCGGGACTGCGCGCTCGGCTGGCGCGAGGCATAACCTTCGCCGTCCTCGATCGCCTCGGCACGCGCCTCCGCGCGCTCTTCGAGATATTCGGCACGATCCTCGCCGTCGCAGCCGGCCTTCAGCACGAGCGACTTGGCGTTGAGGGAGGGTACGGCAAGGCCGGCCTGCGCGGCTGGGGTCAGTGCCAGCGCGAAGGCCGCGGCGGCAATTGCGATCAGCGTCTTGTTCATCGGTCGTCTCCGCGTGTTGGGCTCTTTCTGGGACCACTATCGCCACGCAGTGTTCCTTGCGCTGTTCCGGGAGGAACATGGCCGGAGAAGCAGCGAAATTTCAAAAGATGGCCTCGGCAACCCGAGAGGCGAGCAAGCGAAAGCCGCCGGCCTGTCGGGCGCGGCGGCTTTGTTGCGTGCGGCTGGCGGTGAAAGTTCAGTCCAGCGGGGCCTGCACCCTGCGTTCGCGTACCATCATGGGCGACCGCCCCCAAATGTTGTGATCGCGGTTGTGGCCGCCGCGCTGGGCGCCGTACCAGGCTGCAGCTAGCCCGATGAGCAGGGCGCTCGCGGTGAGGAGGCCGGTCAGCGCCGCGGCCTTGCGGGCGGAATCGACGGCGCGCTGGGCGTCAGTGAAAGCAGTATCGACGCGCTTCTCGGCGTCGGCTGCCGGGATGCCGGCGCGCTGGGCGACGGCTTGCGCGAGGTAGCCACGATCGTTGGCGCTCATCTGCCCGTTGGCGACGGAGATCCGGAGGACGCGCCCTACCTCATCGCGGTCGAGCGGGGTCGCCGCGGCGGCTGGTGCAGGGGAAGAGCGGAGAAGCGTGTCGGTGGCGGGTGCCAGCACCGTGTCGCTTTGCGCGGCTGCGGTGGAGGCTGCGTTCGCGCCCACCTGCGCAGTCGTCATGGTGGCGAGCAAGACGAGGAAGGAGCCGGCCACGATGCCGATAGACCAAACGAGAAAGCCATGCATGCCGTCACGGAACGCAACCTCATCGGGTCCGCCCTCGCGCCACGACGAACGCAGTCGTCCGGCGATGTAGCCGCCGAGCATGAACGACCCGATTGTTACGATGAGCGACCACAGCGCGGCGACGGTGCCGCCCGTCTTCGCATACGCATGGCCTGGGTAAGCGGAGATCAGTGACAGGCCGAGCGAGGCAGCGGCGCTAAGTAGGACAAACGAAAGGGCCGCGGTTGCGAGCGCTCCGGCAAACACCGGACCCCATTCGACGTGGCTCGTTTCCACCCGTACGGCGACTTCTTTGGCCATGGCCTGCTCTCCTTGTTAGCGCAGGCCTAGCAGGCTCAACACGAACATGACCACCACAACCAATCCAATGAGGTAAATGATCTCGTGCATCTTGGCGTGCCTTGTGTCGACCGCGCGAAGGGAACGGCGTGGGTTGAGCTTTAGTTCCGCCGGTCGCTGAGCGTTTTGCGCAGGTGGCTCAAAAGCTGTTTCGATCGAGTACCAGGAACGTCAATCCCCGTCGCATAAAAAAGCAACGCGGCGATCGCTCGCCGCGCTGCTCTACTTGCGGTCCGTAAAGGGCGCCATTTAGCGCTGCTCACGATCGCTCTCGTGACCGCCGTGCTGTTTGCGCTGAGGGTCCTGACCATGCTGACCGCCCTGGCCCTGGCCTCCCTGACGCTGCTGCCCGCCGCGGTTGTCGTCCTGATGACCACCCTGCTGCTGGCGCTTGGGATCGTTTTGGGCCTCGCGCTGCTTGTTCGGGTTCGGGTTCTGCTTGTCGCCGCCCTGGCCGCCTTGCTGACGGTTGGGCTGGTTCTTGTCATTCTGATTGTTGGGGTTGTTCGTCATGACGTTCTCCTTGTGCGGGGAATAGGCTCAACGTCCTCGACGGCGCTTGGTCCTTGCTCACACACTGAGTGCCGTCTCACTGCAGCACTTGCGCCTACCTCTCGCGCGAGGGAAGCGAAGGGTCAGGCTTACGCTTAACAGAACCTTTAGCCCACACGCCCTGTGGTTGCCGTGGGGACCGTTTGCGCCTTTGTGTGGGTTTCGTTACCCGTCTCGTGGCTCGGTTAAGAGGCCTTGCGCGGGACGCGCTTGCCTTCCTTGCGCGCCTTCGACAGGCCGACGGCGATCGCCTGCTTGCGGCTCTTGACCTTGCCGCCCTTGCCGCCGCGGCCGCTCTTCGCGGTGCCGCGATTATAACGGCGCATCTCGAGCTCGACGTCACGCGAGGCGCCGGGGGAATACTTCCGCTTGGTCTTGGTCGTCCGCCGTGCCGTCTTTCTCGCTGTCTTACGCGCTGCCATGGCAAGTCTCCTCGATTGGTGCACTCACACATATGTGCTAGCTGGCGCCTCCGGCGCCCGCAGTTGAACGCCTGCCACCCGATCGCGGTTCCGGCGAATTCGTCTGCGCGGCCTCAGGACTTGCGTTTGCTGCGCGCGCCCGATTGATCGTTGGCCGGATATTGGCGCGTGCTCTGCCGCAGCGCTTCCTTGAGGCCCGAAGGACGCTTGTGCTTTTTCAGAAGGTCGCGGAAGGCCTCGTCCGCCAGCTCCTGCAGGTCCTTCATCGAATCGGATGCCAGCAGATCGAGCGCGCGCAGTGTCTCCGCATCAAACTCGATGATCTTGCGCGGCATGGCTGCTCCCTCCTGCAGCGAAGGTCCTATTACGCCCGCTTCTTGGCTGTCGTGCGCTTCGGCGCCGTCTTCTTCTTCGCGGCCGCTGCCTTCGACTTCGATTTCGGGCCTTCCTTATCGCCGATGCTCTTGCGCAGCGCCGCCATCAGGTCGATGACCTTGGCCCCGCGGGGGGCCTCCTCGTGCGGGGCGGTGATCTTCTGGCCCTTCATCTTCTTTTGCACGAGGTCGCGCAACGCCGTGGCGTAGTGGTTCTCAAACTGCTCGGGCGTGAACTTGCCGGACTTGCGTCCGATGAGCTCGACTGCGAGATCGACCATCTCCTTGTCGGGTTTGCCGGAGGGCACCTCGTCGAAGAACTGAGCGGGCTTCTTCAGTTCATCCGCGTAGCGCAGCATCTCCATGAGCAGGCCGTCGTCGAATGGGGCGATGGCGACGAGCCACTCGCGCCCCGAGATGGTGAGCTGGGCGAGGCCGACCTTGCCGGTTTTGCGCAGCGCCTCGCGTATGACGACGAAGCCTTCGCCAGAGTGCTTGTCGGTGGGCGCGATGTAGTAGGGCCGCTCGAAGTAGCGCGGGTCGAGGTCGGAGGCGTCGACGAACTTCACGAGGTCCATCGTCTTCTTGCTCTCGAGCTTGACCGCGTCGATCTCCTCGGGCTCGAGCGTGACGTAGGTGTCGTCGCCGACCTCGTAGCCCTTGACGATGTCGGCGTTGTCGACCTCGCCGATGCCCTGCACGGTCTTGGTGTAGTTGATGCGGCGGCCGGAGGGCTTGTGGATCTGGCGGAAGGAGATCTCGGACTTGCTCTCGACCGCGTTGTAGATCTCAACGGCGATCGAGACGAGGGAGAGGCGCAGGAAGCCTTTCCAGTACGCACGCGCGGCCATGACGGAGCTCCGGAACGAGGGACTTTAGGGCTCACATTAAGGCTTGATAGTATCAGAAGGGTTCAGAAACCGGAAAGGGTCGGCGGCGGTGCCGCTCTTGAAGCGGCAAGCGGGCGTCCGTTGCCGTGCGATGAGCCGCCGCTACTCCTCGCAGGCAACAGCGACCGTCATCCCCACGCTCGGCACGTAGCGCAGGCAGGCCAAGCCCTTGTCCTCGGATGTGCCCGGCGCGGGGGCTGGCGTGGGTAGCGTCGCCGTTTGCGTATCGGGGAGGCGGCCGAGCTTAACGTGCAGGTCGGAACGGCCGCTTTTGCGCACGATGCCCAGCGTCACGTCCGCGCCCGGCGCCAGATTGGCGATCGACGCCGCGAAGGCGACGATGTCGCGCATAGCTTGCCCGTTGACCGAGGCGATGACGTCGCCCGCGGCGAGCCCCGCGCTAGCGGCGGGGGCGCCGTCGACCGTCTTCAACACCATCAGGCCGCTGCCCTTCTCGATTGCAAGCGCCCTCGCCTCCTCGTCGGACGTCTTGCGCACCTGCACACCGATCCAGCCGCGATCGACCACCCCGAACTTTTGCAGCTTGTCCGTCACATCCCGGACGAGATTGGAGCTGACGGCGAGCCCGACGCCCGTACGCTTGCCTGCATTGGCGTAGTTAGCGGTGAACATGCCGAGAACTTCGCCTTTCATATTGAAGAGAGGCGCGCCCGCACTCCCTGGATACACCACTATGTCGGTCTGAAGCACGAGGTGCACCACGGGGCTACTCGCCCGTCTGATCGCCGCGACGACGCCCGCGGACAGCGAATTCTGGAGCCCGTAAACGTTGCCGATGGAGAATACCGAGGTGCCGCGGCGCAGGATATGCGCGTCGGCGAAATGGACAGCCGTCAGGCCGGTCGCGCCGGCCGCCTTCAAGAGCGCGATTCCCGTGCGCGGATCGCGGCCCGCGATCTGCGCGGTCACCTGCCTTCCGTCGGAGAACACGACCGTGATCTTGCCGACCTTCTCCACGAGGCTCGTGGAGGTGACGATGTAACCGTCCGCCGACAGCACCATGCCCGTTCCCAGGCGCAGGTTGGACTTCGCCGCGTCCGCATCCTGGTCCTTGTCGCCCGTCGCTTGCGGTGTCTGGTCCGTCTTCTCCGCAGTGATGGAGACGACGCTCGCCTGCACGCGGTCGGCGATGTCGGGGAGCTCCTCGGCGGCAACGCGCATCGGGCCGAGCAGCAAGCTCAGGGTGGCAGCGACGGCGGCTATAGCGCAGCTCAGCGTTCGGGTCATGGTCTGCCCTTATAGTGCACGTGGCTTGCGCCGAGAAGCACGCTCGCGTGCGTCAGCCTTGCGCCGCGGCGATGAGGTCGAAGTCACCGCGCAGCACAGCGTCGAGCCGGCCGCTGCGCCATCCCGCCATCATGTCGCGCACGAGCGGCGAGGGTTCGCCGCGGTAGCGACGCACCACGTTGGTCGGGACGCCGGCGCGGTCGAACGCGTCTCTCAGCGCGCGGCGCATCTTGTCGGGCGGCGGGTCCCCGAGCGGGGCCGCGGCAACGCGGATGCGGGCCGTCGCCCGCGCCGGGCCCTTGTCGTCATCGGCCAGCTCAAGCACGTGCAGCCCCGCCTCGCGCCGCAGCAGGCGATGGGCGCCGAAGCCGCTGATCAGCAGCATCGGCAGGGCGTCGCCATCGGCGTTGCCGTCGCCGCGCGCCTCGGTCAGGTGCATGTTCCGGTTCTTGGCCCAGGCGCGATACATATTGAGAAGCTGGGCGCACCAAGCGCGCGTCGCGTCGCGCTCTCCCGGCTTTTCGAACGCCGGCTCGACCAGGATCGCGGCCTCGATGGGCTCGCCCTCGAAGGCGTCGCGGATGCCGTCCTTGACGAGATGGAGCTGCAGCGCCAGCCGCGCGATCAGCTCGCGCGAGGATTTGCCAGCGCGCTCCGTGCCGCGTGCCAGCCGCGAGCGCAACGATTGCGCGGTGTCGGCCGCCGCGCGCACCCGGTCGAGCAGCGCCAGGCGCGCGAGCGTCTCGAAGCGGTCGGGGCGCGACCAGAACCCGCTCTCGAGCATCGCGGCGGAGAGGCGCGCCTTGAGCTGCTCCCATTCCGCCGACTGCATCGTCGCTTCGACGGTGGCACTCTCGTGCTCGAGCGCGGCCACCTCAGCGTCGCTTCCGCTCGGCGCCAGCATCATCGATGCGAGCGCCGGCAGCTCGCCGGGCGCGGCAGCCGGCGACGCGATCGGGCTCGGGATCTCGGCATCGGGGTCGACGAACTCGGCCTGGATGGCGCGCCCGTCGCTGCGCACGAACACGAATTGGTCACCCTCTGGGAACCGCTTCTCCACGATGGTCGCCGCTAAGGGCGCAATCACGTACTGGTCGATGGCGCGCTTCAAGGGCCGCGCGCCCATCTCCGGCGTGAAGCCTTTCTCCAGCAAGAACTCGAGCGCGGAGGCTTCCCACTCCACGGCCCACTCGCGGTCCTTGAGGCCACGTCGCTCGAGCACGCGGGAAAGCTCCTTCTTCAGGATCGAGCGCATCAATTCGCGCGTCAGCGGGCGGAAGACGATCACCTTGTCGAGCCGGTTCTGGAACTCGGGCCGGAACGTCTGGGCGACGGCGCGCGAGATCTGCTCGCCGGAGAAGTTGTCGGTCGCGGGCGAGAAGCCGATACCGCCCCCGCGGTGGCTGGTGGCGCCGAGGTTGGTCGTGAGGATGATGATGCAATGCCTGAAATCGCCGACTTGGCCGAGCTGATCGGTCAAACGCCCGTCGTCGAACACCTGCAGGAACAGGTCCCACACGTTGGCGTGCGCCTTCTCGAACTCATCGAGCAAGACGACGGAGAACGGCTGCTTGCGCACCAGCATGATGAGCGAATCCGTCGGCTGCGCCGCTTCCGAGCTGCCGAGGATCTTCGAGGTCGAGTCCGGCGTCTGGAACTCGCTCATGTCGAGCCGGATCATGCGGTCGGGCGAGCCGAACAGGAACTCGGCCAGCGTCTTCGCCAGCTCCGTCTTGCCCGTGCCCGTAGGCCCGGCGAACAGGAACACGCCGATTGGCTTGCCGCCGTCGTTCAAGCCGGCTTTGAGCATGGCGATGCGATCGACGATAGCTGACACGGCCTCGTCCTGGCCGATGACGCGCTCGGAGAAGTAGCCGCGCACCGCAGCGAGATCGACGCGCTCCCTGGTGTCCAGCATCGACGCCGGGAGCCCCGTGAGCTGCGAGAGCGTGTCGACGATGTCCTCCGGCACAATGCGCGCCGTGTCGCCCTTGGCGCTGCGCCCGACCGTGAGCTTCAACAGGTCGAGCACGGGGCCGGGCAAGCTCGAACCGTTGAGGTACTGCTTCGACGAGGTCGAGCGCGGCTTTGACACACGCCTCATCGATGTCGACGCCCGCCGCCGCGCCGAGCCCCTGGGCCAGCTCCTCACCCAGCACCAGCGTCTCGGCAGCTTCGAGCGGCTCCATGCGCGCGATCTCGAAGATGTTGCGCAAGGTCGGACGCAGACGCAGAAGCCGCGCCGTCACCGCAGGCGAGGCCTCAGTCCACACGATCAGCCGTCCGGCGGCGATTGCGGGCAGGATCTGGTCGAGGACGCTCGCAGCCTGCCCCTGGTGCGTGCCGCTCATGGCAATCTGCAGGATGTCGGGGATGTACCAGATGAGGCGCTTGCCGACATTGAGCTCCTCGACCGTCTTCTGGATGCGGCCCTCGAGCTGCCCGAAATACTGCTGGCCCGCCATCAGATCGGCGCCGCCCGCCTCGAACACGCTCCAGCCGCCGCGCTCCAGCCGCCGGCCGAGGATGCGCAGGAACGATGTCTTGCCGACGCGCGTCTCGCCGCTGACGAGCAGCGAGCGCGCGGGCGCCTCGCGCGCGGTGGCCTCCGCCTCGTTGAGCGCCTCGCGCCAGGCGTCGGGCTCGAGCAGGATGTCGTGGCCTTTGGCACTGGTCCAGAAGCGGCCGAAGGAATTGAGGAAGGTGCGGTCGACGCTCTCGCGCTGCAGGCTGTCGAGGCTGAGCGACAGCCGCACTGCCATGGGATGGTGCACGCGCTCGAGGAACGCCTTGATCACCGCGTGCTGGGCGGCCGAGGCGTGCTCGATCGCGGCGTCGATCATTGGCGGGTCGCCCAAGCGCTCGCGCTCGGCGAAGTGGTCGCGGAACATGGGCGCGATAAAGATATTGTCGCGCCACCAGTCCTTGGCGTGGATGAGCGGCGCGCCGACGGCGGGGCGCGGGTTGCAGGCGAGGAAGTAGGCGAGCGCAAAATGGATGCCCCACGGCGTGATGTTGTCGAAGTAGGCGAGGATCTGGCTGAGAACCTCGTTGCGGTCGTCGCGCCTGGCAAGCGCCGCGAGCGCCGCGCACGACAGCACCCATCGTGGCCCGATGGCGTACTCTTCGACCGTATCGATCGGAACCTCGGGTCTGGCGAGGAGCTCGACCGCCTCGATGAATTTCGGGTTATTCTCGAAGGCGCGCGGATGGGCAGCCGAGCTCGCCTCCGGTTCGATGACGAGCTCCAGAGCGCGAAGCTGGCTCGCGAGCGCCTCAGGCGCGAAGCCGGTGGCAGGGGGAAGAACCTCTCCGGTCTTGACGGGCGTCTGCGCCGTCTGGCTAGGGACGATGACGGAGGCGGGCGCAGGCGGGGGCGCGAGCTTTTCGAGCCACTTCCAGAGGGTATCGTTGTAGCGCTTGAACAGCAGGCCGATGAGCACGCCGATCAGGACGCCGTACGTGAACTTCACGGGGTTCTACCTTCAGGGAGACGACGGGCGAGCCGGGCGGGAGACTGTCAGGTGGCGCGCTTTTCTTGTCAACGAAACCGGTTTTGGTAGTGGGTCAGCGTGGCCCCGAGGGCCGTTGGCGAGGCGGGGGCTCCATATCCAGTACGAGGCCTGCATTTAAGGTGCTCCGGAACTGCTCGCGGTACCCGTTCGCCAGTGCAAAGGCCAAACAGTCCTCTTTCCAGTGCGTTCGGCACGCGTGCTCTATGAGCAGAGTTTTCGGCCACAGCGACCTTGCGGAGGATCTGAAGAAGGGCATCAAAACACGGTCCTCTACTCCTTCCACGTCGATCTTCATGCAGTCGATAGCGTGGATTTGGTGGGCGGCTAATACCTGCAGAAGGGTGGTTGTTCTTACCTCCTCCGTCCCGGCACCGAGTACCATGCTCTCCGTGGCTCGGTTGAACTGCGCAGTCCCCTCGCGGTCCGACAGCGCGACTTCCTCGATAGCGGCTCGATCCAAGCCATTTAGCCGCCTGTTGAACTCCAGGACCGCCGCGTACTCGTGAACCGGCTCGATACTTATGATGCGGCTGTTAGGCCGACGCCCGGCCACAAAGAACGTGTAGTAGCCGGCGTGGGCGCCAATATCCAAGAACACGCCGGTCGGCGGCATGTACTTCTCAATGAACGCGCGCTCCTGTCTCTCGGACCAGCCCGGAGAAAGAAGCATGTGCGCGCTCCGTCGCAGGGGAGGGAAGAAGCGCAATCGTAGACCGAAATACTCGTAATCGATGGGGCCGGCGCGCAGTGTCCCCAACAGCGCGGTCCCATACTTGCGAAGTGCGCCGTTGCCCAATCCAAATCGACGATTGAACTCGATGACGAGCCTTTGAACCGCCGTGGGTGTCAGCGCGCGGTCCTTCGGTGCAGACAGGGCTAACCCGTTCGTCATTCGATCCTCCCCCAATCCTCAAGCACCTTCATGATGTCGCCCACTTGTCAAAGCCGATCCGTGACGCCAGCCGCCAGGGCAGGCGCAGACTTGAGAACTCTCGCTTTTTGCGCATCGCGGATCAGGCACGGGCCCTTTGCAGGCCGGCGCATAACGTCCGCAGAATTTGTTGTTTGGGAGGCGAGGCGGGGGGTCTTAGGGTCCGGAGATGATGCTTAACGCTCGGGAGGCGCGCATGTCGCCAGCCTATTTGCTCTCGTGGTCGTGCCTGCTGCTCAGCCTGTTCTTCGTAACCTACATCTGCCTCGCCGTATGACGGCATGTGGCCGCCGCGCTATGAGCCGGCCGTCGCGTTATAGATCCTTATCCCCTACTATCCGCCGGAGAACACGCCGGGCGAGCTCTGCCCGACAGGCTCGACGTACGTCACCACAATGTGGATGACGGTGTCTGCGCTGTCGAGATTGCGGAAACTGCGCGGCACATCGGCATGCAACGCGGCCGCGTCGCCCACGGGCAGCACGATCGGCTGCTCGCCGCCGACCGTGAGCTCCAGCCGACCCTGCACGACCACCAAGTTCTCCCTGGCACCGGCCGCGCGGGGCTCGATCAGCTCGCGATGCTGGCCTGAGAGCCGCAATTCGTAGAACTCCGCGCGGCGGTTGGCGTCGAGCGGGAACAGCGCGCGCGAGGAGAAGCGCCCCGCGCTCGAGCTCAAGATTTTCGCGCGTTCCCGCAGCAGCACGACAGTGGCGCGCGAGGCGGGTGTCACCAGTAGATTGGCAATCGGCACGCCGAGCGCGTTCGCGACCTTCGACAGAAGGCTGATCGTGGGCACGCTCTTGCCGGTCTCGATCTGGCTCAGCATCGCCCGGCTGACGCCCGCGAGATTGGCGAGGCGCTCCAGCGAATGTCCCTGCCGCGTGCGCAGGCGCTTGAGGTTGGCAGCGATGACGGCCAGGAGCGCGGCGGACGGATCGAGAGGGGAGCGTTTAGCTCGTACTGGCCCACGCGCTGGCTGAGCCTTTCCCCGCTTCGACATCGCGATGTCTGCCGACCAGCTCAATGGTGCCGCCGCATGCTGAAGTGCCGCAATGCTAGCCCGACGTTAACGATGCCGCTGGTCGGGCGGAACTCAGAAAAACTGCTAAGCTTATGACGCGCGGCGCCTCGAAGCCCGAGCGGTTGCTGCAACAAAAAAGAGAGCCGCGTGGAGCGGCTCTCTTGCTTGCGTCGCTGTCTCCTCGTCGACCAGGCCAGCGTCAGAAGTTGATCTTCGCGCCGGTGATGATCTCCTGGAAGGCATCGAGATCGGTCCTGCCGGTGGGAGCGTAGTTCGCGTTGGTGGTAGCGTTGCCCACGATATAACCGTCGGCGTGCTGGTAGACGAGATAGAAGCTGGTATCCGCCGCCTCTACGTTCTGGATGATGCCGGCCTGCCAAAAATTGATGCTCGCTCCCACCGTCTTGCCCGGGTTCGAGCCAGCATCGTCATGGCGATATTCGGCGAAGATGTTGGTCTTGCCGAGCGGAAGCCACTTGTGCTCGATGCCAGGCTGAATGAACCACACGGTGCTATCCGCGTCGATCAACTGCGACTTCGCTACGGCGTTGCCGGTATCGATCGTTTGTTTGCCCCAACCGCCGAATACGAAGAGTCCCGTCGGTTTGTGCATGATGGTGGCAGCCGCGCCGCCCCAGCGGCATTCGAAGTTCGGCAGCGAAGCGGAGGTGGTGCTGGAGGATATGCACGTCGTTCCTCCAGTGTCATAGGAGGTGGGAATCAGCGTGCCGGGAACTACGCCGGTGCCCGTTTGGCTGCCGGGGTCATTGCTTTCTCCGTAGCCGGCTCGCGCACTGACATTGAAATCTCCAATGTCGTTCTTGTAGGTCAGCGCAACATCCCAAATGCTGCGCTCGCCCCACGCAGCAATCGCGGTGAAGCCGGCAAACGTAGGAGAGTCGTAACGGATCACATCGCGGCGTCCGCTGTCGCCGGGCGTCGAATTGTTGAAGCCCCGCAGAACGTCGGTCCACCGCAGAGGGGCGGTAACCGCCGGGGGACCGAATTGAAGGCCATTGTGCCGCAGCTGGAACGCGGACATGTAGATCGCCGCGCCTTCGGCGTCGTCGACGTTTCGCGTGAGCGTCGAATCGGCGTCATCAAGAAGGTGATAGGTCGCCGTGCCGTTCAAGCCGACGGCGATTTGACCATAGGTCTTATTCTTGATGAACCAGTTGCTCTTGCGGATCAAAACGGCATTGTTGGCATTGTTGGGGTTGATGTTCGTCGAGTTATCGGAGAACTGGTTCCATTGGTTGGAGGGAGAGCCTTGAACCCCGAGCTCTAGGATGTAGCCGGCAGTCCAATCCTTGTCGATCTTGGCTTCGCCAAGGAACCGGACGCGTGACTGCTCGATCAAATTGGTTCCGACGTAGACGTTCTTCTCGGTGCCATCGTCCCACCAGAACACGGCCTCGTTGACCCAACCCGAAATCGTCAGGCTGACCTTGCGGTTGCCCTTGCGCGCCGTGGTCGCCTCGAGCTCGGCGACGCGTTCCTCAAGATCGGCGCAGCAATCTCCCCCGAGATCGGCCGATACTGCCGGCGTTGCTGCGAAAAGACTGACAACTCCAAGGACCAACGCCAGGTTGGTCCTTCCCCCAAATCCCCCGTACATCACTGAACTCCCACTCTACAAACGCCACTGACTGACTGACGAAACGCGCTCTGGAACCTGCCTTGCTCTCACCCCCGCGAACGCGCTTCGAGGCTCCTCTGCTATGTTGGAAATAATCCGCTATAACAGATTGATATATTTAGAGTTTTTAGCCATCAGGTCTCCAGGTCAAGGACTCTTCGATCTCTCTAGTCGATACGGTGAGCAAGCGATGCCCCTGGAACACATCTTCGCTATATCCATATAGATATAGCGAATTGAAATCGAGTCCTCGCTGCATCAGCTCGTTGCAATCGCGCGTATTGGATTTCGACTGCGAAGCTCGGACGAGCGAGAGGTTCATCAGAACTCCCCCAACTGGTGATAGAGCTCGTCGCCGCGGTGACGCTCCGGCAGGAACTCGATCTTCTCGTGCCGTAAGTCGCGCAAGATCGACAGGCCGCGAGGCCAAGGGCCGTAGCCCGACTCTGGATTGACGTGGCCAGCGGGTCCGAGATTGATGAGCTCGGCGCCCCAGTCCTCCGACCATTCCATCGCGGAGCGGAACGACATCCACGGATCGTTGGTGCTGGCGACGACTACGGAAGGCACGCCGAGAGGGCGTTCGGGTATGGCCGCGCTCAAGCCGAACCGATCTGGGTCGGCGGGCGCGACCAGCATCAGTCCGTCGATGCTCTCGCGGTAATCGAAGGCTGCCTGCACGGCGGCGAGGCAGCCGAAGCTGTGCGCCACCACATAGATGCGGCCCGGCGCGCGGCTCACCTCGCGGCGCAGCTTCGCAGACCACGCCGGCAGGTCGGGCTCGCTCCAGTCGCTCTGCATCACGCGAATGCAATCGGGTAGCTGCCGCTCCAACCAAGTTTGCCAGTGGTCGGGGCCGCTGCCGTGCAGTCCGGGGACGATGAGGATCGTATCCATGGGGAACCTCGCTTCGCTTCTCGTCTTCGTCTCTGCGTGTCAGCTCGGTTGCGCCGTCTTCCCGCGGTACCATCCCCCGGATCACTCCCCGGGAGACGGCGCACACCGATCCGGTCGACTGGGAAGTCGCCCCGCGGCAAGTGGGCGTAGGTTCGGGCTCGCCGCGGAGATGCCGACCGGCACCCCCGGGAAACAGTTGAGGCGTGTTTCCCGGGAGCCATTGCGGGAGCTCAGCTCTTGCTTCCTGGCGCGTAGATCTGATCGAACGTGCCGCCGTCGTCGAAGTGCGTCTTCTGGGCCTTGCCCCAGCCGCCGAATACCTCGTCGACCGTGAACAGCTTCACGTCGCCGAAGTTAGCCTTGTACTTCTCGGCGACCTTGGCATCGCGCGGCCGGTAGTAGTTCTTGGCCGCAATCTCTTGAGCTTCGGGCGAGTAGAGGTAGGCCAGATACTCTTCGGCGATCTTGCGCGTGCCTTTCTTGTCGACGTTCTTGTCGACGACGGCCACCGAAGGCTCGGCGAGGATCGAGAGCGTCGGCGTGACGATCTCGAACTTGTCGGGTCCGAGCTCTTTCACGGAGAGATAGGCCTCGTTCTCCCACGCAATCAGCACGTCGCCTTGGCCGCGCTCGACGAACGTCGTCGTGGAGCCGCGTGCGCCCGAGTCGAGCACCTTGGTGTTCTTGTAGATCTTGGTGACGAGGTCCTTGGCTGTCGCTTCGCTGCCGCCCGGCTGCTTCAGCGCGTAGCCCCACGCCGCCAGATAGTTCCAGCGCGCGCCGCCCGAGGTCTTCGGATTCGGGGTCACGACCTCGACGCCCGGCTTGGCGAGATCGGCCCAGTCCTTGATGCCCTTGGGGTTGCCCTTGCGGACAAGGAAGACGATCGTCGAGGTGTAGGGCGCGGAGTTGTCCGGCAGCCTCTTCGCCCAATCCGCCTTCACCAGATCCTTCTTCACCAGGGCTTCGATGTCGCCGGCCAGCGCCAGGGTGGCCACGTCGGCGTCGAGGCCATCGATGATGGCGCGCGCCTGCTTGCCGGAGCCGCCGTGCGACTGGTTGATCTTGACGTCCTCGCCGGTCTTCTCCTTCCAGTGCTTGGCGAAGGCCTCGTTGTAGGCCTGATAAAGCTCGCGC
Organism: uncultured Alphaproteobacteria bacterium; assembly: GCA_963745205.1. Lineage (GTDB taxonomy): Bacteria > Pseudomonadota > Alphaproteobacteria > Rhizobiales > Hyphomicrobiaceae > Hyphomicrobium_A. Next base: position 37,777 of record CAVUWX010000026.1, read on the forward strand.
GTCGGATCGTAAGAGACGTTGAGCAGGGTCGTCTCGGCGGCGTAGGCGAGCTGCGCGCCTCCGACGACGCCGGCTGCCACTGCGAGGGCGATGGCCTCGCGGCGGGAAAATGCAATTTTCATTCGGAGCATCCTCTGTGTTCGTGACCTCACCCGATAAAAGGGTACGAGGAACAGGTAGCGGCGCGGGCCTTCACCACGAACTAAGAAGATTTTCTGAGCTTATATGGTTTCACGCGTGGGGACGAAATACGGGGAGAACGTTCGAACTTTCGCTCCGGAAATTGATTTCCCGCGTGATCGCTTTGACGCGATGAGGAGAACAGGATGTCCGCGCGAGTGTGCATTTTCTTCCATGCAAATGGGCACGCGCGGGGCCGCTTTTCTCTGGCTGCGAAATAAGGAACGCACGACGGAGCTCGCGCCCCATCAGCGCCTCGCTGACGAAAATCCTGTCTGCGGTGGATCTCAAAAGCATCATCAGCGCGTCGCCAGCCGGCAGCAGATCGTCGGCGCAATTGACGACGTCCCGGCCCTAGCGCTAAGCGAACGGGCTCGCCATGGCGCTGCGGACCGTCTTCTCGTTCAGCTGCGGCGAGCACAGCTCGATGAAGCGGAACACGTAGCCGCGCAGGAAGCGGCCGCGGCGGATGGCAAGGCTCGAGGTGCTGCTCGCAAACAGGTGCGCGCAATTGAGCACGCGCAGGCCGCTGTCGCGTTCGGGGTCGAACGCCATCGAGGCGATGATGCCGACGCCGAGCTCGAGCTCGACGTAGGCCTTGATGACGTCGGCGTCGAGCGCCGACATGGCGATCTCGGGCGCGAGGCCCGCGCGTGCGAAAGCGTCATCGATGCGGGTGCGTCCCGTGAGGCCTTCGTCATAGGTGATGATCGGCCACTCGGCCACGGCCTCGAGAGTCAGCGGCTTGACGCTTTCCAGAGCGTGTCCAGCCGGCACGATCACCGCGTGCTCCCACGTGTAGTAGGGAAAGGCGATGAGGCCGGCGTTTGCCTCGAGCGCGTCGGTGGCGATGCCGATGTCGGCCTCGCCGTCGAGTAGGATGGACGCGATCTCCTTGGGGCTCGCCTGGTGCAGGACGAGGCGAACGCCCGGGAACGCTTTCTTGAATCTCGCGATGATGGGCGGCAGCGTGTAGCGGGCCTGCGTGTGCGTGGTCGCGATCTTGAGGATGCCCTGGTCGCCGCTCGACAGGCGCCCGGCGATATGCGCGAGATTTTCGGCTTCGAGCAGCATGCGGCCGACGATCTCGACCGCCTCCTTGCCGGCTTCCGTTAACCCCAACAGCCGCTTGCCGCGGCGCACGAACAGCTCCACCCCGAGCTCGTCCTCGAGGTCCTTGACGTGCTTGCTGACGCCCGATTGCGAGGTGAGCAGCGCGCTCGCCACCTCGGTGAGGTTGAAGTTGCAGCGAGCCGTTTCGCGAATGATCCGAAGCTGCTGGAAGTTCATGCGAGGCCGCCCCTGCCCGCGATCGATGAGGCCGTGCGCGACGTGCACTCGGGCCCTCGCTTTCTGCCGATTCTACCGGCAACGCGCGTCAACCTAGTACGCGGCATCGTGCGTCTGAATAACGATATTCCGATTAGCTTATGCGGAATTGTGCATTGGGCGCGAACCGGTGCGCGCAACAGGCGGTTCTAAGGTTTGCAAGTATTCTTATTTGACGCTCTGAGCCGTTCGGAGCTCTATGGATGCGTCGGCGAACCTTCGTCGGCCGCGGTGATTTGCAGAGCACGCTTGCGCCGCGACACCAAACGCTAAGAGGCCGCCCCTTCCACGCGGCTTCAGCTCCGAGGAGAAGCCGCATGGCATTGCTCTCTAACTCGACGCAGAAGCGTCGCCCAGCGTTCCACAAGGGAACCGCCTGTACCTGTTGCGCGTGTTGTTGTTGAAGCACGACGCAAGCGGCCTTTGAGCCGCCGTTCCAATCGCACAGCAAACATTGAACGCATGGGACGCCGGCAAGAGCCGGCGACAGGTGAACGCATGTCCTCACAAGCCTACATCATCGAGCTCGGCAGCGATGCCGTCGGCATCATCGTGCGCGAGGCGGGCGACGCCGCCTTCCACTTCCACGCCGCGCTCAACGAGTTCCATCCGCTCGACGGCAAGACCTTCGCGACGCCGCAAGCCGCGCAAGCTGCCGCTGCCGCGCACGGGGCCAAGCGGGCGCGCGGCGGCCTCGCGCTTCAAGAGGGGCGCACACCATGAGCGAGCCGCCGAGCTTCTCCGAGCGATTGCGCGCTTGGCGGCACGGAGGCCCGCGCCGCGACCAGACCTGCGGCAACGCCGAACTCGGACAACCTGCTGCCGTTCCGGCGTCGCTTCGACCCCGGCCTGGAAGATGAGCCCAACGGCGCCGTTCCATGGCTCGACGGGCTGCGCACCGAGCCGTGGGTGCCGGTGGTCGAGGATTAGGCGCCCGATAGGATTTCCCTGGTGCTCCGAGCCCCCAGCCTCCCGCTGTTGTGGGCGAACTTGGCCCGGTCCCGCATCGTCTCCTCGCGGACCGGGCCATTTTTTCTTAGCCGCCTTACGTTGCGCCAAAGCCACATCGCTGGCCGATTTCGCGGAGGGGCGCGCGCAAGCCACGCGAACGCCATACATAATCGGCAACGAAGCAGCTGATTTGCCGGAGGGAAAACCGATGCGACAGTCACCGATCCTGATTGCAGCGTTCTTGAGCCTGGCCATGCTGGCGCCGCCCGCGTTCGCGTTCGACATCAATTCCAGCACCAGCACCAACCCGGACGGATCGGCGCGCTACGCCGATCCCGACGACCAGCCGATGACCGGTCCCCTGGGCGCGGTCACCGTCGGTCCGAGCGCGAGCTTCACCGGCGGCGCGACGACGACCACCTCGCCGTCGTCGATCCCGCAGAGCTGGCAGTATCTCGATTGGGCGAACCCGCTGCCCGACCGCCGCACGAGATAGCCCCTAGGTTTGGTTGAGATAACAGCGGCCGCGACGGAGCCGAACTCCCGTCGCGGCCGCTTTCGCTTGGCGGGCAAGCGATCCGGCTGGACCGTCGGCTTCCCGATACGCCATATCGTGCGGTCCTTCCCATGAGGCGCCGCGCTGATGGCCGCAACGACGACGACCCTGTGGAGCCCGTCTTATCTCAAGGCGCAGCTCGCCACCGCGCTGCTCAATCCAATCCGCGCCTTCCGCCCCCGTTATCTGCCGCTGCTGATGGTCTACTTCGCCTACGGCGCCCTCGGCCTCATCGCGGTCGCCGAGAGCTTCTGGGTCAAGAAGGCGCTGACGCTGAGCCCGGCCGAGCTTGCCGAGCTGAGCGGCTGGCTCACGCTGCCGTGGACCGTGAAGATGGTGTTCGGCGAGCTCGTCGATGCCGTTCCCATTCTCGGCTCGCAGCGCCGCGCCTACGTGTTCATCGGCGCGGCCTTCATCGCGCTCGGCCTGCTGCTGCTGGCGGGCGCGGCGGGCGGCTGGCTCACCTTCGCTTCTCTGGAGAACCTTTATCGTCTCGGCGCCTTCTCGAGCGTGCTCGGCGTCGTCATCCAGGACGTAGCGGCCGACGCCATGAGCACAGAGGTGGTCGACCGCGAGAACCCGGACGGCACCCCCCGCGATAAGGACGAGGTCGACCGCGAGCTCGGCATGGTGCAGGTGCTGGGACGGCTCGCGCTGTCGTTCGGTATTTTCCTCGTCGCCGGCATCGCCGGGTGGATCGCCGGCGTCTACAGCTACGCGACCGTGTTCCTCGTCGGGCTCATCATCCCGCTCGTCTCCGTGAGCGGGGCGGCGCTGATCACCTTGAAGCCCGTCGAAAGCAGTCTCATCGACTGGCGCATTCTCGGCGGCGGCATCGCCTACGGCGCCTTCGTGCTCACGCTGGCGTTCGCGGATATCCCCTACAACCAGGAGATCGTGTTCGTCGTCTCCATGGCGGTCGTATGCGCGATGCTAGCCCGCGTCGTGCATGATCTCGACGAGACGACCAAGCGCACGATCTTCTACGCCGCGATCATCATCTTCATTTACCGCGCGGCGCCGCTCACCGGGCAGGGCTATACCTGGTTCGCGATCGACGTCCTGGGCTTCAACGAGGCTTTCCAGGGCACGCTCGGTCAGATCGGGGCGGGGCTCGCGCTCATCGGCATGTGGCTGTTCTCGGACGCCATCACGCGGCGGCCGGTGCCGACCGTGCTCCTGTGGCTCACGATCGTCACGACCATCCTGTCGCTGCCGGCCCTCGGGCTCGTGCTCGGCTTAGCCGACTGGACCGAGCGTGTGTTCGGCTTTGGCGCGAGGACGATCGCCATCATCGACACGGCGGCGACCTCGCCGTTCGCCCAGCTCAGCATGATCCCGCTGTTGACGCTCACCGCGATCTACGCGCCCAAGGGCCACCGCGCGACGTGGTTTGCGCTCATGGCGTCCTTGATGAATCTCGCGCTGGTCGCGGGGCAATTGCAAACCAAGTACTTGAACGAGATCTACGTCGTCGGCCGCGGCAATTACGAGAGCCTGCCCTATATCGTGGCGTGGTCGCTCGCCATCGGCTTCGTGGTGCCGCTGGCGGCGATTTTCGCCTTCGGCCGCCGACTGGAGTAGGGGGCTCGTCGGCGACCTGCCCGGACATCGTGAAGCGCTGACGCGCGGGCCTGCGCGCAGGTATGCTGCGGCCGATCAGAACCCTCCAATGAGCAGGCGCCCCGTGTCCACCCTCGACCGTGTCGTTCAAGAAATCGCCGACGAGATGCGCGACAAGCCCGATCGCGGCGAAGTCGCGAGCTATATCCCGGAGCTCGCGCGTGTCGACCCCAAATCCTTCGGTCTCGTCGTGATCGACGCTAACGGCAACGCCGCCGCCGCGGGCGAGAGCGACACTCCGTTCTCGATCCAGAGCATCTCGAAGGTGTTCACTCTGGCGCTCGCGCTCGGCAACGCCGGCGACCGGCTGTGGAGCCGCGTCGGCCGCGAGCCCTCGGGCAGCGCCTTCAACTCCATCGTCCAGCTCGAATTCGAGCGCGGCATCCCGCGCAATCCTTTCATCAATGCCGGCGCGATCGCGGTGACCGACGCCATCCTCTCCGGGCATCAGCCGCGCGAGGCGCTGGGCGAGATCTTATGGTTCATGCGCTTTCTCGCCGACGATCCCTCGATCAGGATCGACGAGGCGGTGGCGGCATCGGAGCAGCGCACGGGGTACCGCAACGCCGCGCTTGCCAACTACATGAAATCGTTCGGCGTCCTCGATAACCCCGTGGACTTCGTCCTCGGCGTCTATTTCCACCACTGCGCCATCGCCATGTCGTGCCGGCAGCTTGCCATGGCGGGGCGCTTCCTGGCGCAGTTCGGCTCAAATCCTACGACCGGCCATTCGGTGGTGCAGCCCGAGCGCGCACGGCGCATCAACGCATTGATGCTCACATGCGGCCACTACGACGGCTCGGGGGAGTTTGCCTACCGGGTGGGACTGCCGGGAAAGAGCGGGGTCGGCGGCGGCATTCTGGCGGTCGCGCCCGGCAAGGCCTCGATCGCCGTGTGGTCGCCGGGGCTCGACGCTCAAGGAAACTCTCTGTTGGGACAGCTCGCGCTGGAGAAGCTGAGCAAACGGCTCGGCTGGTCGATCTTCGGGGCGTGACGCGCAATCTGGACGCCCCGCGCTTCTTGCCGGGCAGGCGCGTCTGCAACGCGCTCCAATCAAACGCGATCGGTGAAGAGGCGGACGCCTCTTGCCAACGCGGAGGCACGCTCGGCCTCCTCGACGGCGGCCTCGTGGTACCAGCCGCTGCCGCATTCGGCCTGCGCAATTTTGGCGGGCGGCGGATGCGCCGGTGCGCCTTTGCGATTGCCGCCGCGGCTCGCGCGGCCGCCCGAGGGGAACGCGTAGAGCATCGCGGTTTCTCGATGTGCGATCGTCGACATGGCTCGTCTTTCTCTATTTCTCTGCGCCTGGTCTGAATCTAACAGACTCGCGTTTTGCGATCTTCTGCTGATTGCAGAAATGCCTGAAATTCAAACAGCAATTGCCCACATTATGGGCAGGATTGTTTTTGCATATTTGGCTAGCATTCTCGGGCGCTGAACCCTTGTCGCGGTGTGAACTCCTGATCGCCGCCGCCGGTTCCGCCGCATCCTTCGCTTCGGATGGGTTCGCACCGAATGATCAAGGTAGCCGGATGCTGAGCGAGGCGTCTCAGGATGAGCGGGGCCGCGTCCGCTCCGAGAGATCGTTCGCTGGACCCAACGCTTTCCGCGCGCTCGCCGTTCGTCGCGATCACGGTACGGCGCGGCATCCATTTTCGCTCGCGATCCCTTCCACTCGCGACCTCAGCACGCGCGCAGTCCGCTCGCGCAGCGTGCGCCTCTGCGTTTTGTCAAGAGTCACGTCGTCAACAGCAGGGAGACACCCAAAATGACGAAGTACAAGCTCGAGTATATTTGGCTCGATGGCTATGCGCCGACCCCGAATTTGCGCGGCAAAACCCAAATCAAGGAATACAGCGCGTTTCCAAGCCTCGAGGATCTCCCGCTCTGGGGATTCGACGGCAGCTCAACGCAGCAGGCCGAGGGCAGGAGCTCCGATTGCGTCCTAAAGCCCATCCGCGTCTTTGCAGACGGCGCACGCACCAACGGCGTGCTGGTGATGTGCGAGGTCATGATGCCCGACGGCGTGACCCCGCACCCTTCCAACAAGCGCGCGACCATCCTCGATGACGAGGGCGCCTGGTTCGGCTTCGAGCAGGAGTATTTCTTCTACCAGAACGGTCGTCCGCTCGGCTTTCCCGACAGTGGCTACCCCGCGCCGCAAGGTCCCTACTACACCGGGGTCGGCTACAAGAATGTCGGCGACGTAGCCCGCAAGATCGTCGACGAGCATCTCGACCTCTGTCTCTATGCCGGCATCAACCACGAAGGCATCAACGCCGAGGTCGCGAAGGGCCAGTGGGAATTCCAGATTTTCGGCAAGGGCTCCAAGCGCGCCGCCGATGAGATGTGGATGGCCCGCTACCTGATGCAGCGTGCGACGGAGAAGTACGGCATCGACATCGAGTATCACTGCAAGCCGCTCGGGGCGACCGACTGGAACGGCTCCGGCATGCACGCCAACTTCTCGACCACCTACATGCGCGAGGTCGGCGGCAAGGACTATTTCGAGAAGCTGATGAAGGCCTTCGAGAACGCGCGCGAGGAGCACATCGCGGTCTATGGTCCCGACAACCACATGCGGCTGACCGGCCATCACGAGACGCAGTCGATCCACCAGTTCAGCTACGGCGTTGCCGACCGCGGGGCTTCGATCCGCGTACCGCATAGCTTCGTGAAGAACGGCTACCGCGGCTATCTGGAGGATCGCCGCCCTAACTCGCAGGGCGACCCCTACCAGATCGCGTCGCAGATCCTGAAGACGATCGCGACCGTCCCGCTTCCCGCCGCTGCCAAGGCGGCAGCATAAGGCGCCCGTTACGGCGCCGGCGACGCTTGGCGTTGATTGGGGTCAGACCTTCAGGGTCTGACCCTTTCTTTTTGCAGCTCGGACCCGTCCCGCGCCGACGTCACGCTTTCGGCGCGCCGCTCACTTCGTCGCCTTGGGTTCAGCGCTCGTCTTCGCCGGTTCCGGCTAGCGGCAGATCAGTAGCGGCACCGTGCTGTGGGTGAGCACGCGCGTTGCTTGGCTGCCGAGCACGACCTTCGCGAGTCCGCGCCGCCCGTGCGAGGCCATGACGATGAGATCGCAGCCGAGCGACTTCGCCTCCTCGACGATGCCTTCCGCCGCGAACTGGTCCTTGACGTGGCGCGTGTCACAGGCGACGCCGATGCGCGCGGCAGCTTGCGTCACCTGCGCGAGGATCTTCTCGGCGTTGGCCGCGGCGGCCCTCTCGTATTCCTCGACGGGGAAGGCGACCGCCCACTCGCCCGAGACGGCAGCCGTCCACGGCTCCGTCACGGTGATCGCGGTGACCTTGGAGCCGAGCGCCTTGGCGAGATCTAGACCCTGCCCGACCGCACGATTGGCGAGCTCCGAGCCGTCGGTTGCGATCAGAATGTGTGCGTACATGCTGCCTCCTCAACGCCTCCAGAGATAACATTCCGATGCGTGCACGCATCTTGCAGACGCATCTTGCAGGGGAACTCTTAATCGATCGCGACTTCTCCCGCACCTCGCCGGCACCTGCATTGAGCCGGGTCAAATGACAATTGCGCGAGCGGCGAGATACGGAAGTTTGCCGGGTCTGCAGCCGCGACATGCCGTAGTCTTACATTATCGCAACAATAGTGCATCCTAGGGTCATGTCGGACCGGCCATAGGACATGCACGAGGACATGCACGGCATGGGGAGAGGGGATATCAAACAGCGCGGCACGCTCCTCGCCTCGCTCGCCTGGGCGCTGCGGACGGGTGCAGGCATCGCCGGCCCGGTGCTGCTTGGGCTAGTCCTCTCGGTTGCGCGCGCGGCGGAACCTACCGACGAGGTCGACACCGCTCTCATCGTCGCCGTCGACGTTTCGAACTCCGTCGACGACGCGCGCTACAAGCTGCAGATGGAGGGCATCGCGCAGGCGCTCGAGGACCCCAGCGTCATCCGGGCGATCGTCGGCGGCGCCAAGGGCGGCATCCTGTTTTCCATGATCACCTGGGCGGACCAGTCGAAGGTCAACGTGCCCTGGACGCACATAACCAACGAGCAAGAGGCGAAGGCCGCTGCCATGCACGTGCGCGCACTGCCGCGCCAAGGCGGCGAGTTCACCTGCATGTCGCGCATGATGCGCTTCGTCTCGGACAAGATCGTGCCGCAGATCCCGGCGAAAGCGGCCAAGGTCGTGCTCGACGTCTCCGGTGACGGCCGCGACAACTGCAACGAACCGGAGCCCGTCGAGCAGGTGCGTGACGAACTCGTCAGCTACGGCGTAACGGTGAACGGCCTGCCCATCCTCGAAGGCAATGAAGGCGAGGGTGAAGGGCCCGGTGGCGTCCCGACGCAATCCTATCTGCCGGCCCCGGCGGGCAAAGGGGAGAGCGGCAACACCCCGCTTGAGGACTGGTACCGCGATCACGTGAAGGGGGGCCCCGGCTCGTTCGTGCTTCCCGCCAACGGGTACGCCGACTTCGGTCGCGCCATCCGGCAGAAGTTCGTGCTCGAGGTCAGCAGCCTGTTCGGAGATGAGCGCTAGCGCGGGCTACTGGACGTAGGCGCGATCGAGGTTCTTCATGGCATCGAGATTGCGGGCGCTGTCCTTGCCGCGCAGCGAGATGAGGCGCGCCGAGTTTACGTCTGCCCCATTGAAGTTCGCACCCGCCACGTCGGCGCCCGTGAGATCGGCGCCGGCGAGCTCGCTGCCCATGAGGTTGGCGCCGCGCAGGTTCGCGTCGCGCAGGCGCGCGTACTCCAGCACCACACGGGCCATGTTGGCGTTCTCGAACGAGGCGCCTTCGAGGTCGGTCGAGCGAAACACGCCCCGCATCAGCCCCATCGACTGGTTCTTCATGTCGGCGGAGACGTCGGCGTCCTTGAAGTTGGCGCCCTTCATGCTGGCGCGCGAAAAGTCGGCGGCGACGCGCGCGCCCTCGAAATTGGCGCCGTCGAGCTTGGCGTCGCGAAACTGCGTGGAGAACAGGCTCGCCCCCTTGAGGCTCGCGTTGCTGAAATCCGAGTTGAGCGCCCAGGCCTGGTCGAGCACGACGCCGTCGAGGTTGGAGCCGACGAATTTCGTGCCGTTGATACGCGTCGACTGCAGCTTCAAGCGGCGCAGGTCGAGGCCAGAGAGATCGATGCCGTTGAGCCGTTTCCCGGAGAAATCGGCGACGCCGTCCGTGCCCGCGGTCGCGATCGCGGCGAGCACCTCCTCGCGCGTTACGTCGGCCTTCTTGAACTCGTCCGACTTCAGATCGAGCTGATCGATCATGTCCTGAGCGTACGCCGCGCCGGCCGGCACCAGAAGCAGGGCGGCTGAAAGAAGGGCATGCATGAGCCCGCGTCGCATGGCAGCTCTCCTTTTGGGCTCTCGATTAGAGCCGCCGCTTTTAGAGGTCCTCGGTGCCCGCGGCGCGGCAGCTCCAGCGCGCAATGCGCCAGCCTGGGTGGGCATCCGCCCAGGTCGCGAAATGCGGCGGAGCATCTGCCATGCAGTGGGTCGCATCGATCCCGCTCGCTAGCGGGATGCGGTAGTCCTTGCAAACGCCAGGATCGCTGACGAGACAGGCTGAAATCACGATCGCAATCATGCGATGCTCCTGGTTGCCCTGGCCGACGGCGTAGGTACTTCAAGCTTATATACGGCACGGACGCTGGAAAGGATGCGCGACCTCGGCAAACGCTATTCGCAAGCCCGCGCCAAATTGTTACGCGGGCGCCCCTGACGGCAGAATACGTGCGACAATTCAGGCGGCGATGAGCAGCTCGCCCTTGCCGATTGTAGCGAGGTCGCCGGCGTATTTGCGGACCGGACCCGTGATGGGACGGGGGGCGAGGGGGCCCAGCGTGGCCGCTAGATAGCGCGAGAGCACCCGCAAAATGACGAGGTCGTGCTTGCCGGTATCGACGAAGGTGGCGAGCAGCTTCTCGACATTGGGGCCGATGAGGGTGCCGCGGCGCATCAGCAACCCGGGGTTGGCTCCGAAGCCCTGATCGGTCCAGATGGTGCCGCCGAGCATGCGCGTGCCGGCAATAGAGCCGCAGCGCCCGCGTACGATAATAGTGCCGCGCCGCATGCGGTCGCCGACGCGGTCGCCGGCGTGGCCCTCGATGACGACGATGCCGCCCATCATGCCGAACTTGTCGCCGGCGCGCTGGGCGCCGACCTGGTTGCCGGCCGAGCCCTTGACGGTAACGAGCCCGCCCTTCAAGCCCGAGGCGAGGAACGCACCAGAATCGCCGCGGATGTCGAGCCGGCCGCCGCTCATCTCGCGGCCGGCGTAGTCGCCGACGTCACCGTCGACGATCACGGTGCCCTCGTCGAGCCTCGAGCCGATAAAGTCGAGGCGGCTTGAGCCGCTTTCGAACCTCACGCTATCGCCCGCCCGGCCGCCGAGCGCGAACACGTCGCCGACCTTCAATTGGCGCTTAGTGGAGCCGACCACGATGCGCTCGATGTCGCCCTGCGACAACGGAGCGAGCCGCCGCGGCGTCAGCTCGGATACGTCGAGGCGCTCGTCAGGTGCCGCCTTCAGTCGAAACGTCAGCCCGCTCATGGAAGCAGCTCCCGCAGGTGATAATGATGCTGGCCGAGCTTGCCGCCGTAGTTGCCGGCACTGATGCGCGTGACCCCCTTCGACGGCCCGACCTCGATCAAAGACTTCAGCGCCGCCTTCATGGCGTCGGCGACCGATTTCGACGAGAGGCCGTCGATGACGATCTCGAGTACGGCGACGGTGTCGGGGCCGAGCTCGCTCTTCACGCGCCCGCGCAGCGTGGGGCAGAAGGCGTCGTTGGTCGAGGCGACCATGCCCTTGTACTTGGAGCCCACCTTGGAGCCCGAGCGGACGATGCCGCCCGGAAACGGGGTGATGACGTCGGGCACCTCGGCGATGGCGGCGACCGCGGTTTCTGCCGCCGAGAGAAGGCCCGTGCGGTCGTTGCCGAGGATCAGCACGTTGCCGCCGCCGACCGCGTCGGTCACGACGCCGCTTGTCTCCTCGACGACGAACTCGCCGTCCATGACCGGTATGCGCCAGTAGCGGTTCTTGCCAAGGATCTTCGCGGTCTGAAAGCCGTCGCCGAAATAGCGCGGGCCCTGGCCGAGTCCGATGCGCCTCTTGGCATCGACACCGGCGTAGCAGGCCGAGCCGGGGCTCGTCAGCACGCACTGGCCGACGCGGTTCTTGAGCTGGGGTGCGAGCGCGTCGGGCGAGAAGCCGAACAGGAGCACGCGCACGCCGGGGCGTCCATCCGGCGTCTCCTCGGGCTTCAATTCCCGGTCGATGCCGACCTCGGCGCCGCAGCCGATGACGGAAGTGCCAAAGCCGCTCATGGTGACGGCAGCCTGGCGGGCCCAGCGGGGGCTGTCGGCCGTGATGATAACGCCGGTACCGCTCATGCCGAATGCCTCGGCGAACGTGTCGTCGATCGTGATGCCGTTGACCTTCATGACACGCGTGCCCTGGTCGGTTGCACGACGATCTGTCCGCGCCCGCTGTCGACGATCTCCTCGTCGCTCACGCGGAAGTTCTCCATCGCGATCGTGTGATAGCGGTCGAAGTACTCTTTGAGCGGCTTCTCGATGGAGCGGTCATACTCGGGCCGCGCGACATGGGTTGCGCCCTGCACCACCTTCACCACCTTGCCGTCGCGCACGATCACCTCGCCGTTCTTGAACACGAGCTCGGGCTTGGCAAACATCGCCTCGCGGTCAGAGTTGTCGGTGTAGACGGTGACGTCGGCGCAGGCGCCGGGGCCGAGGTGGCCGCGGTCTTTGAGGCCGAGGCTGCGCGCCGGGCCGGCGCGCGTCATGATCGCCACATCGTAGAGCGAGTACTCGCGGTCGAGCGACGGCAGCGTGCTGTACTTGAGCGCCTCGGGCACGACCTTCAGCATCATCTCCTTGCGGAAGGTGCGGTCCATCAGCAAGCGGATGAGGTGCGGGTAGGTATAGAAGGGCGCGCCGTTCGGGTGGTCGGTCGTCAGGAAGATGCGCCAGGGATCCTCGCACAAAAGGAAGGTCTCGAGCCCGATCGCCCACTGCAGCGAGTGTACGTAGCTCGAGTCGCGGTAGCGGAAGGGTACGACGCCGCAGCCCGCGTCACACTCGATGTCCATGACCACCCAACGCTTGGGGTCGGCGTTCTTGGAGCCGTTGTACTGGCGCATGCTGTCGCCGGACGCGGTGCACGTCTGCCCGAACATGACCTGGCCGACGTCGATGGAGATGTGTGGGTACTTTTTCAACAGGTCGGCGATGGCCGCTGCGCCCGAGGAGAAGTGGCGCTCGCCCTCGGTGCCGTAGCTGTGGAACTGGATGTGCGTCAGGTGCAGCGGCAGGCCGTCGGTGGCGCGGATGGTGGCGAGCGTCGTCTCGACGTTGCCGGGGATGCCGAGGTTGCAGCCGTGCACGTGCAGGGGATGGGTGATACCGATCTCCAGCAGCCCGCGCGCCAGCGTCAGGATGATGTCGCGCGGCGTGATGCCGTAATAGACGTGCTTCTCGTCGAGGTTCAGCCGGCGCTGGTTGAACTTGAAGGCGCTGATGCCGCCCGGATTGACCACCTTGACCGCGATGGCCTGGGCAGCGTGCATGGTCCAGGCGATGTAGTCCTTGATCTGCTGGAAGTCGCGCTTCTCCGCGATCGAGCGCAGCATGAAGTCGTCGCTGCCGAGCATGACGAAGGCGCCCTTGTCGAGCAGCGGCGTGTCGCCCAGCTCAAGGTGCGCCTGGCGGGCGTTGGCGGGGAGCATCGCCGGCTCAAAGCAGGCCGTGTAGCCCATCTCGGCGTAGCGGTAGCCGGTGATCATGGTCGAGGGGAGCGCGTGGCCGGTGCCGGCGCGCGTGAGCGAGGTGTGGGCGACCTCGTCGTGCTCGTGGTCCTCCGGCATCAGCGTGCGCGCGATCGTGACCTTGCCGCCGCCGATGTGGGTATGCGGGTCGATGGCGCCCGCCATGACGACCTTGCCGCGCAGATTGTATTCTTGGTCGACGCGCGCCTCGGGCGCCGCCGCCACGACGCGGCCGTCGGCGATGTAGATGTCGCGCACCTCGCCGTTCACCCCGTTGGCAGGGTCGTACAGTTTTCCGCCCGTCAGCTTGATCATCATCGAATGGAGCTCGCGTTCAGAGGGCCGCTTCGATGGCGGCGAGCACGTCGGCGCCGCGCGGAAGTTGAGCGCGGCCGAGATTCTGGAGGGGCAACGACACGACGTTGTCGCAACGGACCATGCAGCCGGCGTGGTCGACGCCCGGCGTGCCCACCGGAATGAACACCGTGGGCGGCTGGCTCATGCGCAGGCCGGGCGTGCCGAGCACGATCGTCGGCAGCTTGGTCGCCGGAGCTCCGAGATCGGGATTGAACGATGAAACCCACGTGAGCAGATCGCCCTCGTTCTCGGCGAGCATGCGGCCAATGGCGTAACGGTAGGAATCGTACTCGGGCTTGCCGTTGGCGAAGCTCACGCGCAGCGGAAAGCCGGTCTGCCAGGTCGAGACGGATGCTGCGCTCGGGGCACCGTCGTTGCCGCCGAGCGAAAGGCCGGCAGCGCGCGTCGTGAGGTTCAGCTCCTTGACGATGTCGGCGACGAGGAGGACGGCGAGGTCGGCCTGCGCGAAGTTCAAGCCCGGCGGCGCCCACACAAACACGGAGTAGTGCGCGGCCTTGCACTTCTCGGCCACCCTGTCGATGTCGGACAGCTTGACGCCGGCCACTTCGGGCACTGGGCCCGTTTCGCGCGACGGCAGCAACGAGGAGAGCAGCCCTCCGCGCTTTGCCGGCGTTAACTCGCGGGCTTGAACGGGGAGGCCGCGCAGCCGCGCGTGCAGTGCGCCGAGCACCTCGGTCAGGCGGTCGTTCGGGCACTGGAGATTGATGACTTCGCCGATACGATTGCCCTTGGCGCCAGATGTGTCGAGCCCCTCACCGATGAAGATTACGTCGCGTTTCTTGGGCACGTCGTCGAACATCGAGGCGCCCGGGCAGACGATGCGGTCGAAGAAGCGCCCGTGCAGCTTGTGCACGTCGCTGCCGACGATCACGAAGACATCGGCGCGGTTGCGCGCCTCGGTGAGCGTGGTCATGATCCAGCCGCTCATCTGCACAACCTTGATGTTGCGGTACTGGCCCTCGCTCAGCGCGTGGTCAACAACGCCGCCGGAGCGGTCGGCGAGCGACATGATCGCGCGAATGCCAGCAACGTCAGAGGCCATGCCGCCGTAGAGCGGCAGCGCCGACTTGCGGATGAGTGAGGCCGCGGCATCGATGGCCGTCTTGAGGTCGGTGTTAGCACCGCGCACCTGCGGCTTGGCGGGAGGAAGCGTACGCTGGAAGCCGGCGACGGCGCGCCCACAGCCGTTCTTCAGCACCTTGAGCGTGCTGCCGGTGCGGGAAACCTCGGTGTCATCGCAGAGAAGACCGCAGAACGGGCAAGTGACATTACGGTAGACCTCGGAAGCGCTACCCTCGCCTTCGCCCGGTGCGGTCATGTCGATCTCGTTCTCCCTCGCGCGGGGCGCAACAAAGCACGGACGCCCAGCCAAAACAACACCGGCCCGAATGCGGCGCTTTGCCTGAGCGCCGGCGATTGCGCGGCTATAGAGGCGCCACTATGGTTTTGTCTAAAGCACGTCTAATAAAGGACGACCCGGAGGACGCCTGATGGTGAGAGCTCTTGCAGTAGGGTTGGCAATTCTAGCCCTGTTTCCCGTTGCCGCTTCTGCGCACGGACCGAGCCGTCAGAAGGTGACGGAGACGGTCGAGATCAACGCGCCGCCCGACAAGGTTTGGGCCGTGATCGGCAACTTCCAGGACATGAGCTGGCACCCGGCGGTCGCAAAGCTCGAAGGTCAGGGCGGAAATGACGTCAATGCAACGCGAACGCTCACCTTGAAGTCGGGGGGGACCATCGCCGAGAAGCTCGACGCCTACGATGCGGCAAAGATGCTGTACAAGTACGAGATCACCGACGTCGACGTGAAAGTGCTCCCGGTCAAGAACTATTCGTCCTCGCTTAGCGTCAAGGGGGACGGCGGCAAATCTACCGTCGAGTGGAAGGGCGCGTTCTACCGCGGCTACATGAACAACGATCCACCGCCCGAGCTCAACGACGAGGCCGCGATCAAGGCCGTGACGGGCGTCTATCGCACCGGCCTCGACGCGTTGAAACAGAAGCTCGAAGCCGGCGGCTAGGACGCACAGCGTGCGGCGCCCGCCGCAGCTCGGGTGTGCGCTGGCGCTGCTTGCTTGCGTCGGGGCAGCGACCCTGGCGGGCGAGCCGCGGAGCGTCAGTGAGGCCTTCGTCACCAATCAGACCGACGATTCCCTCTCCGTTGTCAGCCTTGCCGACCTCAAGGTCGCGGAGACTCTGAAAATCGGTGGCAAGCCGGCCGGCATCGCCATGTCCGGCGACGGCAAGCTCGCCTTCCTCACCTCGCCTGAAGGCAAGGAGGTCGTGGTCGTCGACGCGGGCGCGCGCAAGATCGTGCGGCGCATCAAGATCGGCGAGGGTCCCCTCGGCATCGCTGCGCACCCGACCAACGGCCGCATCTACGTCGCCGACTGGTACACGCACAAGCTTTCCGTCGTCGATCCATTGGCCGGGACCACGCTTGCGGAGGTCGCGGTTGGCGACTCCCCGTCGGGCGTCGCGGTGACGCCGAACGGACGGCTCGTCCTCACCGCCGACCGCGACAGCAACGCGGTCTCCTTCATCGATGTAGAGACGAATGCGCGCATTGGCGGCGTAACCGTAGGCGAGCGGCCGTTCGGTATAACCATCGATGGAAGCGGCGCGCGTGCCTACACCGCTAACGTCGGCAGCGACGATGTGAGCGTGATCAACATCGCGACGCGCAAGGTCGTCGCCACGGTGAAGGTCGAGCGGCGCCCCTACGCAATAGCGCTCGCTGGAGCACATGCGTTCGTGACCAACCAGTACACCAGCACGGTCAGCGTCATCGATCTCGCCGGTCTGAAGGTCGTCAAGTCGATCCCCGTCGGCGATCATCCCGAGGGCATTGCCGCCGATCCAGCCGGCAAATACGTCTACGTCGCCTGTTGGTTTGACAACGTGCTCATGCGCATCGATACCGACAAGCTCGCGGTCGACGGCGAGGCCGCCGTTGGCGATGGGCCGCGCGCCTTCGGCCTCTTCCTGCGCTGAAGCCATCACTCGTCGCACAAATTGCGAGCATGCCCTCGCAGGTCAGTTCTTCGCGGCGCAGCATGACCAATAGTTAAGTTTTCTGGCTGTGGACGCGCGCGCCTCCGAAAGGTTAGAACATGCCCAAAACGCGTGGCATCAAAGTCTTGATATGGAAGGAAGCTTGAGTATGCGGCTCTTTGGAGTGTGCGCCGTCATGGCGCTTTCCCTCGCGGCATCGACCAGTATGGCGGCGGCCGCCAACGCGGCCGACCCGGCCCCTGGGACCCCTGCGCCGGCAACGAGCAATCAGCCGACCGCACAGAACATGATCTTCGAGCACAAGCACCTGTCGAACGTCGACCAGGGCACGGCGCTCGGCTACCGCTTCAATCGTATCGTGTCCAACGCCCAGCTCCTGGGCGAGCCGTTCTCCGACGAGGTCACGGTGAAGGTCGTGGGCGTCAGACCGACAGGCGAGAAGGACGTCGACCTGCAAATCTACACGGGCGAGCGCGCGCGTGAGCTCCAGAAGATCCCCAACGCGACAATCAATCCCGTATTCGTCGTCTACTTCGATCTTGCAGTGAGCACGCTCTCTCAGTTGACAGGAGCCAAATACGGCTATCTGAAAACGATATTCACGCATGGCTTCAAGGACAAGTCGAAGATCGAGCCCGTCAAGATCGACTACAAAGGCAAGACGCTTGATGCCTACCGCGTCACGATGCTGCCCTATGTCGGGGACCCTGAGGCCACCAAGTTGCAGGGTTATGAGGGCGCAAAATTCACGATGATCGTGAGTGACCAGGTTCCCGGGGAGGTCGTGCAGATGACCTCGGTCTATGAGAGCACCGTCAAGGAGGCTCCGAAACTCGAGGAGCGTTTCACACTCGACGGTGCGGAGGTTAAATGATGACCCGAGCAACTCTCGTGATTGCCACGATGGCGGTTGCGCTTGTGCCGGTGGCGACGGCCGCCGTCGAGCTGCCGCAGAACGACTACCCGACGTCCGCCCGCGCCGACTATGTTTTCGCCTGCATGCAGACGAACGGGCAGACGCGCGACTCGCTAGAAAAGTGCTCCTGCTCCGTCGACGCTGTGGCCGCGCTCCTCCCCTACTCGGAATACGAGGCGGCGCAGACGATCATGTCGATCGCGCAGCGCCCTGGCGACAACGCCGAGGTGTTCCGGTCCTACGGGCCCTACAAGGAGCAGGTCAAAAAACTCAAGACCGCCCAGGTCGAAGCGGAGCTTCGCTGCTTCTGATCTGGCGGAGCTGCGCTGCTTCTGACGCGTTCGCCGCGAGCGCTCGACGTGCGAAGGGCACCACGGTGTGGTGCCCTTTTGCTTTGATGTCGATGCAGCCGATCGGGACGCCAGGGCTACGTGGCCTTGTCGGCAGATGTGCCCGTGAACGTGCGCCCGTCCGTGTCCTTCGCGGTCACCTCGATCGGCGCGTTGCCCTCGGCGCCGAAGGTGAAGCGGAAGTTGGGGTTCTCCGATATCGAGATGCCACCCTCCACGCTGAATATGAGCACGCCACCCCGCTTCACCTCGATCTCCTGCACGATCTTCATCGGCGTGAATTCGCGCGTGAGCTGATCCATCTGCATCCCCGTGAAGTTCGGGTGCCGGATCATGACCTGGGCCTCACGCATGTCGGGCGAGCTCGTCGGCGGGGTTGCCGGCTCGAACACGCGAATCTGCATCTTGCCCATGCTCGCCAGCGCCTCGTCCATGTCCTTGCCGGCGGCGGCCGAGCATCCGCCCGAGGCCTTCACGTACTTCGTCGTCATGTGCAACTTTCCGTCCGTCGTCTCGATGACAGCGCGGACGTTGGAATACATGTCGATGCGCACGCGCGTTGACAGCATGCGGTCGCCGGCGCCGGCGGCCTCGCCGAAGTGGAAGGTCGCCGCAACGGGTGCGGGGTTCTTCTCGATGATGAGCGTCAGGGTCTTGACGTTGCGCGCGACGCTCGCGGGGATGCGCATGGTGAGGGGCACGACGGCTGCGTCCTCGGCGCGGTAGGGCGCATCGAGCGAGATCGTGCCATCCTCCTCGGCGATTTCACGGTTCTCGAAAACGTCGCGCTTGATGTCGGGCCAGGGGTCGTCGGCGCGGGCGGGCAAACTGGAGAAGGCTATTGCCGCCGCGACGATCGCTGCCAAGAGTACTTTGCCGGGGTTCACCGCTGCCTGCATCCTGGTCCTCCGCGATTGGCGCCGATTCCGGTCTTGCCCATTATTCACATTATTCCCATTCGAGTTCGGCGAATGCCGCCGAGACGTTACGCGCATGATACTCCGGGAACAACAGCCACGCATCCCTTTCGGATAGCCCGGCCGTCCTCATCGCTTCCTCGATGGTCTTGCCCTGCTTGATCATGGCGCGCACGTCCTGCGCGATCCTATCGAGATAGCGCTGCTCCGCCGCCATGGCGGCCGGCCAGGGTACGGTAGCCGGTCCGTGGCCCGGCACTACGTGGGCGATGTCGGTGCGCTGCTTCAATTGATCGAGTAGTGCAAGCCAGCCCCGGATCGAGCCGTCGAGCGCCGGGACGTGATCGACGAACAGGAGGTCGCCGAGGAAGAGCGTCCCCGTTTTCTTGTCGAGCACGGTCAAATCGTTGTCGGTGTGTGCAGTTTTCTGCGCTTCGAGCAGGAGCGTGCGATCGCCGAGATCGAGCTCGAGCTTGTCGTCGACCAGCAGCGTCGGCGCGATGATGCGCTCGCCGGCGAACGCTTCGTCCCCGAGCAGCTCTTTGTTGATCGCGAGGTAGCGTGCGGCGCGGGCCGCCAGCGCGCGCGGCAACTTGTGATGGCCGACGAACGTCGGCTTCTCGCCTTCGAAGGCGACGTTGCCGAAGACGTGGTCGGGATGCATGTGGGTGTTGATCACATACTTTATGGGGAGCTGTGTGCGAGCGCGGATCGCCGCAAGCAGGCTCGCGCCGACGCGCGGACTGCCGCCGGTGTCGATGACGGCGACACCATCGCGGCCGATGATGAAGCCGGAGTTGGAGACGTCGCCCTCGTTGCGCGGCGTGAACAGCTCGTAGCGCCCCTGATGCACGAAAATGCCGGGCGCGATCTCGCTCACAGCAAGCGGCTCGGGCGCGGCGGCGCTCGCCGCGGCGGCCCAGAGGGCTGCCCCGGCGAGCAGCGCGCGCGGCACAAGAAACCGGGCGGAAGCCGAGCTGAAACGCATGCTTTTGGCCTCAAGAAGCGCTGCCGGCGATATAAACACGGGAGTTCACGGCGTCGAGAGCGCCCCGTGATAACGCGCACTCACAAGCAGACGCCGCGCGCGATCGAAAAAATTCCCTGATCCTGCGCACGTTGGTGGCATCCATACCTGGGGCGCGCGCGCGGGGCACGCGCTGAAGCCAATGAATTCGCCCTGTGAACACAAGTTTGTCGTGCGCCGCACCATTTGAATGTGCAGCGCAACAAGCGGCGATGGAATGCGGTGGATTTTACGTCAGCGATCTTGTCCTATTCACGGACGCGTGAGTTTGCGTTACCGGTTCGGCTTGCGGACGTGAAAAAAAAGTGCGTAGATGTGCCGCGGTGGTGACATGGCTTCCAGGGCCAAGTGGCAATAGCCAAAAAAGAGCCCGGTCGATCGCCAGGGAGGAAGAAGGGGCAAACCCCATCCCAAATTTTGGGTGTGAGGCGCTGCCGGACATCACCGTTTGCAAGCGTGGCAAGAACCTTAAAATGGAGGAAGCGCAATGCGCACAAGCGTATTCGCATTTAGCTTACTCGCGACTGCGGGCCTGACTTTGCCAGTTCTGGCGAACGAAAGCGCTACGCAAGCTGCGAGCGATCCGAATAACTGGGCGATGCAGCGTTCTGACTACAGCGCCACAGGCTATTCGAAACTCGACCAGATCAACACCAAGAACGTCGGCACGATGAAGGCCGCTTGGACGTTTTCGACTGGTGTGCTGCGCGGTCACGAGGGTTCGCCTCTCGTTATCGGTAGCACCATGTACGTCCACACGGCGTTCCCGAACATCGTGTACTCGTTGAACCTGGATGGCGATCCTTACACCATCAACTGGAAGTACGAGCCCAAGCAGGATCCGTCCGTGATCCCCGTGATGTGCTGCGACACGGTCAACCGTGGCGTGCAGTTCGGCAACGGCAAGATCTTCCTTCACCAGGCTGACACGTCGCTCGTGGCGCTCGACGCCAAGACCGGCAAGGAAGTTTGGAAGGTGGTCGACGGCGATCCTAAGAAGGGTCAGACCGGCACTGGCGCTCCGATCGTCATCAAGGACACCGTCATCATCGGCGTCTCTGGTGCTGAGTTCGGCGTTCGCTGCTGGGTTTCCGGCTACGACATCGAGAGCGGCAAGCTGAAATGGCGCGCCTACTCGATGGGCCCGGATAGCGATATCCTGGTCGATCCCGATAAGACCACGTCGCTTGGCAAGCCGGTCGGCAAGGACAGCTCGCTCAGCACTTGGAACGGCGACCAGTGGAAGATCGGTGGCGGCTCGACCTGGGGCTACATGTCCTGGGATCCGTCTCTGAACCTCTTCTACTACGGCACCGGCAACCCGTCGACCTGGAACCCTGCTCAGCGTGCGGGACCGGACGGCAAGCAGATCGACCAGAAGTGGTCGATGACCTTGTTCGCCCGCAACCCGGACACGGGCATGGCGTCTTGGGCTTATCAGTACACCCCGTTCGACGAGTGGGACTATGACGGCATCAATGAGCCGGTCATCGCCGACATCGACGTTGGTGGCTCGAAGCGCAATGTCGTCGTCGAGTTCAACCGGAACGGCTTTGCCTACACGCTCGACCGGAAGACTGGTGAACTGTTGGTTGCCGAGAAGTATGACCCGGCGGTCAACTGGGCTACCAAAGTCGACATGGACAAGGGCAGCAAGACCTATGGTCGTCCGCTCGTCGTTGCCTCTAAGTCGACCTTCCTGAACGGCCAGGACGTCAACACCACCGACGTCTGCCCGGCCGCTCTTGGCTCGAAGGATGAGCAGCCAGTGGCCTTCTCGCCGCTGACGAACCTCTTCTATGTGCCGTCTAACCACGTGTGCATGGACTACGAGCCGTTCAAAGTCGAGTACACCGCTGGTCAGCCGTACGTTGGCGCCACGCTGTCCATGTTCCCGCCCAAGGGCGAGACCAACATGGGCAACTTCCTTGCGTGGGACGCTGGCAAGGGCAAGATCGTTTGGGCCAATAAGGAGCAGTTCTCTGCTTGGTCCGGCGCTCTCACCACCGCCGGCGGCTTGGCCTGCTACGGCACGCTCGAGGGCTACCTCAAGTGCGTCGATCAGAAGGATGGCAAGGAGCTCTTCAAGTTCCGTACGCCTTCCGGCATCATCGGCAACGTGTTCACCTACGGACACAAGGGCAAGCAGTACATCGGCGTCTACTCGGGCGTCGGCGGCTGGGCTGGCATCGGCCTCGCGGCCGGCCTGACCAACCCGACCGATGGTCTGGGTGCCGTTGGTGGCTACGCCGGTCTGAGCCAGTACACCGCTCTCGGTGGCTCGCTGACCGTCTTCTCGCTGCCATAGGTTGACGATCAGAACTAAGGGACCGGCGCGGGGCAACCTGCGCCGGTCTCTCCTTGTCAGTCAAAGGGTGACAGCTCCCAGGGCACCGCTGCAGTGCGAATACGTTTACCGCATTGCGAGATGACGATCGCAAGATCACGGCCGCTTGATCGTTGCGGCCTTGTGCCGACTAGGCAAATGCCCAGATGCTGATGTATCGAATGCTGCAACCAAAAAGCAGATAGGGGAAACGCGTGAGAAGGATCAGTTTCGTTGTCGTGGCCGCCGTCGCCCTGGGGGTTGGTTTCGGCGCTTCCGTCCGGGCCGAGGACAAACCCGGCCTCGCTCCGTACATCACAGACTCCGACGGTTGCTTCACCCAGGAAGGTGCCAAGAACGACAACGGCAAGTGGGTCCTCCCGGACGGCACGCCGACCTTCCACATCTGCAAGAAGGACGGAACGCTCGTCGCCGACTGGGGCACGTATAACGGCTACCGCCGCTATCACTCCGAGTGTCACGTCTGCCATGGCCCCAATGGCCTGGGCTCCAGTTACGCCCCGGCGCTCGCCAACTCGCTCAAGACGATGGACTACAGCACCTTCCTGAGCACCGTCGCCAGCGGCCGCATCCGCGACGAGGCGGGAACCAAGTTCGTTATGCCGACATTCGGCGATAATAAGAACGTCATGTGCTACATCAACGACCTCTACCTGTACCTGAGGGCGAGGGCTTCCGGAGACCTTCCCGCCGGTCAGCTCGGCGGACACAATCACGAGGACAAGCCGGAAGTCGCGAAGGCGGATGAGAAGGCATGTCTCGGTGATTAGACGTTACGCCATCGGCCTGTTTGCGGTGTCGTCCGTCGGTTTAGCTCTGGGCGGTGCGTGGCTTGGTTCGGCTGGCGCCGTCGAAGGTCATCGCTCCGATCTGGTGAATCGTGAGGTTCTGCGCGTCTGCGCCGATCCGTCCAATTTGCCATTCTCCAACGACAAGAGCGAAGGCTTCGAGAACAAGATCGCGAGCATCCTCAGCGAAGAGCTGAAAGTGCCGGTTGAGTACACCTGGTTCCCGCAGGTGACCGGTTTTCTCCGCAACACGCTGTTCGCCAAGCGCTGCGATGTGGTCATCAGCACCGGGCAGGGCGATCCGTCCCTGCTCAACACCAACGCGATCTACGGCTCGACCTACGCGCTGCTCTACAAGCCCAACAGCGGGCTTGACGGAGTCGACAGTCTGTTGGACCCCCGCCTCAAGGACAAGCGCATCGGCGTCGTCGCGGGCACGCCGCCGGCGGACCTCGTCGCCAAGGCAGGCCTCATGACCAAGGCGAAGCCGTACCCGCTCGTCGTCGATCGCCGCTACAACTCTCCGGCCGAGGACATGGTGAAGGACATCCGCTCCGGCGAGATTGACGCCGGCGTGCTCTGGGGCCCGATTGGCGGTTACTTCGCGGGCAAGGGCGGCGAGAAGCTCACCGTGGTGCCTTTGACCAAGGACGCCAAGGGCGGCCGCATGGAGTTCCGCATCACCATGGGCGTGCGCCAGGGCGACGACCTGTGGAAACGGCAGCTCAACGACATCATCCGCAAGCGCCAGGGCGACATCGACCGCGTGCTGCTCGATTACGGCGTGCCGCTGCTCGACGATGACGGCCAGCCCATAACCAAGCCCCGCGGCTAGCCGAGGCGCGATCTACGGAGCGGTAGTTTCCCGACATCAGATTGCATGCAGCGCGCGTTGGTCAGCTTGCGCGGGTCGAGGCGCGGAATTGTCCGCGGGCAGCTCGATTTCGCTCGCTTCGCCACGCCGCGTGGCGCCGTTTGCCCGTTGAGAAGGGCCATGATTGGCTTGCTTGCGGCCCTGGCTCTCGGCGTCTCGCCAGCGTACGCCGAGGAGGCCGCCGGCAAACCGCCTGCGGTTATGGCGCCCGGAGCGGAGGCGCGTGTGCCCGAGCCTCCCGACTATCGGATGAGCGACTTCAGAAGTCCCGTCCCGGCGACGCTGCGCGGCGCCAAGGTGCTTAACTCGGACCAGGCCGCGGACCTGTGGAACGGCAAGGGAGGCGCGATCTTCATCGACGTCTACCCGCAGGCCCCCAAGCCCGCGAATCTGCCGCCCGGGACCTTCTGGCGCGATCCGGCCCACCGGAGCATCGAGGGCGCGCACTGGCTGCCCAACGTCGGCTATGGCGCGCTCTCCCCCGCCCTTGAGGACTACTTCCGCACGCGGCTCGAGAGCTTGACGGGGACCAAGAAGGATGCGCCGGTCGTCTTCTTCTGTCTCAAGAACTGCTGGATGTCGTGGAACGCCGCCAAGCGGGCAGTGGAGGCCCACTATACTAACGTGATGTGGTTCCGCGACGGCACCGACGGCTGGCAGGAGCTTGGCTATCCGCTCGTCGACGTCCCCAAAATGCCTTAAGGCCCGGCCACGGCCGCGCCCACGAGGGTGGCTCGCTCGCGACGGCGCCTCGTTCGCGCGGCGCCGCGTCAGCTCTTCATTTGCGCGCGGATAAGCTTGGCGATATCGAAGGCCCGTGCCTCGATCAGCCCGGGAATGTCGCAGGCGACCGAAAGGTTCTGCTGGCGATCCTGGAAGATGCGCGCATTCCAGTTGTACGTTTCCTGCTCGGGCGTGAGCTTGTAGTCGGCGGCGCCGGCGCCAGGCGAATCGGGGGAGGGGATCGGCTGGTTCTTCTGCCCGAGGTTCTTGCCTTCGCGCTCGAGCTCGGCGGCGCGCGCCTTCTGCCGCTTCTGGAACTCCTCGACGCGGCCGATGACGAACTTGCGGTCGGTGTTGATCTTCTCCAGCACGCTGGAGAAGAGCTGCGTGAGCTTCTTGTCGCGCTCACCCTCGGGCTGCGCCTGGGCAAATTCCTTGATCGCCTTCTCGGCGTCTTCGAGCGAGACGCGCCGGCTCTCGAGAATGCTTGTCACCTCGCGGATCTTGTCGTCGTTCTCCCACACCTTCGCCTCTTCGAGCGGGGGCCCATCCCACACCTGCGCCGCCGAGATGGTCTCGACCTTGCGCTGCATGCACGGCCAGTCGGGGCTGCCGACGACTTCCGCCGGCGTGGCGACGGGCGCGGGCGGCTCCGCCTTTGCCGCGCCGGGCTCCTGGGCCTGTAGGCTGGTTGCGAGCGCGAGCGGGCCCGCGAGGATCGCGCAGGCGACAATGACTGCAGTCCTTTTTACGTTAGGCATTTCACACTCCTGCGCCTGGACCGCCACGCCGCGCGATCAGGCCCTTTGATGGGTTGTAAGCGTAGATGGCACCGCCGAGGAACACCATCGTGCAGGCGATACATGCAAAGAGCGAGCTCCAGTCCACCTGCCCGTAGAGCGCGAAGCGAATGAGCTCGACGGCCTGGGTGAACGGATTGAAGCGGCAGATCTGATAGAGGACGACGCTCGATTCCTTCACTCGCCACAGCGGGTAGAGCGCGGAGGAGGCGAAGAACATCGGGAAGATGACGAAGTTCATGACGCCGGCGAAGTTCTCGAGCTGCCTGATGACCGAGGATAGAAACAATGCCATCGAGCCGAGCATCAGCCCCGACAGAACGAGCGCCGGCAGCACCGTGAAATAGCCGTAGATCGGCGGCTCGATCTCCCAGAAGTAGGCAACCAGTAGGTAGGCGTAGACCTGCAGCAGCGACACCGCGACGCCGCCGACGAGCTTCGACAGCAACAGGAATGAGCGCGGGAACGGACTGACGAGCAGGGTGCGCATGGCGCCGGTCTCGCGGTCGTAGACCATCGACAGCGAGGACTGCATGGCGTTGAAGAGCTGGATCATGCCGATCAGCCCAGGCGTAATGAAGACCTCGTAGAGCACGTAGGTCTCGTAGGGCGGGATGATCGAAACGCCGAGCGTCTGGCGGAAGCCAGCGGCGAAGATCAAGAGCCAGACCAGCGGGCGAACGAGGGCGGAGAAGAAGCGCTCGCGCTGGTGCAGGTAGCGGAGCACCTCACGCCAAACGATGCCCTTGAAGCACGTGAGGTAGGCGCGGAACCCGAGCTTGGGCGGATTCGCATCCCAGCCGGCGCCCGCCGCTATTGGCGCGGACTGCCAGCCTTGCTGCGCGGTCGCAGGGCTCGAGATCGTCATGCGGCCATCTCCGTGTGCGCGGTGCCGGTCAGGGCCCTGAAAGCGTCGCTGACGTTTTTCGTTGCAGTCTTCGCGAGTAGCTCCGGCACCGAGCCAGTGAATAGGACGCGGCCCTTGTGCAGGATCACCACCAGATCGGTATCACGAACCTCATCGAAGAGATGCGTGGCCCACAGCACCCCCAAGCCTTCGTGCTCCACGAGGGAGCGCACGATGCCGATGACGCTCTCGCGCGAGCCGATGTCGAGGCCGACGGTCGGCTCATCCAGCAGCAGGAGCGCCGGACGGTGTAAGAGCGAACGCGCGATCTCGACGCGACGGGCCTGGCCGCCTGACAGATTGCGCACCTTCTCCTTGGCGCGGTCGGCGAGGCCCACGATCTCGAGCGCGCGCTTCGTGCGCTGGCGCGCTTCGCGGCCGCGGATGCCGTGCAGCGCGCAGTGATAGAGCATGTTCTGCTTGAGACTCAGGTCGAGGTCGAGCGTGCGGCTCTGGAACACGACGCCGAGCCGCTGCAGCGCGGCGGAGGCGCGGCGGCGCACGTCGTAGCCGAAGATGCGGATCTCGCCCGTGACGTTGTCGTAGAGGCGGGTCGCGAGCGCAAACAAGGTCGACTTGCCGGCGCCGTTGAGACCAAGCAGAACGACGAACTTGCCGCGCGGCACATCGAGCGACACGTCATCGAGCGCCACCGTATCGCCGAAGCGATGGCTCACGTTGCGGACGACGAGAGCGGGTACCGTCTCGGTCTTGGCTTGGGGTTCGGGTGCCATATCCATTGCGACGCTTGTTTGATCCATGGCTTCTCGTCAAGTTACTGGAAACTCTAGAGTTTTCCTTTGGCTCGAACCGCGTGGAAACCTAAGGCTCTCGTCGTCTCTTCCTCCCACCATGCTCGACGTTCGACGTGCTTTTCTAACGTCTCCGGGGCGAAGCCAAATCAGAACGGCGCGACCACCACGCCCCACGGATAGCGCCCGACCCGGACCGATTTGATGACCTTGAGTGCGGCAACGTCGATGAAGGAGACGTCGTTGGAGGCGCCGTTGGTCGACAGCAGGTATTTGTAGTCGGGCGTGAAGGCGAGCTGCCACACCCGCTGGCCGACGAGCAGATACTTCAAGACCTGCAGTGTCGCCGTATCGATCACCGCCACGCGGTTTGCTGGCCCAAGCGCTACGAAGGCCAGCTTGTCATCCTTGGTGATGCGCACGCCGACCGGCTGGATCGCCTGCTTGGTGATGCCCGGGATGTCGAAGTTGACCTTGCCGATGATCTTGCGGTCCTTCGGGTTGATCACCGTTACCGTCCCGCCGACCTCCGAGCTGACCCAGAGCTGCGTCCCGGTGCTGTTGAACATGGCGACGCGGGGACGGGTATCGACCAGCACGTTGTCGAAGGTCTTGCGGGTGTCGGTGTCGATGAAGTGGGCCATGTTCGTCGTTTCCGACGTGTTGACCAGAACCTTGCCGTCCGGGCTCATGCCCATACCCTCCGGCTCGACGCCGACTGGAATGTCGGTGATGACCTTGCCGGAGTTGATGTCGATCACGGTGACGAGGTTGTCGTCCTCGTTGGCGACGTACAGCGGATTGCCCGACGGATGCAGCGTCAAGAGCTCGGGGTCGGGCCCGGAGGGCAGCGTCTTCACGAGCTCGTAGGTCTTGGTGTCGTAGACCTGAATGAGGTTCTCGTCGCTGGTGCACACGATCAGCCACTTGGCATCGTTCGACAGGATGACGCCGCGCGGGCGCTGGCCGACCTTGAAGGTCTTGGTGACCTCCATCTTGTCCGTGTCGATGACGGAGACGCTGTTGTCCTTCTCGTTGGTGACGAAGGCGGTGTAGGCCAGCGCCGAGGGTGCGGGAGCGGCAAGAGCCGCGAGCACGCCAAGCAGCGGAGCAACGCCGAACTTGAAACGCATCAGGTAACGTCCTCCTGGAATCGGACCGGTCAATTCGTTGTGCCGCGAGTGCCGGTCATTGTGTGTAGGCTTTGCATTTCGTCTCCGGCTTATCGACGCCCAGCGTGTCGAGCTCGCTCGTCTGATGCAGGAAGCCCGGCTGCGGCGACACGGTCACGAGCAGCTTCGGCGTCGTGACCGGAATCGGCTGGCGAACCTGCCCGTTCCAATCGCGCACGGAGAGGCCAACGCCCTTAAAGCCGGCCACTTCGAACTGGGGCGATTTGAGGTAGGTCGCTACGTCCTTGAAGTTGTTCGACTTGGTACGCGAAGCGGCCTCGCCGATCATGCGGGCAGCAAGCCAGGCGTTGTAATCTTCGGGGCGCAGATACCGGTCAGATAAGCGTTTGAATCTGTTCTGAAATTGTGTGCCTCCCCAGAGTTCGATCGCCGGGTGCCAGCTCGCTGCGACGAGGCCTGCGGTGCCGGCCACGGGGCGTGCGTCCCACGTGCGATAAGGAAAGTAGTCGCCGAAGATATTGCCTTCGTCGGCGACGATGAGAACGTCGTACTGGGGCGCGCTCTGCGTGAAGGTCGGGATCTGCTGTTGGATCTGCTCATAGCCGCCGTCGGAACGCCGGCTGGCCCCGGTCTCGTAGACGAAGGGGCGCTCCTCCACGATCTTGCCCCCGAAACGCTTGGCGGAGCGGCGGATGGCTTCGGCGAACAGCTTGTCCTCGTCCCGAGGTCCGAGAACGAGCAGCCAGTGGTTCCACTTCTTCCAGACGAGATACTGCGCCAGCGCGTCCGCAAGCATGCTGCGGGACGGCGCGGAATGCAGGACGTTGGGGCGGCAGTCCTCCTCGCGCAGGCGATCGTCGGGCGCGCCGTAGTTGATAATGAGCGCGTCCTTGCCGTGAACGGCGTCGGCCAGCTTGAGCAGCGTTGCCGGCGCCATGTCCGCGAGGATGAAATGTGCGCCGGCGTCGACCTTCTTTATGATGTCCTCGACCAGCTTGGCCGGATCGTGCTCGTCCACCTCCTCGAGAGTGAACTGCTGGTTCATGAAGCGGCCGGTGGTGTTGTTATCGGCCACCGCAAGCTTGGCGCCCGCGACGCCGAGATCGGCCGGCGGAAGGTCCAACAGCGAGATGGGCAGCGGCTCATCGCGCAGCTCGCGCGCGATGAGCATGGGCACCACGAGAGCGTCCTTATTTGCCGGCGGTGCAGTTTCGGCGGCATCCTTAGCCGCGGGAGTTGCGGGCGTGACGGCGTCCTTTGCCGCGGGCGCAGTGGGAGCCGCTGGCGCTGGTGCCGCGCTCGCAGGGGCATCCTCGGCGCGAGCCGGTGTCACGCCAACCACCGGCTCGCGCGCCATGAAAAGTGCAAGCGCCAACCCGCAGAGCGCGATCAAGAATCTTCCATATAGCTGCCGTCGCACTGCCGCCTTGGGTGCCGCCATCAGGTTCAACTCCTCCCGCCGAGAGCGTCATAGTTTCCTCTCGGATGGCATGTTATTATGTTTCATTAAGAGGTGCTCATCGGGGGTTTTGTCAAGGCTGTCTCCCGACACTCTCGGACTTGTGACCTCTCTCGGCGCGAGGGGCCGCAACAAGCCCCTTGCAAAACCAACACTGATCGGCACACGTAACCTAATAACACATTGGAACCGCAAGTCTCCGACGAGAGGGACGCGTGCGCTGCAGAGGAAACGCGTTGACCGTTTATCGTATCCTTACCGTGGCCCTGGCGCTCATGCTGACGCCCGCGGCCGCCCTCGCCGGGCCCAGGGCCATAGTCTTCCCCTTCGACCTCGTCGACGAGAGTCAGCAGTACGAGATGGGCGTCATGCCGAAGGGTGTCTCTGATGAGGAAAAGCGGCGGTTAGCACTGATTACCGAGGAGCTGGCGAAGCTCATCAAGGAAGGCGGCCGCTACGAGGTCGTCGATTCCGCTCCGATCGCCAAGGAAATCGACGACGCGGCGCCCATCTACAAGTGCAACGGCTGCGAGGACGGTCTGGCGAAAAAGGCCGGCGCCGAGGTTGCCTTCATCGGCACTGTGCGCAAGGCCTCCGACGTCCTCTTCACGGTCAGCGTCTATATCCGCGACGTCGGCCAGGAGAAAGTGACGCGCCAGGCCTCGGGCGAGATCTATGGCAATACGGACGCCATGTGGCTGCGCGCCGTGCACTATATCGTGCAGAAGCGGCTTTTCCCGGAAGGAGCCTCGCAATGATCGATCGCCGCAGCGTTCTCGTCGCGGGCGGCGCCGCGTTTGCGGGGCTGAGCCTTGGTCGGCCTCTGCGCGCTGCCCAATCGGTCGGCACGCTGCGCGTCGCGTCGCTGAAGTTCGGTTCGCTTAGCTGGGTTCTGGAGACGATCCGGACCGAGGGCCTCGCCGAAAAGGCGGGGCTTAACCTCGTCGTCATAGATGTCGCGACCAATCAGGCCGGCCCGGTGGCGCTTCTGTCGGGGGATGCCGACATCATCGTCAGCGACTGGACGTGGGCGCTGCGGCAGCGCGCGTTGGGCGAGCATCTGAAATTTGCGCCCTATTCCTCCGCGCTCGGCGCGGTGATGGTGCCCAAAGATTCCCCCATCGCGCAGCTCGCCGATTTGCAGGGCAAGAAGCTCGGCGTTGCCGGCGGCGCCATCGACAAGAGCTGGCTGCTGCTGCGCGCATACTCGAAGAAGACCATGGGGAAGGATATGGCGCAGATGGCCGAGCCCGTGTTCGGCGCCGCGCCGCTGCTGACGGAGGAGATGCGCAGCGGACGCCTCGACGCCATCCTCAATTTCTGGACCTACGCCGCGCGCCTTTCCGGCGGCGGCTACCGCAAGCTCATCGGCATGGACGAGGTTTTGAAGGCGCTCGACATCGATCCGGTGCCCTCCCTCGTCGGGTTCATCTGGCGCGAGGAGACCGAAGCCAAGAACGGCCCGGCGATCGCGGCCTTCCTCGATGCGGTCACCAAAGCGAACGCCATCCTCGCCAAGTCGGACAGCGCCTGGGACCGCATCCGCAACCTCGTAAAGCCCGAAAACGACGCCGAGTTCGCCGCCATCAAAGCGTTCTATCGCGAGGGCATCCCGCCTCCGTGGTCGGCCGCCGACACGCGCTCGGCCGAAAAGCTCACGCAGGTATTGACCAGCGCCGGCGCCGCGGAGCTGATGGGCGGGGATACGCGTTTCGACCCGAAGCTTTTCCATGCTGCAGGCAGTTAAGGCTCCCGCGCACCGCTTCAGGCTGGGGCGCGTCGGGTGGTCGCTCGCCTCGCTGGCGGTGCTGATCTCCCTATGGGAGATCATCGCGCTGATCGCCGCGAGCCGCTACCTGCCCGGGCCTTTGGCGGTCGTGCAGGTCATGGTGCGCGAGGCCAAGGCGGGCGAGCTGTGGGGCAACATTGCCGCCACGCTGGCCCGCGTCGCCTTCAGCTTCGTCGTCGCGATGTTCATCGGCTCGGCCATCGGAGTTGCCTTGGGGCGGCACCCACGTGCCGATCGGTTCTTCGACACCTGGTTGATCTTCTTCCTTAACTTGCCGGCCCTCGTTATCATCGTGCTTTGCTACATCTGGTTCGGGCTGACCGAGGTCGCGGCCATCACGGCGGTCGCGGTCAACA
Source organism: uncultured Alphaproteobacteria bacterium (assembly GCA_963745205.1). Classification (GTDB taxonomy): domain Bacteria; phylum Pseudomonadota; class Alphaproteobacteria; order Rhizobiales; family Hyphomicrobiaceae; genus Hyphomicrobium_A. The sequence continues at coordinate 69,730 of CAVUWX010000026.1, forward strand.
AGATCCCCAACGTCGCCGTGACCATGCGCGAGGGTACGCGCAGCCTCTCCAAAGACCTTGAGGAGATGGCGCAGGTCTACCGCTTCGGGTGGTGGAAGACGCTGCGCCACGTTACGCTGCCGCAGCTTGCCCCGTATTTCGCCGCGGCGTCGCGTTCTGGTCTGGCGCTCGTGTGGAAGATCGTGCTGGTCGTCGAAGCCTTCGGCCGCTCCGACGGCGTCGGACATCAGCTCAACATCGCATTCCAACTCTTCGACGTGCCGATGATCCTCGCTTACGCGCTGGCCTTCATCATCGTCGTGCAGATCATCGAGATCACGATCCTGCAGCCGCTCATCGCAAGGGCGAACAAATGGCGCCGGTGAACCGACCGTTGTCGGTCGCGATCCGCAAGAAGGTGTTCCCCGCGGTCGGCCTGCGCGGCGAGGGCCTCGTGCTGAAGGATATCAACTTCACGGTGCAGCCGGGCTCATTCGTGGTGATCACGGGCCCCTCCGGCTCGGGCAAATCGACGATGCTCAACATCATCGCCGGGCTCGACAAGGATTACGAGGGCAAGATCGACCTGGGCAGCCGCGGAGAAAACGGCCTCACCTACGTCTTCCAGTCGCCGCGGCTGCTGCCTTGGCGCACGGTCTACGAGAACATCGCGCTGGCGCTCCCCCCGGGAGACGCGCGCCTGGCCCGAATCCCGGAAATCTTGCAGCGCGTCGGCCTCACGGAGGCGGCGTCCGCCTATCCCGAGATGATCTCGCTCGGCATGCAGCGCCGAGCGGCGCTTGCGCGCGCCTTCGTGCTGGAGCCGGAGGTCCTGCTCATGGACGAGCCATTCGTGTCGCTCGACGATCCGACCGCGCAAGACTTGCGCAAGCTCCTGGTGGAGCTGTGGTCGCGGCGCCCCACAACCGTGCTGTTCGTCACGCACGACCGCGCCGAGGCCGTGATGCTGGCAACGCGCATCTTGCGCCTCTCCGCCGGTCCTGCGACTATTGTGGGCGACATCCCCGTTTCCCTGGCCATCGCCGACCGGTCGGACCGCGACAAGGTGCGGACCGAGCAGCGCCGGATCTTCGGTGGAGCCTGAAAACGAGGCTTAAGAAATAAGAATGGAAATGCAAGAGTCCCGCCGCCCTGTGAGCCTGCTCGCGAGCGTGACCGACGAGAGCGAGGCGCGTACTTGCGTCGCCTTAGGCGCCGATATCATCGACGCCAAGAATCCGACCTCGGGCGCGCTCGGCGCGCTGCGGCCCGAGCGGATCAGGGGCATCCGCGCCGCACTTCCCGCGCGCGTTCCGGTGAGTGCGACCATCGGCGACCCTTCAGACGACTCCGAGCACGTTGTGCACGCTGTGCGGCTCACCGCAGCAACGGAGGTCGATTTCGTCAAGATCGGGTTCTGGCCGGGCGACGGCTCCACTGAGACAATCAGCGCGCTCGGTCGCCTCGCGCTGAAGGGTACGCGCCTCGTCGCCGTGCTGCTCGCTGATCGCGGCATCGACCTCAAGCTTATCGCGCCGCTGGCCGAAGCAGGCTTCGCCGGGGTGATGCTCGACACCTATGACAAGCGCAACGGCGCGCTGCCCGAGATCGCGTCGGCCTTTGCGCTGCGGGAGTTCATCGGCGCCGCTCGCGCCAACCACGTGTTCGCCGGGCTCGCCGGCTCGCTACGTGTCGAGCACGTGCCGTTCCTGCTGACGCTCGCACCCGACATCCTCGGCTTCCGCGGCGGGCTGTGCTTTGAGGCCGCGCGCACCGCCACCATCGACCCGGCGGCCGTGCGCGCCGTGCGCCGGGCTTTCGGGCCCGCGCCTGCCGGTGCTATGGCGCCGCTGCAGATGGAGCGCGCGCTATGAGCGATCAGCAGAGCATCGGCAGGCTTGCCGGACAGAGCCGCTTGGACGGCGTGGTCCGCGACCGCATCTTCGTGCGCGGCCTAGTGTTGCCAGTTGCGATCGGCGTCTATGACGAGGAGCAGGGCGTCACCCAGAAGGTGAGCTTTACCATCGAGGCCTCGGTGGCGCCCGGTTCGCCGCAGCGGGATGCCATCGCCGACGTGCCCTCCTACGACGATCTCGTCGGCGCCGTGCGCGCCGTGGTGGCGGCAGGGCACATCAACCTGGTCGAGACCATGGCCGAGCGTATCGCCGAGCGGTGTCTCGCCGACAAGCGCATCGTTTCCGTGCTCGTCCGCGTCGAGAAGCTCGAGCGCGGTCCGGCCTCGGTCGGAGTCGAGATCGTGCGTCCACGAACGGCGGTACGGGCCGGTGACCTCCCGCACCTCAAGCGCTAGCCGGTCGCCGCAAGTGACGGTGATCAAGCTCGGCGGGAGCCTCGCCGAGAGCGGGCGCCTCGCGTCCATTCTGCGCATCGTAGCCGCCGCCCGCGTCCCCGTCGCCGTGGTGCCGGGTGGGGGCAGCTTCGCGGATGCGGTGCGCGTCGCCCAGGCCGAGCTCGACTTCAGCGACGCCGTCGCCCATCGCATGGCCATCATGGCGATGCACCAGACCGCGCTCATGCTGGCGGGACTCGAACCCCGCTTCGTGCCGGTCGAGACGATGGCACGCATCAGGCGCGAGCTGGCCAATGGCAGTATCCCCGTGTGGCTGCCTTGGAAGCTCAGCGAGCAAGATACGGCCATTCCGGCCGACTGGTCGATCACCTCGGATGGACTCGCCGCGCGCCTTGCCGAGCGGCTCAGCGGCGCGCCGGTCGTGCTCGTCAAGTCGTGTGCGATCCCTGCGGGCGCTACGCTTGACCGCCTTGCGCTGGCAGGCGCGGTGGATCCCACCTTCGTAACGATCGTGGAGCGCGCGCGACTCGTCTGGCGCGTGCTGGGCGCAGGGGAGGAAAAGGAGCTGGCTACTCTCCTGAGTTCAGCGGCCTGCCCCGCGCCTTCGCGCGAAGTCCGTCGACGGGGCGCCCCGCCGCGTGCTATCGCGCGTCGGAAGTGAAGGCGGCCGGATCCGACCGCCGCGTTGCCTAGGTCCGGACCATGGCTAACAAGCTCCTCTTCCTGACCGGCCGGCTCGCCGAGCCGAGGCTGCAGCGCACCGTCGCCGGCCTCGGGCTACCCGAGGGGTCGTGGCGCATCGCCAATGTAGGCGTGAAGGTCGCGGCCCTCATGACCGAGGCCATCGTGAGGAACCGTCTCAAGGCCCCGCTCGACGCCGACCGCGTCATCGTGCCGGGCCGCAGCCGCATGGATCTTGCGCAGCTCAAGACGCACTACGGCGTGCCGTTTGAGCGCGGGCCCGACGAGATCATCGATCTCCCTCAGTTCTTCGGCAAAGGTGGAAAGCCCCCGGACCTCTCCCGCTACGATGTGCGCATCTTCGCCGAGATCGTGGACGCGCCGGCCCTGGCGGTTCCGCAGCTCATCGAGCGCGCCGCCAAGTTCAAGGCCGAGGGCGCCGACGTGATCGACATCGGCTGCCAGCCAGACGTGCCCTTCCCGCATCTGGAGGAGGCGATCGCCGCGCTGCGCAAGGCCGGCTTCAAGGTTAGCGTCGATTCCGGCAGCGTCGAGGAGCTGCGCCGCGGCGCCAAGGCCGGAGCGGACTTCGTGCTGAGCCTCGACGAAACGACGCTCGACGCCGTCACAGGCACCAGGACCGTGCCGGTGCTGGTGCCTAAGCCGCACGGCGACCTTGCCTCGCTCGTCCGCGCCATCGATCTCGCCAAGGCGAAAGGCATCGCGTGCCTGGCCGATCCCGTCCTTGATCCGATCCACTTCGGCTTCATGACCTCGCTCGAGCGCTACGCGCAGCTACGGCGCCAGCGCCCCGACGTCGAGATCCTGATGGGGACCGGCAACTTGACGGAGCTGACCGACGCCGACGGCCAGGGTGTGACGGCGGTGCTCATCGGTATCTGCTCGGAGCTCAAGATCCGCAACGTGCTCGTGGTGCAAGTGTCGCCCCACACGCGGCGCACCGTGCTGGAGCACGACGCCGCGCGCCGCCTGATGTTTCGCGCGCGCGAGGACGAGAGCCTGCCCAAGGGCTACGGCGGAGGTTTGCTTTCGCTGCACGACTTGCGCCCTTACGCGGAGACGCCCGATCAAGTCGCGGCGCGCGTGGTGCGCGACCAGAACTACCGCATCGAGGTCGCCGAGGACGGCATCCACATCTACAACCGCGATGGCCACCACGTGGCACGTGATGCCTTCGAGCTGTTCGACCATCTCGGCGTCGAGGCGGATGGCGCGCACGCGTTCTACCTCGGCTACGAGCTTGCCAAGGCCGAAATCGCCTACGCGCTGGGTAAGCGCTATACCCAGGACGGGAGCCTCGATTGGGGCGTGGCGGCCGACCGCAAGGCCGAGGACTTGACCCGCCACGCCGGCGAAGGCGCCACGCTGAAAGCCGCGCGCAAGGAGAAGGCGGATGCCGCTTATCGTCGAAGCCATCGTGACGACGAAGAACGCGAAGGGTGAGGTGCACCTCGCGCCGCTCGGGCTCATCGCTGAGGGTGCGAGCTGGGTGCTGGCGCCGTTCCGCCCCTCGCGCACGCTCGACAACCTGCGCGAGGTACCGTTCGCCGTGGCTTCACACACTGACGACGTGCGCGTGTTCGCGGGCAGCCTCACGGGGCGCAAGAGCTGGCCGACGCGGCCGGCCCACGAGGTCGACGGCGCGGTTTTGGAAAGCGCTATCTCGCACTGGGAGCTTTCCGTCGATCGCGTAACCGAGGACGACGTGCGCCCGCGCTTTTCCTGCCGCGTCGTGCACGCAGTAAGCCACCGGCCCTGGGGCGGCTTCAACCGCGCACAAGCTGCGGTGCTCGAATGCGCGGTGTTGGTGTCGCGCCTGAAGATGCTGCCCGCCGAGAAGATCGAGGCCGAGCTCAAATACCTCGAGATCGCCATCTCCAAAACGGCGGGTGAGCGCGAGCAGGAGGCGTGGGGCTGGCTCATGGAGCGCATCGCGGCCTGGCGCGCCGAGCGCACTTAATCCACGGCGCATTCGCGGGAACCACAGCGCATTCGCGGGGGCCCTATACGGGAAAGTTGCTTGACGTACAATTACAAGTAGTATTATCTTAAACTACAATCACAGGCTGTATTACCTAGAACGAACGCCGCCATCACGCTGATTTTTCGCTTCTTTTTCGAAGCGTCTTTTGAGGGCCAAAAAGATGACCTCGCCCTCCGCGGACCCGCTTTCGATTGTTCGAGCCCAGTTGGCGGATGCGGACGAAGGCACCGAGGACATCCTAATCGGCATCATCGACGGCGTCCCCGATGTTGACCTGCCCGTGTTCGATGACGTCGCCCTGACGATTGAGCCGTCCATGCTGCCGGCCGATCCGGGGCCGCCCGATTCCCACGCCACGGAGATCACGAGCCTCATCTTGGGGCGCGACGCCGCATCGGCGGGTTTGGCAGTGGGATGCGCCGGTTTGGTGCTGCCAATCTTCTTCGGGACCGCTGACCGTCAACGACGCGGCCGTGCCTCGCAGCTAGATCTGGCGCGCGCTATCACACTTGGCGCGGAAGGCGGCACGGCGATTATCAACGTCAGCGCCGGGCAACGATCGTCGACGCCGGCGGTTGGGCGCCATCTCGATGATGCTTTGGCGCGTTGCCGGGACAAGAGCGTTCTTGTCATCGCGGCAGCTGGCAATGACGGATGCGCGTGCCTTCACGTTCCCGCGGCCATGCCCATGGTGCTGGCCGTCGGTGCAATGGACGTCGATGGGCGACCCCACGAAATCAGCAATTGGGGGACGGCCTATCAGGCGAGCGGACTCTTGGCGCCGGGGGCCGATATTCGCATTCCAGGTTTCGGTGACGACGGGCGAACGGGGACGAGCTACGCCACTGCAATCGTTACGGGGGTCGCCGCGCGCCTACTGGCCACGGCTCGCAGCGCCGGACGCAAATTGGACGCGCTGGACGTGCGCACCGTGCTGCTCGAGAGCGCCGACCCCTGCAATCCCGCTATCGACGGCGAATGCGCCCGTTACTTGGCCGGGCGACTGAACGTTGCCGCCGCGCTCGATCGGCTGAAGCGACCTCGCGTACTGCGTTCCATGGCGAACAAGGCAAAGGCCGCAGAGGTATTTTCAATACTGCAGGAGAGCACCATGGCAGAGTCCGTTTCCCAAGCGACGTTGGATGCGCCGGCAAGTCGAGCATCCTGCATTTCACCACCCTCTCCGCCCGACGAAGCTGTGACGCAGCAGGCGTGTGCCTGCGGCGGGACGGGGAAGGAAGAAGAGAAAAAGAAAACCGAGCAAGCTGCGGCCAGGGCGGCCGAAACCGATCCCTCCTCGCATAGCAAAGCGATCTCTCAGCAAGCTTGCTCCTGCGCCGAGAGCCAGGAACCGGAAGCGGCCTACGTGCTCGGCGCCTTGTGGTTCGATTTTGGCAGCGAGGCGCGCTACGACGCGATCGTGCAGCAGATGAACGATCCGGTAGCGGCCAATACGCCACCGCTCTTATTCAAGTTCTTGTCGGAAAATCTGCCCTTTGCGACTGGCCTGACTTTCATTGTCATGCAGGACCAAATCCCGATCTATGCCGTGCGGCCGGCGGGTCCGTTTGCTCTTGAAACCTACAAACAGATGCTCGATGCGCTGAAGACGTCCCTGCAGGACGAAGGCGATATGCAGCGCGTTGCCGTTCCAGGCTTCGTCTCCGGTGTTACACGGCTGATGAACGGCATGACGTTGCCGGTTCTCTATCCCGACCTGCGCGGCATGGTGAAGTGGCAATCGGCTCATTTGATCCGCAGCGCCAAGCGCGCGGCCGATGCGGCTGAAGTGCCCGATGACGCCATTCTCAACTTTCTCAATCGCGTCTATGACGAATTGCGTAATCTCGGTCTCACTCCCGAGGAGCGCGCGATCAACTTTGCGGCCACGAACGCCTATCAGATCGCAGAGGCCTTTTCGAACGCGCTCGGCCGGCGTTTGGAGCTCTACGGAATCCGCGTGGTGAAAAGCCCAATTTGCCGTCCGGATTCGGACTGCTGGGACGTCCTTCTTACGATGTTCGACCCCGAGAACGAGCGCCGCGCGGGTCGTGTCTATCGATATACGGTTGATGTCAGCGAGGTCCTGCCGGTCACGGTTGGACGCATGCGCAATTGGGCGGTGCCGCTTGCTTCCATCTAGGCGCCGGGAGGTTGCAGGGTTCGCGCCCTCGCACGAGGCCGAGGTCGACAGTCGCGACCTTGGATGTTGCCGCCGACGGCGGCGTATCAAGCACGGAGGACGGAAATGAAATCACCAACTCAAGCGGCGCCTGTGCGGCGCACCGAACGCACGCTGATCGCCACGCCCGGTTCTGGGGTGTCCCAGTCCGGATGCTGCGTGATGGTAGCGGGGGTGTGTCTGGTCCAGTCACCACTGTGTTGAATAAGGAGGGTCACTTATGAGATCTCCAGTACAAGCGGCTCCCGTTCAACGCGCGGTCGCGCGGGCTCATCAAATGAGCGCGACGGAGCAGCAGGGCTGCAATTGGCTCTCGTGCGCAGGAAAAGTGGTCGCCTGCGGAGCTGCATGCTTGAGCGGCATTGGCACGGCCGAATGCATTGCGTGCCTCGGCTCTGCTTACGACGACTGCAAAGGCTGCTTCTGAGGCTGCAACGGCCACCTCAAGCGCGTTAAGCTTCGAGGTGGCCGGAGCACGCCACGCCGCGGTCCGACGGGCGAGCAAGTAAAGAGACTTGGAGATAAGGGAACCTGAGGTTCCGCGGGGCCGATAAGGTGTCGGAGCGGAAGCGATGATGGTGTTTGCAACGGAGTAGAAACGATGCAGTCTCCAATTCAGGCTCCGCCGCAGCCGCGATACTTCATGCGGTTGATCGTGGGCCGAGAGTGGAATCCATCGTTCGATGAGGGCGTGAATGCCGAGATCGGGGCGCGCTGGGCGACGGCATCTTCCATGCAAGGCGAGCAGAAAGTACGCAACCCTTGTCTGCTTCAGCTCACTACATTCTCGCTGAGATCGGCGCGTCCGAACGGCCGCAATTTGAAGCACGCCACCTGAACGCCTCCGGATTCGTGGCATCAGCGCTAGTCGGTTGCCAGCAATGCTACGGCGGCGGCGGGAGCGCAGCGCGTGGCCCAATCGAAACAGTCCGGCGTGGCGTTGGCGATGGCGCCGAACGCGCGGGACTGTCGTCCGAGGTTGGCGGCCAGCACTTCGACGAGCGGGGCACCGATCCCAGCGGCGATGACAGGAGCGCTCATCGGCACCGGCGTTTTGGCAAGCACCTCGGCGATGGCCGCGCGGATGTCGGCGAGCTGCTCATCGGCCAGAAGGCGCGCCGCCGTGCGCCATTCCTCTAGCGTAGCATCGGGGCTGTCGCAGCCGAAGCAGCGGGCGAAGCGGGCGATGCTCTCGCCGAGCGACTTGCTGCGGCCATCCGCGGTGTCGTGCTGATCGACGCTATCGGGGAGCTCGCCGAGGATCCGGCGCACGTCCGCCATGGTGGCGAAATTCCCAGCCGCGAGGCGCTGTTCGCGTCCCTTCAAGACAGCTGCGCGTGCGACTGCGCTGACATCGGTGCGCGTGAGCCCCGAGTAGACGAGCTCGCCCGTCGCCAGCCGGTCCCTGTCGGTAAGCCCTCGCGGGCACGCTCGACCCGAGACGATGGGAATGATGTCGGTTGTGGTCGAGCCCATGTCGATGAGGAGTGCGGCGCCAAGCCGGCTGGCCACGAGTTCGGCCGAGGCAAGGAAGTTGGTCGAGGCGGCGCTCATCGGTTCGGCGCGCGCTTCGTCCGGTGTGCCAAAACCACGCGGCCCCATCCAGATGCGGATATCGGCCCCGAGTAGCGCCACCACCTGATCTACGAGAGCCGCGACACCTGTTGTGCGATCCGGGAAAAGCTCGCACAGCTCCCCCGTCATGGTGACGGCGTGGGGGTGAGCGCGCGCGACGAGCGCTGCTGCTTGAGCGAAGGCCGCGTCGAGACGGTCGAGGCCCCTCGACAACGGACAGGGAAATTGCGCCGCGGCGATGGTTCGGCCGCCCTCGGCCAGCGCAACTTTGAGGTGCGCTCCGCCCACGTCGTAGCCGGCCGTGATGGCCATCGCGCGGTCTCCACTTCCGCCAGGCATCTTCGCGGACGTTCACGGCCTGGGCGGGGCCGTGATACACGACGGCGACGCGGAGGCAAGCCGATGGATGTCATTCCGGTTATCGACGTGCGTCACGGCGTGGCCGTGCACGCGCGCCAAGGCCAGCGCTCCGACTACCGGCCGCTCGAGACGCCGCTGGCCCAGGGCGGCGACCCGGGCGCTGTCGCGCGCGGTTTCCTTTCGCTCTTTCCGTTTCGCACGCTCTATGTGGCCGACCTCGACGGCATCGAGGGCCGCGGGCGCGACGCGCAGCTGGCACAGCGGCTCGCCGTCGCCATGCCCGGCATTGCGCTCTGGATCGACGACGGCGGCCTAGCAGACGAGGCTCCCCCAAGTGTCGGCGTGGTGCGTGTCGTCGGCTCGGAGAGCCTCGGCGGCGGCGATGACGCAAAGCGCCTGCGCAATGAGCCCGACCGCTTCGTGCTCTCGCTCGATTTTCGGGGTGACCGCTTCTTGGGTCCGCAACCGCTACTCGACGATGCCAACCTCTGGCCGCAGCGCGTCATTGTCATGATGCTCGCGCGCGTTGGCGCGGGCGAGGGGCCGGACCTGCAACGCGTAGCCGGGATCGTTGCAAGGGCGGGCGTGCGCCGCATCTACGCGGCGGGAGGTGTCCGTCATCTCGGTGATCTCGAAGCCTTGCGCGTGGCGGGCGCGGCAGGGGCGCTCGTCGCCACCGCGCTACATGCCGGAACGATAACGGCCGGCGATCTCGTCGAGATCGCCGGCCGCTGAGGTCATCAAGAGAAAGGCGGAGCAGAACCCGTGAGCCTGGCCCTACCCTTTCCATCGGCCTGAGAGCAGTCTACCCAATCGCTGCAGCAGACCCCCCTTCATTGGAGGGGCATTATCCTGCTGTGGACGGTGTCCGCTTCAAGTCTTCGCACCGAACGGATGCTGAGCCGTGTTGCGCTGGCCCGTCGCTTCTGCGGCGGTCGGCTTGCCGGCGATGGCACGCGCGATCGACTCCTTCACGGCGCGATAGTTGTAATCCTGGATTTTGGCGTCGTCGGCGGCCTCCCAATGGATGAACACGCCAACGCAGATGAAGATGTCATCAGCTTCGGACGCCGGGATCACCCCCTCGGCAACCGAGTCCTGCACCGCCTTGGCGACCGCGTACTGGGCGGGTCCGAACATCTGCACCGCCTGGCGCGCGTCCTTGATCGTGACCTTGTTGTAGAGGATCGTGTTCGGCTTGCACTGGAGGTTCGGGGCGATGACGGCGAGCAGCGTCGTGAAGCCGTCCTTGTTGTTGGTGATAGCGTTGCAGAACGCGGTCTCGGCAGCTGAGCCGCGCGGACCCATAATGAGATCGATATGCGCGACCTCATTGCCGTCGCCGACGAGTGACTCGCCGACCATCACTTTATTGATCTTGGCCATTTACGGGGTTCCTCCCATAGCTAAAAACACCACGAGCACCAACGCGACCCCGCCGTAGCCGGGCACATGCCGGTTCTGCCCTATCTCTTAGCTATCCCTGTTGTCTGCGATCGAGGACAATCGTCCCCGAACCGGTTGGCCGGATAGCGGCGCGCCTTAAGCACCGCCCCTAGATAGCGCCAGCAGCCCTCACTCGACAAGGGGTTACGGGAGGCTTGACAGGCCCAAACGGTCGCGGATCAAGGCGGCAAAAAGGGTGGCTACAACGAAGTCCGCCGTAGTGCCCGGATTGAGGTTCCTGCGCTTCAAATCGGCATCGAATGCGAGAAGCTCAGCAAACGAATTAGGCGTGGCCACGGGCGTCCAAAGGCGCTTATGCCGCAAAGCTTCCTTTCGCACCTGCTCAGCAACTGCTCTGCCAGATTTGCGTGCAATATGACTATCGGGGAGCTCGGCGAGGTAGGCCATGTGCAAGGTGGTAACCATCATGCCCGGATCATCGGCAAGGAGGCGGACACGATCGAGCATCGGCAGGCCGAAGTTAAAGACCTCCGCGAAGTTGGTGACGTAGGCGCGTGCGATGCGATCGCGGTCCGCGGCGAGCGCCATTGCCTCGAGTAGGCCGACGGTCGGTGGTGCGGCGACGTTCTGCTCCGGCGCCGCCCCGAGGCCGCCGGGGTTTGCGATCCGGATCGCGGTAAAGATGTCGGCGGCGTCTCGCTCGTCTAGTGCGGCGAGCACAGCGGCAAGGCGATCACCCAGCGTGCCGGAATATCCAGATTGTGCGGCGGTGGCGAGTGGGGCGGCGAGCAGGAGGATACCGAGGTTCGTGTTGCGGCCTGCCGCGGCGAATGACGCCTCGACGCCGCGCAGAATGCGCGTGCCGACTTTGAGTTCGGCAGAGGCGACCCACGGGGCGGCAGCCGCGGCGCTCGCCTCGAAGTGCGCCGTCTCCATGCCGTGACCGGCGGCATGGATATGCACGTTGCCGGGTTTGAGCGCGTTGATCTCGGCGCGGCAGGCGGCGAGGAACAACTCGGCCGCCTCGTCTTGAGTTAGCCGGGGCATCGGCAGGCGCGCTGGTGCTCGGCGACCGCAGCGAGGAAGTCCTCGACGATCGCCTCGGCGACATCGACGTCGGAGACGCTCTGCAGGCCACGCCAGGATGGGTTGCTGTTGACCTCGAGCACCATCAGCCGGCCGCCGGGCGCGGCAATGAGATCGACGCCGGCGTAGTCGGCATCGACGGCGGCCAGAGCGGAGGACGCGAGCTCTTGCATCTGGCGCGTCGGCTGGCAGGGCACCGGAGCCCCGCCCTGGTGCACGTTGGTGATCCAGGTGCCGGCCTTGCGGCCCATCGCGGCGATCACGCGCGATCTGGTAGCGATCACGCGCCAGTCCTCGAACCCTTCGCCCGAGGGGGGCACGAAGTCCTGCAGGTAGTAGATGTTATCGGCGGCCTCGGGCGCAGGAAGATCGCTCAAGCCCTCGATGCGTAAGAGACCCTTACCTTGCGACCCGAACAGCGGCTTGAAGATGAGCAAGCGGCCGGCATCGGTGACGTAATCTCTTGCGGGTGCGTTGCCTTCCATGGTGCGCGTCCCCGGCGTCGGAATGCCCGCTTGCTGCAGCAGGAACGTCGTCATCGATTTGTCGACACAGCGCTCGATCGCACGTGCATCGTTCCACACCCGCACGCCGCTCTCGCGCAACGCATGCAAGAGGCCCAAGCGGAAGGTGATCTGCTCCAACGTGCCGGCCGAGATCGAACGCACGAAGACTGCGTCCGGTAGGGTGCCGTTAAAGCCCGGGATGTCGATGCCGCTCGGGAGCGCGGTGTCGAAGGCGCAGCGCGGGAGCGAGGTCACGACGACGGAGGCGCCGCGTTTGCGCATGGCGGCGGCAAGGCGCCGGACGTGCCAGTCGCCGCTTTCCTCTTCGAGAAAGAGGGCAATACGTGCTTCCTCGCCCGTTGGGGCCTCAGCGGAAGCTTGCGTCGACGATCTCTTGAGCAAGTTCGCCAGCGTGGAATGAGGAGCCCGTGTCGAGGTTGGAGACGATCACCGCGGCGGGACTGAACAGCATGGGGTCGATTTTGTAGAAGTCACCGTTGACGGCCGCAAAGATCTCCGCGAACGGCTTGCCGTAAATGGAGCAGCTCCGGCTTGGCAAGTCGGTGGCGAGCTTCTTTGCCGCCTCGTCTCCGCCGCGCACGAAGAGCTGCACGCGGCCGCCGTAGATGATGGCGTCGTTGGTGCGGCCCATGGCTTTGATGAAGTCGGGAACGGGTGGGGCGATCGGTGCGGTGCCGATGCCGTCCTCGATGTGCTCGAGGGGGAAGTGGAGCTCGTGCGCCTTGTGCAGCGCCACCTCGAGCACTCGCGCGGCGATTTGCACGGTGCCGGCGAGGCTTCCTGTCGGCGCGAACAGGATGGTGAGATCGGCGGGCGCGACGCCGCAATCGGCAGCGATGCGCGTGACGACGGTTGCCGGTGGCGGTTTGTCGCCTTCGATGACGAGCGCAGCCTTATTGTAGTGATCGACGTAGCCGAGATCCTTGTAGAGCGCCTCGACGCGCGATAGCGCTCGCGCAGGCCCCGAGCCGAGGGCGAAGAAACCGGTCGTGCTGTCTTGGATCGTCCAGCCGGCGTATTGGCTGGCGAGGCAGGCGATCACGGGGTTCGAGGAGTGCACAGTGACCCCGAGCGGCCAACGCGCGAAGCCTGATGACATCGTGAGGCTGACCACGCCGAGCCCGCCCATGCAGATCTCGGCCAGGCGCCGTCCGGCTTCGATGCCACCCGGTGTGGCGGCGCCGAGATCAATGCGGCGTTCGCCGGCCTCGCCGATGCTGACGATGCAGCGTAAGGCGCCGGCATCGGCGACGAGGGCATCAACGAGCTTGGCCGCTCGTGCCGAGACGCTCGGTGCCGGGCCGATGTATTTCTGCTGCATGGGCACACTCCCTGTTCCCGGCTCGTGAATACAGCATGTGAGCCAGTTCGTCCAAGCGGCAGCGGCAATTCTGCTCGGCCGCCGTGGCGTCGGCGCCATCGGCGAACACGGTGGCGACCGGCCGGTGGCGGGGAATGCGTGTTCCGGGCGCCGGGCGGTCGGCAGTCCAGTTTGGCCAGGCTATGCTGCCGACGATCAGGGCATCGACGCCGGCGTAGAGGACGCCGGCGGCGCGGGCACCTCGGGGAGGTTGGGGGAGTGTGGCGGGCATGCTCCGCCAGGCTGCCAGTTGGGCTTGAAAGAGCGTGCCTCTATCGTCATCGAAAACATCGATGGTTGCCCCTGGGCGGGGGTTCACCTCAAGCAGGTAGGGGACACCGTTCGCCAACAGGAAATCGAAGGAGACGAGGCCGACGAGATCGAGTTCGCGGCACACGGTCTCGGCCGCGGCGCCCATGCACTCTTCGACGCCAGGTCCGAGGGCCGCGGGACCTGTTGCGCCGCCGTAGCGGTAGGGGCGGACGCTGCCGCCGACGATCCATTGGCGGCTGAAGCCGACGAGATGGGTTGCGCTGCGCGCGGCCACGGCGAGCAGCGAGACGGGCATCCCCTCCATGCGGCGCTGGTAGTAGCGGCCGCGGTGAGTCTTGGCCGCCACGCAGGGGAGAACGTGCGCGCCGCCGCTGCCGCCGATGCGCTTTGACAGCCAGCCTTCCGGGTCGCGCGGTGGATCGAGGCGGGTCTCGGGATGGGGAATTGCGAAACGATCGAGCAGCGGGAAAAACGAAGCCGGGTGCTTCGCGCGCCCGATCGCATCGCCGCCGCTGCCGATGAGCGGGTAGTGGCGGGCCAGCGTGGCGACGAGCTTCGGCGTGTCCTCGAAGCCCGACCCCAACACGAGCCCGACCGGCGGCTGCGGGGCCTTCGCCGCCAACGCTCCGAGGGACGCCAGCAACGGGGGCGCGCGGAAACCGGTCCGCGTCGCTTCGCGAAGGCAGGTATATTCGGCGGCGTGCTCGCGCATATCCGCATCGCCGAACGCATCGACGACCAACGGAACGAAACCCGCGCGCCGGGCGCTTGCGGCCAGCGCCCGCCCGGTCAGCGCGGCGATGAGGACACTCGCTTCCGTCAAGTCGTGAAGGTCCGCGCCAGTTGGAAGGCGTCGCGGAAGTCGTAGTGCACAGGCTTGGGCCCGGCGATCATGCGCTTGAACAGCCCCGACTCCGTCTTGTACTTCACGTCGCCGATGGCGAGCGGTCCGACGCCGAGGGCGTTGCACCCGGGGAGTGGCGCGCCGTCCATGAACAGCTCCATGCCTTCCACGCCCGGCGGGGGCACGGCGTTGACGTCGGCGACGACGAGCAGGTTCTTGGCTTGTGCCTTGTCGGCGGCGCTGATCACGCGCACGCCGGCGGCGGCGGCGGCGAAGATCACCTCCGCGTCAGCGATGATCGCCGTCTTCTGCTCCGGGGTTTCACCCGATTTGGGGATAAGATCGACGCCGAAGCGTTGCTTGGAGATCTCGGCCGACTTGATCACGCGGTCGAAGCCGCGGTGCGCGACGAGCGTCACCTGCGCGCCCTCGAGCGCCGCGATGATGGAGGAGGCGAAGCCCACTACGCCGGTCGCGCCGAAGACGGCAACGCGCATGCCCTTCCAGCCGCGGTTGAATTTCGTACGCAGGACGCGCTCGACGCAGGCCACCATGGCGGCGGCGGTCGTGAACGAGCCCGCGGGATCGGCGAACGTCGAAAGCTCGAAGGGTGGCACCAAAGCCTTCTTCGCGGCGTCCATCATGTCGAGCGCGAGAATGGCGTCCTTGCCGCCGATGAAGATGCCGGTGCGAACTCCGCTGTCGGGGGGGCGAGAGAAGATGGCGTCCTGTGTGAGCCCCGTCACTTCCTCGAGTGTCACGTTGATGTAGGGAACGATCACCTTGTAACCGGCATCTGCGGCCATGTTCACGTCGAACGGGCTCATGTGCTTTTGCGGCGAAAGCATGTGCAGGATCGGTATGGCGTCGCTCATTTCTTGTTTTCCTCGCTGCTTAGTTTTCCGTGCCCGCAATTCGCTCAACCGAGGCGCCCCGGTTGCGCCCCTTAGCGATCAGAATTTCGACCCCATCGGCTCTAGCGGCTTCAATTAAAGAATCATAGAGGCGTTCAGCACTTTCTTCAGAAGAGATGTAAGCAAACCCCGTGGGTCCCCACGAGCTTTGGCCGATACCGAACGCACCCCTCTCCTTCAAGGCCCGGGCGGTGCGACCGACGGCTGCACTGGCCCACGGGCTGCCGCCTTGAGCACTCGCAAAATGGCCGCCCACGATCGTTTGGATCTCGGTTATTGCGGTGCCGAAGGTTTCAATGTCGGCTTCCATGAGACCAGGCACGAGCTGCATCAGCACCAGGCGGCAGACGTGTGCTGCTGCGCTGTCGGATAAGGGAGGTAGTTCGGCGAACGCCTTAGCCTCTGCTTCACCATGAACACCGGAAGTGCGCGGATCGATGATCAGGAGGATGCGCCAGGACTCCGGAAAGTCGGTGCGTATGAGGATGGGGGGCGCGCGATCTTGGGTCCCGCGTCCACCGTCGACGATGAAGCCGCCGTGCTCGAAGGCCGCCATGCCGATGGCCGAGCGCGCGCCGCGGTTCGTGAGCTCGGCAAGCGCGCCGGCGCTGTGATCGAGCCCTTCGAGCGCGGTCATAGCGGCGGCGACGGCGAGGGCGAGCTGGGTGCCGGAGCCGAGGCCGGCGTGGGAGGGGATGGCAGAACGGATGTCGAGCTGGTAAGGGCCGCCGAGGGAATAGGATTGCGCAACACGCCTCAACGTCTCGAGCGCTCGGCGCCGGTCCGGCCCCTCGGCATTGAACGACCGACCGCGCGAAAGCACAAGCTCCGTGGCCGGACTGTCGATGGCAAGCCCAATGCTGCCGAACCGCCGCCCCAAGCCGCCGTTGAGGTCGAGGAAGCCCAAGTGCAGTCGCGCCGGCGCGACGACGCGCACGGCTTCGGCGGCAGGCCGCGCGCGCGCCCGAGCGGGCGTCCCGTCCGAAGGCAAGTGAGTTTGCGTTGCGCCGGCCAGAGGCATTACGGTGAACCTAGGGAGTGTGGTCGCAAAAGGCGAGGAGACGACTATATGGCGGCGGAACGCGAAAAGCCCATGCCTGATGCCGAGGTCACGGCATGGCTTCAGAAGAACTTGCCCAGGTGGCGCCTCGAGGATGGCTGGATTAGGAGAACATACAAGACGGGAAGCTGGAAGGGCACGCTGATGGTGATCAACACGGTCGGTCATCTCGCGGAGGCGGCTTGGCACCACCCCGATATCACCGCCTCCTACGCCTGGGTCGAAGTGCGCCTTATGACGCACACGGCCAAAGGCATAACGCCCAAGGATCTCGAGCTTGCCACGAAGATCGAGGAGGTCGTGCACTGGCAGCCCGGCAAGGAAGGGCGCGGGCTCGAAGGCACGCCGGCCGGCGACGCCCGCTTCGCCTACATCAAGTATGACTGAGCTTCGCGATTTCTTCGCGGTTCCTCACACGTGGCGAGCGGCAGACGATGACGGCTCGTAAAGGCGACGCGGCCGGCTTCGACTGCATCATAGCGTTGGGGTCCAACCTCGGCGACAAGACCGGCAACATCGACCAGGCGATCGAGCTCCTGGGGCAGGGCGGCGATATCCGCGTCGTGCGCCGCTCGCGCAATTTCGCCACCGACCCATGGGGCAAGCTCGATCAGGACTGGTTCGTGAATGCGTGCATTGCGGTGGCGACGAAACTGTCGCCGCGCGAGCTGCTCGTCCGCTGCAAAGACATCGAGCGGCGCATGGGGCGCGTCGCCACGGAAAAGTGGGGCCCGCGCGTTATCGATCTCGATCTGCTGATCTACCGTGACAGCGTGCTGCGCGAGCCCGACCTGGTGCTGCCGCATCCGCACATGGGCGAGCGCGCCTTCGTGCTGGCCCCGCTGATGGACATAGCGCCCCATATTATCGTGCAAGGAAAAAGCGTGCGCGAGCTTTTCGGCGTCGTCGAAAAGAGCGGCGTGCGACCACTCGCGTGATCCGCAAATGCAAGGCGCCGCGGACTCGAGCCCGCGGCGCTTATCAATCGGAATGCTCGCGATCGCTATTTCTTCGGGCTGCCGTCGGCCGCGAACGAATTGAGATAGGCGAAAAGGTCGTCGCGCTCGAGCTCGTCCTTGACACCGGGGAACAGCATCTTGTTGCCGGGAACCTTCTTCTTGGGGTCGGTGATGTATTCCTTGAAGGTGGCCTCGTCCCACACCCAGCCGGCGCCCTTCATGGCGTCCGAATAGGAGAAGCCATCTTCCGTTCCGGCCTTGCGGCCGATCACGCCATTGAGGTTGGGGCCAACCTTGTTCGTGGCTCCTGGGCCGATCGAATGACACGGCGCGCACTTTTGGAAGACCTTCTTACCGGCCTCCGCATCCTGAGCCAATGCGAGCGTCGGCAACGCAAGCATGGCGCCTGCTGCGACAACCAACCTGAACATACTCGTTTCCTTCCCTATTGTTCCCGAACCGCGGTGAAGCGCGACGGCCATCTTCTTATGCCAATCGGGAGTCTGCCAAGAAGTTTCTGAACTTGGACTGAACACGATGCCGCACCCCGTGGCTAAGCGGGTGCGTCGGCGCAACCGTCCGGGGTAACGCGGGGTAAGCTAAGCCTCGGTCGGAGCCGGAATTTTCTCCTTGGAGGGTTTAGGGGAGGCGCCGCCCGGACGCCGGTAGATGAACTCCGGGGAGGCGAGGTGAGACTCGACCTCCGCCACCTTCGCCCACTCAGAATGCATCGGCGAGAGCGAGCAGGCGGGGTCGGTATTGGCCGCGTCCCCCGTCAGCGCGAAGGCCTGGCAGCGACAGCCGCCAAAGTCGATCTCGCGCCGCGGGCAGGTGCGGCAAGGCTCCTTCATCCAGCTCGTGCCGCGGTACTTCTGGAAGGCCTGACCGGTGAGCCAGATCTCACCCAGGGGTTTGTCGCGCACGTTGTCGAACTCGAGACCCTTGATCAATTCCGCCGCGTGACAGGGAAGCACGCGCCCCTGCGGTGTCACGTTGATGATGCCGCGTCCCCAGCCGCCCATGCAGGGCTTGGGGAACTTGGCGTAGTAGTCGGGCACGACCATGTCGATGACGATGATGCCCTTTAAGCGCTCGCGCGCCTTCTCGGTGACCTTGGCCGCGGTCATGAAGTCCTCGCGCGTGGGCATCAGCGCAGCGCGGTTCTTGAGTGCCCAGGCATAGTACTGGACGTGGGCGATCTCGACGCGACCCGCGCCGAGCTCGACCGCATAGTCGATGATCGCCTCGACGCTCTTGATGTTATGGCGGTGGATGGGCGCGTTGATTGTAAGCGGCATGCCGAGCTCGCGCACCCAGCCGGCGACGATCCTCTTTTTCGCGCTGCCGCCCTTGTAGCCGGCGATGCGATCGGCGTTATCGGCGGCGGAACCGACGTCCTGGATGGAAATCTGTACGTGGTCGAGACCGGCTTCCTTTAGCTTCACGAGCCGCTCGCGCGTCAGAAGCACGGCGGCGGTGATGAGGTTGGTGTAGAGACCGGCGTCGGCGGCAGCTTTGATGATCTCCTCGAGGTCTCGCCGAACCGTCGGCTCGCCGCCGGATAGGTGGATCTGCAGGATGCCGAGCTGGGCTGCCTGGCGCATGACCCGCTGCCATTCCTCGGTGGTGAGCTCGGTGTTGACGCGCTCGAGCTCCAGCGGGTTGGAGCAGTACGGGCACTGCAGCGGGCAGCGGTGGGTCAGCTCGGCGAGCAGGCCGATCGGTGCGCGGGCGCATGCAAGATCCACCTGCTCGGGCGCGGCCGCGGAGTCGCAGCGCATCTCGCCGGCATCCATCGTCACGGTAGCTTCCTTTACATGGGTAGGGGCAATTTGGTTCATGCCGTCACTACTCCCTTGTCGGCGAGATCCTGGAGCATCGCGACGATGTCGGCGATGATCTCCTGTTTTGGCGCATTATACTCTTTTGCGAGCTCGCCCGCGATGTCGTCGACCGAGCGCGCCCCATCACAAAGCTTCAAAACTGCGACAGCGACCTCGTCGGGCTCGAAGATGCGCTCGGGTGCCAGAACCAGCCACTTGCCACGGCCAGCGTCGTGACGCAGCTTGATGTGCGGGGGCAGAGCCGGCCGCGTTGCGGCGGTCACGATCGCGCGCACGCGTGGCGGTGCTTCAACCATTTTGGGCCTCTGGCCGGAAGGCTCCCGGCGGAATGTGGCCCTCGACGTAGGCATGCTCCAGCGCGTCGAGCTGCACCCAAAGCACGTTGCACTTGAAGCGGACGGCGTCGACGCAGGCTTCCTGCTCCTCGCGCGCCTTGGCGTTGTCGAGGACATACTTCAAGGCGAAGTCGGCATCGCGGGGCGCCTGCGTGAGCCGGCGCTTGAAGTAGGCCATCACCTTGTCGTCGATGAAGTCGTAGTTCTCGAGCATGCCCGCGATGCGCTCCTTGTGGATCTTGGGCGCAAAGAGCTCGGTGAGCGAGGAGGCGACCGCGACCGTGATGGGCTGCTCACGCACGAAGGTGACGTAGGATTCCACCGCAAAGCGCGTCGCCGGCAGGGCTCCCTTCATGGAGATGACGTAGTCGCGGTTGAGGCCGAGCCCATCGGTCAGGACCAGCCAACGCTCGATGCCGCCTTCCTCCTCGGCATAGCCGTCGTGGTCGAGGACGCGGTGCAACCACTCGCGGCGCAGCTCGCGGTCATAGAGGCGGCTGATGAGGGCGGCGTCCTTGCGCGGGACGGCAGCCTGGTAGCAGTAGCGGTTGAGCGCCCAGGCCTGCACCTGGGGCTTCTTCAGCTTGCCGCCATGCAGCATGTGATGGAATGGGTGCTTGTCGTGGTAGCGTTCAGCTCCCACCGCGCGGATCGCGGCTTCGAACTCCGCGCGGCTCATCGGCTCGTCTAATTTGCGTACGGCGCTCTTGCGCTCAAGGCTTACCGGTCCAGTCATAGGCGTACCTCCAGTCCGTCGTATCCAACTTCCCAACCGGCCCCTTCGATCGATTTTCGCGCCGCCGAGTTCTCGTCTAGCGCCGGATTCGAATTGTTGATGTGAACATATATGAGCCTTCCCACCCCCAGTTTCGAGAAGGCGGAGATCGATCCTGAAGGCCCGGACATGCTGATGTGACCCATGCGGGCGCCCGTCTTGCTGAGGAGGCCCTGCTCGATCATCTCGTCGTCGGTGAAGAGGGTGCCGTCGAAGAAGACGACGGAGGCGCCCTTGAGGCGCTGGGAGAGGCGCTCGTCGATCTCAGCGCAGCCCGGGATATAGAAGAAGGCGGTCTTGGCCGCCGGATCGGTCACCTTGAGGCCGATGGTGTCGCCTTCCTGGGTGCCGAGGTTCTTGCCGGCGGAGGCGTCCTCCAGATAGAGCGCGACCTTGCCCGGCACGGCGAACGCCTCGACGGTGAGGCCGAGGTCGGTGCCGGCGCCCTGGAGTGGCGTCGGCTGATCGAGCGCCAACGTGATACGCGGCACCAACGGCTCGGCCAGCACCTGGAACACCGTGTTCGACTTCAGGATGTCGAGCACGCGGCGTGTGCCGTAGACCGAGAAGGCTTGCGCCTCGCGCAGGTTGATGAGGCCAATGATGTGGTCGACGTCGCCGTTGGTGAGGACGGCGGCCTTAATGGGGCTGTGGCGGAGCCCGAGCCGCGCATCGGCGTGAAGGGCTGGGGTGCGCTCGAGCTGCTGGCGCAGGTCGGGCGAGGCGTTGAGCAATGCCCAGCTCATTCCGTCGCGACTGACTGCGAGGGACGATTGCGTGCGGGCTTTGAAACCGGGGGCGCCTGTGCGGACTGCTACGCAGTTATGGCAGTTGCAATTCCATTGCGGAAAGCCGCCGCCTGCAGCTGACCCCAGAACCTTGATGATCATGGAATCGTCGAGTTGGGGGCGCGCCGACGCCTGGAAATGACAACGGCGGTCGATGTGTCGACCGCCGTCGTCGGAAACTCACAGAGTAGGTGAGTTGATCGACAGTCGTTAGATGATGTCGATCTCGGCCGGCAGATACGAGGTGACCTCGAGGCCGACTTCCTGCTCACGAACTGCGGGCTTGGTCCAAACCTTCATAACGTTCCTCCTAATTCGGCAAGTTGCCTTCCACTACAGATGGCCCCGCCGAGGGTCCACCCACTGGAACGGACACTTTCTTTTGGTGAAGTGCCACCCCAGTCTGCGGATCGGGACGAGATAGTCAAGTCCGGACCGCCGTGGGCGTTATAGACCACACCTCCACTTCGAGCGGCAAGTCAAAACTGGCTCACAAACTCGTGTCTGGGCGCGCGTTCCGAGGTTGCTCGACGTGGCCGTGAGGTATGCTTCGAGAGGTCTTGCGCGACGCAATCTTGCCATCGCGATTGCTCCATGGTTTGCATACTGAATAGTGTGCGCTGCAACCTCGTCGTCCCGCTGGTGCGCCGAGGGCAACGCGAAGGAGATGCATACGGTGCGGGTCCCGCTCTTGGACAAGCATGGCGAGGCAAGCGAAACGCACTTCGGCTGGAGCAGTCAAAACCTCGGATTGAGGGAAAGCACTTCTCGCGCGCCGGGTTTTGGCAGAATTCGGTTCTTATTTCCTTCGAGAGGACGCGCGGCAATAGAAAATTGTACTTCGGTATCTTATAAAACCCGGCAGGGCGGCATGCGCTGCGGAAGCCTTGCCGCCCCTCCCCTCGGTCACTGAATGCGCAAGCTTAACGCGCAGCGAAAGGCCAGCTCTTGCGGTACTTCCCCATCTTCGTCGATCTCGACGGCGGCGAAGTCCTGATCGTCGGCGGCGGCGAGAAGGCGCTACAGAAGTTGCGCCTCCTCGCCAAGTCGAGGGCGCGCATCCGCATGGTGGCGCCCGAGTTCGATGCCGGTATCAAGGAGCTCGCGCGTGAGCGGGCGGTAACGCTAATCGGCCGGACCTTCGTTCCCGCCGACCTCGCCGGCGTGCTCATGGCTTTTGCCGCTGCCGATGCCGCCGCCGTCAATTCGCAAGTCGCGCTGGCGGCAAGAGTGCAGGGCATCCCGCACAACGTAGTCGATGGCCCGGCCGAGAGCACTTTCATCATGCCGGCGATCGTCGACCGCGATCCCGTGGTGGTCGCCATCGGCACCGAGGGCGCCGCGCCCATCCTCGCCCGCGAGATCAAGGCTAAGATCGAAGCCTGGTTGCCGGCAAACTTCGGTCGCGTCGCCGAGGGCGCGATGGTGCTTCGGCACCGGGTGCAGGAAGCGCTCGCCGATCCGGCCGCGCGGCGGCGGCTGTGGGAGACCCTCCTGCATGGCGTATGGCGCTCTTCCGTACTGCGGGGCGAAGCTCCTGCGGCCGAGCGCGAGTTCGAGCGCCAACTTCAAGCAGCCCGCGCGGAGACGCGGCCCGCGGGCAGCGTGGTGCTCATCGGTTGCGGGCCGGGCGATCCCGATCTGCTCACCCTCAAGGCGCAGCAGCGCCTGCAAGAGGCGGATGTTCTTGTGGTGGACCGTTTGGTCAATCCAGCCATTCTCGAATACGCGCGCCGCGACGCGATCCGCATCGACGTCGGCAAGGAGCCCGAAGGCCCGTCTGTCGCGCAGGACGACATCAACCGCATTCTTGTACGCGAGGCGCTGAAGGGGCAACGCGTTGCCCGCCTGAAAGGCGGCGACGCCTTCGTGTTCGGACGCGCCGCGGAGGAGATGGCCGCCGTGCGTGCGGCGGGCATTTCCGTCGAGGTGGTCCCGGGCGTCACGGCGGCGCATGCGTGCGCTGCCGGCATCGGGCTGCCGCTCACTCTGCGCCAGAAGGTACGCCAGTTCGCGGTGGTCACAGGAGCCTCCGCCGACGGCGCCTTCGACCTCGATTGGGGCGCGCTGGCGAAACCAGGGCAGGCCTTCGCCATCTATATGGGCGTGCGCAGCTCGGGCCACTTCCGCGACAAGCTGCTCGCCGCCGGAGCGGGTCCGCGCACGGCGGTGGTGATTGTCGAGAACGGATCGCTCGCGAGCGAGCGGGTCATTGCAACCGAGCTCGGCCACCTCGGTCGCGCCATCGAGGACTTGGGCGTCAAGGGCCCCGCGATCATCTTCGTGGGACTCGACTGGGCCGTGGCCGGGCTGTCGCCGCCCGACCGGTTGGAGCTCTACGAGCCGGCGCTTTCGGGGGAAGCCAGACACACCGAGAGGCGCCTGGCGCCGCAAGGCTAACGCAACGCACCGAAGCTGATAGGCTTCGGGCGTTGAAGGATTTGACGATGGCAAGGAGGCGCACGTGACCGCCGCACCGCTGCTTCCGCGAAATGCACCGTTCTCGCCGGAGGACATCGATACATTGAA
Organism: uncultured Alphaproteobacteria bacterium; assembly: GCA_963745205.1. Classification (GTDB taxonomy): domain Bacteria; phylum Pseudomonadota; class Alphaproteobacteria; order Rhizobiales; family Hyphomicrobiaceae; genus Hyphomicrobium_A. The sequence goes on from CAVUWX010000026.1 coordinate 93,524, forward strand.
CGGCGTCGTCTCGCGCACGACTGCACAGCAGCGGAGCTGGCTCGCGGGCTTTTTTGCCGGCTACGAGGCGGCCCAGGGCGGCCAGCAGTTGCCGCAAGCCGTCGCGCCGCCGAAGACCCGGCAGCCGCTGACCGTGCTGTACGGCAGCGAGAGCGGCAACGCGGAAGCGTTGGCGCTCAAGACCAAGAAGCTTGCGCAGAAGCACGGTCTCGACGCGCGCGTCTACGACATGGCCGACGCCGACATGACCGTGCTCAGCAAGGCGAAGAACCTGATGGTGTTCGCCTCGACCTGGGGCGAGGGCGACCCGCCGGGCCGCGCCGTCGACTTCTATAATGCGCTGATGGGCGATGGCGCGCCGCGCCTCGACAAGAACGTGCGCTTTGCCGTGCTGGCGCTCGGCGACACCGCGTACGCGCAGTTCTGCGCCATCGGCAAGGCGATCGATGCACGCCTCGAGGCGCTGGGTGCCACCCGCGCCGCCGACCGCATCGACCTCGACCTCGACTTCGCCAAGAAGGCCGCCGAGTGGACGGAGGGTGCGCTCGCCAAACTCGCTCCGGCGGATGCCGGCGCGTCGACCACGGTAGTGCACGTCGATTTCAAGCTCGCCGCACAACCCTCCGACGACGACGAGCCAGCGTTCACGGCTGAGAGCCCGATCGAGGGCGAGATCGCTGCGCTCATCAATCTCAACGGTACCGGCTCGACACGCGAGACCTGGCACGTCGAGATCGCCGCGGACGCTCCCGGCTTTACGTATCTGCCGGGCAACTCCATCGGTGTGCTGCCCGAGAACGATCCGGCGCTGGCGCTGGAGCTCGCGGAGGCGGTTGGGCTCGGGGCTGAGGGTAGCGTCGTGCAAAAGCTGCGCCAGAGCTTCGATGTGACGACCCTGTCGCGCAATCTGGTCGAGTCCTACGCCAAGCTCACGGGCCGCGGCGACGTGGCAAAGCTCGCCGATCCCAAGGCGTTTGCCGAATTCGCGGCCGACCGGCAGCTCATCGATCTGTTCGAGACCTACCCCGAGAAGCTTGCGCCTGCGCAGCTCTTCGGCCTCTTGCGTCCGCTGCCGGGGCGCCTCTACTCGGTCGCGTCAAGCCTTGCTGCGCATCCCGGCGAGGCGCACTTGCTCGTCGGCACGGTGCGCTGGGAGTCGCACGGGAAGAAGCGCAAGGGCGTCGCTTCCACCTACCTCGCCGACCGCAGCCGCATCGGCGACAAAGTGCGCATCTACGTCAAACCCAACCGTCATTTCCGCCTGCCCGAGGATACCGCGCGGCCGATCGTCATGATCGGCGCTGGCACCGGCGTGGCGCCCTACCGCGCGTTCCTCGAGGAACGCGTCGAGCAGGGCGCCAAGGGCAAGAGCTGGCTCGTGTTCGGCGAGCGCAATTACACCCACGACTTCCTTTACCAGCTCGAATGGCAGGAGCACCTCACGAGTGGCGCGCTGTCGCGCATCGATGTCGCCTTCTCGCGCGATCAGCCGGAGAAGATCTACGTGCAGCAGCGGCTGTGGGAGCGCCGCGCCGAGCTCTTGAAATGGATCGAGGAGGGCACGCACATCTACGTCTGCGGCGACGAGAAGGGCATGGGCCGCGACGTCGACGTGATGCTCGTGCGCATCCTCGCCGAGGCCGCGCGCGGCGATGAGGAAGCGGGCCGCGCCAAGCTCAAGGAGCTTGCCAAGGCCGGGCGCTATCAGCGCGACGTTTACTGAGCGAAGAGCTGGAAACAATGACGGACAAGCGCTCGCGCAACGAATTCATCAAGGAAGAGAGCCGCTTTCTGCGCGGCACCATCGCGGAGGGGCTCGCCGACGTGGCGACCGGCGCCATCTCCGAGGACGATGCGCAGCTCACCAAGTTCCACGGCACCTACCTACAGGACGACCGCGACCTGCGGCCCGAGCGCGCCAAGAAGAAGCTGGAGAAGGCCTACAGCTTCATGATCCGCCTGCGTTTGCCGGGCGGCGTCGCCACGCCGAAGCAGTGGCTTCAGCTCGACGCCGTCGCGGGCACCTACGCCAACAGCACGCTGCGGCTGACGACGCGGCAGACGTTCCAGTTCCACGGCGTCATCAAGTCGAACATGAAGCGCACCATGCAGGCCATCAATGCGGCTCTGCTTGGATACGCTTGCCGCCTGCGGCGACGTGAACCGCAACGTCATGGCGGTCGCCAATCCATATCTGTCGAAGGCGCACGCTGCCGCGCACGAGCTTGCGGTCGAGGTGAGCAAGCACCTTCTGCCGCAGACCGGCGCCTACCACGAGATCTGGCTCGACGGCAACCTCGTCGTCGACAGGAGCGGTGCGGCCAAGAAGGAGCAGGAGCCGATCTACGGCACGCACTACCTGCCGCGCAAATTCAAGATCGTGATCGCCGTGCCGCCGTCGAACGACGTCGACATCTTCGCGCACGACCTCGGCTACATCGCGATCATCGAGAAGGGCAAGGTCGTAGGCTACAACGTCACGGTCGGCGGCGGCATGGGCATGACGCACGGGGAGACCGACACGTTTCCGCGCACGGCCGATCTCCTCGGCTTTTGCACGCCCGAGCAGGCCGTCGATGTGGCCGAGAAGATCGTGACGGTGCAGCGCGACTGGGGCAACCGCGAGAATCGCAAGCGCGCGCGCCTCAAATACACGATCGAGGACCGCGGGCTCGACAACTTCCGCGCCGAGGTCGAGCGCCGCCTCGGCTACAAACTCGGCAAGCCACGTCCCTTCAAGTTCGACTCGACCGGCGACAAGATCGGCTGGGAGCAGGGCCCCGACAAGAAGTGGCACCTTACCCTCTTCATCGAGAACGGGCGCATCAAGGATACTCCGGGGCACGCACTTCGCACGGCGCTGCGGGAGATCGCTGAGTTTCACACCGGCGCCTTCGTGCTGACCGGTAACCAGAACCTCATCATTGCCAATGTCACGGCGAAGGCCAAGCCGAAGGTCGAGGCCGTTCTGAAGCAGCACGGCGTCACGCCGTTCGCGTCCTCCGCCCTGCGCCGCAACAGCATGGCGTGCGTCGCGCTGCCGACGTGCGGGCTGGCGCTGGCCGAGAGCGAGCGCTTCCTCCCCGATCTCATCACCGCGCTCGAGGAGCTGACCGAGAAGGCCGGCCTCGAGGACGACGACATCGTCATCCGCATGACCGGCTGTCCTAACGGCTGCGCCCGGCCGTATCTGGCCGAGATCGGCCTCGTCGGCCGTAACCCGGGCCTCTACAATCTCTATCTGGGCGCGGCGTTCGATGGCTCGCGGCTCAACAAGCTCTACGCCGAGGATGTGAACGGGGGGCAGATCGTGCGGCTGTTGGCGCCGATGTTCGCGCACTACGCTAAGGAGCGCGATGAGGGCGAGCGCTTCGGCGATTTCACGATCCGCGCCGGCTACGTCCGACCGACCACGGCCGGCAACACCTTCCACGCCGACGTAAAGCCGGTGAAGGCCGCGAGCTGACAGCGCTACCGATGCCGGGGTCGTGCAGCTTCAGTGCTGGGCGGTCATCACGAGCGAGTAGGCCGCCCACAGCAGCACGATCGCAAGGGTGATGCGTAGGAACCAGTCAGGAACCAGGCCGGTGATGCGCGATCCGAGCGCGATCCCGGGCACCGAGCCGATAAGCAGGATGCCGAGGATGCGCAAATCCACGTTGCCCATGCTGAAGTGGCTCATGCCGGCGAGGAACGTGAGCGGGATCGCGTGCACGATATCGGTGCCGACGAGGCGCCGCGCCGACAGCGAGTGGTAGAGCGCCGTCAGCGCCACGACGCCGATGGCGCCGGCCCCGACCGAGGTCAGCGCCACCAGCACGCCGAGCACGAGGCCAAGCAGGAGCGTCGGACCGCGGCGCACCACCGTCGGGACAGAAGCGTCGGCTGAGCGCATCGCGTAGCGTTTCAGCAGCGGGTAGCTGGCAACGGCCGTGGCGCTGACGACGAGCGCTCCCGCCAGGATTTTGCGGATGAGCATCGCCAGTATCTGTGTGTCGGGGGCTGCGTAGTAGATCCAGGCGAGCATGACGAGCGCACCGGGCAGGCTGCCCGCCGCGAGCCAACGCACGATTGGCCAGTCGACATTGCCGAGTGCGTGATGGCGCCAGGCCGCGCTCGCCTTCGTTATCGAGGCAAAGAGGAGGTCGGTGCCGACGGCGAGCACGGGGGACACGCCGATGCCCGAGATTAGGAAAGGTGTCATCAGCGAGCCGGCCCCGACCCCGGTCAGCCCCACGAGGAACCCGACGGCAAATCCGCCGCAAATGATGAGAGGCCAGGAGGCGGAGATCTCTACCATAACGGACAGGGCTCTTACGCTCGTTCGCCCGCGGCGGAGGCGGACCGTTTTCTGTTATATTGGAAAGAGCTGCCAGGAAAGCGGAAGGAGTGTCCGCGCCTTAAGCTCGCGCTTGCCCCTTAGTCCTAAAGCTCAAGCTTGACGTCGACCCCGGCCGCGCGCAGCAGCAGAGCCGCCTCGTTGGCGCGGCGCTGGAACTCGTGCCTGTCGTCCTCGCCGCGGCCCAGGTCGCGGCAAATCCCCTTTTCGAGCATCTCCCGGGTAAGCCGGAAGATGGAGGCTGCATCCGCCGCTCCCCCGTTGGCCGCGCTGGAGATGACGCCGCCGGCAACGGAGGCCCCGGTTGTGGCGTCTATGATCAAGAACGTGCCGGTGCCGGGGATGGCGGCGAAGGCATCGACCGCCACGGGGCGGCCGAGCGTGATCTCGGCAATGGCGATATCGTTGACGGAGGCTCCATGCGCCGGCTGCGCGGCGAGCGTTTCCAGATCGAGCAGCGACTTGATGTTGATGGACGAAATTGGCGCGAGGTCGGTCGCCGTGCGCAAGAGGTAGCCGGCGCGCGGATCGAACGGGGTCTCCCACAACCACACGAGGCGCGCCTCGATGCGCGTCGCCACCGTCGGCTGGGTGTCAGGGGTCGCAAGAACAGCGCCCCGCGCGACGTCGATATCGGTATCGAGCTGCAGCGCCACCGCCTGACCCTGCTGGGCGAACTCCAGATCGCGGCCCATGGTGGCGATGCGCAGGACGTGCGCGCTCTTTCCGCTCAACGCATCCGTGATGCGGTCGCCGACGCAAACGCGGCCCGAGCTAACGGTGCCGGCGAGCCCGCGGAAATCGAGCCCGTCGCGCAGCACGGTCTGCACCGGGAGCCGGAACGGCCCCGACGGAGTAGTGTCGCGGGCTGGGATGCGCTCGAGGTGCTCGAGCAGGTAGGGCCCGGTGTACCAGGGCATGATGTCGGAGCGCCGCGCGACGTTGTCGCCGCTAACGGCGGAAACAGGAATAGCAACCGCGTCGCGGAAGCCAAACCGCAGCGTAAGCTCGCGGAAGTCGGCCTCGATCGCGCGGAAGCGCTCCTGGGACCAGTCGACAAGGTCCATCTTGTTGACGGCGAGGACACGCGCTTCACGCCGACGATGTCGAGGATCGCAGCATGGCGGCGGGTCTGCCGCTTCACGCCGTGGCGCGCGTCGACGAGCATGATAGCGACGTCGGCATGCGAGGCGCCCGTCGCCATGTTGCGCGTGTACTGTTCATGCCCGGGGCTGTCGATAATGACGAAGCGGCGCGTATCGGTGTCGAAATAGCGCCAGGCGATGTCGATAGTGATGCCCTGCTCGCGCTCGGCGACGAGACCGTCGACGAGCAGGCTGAAATCCGGGTGTGCGCTGCCCGCGGCGGTGCGCCCCGACTTCTTCAGCGTCTCGCGCTGGTCGTCATAGAGATCGGAGGCATCCCACAAGAGGCGGCCGATCAGCGTCGACTTGCCGTCGTCAACCGAGCCGCAAGTGAGCAGATGCAAAATGCCGTTGAGCTCCTGCGCCGGCTCGGCGCGGCAGTCTTCGGCAGGCGGATCGCGGAAAGCGCCGTCATCAGAAATAGCCTTCCTGCTTCTTGCGCTCCATCGCGCCGGCTTGATCATGGTCAATGAGGCGGCCCTGCCGCTCGGAGGTGCGCGCGCTCAGCGTCTCGGCGACGACGGCTTTCAATGTCGGCTTGCCGAGGAGGGAACGGCGGCCGTCAGCGGCCAGCAGCCAAGCGTGCGGAAGCGCACCTGCTTCATTTGCGGAACTTCTCCCGGCTGCAAGGGCAGGCGGTCGTCATCGAGGACGAGAAGTTGGCCGTTGCGCACGATAGTGGGGCGCCGTGCGGCGAAATAGAGCGGCACCACGTCGAGGCCTTCGCGCGCGATGTAGCGCCAGACGTCGCGCTCGGTCCAGTTGGAGAGCGGGAATACACGCGCGGTCTCGCCGACGCCGAGACGGCCGTTCAAGAGGTTCCACATCTCGGGCCGTTGACGGCGGGGGTCCCAGCGGTGTCCGGGCGAGCGAAACGAGAACACGCGCTCCTTGGCGCGCGAGCCTTCCTCGTCGCGCCGGGCGCCGCCGAACGCCGCGTCGAAGCCGTGCTGATCGAGCGCCTGCTTCAGCGGCTGCGTCTTCATCACATCCGTATAGATGGACGGCGAGTAGTCGAAGGGGTTGATGCCGCGGGCCAACCCTTCCTCGTTGGTGTGGACGATGAGGTCGAGCCCGAATTCGCGCACTGTCTTGTCGCGAAACGCGATCATGTCCTTGAACTTCCACGTCGTGTCGATGTGGAGCAGCGGGAACGGCGGCTTCTGCGGAAAGAACGCCTTGCGGGCGAGGTGCAAAAGCACGGTCGAGTCCTTGCCGATCGAATAGAGCAGCACGGGCTTGCGGAACTGCGCAGCCGCCTCGCGGAAGATGTGGATCGCCTCGGATTCGAGCACGTCGAGGTGGGAGAACGCCGCGGTCATGCTGCTTCTTCCTGTTTGCCAGGTTCCTGTTTACGAGGCCGATTGTGCAGCCCGCATTCCTTGCCGTCTTCGTTTTCCCACCACCAGCGTCCGGCTCGGATGTCCTCGCCCGGCAGAACAGCGCGCGTGCACGGCTGGCATCCGATCGAAGGGAAGCCCTTCGCGTGCAGCGGATTGAGCGGCACCTTATTCTCCGCGACGTAGGCCTCGAGCCGGTCGAGCGTCCAGTCGGCGATGGGGTTGACCTTGACGAGCTTATGGTCGGCGTCCCATGCGGCAAATGGCACGGCCGCGCGCTCCGCCGATTGATCGCGCCTGAGACCGGTGACCCAGCCGGCCGCGCCGGCGAGCGCGCGCTTCAACGGGCGCACCTTGCGCACCTCGCAGCATGCCTTGCGGTTCTCGACCGCGAGCCGGAAGCCGAAGACGCCGTCGCGGGCGACGAGCTCCTCCACTTCCTTAGCGTCGGGGGCGACGACGTGTATTCGGATGCCGTAGCGCTGCTCGCTCGCTGCGAGCGTCTCGAGCGTCTCTGGGAAATGCCGTCCGGTGTCGAGCGTGAACACGTCGATTGCGGCGCCGCTGCCGGCAATCGCGTGCAGGATGGCCTGGTCCTCGAGTCCGAGGCTGGTCGAGAAAGCGATACGGCCCTGGATGGTGCGAACGATCTCCAGGAGGCGCGCTTCGAGGGTTGCAAGCCCGGCGAGCCGCTGGTCTAGACCGGCAACGCTCCGCCCTTGGCTCCCCCCTGGGCCGCGCGTATCACGGGCCTTGGACGGGGAGCGCAAAACGCTTTTGGCGCCGGACGCCGGTTTGGCGCCGCGCCCGGCTGAGGACTTCGCCGGCATCTGGAATCCCTTGCGGTTGACAGGGTCAACTTAGTGAAAACAGGTTCCCGCATAAAGCCTATCTCGCAAATAAGAATAGGATCACATTCCTCGGGCGGCCCAGAATAGAAATTTTTTCCCTGGCCCGAAGTTGTTGGAACGACGTGTTGCTTGCGAGATGGTGATGGTGGGGAGCGCCCCGACCCGCGGTCCGGTAGCGGGCGAGTCATACCAATAATCTCCGCAAGCGCCGATCCGGCGGCGACGCAAATCAGTGTGCAGGCAAGTCGTTCTGCCGCGGACGCTAATTGCCTGTGCCAAGGCTCTAATCATCTGCTTTTCGGCAAGACGTTGGCGAATGTTGGGGACGAATCGGGCAAGGGAATCCTTCATCCATTTCATAGTGTTATCCAACACCATCATGTGGACATCGCGTGTGAGTCGGGGAGTGGAAGTTGTGGGCCGAATAATGCCGCTGGCGGCACTGCCCACTGATGATATTCTCCGCCCCGCTTCGTGACGGAGCCTGTTTGTGGGAGAGGGCAATCTACCACGCGCGGGCATGTCAGTTGCGAGGCAGCACATGCAACGTTGAGCAGTAGCGGGGTACCGAGATGGGGGATTCCAAGCGTCCCGATTTTCCGCAATTCGAGCAACCAATCGAGGGCGTTCGCGACGGCGAAGAGGCCGGAATCGAAGTCTTCGAGGTGGTTGGGTCCATTAAATGGTTCGACGCATCAAAGGGTTATGGCTTCATAGTCCCGGACAACGGGCTGGCCGACATCCTTCTTCACGTCACTTGCCTGCGCGCAGGGGGATACCAAACGGCCTACGAGGGAGCTAGGGTCCACTGCGAGGTGCTGCGACGCCCGAAGGGCATGCAGGCGTTCCGCATCCTCAGCATGGACGAGAGCACGGCAATCCACCCATCGCAGCTGCCGCAGCGGACGCACGTCATCGTCCAGCCGGAGAGCGACTGGGAGCGGGCGATGGTGAAATGGTTCAACCGGGTACGCGGGTTCGGCTTCCTGACGCGGGGCGAGGGCACACCGGATGTGTTCGTCCACATGGAGACCTTACGCCGCTTCGGCTTCACCGAGCTGCGCCCGGGCCAGATGGTGCTCGTGCGCTGGGGCCATGGGTCGAAGGGGTGCATGGCAGCGGAGCTGAGGCCCGACGGTCAGCCGGGGCTGCCGCCGACGCATTGACCGCGCGCGAACCGACACAACAGAGAATTCCGAGCGGGGCTGTCCTTTGGGCGGCCCCGCTTTTCGCTGTCGCCGCGCTGCTGGTGGTGCTCACCGGGCCGGTCTGTGCCCGCATGCGGGTCGACAAGCTGTGGCTCGTCATCGGCGCGGGCCAAGAGACGCCGATCGATGTCGAGATGGCGGAGACGCCGAAGGAGAAGGAGCTCGGCCTCATGTTCCGCACCGAGCTCGCAGACAATCAGGGTATGCTTTTCCCCTACGGCGCGCCGCAGGAGGTGACCATGTGGATGCACAATACGTACATCCCCCTCGACATGGTGTTCATCCGCGCCGACGGCACCGTGCACCGCATCGAGCAGCGGGCGGAGCCGCTGTCGGATCGGATCATCAGCTCGGAAGGGCAGGTCTCGGCCGTACTCGAGATGGCGGGCGGCGCTGCCGGGCGTCTGGGGCTGAAACCCGGCGATCGCATACGCCATCCGCTGTTCGGCGCCCGTTGAGGGCGCCGGAGATACGCCGCGGCGGCCACCCTTGACCTGAGTTGAGCGAAGCGGCACACAAAGCGGGCCGGTCAAGTCGGGGCATAGCTCAGCCTGGTAGAGCACTTGCTTTGGGAGCAAGGGGTCGCGAGTTCGAATCCCGCTGCCCCGACCAACACTTGGCTCACCTCGATCATCATTCGCTTGATGCGCATGAGCATTCCGCCGACAGCAGCCCGCAGCGACAGCGGCGCAAGGGTGGAAGCCAGCCGAGGGCGAGCAACGTTACGCGGCACCATCGAAAGTGCAGCGCAAGTCTAATGGCCCTCTGTGCCGCCAAACTCGGCGAGAACTTTGGCGAGTGCGTCTGGCTGCACCTTCACTACGCCAGCAAAGGGTTTGTCGATAACAATGATGATCAGAAGTCCTGAGAAGATGAGTATGGACAGCAGTCCGGTCATGAGCGTCTGAGCGCGCAAGTTTTGGGTGCCGAAGAAGTAGGTGAACCCGATTGTTAGAGCCGCACCCCAGAAGAGGACCGGCCACAAGATCCCCGGAACGGTGCCTTCTGCGGCAACGATCCGCGCACGCCGCTCCTGCGTCACAATATCGAGCTGATGCAAGACTTCGGTCATTAGTGCGCTTTGCTGCTGAACGAAGGGAAGGAGTGCCGCGTAAACGGCGTCCAATGACTGCCGCGCAGAGTCACTCTCCCCGCCACGTCCCATGGCCGGCCAATCCTCCGAGACGGTGGTCTTGAGATACTTGTTCAGAGCTGTTCGAAGGGTAGAGCCGGGCTGATCCCCGATCCCATAGGAGAGCCGATAGATCGTCGCCACCGCGCCAGCTTCCCGAGCCACTGTGCTTTCTGCGTCGTTGAACTTCTCCCACACAACAATAATTGCGAAGGCAAGCAGGACAGCATAGAGGACGCCAACGACCGCAAATTTGAATCCGGCAACCTCGTTGTTCGCGCTGAGCTCCTCGAGCGTCACGTACCGGCGCACGAGCTTGGGGCCGATCATCGCCAGTACGGTAGTCAAGCCGACGAGGAGCAGGCCCGACAACCAAACCGGCAGGCTCGTGAGAAATGAGATCATGCGGCGATCCGAAGGACTGCGGCTGAATTTGGCGGCTAGGGCCCCGCGAATCTAACTGTAGTTGTCTTCTTGGTGTATTCCCTGCTTCCCGGCTATCTGACGCGGTCGGATTGCCTTCACGAATTAATCAATTTGCATGAACGGTGAGTGATCCGGGCGCCGAGACGCTATGACGAGCACTTTGCGACAATACATGTGCGGCAGGAGGTAACGCGTCATGGCTCAATCAATATCATCCGACAGCAAACGACCGATAGCGCTCATTCTCGCGCTTCTAGCGGTCGCTGGCGCGCTCAGCTTTACATTGGCCGCCATCACCACCCTGCATTGGACACCCGGGGCGGCGGCATCCCTGTCGCACGCCAGTCCACTCCCATCATTGCGCCTCTAGCCGGCGCCGGGCCGCGCCGTCGAGGTCTGTATCAACTTGGCCTGCGGATCCGTAGGGGCCCAGGCAATACTCGCTCAGCTTCCACCTCCAACGCAGCCTCGTGTCGTCTCAGGTAGACGAAGCCCCAAACGAGTGCGATCGTCGCAAGAACGAAGATCGCGAGCGATATTGGACCGACGATTTGATGGAAGGCTCTGCCGAATAGGAATGCGCCCAAGCCAATAACCGATGCCCACACGACCGCACCCGCGGCATTTGCAAGGAGAAAGCGCGGCCATGGCATTTGATTGACGCCGGCCAGGAAGGCGGCCAGACAGCGCAGGATCGCTACGAAGCGTCCGAAGAAGACGACTTTCGTACCATGCCTCATGAACAGGTACTGCCCAAGCTTGATGCGCGCGTCACTGAACCCTAACTGGCGTCCATACAGCAGGAGAAATCGAAAGCCGAGCTGACGACCGAGCAGGTAGCCCAGGTTATCGCCGATAACGGCGCCCGCCATGGCCGCGGCGATTACCGCCGCAATGTTGCCGCCTCGATCTCCGGCGTGAACCGATGCCATGATTAAGACGGTCTCGCCCGGGAGAGGAATTCCCATGCTCTCCAACCCGATCAGGAGCGCGAGCGCCCAGTAGCCGTAGTCGGCGAGGAAGTGGTGGAGTGCGTGGGAAAGCATTCCGGCGACTACTCCAGTTTACTAAGGATTATTTACGCCAAATCATGCAGCTACGCTAGTTCACGCAGTGGTGGACGACTGAGAGCTTTCTTTGATCGCCGACGGAAGGCGAGCGCCACCACCGTTTCGAAGCTTTCGGCTTGAGAGAAGCGTAATGCCGCAGTACGGCGCCAGAACCGGCGACGGCCTTTGGGGTGCCTTGCGGTTCTTCCCCAAACTGTTGACGCAATATCTTGTAGGTCAAGTGTTTCTGCTGCCAGGCTGCGCCACGCAGCAGTTCCCGTTCGATGAATCCGAGCAGCACCTAATAGGTCACCCCCAATCCCAAGTCGGCGAATGTTTGGGGACGCCAACTCGAACACATGACGATGGGTACACTACGATATGGACTTACGATGTAGCGCAATCCTCAAGTGGTTCTGCGGAACCTTGTTCTTTGAACGTGATCTTTAAGCAGAAATATGTGAGCAGCGTTACCTCTACGGATGTCTCTGGCAATCCGCTGCCTCGAGGTCAGGGATGTTGGACGGTGAACCTGGGTTGGTGTTCGAAAATCGAGCAAGCCCCCGCTGCGGCCGCCGCCAAACAATAGGCCGCCCAGCCCAGCCTCGGTCGCAAGTCGGTGCTCGTTTCGTTTGTGCGGCACAAGCCGTCAACTTGACGTAAGCGCCTGCCGATATGGTCGCAGCGCTCGCCAGGCACCGAGCATGAAAGCCGGATGAACGGATCGTTCAGACGGAGTTCCGAACGAGGGGCAGAAAACTGCTGCAGGACCAGAACAGGCTATCGATAAGAGGGGGCCAGATGCTTACCCAACTATCTCCGCGCAGTCTTCTTGTCGTGACCTTGCTGGTCTTTTCTCCGGCCGCGGCGCAAGCAAGAGGGGGCGCAGTCTCGATCGGGCAGTCGAACCCCGGCACGATAGATATAAACAGGACGATCGACCCTCAGGCCTTTGTGCCTCAAATCGGGGCGACCACCACCCCGATGACCACGGGACCGCAGGTGTCAAGTGCCACCGGCGCAGTGTCGTCGCCGCTTCAGCCGAACGCCGGTGCGAATGGGGTCCCGCTCACCGCAACCAATTCGGGAGCCATACCCACGAGCATCGGGGGAACGGCGGTTCTGGGTGCTACGGGTCGGGATATGACCGAGTGCATGGCCGCCTGGGACACGAAGACTCACATCACCAAATCGCGTTGGCGCGAGATATGTAAGAGCACGCTGGTTGAGCCTGCCATCTGAGACTGAGATTGCCGCGAACGAGAACTCAATTCGATCTGGAGGTAATTATGCCCGCTCCGTTTTTCCTGGCTGCGCTTTTCGGCAAGGCGGCTGCGGGAGCTGTCTCAAAGGGGCTCGCCGCCAAGACCTCAGCCCACCACGGGCACCGCGCGCTCGTGAAGACGGTTGGCCGCAAGATCGGGGCCAAGCTCCGCGATGAGGCGGTCGAGCGGGCGCTTTTGAGGTCGGAAGAAACTAGGAAGGAAGAGTAAGTAGCACCGCCACGTGTGATGTAGTCGGAAAGCTCATGTCGTGCTGACGACAGCGGCCACGCCTGGGCGACGCGAATCCCCGCGCAGCTTATCCTCTGACATCTCAGTAGGTACGTCTTGATTGGGGCCTGGCAGCGGAGCGGATCGCGTCGGAACTTCCTGCGGAAGGCCTTGAGCTGCTAGCGCATGATGCACTTGGTGGCATATCAGGGTCGAGGGTGCGCCGGCGCTTCGCCATCTTGGCCTTCGCTTCTCATCGGTGTGAAGGACGGACGCTGGGTTTTACAATTCGATGCGTGCTGCGCCGACCTTCAGAGCCGTTGCGAATCCTTTCCTTGGCCCCTACAACGGCTTGGCTGAGGTCGGCTTAATTTGGGAGCAAGGGGGTCGCGAGTTCGAATTCCGCTGCCCCGACCATCGAGAACCGAACGCTTCGATGAAAGTGATCTTGAGATGATCGCGCGCATCTTTAAGCCGGCCCGCACGGCGATGCAGTCGGGGGAAGCCCGCACCAAGGATTGGGTGCTGGAGTTCGCTCCCGCAAGCCCGCGCGAGATCGACCCGTTGATGGGATGGACGAGTTCGCGTGACATGAAGGCCGAGGTCGAGCTCGCCTTCGACACTAAGGAGGAGGCGATCGCGTACGCCGAGCGCGAAGGACTCGCCTACCAGGTGTTTGAGCCGCTGCCGCGTCGGCAGATCCGCAAGTCCTACGCCGACAACTTCAAATACGGGCGCATCGGCAGCTGGACGCATTGACGCCAAGCAGCTCGTTGTGCCGCTGGTTGCGGCGCTGCAGGTAAGCCCGCCGGCCAGCAGCGGCCGATCGTCAGTCGAACAGCACCAGCGCCTTCTCGACCGTGTTCCAAACGCCCCAGGCGAGCGGGATGCCGACGAGCAGCCAGAACAGCACGGCCTTGAAGGTAACACCGCCCATGCCGATACCGAACGACCCCGTCGCGTGCGGGGTCGCCGACAAGGTGTGCTTCGCCTGCTCGGTGGCAACGTCCGCCCCGCTCATGTGCCATTTGTGGTTGACGGGGCGCACCAGCAGGTTGGCGACGAAGCCGGCGACCAGCAACCCAGCCAGCGTATAGAAGATGGGCCCGTAGATCTGGTCGGGCGCGATGCCGGAGGCTTGGCGCGTGTCGTGCATGTAGTTGACGATGACGGGCCCGACGATACCCGCCGTCGACCATGCAGTGAGCAGCCGGCCGTGGATCGCGCCGACGAACTGCGTGCCGAACATGTCAGCGAGATAGGCGGGAATGGTTGCGAATCCGCCTCCGTACATGGATGCGATCACGCAGATGCAGGCGACGAACAGCGCCAGAATCTTCCAGTCCGCCGCGAACGATGCCAGCACATAAAGCGCGGCGCCGAGGATGAAGAAGATGAAATAGGTGCTCTTGCGTCCGAGGTGGTCGGATGACGACGCCCAGGCGATGCGGCCGAAAATGTTGAACAGCGACATGAGGCCGACGAAGCCCGCGCCCACGCCCGCGGCCTTGGCAGCCAGGACCGCATCCTTCTTGATGTCGAGGTAGCCGAGCGCAGACTGGCCGATGAGCTCGCCGCCGAAGGTTTCCTGCAGCATGGGCGAGGCGGCGCCGATGATGCCGATGCCGGCCGACACGTTGAGGCACAAGATGAGCCACAACAGCCAGAACTGCGGCGTCTTGTGCGCATCCTTGAGGTGCACGTTGTTAGCGGTGATCATGCGGTTGCCGTTGGCCGGCGGCGTCCAACCTTCAGGCTGCCAGCCGGGCGGCGGCAGACGATAGCCGAAGGCGCCGATCAGCATGAAGGCGAAGTAGATGGCGGCCATGGCAATGAAGGTCTGCCAGACGCCGACGTCGGTTGCCGAGCGGAATCCGGTCCAGGAAAGCGTGCGTTGCAGGTCGGTTAAGGGGACCGCAAACGTGTAGGCGCCGCCTTGGAAGCCGTTCATCAAGAGTGTGGCGAGCGGCGACCCGATCATGGCACCGCCGCCGAAGCCCATGATGGCCATGCCGGTCGCCATGCCGCGCCGGTCGGGAAACCACTTGATGAGGGTGGAGACGGGCGAGATGTAGCCAAGCCCGAGTCCGATGCCGCCGATCACGCCCGCGCCGAGCCACATGAGCCATAGCTGATGGATGTAAACGCCCAACGCACCGATCAACAGGCCTCCACACCAGCACAACGCCGAGACGAGGCCCGCCTTGCGCGGACCGACGCGCTCGAGCCAGCCGCCCCAGATAGCGGCCGAGATTCCGAGCAGCAAGAAGAAGAAGGTGAACATCCAGCCGAGGTCGAACTGGCTCCAGTTGCAGCTCGTGGCGAAAAGGGCTTTGAGGGTGCCGGCAGACTTCTCGCCGAACGTGGCGGCCCCCGCCGAGCACTCGGCGATCGCCTTGCCGTCCGCCCCCTGAAGCGCGCCTTGCAGCGGCTTCCAGAACACCGAGAAACCGTAGGCCATGCCAATGCAGAGGTGGATGCACAGAGCCGCCGGCGGCACCAGCCAGCGATTGAAGCCCGGCTTGGCGATGATCCGCTCCCGAGAAAGGAGCGCAGGCGACGTGTGCCCCGCGGTTGCGCTGGCGGCCGTCATGACGCGTTCTCCCCCTACCCAAACGAGCGGCATGCCCTTCGGGATGCCGCTTTTCCTTGTTCTTCAAACATTTCTGCCACGGCTTTGCCGTCACGATCAATGTGTCTCATCCTCCGCACGTTTGCGGGGGCCCGCTGCGCGTAAAGGAGGGGGCGGGGGGCCGGGCCGGCCCCGGCCGCAAGCTTGCCTTTGGGGGGCCGGGGGCGTATCCGAGGCTTGGCGTACGATCGCCGCAGCGCCGCACCCCGCGTGATCCCGTAGCTCAGTTGGATAGAGCATCTGCCTTCTAAGCA
>CAVUWX010000027.1:0-15277 GCA_963745205.1 uncultured Alphaproteobacteria bacterium
ATTTCGCCCATGATCTCCAATGGGCTCGATTCGATTGAGCGAGCGATGCGATGGCAAGATTTGGTCCGACGTTCCCCGCTTTCGACGTGTGGGAGAAGATGAGCGAGAGCGAACAGGATGCGCTCCTCGCCAGCATGGAACGGTCGCGCCGACGAAGCGGCTTGGTCGGGATCCTAATCGCGCTGCTGCTGATGGCCGCGACGGGTGGCGCGCTCTATCTGGCGTCGCTAGTCCGACCATAGGGTGTGGCGGACAATGCGAGCGGGCGGGAACCATTCTGTCTGCGGCGCTTTCATTCAGCATGCCGAGCCCGCACAAGACGAGGCCGCAGATTTTAATCGTCGAAGACGAAGTGCTGGTCCGCATGTTTATGCGTGACGTCTTCGAGGAGGTCGGGTTCAAGACGCGCGAGGCCGCGAATGCCGAGGAGGCGCTCGAGCTGTTGAAAGCCGAAGAATTCGCAGTTGTCATCAGCGACATCGAAATGCCCGGCAAGACGGGGCTGGATCTCGCGTGGGTTGTCGATTCGAAGTGGCCGCGGACAGCGCTGATCATTATCTCCGGCCGCACCTTGCCGTCGCCCGCGGCAATGCCGGACAAGGCGAAGTTCATCGCGAAGCCCTGGCAGATAGATGTGCTGCTGCAAACCGTGAGAGAGGTGCTGGAGCAGTAGCGCACTAACGGCTTCACGTCGGATGATTATGAGCATGAGCGCCACGCGAGAGGTTAGGTTTAGAGCGCCCTAACGGACGCGGCCATCGTTTTTGCGCAATCTAACGGCATTCTGTTGCCGAGGCGTTGGTTGAGTTGCTTTGTTTGCGGGGGTCGCGAACATCTCGGGGGGAAACGCCGATGCCGCTCATGCCGGCTGCCGTCGCCGCTATACCAGACAACACGCTCAAAACCGTGCGCTTCGTCATGAAGGACGGAACGAAAACGGTCGTCGTCCTGGTCTCAAATGCCGTTCTCGAGAATATCGAGAGCGCCACGTACGATCACGGGTCCTACTTTCGCCGGTTCAAGCGGCATCGCAAGCAGTTCGAGCGCATGGCCAGTGCCAAGTACGACAAGGGCTATGTCGAGGTCGACGGCACCGTCTGCATCAAAACGATGGACCTGCCGCTCGTGAGCGCGAATTGATAGAGCTGTTGCTTGCGGGCCGGTTTAACGCCGCCAGTGATAGGGGTGCGCGGCGCGCGGCAATGGAGCACCGGCGAGCCACCCTAACTCCAGTGCCCGAGGAGCCTCGCGGGCGCAGGTTGTGGGCAACGCTCAGCACGGACACCGAACGGCCACGAGCGAGAGGCATTTTGCGAGTCGGGCGCCGGTAGGGCGTCCCAATTTGAAGGAGGAAACTTCAATGTCAGCCAAGATTCTCAGCACCGCGATTGTGGCGGGCCTCTTGCTCGCGTTCAGCGCTCCGGCGTTCGCGGAGGATGCTCCCGCGGCACCAATGACAAAGGCCGACTGCGAGAAGATGAAAGATATGAAGTGGGACGACGCAACTAAGGCGTGCGTGAAGAAGTAGTCGCCGGTCGAACGGCAGCGCCGGAGCTGTCAAAGCCTAGCTCCGGCGCAACTCACGCTCTGGCGTTTGTCAATCGCCATTGCGCAAAGCGCGCTTGCCGCACGGATGGCGAAAGGATCTTTCGAAGGGTGGCGGTCCCTACGGGGGTAGCGGTTTTCATTCATTTGAAGGGCTTAGCGTCAGGTTAGACAGTTTTGGCTCCTGAGGGATTCCAAAGCTTTAGGATGAGGTGTGTCTAACCGTCTGCTCTTCCTGCAACAGCGAACGGAAAGTTGCGGTCAGGCGACTTCGGCTAAGGGCCAAAAGGAGACGTTTGTAACCAGTTCTTAACGCGGCGGCTTCACCGAGGAGACCGATGCCGCGAAATTCCGAGATCTTCCGATTCTCGTAATCGTAGAATTCGGCCTCCGCTTGCACGAAACTCGGATCCGGACGATTCTCTTCGAAACGAACTCTCGGCCTCCAGCGCTAACGTCAGCAATAGCCGCGGAGCGAGTGAGTTATGTATCGCGTTCTGACTTGCCTGACCACACAGCACGACTATCGACTCGTCGGCCTTGCAATCGTCATTTGCGCCGCAGCCGCCGTCACATCCTTCAGCGTCTACTCCCGAGCCGTCGACGCCGTCGGATTGAAGAGGCTGGGCTGGCTTTTCCTGACAGCCGTCTGCGCTGCCGCGGGCATTTGGGCCACGCACTTTGTTGCCATGCTCGCCTATAACTCCACTTTGCCCACGACCTACGACCCCATCCTGACTGCGGCCTCCTTGTTTGTCGCCGCTCTCGCGACAACTCTCGGCTTCGTCATCTGTGCAAGCGGAAACCTCGCGGCAGTGGCAGCGGGTGGGGCCGTGATTGGCACCGGCATCGGCTTGATGCATTTCACCGGCATGCGCGCGCTGCTCATCCCGGGAAGAGTTGAATGGGACCTCCCTCTCGTTGTCGCATCCTTTGCATTTGGCGTCGTGCTGGCCTCGGCGGCCACAGTTGCATTCCGGTGGTTCGGCCGTCCCGGCCGCATCTGGATCTCGGCTGGCTTGCTGACCCTAGCCATCTGCATGATGCACTTTACAGCGATGGGAGCGGCCACAATCGTTCCCGATCCGACAGTCATTGTTCAGGCGTCAGTGGTGAACACCACTTTGATGGCGATCGGCGTTGCCAGCCTCACGGTGTTCGTCATGTTGGGCGGACTTGTACCGGCTCTCATCGATAGGCAAACGAGCCAGGAAACAGCCGATCGTCTGCGAGAAATATTTGACGCGGCGAACGAAGGCATGGTCGTCGCCACCAACGGCCTCATCGAGAACGTCAATCGCTGGATCTCGGAGCGCTGCGGTAAATCGGCGGCTGAGCTCATCGGCCAGAATGTCGTTGGGGGCCTGCTGGAGGGATTTCCCAAGTTCTCCGAGCTGACGGAGACTCGCCCGCTGGAGGCCATGCTGAAAGTCGCCGACGGCACTCTCATTCCGGTCGAAGTCGTGGCCCAGCCTGTTCAATCGACCCTTCAAGGCAACGAGGTCTATACGATCCACGACCTGACTGAGCGGCGCCGAAGCGACGCTCAGATCGCGTACTTGGCGCACCACGACGGATTGAGCGGCTTACCCAATCGCGGTCTCTTGAAGGAGCGGATCAAGCAGGCGCTCATAGACGTAGCCCCCGGCACGAACCTCGCCGTGTTCTGTCTCAACATCGATGGCTTCAAGGGCGTCAATACTCGCTTCGGCCATTCGGTTGGAGATGCCCTACTGCAAAGCGTGGCCAAACGGTTGCGCAAGATGGTTCGTGCGCCGAATTTTGCAGCGCGGCTAGGGGCCGATGAATTTGCTGTTGTTCAAACGAGGGCGCAGCGGAAACAACAGACAGTTGAACTGTCAAGGCGGCTGCTGAGCGAGTTGTGTAAGCCCTATAGGGTGTTGGGGAAGAACATTACGGTCGGCGTGAGCATTGGCATCACGATGGCACCCGATGACGGCGTAAATGTCGATTCCCTATTGCGGAATGCCGGTGTTGCGCTCTGCCATGCCAAGGCATCGGAGCGTGGCTCTTACGTCTTCTTTCGGCCAGAGCATGAAAAGGAGCTTAGAGAGCGCCACCAGCTCGAGGGTGACCTTAAGACCGCGCTCCGTGACCAGCAATTTGAGCTGCACTACCAACCGCTCGTAGACCTGAAGACGAATGAAGTAACGTGCTTTGAGGCGCTGATGCGCTGGCGCCATCCAACGCGCGGCTTGGTCTCGCCGGCCGAGTTCATTCCCTTTGCGGAAGAGGCTGGCCTTATAATGGCCATGGGGGACTGGGCTATGCGGCAAGCGTGCAGGGACGCCATGACTTGGCCGGAGCACATCAAGGTCGCGGTGAACCTTTCAGCGGTACAATTCGAGAAAGGCAATCTGGGAAAAGCGACCATGAGCGCGCTTAATGATTCCGGGCTTCCCCCTAACCGCCTCGAACTGGAGGTCACTGAAAGCGTGTTGTTGCGAGACGAGACCAAGACGCAGGAGACGCTGCACAAGCTCCGTAGTCTCGGCGTCGGCGTCTCTTTAGATGATTTCGGCACCGCTTTCGCTTCGCTCAACTACCTGCGCAGCTTTCCTTTCGACAAGATCAAGATCGATCAGATCTTTATTCGCGACATGCCAGTTCGAAGCGATTGTGTTTCCATCGTTCGGGCCGTGGCGGCGCTCGCCAGAGTTCTTGGACTCAAGACGGTCGCTGAGGGAGTGGGGACGCAAAGACATCTCGATGAAGTCCTGGCCGCCCACTGCGACGAGGCTCAAGGTTTCTATTTCAGTCGTCCTGTTCCAGCGAGCGAAGTTGACGCGGTACTATCGGTGTGTCGGGCGAAGCTTAGCGCTGCTGCCTGATCGAGATGACGGCTCTTTGGCCCCGCTCGAAAACTCCGTCCGGTTGACCCGGCTTCGACTGCCAGTTAACCCCAGGCTTGCGCATGTCCGGTATGGGTCAGAAGCTGACCCCATCAACGGTAGATGCGCGTCTGCTTTGATCTCGTTGGCGACAAGCGCCGCTTGCGAAGGACGGAGCAGATGAAGAGGTTCGACTCCCATTTTCGGGAGTAGTGGTCTAACCTAATTGATCTATTTGGATTTTTCGCGCCTTTTGGCGGTCCCTACGGGAGTCGAACCCGTCTTTCAAGATTGAAAATCTCGCGTCCTAACCGATAGACGAAGGGACCGGTGGCGCGACGGTATAGGGTCGTTTTCCCGTGCGCGCAAGCAACCCTCCCTGCCGCAATACCCCGCGCCTCGGGGCTGGCTGCGCGGGTCGGCGGCATCCTCGATCATCGGCTCGATGCGCTCGCAGCGCTCGTTGCGGCGCAGCCTTCACGACACTCGCCGCCGCGACCAATGCCGGAGGCGGCAATGGCGCATCCTCACTTTGCGACGCAATTGGCCGACCGTCCGTCGATCAAGCAGGATTGGTGAGGCTGACCCAGCGTGTCGAAGTTCGTCAGGCGCCAACCTTGGCTCTGCTTCTCGAGGATGGAAAAACCGAACGATCCCGGCAGATCGATGCCGCTCTTGACCTTGACGCCATTGATGACCCACCCCGCAGGGTCAGTCGGAGAACCAGGGTTGAGAAAGTCCCCGCCGTTCCCCGCCACGATCTGGACAGGCAGATCGGATTCGTAGGTCAGCGTCTGAAACAGATGGTGGTGGCCCGACAAGATCAGCGTGACGTTGCTTGGGATCACGCCGGTCGCTGCGGCGGCCAGCGTTTTGTTGTCACCGAGAAAGTGGCCGGCGAATTCCACACCCGGGCTCCAGATCGGCCGGTGCTGAAGCACCCACGTCGGTCCGCTGGTCATTGTCGCGAGAGCTGAATATTGCGCGCGGTAGATCTGAGCCTGTGCCTCGTCTAGTTCGTCCTCCTTGGCCTTGGAGACATCCATGACCGCGAGGGTCAAGCCTGCAAACTTGACGACATAGGGGTCTTCGTTTGTCTTGCAAATTGCGGCAGCGTCGAAGGCATAGGGAGCAAGCATCCGGTTCCAGCCTTCCCCGCCGCGGCTGCAGACTTCATGATTGCCGCGCACGAAGACCCAAGGTGCGACCTTCAGTAGTGGATCCGCGGCCGCGAAAAAATCTGCGCGCCACACGGGCCAGTTGTCTCCGAAAGGACTTCCAGCGCAGCCGGCGACGGCAGCCGGACACGGCGCCTCACGGTAATAGTAGTCTCCCACGTGGACCACGAGATCGGGCTTCTGGCGTGCAACGGCCTCCGCGATCGCGGCAAACGGCCATTGGGCGGGATCGTCACAAGCCTGAATATGATCGCCCTTGAGCCTGCAGCCCGTATCGCCGATCACGGCAATCCGTTTGGGATCGGTAACTGGAGGCGACGCGAGGGAAACGCCGGCGATGGCCACCGAGTGCACGCTCGAGGGAATGGGCGCCTCACATACCGTGACGGGAAACGTCTCGCCTGGAGACGCGCGCACAGTCATGCTCGTTTCGGTCTCGTCGAGCTGCACGGGGGGGCAGCCCGGCGCATCGGTAATAACGCGCGCTTCCAACCCGCTCGGCCCAAGCTGCAGCCATTTGAATGTCTCGGCCGCAGCGGGTGAGAACCTGGCGATAAGGTCGAAGAAGACAATGAGGAAGCAAAGCGATGCTCGGAGCACGACGCGTTCTCCCGTTGCGGGCAAATGACTTTTTGAAGAGTGATTGACCAGACGCAACCGCGGCCGAGATCTAGCTTTCGAGCGTCGGGCCCCCGGTCAACGCATAAGCCTCGATCATGAACCTCGCAAGACGGATCCCCTGGCGCCGTCGAAACTAGCAGCCGACCAGGACACACGGCGGCTCAGCGCTGGCGGCGCGGGTCGGCGGCATCCTCGATCATCAGCTCAATGCGCTCGCGGCCGCCCCACGAGGATCGCTTCAAGTGCCCCGCGATGTGGACCGGCAAACCGCCGGTGCCCATCAACAGCTCGCCCAGCGGCTCGCCTGCCGCGCGAAATGCGACCGCCTCGAGCCGCGCCCCGTCCTGGCCCTCGAGCACGCAGCGCACGTGGTTCTCGCCGACGAGCTTGGCGAAACGAACATGCGTCGCCGGGAAGGCGAAGCGTGGGCTGGGGTTACTTTGGCCGAAGGGGCCGACGCGCTCCACGAGATCGAAGAGCTCATCGGTGACGCCGGCAAGCGTGAGCGCGCCGTCGACGGCGAGGTCGGCCCGCGTGCGCGCCTCGCCGACGCTCGCGGCAAGCTTTGCTTCGAGGAACTGCTGCACGCTTGCGAGCTTCGCGCGCTTGACCGTGAGGCCCGCCGCCATCGCGTGCCCGCCGCCCTTGACGAGATGACCCGCGGCGACGGCCTCGCGCACGGCCGAGCCGATGTCGGCGCCGGCAAGCGAGCGCAGTGAGCCGGTGCCGTCGCAATCCTCGCTATCCCCCTCCCAGGCGATGACGCACGCGGGCCGGCGGAAGCGCTCGACGAGGCGGCTGGCGACGAGGCCGACGATGCCCTTGTGCCAGGCATGCGACCCCACCATCAGAAACGGGAGGTCGGGGCGCGCGGTGACTGCAGCGTCGGCCTCGGCGAGTGCCTCTTCGAGCATCTCCTTCTCGAGCGCGCGGCGCTCCTTGTTGAGCCTGTCGAGCAGGACGGCTATGCGCGCCGCTTCCATCTCGTCCTCGCCGGCGAGCAGGCGCGATCCCAGACCCGCGTCACCGATGCGCCCGCCGGCATTGATGCGCGGCCCCAAGATGAAACCGAGGTGATAGGGCGTCGGCGCCTCGTTCAAGCCCGCGGCGTCGCTCAGCGCCTTGAGGCCGATATTCTTGCGCCAACGCATCACCTGCAGCCCTTGCGCGACATAGGCGCGGTTGAGGCCGGTGAGCGGCACCACGTCGGCGACGGTTGCCAGCGCCACGAGGTCGAGCTCGCTCATAAGGTCGGGCTCGGCTAAGCCCTTCGCGTAGTAGCCGCGGCGGCGCAGCTCGCGCGTCACCGCGACGAGCACGAGGAACGTGACGCCCGCCGCGCACAGATGGCCGAGCCCCGAGATGTCGTCCTGGCGGTTGGGATTGACGAGCGCGCATACGGCGGGCAGGCGGTCATCCGCCTGATGGTGATCGATGACGACGACATCGCAGCCAAGCTCGGCGGCGCACGCGAGCGGCTCGTGGCTCGTGGTGCCGCAGTCGACCGTCACGATGAGGCGGGCACCATCCCTGACGAGGCCTTCGATCGCGGCGGGGTTGGGCCCGTAGCCCTCAAACAGGCGGTCGGGAATGTAGATGCGCGCCTTGAGGCCGTGATGGGCGAGGTAGCGGGCGAGCAGCGCGGAAGACGCGGCCCCATCGACATCGTAATCACCGAACAGCGCCACCGGCTGGCGTGCCTCGATGGCGTCCGCGATGCGCTTTCCCGCCGCGTCCATGTCGCGCAGGCTCGAGGGGTCCGGCATCAGCGCTTTGAGCGTGGGGCTCAAGACGTTGGGCACGTCGTCGGGCGCGATGCCCCGCGCGGCGAGGACGCGGCCCAGGAGCTCCGGCAGTCCGTGGCGCTGGCTAATGGAGGCGGCGAGCGGCTGCGCATCGGCGGTCAGACGCTCGCGCCAGACGAACCCACGCGCGGAGGCGGCAACGCCGAGGAACGGCGCGGGCTCCGCCGCTCGATCGATCGTCTTGCGCAAAGCGCCCATCGGTCGCCCCCCGAAATCAAATCTTGCACAAAGTGCAACACCCGCGGTGCCGTCTGGCGAGCCGCGGGTGCCGATTTTTCCCCAACTGCCGGGCTTGACCGGCGGTCAGCTCGATCCGATCACGGCTTCGTCGCCGGCGCCTGCGACTGCTGCGCCGTCTTCGATCCGCGGATGGCAAGCAACACGTTCGATTCCGAAGGACGCCAGCGGTAGCCGATGCCGAAGTCGAGCGCGGCGGTGCGCTTGCGATAGAGGTCGCGCAATTGCGGCTGATAGGTATGCGGGAATATGCCGAGCGGGCCGACGTAGTTGCCGAACGCCAGAAGCTGCCACTCGTCCGGCTTAAAGAAGCGCACGGGCACGCCGGAGTCGTCCTCGACCACGGCGTCGCTGTGATCGACGATATAGCTGCGGATGGTCGAGAAGTTGTCGTTATGCAAGAGGTAGGAGGCGCTCTTGATGAAACTGTCGCCCATGCCGAAGCTGTCGCAGAACTTGAGGAAGCCGCTGTTCTTCACGCCGTCATCGGAGAGGTCGGTTGAGAAATAGTAGAGCGTCTGCGGCTTGCCGTCGGCACCGGTCGAGAAGGTGATCTTCGCACCCCGCGGAGGATTCTTCGGCAGCGAGGGATCGTTGGATGCCTTCACGTTGCCGTCGGCATCGAGCGCGACGAGGCTCACGTCGCGGATCGTCTTGCCCGAGCGCTCGAGGAACACGTAGAGGATCGGGAGCGTGCCGCCGAACCTGCCGCCGCCGAGTTCGCCGCGCATCTTCTTGGTGATGAAGAAGCTGTAGTTCAGAATGGTGTTGAGCGAGTTCTCGATGCGACCGATCCCGCCCATCACCTGCCCTTTCGAGAGCCCGGTGATGTCGGGGATCTCGCCGACCGGCTCGAGCGCGCTCAAGACGTAGGTGTCGGCGCCCGGATAGAACGCATCCGCATAGAGGAAGTCCGGCCCGCTGAACATGTAGAACACGACCGGCTTGCGCGGCGGCAGATACTGCGTCGACCAGGCCTTGATCTTCGAGAGCTGGCGCTTGTCGAGCGCGGCCCAGGCGGCATCGAAGTGCTTGGCGTGCTGCTCCCAGCTAGCGTCCTTGGTGTAGGAGGCGAGCGGCGAGTTCGCAGACGGCTGCATGCCGGCGAGGATTTTGCCCGTATCGTCGGGCGTTGCGGCGTTCGTCGCGGCTGCGGTCTCGGCCGAAACCGCCTGCGCAACGACGACGAGGAAGCTCAATGCGAGCGCAACTACCTTCACCGGTCGAGACGTCCTATCCATCGATTGAACTCTCCGTTGCGGCGCGGCGCGGCGCCTGGGTCAGCGAGATTGCATAAACGAGAAACCCGGCCAACATCGTGGCGACGCTGGCGAGCGATTGCCATGGCCGCTCGATGATGAGGTAGTACATCATAAAGGCCGTCACTGCGAGGAACACGGCCGGCGTGAACGGATAGCCCCACATGCGATAGGGGCGCTTCAGGTTGGGCTCGCGCACGCGCAGCACGATCACGCCGAGCACGGCGAGGAACGAGCAGAACGTGAGGCTGAACTGGATATAGTCGAGCACGGACTCGAAGCTGCGCGTCGCCATCAGTATCGTCGTCACGATGAGCTGGAAGATGATAGCGACGGCCGGCACCCCGCTCTTCGACGTCTTCGCGAAAACCCGCATCATGGGGATGTCCTCGCCCATGACTTGCGTGACGCGCGGTCCGATCCAGATCATGGCGCTTATCGAGGAGATGAGGCCTAAGCAGATCAGGGCGCCGACGAAGCGGCCGCCGGCATCGCCGAAGATGTGCTTGCCCGCTATCAGCGCGACCTCGACTTGGCCGGCCATCTGGTCAATCGGAGTCGTATAGAGGAATACAGCGTTGAGGCCGACGTAGAGCGTGATCACAATCAGCGTGGCGGCGAGGATCGCGAGCGGCAGGCTGCGCTGCGGATTGTGGATCTCGCCGGCGATGTAGGTGGCGGCGTTCCAGCCTGAGTAGGCATACATCACAAACACCAGCCCAACCGCGAATGGCGCGCCCGTGATGTAGTGAAGGTCAGAGACCGACGGCGCAAACGAGATCGGCTGCGCAGTGCCGAGCGCGAGGCCTGCAAAAATCAGCACAACGATCAGCGCGAGCTTCAAGCCGGTCGCAAAATTATGGAACGTGCTGCCGAGGGCGACGCCATTCAAATGAATGAGACCAACGAGCCAAACGACGGCGATCGGGATGAGCGAAATCTTGGCAGAGAGCACGTCAACCGTCGCCATGCCGAGAATGCCCGGGGCGATGCCGTCGAAGTAGCTGCCGAATGCCATGGCCGCGAGCGCGACCGGGGCGGCAAAACCGACGGTCGCCGAGATCCACCCCGCCACAAAGCCGATGCCGCGCCCATAGATGTGGGACAGAAAGTTGTATTCACCGCCCGAGCGCGGGAGCGCCGCCGCGAGCTCGCCGTAGGACAAGGCGCCGCACAGCGCAGCGACGCCGCCGACGACCCACAGCATCAGCACGGAAAACACCGACGGGATGCCCTGCACCTGGAACCCGAGACTGGTGAATACGCCGATACCGATCATGTCGGCGATGGCGATCGCCGCTGCCGTCACGGTCGAAACGGTCCGCAGATCCAGTCCGCGCTCCTCGGATGAGGGCGCACCGATCGCGTCAGCAATTGCCATTCGGAAAGCCTGCGTGATTGAGCGCTTTTGCCTGTGGAAAGCCTATTGGAGCACGAAGAGTCTCACAATCGGCCGACCGATTTGCCGCAATGAAGTTGCCAAATTGCATCGCAAGCGGGCATCCCTGCTACACTGCCCGTTTGCGGCCATTTGCCTGCCCGTTGGCGGCGGCCGTGACCGCTTCCCCCGAATCGACATCTTTTCATTGTACTGAAGCGTGTGTCGGAATTGTTGCAGCCGCACCGCGGGGAACTCTTGCGGGGGCAGTTGGTTAAAAACTAACGCGCATTTGCGCACACTGGTTCGTGTCGCTGGAGGGGGAATGCAGCTTTCTCGACTAGCTCCTGCTTTTGCCGTGCTTGGCGCGGTGTGTGCGCTGGCTCCGTCCGTGGAGCCGACGCTGGCACGCAGCGCGCCCTCGACCACGGGCGCACTCCATCCGACCATTCCGCCGATCCCGCAGCAGGTCTATGCACGCACCCAGCCCGTGAAGAATGACAAGACCGCAATCATCCCGTTCGACACAGCCCCATTTCCCTATGCGGGCAACGTCGCCAATTCCGACCAGCCGTTCCTGAACGTCGCGGAGAACGGGCGCCTCGGACACCGAACCTTTTTCGGGCACACGTATTGGGAAGACGAGACCTACAGCGATGATCGCGTGCTCTTGCACATCCCCAAGGGCTTCGACATCCGCCGCCCGGCGGTGATGATCGTCTTCTTCCACGGCCACGGCGCAACACTGCGCCGCGACGTGCTCTACCGTCAGCGTCTTCCCGCGCAGATTACGGCCTCGGGCGTCAACGCTGTGCTGGTGGCCCCGCAGTTCGCTTCCGACGCCTCGGATTCGAGCGCCGGGAAGTTCTGGCAGCCGGGTGCCTTTGCCCGCTTCATCGGCGAGGCCGCGCAGAAGCTCGCCAAGCTCCACGGCGACTCGCGCTCGGTGCGTACGTTCGCCAGCATGCCAATCGTCATGGTCGCCTACAGCGGCGGCTATCTGCCGGCCGCCTGGTGCGCATCGAAGGGCGGCCTCATGAAGCGCGTGCGCGGCGTCGTGCTGCTCGATGCTCTCTACGGCGAGCTCGGGAAGTTCACGTCGTGGATCTCGAACGACCGTTCCGCCTTCTTCGTCAGCACCTATCTCGGGTCGACCGAGGGCAAGAATGCCGAGATGGAGCGTGTGCTCCTCGATAATCAGATCGACTTTTCGACCGCGCTAGAGCCGCGGCTGGAGCCCGGCAGCGTCACCATCTTTCCCGGTGGTCAGCACTTGACCCACCGCGATCTCGTCACGCATGCCTGGGTCGATTACCCCATCGCGGACCTGTTGCGGCGCATGAAGGGCGTGCCCCTGCGCTAGCCGCCGATGAAGCGCGCGCCGACGTTGCGGCACGTCGTCTTGATGCGCCGCACCGTGCCGGTGCGCGCGCGCATGACGAGCGTCTCCGTCTCGGCGAAATCACCCTTGAAGCGCACGCCGTCGAGCAGGGAGCCGTCGGTCACGCCGGTTGCCGAGAAGATCACGTCGGACGAGGCCATGTCCTCGAGCTTGAACTTCCGGTTGACGTCGGCGATGCCCATCTTCCGCACGCGCGCACGCTGCTCGTCGGAAGCGGGGAGCAGGCGCCCCTCGATCTGGCCGCCGATGCAGCGCAGCGCCGCCGCCGCCAGCACGCCTTCGGGAGCGCCGCCGGCACCGAGATAAATGTCGATGCCTGTCTCCTCCGGATCGGTGGTCCAGATCACGCCGGCGATGTCGCCGTCGGGTATGAGCTGCACGGCGGCGCCGGCCTTGCGCACGGCCGCTATCAGCTCCGCGTGGCGCGGCCGGTCGAGAATGCAGGCGGTGATCTCGGCGACGGGCACGCCCTTTGCCTTGGCGAGCGCTTCGATATTGGCGGCGGGCGGCGCATCGAGATCGACGAGCCCCTGCGCATAGCCGGGGCCGATGGCAATCTTGCTCATGTAGATGTCGGGCGCGTGCAAAAGGCCGCCGCGCTCGGCGATCGCCAGCACGGCGAGCGCGTTTGGCATCGACTTGGCGCAGATCGTCGTGCCCTCGAGCGGATCGACCGCGATGTCGACCTCGGGCCCCTCACCCGAGCCCACCTTCTCGCCGATGTAGAGCATGGGCGCTTCGTCCATCTCGCCTTCGCCGATGACGACGGTGCCGCGGATCGGCAGCTTGGCGAGCTCGCGGCGCATGGCGTCGACCGCCACTTTGTCGGCGGCCTTCTCCTTCCCGCGCCCGCGCAAATGCGCTGCCGCGATCGCCGCGGCCTCGGTGACACGGGCCACCTCGAGCACCAGCACGCGGTCGAGGCCGAGCTTGACGTTCTCTCCTGCCATGGACTCCACCCCTATTGTCAGGCGTCCTCGCTGAGCTTTTCGATGCGGATCATCTGCGGTCGCTCCGACACCTTGCCGTCGCGCTCGATGGCGTCGATCGCCTGCCGGATCGCCTCCTCGGTCGTCTCGTGCGTGATGAGCACGACGAGGGCTGGCGCGCCGGGTTTGAGCCGCGCACCGATCCCCGGCAGCGCCGACGGCGGCCGTCGCTGCACGATGCTCTCGATGGAGACCTGGCGGTCTCCCATGCGTTTGGCGATCGCAGCCATGGCTCCGGGCCGGTCATAGACGGAAAGGCGCACATAGTAAGCGCCCTGATGGGCGCCGATCTTCGCCTTCTTATATGGCTTCAGATTGCGGGTTTGTGTCACGAACGGCGGTATGACGGTGCCGCGCGCGATGTCGAGGATGTCGGCCGCGACCGCGGAGGCCGTCGGGTACGCGCCGGCGCCGGGCCCGATCAGCAAGAGGCTGCCGCAGTAGTCGCTGTCGATGGCGACGGCATTGGTGACGCCCGAGACCTCTGCAATCGCGGAGTGCTGCGGCACCATCGCCGGGTGGACGCGCGCCTCGATGCCGCTTTCAGTGCGCATGGCGACGCCCAGGAGCTTGATGCGGTAGCCCATCTCATCGGCGGCCTCGATGTCCGCCTCCGTGATCGACTGGATGCCTTCGACGTGGATCTGGTCGAATGCGAGCTTGGTGCCGAAGGCGAGGCTCGTCAGGATCGCAAGCTTGTGGGCGGTATCGAAGCCGCCGACGTCGAACGTCGGATCGGATTCGGCATAGCCGCGCTTCTGCGCCTCCTTCAACACGTCGCCGAAGGAGCGCTTCTCGGTCTCCATCGTCGTCAGGATGTAATTGCAGGTGCCGTTCAAGATGCCGTAGACGCGGCGCACCTCGTTGGCGGCGAGCGATTCCCGCAGCACCTTGATGACCGGGATGCCGCCGGCGACGGCGGCTTCGAAATTCAGCGCGACGTGACGGTCCTCGGCAAGCTTGGCGAGCGCGATGCCGTGCTCGGCGAGCAGCGCCTTGTTCGCCGTTACCACGTGCTTGCCGGCCTTGAGTGCGGCCTCGACCGCGGCTTTGGCAACGCCGCCCGAACCGCCGATCAGCTCGACGAACACGTCGATTGAGGGATCGGTCGCAAGCTTAACGGGATCGTCGAACCACGCGACCTGGCCGAGGTCGGCGCCGCGCTTCTTTCCCTTGGACCGCGCCGAGACCCCGCCGATGCGGATCGGCCGGCTCGCCCGCTCCTCGAGGCGGTCTTTGTGATGCTTGAGCAGGTGCAGGAGGCCCGCGCCGACGGTGCCAAGGCCGGCGATGCCCAAAGTGAGTGGCTGTTGCATGGAACGTGACGGGATACCGGAGCGCTTTCTGCGGAATCGGGATCACGTTATGCATCGTTTCCGGAGCCTGAGCGAGGAACTTTTTCAGGTTCCGCGCGGCCTGGCGCATGCGGTGCTCGTTCTCGACGAGAGCGATGCGGATGAAGCCTTCACCATACTCGCCGAAGCCCAAGCCGGGCGATACCGCGATGCCCGCTTTCTCGATGAGCAGCTTAGCGAATTCGACCGATCCGAGATTGCGGAACGCGGGCGGCAGCGGCGCCCACGCGAACATGGTGGCGGGCGGCGGCGGGATCGACCACCCCGCGCGCTCGAACGTCTCGACGAGGCAGTGCGGCGGCGGTGATAGATGGCGCGGGTGTCCTCGACGCATTCTTGGGGTCCGTTGAGCGCGGCGGCGGCTGCCACCTGGATGGGCGTGAACGCGCCGTAGTCGAGATACGACTTGATGCGCGCGAGCGCGGCGATGAGGCGCTCGTTGCCGACCGCAAAGCCCATGCGCCAGCCCGGCATGTTGTAGGTCTTCGATAGCGAGGAGAACTCAACCGCGATGTCGATGGCGCCCGGCACCTGCAGCACCGACGGCGGCGGATTGCCGTCGAAATAGATCTCCGCGTACGCGATATCGGAGAGGATGATGAGGTCGAGCTTGGCGAGCTCGAGCCCGGCGCGGTAGAAGTCGAGATCGGCAACCA
>CAVUWX010000028.1:0-24375 GCA_963745205.1 uncultured Alphaproteobacteria bacterium
ATTGCGCTCATGATCTGATCGGCCCCGAAAGAGTGGCCCGGGTGGAATGTTAGTTCACGGCAGCTGCACCGGCTAGATGCCGCGTGGCTGCTTGAGCATGCCGCGGCTGCGATGGCGGCCACGCGGCATCTAGCCGGTGCAGCTGCCGTGGTGCGCCACCAAATCGAAGCAACCGTTGCCGTCGCCCGTCCTCGGGCGCGAGCTACGAACGATTATCGATGCGATCGGCCTCAAGTGTGAGCCAACACAAGGTGACGTGGTCATTCGCGGAGCTGCCCTCAGCTGCTAAACAGGGCATTGATCGAAGCATATTTGATAGCGCGAGTGGGCAATGGATATGCGGAATAAATGCGGGGAGCGAGTGTTCGCGAAGCTGTTGCTCAGCCCGATCTCCCTACTCATCCTATCGTCTCCAGCCCTTACCGAGGACGCAAGCAGACCCATTAAGATGCTGTCGGGGACAGCAGCATTTGGCGATTGGAGAGCCGATGCACCGGGCGCTCGCCGACATATCACCATCAACGATCTCCCGCAGCCATTCGAGACCGCGTTCGCAGCCAACTACGCCAAAGTCGTTGCGCGCCCCTCAGGTGCACTTCCACAGGTTCCCTCGGGATTCGATGTTACGCCGTTTGCGACAGGACTAAAGGAGCCGCGCCTGTTGCGGGTTGCACCCAACGGGGACATCTTCGTCGCCGAAATGCTTGCTGGCCGGGTGCGCGTGCTGCGACCCGGGGCTGACGGCGCCAGTCCCAGCACCATTGAGACCTTTGCCGATCACCTTTCCCTACCCTTCGGCATCAGCTTCTATCCGCCGGGTCCCGAGCCGGAGTGGGTGTACATCGCCAACACGGGCTCGGTCGTGCGCTTTCCTTATCGCAATGGCGATCTCAAAGCGCGGGGCGCCCCCGAAACTATCGTCGCCGACCTGCCGATTGGTGGTCACGCCACACGCGATGTTGCGTTCTCTTCTGACGGGAAGCGGATGTTTGTATCCGTGGGCTCCAGCTCCAACGCCGGCGAAGATCTGGGTCCGAAGAAGACTGAGGCAGTCGCGCAATGGGATCGTGAGCATGGGGCTGTTGGCGCGAGCTGGGGCGACGAAACATGGCGTGCGGACGTGCTCGTGTTCACCCCGGAAGGCAAGGATCGCAAGATTTTTGCAACGGGCATTAGAAACTGCGTGGGGCTGGCCGTTCACCCACCAACGGGTGACCTCTGGTGCTCGACCAATGAACGCGACGAGCTTGGCGATAACCTGGTACCCGACTACGTGACCCGGGTGCCGGAAGGCGGTTTCTACGGATGGCCCTGGTACTACTTGGGCGACCACGAGGATCCGCGCCTCAAGGGCACGCGCCCCGATCTCAAAGGAAAGATCACCGTGCCCGACACCCTGCTGCAGGCGCATTCAGCTCCACTGCAGATGACCTTCTACGACGGGAGCAGCTTTCCATCCGCTTATCGCGGCGATGCCTTTGTGGCCATGCACGGATCGTGGAACCGTTCCCAGCGCACGGGTTACAAGGTGATCCGCGTCCTCTTGAGGGATGGCGTTCCCACCGGCGAATACGAAGATTTCCTGACCGGGTTTGTCACCGATGGCACTCACGTATGGGGGCGTCCGGTTGGTCTTGCCGTCGCTAAGGACGGCTCCTTGCTCGTCTCGGAGGATGGGAACGGGGTGATATGGCGGGTTACCTATCGTGGCGAGCACTGAGCTTAAGCGGCGCCTTGATAATTTTCTGCGTTGACGGATTTGAGTTGGCCAACTCAATGACGATTGGGTGCGCCCCCAGAGTTCGTGGCGCGGCAGAGACTGCCAAGCCTGGCCCGTTATCGATTAGACCGCCGTGATGGCGTCAATGAGCGGAGAGGATCAATGGAGTACGGAACATTTAAACAATGGTTGACCGAACGCGGATGCCGCTTCGATACGCAGCCCGAGCAACGCGGAGATGGGCACGGCACCGTGACGATCCATCGTCAGGGTCGGACCGCGGAACTGCTACTAGTCGGCGCCCGCCACGAACTCGATCCAAATTCGGTTCGCCGAGTTTGCGAAGCCCTCGACCTGAAATGGTCTGATCTCCCGGGACCAATGAGCCGTGTCTGAGAAGCTCGAACATCATTTTCAACCAGTAGTCTCTAAGCAAGTGTGGAAGGAGACAGACATGGCGAAAGCCACCGCGAAGTCGAAGTCAACGGGAAGGAAGTGGATGCAGAAGCCAGTCAAGCGCCCCGGCGCGCTGTCGGCCAAGGCCAAGCGCGCAGGCATGTCCTTGCAGGCCTATGCGCAGAAGCACAAGCACGACAGCGGAGTGACTGGCGAAGAGGCGCGCTTCGCAGTGACCGCGAAAAAAGTCGCTAAGAAGCGCAAAGCCAAGCGCTAAGTGTCGGGGTGCAACGATTTGGGCGCCCTGGTGGACCGCTCTCCAGGTGAAGCCTCAAGGCGGGTCGCGCAGCTCGAAGGCGTGATCCGCAAGGGCCGCGAGGTTTTGATCAGCCTGCACTGAACCTAGGCCCCGGTCGCAAGCCGGGGCTTTCTTGCGCAGGACCATTGACTCAGTTCCGCCGTGCCGCTGACTCAAATCAGACACCGACTTGTAAAACGCTGCGATGGTTCTCCTCGCCTTCATCGAACTAGCCTCGCCGGAACGCCCCGGCGGGGCTTTTTGCTCCACGCGGAAAAAGTTCCACTGAGCGCCCATACCGATCCGTAAGGCTGCGGACATCAGACCACAACAAGCGGAGCGCAACGTTCGCTCGGGGTTGGGGAAACACCATCACTCAGAAGGAAACAAAATGTCCAAGATTTCTCAGCACGGCGATTGTCGCGGGTCTTCTGTTTGGCATCACGGCTCCGGCGTTCGCCGCCGACCCACCGAAGACCAAGGCCGAGTGCAAAAAACTGACCGACATGAAGTGGGATTCGGCCACCAAGGCGTGCGTGAAGAAGTAAGACGCAAGCTCGCAATGAGCTCGCGTGAACCGAACGGAGAAGCTCTATGAAGCGTTTTGTTGGACTGTCATTGGCCGCTGGCGTGCTTTTCTCTTGCGTGGCAGCCGGTTCGAGCCAGGCCACGCCAGTCTCAGGCTCAGTCGCCAAGCTTGCCCCTGCAGCCGGGATCGTCAGCCAAGTTCATTGGCGGCACCATCACTGCTGGTGGCGGCATGGTTATCGCCACTGCTGGTGATCTGAATCATCACAATCGGGTGCAGTTCCAAAAGGAGCTGCACCCTTTTTGTCATGTACTTAGCGGAAACGAGCAGGCGTGATCCGCAAGGCCCACAAGGCCGCGAGGTCCTGATCGGCCTGCACTGAAACTCAGCCCCGTCAGCGATGGCGGGGCTTTTTTTATTGTTAACCGGGCATTAACCGACGCAGCCCAGCCTCGGACCGCAGAGCGGGATTTATCGATGCTACGTCTTCTCTTAGCGGCCGACATCAGTCTTTGCGCGATGCTGGTCATCGCCTTCTGCTCGGCAATGGTCCTGATCGCTTGGGCCAAGTCTGAGTTGATCAGATCCGCACCTCGAACACTTCGCCATGCCCCCACATAGTTGCGACAGCTCCGAGCACCGGCACAACTTCGTTGAGGCCTTGGGGGATGCACTAAACCGGCATGACCAACAGCTCTTGCAGGACATTCGGAGCATTGTCACCGAGCACGAAACCCGGCGCGCGGCCATCTTCAATGAGCTCCAAGGATTGGCCGCAGCGTTGGCATCCTAGCCCGTTTAGCATTTCATTAACCGGCGCAGCCCAGCTTCGTCGCCAAGTCGATGGCTTTACTCTTTTCGCCATCGGTCGCTTTGAGGCGACACACAAAACCCCGGAACAGCCGCCGGGGTTTTGTTGTGTCTGGACTGAGCCTCAATTGCCGCAGGGGCCGCGAGGTCCTGATCAGCCTGCACTGAAGCTCGAAGCCCCGGTCACAAGCCGGGGCTTTCCTGCGCAGCGTCATTGACTCACTTCCGCCGCGTCGCTGACTCAAATCAGACACCGACTCGTCAAACGCTGCGGCGAAATGCGCATCCATTTCAAAGACGGGGGTGGAATGACCGCAAACACGCTTAGGCATCGACGACGTGCGATCGCGATGGCTGCCGCTCGCGTAGAGGCAAAAGAGCGCCATCTGGAGATTGCCGAGGCGATCAAGGCTGAGGCCGGGGTTCGTCTGCATAGCGTGTGCGATACCCTGTCAAGCCGCTGTTGGGCTGGAGTGCGCGTCATCGAGGCTCCCGAGGGGCGGACCCGCCGTCAGCTCTATGTCTTGGCTAAAGCATGCGCGCGCGTCGCACTGCACAGCGCAGGTAAGGAAATGAATGTGCCGAAGGAGGCCCTCGACCTTGAAATCGCACAGTGGGCGCAAGAGGCGTTAAGTCGGCATGGATGCTGATGGTGTGCCTTCGCGCATCCTGAGGCCGGTCAGCCTGCACTGAAACTAGGAGCCCCGCCGGAGCGATCCGAGCGGGGCTCTTTGCGGAGCCCGTCGAATGCCCCACCTCGTCCGCATCTGGACGCCCTCCCTTTATTGGGTGGCGCGCGATTGGCAGAGCTGCGGCAGAGGCTCACCGCTGAACCACAGCTCATAACTGTTGGGCCTGCTCGTGGCCGCCCACTCACTCGTTGATAGGTCTTTGACCGGGAGATGAAGCCCTAGCGTTCCGAATAGTCCCATGATCTGCTGGGCGCGCTCCTTGTCCTCGGCATGGAAGAAGCGCAGCTCCGTGGTTGAGGTCGCGTAGCCCTCGAACTCGCGGGGTGCCGGAAAGTCAATAGCTGCCCTGTCGACATCTTTAAACCCATCGCGCAGTCGCAAGAGGCAGTCGTAAATCTCCTCGTTCGGCACATGGACGAAGACGCGCGCTGGCCGCCGCTCCAGTGCCAGACGATAGGCCTGCGCCACCTTGGGCTTGTCCTTGGCAGCATTCAGAATTGCCACTTCCAGCATAGGAAGGAGCTCGTGGTTCTCGGCCGTCTTCGCATAGTCGATCTGGGCAGTGATAAATTCCACTGGCACCTTGCCGTTCCGGGCGAGGTACTCGAACATCGCGATGCCGTATTTCTGCTTCTCCGGCGACTTGTCCGTCATGAGATCGATCATGCTTTTGAGGTCACTGACGTCCTGCTGCCAGCTCGTCCAGTACCAGCCCATCGCGGCCACCGACAGCGGTACTAGTGCGATCGCCAGTAGCTCCATGAACGTGCGCCCCCACCGCGGGTTGATTTTGAACCGCGCGGATCGAGATCCCCGACGCAGAAACAGCTCTAGCTGCTGACGCCATCTCTGCGACCTCTCGGACATAGACCAATCCATTGGCCGCATCTCTGAACCTTGAACGCCGAAGGGCCCCTTTGAAATTGACCTTCTCCCATTATACCTCCTTCAGTGCACATCACGGCACCATATCGGCTCGCGCGCGCAACTTCGAGTGCGTCGCCAGCGCCAAGTACGAGAAGGGATCTGTCGAGCCGGATGGAACCGTATGTATCCAGGCCATGGACGTGCCCGCTGGCGAGCGCACACTAACTCACGCAGCGTAAGTCGATCGCTACGGTCTATCCCGATCAGGTGAATATGGTGGTCGGAGACGGAGCGGAGGGTTTGGTATTTCATGGGCGGTACGAGCGTGGTTTTATAGGCTCATGCTTCCGCAGTTTTCTGCCGACTATTGGCAGCTTACCCTTGAGCCTGCCCCATTGGTCGAGCCCCTGGCCCTAATCAAGCCTCGCGCCTTGATCAAACCTAGCAATCTCATTGAATCCCGTGGGCTGGTTGAAGCCGAAGGCTTGATTGAGCCCGGCGATGCTCCACTGGCGCCTTCGTGGATTGCCCCGCATGGCCCGAAGCCCCTGGCCTTTGAGAGCCAGATCATACCTGCGTGGCTTAAGAGCCAACTGTCTGGCCACACGCGAGTCGCTGGTTCGCCACGGAATTTGCGAGTTCCGCAGCGAGCCGCTTCCAATCGGGAATAGTCCCCTGGGTCTGCGCGGATTTCCCAGGTTCAGGTTGCTTGCAGCCCTTATGGTTATCCCCCAAATCCAACAACAGAGCCACTCCAGATGGAGTATCCTCCAACCGCCCCCCGCACACGCTGACGCAGGAGACGTGGTGACGGCGAGCATGACTGCGGCGACCATGGCGGCGTTCCGAAAGGTTTTCATCGTATAGAACCCCTGTTGGCCGTTGTAATCCGACGAAGCGCTAATGCTGATAAACGCGCCGACGGCACGATAGTAGCGCCGTGGGTGAGCCAGGCCCTGGCAGAACGCGCTGCGGGTTCCGCTATAGCACCCATACCGCTCCAGCAACTCAGCGTCGTAGGCGTTGGTCGGACCGCCGGCGAGTGCGTTCATGCGCGCATGCTCAACTGCCGCTGCTTCTCCCAACCCTCGGGCGGTTGCGGGGCCCGGGATTGCCAGCGCGAGCAATCCAACTGTTGCAATCATCAACCGATGCATCTCGCACCTCCTCGAGTCGATCAATACGACCCATGAGCATGCCCCCGACAGATGAATCCTGCAATCCTCAACCGCGCTGCCGTTTGACTGGGCCCCTACTGATGGGGACATGCCCCTGGGTTCCCTGCCGCCGTGCCGGCGAGGGATCGACTACTGAGCGCCGGTAAGGCTACCGAGGCTTTTTTGTTGCCGAGCTTTGGGTGCAAGTCGGAAATTTTGGACTCATGTTCACCCATCGCCCTTTGCCCAGGTTCGCGTGCACGCTGCTGGTCCTTGCTTCGGTCAGCGCGCCTGCAACCGCATTGCCGGGCTCCGACGCTTTCTCAAAGATCGTCACCAGGTTCGTTTCGCCCGCGGTCATTGTCACTGGGCGCAAGGGCACACGCGGTTACGAGCCGGACGATATCGGAACGACAGCGCTGGCCAAGGATGATGCAAGCTCCTTTGCCGGAACACCAGAAGCGCGGCAGCAAAAAATCGAGGAGTGCATGGCGAGCTGGGACAACAAGACTCACATCGCGAAGGACGACTGGAAGAAAATCTGCATCCGCGAACTCGATGACGAATGAATGGCCCGAAGCTTTGCTTTGTCACAGATCTCCGGGCCGTCGCCGCTGACGGGAGCGGGAGCCAGACGGCGAGCGCAAATGCCTCGCTGATCGGGTCGTCACTTACCCTTGCCGACGGGCTTGGATGGTGCACCGAAAGAGGAGACCGCCGGCGCACCCTTCGGCTTTTCCTTTTTGGGCTTCCGCTTCTCGCGATTGCCTTTCTGCTCTCGGTTTGCCATTGGCTCCTCCTTCGCTGCTGCCGCTTGTCGGGCCTTCATTTCTCGCATCCCAGGCCATCGGGAAACCATAGCCCTCTCCTTCACTGCTGCTAATGCGTCGCATCGCTGACGGTCTTGAGCAGCGCGCGGCCGCTCTCTGTCGGTCCTCTTGCCATCACGTTGAGCGGCCACTGAACGAGCCCACGTTTTATGGCCCTGCAGCAGGCAGCGTGACAGTCCGTTAGTAGGCGGCCGCCCTTCCGAAAGAGCATTTCTGCTGGCTCTTCTTGAGAGCCAATTACGCGGTCTCTGTGCTCCACCTCATAAGCCTCAAAGGCGCATACGACCTCGATGAGCTCCAGGTCCTTCGGTGCCGCCATCACCCTCTCCGTCACGTTCCCTGGAAAAAAATACTCTTGCCTGCGCTTGCTAAGCACAAGACGCTAGCGTCCGATGTGCACAGGTTCTCCATGTCCCTCCCCGACATCATGCTCGAGCAGTTCGCGGTAGCCCGTCGCATCGTCGAGGACGGGGCCGAGGTCGTGCCCGCGTGGCGCATTACGACGCCAGAGGGTTCGTTCCTCATCCTGACGCGGTTCGATACTGACAAGCCGGGGCAGCGCGAGCGCGCGCTGTTCCTAATTTCCCGATTCATGGCTTGGAGGATGGCGACGAGCTTCGTGCTCACCGCCGAGACGTGGCTTGGATCCGCGGTCACGCATTCGGGCGACGAGGCGCTGCTCGTCGTTGGCATTTCCTACCACGAGCGCCTAGCGGCGATGCAGCGGTTCCGGCGCGCTTCAGTGGTCACTTTCGCGCCAGTGGCTTGGCTCACGAACGAGCAGGTCGAGGAAGCCTACTTCAAGCTTCTGCCGACCGGGCGCAGCGAAATCACGGCCGAGGAAGCCCACGAGCTCGCGCGTATCTTCTGCAAGGACGGGGAGATG
The DNA here is from genome assembly GCA_963745205.1 of uncultured Alphaproteobacteria bacterium. Lineage (GTDB taxonomy): Bacteria > Pseudomonadota > Alphaproteobacteria > Rhizobiales > Hyphomicrobiaceae > Hyphomicrobium_A. The sequence continues at coordinate 8,186 of CAVUWX010000028.1, forward strand.
GCGGCGGAGAGGTTAAGCTAGAACAAAAGTCTCACGGCTTCTCAGGAAAATAGTGCAGCGTGCTGCGGCAGCTGGCCGCCCATTCTTCTTTCGTCATCTGCGTATTTGGACCCCATTGCTTCAGGCACTCGGCGAGCTCTTTTGGGGTCTCCGGGTCCTGCTTCTGGGAATCCTTCAAAATCTGTTCGGCCTCGTTCGGAGACTGCTGCTGCTCCTTGGGGGACTGCGCAAGGGTGGCCCCGGACATCAGCAAGCCTGCTCCAAACACGATGGCAACTCGGGAACCGGGTTTGTGGCGCATGGTGACACCAATTGGTCGAGGGCGCCTCGGACCCGCCGAGCGGCGGGAAGGCGCCCTCTTCCCTCGACACGGGATGGGAGGTCGGGGGCGCATCAACTATAGCTCGGCCATCCCGCCTAACCACGACGGAGTGGAACTTCGGTTAAGCTGGGAGCCGCATCGCGACCACTGGGAGAAGTTAGAGCGGCGTCATGACTGAGCTGGGAAGACTGGCTTTCCTCGAACAGCGGGCGGAGGAGGCGTACGACGCGATGTATGAGGCGCACTCGCCCTCGCACGCTGCGGCCTGCTACAGCGACGCGAAGGAAGCACTCTACAGCGCGATCACGATTGCCCAACAGGTAGGAGCCAATGATGCTATTCAGCGCTTGGAGGCTCGCCTTGCGCATATCAAGGCGGTGTTTCGATCGCAATTTACTTGATCGACCTGTACCGAATAAGTTGGCGGAACTGGCGGCTGCCGTACTACCTCTGTGAGGCGGCCGAGCGCACAAGCGGACCGGGCCGCCAGAGTTCTTATCGGTCATTTGCTCTTTTTGCTTGCGACCATGTACTTGTCGACATCGGCCTTGGTGGCTTCCCCGTTATCGACAAGCGCTTTGAGGCATCCCTTGGAGAGATGCATCATGTGGCCGCGGAAACAGCCGCGCAGCTCTTGGCTGGGAATGGCCATGCCCATGCAGTACGAAACGTACTCGTTCTGGCACGCGTCTTCGACTGCCTGATTGATAACGGCGGAAGCCTGGACGGACGTGAGAGTGATGGCCGAGCCGATGATTAATGCCCTGAACATTGAAATCTCCCTGAGTCTGATCCCCCGAGAGAACAGTTTTACTGAGAAGTAGTTCCCCTGGCGACCCCAACGGCCTAGAGGCGAGCTGTCGCGACCCGTGCGGATCTGGACCCGGCACTCCCGATCAGACGGTTGGCAAATGTGAGTAGCATCGCCGCACCGCAAGCTCCGGCGAGCAGGAACCAAAAGCGAGCCCATGAGTGCATGTATGAGGAGTACTCGCTGGTAAGTTGAGATCGTACAACTGCCAGCGCTGCGCTCCTCTTGGCGCTTCCATTCAGATCAGATCTTGCCAGTTGATAGCGCGCCCCACTCGGCAAGGTAACGCGAAAGACACCATATTTTCGCCACGCCGGGGCCGATGGTGACCGATTGTTAAACGCGCTCAGGCTTTGCTCCCTTAATCCGGGAAGTCGTGGTGGAAGGAGCTAAGCGCATGTACGGCCCTGGCGAAAATGGCGCGATCGACCGGCGCAGCTTGCTTGCGCTCGCCATCGCAGCGGCTGCAGCCGGCATGACGGGGCCGATCGCTCCGGCTGTTGCGGCGAGCGGCAAACCCACCTCGCTCTCCGCCGATGAGGCACTCTCGGCGCTGAAAGACGGCAATGCCCGCTACGTGTCCGAGCCGCAGCAATGCGTGGTCGGGCTCGCGCAAGCCCGTGAGCGCGTCGCCGAGGCGCAATCTCCGTGGGCGACGATCGTGAGCTGCGCCGACAGCCGCGTGCCGCCCGAACTGGTGTTCGGCGGTTTGGGGCTGGGCGAGCTGTTCGTCGCGCGCAACGCGGGCAACCTCGTCGATACAGCGACCATGGGCACGATCGAGTACGGCGCCGCGGTTCTGGGCTCGCCGCTCATCGTGGTATTGGGGCACAGCCATTGCGGCGCCGTGTCGGCCGCCTGCGACGTCGTCACCAAGAACGCGACGTTCCCCGGATCGATCGGGCCCATGATCGATCCCATCGTGCCGGCAGCGATTGCCGTTCGCGACGCGGCTGGCGACTATCTCGACAACGCCGTGCGCGAAAGCGCGAAACGGACGGCGGCGCGGCTCGCGAGCACGAGCTTCGTCCTCGCCGACTTGTTGAATGCAGGAAAGCTGAAGATCGTCGCCGCCCATTACGAGCTTGCGAGCGGGGTCGTCACCTTTATGGGGTCTCCGAACGGCTAGGCAGCTCGCGGGCCATCGGCGCCGCGCAATCTCAAACCTTCGCCTTTACGTAGGAGCCCGGCGCGTCCTCGATCACGCCGAGGGTCTTGCCCGGCTCGCGCGGCTCGATCCAGTCGCCCGACCGTTTTGCCAGCCACTCCGCCCAGTGCGGCCACCAGGAGCCGGGGTGCTCCTCGGCCGTCTCGACCCACTCCTCGAGCGATTTTTCGGGCTTCGCGTTGGTCCAGTACTGATACTTGATCTTGCCGGGCGGGTTGACGACGCCGGCGATGTGGCCGGAGCCCGACAGCACGAACTCGACCGGGCCGCCGAACAGCCCGGCGCCAGCGAACACCGATTTCGCCGGCGCGATGTGGTCCTCCCTGGTGGCGAGCTCGAAGACCGGTAGCTTGACCTTGCCGAGATCGAGCCGCGTGCCGGCGAGCGTCATCTCCTTGTTGGCGAGGCGGTTGGCGCCATAGAACTCGCTCAAATAGAAATTGTGGTTGGCGGCAGCCATCCGCGTCGAGTCCTGGTTCCAGTAGAGCAGGTCGAACGGAAACGGCTTCTTGCCCAAGAGGTAGTTGTTGACGATGTAGGGCCAGATCAGATCGCGTCGGGCGCAGCATGTTGAACACGTTCGCCATGCGCGAGCCGTCGAGGTAGCCGCGCTCCGACATGAGCTCGTTCAGCGCTTCGAGCTGGTCGGCGTCGGTGAACAGCAACAGATCGCCGGCGTGCTCGAAGTCGACCTGCGTCGCGAGGAAGCTCGCGGACGCGAACGGCTCCTCGCCGCGGGTGGCGAGATAGGCAAGCGTCGTCGCCAGCAGCGTGCCGCCGACGCAATAGCCGACGACATTGCACTGCTCCAGGCCCGTCTCGCGCCTTACCGCGTCGGCCGCCGTGAGGATGCCCTCCTGCATGTAGTCCTCGAAGGATTTGTGCGAGAGGCTCCCGTCGGGGTTGACCCAGGAGATCATGAAAACGGTGAGGCCCTGGTCGACGAGGAACTTGATGAGGCTCTTCGCCGGGGCGAGATCGAGGATGTAGAACTTGTTGATCCACGGCGGCACGATCAACAGCGGCAGCTCGCGCACGTTTTCCGTCGAAGGCGCATACTGGATGAGCTGCAGAAGGTCATTCTGGTAGATCACCTTGCCCGGCGTGGTGGCGAGATTGCGCCCGACCTCGAAGGCGCTCGCGTCCGTCTGGCTGATGCGGAGGAGGTCGCCGGAGCGGCTCATGTCCTCGGCGAGGTAGGACATACCCTTCACGAGGTTCTCGGCGTTGCTCTTCAACGTCTCGCGCAGCACCTCGGGGTTGGTCATGGGGAAGTTCGAAGGCGACAACGCGCTCGACACCTGGCGCAGATAGAACTCGGCCTTCTGCCGCGTGCGCTCGTCGAGCCCCTCAGTCTTGTCGAGGAGGTCATCGGCCCAACGTGAAGTGATGAGGTAGGACTGCTTCCAGAAATCGAAATAGGGGTTCTGCGACCACTCCGGATCCTTGAAGCGGTTGTCGCCGGGCTCCGGCTCCGCCACCGGGGTCACGTCCTGGCCGAACATGCGGCGCACGACGTTGTTCCAGAGGTCGGCGTAGGAGCGCACCAGCGAGGCCTGCGCCTCCGCCAACGCGGTCGGATCGGCAAACCAGTGCCGCGTGAGGTCGGAGAGGGTGTTGGTCGCCTCCGTGATCTCGGCCGCCGCCGAGTACGGGCCCGCCTTGACGTCGGCGCGCTCGATGAACTCGGTGAGCACGCGGCCGCCCTGCTCGAACAGCCGCAATAGATTGAGGCCGAGCTCTTCCGCGTTTTCGATCCTGTAGGCTTGAGCCTCTTCTTCGGGCTCGCCGTGGTGCTTTTGCATCTTTCCTGACCGGTTTTCGGCTGGCGCGTCCCTTTAGCCACTCCACGCCAAGGTTTTGCGACATTTGCGGGGCTAATGTCACTTGGACGTGTGGATAACCTTTAAGCTACCCTGCCTTCCCGCGAGAGATCGAATCGCGCAATTATTCAGGCCACGCAAGAGCGGAGACGGTATGCTCGGACTTGAGCTTCGGATCGGTAGCGGCGATGGGGCGGCCGCGCTCGCAAGGGCGATACTCGCCGCCGCCGGAGTTGCCGTCGCCGCAATTGCCGGCGGCTGCACCAACACGATCCAGACGCCACTCCCCGACATCATCCGCCCGCCCGCGAACGCCTCACTTTCGGACAAGGAGCGCAAAGAGGCCGTCGACGAGCTCACCAAGAAGCAGCAAACGCACGATCAGGACGCCGAGCAGCAGATCGAGCAGTCCCGCTAGTTAAGCTTATATATAGGGGCTACGCCCCCGCTAGCGAAGGCTGGACTGCCAACGGATTTGCGACCGGATTTGCCCCTAAGCTCGCGCCGCGGCCGAACCCCTGGACTGGGCCCCTTCGCGCGGCGTAAACACGGGGCTTCCAGCGAGCTCGGCTTCCGGCACCCTCTTTCACTCCGAGGCTCCCGCTCGCAAACCCGATGAGGCCTTGAGTGGCGCCCGCGAACACCGAGTTCCACCGCATCAAGCGCTTGCCCCCTTACGTCTTCGCCGAGGTCAACCGGCTGAAGGCGGCAGCGCGCGCAGCCGGCGCCGACATCATCGACCTCGGCATGGGCAATCCCGACCTGCCAACACCGCAGCACATCATCGACAAACTCGTCGAGACGGTCGCCAAGCCGCGCACGCATCGCTACTCGGCTTCGAAAGGCATCCCTGGCCTGCGCCGGGCGCAAGCTGCCTACTACGCGCGCCGCTTCGGCGTGAAGCTCGATCCCGAGACGCAGATCGTCGCCACACTCGGCTCAAAGGAGGGCTTCGCCAACATGGCGCAGGCCATCACCGCGCCGGGCGACGTCATTCTCGTGCCGAACCCGACCTACCCGATCCACGAGTTCGGGTTCTTGCTGTCGGGCGCCGCCATGAGGCATCTGCCGGCGGGCACTGGCGAGGACTTTTTGCGTTCGGTGGAGCGCGCCTGCCAGCACACGATCCCCAAGCCCCTGGCGCTGGTGCTCTCCTATCCGTCGAACCCCACGGCGATGGTTGCCGATCTCGACTTCTACCGCGCCGCGGTCGAGCTCGCCAAAAAGCTCGACCTCATCATCCTCTCCGATATCGCGTACGCGGAGATCTATTTCGACGGCAATCCGCCGCCGTCGGTGCTGCAGGTGCCGGGCGCCATCGACATCGCGGTTGAGTTCTCCTCGCTATCGAAGACCTACAACATGCCGGGCTGGCGCATGGGCTTTGCGGTCGGCAACGAGCGCCTCATCGCCGCGCTCGCGCGCATCAAGTCGTATCTCGACTACGGCGCGTTCACACCCATCCAGGTGGCAGCCGCCGCCGCGCTCAACGGACCCCAAGAATGCGTCGAGGACACCCGCGCCATCTATCACCGCCGCCGCGACTGCCTCGTCGAGACGTTCGAGCGCGCGGGCTGGTCGATCCCGCCGCCGCCCGCCACCATGTTCGCGTGGGCGCCGCTGCCGCCCGCGTTCCGCAATCTCGGATCGGTCGAATTCGCTAAGCTGCTCATCGAGAAAGCGGGCATCGCGGTATCGCCCGGCTTGGGCTTCGGCGAGTATGGTGAAGGCTTCATCCGCATCGCTCTCGTCGAGAACGAGCACCGCATCCGCCAGGCCGCGCGGAACCTGAAAAAGTTCCTCGCTCAGGCTCCGGAAACGATGCATAACGTGATCCCGATTCCGCAAAAAGCGCTCCGGTAATCCCGTCACGTTCCATGCAACAGCCACTCACTTTGGGCATCGCCGGCCTTGGCACCGTCGGCGCGGGCCTCCTGCACCTGCTCAAGCATCACAAAGACCGCCTCGAGGAGCGGGCGGGCCGGCCGATCCGCATCGGCGGGGTCTCGGCGCGCTCCAAGGGAAAGAAGCGCGGCGCCGACCTCGGCCAGGTTTCGTGGTTCGACGATCCCGTTAAGCTTGCGACCGATCCCTCAATCGACGTGTTCATCGAGCTGATCGGCGGTTCGGGCGGCGTTGCCAAAGCCGCGGTCGAGGCCGCACTCAAGGCCGGCAAGCACGTGGTAACGGCGAACAAGGCGCTGCTCGCCGAGCACGGCATCGCGCTCGCCAAGCTTGCCGAGGACCGTCACGTCGCGCTGAATTTCGAAGCCGCCGTCGCCGGCGGCATCCCGGTCATCAAGGTGCTGCGGGAATCGCTCGCCGCCAACGAGGTGCGCCGCGTCTACGGCATCTTGAACGGCACCTGCAATTACATCTTGACGACGATGGAGACCGAGAAGCGCTCCTTCGGCGACGTGTTGAAGGAGGCGCAGAAACGCGGCTATGCCGAATCCGATCCGACGTTCGACGTCGGCGGCTTCGATACCGCCCACAAGCTTGCGATCCTGACGAGCCTCGCCTTCGGCACCAAGCTCGCATTCGACCAGATCCACGTCGAAGGCATCCAGTCGATCACGGAGGTGGACATCGAGGCCGCCGATGAGATGGGCTACCGCATCAAGCTCCTGGGCGTCGCCATGCGCACTGAAAGCGGCATCGAGGCGCGCGTCCACCCGGCGATGGTGCCGCAGCACTCCGCGATTGCAGAGGTCTCGGGCGTCACCAATGCCGTCGCCATCGACAGCGACTACTGCGGCAGCCTCTTGCTGATCGGGCCCGGCGCCGGCGCGTACCCGACGGCCTCCGCGGTCGCGGCCGACATCCTCGACATCGCGCGCGGCACCGTCATACCGCCGTTCGTGACACAAACCCGCAATCTGAAGCCATATAAGAAGGCGAAGATCGGCGCCCATCAGGGCGCTTACTATGTGCGCCTTTCCGTCTATGACCGGCCCGGAGCCATGGCTGCGATCGCCAAACGCATGGGAGACCGCCAGGTCTCCATCGAGAGCATCGTGCAGCGACGGCCGCCGTCGGCGCTGCCGGGGATCGGTGCGCGGCTCAAACCCGGCGCGCCAACCCTCGTGGTGCTCATCACGCACGAAACGACCGAGGAGGCGATCCGGCAGGCGATCGACGCCATCGAGCGCGACGGCAAGGTGTCGGAGCGACCGCAGATGATCCGCATCGAGAAGCTTAGCGAGGACGCCTGACAGTAGGGGTGGAGTCCATGGCAGGAGAAAACGTCAAGCTCGGCCTCGACCGCGTGCTGGTGCTCGAGGTGGCCCGTGTCACCGAGGCCGCGGCGATCGCGGCGGCGCATTTGCGCGGGCGCGGGCAGGAGAAGGCCGCCGACAAAGTGGCGGTCGACGCCATGCGCCGCGAGCTCGCCAAGCTGCCGATCCGCGGCACCGTCGTCATCGGCGAAGGCGAGATGGACGAAGCGCCCATGCTCTACATCGGCGAGAAGGTGGGATCGGGTGAGGGGCCCGAGGTCGACATCGCGGTCGATCCGCTCGAGGGCACGACGATCTGCGCCAAGTCGATGCCGAACGCGCTCGCCGTGCTGGCGATCGCCGAGCGCGGCGGCCTTTTGCACGCGCCCGACATCTACATGAGCAAGATTGCCATCGGCCCCGGCTATGCGCAGGGGCTCGTCGATCTCGATGCGCCGCCCGCCGCCAATATCGAAGCGCTCGCCAAGGCAAAGGGCGTACCCGTCGCCGAGATCACCGCCTGCATTCTCGACCGGCCGCGCCACGCGGAGCTGATAGCGGCCGTGCGCAAGGCCGGCGCCGCCGTGCAGCTCATACCCGACGGCGACATCGCCGGCGTGATCTGGACCACCGATCCGGAGGAGACAGGCATCGACATTTATCTCGGTGCCGGCGGCGCTCCCGAAGGCGTGCTGGCGGCGGCGGCGCTGCGCTGCATCGGCGGCCAGATCGAGGGGCGCCTGCTCCCCGCTTCCGACGAGCAGCGTGCGCGCGTGCGCAAGATGGGCATCGCCGACGTCAACCGGAAGTTCAAGCTCGAGGACATGGCCTCGTCCGACGTGATCTTCTCGGCAACCGGCGTGACCGACGGCTCCCTGCTCGACGGCGTGCGCTTCAAGGGTGATTTCGCCGAGACGGAGACGCTCGTCATGCGCGCGCGCACCGGCACGGTGCGGCGCATCAAGACGACGTGCCGCAACGTCGGCGCGCGCTTCATCGGCGGCTAGCGCAGGGGCACGCCCTTCATGCGCCGCAACAGGTCCGCGATGGGGTAATCGACCCAGGCATGCGTGACGAGATCGCGGTGGGTCAAGTGCTGACCACCGGGAAAGATGGTGACGCTGCCGGGCTCCAGCCGCGGCTCTAGCGCGGTCGAAAAGTCGATCTGATTATCGAGGAGCACACGCTCCATCTCGGCATTCTTGCCTTCGGTCGACCCGAGATAGGTGCTGACGAAGAAGGCGGAACGGTCGTTCGAGATCCACGACGTGAACTTCCCGAGCTCGCCGTAGAGAGCATCGAGCAGCACGACGCCGCGCACGCGCTTCATGAGGCCGCCCTTCGATGCGCACCAGGCGGCCGGCAGATAGCCGCCGCTGTAGGCGACCATGACGATTGGCATGCTGGCGAACGTACGCACCGAGCGCAAGTCGCCGTGGAGCTTGGCGAGCTTCTGCGCGGCCTCGCCGATGAAGCGGGCAAAGGCACCCGGCTGCCAGAACTTCCCGGCGCTCGAATCCGAGGCGTCGGAAGCGAACTGCGGGGCCACCAGCACAGCGTTGACGCCCGAGGCCGTAATCTGCGCGGGAAGACGCTGACGGTAGAGCACGTCGCGGCGCAGTGTTGCGCCGTGGCCGTGGAAGAAGACGATCATCACCGCGGGGCGGCGGATGTCGAAGCCCTTGGGGATGTGCAAGAGCACGCGATCATCGCTGTAGGTCTCGTCTTCCCAATACGTGTGCCCGAAAAAGGTTCGGTGTCCGAGGCGCCCGTTCTCCGCGACGTTCAGGAACGGCTGGTCGGAATTGGCGACGTTGCCCGCATAGGGAAATGGGGCTGTGTCGAACGGGATGATTGCGGTCTTGTCATTCTTCACGGGCTGGGTGCGTGCATAGACCTGCTGCGGGATCGGCGGAATGGTCGGATGGAGTGCGCCCGTGGTCGAGGGCGCGCTGCGTGCCAGCGTCGGCTCCACGGACGGAGCCAGCGCACACACCGCGCCAAGCACGGCAAAAGCAGGAGCTAGTCGAGAAAGCTGCATTCCCCCTCCAGCGACACGGATCAGTGTGCGCAATGCGCGTTAGTTTTTAACCAACTGCCCCCGCAAGAGTTCCCCGCGGTGCGGCTGCAACACTTCCGACACACGCTTCAGTACAATGAAAAGATGTCAATTCGGGGGAAGCGGTCATGGCCGCCGCCAACGGGCAGGCAAATGGCCGCAAGCGGGATTGTAGCAGGGATGTCCGCAGGCGATGCAATTTGGCAACTTCATTGCGGCAAATCGGTCGGTCGATTGTGAGAACTCTTCGTGCTCCAATAGGCTTTCCACAGGCAAAAGCGCTCAACCACGCAGGCTTTCCGAATGGCAATTGCTGACGCGATCGGTGCGCCCTCATCCGAGGAGCGCGGACTGGATCTGCGGACCGTTTCGACCGTGACGGCAGCGGCGATCGCCATCGCCGACATGATCGGTATCGGCGTATTCACCAGCCTCGGGTTCCAGGTGCAGGGCATCCCGTCGGTGTTTTCCGTGCTGATGCTGTGGGTCGTCGGCGGCGTCGCTGCGCTGTGCGGCGCCTTGTCCTACGGCGAGCTCGCCGCGGCGCTCCCGCGCTCGGGCGGTGAATACAACTTTCTGTCCCACATCTATGGGCGCGGCATCGGCTTTGTGGCGGGGTGGATCTCGGCAACCGTCGGTTTTGCCGCCCCGGTCGCGCTCGCGGCCATGGCATTCGGCAGCTACTTCGACGGCATCGCCCCGGGCATTCTCGGCATGGCGACGGTGGACGTGCTCTCTGCCAAGATTTCGCTCATCCCGATCGCCGTCGTTTGGCTCGTTGGTCTCATTCATTTGAATGGCGTCGCCCTCGGCAGCACGTTCCATAATTTTGCGACCGGCTTGAAGCTCGCGCTGATCGTTGTGCTGATTTTTGCAGGCCTCGCGCTCGGCACTGCGCAGCCGATCTCGTTTGCGCCGTCGGTCTCTGACCTTCACTACATCACGGGCGCGCCATTCGCGGTTGGGCTGGTGTTTGTGATGTATGCCTACTCAGGCTGGAACGCCGCCACCTACATCGCCGGCGAGATCCACAATCCGCAGCGCAGCCTGCCGCTCGCGATCCTCGCCGCCACGCTGATTGTGATCACGCTCTACGTCGGCCTCAACGCTGTATTCCTCTATACGACACCGATTGATCAGATGGCCGGCCAAGTCGAGGTCGCGCTGATCGCGGGCAAGCACATCTTCGGCGATGCCGGCGGCCGCTTCGTCGGCGCCCTGATCTGCTTGGGCCTCATCTCCTCGATAAGCGCCATGATCTGGATCGGACCGCGCGTCACCCAAGTCATGGGCGAGGACATCCCCATGATGCGGGTTTTCGCGAAGACGTCGAAGAGCGGGGTGCCGGCCGTCGCTATCATCTTCCAGCTCATCGTGACGACGATACTAATGGCGACGCGCAGCTTCGAGTCCGTGCTCGACTATATCCAGTTCAGCCTCACGTTCTGCTCGTTCCTCGCCGTGCTCGGCGTGATCGTGCTGCGCGTGCGCGAGCCCAACCTGAAGCGCCCCTATCGCATGTGGGGCTATCCGTTCACGCCGGCCGTGTTCCTCGCGGTGACGGCCTTTATGATGTACTACCTCATCATCGAGCGGCCATGGCAATCGCTCGCCAGCGTCGCCACGATGTTGGCCGGGTTTCTCGTTTATGCAATCTCGCTGACCCAGGCGCCGCGCCGCGCCGCAACGGAGAGTTCAATCGATGGATAGGACGTCTCGACCGGTGAAGGTAGTTGCGCTCGCATTGAGCTTCCTCGTCGTCGTTGCGCAGGCGGTTTCGGCCGAGACCGCAGCCGCGACGAATGCGGCAACGCCCGACGATACGGGCAAAATCCTCGCCGGCATGCAGCCGTCTGCGAACTCGCCGCTCGCCTCCTACACCAAGGACGCTAGCTGGGAGCAGCACGCCAAGCACTTCGATGCCGCCTGGGCCGCGCTCGACAAGCGCCAGCTCTCGAAGATTAAGGCCTGGTCGACGCAGTATCTGCCGCCGCGCAAGCCGGTCGTGTTCTACATGTTCAGCGGGCCGGACTTCCTCTATGCGGATGCGTTCTATCCGGGCGCCGACACCTACGTCTTGAGCGCGCTCGAGCCGGTCGGCGAGATCCCCGACATCACCGGGCTCTCGAAAGGGCAGGTGATGGGGGGGATCGGTCGCATCGAGAACTCGCTCAACACCATTCTGAACTACAGCTTCTTCATCACCAAGAAGATGCGCGGCGAACTCGGCGGCGGCAGGTTCGGCGGCACGCTGCCGATCCTCTACGTGTTCCTCGAGCGCTCGGGCAAGACGATCCGCGACGTGAGCCTCGTCGCGCTCGATGCCGACGGCAACGTGAAGGCGTCCAACGATCCCTCGCTGCCGAAGAATCCTCCGCGGGGTGCGAAGATCACCTTCTCGACCGGTGCCGACGGCAAGCCGCAGACGCTCTACTATTTCTCAACCGACCTCTCCGATGACGGCGTGAAGAACAGCGGCTTCCTCAAGTTCTGCGACAGCTTCGGCATGGGCGACAGCTTCATCAAGAGCGCCTCCTACCTCTTGCATAACGACAACTTCTCGACCATCCGCAGCTATATCGTCGATCACAGCGACGCCGTGGTCGAGGACGACTCCGGCGTGCCCGTGCGCTTCTTTAAGCCGGACGAGTGGCAGCTTCTGGCGTTCGGCAACTACGTCGGCCCGCTCGGCATATTCCCGCATACCTATCAGCCGCAATTGCGCGACCTCTATCGCAAGCGCACCGCCGCGCTCGACTTCGGCATCGGCTACCGCTGGCGTCCTTCGGAATCGAACGTGTTGCTTGCCATCCGCGGATCGAAGACGGCGCAGCAGTCGCAGGCGCCGGCGACGAAGCCGTGATCGGATCGAGCTGACCGCCGGTCAAGCCCGGCAGTTGGGGAAAAATCGGCACCCGCGGCTCGCCAGACGGCACCGCGGGTGTTGCACTTTGTGCAAGATTTGATTTCGGGGGGCGGCCGATGGGCGCTTTGCGCAAGACGATCGATCGAGCGGCGGAGCCCGCGCCGTTCCTCGGCGTTGCCGCCTCCGCGCGTGGGTTCGTCTGGCGCGAGCGTCTGACCGCCGATGCGCAGCCGCTCGCCGCCTCCATTAGCCAGCGCCACGGACTGCCGGAGCTCCTGGGCCGCGTCCTCGCCGCGCGGGGCATCGCGCCCGACGACGTGCCCAACGTCTTGAGCCCACGCTCAAAGCGCTGATGCCGGACCCCTCGAGCCTGCGCGACATGGACGCGGCGGGAAAGCGCATCGCGGACGCCATCGAGGCGCGCCAGCCGGTGGCGCTGTTCGGTGATTACGATGTCGATGGGGCGCGTCTTCCGCGCTGCTCGCCCGCTACCTCGCCCATCACGGCCTCAAGGCGCGCATCTACATTCCCGACCGCCTGTTTGAGGGCTACGGGCCCAACCCCGCCGCGATCGAAGGCCTCGTCAGGGATGGTGCGCGCCTCATCGTGACGGTCGACTGCGGCACCACGAGCACGAGCCGCTCGCGTGCGCCGCCGAGCTTGGCTGCGAAGTCGTCGTCATCGATCACCATCAGGCAGATGAGCGCCTGCCCGCCGTATGCGCGCTCGTCAATCCCAACCGCCAGGACGACATCTCGGGGCTCGGCCATCTGTGCGCGGCGGGCGTCACGTCCTCGTGCTCGTCGCGGTGACGCGCGAGCTGCGCCGCCGCGGCTACTACGCGAAGGGCTTAGCCGAGCCCGACCTTATGAGCGAGCTCGACCTCGTGGCGCTGGCAACCGTCGCCGACGTGGTGCCGCTCACCGGCCTGAACCGCGCCTATGTCGCGCAAGGGCTGCAGGTGATGCGTCGGCGCAAGAATATCGGCCTCAAGGCGCTGAGCGACGCCGCGGGCTTGAACGAGGCGCCGACGCCCTATCACCTCGGCTTCATCTTGGGGCCGCGCATCAATGCCGGCGGGCGCATCGGTGACGCAGGTCTGGGATCGCGCCTGCTCGCCGGCGAGGACGAGATGGAAGCGGCGCGCATAGCCGTCCTGCTCGACAGGCTCAACAAGGAGCGCCGCGCGCTCGAGAAGGAGATGCTCGAAGAGGCGCTCGCCGAAGCCGACGCTGCAGTCACCGCGCGCCCCGACCTCCCGTTCCTGATGGTGGGGTCGCATGCCTGGCAAAGGGCATCGTCGGCCTCGTCGCCAGCCGCCTCGTCGAGCGCTTCCGCCGGCCCGCGTGCGTCATCGCCTGGGAGGGGGATAGCGAGGATTGCGACGGCACCGGCTCGCTGCGCTCGCTTGCCGGCGCCGACATCGGCTCGGCCGTGCGCGAGGCCGTCGCCGCGGGTCATCTCGTCAAGGGCGGCGGGCACGCGATGGCGGCGGGCCTCACGGTCAAGCGCGCGAAGCTCGCAAGCGTGCAGCAGTTCCTCGAAGCAAAGCTTGCCGCGAGCGTCGGCGAGGCGCGCACGCGGGCCGACCTCGCCGTCGACGGCGCGCTGACGCTTGCCGGCGTCACCGATGAGCTCTTCGATCTCGTGGAGCGCGTCGGCCCCTTCGGCCAAGGCAACCCCAGCCCACGCTTCGCCTTCCCGGCGACGCATGTTCGTTTCGCCAAGCTCGTCGGCGAGAACCACGTGCGCTGCGTGCTCGAGGGCCAGGACGGGGCGCGGCTCGAGGCGGTCGCCTTTCGCGCGGCAGGCGAGCCGCTGGGCGAGCTGTTGATGGGGACCGGCGGTCTGCCGGTCCACATCGCGGGGCACTTGAAGCGATCCTCGTGGGGCGGCCGCGAGCGCATCGAGCTGATGATCGAGGATGCGGCCGACCCGCGCCGCCAGCGCTGAGACGCCGTGCGAGCTAATTGACGGGCGAATGATCCGGATGCCGCATGTACGAATTGTAGACGGTTGGCCTCGGGAGACAGGAGTGCACAATGCCTGACTTGAAGCTAGCTACCGATGTAGCAAAAGATCAGCTCTTTGAATGGCTCCTCAATGCCTTGAAGTGCGAACTCTTTCCGAGGAGCGGAGATTGTTTAGGGAACGTCGGATTGCCTGCAATCACCAAAGTCTCAGGCTCTAGTATTGCTCGTAACCTAGGAGACGAGAATGATGTGATCGCACTCCATCTCGCCGACGGAACAATACCTTAGCCTCTTGCTTGTGAAGCACGGATAATCGACATCGAATGGTCTGCGATCCCAGCCGCCCCTGATGTGGCAGATTAGGACGGCGTCTTGCTGCATTCACGAACGCGGCTTCATGCAGGCGCCTGCACGAAACAGGGGGAACACGTCATGATGCCAGCAGCGTTCTGCCTCTCCTGTCTCCTTTGCTCTGACCGCAAGTCGTTGTCCCCCGCTGCGGCCGAAACCTTTCAGTGGCTGCAGTTCGCCGGGCGGGATGGAGGCGCGCGCCATCACCGATGAGCCGAGTTGCCCCACCGTGCAGATCGACGGCGCCGCTACCGGCATGACCGTGCGGGCAGCCGCGATGCGAGACGTTTCCCGTCACGGTATGTGCGGCGCCCATTCCTGCGAGCGTCCACTCGGTGGCCATCGCGGGCGTTTCCCTCGCGTCGCCTCCAGTTACCGATCCCAGGCGCATTGCCGTGATCGGCGATACGGGCTGCAGGCTCAAGGGCGATCACATTCAGGCTTGTGATGATCCCGCCCAATGGCCGTTTGCCGCGATCGCGGAGGCCATCGCACGCCAGAAGCCCGATCTCGTGGTCCACGTGGGAGACTACTATTACCGTGAGGCGCCGTGTCCGGCTGCCGTCGCCGGCTGCGCTGGAAGCCCTTTCGGAGACAACTGGCCCGTCTGGCGCACGGATTTCTTCGCGGCCGCGGATCCGCTGCTGAAGGTCGCACCTTGGGTCTTCGTGCGCGGCAATCATGAAGTCTGCAGCCGCGGGGGGAAGGCTGGGACCGGATGCTTGCTCCCTACGCCTTCGACGTTGCCGCAATTTGCAAGACGAACGAAGACCCCTATGTCGTCAAGTTTCCCGGCTTCACCCTCGCGGTCATGGACGTCTCCAAGGCCAAGGAAGACGAACTTGACGAAGCACAGGCTCAGATCTACCGCGCGCAATATTCAGCTCTCGCGACAATGACCAGCGGACCGACGTGGGTGCTTCAGCACCGGCCGATCTGGAGCCCGGGTGTGGTATTCGCCGGCCATTTCCTCGGCGACAACAAAACGCTGGCCGCTGCAGCGACCGGCGTGATCCCAAGCAACGTCATGCTGATCTTGTCGGGCCACCACCATCTGTTTCAGACGCTGACCTACGAATCCGATCTGCCTGTCCAGATCGTGGCGGGGAACGGCGGGGACTTTCTCAACCCCGGCTCTCCGACTGACCCTACGGGGTGGGTCATCAATGGCGTCAAGGTCAAGAGCGGCGTCGATCTGCCGGGGTCGTTCGGGTTTTCCACTCAGAAGCAGAGCCAAGGTTGGCGTCTGACGAACTTCGACACGCTGGGTCAGCCTCACCAATCCTGCTTGATCGACGGACGGTCGGCCAATTGCGTCGCAAAGTGAGGATGCGCTATTGCCGCCTCCGGCTTTGGTCGCGGCAGTGAGTGCCGCGAAGGCTGCGCCGCAACGAACGCTGCGAGCCCATCGAGCCGATGATCGAGGATGCCGCCGACCCGCGCGGCCATCGCCGGGGCGTGGTGTATTGCGGCAGGGAGGGTTGCTTGCGCGCACGGGAAAACGACCCTATACCGTCGCGCCACCGGTCCCTTCGTCTATCGGTTAGGACGCGAGATTTTCAATCTTGAAAGACGGGTTCGACTCCCGTAGGGACCGCC
>CAVUWX010000029.1:0-48072 GCA_963745205.1 uncultured Alphaproteobacteria bacterium
AGCCATACCGCGAGCGCCCGATCCGTGATGCCGGGAGATCGGCCACCGCCTGCAAAGTCGGCAGGTCGAGATAGGGCGATTCCTTCTCGCCCCGCTCCACGGCATGGCACTCGGCACAGACCTTCTTGGCGTAGGCATGCCCGGCCTCGACGTTGCCCACCTCCTGCGCCTCGGCAGCGACCGGCAGAGCCAGCACAGCGGCCACGGCAATTTTCTGTAAAATGCCCACGAGCTTCTCCTGACCAACGGTCCAATTCGATGCAGTAAATTGAGCGGCGGCCGCGTGTACCATGATCTGCATCAATGGGCCAATCCGATCAATGACGGCGGCGGCGGTCACGCACTTCAACCCGCGCGGACGCTGCCGCCAAGCCGTGGTTGTCATCACTTGAAGAGAGAGGTGAGGGAGAACGAGGATGCGACGACAACAGGGGGGGGTTCGGCGATTTGCGGATAGGGCTCGTCGATATAGACGTCGAGGCCGGTGGCACGCCCGTCCTTGATCAGCGAAGCCACGTAGGCCCAGCCCTTCGGCTCCATGCCGATGCACGCTTCCGACATCTCGCCTTTGAGGCGCACGTGGATGGCGATGTTGCCGCGCGAGCGAATGCCGGCGATCTGCGCCGGGGTGAACCGCTCCTTGCTCCACAACTTCGATAGCCAGACGCCCGCCACGTTGCGCTTGGCGTTGGGTCCCCAATTGATGCGCTTATCCTTCTCCGCCGCGAAGGCGTATTGCCCAGGGGGCAGAGGGCCGACGGTTTTGGTCGCGATGCAATCGGGATCGGGGTTGTTGCGGCAGATGTCGCGCCCCGAGATGCCCCAGGCGATGGTCCTGCCGCCCGCCTGCGGATCATCGGAGACTACGAACAGACGGCCAGTCTTGATGGTGTAGCCGAGACGGAAGCTTTGCGCCGATGCCGGCACCTCGTGCACCACATCCTCGAACGGATTGCAGATCTCGCCGCCGGTCAGCTTCCGCTCATAGCCCTTGAGGTGAATGGTGACGTAGTCGACGTCGGTAGCGCAGTCCCACTGCGGCAAGGCCTTCTTGTTCGCAAGCGTAACCGGAGCCGTGGATTCGGGCACGGGTTTCGCCGCGGGTGCGGCGGGCGGCTTTTTCGCAACCGACAGCGTCGTGGTCCAGCTCGGCAGCGCGGCTGGAGGCGTCGGAGCGGCCAAAGTGGTTCTCGGCAGACCTTTGATCTGTTCGCACTTGGCCGACAGCTTGGGCGGCTGGATCTGTTTGACCGCGAGCTGTCGTGCAACAGAACTGCTGGCCCCCTGTTTGATGTAGGCTTGTATGAGGGCGCTCTGAACATCGAGCTGTTCTTCCGATAGCTCAAATATGCAGTCTTCGTAGATTTGGTCGCCGACCTTGCTGAAAAAATCGGCCATCTCGTGCGCTGCCGCCGCCGATCCAGAGTCGATTTTTTTCGCTTGCTGCGTCAGGCCATGACCCGAGGGCAACAATAAGAAGCTCGCCAGCGTTGCGAGCGCCGTCGTCCAGATTCCGTCTATTTGCGTTCTTCGAAACACTCGATGCCCTAACCACGGCTCACGCAGGTACACCACATACCTGCCATCCGAGGTGCGCGACGGCGCAGCATGTGCTCTTCGTGAATAGCGATACCGTGTTCATCGCGTATTCGTAAGGCAGGAGTTAGGTAAACGGGAAGGCTTTCCCGCCGGCCCCATCCCCGCGGCTGCGATCAAGGGCCAATCGTGGCGCCCCGGCCCTAAATCCCGAGCTTTTGCTTCAGGATCTCGTTGACGGCCTGCGGGTTCGCCTTGCCGCCCGACGCCTTCATCACCTGCCCGATTTCGAATTGGCGCGGGCGATCGCTTCACCGATAAGTCGCTCCGCCTCGGCCTTGTCGCCCCAGTGATCGATCTCCACCCATTTGCCCGGCTCGAGATCCTTGTAGTGGGCGAAGAAGTGCTCGATCTGCTCGAGCGATATAGCGGGCAAGTCGGAGTAGTTTGCGATCTTGTCGTAACGACGCGTCACCTCGTTGCTCGGGACCGCTAGGATTTTCTCGTCACCGCCGCCCTCGTCCTTCATGACCAGCACGCCGACGGGTCGACAGTTGATAACGGCGCCGGGGACGAGAGCGCGCGTATTGCAGATCAGGACATCGATCGGATCGCCGTCGGCCGACAGGGTGTGGGGAACGAACCCGTAGTTTCCGGGGTAGCGCATCGGCGTATAGAGGAAGCGGTCGACGACCAAGGTCCCCGAGGCCTTGTCCATCTCGTACTTGATCGGCTCCCCGCCGACCGGGACCTCGATGATTACGTTGATATCGTGGGGCGGATCCTTGCCGACCGCGATCGCATCAAGGCGCATGGACTTCCCTCTTGCAATTCGGCTGACGCTCGCCGGCACCGTCGGCGCCAATGATACGTGCCGCAACCGCGGCAACCAACCCGGCCGAGAGTCGGAAGTGTTCGGCCGACGGGTAGCTCAAACCCCGAGCTTTTGCTTCAGGATCTCGTTGACGGCCTGCGGGTTCGCCTTGCCGCCCGAAGCCTTCATCACCTGCCCGACGAACCAGCCGAGCATGGAGGGCTTCGCCTTTACCTGCTCCACCTTGTCGGGGTTGGCGGCGATGATCTCGTCGACGGCCTTCTCGATGGCGCCCGTGTCGGTGACCTGCTTCAGGCCATCGGTATTCACAATTTCCACCGGGTCACGGCCGGTTGACCAGGCGATCTCGAACACATCTTTCGCAATCTTACCCGATATGACGCCGCTCGAGACCATTTTGACGATCGCTGAGTTCGCAGTCGCTGGCATCGGCCCCAAGATAGGAGCAGTCAGAGTTGACGTTGCCACGCTCTTGTAGCGCCATTGCGGCTCTGACCAAGGCTGCTGCCAGCCCGTTAGCGGCAGTTCCTCCTTCCTTTCGCGTTCCTTTTCGGCCTTGTTCATCCGTCCGAGATACTCGTTTATCAACCAGTTGGCGGCCCCCTTCGGATCAGCTCCATCACGAACCATGAATTCGAAGTAGTCCGCTCTTTCCCTTTCGGCCACGAGCACGTCTGCGTCGTACTCGGACAGCGCGAACTCGCGCATGAGACGCTGCTTCTTCTCGTCGGGAAGCTCGGGCAGGCCCTTCTCCAGCTCGCCGACGTATTCCATCGTCAGCTCGAGCGGCAAAAGATCAGGGTCGGGGAAGTAGCGGTAGTCGTGAGCCTCTTCCTTGCTCCGCATGGAGCGCGTCTCGCCTTTGCCCGGATCAAAAAGCCGCGTCTCCTGCTCTATTCTGCCCCCATCCTCGAGGATGTCGATCTGCCGGCGCGCCTCCACCTCGATCGCCTGGCCGATGAAACGGATCGAGTTGACGTTCTTGATCTCGCAGCGGGTGCCGAGCTTGTCGCCGGGCTTGCGCACGGACACGTTGACGTCGGCGCGCAGGTTGCCTTTCTCCATGTCGGCGTCGGAGGTGCGGAGATAGCGTAGGATCGTGCGCAGCTTCGACACGTAAGCCTGCGCCTGCTTGGCCGATCGCATGTCGGGCTTGGACACGATCTCCATCAAGGCGACGCCCGAGCGGTTGAGATCGACGTAGGAATATTCCGGGTGCTGGTCGTGGATGGACTTGCCGGCGTCTTGCTCCAGATGCACCCGTTCAATGCCGACGCGCATCATCTCGCCGTCGACGTCGATCTCCACCTCGCCTTCGCCGACGATCGGCTGCTTGTACTGGCTGATCTGATAGCCTTGGGGCAGATCGGGATAGAAGTAGTTCTTGCGGTCGAACACGCTGCGCAGGTTGATCTTCGCTTTGAGGCCCAGCCCCGTGCGCACCGCTTGCGCGATGCACTCGGCGTTGATGACGGGCAGCATCCCGGGCATGGCCGCGTCGACGAGCGAAACATGGCTGTTGGGCTCGCCGCCGAAGGTGGTGGAGGCGCCGGAGAACAGTTTCGATCTCGAAGCGACCTGGGCGTGCACCTCGAGGCCGACGATGACCTCCCAGTCGCCCTTGGCGCCCGAGATGAGGTTCTTGCTGCCGACGGCTTTGGCTTTGTCCTGCATAGGGGAGCTCCTTGCCCGCCTGTTAACGCAGGGGCTGGCGTGCCGCAATGGGAGACGTCGTCGGGCCGCGGCGGCACGCTGTCACTCGAAGTCACCGATGTCTCTACCTGCGGCTCCTTGTTCCTAGCTGCGATCGATGCGGCAAGCGCCTCGCAGTAGGCAAGTCGCAGTTTGTCGTCGTCCATCTTTTCAAGTCAGCGATATCAGGGCTACCGCGAACACTCCAGAATTTGTCGCGCGGAAAATTCTTTTGAGTCTCGATGACCACTCAAAAAGGTCGTATACGTTCTCAAGCCGTTTGGATTTCTTCACACGCTTGTCGCCGAAGTAGGCGGTCGTATTTTTTGTATGCGCTAGCTCATGAGCCGACAGCGGCGATCGCAACAAAGAGGACTTGTGGGTCTCAACGTCAGTGACGCCGATGATCACCTCTTGCTCGTTCGCACTTACGATGGCAGCCGTCACAGTTGCGACGAGGTCCTTCCCCTCGACGTCCCCAAAGCAATACGTCTGACCAATCTGCAAGCGTCGCACCCCACCGAAAGCCTCCGAAGATGGTCTGCCGTCGAAGGTCTCCGGGAACCGTAAATAGCTCTGGAGCGCCTCGCCGATGACATGAGCATCGAGATGCTTTTGCTTTTGCAGGTAGGCATCGCTGACCCTGATGAGGCGGGCTGATTGAAGTGGGCATGCCGAAACCGAAGGGAGCTCCGACCATCGAAGGCACCTTGTCGAGGTCACGGTGAAAGGCCATGTTGGTGACGAAGACGTAGGCTGTCACGCTCCTCAAGCTCCCTTTGCTCGTACCGTTCGAGGCGTGCCATCGCTGGCTCAACCAATTGGGCTTGTTCTTTTCATCGAAGACCGGGGGAACGTTCACGTCGATGAAGATCAATCGCTCGTCACTAGCGGGCTTTTTCAAGCGGCGTTGAGGTGGGGTATCAGACGGCCTAACGCGTCATCTCGGCGCCGCCATCGTCGGCACGCGGCCCAGCAGCCATTGACTGATCGCATCTTGGCTTCAACCCAATAGTGCTTACCCGATTTCGAGACGGCCGCGAACTCGCAGTGTTTGGTAGCCGGGTCGGCTTCGTCCTCAAGCGTAAGTTTGAAGCCGGCGCGGATGAGGATGCTGGCGACCATGAGTTCGTAGTAAGCGCCCTGGAAGTTCCCGACATTTCGAAGGCGCTTTATGAGGCGATCCTGGAGCTCAACGTTGTGAGCTAGCAGGTAGAGCGCGTAGGCTAGACCAAGGTAGCAGGCGACCACACCCGTGATCACTGCCGAGCTTACCTCTCCTGGGTTCTTGATTGTTTCGCGCTGGTACCGACAATACGCATCATACCACTGCATCAGTGGATGCCGCTCGGCGAGAGGCTTTGCGATCTCTGCGTTACCCCACTCGGGCCCCATCTTTGTCTTGATATAGTCGGATAAGAAGTCTGGGAACGTCTTCCACGTCTTCGAAAAATGGACTGTGTTGCCGACGGCAACCATTTGGTGGTCTTTCATCTTCGCCGAAATGATCGGCCGCCCACCGCCCTGTTGGATCTCCCTATCTGTTCCTCGGCCGCGAGCTTGGCCAGCTGCGCACCTAATCTCGTCATCGGCAGGCTCGTCGGTTGACCCGTCGATCGACCGTGGCAGTGTTTATATTTTCGCGCCGCAGTGGCAGGGCTGGTTGCGACCAAATTTGGCCATGCGTTTTAAATTGGATGAATGCAATATGGACAGGTTCCAACTGTTAACGCAGGGCAGCGGCCGGGGCAATCCTCGAGCGTGAGGCCGGCTTTAGCCCGGACCGAAGGAGGCGCTCAGCTCCTCGCCGCTCCAGGGCGGCGGCTCGGCGGCGGGGGCGTGCGCGAGCGGGTTTGAGTAGCAGCGCGATTTGCCCTCGAAGTAGCAGCCCTCCTCGAGCACGAGCTTGCGATGGAAGATGTGGCCTTCGACCGCGCAGGCGGCGCCGAGAAAGATTTCTTTGGCGTAGATCGCGCCGATGAACTCGCCCAGCACGACGACCTTGTCGGCGACGATGAGCCCGTCGACAACACCGCGCTCGGCGATCTGCAGGTCCGTGCAGCGCACCTCGCCGTCGACGGCGCCCTCGATGACGACGTGGCCCTTCAAGGCGAGAGAGCCGACGATCGTAATTCCGCGATTGATGACAAGCGGCCCTTTGCAGGACCGCGCGGGCGCTCCACCCGTCTCCGACATGCGCTCGTCCCCCGGACTACGCTGATACTGTCCCCGGTGGCTAAGGACGTGCACGAAAGAGATGGCTGATTTCGGGCGCACATCGCTTCCTCGCGAGCACAAGCGCAGGCGCGCCGCGCGGCGGGCACGATGCGCGCCGCTTCCGGTCAGCGCAAAACGAGGATCGCCTGGCTTAGCCGCGCAGCCAATAGCCGAGACCGGCCCAGACGAAGCCGATGAGAAACTGCATCAGCAGAATCGCGGCTTCGCCCCCTAGCGCGTGGATCGGAAGCAGGCCGACAGCGGCAACGAGCCAATAAAGGATGAAACCCGCGAGCGAAGCGGCGAACGCGGCAACGACCAGCTTCTGGGGTTGGTCGGCGCGCCGGCCCATGAGGAACGCGACCGCAATCACCACCGGATTGAGAAGCGAAATCAGCACCAGCGTGTTGGGGTCGAACGGCTTGATCTCCACCCTTATCCCCCCTGGCCGCCGTTGCCCTCGAGCTGACGGCGGAGCTTCTCTTCCTCGTACTGGACGAACCAGCCGATCATCTGCCGCCACAGCGCTTCCGTGAGCTCGGGCGGCAGCCCCTTATCCCTGGCGCGCGCCCGCACCTTGTCGATCACCTGCTGGATGCGCCAGGGCACGTAGGCTTCGCCGGGGTTCGACTTGAGCTGCCAGGCGCGATCGACGTAAGCGAAGCGCTCCGCGATGATATCGACGAGCGCCAAGTCGATGCGATCGATCTCGGCGCGCACCTCCGACATGTCGCGGCAGTCTTGCGGCGGCCTCCCGGTCATTTTTTCGTTCCCTTCGATTTCTTGGCGGCCGGCTGCTTTGGAGCTTTCGCCGCGGATGCTTTCGTCACCGATGCTTTAGCTCCCGATTCCCACCAGCGCTCGCTGACGGTGAAGCGCCCGGCGGCGTCCTCGATCGCTTTCGCCGCGCGGAACAGCGTCGCCTCGTCGAACGGCTTGCCGATGAGCTGCAGCCCGAGAGGTGTGCCTTCGCTCGACAGGCCCGCCGGCACCGAGATGCCGGGCAGCCCCGCCATGTTCACCGTCACGGTGAAGATGTCCTCCAGATACATGGCGATGGGATCGCCCGACTTTTCTCCGAAGGCGAACGCGGGCGACGGCGTGGTCGGTGTCAGCACCACGTCGACCGACTTCCACGCCTCGTCGAAGTCGTGCTTGATCAACGTGCGCACCTTCTGCGCCTTGAGGTAGTAGGCGTCGTAGTAGCCCGCCGACAGCACGTAGGTGCCGATCAAGATGCGGCGACGCACCTCCTTGCCGAAGCCCGCCCCGCGTGTGCGCTCGTAGGTGTCGATCAGGTCCTTGCCCGTTTCGCGCAGGCCGTAGCGCATGCCGTCGTAGCGCGCGAGGTTGGAGGAAGCCTCGGCGGGGGCGATGATGTAGTAGGCCGGCAGCGCATACTTGGTGTGCGGCAGGCTGATGTCGTGGATGGTCGCGCCCGCCGCCTTGAGCCAGGCGATGCCTTGGCTCCACAGCTTGTCGATCTCCTGCGACATGCCCTTGACGCGGTATTCCTTCGGCACACCGATGCGCATGCCTTTGACGCCCTCGGCGAGCGCAGCCTCGTAGTCGGGCACCGGCGCATCGACGGAGGTGGAGTCGCGCGGATCGTGGCTCGCCATGGCCTTGAGCATGATCGCGGCGTCGGTCACGGTCTTCGCCAGCGGGCCCGCCTGGTCGAGCGAGGAGGCGAACGCGACGATGCCCCAGCGCGAGCAGCGCCCGTAGGTCGGCTTGATGCCGACGATGCCGGTCAGCGCCGCTGGCTGGCGGATCGACCCGCCGGTATCGGTCGCGGTGGCTGCGAGACACAGGTCCGCCGCGACGGCGGAGGAAGAGCCGCCCGAGGAGCCGCCGGGGACGAGCTTGTCGGCCGACAGCGCGCCGCCCTTGTCCTTGCGCCGCCACGGCGAGACGACCGGCCCGAAGGCACTCGTCTCGTTGGAGGAGCCCATGGCGAACTCGTCGCAGTTGAGCTTGCCCAGCATGACGGCGCCGGCGTTCCACAGGTTGGCGCCGACGGCGGACTCGTAGGGGGGACGGAAATCGTCGAGGATCTTCGAGCAGGCCGTGGTGCGCTCATCGAGCGTGCAAAACAGGTCCTTGTTGCCGAGCGGCAGGCCTTCCAGCGTCCGCGCGTTGCCCTCCTGCAGACGCTTGTCGCTCTTTTTCGCCTGCGCCAGAGCCAGCTCGGGCGTCGGCAACACGTAGGCGTTGAGGGCCCCATTTGCCCCCTCGATCGCCTGCAGGAACGCCTGCGTCAGCTCGGTCGCGGAGAACTTCTTCTTGCGCAGTCCGTCCCGGGCTTCGGCAAGCGTCAGCTTTGTAAGTTCGGTCACGGACACTCACTTCTGGCAGAGCGTGAATTTCAAGGCCTCGGGACCATAGACGTCCTCGCTGACGACGGAGATCGAGCCGTCGGAGCCGGTCGTCACGGCGATCTCGGCGGGCGAATCCTCCCCCATCTCCTCGCAGTCGGCCCGCACCTTCCACCCGGTGTCGGATTTCTCGGCGGAGCGGAACCGGCAGTGGACCTCGCGCGGGCTCGTGATGCCCTCGCGCGACATCACCTCCTGCGCGAGACCGTCGACGAGCTCCCGCGAGAACGGCGCGGCGGCGAGTGCGAGCTTGCAGTCATCGGCGTTGAGGGCGTAGGTGCCGGCAATGAAGCTCCAGTCGTCGTCGGCGAACGTCGTCGCCGCGGGCAGGAGGGCGGCAACGAGTACCAGCAGTGGTAGGCAGAGAAATCTTAGCATTGGCAATCACTCTACAATCTTCGGGACGACGAAGAATCCATCTTCGGCCATCGGCGCATTCTTCAGGATTTCGTCGGCCTTGCCGCCGTCGTTGACGATGTCCTCTCGCTTCTTGAGCTCGATCGGCACGACGCGCGTCATCGGCTCGACCGCCGAGGTGTCTACCTCGTCGAGCTGCTGGACCCAATTCAGGATGCCCGAGAGCTCCTTCACGAGGCCCTTGGCTTCCGCTTCCGTGATTTTGATGCGCGCCAGCCGTGCAATGCGCCGGACTGTCACCTCATCGACCTGCATGGTCCCCTCGCCGATTCGATGTTCTAGAGCCGCGGGTCAGAACTCCGCTCTCTTAGCCCCCGCGGGCCGCACGCGCAACTTGGCGGCCGCACCCCGCAGCCGCCTTCAAGATGTGCGGCGCCACTGCGACAGAAATGCCCCGAGGATGTCGGAGGCGTCGTCCGTCCAGGGAGAAAGTCTGCTTGGATTGAACGGCCCAGAGCCCTCGATCACCCGGAAGGAATCGAGCGCGCGCACGTCCTTGGCAAGCACCGCGATGGTCGAGCTGTTCTCGGCGTAGGTGCCGTCTGCCTTTTCGTCGGAGACGATCAGCCCTTTGAGTTGCGGCACCAGCGGCATGGTCGCACCGAGGACGGAGTCGAGGTCGAGGTAGCGGTTGGAGATGTGCAGGACCAGGATGCCGTCGTCCTTCAGCTTTGCGGCATAGAGCTGCAGCGCCTCTGCGGTCATGAGGTGCACCGGGACCGCGTCCGAGGAGAAGGCGTCGATGAGCATGAAGTCGAAGCTGCGGTCGGGTTCCTTGGCGAGCATCACGCGCGCGTCGCCCAAGACCACGTCGAGCTTCGGCTGGCAGTTGGCGAGGAATGTGAAGTGGGTCGACTTCGCGGCGATGTCGATCACGACGGGGTCGATCTCGAAGAAGCGCCAGCGCTCGTCCTTCTTGGCGTAGCAGGAGATGGAGCCGGTGCCGAGGCCGACGATGCCGAAGCGGCCCTTCTCCCCTTTGACATCGAGGCGCTGTTGCACGATCTCGACGGAACGCGCGAGCGGACTGCCGGGGTAGTAGTAGGTGGCGGGGGTGGTGTCAGTGACGAGCTTGCCGTCGTCATCGCGGATGCGCTGCGCCCCGTGCAGCGTCGTCCCGTGAGTGAGGACGTTGTAGTCGTCGCCGTCCGATAGCGAGACGCGGTAGACGCCGAAGTAGCTGCGCTGCGCGTTGCCATGCTTCACGCTGGAGGGCAGCATGACGACGGTCGCAAACATCAGAAGCCCCACGGTGAGCTGGCGCGCGCCGCGTCCCCAGAGCCCGAGCAGGACGACGCCGAAGACGAGCGTCAGCGCGGCGGTGAAGCCCCACTCGCCGAACGAAAGGCCGAGGCGCGCCGCCCATTCGGCGCCGTACATGACCGCCAAAAGGCCAATCCCGACGATGCCGAGCAGCCAGAGCACCTCGCGCCCCTGCGCCGCGCGACGCTGAAATACGCCCGGCCGGCAGGCAAGGGTGAGCGCGATCAGCAGCGGGTACTCGAACACCTCCGGGAACAGCTTCGGCGCGAGCAGCGCCGAGAAAAGCCCGCCGAGCACGCCACCGAACGACATCCACAGGTAGAATTCGGTCAGGCTGCGCACCCGCGGCCGCGACAGATAGAGCGTGCGGTGCGCGAGCAGCGCCGAAAGGAGGAATACGGCGACGCCGGCGGAGCTCGTCAGCGTCCACTTGTCGTACTTCACCTGCGCGAGCTCCAGAAGCGCGAAGATCACGGAGGCAAGCTGCAGCGGCAGCAACAGCGGCATCGGGATCGCCAAGCGGTCCTGGAAGGCGAGGATGAAGGTCGCGAGGTAGAGCGCGAGCGGCAGCACCCACAGTAGCGGGGCCGACGCGATGTCGGTCGCGACGTGTGTGGTGAATGCGGTCAGCAGCGCCGCCGGCACCATCGCCAAGCCGCACCACGCGAGCCGGTCGCGCAGCGCCGGGCGAGGCGCGGATGCATCCGGCTCAACCTTCGCGGCGCCACCCGCGTGCCCGGGCGCGATAGCGTATCGGCGCACGAGAGCAAAGCAGCCCGCGAGCGCCGGGATCAGCACCACGTACAGCTGCGTCCAGTCGCGGCTCATAAGCCTTGAGCCCAGCGCCGGCTCGAACAGGAACGGGTAGCCCAGGAGCGCGATGAGGCTGCCGAAGTTCGAGGCGCCGTAGAGGAAATAGGGGTCGCGCGCGTGGGGGTGACCGGTCAGCGCAAACCAGGCCTGCAGCAGCGGCGCGTTAGCGGCGACGGCGACGAACGGCAAACCCACCGCCACGGTGAAAAGACCAAGCTGCCAGAAGTAGGGCTCACCGGGTGGCGGCTCGGTCCAGCCGCTGGGCAGGCCGATCGGCAACACGGTGAGCGCCGCCAGCGCGACTGCCAAGTGCACGAAACCCGTCGACGCAGCCGGTATGCACCGCATCAGGACATAAGCATACCCGTAGCCGGTGAGCAGCGCGGCCTGGAAGAAGAGAAGCGCGACCGCCCATACCGACGGCGAGCCGCCGAGAATGGGAAGCACCATCTTGGCGAACAGCGGCTCGACGGAGAACAGCAGGAACGCGGAAAGGAAGCTCGAAGCAATGAAAAGCGCGAGAGTAAGCCCGCCGGCGGCCACGGCCGCCGGGCGTAATATTCGCGAGGTGCCCGTCTCCGCTTGCGATGTCTTTTCCTGCACGCGCTCTACTCTACAACCGACATCGCTTGGCCCCCGCAAGCAGTTGGAAAGCCCTAACCGCGGCGAAGTATGGCGGAGTATAAGGTGCCCTCAGCACCACGATAGCGGGCGAACGCCGACATGGCGAATATGAAGGCCACCCTTGGCAAAACCTGGGACGAGATCGCGGCCTTTGCCGAGCAGATCGGGTCCGCCGGCCGCCTTATCGGCATCGACGCCGGCAGCAAGACACTGGGACTCGCGCTCTCCGACGTGACGCGTACCATTGCCTCACCGCTCGTCGTCCTCCACCGCAAGCGGTTTAAGGAGGACGCAGCCGAGCTTATGCGCGTCGCCGAGGAGCACGGCGTCTCCGGTTTCGTCCTAGGGTTGCCGACGAACCTCGACGGCACCACCGGCCCCCGCGTGCAGGCGACGCGGGCCTTCGCGAAGAACCTCAATGCGCTGACGCCGCTGCCGATCCTCCTGTGGGACGAACGGCTGTCGACGGCCGAGGCCGAGCGCACACTGATTGCGGCCGATGCCAGCCGCAAGCGCCGCGCCGCCGTCATCGACAAGCTTGCGGCGACAATCATCCTGCAGGGCGCACTCGACCGTATGCGCGCGAAATAGGCCCATCGGCGGCGCGGCATTAACTCTCACCTGCGCATTCCGCAATTGCACGGTGACCGTCCAACGCGTGCCGCAATAGGCTGCGAACCTGCACCTTGAGCGCTCGCGGCGGCGTCGGACCGGCCGATGACGCCCGGCGCGATGTGGACCCGAGTACAGATGACACAGCCCACGAAACTATTCCGCCGGCGCGCAGCCCCCGTAGAGGTGCAGGAACCGACCGAGCTCCCGGGCGAATGGGAGAACTACGTTGCCCGCTTCGCATACCCGGCGCGCCGCGAGGTACGGCGCCTGATGCGCTCCTCGTCCCGTCTCGTCGATCTGTCGGTCGTTTTCCCCGGCGCGATCTATGCGCTCGCTGCACGCCGCAGTGCGTCGGAAGCAAGGCGGGAGGCGATCTCGCTGATCGAGAAGGGGGCGCCCCTGAAGACCGTGGCGCGCTTGCTTGGCCTGCCCTTGTGGCTGCGCCGGCTGCCGCCGGAGGCCTTCCAGAAGGCAATCGACGACGATCTGCCAGCAAGCGAGACGTTTGCGCGCCGCATCGCCAACCGGCTGCCGGGAGCGCCGGCGCATAGCGCGTTCTGGTTGCAGTCGGTCGCCTTCGGCGCCAAGGCGTGCCACGAGGATTTCGCGCTTTGGCTCGCCGACCAGTCGATCTTCAGCGAGCCCGGCAACCCCGAGCAGCTCTTTGGCGTGCTCGCCGGCTACGCCTGGCATTCGCGCGCCACCCAGACCCGCGCGCATAACCTCATCGTCGTGCCGTGGCGCCCCGAGATCGCCTTCGACACCGCCTTGTGCGCGGCCAAGAGCTGGCTCAACCGCATGCGCCTCGTGCTGCAGCTCGGCCAGGGCGTCATCAGCGACCCCTGGCTCGCCGGCGGCGACATTCGCGGCTACTCGTTCGTGCCCTTGCTCGACCGCACCGAGATCCTGGCGGAGGCGCGCGCCATGCAAAACTGCGCCGACCAGTACGCCGAGCGGCTCGGCGACGACCGTTGCCGCCTGTTCTCCATCCGCCGCGAGCGCGAGCACGTGGCGACGCTGGAGATCGGCCCGCACTCGCGCGAGGCCGGCATGCTGGCGATCACGCAGCTCAAAGGTCGCCACAACATGGCGGCCCCCCTTGACGTCTGGCAGGCGGCCTATGCGTGGATGTCCTCGCAGAGCGGCTTGCGGCGCCTGCCCCCGCGCATCCCGCCGGAGCGGCACCTCGACAATGACGCGTGGACCCAGCTCATGGGACCCTACCGGCGCAGGACGGGCGGAGCTCCGTGGCTCGCCACGGCTGCGAGCCAAGCGGTATTCGACGCGTTCAATGCGCAGATGTCGGATCTGGCGCGCCGCGGCGGGGTGTCGTCATGGCTCTTCACTTAAGCGCTGTTCGGCGAGCTGCGGGCGAGGATGGAGCGGGTATCGGCGCGCTCGAGCCCCTGACCGTAGGTCTGCTTTCCTCCACCGCCGAACCGCCCGGCGATGAAGGCGTCCGCGACCGCTGCCGGAGCGTGCGCCTTGAGGGTGGTGCCGGCCGCCAGCAGCGCCAGCGCCTCGACCAATAGCCGCCCCCGCTGATCGAGCAGCGCGGGCTCGTGCAGCAGGCCCTCTATGCGCCCGTGCGCAAAGCGCAAGCGCCCTTCGTCCTTTGCCGCAGCGCCGAGCTCCTCCATTACGGCTTGCGCGGCTTCAGGCTCGCGCTGGAGCACGCGCAGCACATCGAGCGCCATCACGCTGCCCGAGCCTTCCCAGATCGAGTTGACGGGCACCTCGCGGTAGATGCGCGCGAGCGGCGCGTCCTCCACGTAGCCGCTGCCGCCGAGGCACTCCATCGCCTCCGCCACCAGCGCCGGCGCGATCTTGCACACCCAATACTTGGTGACCGGCGTCATCACGCGGCGCCAGGCGGCCGCGCGGCCGTCGGAGGCGCGGTCGAAGGAGCGCGCGAGGCGGAAGGACAGCGCGGTTGCCGCCTCCACGTCGAGCGCCATATCGGCCAGCACCTGCTGCATCAGCGGCTGCTCGACCAGCTTCTTCTGAAAGACGGTGCGGTGCTCGGCGTAATGGATGGCATTTGCGAGTGCCGACCGCATGAGCCCGGCGGAAGCGAGCGCGCAATCGAGCCGCGTGTGCGTCACCATCTCGATGATGGTCGCCACCCCGCGCCCCTCCTCGCCGATGGCCCAGGCGTGCGCGCCGGCGAACTCGACCTCGGAGGAGGCATTCGAGCGGTTGCCGAGCTTGTCCTTCAAGCGCTGGAGGCGCAGCTCATTCACGCTGCCGTCGGGCAGGGAGCGTGGCATCAGAAAGCACGTGAGGCCGCCCGCCGCCTGCGCCAGCACCAGGAAGGCGTCCGACATGGGCGCGGACATGAACCACTTGTGCCCCGTGACGATGTATTCGGCGCCGGAGCCCCGCGCGCCGACGGGCTCCGCCTTGGTGGTCGCCGCACGCACATCCGTGCCGCCCTGCTTCTCGGTCATGCCCATGCCGAGCGTGACGGCCCTTTTCCGAGGCGCGGGCGCGAAGCTCGGGTCATACTCGAAGGGGAGAATTCTCGGCACCCACTCCTTGGCGATGCCAGGCTCGAGCAGCAGCACCGGCACCGCGGCGTTGGTCATGGTGATCGGGCAGCAGTGCCCGGCCTCCATCTGCGCCGCCATGTAGAACGCGCCCGCGCGCCGCACGTGCGCGCCGGGCCGCGGTGATTTCGCAGCCTCAGCGAGTTCAGCCCACACCGAGCTGTGCAGACCCTCGCCGCAGCTTAAGCGCATCAGCTCGTGGTAGGAGGGGTGATACGTGACCGTGTCGCGGCGGCGGCCCTGGCGGTCGTGGGTTGCGAGCCGCGGCGGGTGGTCGTTGGCGAGCCGTCCGTGCTCGGAGGCCGCCGCGCTTCCCGTCACGCGCCCGAAGGCTGCGAGCCGTTCGACCGCGTCGCCACCGCCCTCGCGCTCGACCGCCTCCATGAGTGCCTTGTCGGAGGTGAAGAGGTTCACGTCCTCCAGCGGAGGCGGCTGATTGAACACCTCGTGCGTTGCAAACGGGCCAGGCATCCGAGCCTTTTAGCGCCTTTTCGGCGCCCCCGGGCGTTATGACTAACAAGATGCTAGCGCCGCAGCTCCTTTGCGGAGCGCGGCCTGCTTGCCCTAATGCAGAGACTCCTCCTATACAAACGCCTTTAATGGTCAGCGCTGTCGCCAAAGTCGAAGCCCTCCACTTCCCCCACCGCCATCTCCTCACCGTCGAGGGGCTCGGCGCGCAAGAAATCAATTTCCTTCTCGACCTCGCCGATCAGGCCGCGGACTCAAACCGTCTCGCGGGGAAGAAGCGCGACGTCCTGCGCGGGCGTACGCTGATCAATCTCTTCTTCGAGGCCTCGACGCGCACGCAAAGCTCCTTCGAGTTGGCGGCGAAGCGGCTCGGCGCCGACGTCATGAACATGAACGTTTCCACCTCCTCGGTGCAGAAGGGCGAGACGCTGATCGACACCGCCATGACGCTCAACGCCATGCGGCCCGACATCATCGTCGTGCGCCATCACGCGGCGGGCGCCGTCGAGCTCCTGTCGCAGAAGATCGACTGCTCGGTGATCAACGCCGGTGACGGCGCACACCAGCACCCGACGCAGGCCCTGCTCGACGCACTCACGATCCGCCGCGTCAAGGGACGGATAGCCGGGCTTACCGTCGCCATCTGTGGCGACATCCTGCACAGCCGCGTCGCGCGCTCAAATATCATCGTGCTCAACACGCTCGGAGCACGCGTTCGCATAACCGCGCCCTCGACGCTGCTTCCCGCCCGGCCCGAGCGCCTCGGCGCGGAGGTCTTCACCGACATGTGGAAGTGCCTCGATGGCGTCGACGTGGTCATGATGCTGCGCCTGCAGCGCGAACGCATGGAAGGCTCCTACGTGCCATCGACGCGCGAATATTTCCACTTCTTCGGCCTCGATCAGGAGAAGCTCGCTCGCGCCAAGCCAGACGCCATCGTCATGCATCCCGGTCCCATGAACCGCGGCGTCGAGATCGCCTCGACGGTCGCCGACCACTCGCGCAGCGTCATCCGCGATCAGGTGGAGATGGGCGTCGCGGTGCGCATGGCGGTGCTGGAAGCGCTGGCCCGGAACCTGCCAAAGCGATGAACGCCACCACGACGAGCGCCAAGAAAACCGCCAACGGGACGAAGCACGCAGCTGGCGTCGTATTCATCAATGCCCGCCTGATCGACCCCTCCTCCAACCGCGACGAGCCGGGCGGCCTTCTGGTGCAGGACGGCAAGATCGCGGATCTCGGCCCCCATCTGCGCCGCAACGCACCCGAGGGCGCCGAGGTCGTCGACTGCAAGGGGTACGTGCTCGCCCCCGGCATCGTCGACGCGCAAGTCTTCACCGGCGAGCCGGGCAACGAACATCGCGAGACCTTGAAGACGGCGAGCCACGCAGCCGCCGCCGGCGGCGTCACGACCATGGTCGTCATGCCCGACACCAATCCGGTCATCGACCAGGTCGCGCTCGTCGACTTCATTCAGCGCCGCGCGCGCGACAACGCCATCGTCAACGTGCACACGATGGCGGCGATGACCAAGGGCCTCAAGGGCGAGGAGATGACCGAGATCGGCCTGTTGAAGCGGGCCGGCGCGGTGGCCTTCTCGAACGGCAAGTCGAGCGTCGCCAACACGCGGGTGATGCGCAACGTGCTGCTCTACAGCAAGGACTTCGGCGCGCTCATCTCGCACCACACCGAGGATGCCTACCTCTCGCAGACGGCGGCGATGAACTCGGGCGAGGTGGCAGCCAGGCTGGGCCTGCCGGGCGTGCCGAAAGCCGCCGAGACGATCGTGCTGGAGCGCGACGTGCGCCTAGTGGAGATGACCGGCGGGCGCTACCACGCCGCCACCATAAGCTGCGCGGAAAGCCTTGAGGTGATCCGCTCGGCCAAGGCGCGCAAGCTGCCGGTGACCTGCGGGGTCTCCATCAATCACCTGACGCTAAACGAGAACGACATCGGCCCCTACCGCACCTTCTTCAAGGTGCGCCCACCCTTGCGCAGCGACGAGGACCGCGCTGCCATGATCCGCGGCGTTGCGTCGGGCGAGATCGACGTCATCGTGTCGAGCCACGACCCGCAAGACGCCGACGACAAGCGTCGCCCCTTCGCCGAGGCGACAGACGGCGCCGTGGGCCTCGAAACGCTGCTCCCCGCCGCGCTGCGCCTCTACCATTCGGGCGAGCTGCCGTTGCTGACCATCTTCAAGGCGCTCACCCTGAACCCGGCGAAGCTTCTGGGCCTTCCCGGCGGGCGCCTGGTCAAGGGAGCCGTCGCCGACCTCATTCTGGTCGATCTCGACACACCCTGGGTGCTCAACAAGGATGATCTGCGCTCGCGCTCCAAAAATTCGCCATTCGACGAAAGCAAGCTGCAGGGGCGCGTGTTGCGCACGCTTGTTGCCGGCACTACCGTCTACCAGTACGCTGGCGGCGAGCGGAATTGAGCTGGCGCATTGAACGCAGGTCATGACCCACTTGTTGCTTTTCGGGCTTGTCGGGGCCGAGGATGCGGCCCGCATCGTCATTTATGAGCGGCCCAACTCCTGGGATTGGGCATTGTGGTGGGCGCTCTTCTTGGCCTTGGGCTATCTGCTGGGCTCCATACCGTTCGGATACCTGCTGACGAAGGCGGCGGGAATTGGCGATGTACGCGACATCGGCTCCGG
Organism: uncultured Alphaproteobacteria bacterium; assembly: GCA_963745205.1. GTDB lineage: Bacteria > Pseudomonadota > Alphaproteobacteria > Rhizobiales > Hyphomicrobiaceae > Hyphomicrobium_A. The sequence continues at coordinate 18,070 of CAVUWX010000029.1, forward strand.
CAACATCGGCGCTACCAACGTCCTGCGTACCGGGCACAAGGGACTCGCTGCAGCGACGCTCCTGCTCGACGCGCTCAAGGGAACGGTGGCCGTCGTCATCGCGCGCAATATTGGCGGCACCTATGCCGGACTGGCGACTGATGCCGCGTTACTGGCTGGCCTCGGCGCCTTCCTTGGTCACGTCTTCCCCGTGTGGCTCGGTTTTCACGGAGGAAAGGGCGTCGCCACCTATATCGGCGTGCTTTTTGGACTCAACTGGATCGCAGGCTTGGCTTTCTGCGGTGTTTGGCTGGTGGTCGCGGTCCTCACCCGCTATTCGTCGCTCTCGGCGCTGGTTGCCGCATTGATCTTGCCGGCGGGGCTGCTGTCGGTTGGTGACACACCCGCGGCGTTGCTCGCGGGTATCCTCACCGCACTGCTCATCTACAAGCACCGCGCCAACATCCGCCGTCTCGCCGCCGGCGAGGAGCCAAAGATCGGTGCCCGGGCCTGAGCCACGTTCGCTGTTCCCCTCGCCGCCTTCGGTGGCGGAGCTCACCGAGTCCGAGCGCCTCGCCTCCCTCCGCCTAATCCGCTCCGAGAACGTCGGCCCCGTCACCTTTCGCGATCTGATCGGCCATTTCGGCAGCGCGGAGGCCGCGCTGGCCGCCATGCCCGAGCTGTCGCGGCGTGGGGGCTTCAAGCGCGCAATCCGGTTGTGCAGCCTGAGCGAAGCCGAAGCCGAACTTGCCAGAGCCGGGGCAGCCGGCGCTGAGCTCCTGTTCATGACGGAGACGCGCTATCCCGAAGCGCTCGCCGCGCTCGATGCCCCGCCGCCGCTCATCTACGCCAGGGGCCGCTTGCCCCTGCTCAATCGGCCGACGGTCGCGGTCGTCGGCTCGCGGCAGTGCTCGGCCGCCGGCGCCAAGCTGGCGCGCCATTTCGCCATCGAGCTCGGGCGCGCCGGCTACGTCGTCGCCTCTGGGCTCGCGCGCGGGATCGACAGCGTGGCGCATGCAGCCGCGCTCGAGCACGGCACCGTCGCGGTGCTCGCCGGCGGCATCGACGTCGTCTATCCGCCCGAGCACGAGGCGCTGCAGGCGGCGATCGGCGAGCGCGGCTGCCTTCTGACCGAGATGCCGGTTGGCTTCGTGCCGAGGGGGAAGGACTTCCCTCGTCGCAACCGCATCATCTCGGGGGTGTCGCTGGGGGTGCTGATCGTGGAGGCGGCACGCCGCTCGGGCACGCTCGTAACGGCGCGGCTTGCCGCCGAGCAGGGCCGGGAGGTGTTCGCGGTGCCGGGCCATCCACTCGACCCGCGCGCCGAAGGGACCAACAAGCTCTTGAAATCGGGGGCCACGTTGGTGACCGAAGCGAGCGACCTGCTGTCGGCGCTCACCCCGCTGACGAGCCCCCCGGCGATGCACGTGCGCGACGACGGGACCGCCGGCAGACCAGAGGGGCGCAGCCCCACCCCGGTCCCGAGGCCGCCCGAGTTGTCCGACGGCGACCGTCGCCGCGTCGTTCAGGCGCTCGGGCCCGCGCCCGTAGATGTCGATACGCTGGTGCGGGGGACAGGGCTCGCTATCCGCGCGGTGCAGATCGCGCTCATCGAGCTGGCCTTGGCAGGGCGCATCGAGCGGCATGGGAACGGGCTCGTGTCGCTGGCACCGGCCCCCTGAGGGCGGACTGCAGCCTTCGTGCGGCGCCTTAGTGCTCGCGCTCGCCGCTTTGGATGTGGGCTTCGACAAGAGCGGCACCGAGGATCGCCGATAGGGTTTTGTGCCCCGACTTGTCCGCAAGCTGCTTCAACTCGCGAATGATGTCGTAGATGTACCCGACGGTTTCGGTCTTGCTCGCTCCCTGCCAACCGGCTCCCGGTTGATCTGGCCCGCCAATCATCGACGAATTCCTCGATGCCAATTGCTGCAACCGATCGGGGTATTCACTTATCATTAACAACCCTAGATAGCAACGACGCGCACCCTATATCCCCGATTGTGGCAAGGACCGTGTTTGACACCGCCGCATTCATCTCCCATGTTCCCCCGCCGAACCGATGCGGGCCCCCCGCCCCGCCGCCCAGCCGAGAATTTTGGCGGGCCTAAAGCCGGCGCAAACAGCCTGAAAGCTCGAAATGAACGTCGTAATCGTTGAATCGGCTGCCAAGGCCAAGACCATTAATAAGTATCTAGGCAGCGGCTATAAGGTCATTCCCTCGTACGGGCACGTGCGCGACCTGCCCTCGAAAAATGGGTCTGTCGAGCCCGACAAAGACTTCGAAATGCACTGGGACGTAGACTCTAAGTCTCAGAAAATACTAAAGGAAATCACTGACGCCGTCAGGACGGCCGACAAGCTAATCCTCGCTACCGACCCCGATCGCGAGGGCGAGGCGATCTCCTGGCATATCCTGCAGATCCTGCAGCAGAAGAAGGCGCTCAAGAAGGGCACCCAGGTCGAGCGCGTCGCCTTCAACGCGGTGACGAAGCAGGCGATCATGGCCGCGCTGAACGAGCCGCGCGAGATCGACGGGCCGCTCGTCTCCGCCTACCTCGCCCGCCGGGCGCTCGACTACCTCGTAGGCTTCACGCTCTCGCCCGTGCTGTGGCGCAAGCTGCCGGGCGCCCGCTCCGCAGGGCGCGTGCAGTCGGTGGCGCTGCGCCTCGTCTGCGACCGCGAGGCAGAGATCGAGGCCTTCCGCAGCGAGGAATACTGGACGATCGAAGCCACCATGGCGACGCCAAGAGCCGAGGAGTTCCCGGCTCGGCTCTACGCTATCGACGGCACCACGCTGAAAAAGCTCGATATCAAGAACGGAACGGATGCGCACGCCATCAAGGCGGCGATCGAGAAGGGCGAGTTCCGCGTCATCTCGGTCGACAAGAAGGCCGTGAAGCGCAACCCGTTCGCGCCGTTTGCAACCTCGACGCTGCAGATGGACGCCTCCCGCAAGCTCGGGTTCTCTGCCAAGCAGACCATGCAGGTCGCCCAGCGCCTCTACGAGGGCGTCGACCTGGGCGGAGAGACCGTCGGCCTCATCACCTATATGCGCACGGACGGCGTCACGATCGTCCCTGAGGCCATCAACGCCATCCGCGGCCTTATCGCGCGCGAGTACTCGCAGAAGTACGTCGCGCCTTTCATCCGCGAGTACAAGACCAAGGCCAAGAACGCGCAGGAGGCGCACGAGGCGATCCGCCCGACCGAAGTCACGCGTAAGCCTTCCGACGTTGCCCGCTACCTCGAGAAGGACCAGGCAGGCCTCTACGATCTCATCTGGAAGCGCGCTGTCGCGAGCCAGATGGCCTCCGCCGAGCTCGAGCAGACGACCGCCGACATCACCGTCAAGGGTCGCGACGGCAAGACCTACACGCTGCGCGCGACCGGCTCCATCGTGCAGTTCGAAGGATTCCTGAAGCTCTACGAGGAAGGCCGCGACGAGCGCCTGCACGCTGCCAAGGGCAAGGACGACCCGGGCGAGGAGGACGACCTCAGCCGCCGGCTGCCGGCGCTCGCCGAGGGCGACCGCGTGGCCGACCGCGCCATCGAGACCGAGCAGCATTTCACCCAGCCGCCGCCTCGCTATTCGGAGGCGACGCTGGTCAAGAGGATGGAGGAGCTCGGCATCGGGCGGCCGTCGACCTACGCCTCGACGCTCGCCGTGCTGCAGGAGCGCGACTACGTCCGCATAGAGAAGAAGCGGCTCATCCCCGAGGACAAGGGGCGCCTCGTCATCGCCTTCCTCGAAGGCTTCTTCAAGCGCTACGTCGAGTACGACTTTACCGCCGATCTCGAGGAGAAGCTCGACCTAATCTCCGATAACAAGCTCGAGTGGAAGGACGTGCTGCGCGACTTCTGGCGGGAGTTCACGGGTGCCGTCGACGAGATCAAGGACTTGCGCGTCGGCGACGTGCTGGAAGCCCTGAACGAGCTCTTGGGCCCGCACATCTTTCCCCCGCGCGAGGACGGCGCCGATCCGCGCACCTGCCCCTCGTGCGGCACCGGGCGCTTGAGCCTCAAGATCTCGGGCAAGTACGGCGCCTTCGTCGGCTGCGGGAACTACCCCGACTGCCGCTATACGCGCCAGCTCGCCGACCAGGGCGGCGATCCCGAAACCACGGGGCCCGACGGCAAGCTCCTTGGCTATGATCCCGACACCGGCCTCGCGGTGACGCTGCGCACGGGCCGCTTTGGCCCCTACGTGCAGCTCGGCGAAGGCTCCGGGGATGAGAAGCCGAAGCGCTCCAGCGTGCCGAAAGGCGTGGATGCGGCGACCATCGATCTGGAAAAGGCGCTGCAGTTGCTATCGCTGCCGCGCGAGGTAGGACTGCACCCGGAGACGGGCAAGCCGATCACCGCGGGCCTTGGCCGCTATGGGCCGTTCGTGCTGCACGACGGGCTTTACGCCAACCTCGAGAGCATCGAGGACGTGTTCACCGTCGGGCTCAACCGCGCGGTCACGCTGCTCGCGGAGAAGGCGGCCGGCGGCGGCAAGGGCCGTTTCCAACGCGCCAAGCCGACGGTGCTGAAGGATCTCGGCGAGCACCCGCAGGGCGGCGGCAAGCTCGAGGTTCTCTCAGGCCGCTACGGGCCATATGTGAAGCACGACAAGATCAACGCCACGATCCCCAACGGCCGGGACCCCGCGACCATCACGGTCGAGGAGGCGATCGAGCTCATCGCGGCGCGCGCGGCGAAGGGCGGGGGCAAGAAGTCCGCCCGCAAGTCAAAGCCGGCCAAGGCCGCCAAGCCGGTAGAGAAGCCGGGCGATAAGGCCGCCGCCAACGCCAAAACGAGCAAGACGACCGCCAAGCTATCCAAGCCGCGCGGCGCCAAGGGCAAGGCGGAGGCCGCCGATGCCGAGGTCGACACCTGAAGCTACTTACTTGAAACATTTTCCATGACGCAGACACGCTGACGATGGCGCGCAAACCCACCACTGCGAAGGGCCGCGTTGCCAAGCGGGGGAAGCTCCCCGACAAATCCGAAATCCTCGAATTCATCCGCGACGCGCCGGGTAAGATCGGCAAGCGCGAGATCGCACGCGCCTTCGGCATCCGAGGAGCGGCGCGTCTCGACCTCAACCGCCTCCTCGCCAACCTGACCGGCGAGGGCACGCTCGCGGGTAATCGCAAGGGCCTGCACAAGCGGGGCAGCCTGCCTGCGGTCGCCGTGTTGGAGGTGACGGGGCGCGACAGCGACGGTGATCTCATCGCCATCCCGCTCGTGTGGGAGGACGCTGAGGGAGAGCGCCCCTCCGTGCTCCTGCCAGTGCACCAGACCCGCGGCCCACAGGCCGACATCGAAGCGGAGATCGCGGTCGGCGACCGCATCCTCGCCCGCATCACCGAGCTCCAAGAGGCGGATGTCGACGGCTTCCGCTTCGAAGGCTCGCCAATCAAGCGGCTACCGCGTGAAAAGCGCCGCCTGCTCGGCATCTTCCGCGCACATCGCCAGGGCGGCGGCACCATCGAGCCCATCGACCGCAAGCAGCTCCGCTCCTGGTCGATCCGCAAGGGCGACGAAGGGCGCGCCAAGGATGGCGACCTCGTGCGCTTCGATCTCGTGCGCAAGGGGCGCATGCACGTGCCACAGGCGACGATCCTAGAGACCCTCGGCAACCCCGATGACCAGCGCAAGATCAGCCTTATCGCCGTGCACGCGCACGGCATTCCCGACGACTTCCCCGAGAGCGTGATCGCGGAATCGGAGAAGCTCGATCCGCCGACGCTGCAGGGGCGCACCGATTTGCGCGCGCTCCCGCTCGTCACCATCGATCCGCAGGATGCGCGCGACCACGACGACGCCGTCTACGCCGAGCCCGATACCGATCCCGCCAACGAGGGCGGGTGGGTGGTGATCGTCGCCATCGCCGACGTTGCCCACTATGTGCGTAGCGGCACCAAGCTCGATCGCGAAGCGCAACTGCGCGGCAACTCGGTCTACTTCCCCGACCGCGTCGTGCCGATGCTGCCCGAGCGCATCTCCAACGACCTGTGCTCCTTGCGCGAGGGCGAGGATCGCGCGTGCCTCGCCGTGCGCATGGTGTTCGACCGCCACGGGACCAAGAGGAACCACGCGTTCCAGCGCGCGATGATGCGATCCGCAGCGAAGCTCAGCTACCAGGAGGCACAGGCCGCAATCGACGGCAAGCCGTCGCAGAAGTGCGTGTCCCTGCTCGAGCCGGTGCTGCGTCCGCTGTGGGCGGCGTACGCGGCCCTCGCCGAGGCGCGCGACAAGCGCGCACCCCTCGATCTAGATCTGCCCGAGCGCAAGATCGTGCTCGACGAGGAAGGCAAGGTAGCCCGCGTCGTGACGCCGGAGCGGCTCGCCGCGCACCGCCTGATCGAGGAGTTCATGATCCAGGCGAACGTCGCCGCGGCGGAAACGCTCGAAGGCAAGCGCGCGCCCGTCGTCTACCGCATCCACGATCAGCCCTCGAAGGAAAAGCTCGCGAGCCTGCGCGAGTTCCTGCAAACGCTGGGCATCACCCTGGCTCCGCCGGGGACACTGAAGCCGCAGCACTTCAACGGCGTGCTGGCGCGAGCAAAGAGCTTTCCCGTGCCGGAGCTCATCAACGAGGTGGTGCTGCGCAGCCAGAGCCAGGCCGCATACAACATCGACAACATTGGACACTTCGGCCTCAACCTGCGCCGCTACGCTCACTTCACCTCGCCAATCCGCCGCTATGCCGACCTCATCGTGCACCGCGCGTTGATCCGCGCGCTCCGGCACGGCGCCGGCGGGATCGAGGATGCGGAGGTCTCGCGGCTCTCGGATATCGCCCAGTCGATTTCCGACGCGGAGCGCCGCGCCATGGCGGCCGAGCGCGAAACCGCCGATCGGCTGATCGCCGCCCATCTCGCCGATCGCGTGGGGGCTACCTTCTCCGGCCGCATCGCCGGCGTCACGCGGTCTGGCCTGTTCGTGCGCTTGAAGGACACGGGCGCCGACGGTTTCGTGCCCGTGTCTTCGCTGCACGGAGATTTTTACTATCACGTCGAGGCCCAGCACGCGCTCGTCGGCAAGCGCACGGGCGAGACGTTCAGCCTCGGCGAATCCGTCGATGTGCGGCTCGTCGAGGCCATACCGAGCGCGGGCGCGCTACGCTTCGAGATGCTGAGCGAAGGCAAGGCGCGCAATCCCGCGGCCATGCGCTTGCCGCGCTCCGGCCCGCGCCGGCATAAGCGAAGATGAGCACCATCCCCGCGTCCTTTAGCGCATTTGACGGCCAACCCGCGCAGCACGAGATTGAGACCATGACCATCACCTCTGCCACCGATCCGACAGCCATCGAGCCCGCCCGCTCGGTCGTCGAGTCCATGAAGCGCGGCGGCGCCGGCAGATGCCCAGCCTGCGGCAACGGCAAGCTCTACACGCGCTACCTCAAGGTCGCGGATCGCTGCCCGGCTTGCGCAGAGGAATTGCACCACCACCGCGCCGACGATGCGCCGCCCTACTTCACGATCCTGATCGTGGGGCATCTCATCGTCGCCGGCGTCATGATGGTCGAGAACTATTTCCACCCGGATTACTGGGTCCACATTCTCATGTGGTTTCCGCTCACCATCGGCTTAAGCCTGTGGCTCTTGCCGCGCATCAAAGGCGCGCTCGTCGGTCTGCAATGGGCGCTCAGAATGCACGGCTTCGCGGGCCCCGACGCATTCGATCCCGCCAATCCCCCGCCCGATCCGGGCGCCGGCTGATGCGCAGCGCCTTTTTGCTCGTGATCGCCCAATCGACTTGCCTTGACAGCAACATCGCGGCCGCTATGGTGCCGCTCCTTGCACATCCTTGCACGACGCGATTAGTCTAAGGTTTCCCCGGTCATGGCCAAGCCCGTCACTCAGAAGATCAAGCTCATCTCGACCGCCGGCACGGGCTTCTTCTACGTGACCAAGAAGAACCCGCGCACGAGCACCGAGAAGCTCGTGTTCAAGAAGTACGATCCCGTCGTGCGCAAGCACGTCGAGTTCAAGGAGACGAAGATCAAATAGCGGCTGCCCATTTTGGGCGACCGCGCGGATTTATTTTAGTGATTTTGCAAGGCCGTCAAGCCGGACGCCAAATATTGCAGCGCGTCGAGAGGCGATTGAGGCGGCGATGGCGCATGGGCTCAGGTGACTTGACCAGGGCCCGCAACTCAACCCGGCAGCGGGGTAGTGAATCCGAGAAAGCCACGGACCCTGGTCTAGTGACCAAGTGGTTTGTCAAAGAGGGCGTTGACTCCCCGCCTGGTGCCGTGGCTGGTCCGATGCAGCTTCAACGAGGAGGCCACTCTAGCCGCTAGGACCGAGCCACGAGTTTCCCGCCCTATCAGGAAATGCGGCGGACCTGACAGTGCGGAAACCGTGCATCTCGCCGGGACACCACCGTCGTTTCGGTCCCGGAATGTACAAACTTACAGGCCCCCATAACGAATTCGTAATCTGACAGAGGACCTTAGTTAATGCAAGTTGCCCTTTGACTGTTGCGGTTTTACTACGAGCGAATTGCTGCTTCGGCGCGCGATAGGTCTAGTTCCTGAATTGGCTGATCTTTTTGGCGCGCTGCTCTAGGCCGCGTTGGCCGCAACTCTGTTGCGGCCCCGCCGCTTGGCGGCAAAGAGCGCGCTGTCGGCGCGCCGGAAGACGGACTCGGGCGTGTCCTCCGCGCGCTCCAATGTTGCAATACCAACGCTCGCCGTCAGGTGGATGCCGAGGTCGGGCCGGATCTGGAACGGATCGGCCGCGATCGCCACCCGCAGCCGCTCGCCCACCTGGTAGGCCCGCTGCATGTTCGTGTCCGGCATAATGACGAGGAACTCCTCGCCACCGAAACGGCAGGCGAGGTCGATGCCGCGCGTATTGCGGCGGAAGCGGTTCGAGAACTCCTTGAGCACGAAGTCGCCGACGTCGTGGCCGTAGGTGTCGTTCACGCTCTTGAAGTGGTCGATGTCGGCCAGCAGCACCGACAGCGCACGACCGGTGCGAATTGCATCCGCCACGAGCGTACGCAGATGGCTCTCCATGTAGCGCCGGTTGTGCAGGCCCGTCAGCGAATCGATCATCGCCGCCTCGATGCTTTCCTCAAGGCGGTTGCGCAAATGGTCGGAGTAGCGCTTGCGCTTCACTTGCGTGCGCACGCGCGCCATCAGCTCATTGCGATCGACGGGGCGCATGATGTAGTCGTTCACACCCATGTCGAGGGCGCGCAACAGGCGAGGCTCATCGCCCGGCTCCACGAGCACGATTATCGGCAGATGGCGCGTGCGCTCGAGCGAGCGCGTTTGCGAGCAGAGCCGCAGTCCGTCCGCTTCCGACAACCCCAGGCTCACGATCAGGAGGTCGAATTCCTTCTCTGCGAGCAGCGCCAGCGCCGTCTGCGGCCCGCGCGTCACCACCGGCTCGTGCATAGTCGATAGCCACTCGGAGAGCCGGGCTGCCGAGCCCGCCTCGTCGTCGACGACGAGAATGCGGGCCCGCTCCTCCGACAGCGCCTTCATCAGCGCGACGTCCTCGCTCATGCCCGTCTGACGGCCGGTCAGAGCACGCATCAGCATCTCGTCCGTTAGCACCTTCAGACGCGCGAGGTTTTTCACGCGCGTGATCAGCGCGATCTCGTCGACGGGCTTGGTCAGGAAGTCGTCGGCGCCGCCGTCGAGGCCGCGCAGCTTATCGGATACCTGGTCGAGTGCAGTCACGAGGACTACCGGGATATGGTGCGTGTTCGGGTTGGCTTTGAGCCGCCGGCAGGCCTCGAAACCATCCATGCCGGGCATCATGACGTCGAGCAGCACAACGTCGACGCGCTCGCGGTCGCAGATATCGAGAGCTTCCTGGGCACTGCAGGCCGTGAGAACGTCGAAGTACTCGGCCGCAAGGCGGGCCTCGAGGAGCTTCACGTTGGCCAGGATATCGTCAACTACCAGGACTCGGGCGGTCATCTTCCCAACTACTCAACGCATGAACCAAAATTACGCGCGCGGATCTCCGACGAACCGATGCACGGTCTCGAGGAAACCGTTCACCGAAATGGGCTTGGAAATGTATGCCTCGCACCCCCCGGAGCGGATCCGCTCCTCGTCGCCCTTCATTGCGAACGCGGTGATGGCGACGACGGGGATGGCGCGCAGTTCATCGTCTTCTTTCAACCACTTTGTGACCTCGAGGCCGGAGACCTCCGGCAACTGGATGTCCATGAGGATGAGCGCCGGACGATGCAGTCGCGCGAGCTCCAGCGCCTCGAGCCCGTTGCGGGTCTGGATGGTGGCGTAGCCATGCGCAGCCAAAAGGTCGTGGAAGAGCTTCATGTTGAGCTCGTTGTCTTCCACGATCAAAACGGTCTTGCGTTGAGCCCGCGCATCGGGCGTACGTTTGTCCCCAACGCTGCGGCCTTCGTAAACGTTCATGGCGACGCCTGTCTCCCCGGGATCCCCTTTTGCACCGATTCTCGTAAAGGCCATCGGCGCCGAGTTTGCGTTCCAAGCCGTAACCAACAGTTAATGAATACCCCCTTCGGCTCGACGATCTCCCGCTTCCTCCTGAAATCAGGGGTTTAAGTGAATGGTTGCTGATCAAGCCGAGATAGTCGCGTTGCAGGCGCTGGCCTTTCTTGCCGAGGATGCCCAACGGCTAGGCGGCTTTCTGGCGCTGACCGGCTTGGGCCCGGAGGAGCTGCGCGCGCAGGCGCGGGAAGCTCACCTGCTCGCAGCCGTGCTCGACCATCTGCTCCGCGACGAGAGCCAGCTCCTCGTGTTCGCCGCCAATTATGGGATCGCACCCGAGCTGATCGGGCAAGCGCACGCCGCGCTCGAGCAGATGGTCGCGGAGGGCCGGCGAGCGTGATCGCGGAGGCAGCTATCAGTGCTTGTCCGCCGGCACCCCTGGCGCCGGGCACTTTTCCTCTTCAAGGAAGGTGAGCTCCTTCAGCTCCCCGCGAATGGCGAAGTCGCCGTAGTCGATATAGAGGTTCGAGGATACGCCGTTCTCGAAGAAGCGGAAGGCGAGCTCGTAGGTCGGCAAGGCTTCGGAGCGCACCGGCCCCGGCTCGAAGTAGCCGATGGCGATCGGCCAGGAGGGAAGCCCGCTGAGCTTATCGCCGTTGAGGACCTTGTCGGATACCTTGATCGAGCCCGGTGCGGCGCGCGGGCCGATGATCGCGTTGGTTTCATAGAACTTTTCGCCCTTGTCCGAGCCGTCGTAGAGATTCGCGGTGAACATGGTCTTCCCGGCCTCGGCCGCGCCCATGAGCGCGAGCGAGTGCTGGATGGGGAAGTACATGTCGGACGGCAGCTTGACGGTCTTTTTCTCGGGCTTCGTCAGCTTCACCTCGGTGAAGGTCGTGCCCGCGGGTCCGGCGCTACCCTGCGAGGATTCCGACAGCTTCTGGTTCTCGTACTGGCTGGAGGAGAACTTCAACTGATGCGCAGCGAGATCCTCGAAGCTCGTCGTGCGCAGGTCGTTGATTTGCACAGCGCCGTCCTGATTGGTCATGCGCGTGACGAAGCGCATGTTTTGTGCGTAGCCCGCGCACTTGCTCCCCGTCATTTCATAGACCATGCGCCCGGTCATGTCGGCGACGCCCGAGCCAGGCGTCGCGTGGTCGAAGCTGATGTCGTAGACGGCGCGATGGGGCTGGAAGCGCACGCCGTCGGGCGCTGCGTGGGCATGGGGCGCATGGAGCGGCGCCGCGAGTGCTGCCGCGCCTGCCAGGACGGCGACCAAGCCGTTCGATCTCTCGACCATTCTTCCTCTCATTGCCGCGCGCACCGCCATCGCGAGGTGTTCTAGCGCCGGACGACTAGACCTGGCGAGCCATTGCAAAGAATGGGCGCCCCGGTCAAATAGGTGCCGGCATCAATCGACAACCAATGACTGAGGCGGAAGGATACTAGCATGAATGGCAAGGTCGAGGCGCGCCTCCAATCGCTCGGGATTGTGCTCCCAGCGGCGCCCAACCCTGTCGCAAACTACGTCCCCTCCTGCCTTGCCGGCAACCTTCTGTTCATTTCCGGGCAAATCTCAAGGGCGGCCGACGGGACCGTGACCAAGGGTCGCCTCGGGGCCGACCTGACGGTGGACCAGGGCCGTGCCGCCGCTCGTCTGTCGGCGCTCAACGTGCTGGCGCAGGTAAAGGCCGCGGTCGGTGCGCTCGACCGGATCGTGCAGTTAATTAGGCTGACCGGCTTCGTCAATGCGGCGCCGGAGTTTGCCGACCACCCGCAAGTCCTCAACGGTGCCTCCGATCTCATGGTCGAGGTCCTCGGCGACAAGGGGCGCCACACGCGCGCGGCCGTCGGCGTCTCGAGCCTGCCCATGGGTTGCGCGGTCGAGGTCGACGCGATCCTCCTCATCGAGACCTGACCGCATGCCCCTCGACGCGGCCTTCCTGAAGCCGATCGCGCACCGTGGGCTGCACGACTTAGCGCGCGGCCGCATCGAAAACAGCACCGCGGCATTCGAGGCGGCGATCGACCGCGGCTACGGCATCGAATGCGATGTGCGCCCTGCGGCGTGCGGCACGCCGATCGTCTTCCACGACGAGACGCTCGCCCGGCTCGTCGACAGCCCCGACGCGCTGCGGGCGGTCGATGCGGCGGCGCTGAAGCGCTTGCGCTATCGCGGCGACGGCTCTCCCGTCGTCGAGTTCGCCGCCTTGCTCGAGCTGGTCGCGAGCCGCGAGCCGCTGCTGGTCGAGATCAAGAGCGAGTGGGACGCACCCGATCCGCGCTTTTTGCAGAGTATCGCCGCGCTGAGCGCGGCCTATCGCGGCCCGCTCGCGCTCATGTCGTTCGACCCCGCCGTCATGGTCGCCGTGAAGGCGCTAGCGCCGGGCGTTCCCCGCGGCATCGTGTCCGGGCTCTACGAGGGTCAGGGCTGGTGGCGCGACAAGCTCGACGAGAAGCGCGCCTACGCCTTGAGCCACTTCCTTGAATCGCGCCCCGCGACGCCCGATTTCTATGCCTATGACGTCAAGGCGCTGCCGACGCCGGTGACCCGGTTCGTGCGCGAGGTGGTGGGTCTGCCGCTGCTCACTTGGACGGTGCGCACGCCGGAGCAGCGCAAGATCGCCGACCGATGGGCGGACGCGCCGATCTTCGAGGGATACGAGCCCTGAAAAAGGCGCGCCGGACAAGGGACGAACTGTTGCCATGAGCGCGCTTGAGCAGGGACAGATCGTCGCGAATGTGGTCTCGCGCATCGCCGAGATTGTGCCCGCCGATTGGGACGCCTGCGCCAATCCCGATCCCGCTACGCACAATCCGTTCCTCGCGCACGCCTTCCTCAAGGCGCTGGAAGCCTCAGGCTGCGTCGGCGACAAACGCACGGGCTGGCTGCCCCACCACATCGTGCTCAACGACGGAGCGGGCGGCATCGTGGGCTGCGTCCCTTGCTACGTGAAGCTGCACAGCGCCGGGGAGTACGTGTTCGACCACGCCTGGGCCGAAGCCTACGAGCGCGCCGGCGGCGCTTACTACCCGAAGCTGCAGGCGGCGGTGCCGTTCACGCCGGTGCCCGGGCGCCGGCTGCTCGTCAAGCCCGGACCCGATGCGGAGCGGCGCGAGAAGCTGCTGGCGGCGGCGGCCGTCGAGGTCGCGCGCCGCCTCGCCGTGTCGTCCCTCCACCTCACCTTCCTGACGAAGGACGAGTGGCAAGCGCTCGGTGCGCAGGGGTTCCTGCGCCGTACCGACCAGCAGTTCCACTGGCGCAACGACGGCTACACGACGTTCGACGATTTCCTGGCCCGGCTCTCCTCGCGCAAGCGCAAGACCGTGCGCAAGGAGCGCAGCGAAGCCTTGAGCGGCGGCCTCGCCATCGAACGCATCACCGGCAAGGCAATCCGCGAAGAGCATTGGGACGCGTTCTTCGCCTTCTATCAGGAGACCGGCAGCCGCAAATGGGGGCGCCCCTACCTCAACCGCCGCTTCTTCTCGCTGCTCGGAGAGGCGATGGCCGACCGCTGCCTCCTCATCATGGCCAAACGCGATAGCCGCTACGTCGCCGGCGCTCTGAACCTCATCGGCGGCGACTGTCTCTATGGCCGCTACTGGGGCGCCGTCGAGCACCATCCGTGCCTGCACTTCGAGGTCTGCTATTATCAGGCGATCGACTACGCGATCGAGCAGGGCTTGGCGCGGGTGGAAGCGGGCGCCCAGGGCGAGCACAAGCTCGCTCGCGGCTACATGCCGGTCACCACCTATTCCGCGCACTGGATCGCCGAACCCGGCTTCCGCAAGGCCGTCGCACGCTATCTCGACAACGAGCGCGAACACGTGGCGGGGACCGTGGAGGCCCTGAGCGAGCTTGGGCCCTTCAGGAAAGGTGCGCGCCTGGAGGGAACTTAAGGTCTGCGCGGCCGGGGGCCCAGACTATTCGCACTTCAGGTTCTCGACCTCGTCCAAGATCATCTGATCGAAGATGTCGACGTCTATGATCTTGCCATTTGCGCTGAGCTTGGCTCCAACCTTGCACTCCGCCGGCACCTTGTCGAGCGAGAGAACGGTGACCTTGCACGTGGCCTGAGCGCCGTCCTCCAGCGTCACCCACCATGCCAGCACATGATCGATGGACTTGATCTTGCCACTGATCGAGGCGGCAGCGCCGTCCTCGCAGGCCTTGGCGTCCTCGGCGTTCGCGCCACCGCAAGGGAAGAACGCGATTACGAGAAGAATGATGGAGAATAGGCAGCGCATTGTCTTGCTCCAGAACAGCGCGAGGAGCCTAGCACATCCCGAGGCGCGGTGAGCGAACATCATTGCACAATGCCCCCGCTTGACGCCGTCAGCCGCGCACCCTTTAACAGGCGCGTGAGCCCGGGAGGCCCAGCATGCCCTACGACGACAGCAACATCTTCGCCAAGATTCTGCGCGGCGAGATTCCCTCCAACAAGGTCTACGAGGACGCCGACACGCTGGTGTTCATGGATGTCATGCCACAGGCGCCGGGGCATACGCTGATCGTGCCGAAAGAGCCCTCGCGCAACCTGCTCGACGCCGACCCGAAGGTGCTCGCGCGCATGGCGCCCGTCGTGCAGAAGATCGTGCGCGCAGTGAAGTCGGCGTTCGCTGCCGATGGCGTGACGGTCATACAGTTCAACGAGCCGGCCAGCGGCCAGACAGTGTTCCACCTGCACTACCACATCATCCCGCGGCACGAGGGCATCCCGCTGATGCCGCACGGCCGGCAGATGGAGAAGCCCGAGGTGCTGGCGGCCAACGCCGAGAAGATCCGCAAGGCGCTCCAGACCTGAGCGAGGCTAACCATATGGCCAAGGTGCTCGTCATCGGGGCAAGCCGTGGCGTCGGCCTTGAGACCGTCAAGACCCTGCTCGCGGCAGGCCACACTGTGCGCGCTCTTGCGCGCGCGGCACGCGACATTGCAATTGAGGATGCGCGGCTAGAGAGGCTCGACGGCGATGCGCTCGACCGGGCAACGGTTGACCGCGCGCTCGCCGGCGTTGACGCCGTCATCCAGAGCCTCGGCGTCGCCATCACGCCGGAGGCCGTACTGAAGGGAACGACGCTGTTCTCCAAAGCCACCCGCATTCTCGTCGACGCCATGCGTGCCGGCGGAGGGCGCCGCCTCGTCGTCGTCACCGGGTTCGGAGCCGGCGACAGCCGAGGCCACGGCGGCTTCCTCTATGACGCAGTGTTGTTTCCGCTGCTCTTGAAGCGCGTCTATGACGACAAGGACGTGGCCGAGCAGATCGTGCGCGCGAGCGGTCTAGACTGGACCATCGTGCGGCCCGGCGGTCTCACCAACGGCCCGGCGACGGGACGCTACCAGGCGCTGGTCGAGCCTCAATCCTGGCGCGCCGGCATGATCTCCCGCGCCGACGTGGCCGACTTCCTGGCAAAGCAGGTCGATGATGCCGCCTACGTCGGCAAGACGCCGGAGCTGATCTCTTGAGAGATGCAAAAGCGCCGGGCCTTGGGACCCGGCGCTCTCGGTTTCACGGAGAGGCAGACGGCGGTCAGTCGGTCTTGCGGCGCGGCACCGAGGGAACCGTGCCCGTCGTCTTTGGCCCGCGCTCCTTCTTGTCCTTGGGGCCCGGAAGCGCCTTGCGCGGGGTCGCATCGGCGAGGACGGCCTGCGGCTCGTCCTCATCCTCGTCCTCGTCGTCCTCGCTCTTGGCCTTGGACCGCTTGGTCGGATCGGCGGGGAAGTATTCGAAGGCGAGCGCCCGGTCCTCGCCCTTGCCGGAGACGACAACCTTGACCGTGCCGCCGTGCTCGAGCTTGCCGAACAGAAGCTCGTCCGCGAGCGGCCTCTTGATGTACTCCTGGATGACCCGGGCGAGCGGGCGGGCGCCGAACTTCTCGTCGTATCCCTTCTCCGCGATCCACTTCGAAGCCTCCTCCGAGAGCTCGATCATGACGCCGCGGTCGGCGAGCTGCGCCTCGAGCTGGAAGATGAACTTCTCGACCACCATGGTAATGACCTCCGGCGGCAAGCCGGCGAACGCGATGACGGCATCGAGACGGTTGCGGAATTCCGGCGTGAACATCCGATTGATGGCCTCGGTGTCTTCACCCGAGCGCTTGGTGCTCGAGAAACCCATCGGCGGCTTGGCGAGGTCGGACGCGCCCGCATTCGTCGTCATGATCAAGATGACGTTGCGGAAGTCGATCTGTTTGCCGTTGTGGTCGGTGAGCTTGCCGTGGTCCATGACCTGCAACAGGATGTTGAACAGATCGGGGTGCGCCTTCTCGATCTCGTCGAGCAGCAACACGGAGTGCGGGTGCTGGTCGATGCCATCGGTCAGCAGGCCGCCCTGGTCGAAGCCGACGTATCCCGGGGGGGCGCCGATGAGACGGCTCACCGTGTGCTTCTCCATGTACTCGGACATGTCGAAGCGGAGGAGCTCAATGCCCATCAGGTCCGCGAGCTGGCGTGCGACTTCGGTCTTGCCGACGCCCGTGGGCCCTGAGAACAGGTAGCAGCCGATCGGCTTCTCCGGTTCGCGCAGGCCCGCGCGCGACAACTTGATCGCCGACGCCAGCGCTTCGATCGCCCGGTCCTGGCCGAACACGACGCGCTTCAAGTCCTTCTGCAGGTTGATCAGAACCTCGGCGTCGCTCTTGGTCACCGTCTTTGGCGGAATCCGCGCCATGGTCGCGACCGTCGCCTCGATCTCCTTCACGGTAATCTTCTTCTTGCGCTTGGCTTCCACGACCAGCATCTGCGAAGCGCCCGTCTCGTCGATCACGTCGATCGCCTTGTCGGGCAGCTTGCGGTCATGGATGTACTTTGCCGACAGCTCGACTGCCGTCTTGATGGCATCGTTGGTGTATTTCAGTTTGTGGAAGCTCTCGAAGTACGGCTTCAGGCCCTTCAAGATCTCGATCGTGTCCTCGATCGAAGGCTCCTTCACGTCGATCTTCTGGAAGCGGCGCACGAGCGCGCGGTCCTTCTCGAAGTGCTGCCGGTACTCCTTGTAGGTGGTGGAGCCGATGCAGCGCACCGTGCCGGACTGCAGCGCGGGCTTCAAAAGATTGGACGCATCCATGGCACCGCCGGAGGTCGCGCCCGCGCCGATCACCGTGTGGATCTCGTCGATGAACAGGATCGCGCCCGGATAGTTCTCGATCTCCTTCATCACGGCCTTGAGGCGCTCCTCAAAATCGCCGCGGTAGCGCGTGCCGGCAAGGAGCGCGCCCATGTCGAGCGCGAAGATGGTGGCGTCCTGCAAGACCTCGGGCACCTCGCCCTTGATGATCTTACGCGCAAGGCCCTCGGCGATCGCCGTCTTGCCGACGCCGGGGTCGCCGACGAACAGCGGATTGTTCTTCTGGCGCCGGCACAGCACCTGGATGGTGCGCATGACCTCTTTCTCGCGGCCAATCAGCGGGTCGATCTTGCCGTCGCGCGCCTTCTTGTTGAGGTTGACGCAGTAGGTGTTGAGCGCGTCTTGACCGGGCTTTCTTTCCTCGCCCTCGACCGCCTGGTCCTCGTCCACGCCGCGCACGTGGCGGGGCTCCGACATTCCGGGCCGCTTGGCGATGCCATGGCTGATGTATTGGACCGCGTCGAAGCGGGTCATCTCCTGCTCCTGCAGGAAGTAGGCGGCGTGGCTCTCGCGCTCGGCGAAGATGGCGACGAGCACGTTGGCGCCGGTCACCTCCTCGCGGCCGGAGGATTGCACGTGCACGACGGCGCGATGGATCACGCGCTGGAAGCCGGTCGTCGGCTGCGCCTCAGTGGTCTCCTTGGAGACGAGCGCGCCCAGATCGTTGTCGAGATAGCCGGTGACGCGCGTACGCAGCGTGTCGATGTCGACGGTGCAGGCGCGCATGACGGCGGCCGCATCGCGATCGTCGAGAAGAGCAAGCAGAAGGTGCTCGAGGGTAGCGTATTCGTGGCCGCGTTCGTTGGCGGCTTCAAGCGCACGATGCAGCGCGCTTTCTAGGCTCTTCGAGAAGGATGGCAAGGGTGACCTACTCTTTCTCCATGGTGCACTGTAGAGGATGGCCATTCTGTCGTGAAAAATCCATGACCTGCGTTACTTTGGTCTCCGCCACCTCATAGGGGTACACGCCACAGATGCCGACTCCCTTATGATGAACGTGAAGCATAATACGCGTCGCCTCCTCGCGCCCCTTGGCAAAGTATTTTTCGAGCACGTGGACGACGAATTCCATCGGCGTGTAGTCGTCGTTCAACAGCAGCACCTTGTAGAGGCTCGGCTTCTTGGTCTTCGGCCGCGTCTTGGTGGCGAGGCCCGTGCGCCCCTCATCCCCGCGATCCGGCCCTGGAGGGTCGTTCTTTGCCGCCAGCCATCGCGCCACGCCGCGACTGCCCATCTTCGCCTTCGCCATCGATCTCAAAATCCGCCCAAGGGTCCGATGCGAGGGCGCTCGCACCTTTCGAGCCAGCCTGCTTCGGCCTCATATTGATACGCAACGGCGCCCGTGGTCGCAATTGCGGGGTTTCGCGGCGTTAACGAAGCGGCCGCAGCGGCTAGAAGGGGGAGAACACGCGCCGGCGATGATATGATGGGGTCTCAAGTCGACACAAAAAAGGCCCGGCTTCGGCCGGGCCTCGCTTTCGTGTCAGCGCTGAAAGCGCCAGGCCCGCTCAGGCGCCGTTCTGCAGGATGCGCTCGATCGGCTTGTAGGCTTCCTTGGCAAGGCTCGCATACATGCCGCCGATCTTGTTCATCTGCTGCATGTAGTCGTCGTAGGCGCGCTTTGCATAGCTCGTTTGGATCTCGACCGCCTGCTCGACCGACTTCGACGACATAAGCTTCTCGAGTGTCGCCGTGCTCTCCTCGAACGAGCGCTTGGTGTAGTCGCTCATCTCTGCCGCGATTGCCTGCCAGTTCTTGTTCCACTCGCCGAACATGCGCATGGCGCTGTCGACGTTGGACTGTCCCAGCTTCTGCATGTCCTCAAAATTCTTGATCATGGTGCCATCCGTGTCCTTAGACGAACTCTCTCGAACCCATTCCCCGGTAGGCAGTACCCCGGCCCCGATCTGGGACGTCTCCGTCCGTCCTTTTTATAGGCAATGCACAATTTTTCAAGGCCTTTTTGCGATGCACCATGCACGAAGCGAGCGTGCGGCGCCATTAACTCGGCCGAAGTCCGCACCCCGCTAGTCTCACGGCAAGGCGGGGCACGACCGCCCCAAAGAGGCCCTAAAACGATGCTCCGCTGTGGCTCCCGCCGCAACAGCGAAGCCCTGCCAGGGCATCGGTGCAATCCCTTGAGGCGCAAGCAGTTCTGGGCTTCGCCGAGGGTCGATGAGTCAGTCGCGGAATGCTCGCAGCGCTTTGTTTCAGACATCCTTTACGAAGCTCTAAGGCGGCAGCGGCGAGCCTCTGCCTGCTGGCCGCTTGCGCTGGTCTGTCGGCGCCGGCAGCGGCGGCGCCGCGCTACGCCGCGATGGCGATCGATGCCAACACCGGTGCCGTGCTGCACAATCAGGCGGGCGACGAGCCGCGCTACCCGGCGTCGCTCACCAAGATGATGACGCTCTACATGACCTTCGAGCTCATCGAGCTCGGACGTTTGAGCTACACGTCCACGATCAAGATGACACAAGAGGGTGCCGACGCCGCACCTTCCAAGCTCGAGATCAAGCCCGGCACCGAGATCACCGTGCTTGACGCCATCAAAGCGCTGGTCACGAAGTCCGCCAACGACGTCGCCATCGCGCTTGCCCAGCACATCGCCGGATCGGAGGCGAACTTCGCGACCTTGATGACGCGCAAGGCCCGCGCCATCGGCATGACCGGCACGACTTTCAAGAACGCCTCCGGGCTGCCAGACCCCGAACAGGTGACGACGGCGCGCGACATGCTGACGCTTGCCTTGCATCTGCGCGACGACTTCCCGCGCCACTACGAGCTGTTCTCCACGCGCGTGTTCAACTACGGCGGCGACAGCTACCGCAACCACAACGGCCTGCTCACCCGCTATCGCGGCACCGACGGCATCAAAACCGGTTACACGCGGCTGTCGGGCTTCAACCTCGTTGCCTCGGTCAACCGCGACGGCAAGCGCGTCGTTGCCGCCGTTTTCGGCGGACGCACGGCCCGCGTGCGCGACAACATGATGGAGCAACTGCTCAACAAGTCGTTGGCGAAGGCCTCCACGCAAGTGACGCGCAAGCCGTCGCTGGTGGCGCATGCGCCCCAGCCGCTGCGCGCGCGGCGCTCCGCCCCGCCTCCGGTCGCCACCGCCGCGGTGAGACCGCCTGCTGCTCCCCGCCGGCCGCTGCCCAGGCGCCCGCGCCGCCAAGCTCGGTTGCAACAGTTGCGGAAGCGAGCGCAGGCGCCGGCCCCGCGATCACGATGGCGAAAGTCCGCCGCGTGCTGATGAGCTCGGACGCGAAGCGGCAGTCCGGGACGGCCAGTACCGACACGCTGCCGCGCTTCGTGCCGGCCGTCGACACCCTGCGCAAGGAGCCAGCCGCGACAGCGCCAGCCCCCGGCCAGCCGCCTTCGACGCTACAGGCGCAGGCGGAGGCGCTTGGTGGGCCAGCAGATCCCCAGCCAATCACCACCAGCGCCAACGCCGAACCACAGGCCGAGACGCGCACCGAGCCCACGTCCAAGCCAAAGGCACCCCAAGCTTCGCGCGAACCGCGCGGCGGCTTCGAAATCCAGATCGGCGCCTTCAGCGATTCCGCCGAGGCCGAACGCAACATGGCGTCCGCGCGTCAGCGCGCTGGCGGTCTGCTCAACAGCTACTCCGCCGTCGCCGTGCCGGCGCAAAAGGGCTCGGGCCAGGTCTACCGGGCTCGCTTCAAAGGCTTCGACGCCACCGCGGCGGCCTCCGCGTGCGGACAATTGAAGAAGCTGCAGATCGACTGCTTCGTCATCAAGGCCGAGTAGCCTTGGCCCGCGAATGCTTCCGGTGATCAAGTCTCGATCGCATCCAACGCTACGTCCTTGGCTTCGTTGATCTTGGCGGCGAGATAGGTCGAGCCACCTCGGTCAGGATGCAGCTTCAGCATCAGGTTGCGGTGCGCGCGGCGGATGTCCTCCGCGTCGGCGCCCCGCTTCAGTCCGAGGATGTCGAGCGCTTCCTCCACGTCCATGCGGCCATCGGGGCCGCGGCTCATATCGGATTCGCCGCGTGCCATGTCCTCGCGCCAGCTCGGATGCACGCGGTCGAGATAGGCCTCGACGAGCTGAGCGGACTGCGGGTCGGTGTGGCGGCAGTCCTGCCACAGCAGCGCCATGTCGGTGGGGCTCAAACTCGCGATGTCGCGGTCCTTGAACAGCCCCTTGAGGACGCGCCCGCGCATCTCGCCGGTGTCGTGATCGAGCTCCATCTCGAGATGATCGGTCTCGATGCGCGAGCTTTGGCCACTGCTGCGGCGCGTGCTGGCACCCCACGGGCCCGACGTGGTGCCCCACAGCAGCCACGATCCCAGCATCGCTAGCGGTATGGCGATGATTTCGAGCCCGCGCAGGAGCAGCGCGCCCGCCGCGAGCAGCGAGACGACACCGGCGCTGACGGTCAGCCGGCGGGACAAGTAGGCTGGGTTGGCGCGGGTAAAGGCCCTCAGCGCGAGAAGGCCGATCACGAGCACTGCGAGGCCTGCAATCAGATACACCATCGCGCCTCAGCGTCCCGCAGGGCCTAGTTGCTCGAGCAGCAGCCGCGCCCCGGCGCCGTGACGTTCCGCACTCAGGGCGGCGAGCGCCTTGCGGCCGCCAGCGGCGTAGACAGCGACCGCTGTCAGAAGCTCGCGCAACTGCTTCGCCGAGCCGCGGTCGAAGCGGCAGTAGGCGCCCTTGGTCAGCATCGCAATCTCGCGGAATGCACTCTGCGCCCTGCTGTCGTCGCCCTCCTGGAACAGGAACACCGGCACGCCAAGAAGCGCCAGCTCTCCGGCGCGTGCGCATAGCCGGTCGACCTGCTCCTCCATGCAGTCGCCGACGTAGACGAGTGCATTCACCTTTCGCTTCTTGCACTCATCGAGTGCATGCGCGAGCACCTTGCCGATCTGGGTGAGCCCGCCGTGGCAGGAGACGCCCGTCATCAGGCGTGCAAGCGCGGCGGGGTCGGAGACCCACTTCGACGCCCGGCACTCGCCCATCCCGCGAAAATAGACGAGCTGCACATCGAGGCCGCCCACCTCCTTTACCGCGCTGAACATGTCGCCCTGCAGCTTCAGCGCCATGTCCCAGGTGGGCGCGCGGCTCATGGTGGCGTCCATGGCGAAGATGAGCCGGCCGCGGGCATCGCCTTTGGCCGGTGCCAGCGTCTTCATCTTGGCAATGAAGGCGGCGACCTCCGCGTCGGACGTCGTTCGCGCGGGTGGCTGCGCGGGCTTGCCCGCGGCAGACGGCGTCTTATCCGCAGGCGTTGTCGCGGGGGAAGTGGGCGGCGGGGCGGTGGGTTTGCGTGAAGTCATCGACAGCATCCGAATGCGGTGGCTTCCATCCAAAATGGCGGGAAGCGTCGCCGACGGCAATATTGCCCAGGATCGTCAGGGCGCTCAGCTTTCCGTGACCGTGCCGGTGAGGAGCTGCAGGTTGCCGCCGGTCGCCGTGATGTCGGTCGTGCGCACGCGCTCGAGGGCATAAGCGGCGAGCGTGTGCGGGCCGCCGGCCTTGGGGCCCGTGCCCGACAGACCCTCGCCGCCGAAAGGCTGCACGCCGACCACCGCACCGATCTGGTTGCGGTTGACGTAGAGGTTGCCGACGCGGGCATGACTGGCGACATAGTCGGCGACCGTCTCGATGCGGCTGTGCAGCCCCAACGTCAGGCCATAGCCGGAGGCGTTGAGCGCTGAGATCACCTTGTCGAGGTGGCCGCGCTCGTAGCGCACGACGTGCAGGATGGGACCGAACACCTCCCGCTCGAGCGCCGCCAGGCCGTCGACCTCGTAAACCGCCGGCGTGACGTAGCTCCCCGCCCGGCACTGCTCGGGCAGCAAGAGATCGACGAGCTCGCGCGCCTCGCGCTGCATGCGAATCTTGTGGCCCTCCAGGCGATCTTGCGATTCCTCGTCGATCACCGGGCCGATGTCGGTCGCATAGTCGAAGGGATCGCCGATATCGAGCGTCTCGACCGCGCCGACGAGCATGTCGATCGTCTTATCCGCGCTGTCCTCTTGCAGCAGCAGCACGCGGGCGGCAGAGCAGCGCTGGCCGGCGCTGTCGAAGGCCGAGCGCACGCAGTCGCGCACGACCTGCTCCGGCAGCGCGCTCGAATCCGCTATCATGGCATTGATGCCGCCGGTCTCGGCAATGAAGGGCACGATCGCCCCGCGGCGCTCGGCGAGCACTTTCTGGATGATCCAAGCGGTCTCGTTCGAGCCGGTGAAGGAGACGCCGCGCACGCGCGCGTCCTTGGCGAGGGCTTCGCCCAGGCGACCGCTCCCGGTGAGGATGTGGAGGACGTCCTTCGGCACGCCCGCCTCGTGCAGCAGCCGCGTCGCCAGGAAGGCGGTGATCGGCGTCTGCTCCGCAGGCTTGGCGAGAACCGTGTTGCCCGCGGCGAGCGCGGCCGCCACCTGGCCGGTGAAGATGGCAAGCGGGAAATTCCACGGCGAGATGCAGGCGAATACGCCGCGACCGTTGAGCGTTAGCGTATTGCGCTCGCCCGTCGGTCCGGGGAGCTGCACCGGGGCGCCGAACAGCCGGCGCGCCTCGCTGGCATAGTAGCGCAGATAGTCGACCGCCTCGCGCACGTCGCCCTGCGCGCCGTCGAGCGTCTTGCCGGCCTCGCGCACGATCACCGCCATCAATTTCGCGCGGTCGCGCTCGAACAAATCTGCTGCGGCCTCGAGGATCTGCGCGCGCACGGCGCCGCCGCGCGCGTTCCAGGCGTGCTGAGCCTTTGTGGCGCTGTCGATGGCGGCATCGGCTTGGGCCGGCGTGGTGATACGCACCGTACCGATGCGCTCGCGCCGGTCGTGCGGGCAGGTGATAAGGCTCGCCGAATCGCCGCCGGCCGTCGTCTGCCCGGCGATGATCGGACCGGCGTCGAAGGTCTCGTCCAGAGCGGTGGTCATACTCGCGAGCAGCTCTGAGCGCACGCTGCGCTCGGTCAGCGCCAGGCCCGAGGCGGCCTTGCGCGGCAGATAGATGTCGCGCGGGCGGGGGAATGCCCGGTCCGGTGCGGCGGCCGCCGCGCGCTCACGCTCCGCCATCTCGACCGGATCGCGGATGATCTCGGCAACCGGCGCCTCGTCATCGGC
The DNA here is from genome assembly GCA_963745205.1 of uncultured Alphaproteobacteria bacterium. GTDB lineage: Bacteria > Pseudomonadota > Alphaproteobacteria > Rhizobiales > Hyphomicrobiaceae > Hyphomicrobium_A. The sequence goes on from CAVUWX010000029.1 coordinate 42,696, forward strand.
CAGCCGGTTGACGAAGGAGGTATTGGCGCCGTTCTCCAAGAGCCGGCGCACGAGATAGGCGAGCAGCTCCTCGTGCCCGCCGACGGGGGCGTAGATGCGGCACGGACGCCCGATGCCCCCCTCGCCGATGACGCCCTCATAGAGCGCTTCGCCCATGCCGTGCAGGCGCTGGAACTCGAACACGGCGGGGCCGCCGGCGACATGCGCCGCGGCAAGCGCGTGCGCGTTGTGGGTGGCAAACTGCGGATAGAAGGCCTTCGGGTCGCTCAAGCAGCAGGCGCACGCAAGCGAGGTAGGAAACGTCGGTGTTGAGCTTGCGCGTGAACACGGGGTAGTCGGCGAGCGCGCGCTCCTGCGCCCATTTGATCTCGCTGTCCCAGTAGGCGCCCTTGACGAGGCGGACGGGGATGCGCTTGCCCGTGCGCTCGGCGAGACGCCGCAGCCAGCGCAGCACGGGGACGGCGCGCTTGCCGTAGGCCTGCACGGCGAGGCCGAGCCCGTTCCAGCCGTCGAGCGCGGAGTCGGTGAAGGCGGCGGCGAAATGGTGCAGGGTGGGGTCGAGGCGGTCCTGCTCCTCGGCGTCGATCGTGAGCGACAACCCGCGCGAGCGCGCGGCGCGCGCCAGGCTCAGAAGCCTCGGCGTCAGCTCCTCGTCGAGGCGGTGCTCCTTGCCCGGCTCGAAGCGCGGGTGCAGGGCAGACAGCTTCACCGACATGCCCGGGCGCCGATAGAGCGCATCAACGTGCATGGTGGCGAACGGCCCCGCCGCGTTGCCGATGGCGTCGATCGCGGCCATGTAGCGCTCGAAGTAGGCGTCGGCATCCGTCTGCGTGCGCGCGCCTTCGCCCAGCATGTCGTAGGAGAACAGGTAGCCCTTGTCCTCGTAGTCCTGCGCGCGCACGAGCGCATCCTTGATGGTGCGCCCGAGCACGAACTGGTCGCCCAGCACCTTCACCGCCTGGCGCACGGCCTGGCGGATCACCGGCTCGCCGGAGCGCGCGACGAGCCGCTTGATCGCGTCGATGGGGTTTGACCCACGCGCCGACTTGAGCTTGACGACGCGGCCGGTGAGCAGCAGCGCCCAGGTCGAAGCGTTGACGAACAGGCTGTCGGAGTGCCCGAGGTGGCGTTGCCAGTCGCCGCCGGCGATCTTCTCGGCGATGAGCTCGTCCGCGGTCTCGCTGTCGGGGATGCGGAGCAGCGCCTCCGCGATGCACATCAGGATGACGCCCTCCTCGCTCGACAGCCCGTACTCGCGCATGAAGGCATCGACGCCGGCGTGCTTGTCTTGGCTCGCGCGGGCGGAGTGGACGAGCCTGCGGGCGACATCGGCGGAGCGGCGGCGCTCGTCCTCGCTGAACACGGCGCGCTCGAGCAGGCGGTCGAGCAGCCGCGTCTCGTCGATCAGATGGTGGGCCGCGATCTCGTCGCGCGGCGGCAGCAACTGCGCGGTAGCCCGCAACCCGCCGCTCGGCTCAGCCATCTTCACTGCGCCCATGCTGCCCTCAAAGTCGCCCAGCCCGCCCGATTCGATATGGGGATGCTAGCAAATCGGCAAAGGCCGCGCTTCCGCCACGCCTGGCCTCCCCACCCTTGACGCGGGGCAGGGCTGGATGACCTTCGCGCCCGAATTGAGCCGAAAGAAGCTGCACCGTGGCGAGCGCCCAGCCGGAAGTCGTCCGCACTGTTGCCGAGCTGCGCCACGTCGTCGCCGGCTGGCGGCGGGAGGGGCGGCGCGTGGCGCTCGTCCCCACCATGGGTGCGCTGCACGCCGGCCACGTGGCACTCGTGCGCCGAGCCGCCACGCGCGCCGAGGACACCGTCGTCTCGATCTTCGTCAACCCGACGCAGTTCGCGCCGCACGAGGACCTCGCGCGCTACCCAAGGGACGAGGCCGCCGACCTTGCGAGGCTCGCGCCCGAGCCCTGCCACCTCGTGTGGGCGCCCTCGGCTGCCGAGATGTATCCGGAAGGCTTCGCCACGCGCATCGTGCCGGCCGGCGCCGCCCTCGGGCTCGAGGCGGATGTGCGCCCGCACTTCTTCGGCGGCGTCGCGACCGTCTGCGGCAAGCTGTTCGGCGCGGTCGCTCCCGACCTCGCGGTGTTCGGCGAGAAGGACTACCAGCAGCTCTGCGTCATCCGGCAGATGGTGCGCGACCTCGACATGAACCTCGAGATCGTCGGCGAGCCGACGGTGCGGGAGGCGGACGGCCTCGCGCTGTCCTCGCGCAACGCCTACCTCTCCCCAGCCGAGCGCACGATCGCTCCGGCGTTGCATCGCGTGCTCGGCGAGGTGGCGATGAAGGCCGCCGCGATCGCGCGCGGCAAAGACAAGGGCGCGGCCCCGAAGCGCCCGCGGCCCTCCCCCCTTGTGCCCGATCCGCTACTTGCCCGCGGCGAGCCGCAGCTGCCGCAGCTCGCGGCGCTGTGCGAGGAAGCCGCGCTCGCGATTGCGAGAGGCGGGATTCAGCAAGGTCGATTACGTCGCCGTGCGCGAGGCGGAGACGCTCAAGGTCGTGAGCCGCCCGACCGAGCGCCCGCTGCGGGTCCTGGCCGCAGCGTGGCTCGGCTCAACGCGACTGATCGACAACGTGCCGGCGTAAGCCGCTCGCCCGCTTGCGACTTTTCGGCTCAGCGGAACAGAACGTGCGAGCGCGTTAGCACCTGCAGCAAAGGAAGCCGCCATGCACAGAGTTCTCATTTGCGAAGATGATCCGCTGCTCGCCGCCGATCTCGCCTCGATCGTCGAGGAAGCGGGTCACGCAGTCTGTGGCGTTTTCCACAACGCGCGCGCGGCGCTGGACAACGCGGAGGAGCTTGCTCCGGATCTCGCGATCATCGATCTCAACCTCGCCGACGGCGACACCGGCGCTGCGGTCGCTCAGACACTGCAGTCGCAGGGTATCCGCGTCGTCATCCTGTCGGGGAACTCGAATGTCGGGGCCGGGCTCGGCTGCGTGCCGCACACGTTCGCGGCAAAGCCGGTCAGCAAGGACATCGTCGCGCAGCTTCTCGGTCCTGCGCGCCCCAGCTCGGCAGCCCAGCCCTGAAAATTGACAGCATCTTTTTGGCAAGCTGCGCGGCAAGGCCGCGCCGGCTTTTTTGACGTTTTCAACCTTTAGAGCTCTGCTGTCAGCCTTCAGAAGCGGCTGCCAATTGGCCACCTGCAAATAATAGGCGAGGCCGGCACGCCTCGTTGGCGCACCGAGCTGCCCGTCAATCCTTCGTGAGGGCCGGGACGCCCTTGTCTGCCTTCCAGCTGGTGATTGCTTTCGTCCTTGAGGTTCACGCCGGTCAGCTGCGCCGGAACGCCTCGCGCAAGAGCCATGCCCCTTGAAGGCTGCTTCCTCTGCGCTCAGGCCCCCGCGGCGGATGTTGGAGATGCAGTTGCGCTCGCCGTCCTTGCGCCCGACGCGGGGGGCCCACGTCAGATAGGCGCCGAGGCTGTCGGGCGAGGAAAAGCCCGGCCGCTCGCCGATGAGCACGAGCACGGCGCGCGCTCCGAGCATCTCGCCGGCATCGTCGCCGAGCGCGACGCGCGCCTGATCGGCGAGCAGGACGGACCAAGGCTCCAGCCGCTTTGCGCGCGAGCGGCAGGAGGGCCGCGATCACCGCGGCGGCGTTCGCGCGACGGCCGTCGAGGAAAGACCGTCGGCAACGAGAATAAGCAGGTCGGGCGACGGGCCTGCGATCGCTGCGAGGCAGCCGCGTGCTTCGGGGCTCAGGCGGCGGCCGAGATCGGGCCGGCGCAGATAGGTGTCGCGGTCGCCTGCAGCGCTCTCGATGCGAACGGCTTGAGCTCGAGAGCAGCGAGCGCCTCTTCGATTGGCGCCCAGTCGAGAGGCGTCGTCACCGCATCGCGCGCCTGCGCGTGCGCCAAGCAAAATTCAGAACTTCGCGCGTCGGCAGCGCCGAGCCGGCCCGTCCCAGCCCGATGCGCGCGTCGGTGAAGCGGCGCAGCACTGCCCAGGGGCTGTCCGTCGTCATGCCGCAAGTCCTTGGACGTGGTCGAGCAGAGCGTGCTTGGCTTGGCCGACAAGCCGGCCGTTCTCGTCGGCCAACCCCATGCGCTCGAGCCAAGCCTCGAACTCGGGCGCGCGCCGCAGGCCCAGCGCCTCGCGCACGTAGAGCGCGTCATGGAAAGAGGTCGACTGATAGTTGAGCATGATGTCGTCGGCGCCGGGAACGCCCATGACGAACGTCACGCCCGCCGCGCCGAGCAGCATGAGCAGGACGTCCATGTCGTCCTGATCGGCTTCGGCGTGGTTGGTGTAGCAGACGTCGCAGCCCATCGGCAGGCCCAGGAGCTTGCCGCAGAAATGGTCCTCGAGGCCGGCGCGGATGATCTCCTTGCCGTTGTAAAGATATTCGGGCCCGATGAAGCCGACGACGGTGTTGACGAGCAGCGGCTTGAACTCGCGCGCGACGGCGTAGGCGCGCGCTTCGAGCGTCTGCTGGTCGACGCCGTGGTGGGCGTCGGCGGAGAGCGCGGAGCCCTGGCCCGTCTCGAAATACATGACGTTGTCGCCGACGGTGCCGCGCTTCAAGCCGAGCGCCGCCTCGCGGCCTCCCTCAGCATCGCGAGCGTGACGCCGAAAGAGGTGTTGGCGGCCTCCGTGCCGCCGATCGACTGGAAGACGAGATCGACCGGCGCCCCGCGATGCATGGCTTCGATCGTCGTCGTCACGTGGGTCAGGACGCAAGCTCTGCGTCGGGATCTCGAAGCGGTGGATGATGTCGTCGAGCATCGCAGCAGATCGATGATTCCCGCCACGTTGTCGCTCGCCGGGTTGACGCCGATCACGGCGTCGCCGCAGCCGTACATCAGGCCGTCGACGATCGAGGCCGCGATGCCGCGCCTGTCGTCGGTGGGATGGTTGGGCTGCAGGCGCACGGCCATGCGCCCCGGGAGCCCGATCGTGTCGCGGAACTGCGTGACGACCTCGGCCTTGCGCGCCGCCGGGATGAGATCCTGGTTGCGCATGATCTTGGAGACGGCCGCGACCATCTCGGGCGTCAGCCCGGGTGCGAGCCAGCGCAAGGACCTCGGTCGTGGCGTCTTCCGACAGCAGCCAGTCGCGGAATTCGCCGACCGTCATGTGCGAGACGGGCGCGAACGCCGCGGCGTCGTGCGGTCGAGGATGAGGCGGGTGACGTCGTCGCTCTCGTAGGGGATGACGGCCTCGCTGAGGAACCGCTTCAGGGAACGTCGGCGAGCGCCATTTTGGCGGCAACGTTCTCCGCGGCGCTTGTTGCGGCGACGCCGGCGAGAACATCACCCGAGCGCGGCGGCGTCGCCTTGGCCATCAGCTCCTTCAAGTCGCAGAACCGGTACGACACCTGTTGCCACGCCGCATGGTACACGGGGGTGCTCTCCC
>CAVUWX010000030.1:0-28629 GCA_963745205.1 uncultured Alphaproteobacteria bacterium
ATAATGGCTGCGACGTTCAACTTCGAGCTGGTGACGCCTGAGCGACTGCTTTTGTCGGCGGCGGCCGAGCAGGTCGTGGTGCCGGGGTCGGAAGGCGATTTTGCCGTGCTCGCGGGGCACGCCCCGGTCATCTCTACGCTGCGGCCGGGTGTGCTCGAGATCACACTGGCGCAGGGCCGGCAGCGCATCTTCGTCAAGAAGGGTGTGGCTGAGGCCGACCCCGAGCGCCTGACGGTGCTGGCTCAGACGGCGGTTGCGGTCGACGATCTAGACGCCGCCCGGCTCGCCTCCGAGCTGCGGACGGCTGAGACGGAGCTTGCCGAAGCCAAGGACGACCAGTCGAAGCGGATGGCCGAGATGCTCGTCGACGTCCTGAAACGTCTGCAGGCGAAGACCGCCTGAATTTCCGTGACGCTAGGTAATGCGCCTGCTCAGGCTGCGGTCTGGGCGGCGAGGGGCTGAGCGTACTCGGCGAACTGCTCGGCCACAGCTTCGTAGACCGGCCGCTTGAATGGCACCGCCAGGCTGGGCATCTCGTCGAGGCTCGCCCACCGCCAATCGTCGAACTCGGGCTTCATGGCGCCGTTGGCGGCGATGTCGATCTCGTCGTCGCTGCCATTAAACCGCATGGCGAACCAGCGCAGACGCTGCCCCGCGTACTTGCCCTTGAGGGCGATGCCCATGAGGTCGCGCGGCAGCTCATAGCCGAGCCAGCCGGGGAACTCGGCGAGCAGCGTGACGCTCGACACGCCCGTTTCCTCGCGCAGCTCACGGAACGCGGCGGTAAGCGGCCGCTCGCCCTTGGAGATGCCGCCCTGCGGGAGCTGCCAGATGTGATCCTCGATGTAGTCTTGCGGGTAGCTGGCCCATTTGGGGCGGCGACGCCCCAGCCATACGCGCCCCTCGGCGTTGAACAGGACGATGCCGGCACACGGGCGCAGCGGCAGCCGGGTGCCGCGGGCTCCTGTCAGGGACATGGATAACGTCATGGTGCCGGCTCGCGTTTATTCACAGGTTATCCACAGGTGAATCAAAGCGCATAATAACCGGATAATTCAACCATTCTATGTCGTTGATTTGTTAAATTTCCGGAAGCTGTCACCAAACCGTCGCTAAGCGTTCGGAACAGCATAGGCTGCAAAGGCCTCGGTGACCTGGCGGTAGACCTCGCGCTTGAAGGGCACGATCAGGTCCACCAGCTCATCGAGGGGCACCCACCGCCACGCCTCGAATTCGACCTGATGGCCTTCATTGGGCGTGACGTCGATCTCGCTCTCGCGGCCCAGAAAGCGGGCGGCAAACCATTTCTGCTCCTGACCGCGGTACTTGCCGCCCCAAGCCTTGCCGATGAGATCGGGAGGCAGCTCGTAGCGCAGCCAGCCCGGGGTTTCGGCGAGAATGGAGACGTTGCGGATGCCTGTTTCCTCGGCCAGCTCGCGCAGCGCTGCCGTCTTTGGGTCCTCGCCTTTGTCGATCCCGCCCTGCGGCATCTGCCACCAGGAGCCCCGTCCCTCCGGCTCCCCGGGAGCGTCCGCGCGGCGGCCGACCCAGACCAGGCCTTGGGCGTTGAGAACCATGACGCCGACACAGGGGCGGTAGCCGAGCTTGCTGGGGTCGATGTCGTCGCGGCTCATGGGCGTGTCGTCCGGACCGTTGAGGGCTGCTCGTGTCGGTAGTATCGGCCTGCCTAATGAAATGGGCGCCGCAGTGGGCGCCCATCTCGCTTGCCGTTGCGTCGAACGAGACGGACCCGCCTCAGTTCTTCGCCTTGTCCTTGGCGTCCTTCGCGGCGTCGGTACCGGGCTGCGTTGCCTCGATGCTGGCGCCCGCGGTCTTGGCGTCCTTGGCGGTGCCGCGCAGGAAGGAGAGGGCGTACTGGAGCTGGGTATCCTTCTCGGTCTCCTTGGCGACGTAAGCCGACGAACCGGAGTTCTCCTTGAGCTCCTTCTGCGCCTCTTCGTCGGTCTCCTCCTTGTCGGGATTCTTCAAGTGACCGCGCAGGCTCGCCTCGCCGCGCGTCTTCTCGGCGGCGGCTTTCGCCTTGAGGTCGTCGGGCAGCTCTTCCTCGACGAGGATGTCGGGGTCGATGCCCTTGGCCTGGATCGAACGGTTCGACGGCGTGTAGTAGCGGGCCGTGGTCAACCGGATCGCACCGTTGCTGCCGAGCGGGATGATCGTCTGCACCGAGCCCTTGCCGAACGAGCGCGTGCCGATGACGGTCGCGCGCTTATGGTCCTGCAGTGCGCCGGCGACGATCTCGGAGGCCGAGGCCGATCCGCCGTTGATGAGCACGACGACCTTCTTGCCGTCGGTCTCGTCGCCCGGGTGGGCCTGCGCCCGCTGCGTTTCCTCGTTGTTGCGGCCCTTGGTCAGGACGATGGCGCCCTGCTCGAGGAAATCGTCTGATACGGCGATGGCCTGATCGAGCAGTCCGCCCGGGTTGTTGCGCAGATCGATGATGTAGCCCTTGAGATTGTTGCCGATCGTCTTCTTGGCCTCGTCGATGGCCTTGACCAGGTTGGCGTGCGTCTGCTCGTTGAAGGTCGTAACCTTGATGTAGGCGACGTCGCCTTCATTGTGCGCCTTGACCGCGTTGATGCGGATAATGTCGCGCATCACCTTGACGTCGAACGGATCATCCACGCCCTTGCGCACGATCGTCAGCGTGATCGGCGTATTGACAGGACCGCGCATCTTCTCGACCGCCTGCTCCAGCGTGAGCCCGACGATCTGCTCGTTGTCGAGATGGGTGATGAGGTCGTTGGCCTGCAGGCCGGCCTTGGCGGCGGGCGTGTCGTCGATGGGCGACACCACCTTGACGACGCCGTTCTCCATCGTGACCTCGATGCCGAGCCCGCCGAACTCGCCGCGGGTCTGCACCTGCATGTCGTGGTAGTTCTTGGGGCTGAGGTATGAGGAGTGCGGGTCGAGCGCCGACAGCATCCCGTTGATCGCGCTTTCGATCAGCATCGGATCATCCGGCTTGTCGACGTAGTCGGAGCGCACGCGCTCCAAGACGTCGCCGAAGAGATCGAGCTGTCGATAGAGCTCGGAGTTAGACGAGGTCGCCGAGTACGTTCGCGTGACGTTCAGCAGCGTGGTGGCAGCCGCGAGGCCGGTCATGAGCAGGAACGTCCAGAACGCGAATTCCGTCTTGCGCATCATCCTTGCACCTTCTGATGACCTTGAACCCACCATGGGTCTGGGTCGATGGGCGTGCCATCCTTGCGAAATTCAATATATAGGACGGGGGCACTATTGGCGGCGGCTGGCTGAGTTTGCTGCGCCCAGCCACTCATCGTGCCAACTGGCTCTGCGCCAAGCACAAACTGTCCCGGTTGTACGTCAATCTGAGATAAGCCCGCAAGCAGCACATGATACCCACCACCCGCGTTGATGATCAAGAGCTGGCCGTAGCTGCGAAACTCGCCAGCGTAAACGATCCAGCCATCACAAGGTGACGTGACTTGGGCGCCCTGGCGTGTTTCGAGCACGAGCCCTTTCGATTGGCCGCCGTATTGTGTTTTTTCGCCGAATCCCAGCACCTGCCGGCCCTGCGCAGGTAGCGGCAGACGTCCCTGCGCCTGCGCAAACGCGATTTCAGGCTTGATGCGGCCTGGACTGCCGAGCGTTGCGCCGGGCGAGAGCTCCACGACATCCACAGCTTTGCCGGGCGTCGACGGTGCGCCGGGGACCTCGCTGTTGGGCTCGCCTGCGGGTGAAGTTGGCGCCGCAGCGTCTGGTGTGGCTGCTGGCGGGGGCTTGGCCTCGGGCGATTTTGGGGTCGACGGCGCTGCAGCGGCCGTCTTCGCTGCCGTTTCCTTCTCGTAGGCGCCGAGCCCGGTGTTCTCCTTAACCGCCTGATCGAGCTTCGAGATCAATTCATTGAGATCGGTCACGCTCTCGGAGATCTCGGCCGAGACCATGCGCATGCGCTTGAGCTCGCCCTGGCGCTCCTCGAGCGAGGTCTTCTTCGCATCGAGCAGCCCGGCGAGCCGTGTCTTCGCGTCGTTGAGCCGCGCGGTCTCGGTGCGCAGCTGCTCGCTCTGCGCGCGCATCTCCGTCATCACACGGAGAAGCTCGTTGAGCCGGGCGGCGAGGGCCTTCGCCTGGTTGCCGAGTTGCGGAAACGCGGCGGCGAGCAGCATAGCGCTGCGCACCATCTTGAGCGCATCCTCGCGCTGGGTGATGAGCACCGGGGGCGGGTTGCGGCCCATCCGCTGCAACGCCGAGAGGAGTTTCGCGATCTGGCCCTGGCGCTCGTTGAGCGAACCCTTGAGGATCTTTTCCTGCGCGCCGAGTTCGCCCAGGCGGTTTTCGATGGAGGTGAGCTGGCCTTCGCTCTTCTTGATGAGGTCGGCAGTTTCCACGAGCCGCTTGTTGAGCTTCTCGCGCTCCGCTGCGATCGCGCCGACGTCCGTTTCGAGTGCCTTGGTGCGGCTCTGAGCGTTCTCAAGTTCGATGCGTCGGCTCTCGAGCTTCTTCTTGGCTTCCTCGGTGCTCGTTGCCGTCTCGGCGAGCGCGCTGCCGGCTAGCAGCATCACAGTGGCCCAGCCGACGCCGGGCGCCACGGCGGCGAGCAGGGACCGGGTCCGCTTCGCAAGTCTCGCTCGGTTCAAAGGCGCTCTTTCCCGACGATTGTGGCGATGCGGGCAACTGAGGTGACGATTGCGGCAATTATGGCGCGCCGGGCCTTGCCAATCCCTTGCAACCCTCGATCGTCTGCGGACTTGGTTTAGAGTTTGCGGGGGTTGCCGGAAAGCTCTAAGGGAATTTGAGAACGGAGATCGAACGCGTATGGAATTCGTGCTTTACCACCTTGTTACGGTCGCGGTCGCGGCCGTGGTCATCGTGCTGCTCATGGGCCTATGGAACCTCACGCGTGGCAAGAGCCCCAACCTCAGTCAGAAATTGATGCGCTGGCGGGTCGGCCTGCAGTTCTTGGCCATCGTCATCATCATGCTCTTTGTCTTCGTCCACTATCGTTGATGCGTTGCTCCTGCCCCGCGGCGTGCGAGCGCCCCAATTTGCGCTATGCTCGCAGGACATATCCTTCCGAAGGCCGCGCATGGTCGTCTTGAACAAGATCTATACCCGCACCGGAGACGCCGGCACGACCGCGCTTGGCAGCGGCGAGCGTGTCCCCAAGCATGCGCTGCGGATCGCCGCCTATGGCACCGTGGACGAGACCAACGCCTCGATCGGTATGGCCCGCGTGCACCTCGGCAACGCGCTGCCCGGTCTCGACGGCAAGCTCATCCGCATCCAGAACGATCTCTTCGACCTCGGCGCCGATCTGTGCGTGCCGGAGGTAGCGCGCAAGGGCAAGCAGGAGCCGCTGCGCGTCAGCGACGCTCAGGTGCAGCGGCTCGAGGACGAGATCGACGAGATGAACTCCGAGCTGCAGCCGCTGCGCTCGTTCGTGCTGCCAGGGGGATCACCCGCCTCGGCTGCGCTGCACGTTGCGCGCACCGTATGCCGCCGCGCCGAGCGCCTGATGGTTGAGCTTGCGGCGCAACCGGGTGAGGTCGTCGGCGAGCCGGCGCTCAAGTACGTCAATCGTCTATCGGATTTTCTTTTTGTTGCCGGTCGCTACGCGAACGACCGCGGCAAGAGTGACGTCCTGTGGGTGCCGGGGCAGAACCGGTAGCGGTCAACAGTTGAGAGCATAGCAGGGCTCCCCGTGTTCATTCCCCTCCGTGACGATAATGCGCTGAAGTCGATCCCCTTCCAGTACGTCACGGTCTCGCTCATCGTTCTTAACGTGCTGGTCTACCTTTTCGAGGTCTCTGGCCTCGATCAGGGCGTGATCCGTAGCTTTGCGGTCACCCCGCGCGCGCTCATGGCCGGTACGCTATTCTCGATGTCGCTGCCGACGTCGGAAGGCTCGATCCCCGTCGTCGAGGGCGCGACGCTGTTCACCTACATGTTCTTCCACGCCGACATCTTCCACCTGCTCGGCAACATGCTTTTCTTGTGGGTATTCGGCGACAACGTCGAAGACGCCATGGGGCATGCGAAATTCCTATTCTTCTACCTCGCATGCGGCGTGTTCGCGGGGCTGTTCCATGCGTGGATGCTCCCCGACTCCGACCTGCCGCTCATTGGCGCCAGCGGCGCAGTCGCCGGCGTGATCGCCGCCTATCTCATGCTGCACCCGCGCGTCGGAGTGTGGGTGCTGGCGTTCAAGTTCATTCCGCTGCGTATCTCCGCTGGGCTCCTGCTCGGTATCTGGATCGCGCTGCAGGTCGCGATGGTCGCCGTGTCGGACGCCGGCCCCACGGCCTGGTGGGCACATATCGGCGGCCTTCTCGCCGGTGCGGCGCTTATCCTCGTGCTGCGGCGCCCGGGTGTGCCGCTGTTCGACAAGGGCACCAAGCTCGCCTGATCCGCGGCCGTTTTCGCGGGACACCTGCGTCCTCACCCGAACAGGGTTAACCGGTGCCCCCAATTGACTTGCCTGGGCGGCGCTCGTACGGTGCGTTTCGCACTTGCGAATACGTACTATAAGCGCTGCGACCGGGGCTTTTCGCGCGGATACGGCGACGATTTATCGCGCTGCACAACCGCCCAGTTCAGGTCAGCATAGCGCCGCGCGGTCGGGAGCAGGGCGGCATGAAGGTGTTGGTGCCGGTCAAGCGGGTCGTCGATTTCAACGTCAAGATTTGGGTGAAGCCGGACGGATCGGGAATCGAGCTCGCCAACGTCAAGATGTCGATGAACCCCTTCGACGAGATCGCCGTCGAGGAGGCTGTGCGTTTGAAGGAGAAGGGCGCAGCGAGCGAGATCATTGTCGTCTCCGTCGGGCCTGCGAAGGCGCAGGAGACGATCCGCTCCGCCCAGGCCATCGGCGCCGATCGCGGCATCCTCATCGAGACGCCGGAAGGCGCGACCGTCGAGCCCCTCGCCGTCGCCAAGCTCCTAAAAGCTGTCGTCGACGCAGAGAAGCCCGAGCTCATCATCCTCGGCAAACAGGCCATCGACGACGACTGCAATCAGACCGGACAGATGCTAGCGGCCCTGCTCGGCTGGCCGCAGGGAACCTTTGCCTCGAAGATCGCGCTCGAGAACGGCAGCGTCTCGGTCACGCGCGAGGTAGACGGCGGCCTCGAGACCGTGAAGCTCAAGATGCCAGCGGTCGTCACCACCGACTTGCGCTTGAACGAACCGCGCTACCCCTCGCTGCCCAACATCATGAAGGCGAAGAAGAAGCCACTCGATGTGAAGAAGCCCGCCGACTTCGGCGTCGACATCGCGCCACAACTCAAGGTCCTAAAGATCACCGAGCCCGCGAGCCGGAAGGCCGGCGTCAGGGTCGGGAGCGTCGCCGAGCTCGTCGCCAAGCTCAAGACCGAAGCCGGGGTGCTCTGACGATGGCGATCCTCCTGCTGGCCGAGCACAGTAATGGCGCGCTGAGCCCGGCAACGGGAAAGGCGCTCTCGGCGGCGGCGGCGCTGGGCGGCACAATCGAGGTGCTGGTCGCCGGAGCGCACTGCAAGCCGGCGGCCGAGGCGGCAGCGAGGCTCAAGGGCGTCGCCAAGGTCCTTCTCGCCGACGCCCCCCAGCTCGAGCACGCGCTCGCGGAGGAAGTGGCGGCACTGATTGTACCGCTGATGGCCAACTACGACGCGCTGGTCGCGCCGGCGACCTCGTCGGGCAAGAACATCGCCCCGCGCGTCGCGGCCGCGCTCGACGTGATGCAGATCTCCGACATCACCAAGGTCGTGTCGAAGGACACCTTCGAGCGGCCGATCTACGCGGGCAACGCCATCCAGACGGTCCAGTCGCCGGCGGCCAAGAAGGTGATCACGGTGCGCATCGCTGCGTTCCCTTCGGCGCCCGAGGGCGGATCGGCGCCTATTGAGACGATTCCCGCGCCTGCTCCAGTTGGGCTGTCGAGCTTCACCAAGGCAGAGCTGACGACGTCGGACCGGCCCGAGCTTGCCTCGGCCCGCATCGTCATATCCGGCGGCCGCGGGCTGCAGTCGGGCGAGAACTTCAAGAAGCTGCTCGAGCCCGTCGCCGACGCTCTCGGCGCAGCGGTCGGCGCCTCGCGTGCCGCGGTCGATGCGGGCTACGTGCCCAACGACATGCAGGTCGGCCAGACCGGCAAGGTCGTGGCACCCGACCTCTACATGGCGGTCGGCATCTCGGGCGCGATCCAGCATCTCGCCGGCATGAAGGATTCCAAGATCATCGTCGCGATCAACAAAGACAGCGAGGCGCCGATCTTCCAGGTCGCGGACTATGGCCTCGTCGCCGATCTTTTTCAGGCGCTGCCCGAGCTCGCGGCAGAATTGAAGAAGAGCGGTCAGTAGAGCGGGAAAAAACAACAGGCTCGGGGACAGAAGGACGTGCGGTCATGAACGTGGCGGTAAAATCGGCTGAAAAGCCGAAAGGGGAGGCCAAGCTTCCCCATGTCATCAAGAAGATCGGGGTCATCGGCGCCGGCCAGATGGGGACTGGTATCGCTCACGTGATCGCGCTCGGCGGCTATTCCGTCGCGGTCAACGACCTCAAGAAGAAGGCCGTCGAGGATGCCATGGCCGCGATCGAGCGGAACATGGGGAAGCAGGCCGCGAAGGGCGTGATCAAGGAAGGCGACGTCAAACCGGCACTGAAGCGCATCAGCCTCGCCCCCGACTTCGCCGCCTTTAGCGATTGCGATCTCGTCATCGAGGCGGCGACCGAGGACGAGGGGATCAAGCGCAAAATCTTTGCCGAGCTTTGCCCGCATCTGAACGACCGGGCGCTGCTCGCCACCAACACCTCCTCCATCTCGATCACGCGGCTCGCCTCCACCACGGACCGCCCCGAGCACTTCATTGGCATGCACTTCATGAATCCGGTGCCGCTGATGGAGCTCGTCGAGCTCATCCGCGGCATCGCCACTGACGACGAGATGTTCGCCGCCACTCGCCGCTTCGTGGAAAGCCTCAACAAGACAGTGGCGGTGAGCGAGGATTTTCCGGCGTTCATCGTCAACCGCATCCTGCTGCCGATGATCAACGAGGCAATCTACACGCTGTACGAAGGCGTCGGCACAGTCGAGGCGATAGACAAGGCGATGCGGCTCGGTGCCCACCATCCCATGGGACCGCTCGAGCTCGCCGACTTCATCGGGCTCGACGTGTGCCTGTCGGTGATGCAGGTGCTCTACGAGGGGCTGTCGGACTCCAAGTACCGGCCCTGCCCGCTCTTGGTGAAGTACGTCGAGGCGGGCTGGCTAGGCCGCAAGACGCAGCGCGGCTTCTATGATTACCGCGGCGAGAAGCCAGTGCCGACGCGCTGACCGGGGCGGCCGAAGGCACTATTTGGCGTATTCGTCGTGCCGGCGGACCCAGAATGGGCCGCGGCCGTTCTCGTCCCGTCCCTTGGGTACTAGGTCAAGGTAGTTGTAGTCCACGCTCAACAGGTCGATGCCGCGGGCGTAAGCGGAATAGGTGTGAAACACGTTGCCCGCGTCATCCTTGAAAAAGATGCTGACGCCTTCACGTTCGGAGACTTCCGGATTCTGCTGCACGAAATTGTACATCGCCTTGCTTGCGGCGATTTCGTCCGGCGTGAACGAGACGTGATAGTCAAAATTGAAATCGGACTCGAATGATGAGACCCAATTGAAGGTCCAGCCCATCCGTTTCCGGTAAGCGGCGAGCTTAGCGAACGGAGCGCGTGAGACGCCGATCATCGTCACGTCGCGTTGATTTAGATGCACGATTATCGAATTGAAGTTGTCAGCCCAGTGCGAACAATGCGGGCAGCCCGCGTTCCAGTCCGGCGCGAACATAAAGTGGTAGACGATCAGCTGGCTGCGGGCATCGAAAAGCTCGGCGAGTGTCCGTTTTCCGTTCGCCCCGTCGAACACATAGTTCTTCTCAACTTTTGTCCACGGCAGCTCGCGTCGGAGCCGGTTCAGTTCATCTCGCGCCTTAGTGAATTCCTTCTCCTTGACCAGGAGCGCCTTGCGTGCGGTCAGCCATTCCTGTTGAGAGACGACTTTGTGCTGCATGGTGCGCTCCCGTAGGCGCTCAGGAATTCGGGCGGCTTATGAGCCGCCCTTTTTCTTTTTAGGCTGCCACGGCCGGGCGCGGGGGTGGAGCGGTCTCCGCCCAGCAGGGCAACGACGACAACCTTTCGAACCAGCGGCCGATGTTCTTGTAGGCGCCGACCGGCAGCTTGGCCTCGTTGGCATAAAAGAGATACGAGCCGACGGTGAAGTCGGCGAGCGTGGGCGAAGCGCCCACGAGCCAGTCGCGTTTGGCGAGATGCTGGTCGAGGACGGCTGCCTCCTTGTTAAAGGCCTCCGTCGCCTTGGTGACGGCCGCAGCATCGGGCGGGCCCATGCCGAAAATGGCCTTGACCAGATTCTGGAACATGAGCGGCACGCAGGCGTCGCTGCCCCAATGCGCACTTTGCCAGTTCTGCCAGCGCATGATGTCGGCGCGTGCGCGCGGATCATCTGGCCACAGCGTGTTGGGCTTCTTGCTGGCGAGGTACTGCATGATGGCGTCGGACTCCCACAGCACGAAGTCCCCATCGACGAGGGTCGGCGTGCGCCCCGTGGGGTTGAGCGCCAAATACTTCGGCGTCCTCGTCTCGCCCTTGGCAAAGTCTAGGTTCTCGTACCCGAGCGGAATGCCGAGATAGGAAGCAACCGCTCGTACCTTCCAGGTTCGCGGTGAGCCTGCAAATCCATAAAGCTTCATGGGATCCTCCTTGTTCGATCACTGCGCAGCGGAAACATAGCGGCCGAGCCGTTCCAAAGTTCCGGTCCAGCCGTGCTGGTGCCGATCACGGGCAGCCTCATCGAAGAACTGCTCGTGAATAAGCGTCATGTCGGTGCCGTCGCCGGAGGGCTTGAGTTCGGACCGTGACCAGCGATTCCCGTTCAGGGGTGCTTTCCCAGGCCCAGGTAAAGACCAGCTTCTCGTTGGGCACGAGTTCCCGATAGATGCCGCCGACGCGATGCTGCTCGCCGCTTGGCATTTCCATCACGATGCGGTAGCGGCCCCCGACAGTCGGATTGGTCTCGGAGACGAGAATACGACCTTCGTCGCTGGGGCCGAACCAGCGCTTCAGCGCTTCCGGATCGGTCCACGCGCGGTAGACCCTTTCGATCGGCGCGGCGTAGTGGCGTTTGAGCGTGAGGCTCGGCTTTTGGATGGGGGACTTTTGGACGGTGGACATGGGTCACTCTCCAAATAGCGGCCGAGCGCGTCGAGCCGCTCGGTCCAGAACTGCTCGTAGCGATGGAGCCATTGTGTGGCTTCTGCGAGCGGCGCGGCACTGAGCCGACAGCGTACGCTTCGGCCCGTCTTGTCCCGCGTCACGAGCCCTGCGTCGGCGAGTACGCCGATGTGCTTCATGATATTCGGCAGCGAGACCGGAAACGGCTTTGCGAGCTCGCTGATGGTCAATTCCGGCGCTTCCGACAGCCGCAGCAGGATCGAGCGCCGCGTCGCATCGGCGAGGGCGGAGAACGTGCGATCGAGCTTTGCCGGCTGAAAGCTAACCATGTGGTTAAGTATTACAGGGAGGTGTGTTGTGTCAAGAGGCGGTTGGAAAAATTGACGGTTAGCGCGAACCGGACAGGATAAGCCCGTGGCAGTAGCCCTCCCGCCGGCCCGCGCTCTCCGCGAGCTGTCGGCGCCCTCACGTCGGTGTGACGGGGGCAGATGACGCCGGCAGGCAACGCGAAGCTTGTGTCGAGAAAGAAGAAACGGGGAGCCGCTCAGCGGCTCCCCGTTTCGATGAGCGAGATCAGTTCGGCTGCACCACGTTGTCGATGACGTGGATGACGCCGTTCGACTGCATGACGTCGGCGATGGTGATGCGGCCGGCGTGACCCTGGGCGTCCCAAACCGCGAGATGCTTTTCGCCGATGCGCTTGATCCACAGCGACTGCCCATTGGCGGTCTTGAGCTCAGCCGTGCCGCCCATCTTGTCGACCATCTTCCAGAGGTCTTCGGCCGTCAGGCGCCCCGGCACGACGTGATAGGTGAGGATGGAAGCGAGCTTGTCCTTGTTCTCGGGCTTCAACAGCATTGGCACGGTGCCAGGCGGCAGCTTGTCGAAAGCGGAGTTGTCGGGGGCGAACACCGTGAATGGACCTTTGCCGGACAACGTGTCGACGAGACCCGCGGCCTTGACGGCGGCTACGAGCGTCGTGTGATCCTTGGAGTTGACCGCGTTGTCGATGATGTTCCTCGAGGGATACATCGGCGCGCCGCCGACAGTCACGGTCTTCTCGGCAAAGCTCGGCGTCGCGACGACGGCGCCGAAGGTGACGAAGAAAGCCAGCGCGGTCGCGGGGAGCAGCGCTGCGGATACGATTGTCTTCAATTGATACACGGGGGTAGTCCTCCGGTTAGGTTGAAGCTCCGCGTTCGGGAGCTGACCTAAGCTACGGAGGGTGCCGAGAGCGGTTTCGTAGCGTGCGGCGATATTTATTTTGATGCGAGTGAAACTCGCTTATTTCGTCGCCTGGATGAGCTTGCCCGCGAAGAGCACCGGCCCGGTGGGAGCGCCCGTCGGCGAGCCGCCTTCGGGCTCGAGGCTGATCGCGAGCGTCGCCTGCTCGATGACCTTGGGCGAGTAATCCGCAAGCTGCGGGTGCACCACGGTGAACGGTTTGTCGCCGACAATGCCGAGCGAGCGCGGCGTCTTGAGCTCGTCGTGCACGAGCCACAGCTCATAGCTCTTGCCGCGCTGCGGCTCGGCGGCAACCGCGCGGATGGTCAGCACGCGGGTTTCGAGATCGACCGAGACGAGGAACGCCGGCGACTGCGCATCCTTCTGCAGCACGGCAACGAGCGTCTTCTCCTGCGGTACACGCGCGAACTCGCGATAGCCGACAAAGAGCATGAGGGAGGCCGCCAAAGCGGTCGCGGCGATTGCCGCCGTTCTCCATCGACCGAGCCTACGCTCAATGCCGATGATCTGAGCCGTTACTTGCTGGGGCGTTTGCAGCACTTCCTCGAGCGCATCGATCCGCGCTGCAATTTCCGGCCAGATCGTCGCAGGAGCTTCGCGCGGAAGGATTGCTTCGACGAGCGGCCCCAATCTTCGCGACCATGCATCGATCGCTTCAGCCAGCGGGCTTTCGCGCCGCGCGCGCCGCGCTGCGACCACGCGCTCGTCCGCGGGGAGCGTGCCGAGCACGTACTCCGCTGCGATCAGGTCGATGTCGTCGCCGTCTATCATGATCCGAGGCACTTCCTCAGTTGCGCCAGACTGCGGTGCAGCCAGGTCTTGATGGTAGCCACGGGATGGGCGAAGCGCTTAGCGAGTTCCTCGCGGCTCAGCCCGTTGTAGTAGGCGAGCAGCACGATCTCGCGGCGCACCGGGTCGAGGCCCTGCAGGCACTCTTGCAGGCGCCGTAGGTCCTCGCTCTGCTGCACGCTGTCGAGCGGGCTCAAGCCGCCCTGCTCGACCTCGAGCGCTTCCGGCGCATCCTCGATCGAGACTGGCGCCCGGCGGCGTACCTCGTCGATAGCGCGGTTGCGGGCGATGGTGGCCATCCAGGTGATGGGCGAGGCCTTGGCCGGGTCGAAGGTCTCAGCCCGTTCCCAAATGCGCACGTAGACGTCCTGCAACACGTCCTCTGCCAAAGCCCGGCGCGGCAAGATGCGCACGACGATGCCCCAAAGCTTGGCCGAGGTCGCCTTGTAGACCGCGGCGAAGGCCTCGCGGTCGCGCGCGGCGACGCGGGCCAGCAGGTCGGCGAGATCGGCGGCGGGCGGCTTCGACATGGTGATCACGTATCAGAATACGGGCGCCGGACGTATCGGTTTCACTTGGCCGGCTCTGCCCTTAGCGAGCGCAGAAACGTGGTCAGGTCGTCGGTGGCGTAGTGAATGTGATCGGGCAGCTCGCGCCAATTGCGCATCAAGAGCTGCGCGGGGTGGTCGAGATAGTCGGAATGGACGAGAACGGTCACCATGCCGAGGGCGTGCGGGGCCTCGAGGTTGTGGGGCATGTCCTCGAACATGGCGGCCTCGCGCGCCTCTACGCCGTGGCGCTTCACCATGCGATCGAAGGCGTCGGCGGAGGGCTTTGCCACGTACCCACAGGCGGCGATGTCGCAGATGTCCTCGACGAGGTGGAGGACGCCGAGCTTTTCGGCGACGCGCTCCGCGTGGCGGCGAGAGCCGTTGGTGAAGATGAGCTTGCGTCCGGGCAGCGCGGCCATCGCATCGGCGAGTTCGGGAAGCACCGGGATGGCGGAGAGATCGATGTCGTGCACGTAGTCGAGGAACGGCTGCGGGTCGAGCTTGTGCACCTGCATGAGTCCCGACAGCGTCGTGCCGAACTGACGGTAGTAGCTCTTCTGCAGGTGGCGGGCCTGCGCGAAGGGTACCCCGAGGTACTCGGCGATGAACTTGCCCATGCGCATGTCGACCTCGGCGAAGAGATTGCAGTGCGCGGGGTAGAGGGTGTTGTCGAGATCGAAGATCCAGGCAGTGGTGCCGGCAAAGTCGCCCTTTGCCGCGGGCGTCGGCTCGAGAGCGGCCGGATTCGCGTTCTGCAGAGCTCGACGCTTTCCGGACGCGGTCATCTCAATCGTGCCCGCGCTTTCTGCCGCGCGCTGCACACCAGCGTGCCGACGCCGTGTGTGGTGAATAGCTCCAAGAGCACGCAGTGCGGCACGCGCCCGTCGATGATGACGACGGCTTCGACGCCGGCTTCGACAACCTCGATGCAGCCCTCGATCTTGGGGATCATGCCGCCCGAGATGGCGCCGCTCTTAATGAGCTGCCGCGCTTCCTCGATGGAGAGCTCGTTGATGAGCTGTTTGTCCCGGTCGAGCACGCCTTCGACGTCGGTCAGCAACAAAAGCCGCTTCGCCTTCATGCGTGCGGCGAGCGCGCTTGCGAAGGTGTCAGCGTTGATGTTGAGCGTCTCGCCCTCGCGGCTCACGCCGATCGGCGCGATCACGGGAATGAGGTCGGAGCCGGCGAGCACCTCGACGAGGTGCGGATTGACCTCGACGGGTTCACCCACGTAGCCGATATCGACCGTCTTGACGACGTTCGACTCCGGGTCCTGCATCTCGGTGATCTTGCGCGCGATCATCAGGTTGGCGTCCTTGCCGCAGATGCCCACAGCCTTGCCGCCCTGGCGATTGATCGCCGACACGATGTCCTTGTTGATTTGGCCGGCGAGCACCATCTCGACGACCTCGACCGTCGTCTTGTCGGTGACGCGTAAGCCCTGCACGAAGTCGGAGGTGATGTGCAGCTTCTTGAGCATGGACGCGATCTGCGGCCCGCCGCCGTGCACGACGATGGGGTTCACGCCCGATTGCTTCAGATAGACGACGTCCTGTGCGAAGGCGTCGGCGAGCGCGGCGTCGACCATGGCGTGGCCGCCGAACTTGATGACGACGGTCTGGTCGTCGTAACGGATTAGGTGTGGCAGCGCTTCCGCCAGGATGCGCGCTTGAACGTGCGGCGAAGGCTCGGCCTCGGCTGCCACCCCGCCCCGCGGCTGCGATTTCGTCTTCATAGCCAGGCCTTGTGCTTCCACTTCCGGCAGTTAGCCTACGATGCGCGACAAAATGGATGCCCCCGCAACCGATGGCCAGCTCTTATACCGCCAAGGCGCGCGACCTCAACGGATTTCCCCCACAATCGGGTGCTAGCGCAACGCGATGGCGCGCCCGTATACCTGCCATGGCGCTGTCGATACGTTAATGCCAGATGGGATCCCAGGCACGCGGCGATGCGCCGGGGAGAGGAAGCCTGAATGATTGCCGATGACTTGAGCCGCATCTCCATGTCCGCGGGCCTCGCGACCACCGTGTCGCGGGCTGTCGACTATGCGCGAGCCCAAGGTCACCATGACGTCTCCCTCGAACACATGCTGATCGCGCTGTGCGACGACCCGGACGCGGCCCTCGTGCTGGCGGCGAGCAACATCGACGTGACGCGGCTCAAGGCGGACGTATCCGAATATCTCAGCGGCATCGAACCGCGCACGGCGCCGCACGGCCAGGGCATCGATCCGGTGGTGTCGACCGACCTGCTTCGCATCCTCGAAGCCGCGGCCGCCGCGGCGCGCGGGGGGCGCCGGCGCGAGATCAACGGAGCGATCGTGCTCGCCGCCATCGTTGGCGACGGCAAGAGTCCCTCCGCGCATCTTCTCCGGGCGCAAGGATTGACGTTTGAGGGCGCGATCCGCGCCCTGCAAACGAGCCGACAGAGCGCTGCTGCGGCGCCGGCGACCGCGGGCGACATACTGGCGAGTGCGCGCGAGCGCGTGCAGGCGCGGGTGCGGGGCCCCGTCAAGCAGGCCGAGGCCGAGCCTGAGCCCGCGGCGGAGCCCGACATCGAGGAAGTTTACGCCGAGATCGGCGGGGAGGCGAACGACGCCCGGCCTGCCGTCGCGGCGCCGGGCGCGGGCGGCTCCGAGTGGGACATCAGCAACGAGCCGCGCTACGAGGAGGATCAGGTCAGCGCGGAGCCGGCTGCCGAAGAGGAGCCGCCGATGCCCGCGTCCGCTCCGTTTCCGGCGCCGCCTCCCGTTCCTGAGGTCGCGGAGGGGTGGACGGCGCCTCGCTCTGCGGACCAGGGCATGTTGGCCTCGCCCGCTGAGGCCACCCCGCCGCCGCTGCCGCCGGCCGCTCCTGCACCTGCCTTGCGATCGGGTGTGCCGTGGCCCGACGCACTGCCGCGACCGCAGGGGGTGGGTTCCGGCGGGACGCTGCGGCGTCGTGTCGAGGGCATCGGTTCCGCTGCAGAGGATCGCTATACGCGCCTCGAGCGCGCGCGGCAGTTCGAGCCTCCATCTTTGAGTGCGGGCCGCACTCCGTCAGTGCCGCAAGGCGCGCGTCCCGCGGGAGCGCGCGTGCGCGCCGAGGTCGGCCAACTCGTCGAGAACATCCCCCGCACCATGCGCGTCGCCGTTCCTGTGCTGGTCGAGGCACGCATCGCCCGCGCCGACGTGCAGAACCTGTCCGAAGGCATGAAAGGCAGCGGTGACGCCCAGCAGCACGAAGTCAAGATCACCCGCGTGATGTCGGTGAGCCTGCGCGCTCCCGATGGTGGCTTCTTCATCGAGAGCGCATCGCCGGAGACGCAGTTCATCGACGGCACGCATTCGCTCTCGTCAGACGAATTCGCGAGCTGGCGTTGGCACGTTACTCCGCGCGAGAAGGGAAAGAAGCGGCTGCAGCTTGTGATCTCTGGACGGGCCGTCGCGGACGGAATTGTTGCCGAGACGGCGCTGCCCGATCAGGTCATCAGCGTGCGCGTGCGCACGAACTACGGCAAGTCGGTCTTGCGCGGGTTCGGCTGGGTTATCGCCGCGCTCATCGGCGGCTTCATCGCCAAGTTCGGCGAGGGCGCCTTCGATGCCGGATGGCAGATCATCTCCGGCTTCATCGGCAAGTGAAGCGCCGCCTGGCCTAGCTGCGCTCTGCAACAATTCCCGCGATTGCGGCGCGCAAGTCTCCGACCCCAATCGCTTTCGCCGAGGACGTCGAGATCACGCTAGGATAGGCGGCGGCGTGCGATTTCAACGCTCCCGTCGTCGCCTCCACGACCCGCTCGAGCTCGTGCGTGCCGACCTTGTCGGTTTTCGTCAGCACCACCTGATACGACACCGCCGCCATATCGAGTATGTCCATGACCTCGATGTCCGGCGGCTTGAGCCCGTGGCGCGAGTCGATGAGCAGGAACACGCGCGCGAGCGAGGCGCGGCCCTTGAGGTAGTCGGAGACGAGCGCCGTCCATGCCGCGACCTTCTCCTTGGGCGCCTTGGCGAAGCCGTAGCCGGGCATGTCGACGAGGTAGAGCGGGGCCTCGGCCGCCTGGAAGAAGTTGAGCTCCTGCGTGCGCCCCGGCGTGTTGGAGGTGCGCGCGAGGCCGCCCTGGCGCACAAGCGCGTTAAGCAGGCTCGACTTGCCAACGTTGGAGCGGCCCGCGAAGGCGATCTCGATGCGATCCGCAGGGGGGAGGAATTCCAGATCGGGGACGCTCTTCAGGATCTCCCACGGCCGCTCGAATAGGCGATCGCCGGCGGCGAGCAAGGATTGGTCCGGCTCAGCCATGAGGTTTCCGCGCCTTCGCGTTGCGCGCCGCCGTCAGCGGCGTTTGTCTTTGCCCTGCGGCTTGCCGCCGGCCCCGGGTTTGTCTGGCGCGTCCTCGGCGGTGCTTTTGCCAGGCAGCCTTTGTCTCAGCGCCGATCCCAATCGCTCACCCGTGGAGGTGAGCGTGTTGAACTTGCTCCTCAGGTTGCCGATGAGATGGATCTCGGCGCCCTGCTTTTTCATGATGTAGGACTGCTGCGCGAGCGACAGCGTGTTGCTCCACGCCCAGTAGATCACGAGGCCCGCAGGGAATGCGGCGAGCATGAACGTGAACATCACCGGCATCCAGCTGAAGATCTGCTGCTGCACGGGGTCGGCTTGTTGGGGGTTGAGCTGCATTTGCAGCCACATGGTGATGCCCATGAGCAGCGGCCACACGCCGATGTGCAGGAATTCCGGCACGTGGTAGGGCAGGAGCCCGAACAGGTTGAACAGCGATGTCGGGTCGGGCGCCGACAGATCCTTGATCCAGCCGAAGAACGGCGCGTGGCGCATGTCGATCGTGATGTACAACACCTTGTAGAGCGCGAAGAAGACCGGGAACTGCAGCAGCACCGGCAGGCAGCCGGCTACGGGATTGACCTTAGCCTTGCGGTAGAGGTCCATCTGCTCCTGCTGGAGCTTTGCCTTGTCGTCCTTGTAGCGCTCGCGCAGTGCCTCGATCTGCGGCTGCAGCTTCTTCATTTTCGCCATGGAGGCGTACTGCTTGCTCGCAATCGGGAAGAACGCGGCTCTCACGAGTACGGTAAGAATGAGAATGGTGACGCCGAAATTGTGCACGACCGAGTTGATGGCTTCCATCAGGTAGAAGAGCGGCTTGGTTATGAAGAAGAACCAGCCCCAGTCGATCAGGAGATCGAACTTCTCGATGCCTGTGCGACTGATAATGTCTGGAGGAGCTTGACCTCCTTGGCGCCGGCAAACAGCTGGGCTTCGACGTTCGCAGTTTGCCCAGGTTGGACCGTGATCGAGTCAAGCGTGTACTCGGTCTGATAAGCCGGCTGGTCGGCGGGAGGTTTTGGTTCAAAGCCCAAGAAACGGGCGGTAAAATGCGCCTTTTGATCCGGTACGATTGCGGCGGCCCAATATTTGTCAGTGAAGCCGAGCCATCCTGATGTGCTCTCGAACTTGCGGTCGTTCTCAAACGCATTCTTATATTTGATTTCGCAGAGCGTGCTGGCAAGAACCCAGCCGCACCAATCCACATTTTGCTCGGCGACGCCGATCATGCCCTCGTGCAGGATCCAGTTGCCCTGCACCTTCGGTGTGCCCTCACGCAGGATGCGCGCGTAAGGCGACGAGCGACACCTCGGCGGGCCCTTGTTCTCGACCGCATCGACGACCTTGAACATGTAGTTGTCGTCGATGGAGATGGTGCGCTTGAAGACAAGCCCCTGGCCGTTGTCCCACTGCAGCGTCACGGGCGTCGCGGGCGTAAGCGTCTGCGGACCGGTGGACGGTCCACAGCGTGTCGCGATCGGGGAGCTTCGTCTGCGTGCCACCCTGCGCCACCCAGCCGTACTCAGCGAAGTAGGGATGCGGGCTGTTGGTTGGTGAGAATAGCGTGACGTTCGGGCTCTTGGGGTCGACCGTCTCGTGATACTTCACCAGCACGAGGTCATCGATGCGCCCGCTCTTCAAGGCGATGGAGCCTCTGAGCGACGGTGTCTCGAGGGGGAGGCGTGGAGACGCGGCGATCGCCTCCTCGCGCGTCTGTGCCACGGTGGGCGCGGGCCCTGCGGTCGGCACCGATCTGCGGCGCGTTGCCGGGCGACGGAATGCCCTGATCGGCGGACGTGGGCGCCGTGGCCGGGGGCGTCGCCTGCTGAGACTGCTCCTGCGCGCGCCGGCGCGCTTCCTCTTGTGGCCTGGCATAAAAGTATTCCCAGGCGACCAGCACCGCCATCGACAGAACGACGGAGAGGATGAGGTTCTTGTATAGATCGGGGTCTTGCGACTGCATCCAGTGCTCGGCCTACTGCCGTCCTCGTCCGTGGGAAGTTCCTGCCGCAGGGCCGCGGTGAGCATCGAACGCGGCGCGCAAGATCAAGTCGTGCGCGTGTGCGCCTGTGGCAATAGCGGAACAGGCGGGCTTCGCAAATCGGAAACTCGCTCCAGGCTTCAGTTTCGACTCTTTGTCGCGACCGGTTGGTGAACACGGGCGAGCGCTTGATCCAGGTCCGCTTTGAGGTCGCGATAGGTGCGTTCCACTGCTCCGGGCCGCGCGATCAGCACGTAGTCGTAGCCCGGCCGCACCTGGGCGGGATCTAGGGCTGCGACGAGCGCGCGCAGGCGACGGCGCACGCGATTGCGCACCACGGCGCTGCCAATCTTCTTTGAGACTGTGAAGCCAAAGCGGGCCTCGTTGGGACCCTTGGCCCCCTTGGGGCGCGGGTGGGTTTCCAGCACGAACGCGGAGTTGCTCCAGCGCCGGCCGTTTCTCACCCGCAGAAATTCGGCGCGCTTCTTGAGGGTTGAGAATGCCACGGCGCAAGGTTCCTGCCCACCGATGGCTGCGCTCCGCGGCGGAACGAGCGCGTCGGCCGGAAATGCTCACGCGCTCAGGCCGACAGCCGCTTGCGGCCCTTGGCGCGCCGCCGCATCAGAACCCGCATGCCGCCCTTGGTCAGCATCCGCTTGCGGAAGCCGTGCCGCCGCTTGCGGACGAGCCGGCTCGGTTGGTAAGTGCGCTTCACGTCACAACTCCATTGCCCGACGCGAAGAAAGCTTGTCGAGTCGAGCGCTACGGTCGCCGTCGGCAGCAGGCCCACGTTTCCAGGATTGCGGGCGCTTATACGGGGTGGTTTCATGCAAGTCAACGAGCGGCCTTTCCCCTGCAATCAGCGCCTTACCGGCAAATGTCTGATGTGTCCTTTAGCCGGAAATGGCAGACCTGCCCACGTGCCGACGTTCGCCTGCCGGAGCGGCTTGGCTCCTTGTTGAGGACGAGGTGATCCCACTCTATGCAAGTCAAAAGGCAAGCCAACAGCGCAAGGACGGACGCGGCGGCCGCCACGAGCGTCGACAGCGAGACCATCACCGCCGATATATGCGTCATCGGCGGTGGGCCGGGCGGGCTTTCGGTGGCCGCCGCGGCCGCCGCCTTCGGGCGCAAGGTCGTGCTCATCGAGCGCCACAAGATGGGCGGCGACTGCCTCAACTACGGTTGCATCCCCTCCAAGGCGCTGCTCGCGGCGGGAAAGCGCGCACACGCCATGCGCACCTCCGCCGTGTTCGGCATCTCCGGCATCGACCCCGAGATCGATCCGCGCGCGGTCCACGACCACGTGCACGGCGTCATCGCCGCGATTGCGCCCAACAATTCGGCCGAGCGCTTCACCGGGCTCGGCGTGCGCGTCATTCGCGCGGCCGCCCGCTTCATCGACAAGTCGACGGTCATCGCCGGCGAGTACCGCGTCAAGGCGCGCCGGTTCGTGCTCGCGACCGGCTCCGTCCCGCTCGTGCCGCCGATCCCGGGCCTCGACAGCGTTCCCTATTTCACCAACGAGACGATCTTTGACAACCAGCAGCGGTTGCACGACCTCATCGTCATCGGCGCGGGCCCCATTGGGCTCGAGCTGGCGCAGGCCCACCACCGGCTCGGCTCACGCGTCACGGTGCTCGAGGCGGCGAAGGCGCTCGCCAACGAGGAACCCGAGCTCAGCAAGGTCGTGCTCGAGCAGCTTGCCGCGGAAGGCATCAACGTCCACGAGGGCACGACGGTGGAGCTCGTCGAATCCAGCCTCGGGCGCGTGCGCGTGCACGTCAGCCTCAACGGCGAGAAGCACGTCGTCGAGGGCAGCCACCTGCTGCTTGCCGCCGGACGCCGACCAACGACCTCCGATCTGGGGTTGGAGGCGGCGCGAATCCGCTACGACAACAGCGGCATCAAGGTAAACGCCGGGCTCAAGACATCGAACCGCCGCGTGTTCGCCATCGGCGACTGCACCGGCGGCCCGCAGTTCACCCACGTCGCCGACTACCACGCAGGGCTCGTTATCCGCCGCATCCTGTTCCGGCGCCCGGCCCGCGTCGACGCGGGCATCCTTCCGCGCGTCACCTTCACCGATCCGGAGCTTGCCCACGTCGGCCTCTCGGAGGCCGAGGCGGCGAAATCCGCGGGCAAGATTAACGTGCTGCGCTGGCCCTATCACGAGAACGACCGGGCGCGCGCCGAGCACAAGACCGTCGGCCACATCAAGGTCGTGACGGCAAAAAACGGCCGCATCCTCGGCGCGACCATCGTGGGGGCAGAAGCGGGCGAGCTCATCCAGATGTGGGCGCTGGCGATCTCGCAGAAGCTGAATCTCAAGGCGATGACCGAATGGATCTCGCCCTTCCCCACGCTCGGCGAGATAAACAAAAGCGTCGCCGAAGGCTATTATGCCACCGCACCCAGCGAGCCCAGGGTGCGCAAGGTGATCGGTTTCCTCGCCCGCTTCGGCTAGGATTCCGATAGCGAGAGGAAACGCGTGCTCCGCGACGGCAATAAAGACGCGCGGCATTTACTGTCGATCGCGGACTTGCGGCGCTTGGCTCTGCCCGGCTGGCCGAAGCTGTCGCGCTTCCGCTGGGGCGACGTGGGGCTGCCGGCGAAGCTGCTGCTGCTCACTGCAGCGTTTGTGATGCTGGCGGAAATCCTCATCTTCCTGCCTTCGGTTGCCAACTTCCGACTGAGCTGGCTCGACGAGCGGCTGACGGCCGCCCAGCTCGCCACGCTCGCCGCGGAAGGGTTTCCCGGCGGCGACGTGCCCTCGGGGCTGCGCGCCGAGATGCTGCGATCGGCGCAGGTGAAGGCGATCGCCGCGCGCCGCAACGGCGTGCGCCGCCTGGTGCTGCCCGTCGATCCGCGAATGACCATCGACGCTTCCTATGACCTGCGCCGGCGCCCCGAGAGCGCGTTCGGCGACATTGGCTTGCGGCTCGGGCAGATCGGCGATGCCATCGCGGTATTCTTCGCGCCGGAAGGGCGCACCATCCGGGTCGTGGGCAGCAACGGCGAGGACCCCGACGACCTCGTCGAGATCGTGATGCCGGAGGCGCCGCTCAAGCGGGCGATGGAGTCCTACGCACTGAGCATCCTCGGGGTGTCGATCGTCATCTCGCTCGGCACCGCCGCGCTCGTCTATTTCGCGCTGAGCCGCCTCCTGGTGCGGCCGATGATGCGTATCACGCGCAACATGGTCCACTTCCGCCAAGACCCGGAGGACACCTCGCGCATCATCGTGCCGTCAGGCCGCCGCGACGAGATCGGCACTGCGGAGCACGAGCTGAGCGAAATGCAGACGCAGCTCTCCGGCGTGCTGTTGCAGAAGACGCGGCTCGCCCAGCTCGGGCTGGCGGTGAGCAAGATCAACCACGATCTGCGCGGCATGCTGGCGAACGCGCAACTCCTGTCCGACCGCTTGACCGCCATCCCGGACCCGACCGTGCAGCGCTTTGCGCCCAAGCTCATCGCCTCGCTCGATCGCGCCATCAATTTCTGCAACGACACGCTGCGCTACGGCCGCGCCGAGGAAGCCGCGCCCCGGCGCGAGCTGCTGCCGCTAAAGCCGCTCGCCGAAGAGGTGGGCGACGCGCTCGGGCTGCCGCGCGAGGGTAGCATCGACTGGGTGCTCGATATCGACGACACGCTGCGCATCGACGCCGACCGCGAGCATCTGTTCCGCATTCTGAGCAACCTCGCACGCAACGCCATCGAGGCGCTCGAGGGCCAGCGCGAGCACGCGGGGGCCGGCGAGGCGCCGCACGGAGAGATCCGCATCAAAGCGTGGCGCGACGGGCGCCGCGTGTTCGTCGAGGTGCGCGACAACGGCCCCGGCGTCCCGCAGAAGGCGCGCGACCATTTGTTCGAGGCGTTCACCGGCTCGCAGAGGAAGGGCGGCACCGGGCTCGGGCTTGCGATCGCGGCGGAGATCGTCGGCGTGCACGGCGGGCACTTGCGGCTCGTCGACGCGGAGAACGGCGCAGCGTTCCTGTTCGAGATCCCCGACCGCGGCACGCACCACGCGAGCCTCGAGGCGCCGGCGGCGCGGGAGGACGGGCGCGCGGGTGGTGGGTGAGCGCGCGCTTCTCGGGGGCGAGCGGTGTACTTTTGCGGCGGCTCGGACTTGAGCGTTGGCGACTTTCGGGGAGCGAGCCGGCTCCGTTTCACGGTGAGGCGGGGGCCAGGCAGCCCTCTTGCGCGCGGGAGCGCCAGCCATTAGTAATTGCGGGCTTCGGCTTGGGCCCTTTGCCCGCCGTGGCCCTCTGCGGGGCCGCATCAATCGCAGACAAGCACCGGTAGCTCAGCTGGATAGAGCACCAGACTACGAATCTGGGGGTCAGGAGTTCGAATCTTCTCCGGTGCGCCAATCTTTTCAATGACTTAGACTTCAATCAAGCCGCGCCGCCACCTCTTTGGGGCAAACCGGGGGCAAACCGGAACGGCTTCGTTTAAAGAGCGCGATATGCCCACCCTCCCCGATCCAAACGCAATTCTTCTCCAGAGCCTCCAGGAGCACCTTGAGGCGGGGCGACTTCGCTGCCCCCACTGCGGACAGGTCGCCAAGCCAGAAAAAGTCTACGGCGAGCAGGTCCGCGACATTGATCAATTCGTGGTCAAGGTTTCTCGCCTCGCGGATGCTCACCCCAAGTTCACTACCGTTGTCGCGATTTGCGCCGGCTGCGGGTGCGAGAGCGTCTTCGTTCGCAAATGGGCCTACGGGAATGGTTCTGGAGATCGATACGA
Source organism: uncultured Alphaproteobacteria bacterium (assembly GCA_963745205.1). Lineage (GTDB taxonomy): Bacteria > Pseudomonadota > Alphaproteobacteria > Rhizobiales > Hyphomicrobiaceae > Hyphomicrobium_A. The sequence continues at coordinate 24,822 of CAVUWX010000030.1, forward strand.
GATTACCGAGTGGAACCGCCGTGTTTTCCCATTGGGCCGTCACGCGAAGCCCTTCCCCAACACGCCCGCTGTTCATAAGAAGTCCTATCAAGAGGCGTGTCTAGTCGCAGAGCTTAGCCCGGCAGCATCCGCGTGTATGTCGCGCAGATGTCTTCAGGGCGTTCTAACGGAGCGCGGGTACAAGGGCGGCGACCTTGCGAAGCAGGTCGAACAGCTGTTGGCCGAGACCGATCCCAAGAAGGTCTTGCCGGGCGATCTTCGCGAATACGTAGATGCCATCCGCAACTTTGGGAATTTTGGCGCGCACCCGATTAATGACGTGACCACCCTGCAGATCATCGAAGTAGACCAGGGGGAGGCAGAGTGGTGCATCGAAATTGCCGAGCAGCTCATGAATTATTACTACGAACGACCAACGGAGCTGGCGGCAAAAATTGTTGCCGCGAACGCCAAGTTCAAGGGCGGCGGCAAACCTGGGATCAAGTAGTCCTGACGAACACCCCTTGCGCAATCACTGCAAATCACTATACAAGTGGCCATGACCGAGAGCAGACGTGATTGGCCCGTTCAGGTAACAATACCCGCCGACGTTCGTGAGGCGCTGAGACGCCAGGCGGAGGCCGAGCACCGAACCCTGACGAGTTATCTGCGGGCCATCGTTCTCGACCACTACGAGGGCCTAGGAAATGCAAAACCTAGGTCGAAGAAGTCGCAAAAGCCCTAGAGTTGCATGCTGGAACTGTGCGTACCTAGGTCTGTGTAAAAACCTAGACTAGGAAATCATAAACTAACTCCGTTTAGACTAGCGACACTTAGCCTAAAGCGAAAAGGAGAGCCCGTGCCGAGGGTGATAGCCATATGCAACGCGAAGGGTGGCGTTGGGAAAACGACGCTGACGGCTGCGCTCGCCGTAAGCGCGCCTGGCAGGGTCGTCGTGGTTGATGCGGACCCGCAAGGCTCACTCGAGGCTTGGTTCGAGCGCCGCGGCGAGACGGACATAGACTATGTCCGTGCGCAGGATGAGCGCGGGCTCACTCGCGCCATTGCCAAGTTGCGCGCCGGCTCGGCCGATTGGGTGCTGATCGACGGTGCCCCTGCGCTCATTGAGCAGCTAGAGGCCGCCATCGTCGCTGCTGATTTTGTGCTGATACCAGTGCGGCCATCGATCCTTGACGTTGAGCCCGTGACTATCGCAATCGAGCTTTGCAACGAATACGGCAGAGCATTCGCGTTGCTGGTCAATGCCGCGGACAAAGACTGGAAGAACACCGACGAGACGATCAAGGCGCTTCGGGAGCTCGGAGAAGTGCTGCCCGTGACTGTCCGCTATCATGAGGGGCATGCCACGAGCATGACCGAAGGCCAATCGGCCGCTGAGTACCTCAAGGGCCGGTCAAAGACGACGGCTCAGAACGATATCGATGCGCTATGGGACGCGCTCAAGGCTCGGCTTCCCAAAGCGAGGCGCGCATGACCGAGGACGTTCAGCGCGCTGACATGGCCGCAAAACTCAAAGCGCAACTCAGCAGCGCCGGTCATAGGCGCAGGAACTCGTGGCCGGACGAAAGGCCGGCGAGCGAGCGTGAGGGCTCAACATGACGGCCGCGTGCGCCGGGTTCCGCTCGAACAAGCCGTCCAAGTTAATGTGCTGTTGAGGACGAATGGAAGGAATGGCTCGTCGGGTGAAGCACGATCATGGCTGAGCTTCGCTGAAGCTGTAGAGCGCGGCCTTGAACTGTTGCGCGACACTCGGGCCGCAAAGGGGGCCGGTATGATCTTACTTCGCGGATTGCAGCCGTTGCCGGCGTCGGCATCCTCGCATGCGTCGCGCACGTCACGATCATGGCGACCGGCGGTTATGGTGGATACCAATGCGCCCTAACGATCGCACTAGCTTGTGGTGTGGCCGTCGGCGCTCCGTCGCGGCCGAGCTCGCGCGGCCTTGCCGCCTTCCTCGTGCTCGCTCTCGTAGCGGGCGAGCTGTACGGTTTCCTTGCAACGGCGAACTGGCACGTTGCGCACATCGAGGAGCGGGCGGCACCGATCCACGAGCCGAGGCCAAGCGCAAGGCCGCGCAGGACTGGCTTGCGCGGCTCGAATTTGATGACCGGGTTGGGCGAGCTGAACGAGCACTACAGGAGGTGCAGGCTGATGCGCGGACCAAATCCACCGATAGGGGTTGCGGACAGAACTGCCGCGCGATCCTAGCGAAGACAGTGGACGATGCGACCGATGCAGTCGCCAACGCGCAGCAAGCTCTACAACTTGAGAAGCACCAAGCGCGCGCGGCGCTCGATAATGCGCCGACGCCTGGCTCGGCCAACCCGCTTGCGGACCGGCTAGGGGTTCCAGCTTGGGAGCTGGACCTGATCGGCGCCGGGCTTCGCAGCTTTGCATGCACGGTCTTGGCGGGCGCCTTGCTGGCCTTCGGCGCTCACGGCCGACGTCGCGTTGCGGCGCCAGTGCCTGTACCGAGAGCGTCAACGCCTTTCGAGACGCAATCCGTCGCGGTCGCGAACGCCATGGCCCCATCAAACGTCCTGCCCCTTGTTACCAAACCGAAGGCCACGCCGCTGCTGTTGCCAGTGAAAATAGGGGATATCGACGCGTTCCTGCTCGACTGCGTGAAAACCGCGCCCCGCTCGCGGCTATCTTGGGTGGATGCGTTCGTGCGCTATCGCGCCTGGTGCGCGGAGAAGAAGAACTACGGTTGATGTGAGTGCATTTGGCGGTCGCTTCGATGCGCTGCGCACCGAACTCGGGCTAGAGACGCGCACAAAGGGCAAGGAAGTATTTTTCGTTGGACTGAAGTTCGCGAGCTCAGGAGGCCAACAATGAAATCGACGCGCGAACTCGTCATCGCCATGCTTTGCTTCAACGCGCTGCCGCTTGCAGCTATCGCTTTCAAGTATTGGATGCCCCCAACTCCCTTCCCGCCACCGTCCAGCCCAATAGACATTATCCGGGAAGCACACACGCTAAAACCGGCCGGGCCACTATGGGTGGAGTACAAACGGCCGCACTCTCGGCGTACAACATTCAGAGGGAATTTCACCATCCGCCGCGAGCTGAGGGCACACCATGACCCACACAATGAAAGCTTGGGCGACCAACTTGGGCGTTGGACTAATCGGCTTGTGGATCGTGGGCGCCGCTGTTGCGGGAATTGTCGGTTGGGTATGGCCGAAGCCCACCCGCGCCGTACGATGCCTGCGAACGTTCTCATGGCCGACCTGTTCGAATCTACAATCAAGAGATCCCGTGCCAGGAAGCAAACGACCGCATGAAAAAACATCTGCAAGATGCCATGTGGCTCACCGCCCTACGCGAGCTGCACGACGAGGAATGTCAGCCGTTTTGCGATCTCGCACAGAAGAACGAGCGAGCGAAGTAATGGCCACGCCCCCCTCGAAGTCAGGCAATAAACGTAGTCAGTAGCGTCCGCGTCCAAATGAAAGTGGGCCGAGCTGGAGCGCGAACTCCAACCCGGCCCTAATCCCAACCATCGGAGAGACCCATGACTGAGACTAACCAGACCGATACCACAGATCACGCCGGGGGCGCCTTTACCGGCCCCTCTCCAGAGTTGATCGAGTTCCGCGAGTTCGTCTCGCAAGAGGCCGAGGCCTTCGCAGCGCTTAACGCCGCCGAGGATGCACACGACGAAGATACGGTAGCCAAGGCCGAAGCGCAGCAACACGATGCGCACGAACGGATCGCCATCCTATCGGACGCGATTTGCGCGAGGCCCGCGCGCTCGTGGACGAGCGTGATCGAGTGCGCGGAGATCGCCCACTATTGGCAGGAC
>CAVUWX010000031.1:0-29744 GCA_963745205.1 uncultured Alphaproteobacteria bacterium
TCAGGAGTTCGAATCTTCTCCGGTGCGCCATATTCTTCAATGACTTAGCCAAATCGGCATCATCAGTTTCCCGTCGACAGGAGTCGCCGGCATGGGCAGATGTTTGCCGCCCGGTGCAGACCGGTCCTAGCTCTTGCATGCATTGAAGCGTGGGCGACCAGAGGCGCACGCGCATCACCCGTCATGCCGGTGTCCTAATGCAAGCCCGGATCGTGGCGACGAATTCGGCTAGTGGGCGGAAGCGTGTGATATCGGCGCTTCGTTTGAACGCACGCGCCTCGTGTCCTGTGCCGGCGAGGATGACGCCAATGCACCCCACTATGGTCGGCGTGGCCAGTGCTCTCGCGGCGGTTAGCTGACGGTCGAACGTGGCCTGCTTACTTTTCGTGCGTCCAGGTTGGAGCACAGCGCTGAAGGGCACGCGGGATGAAGCGCAAGCGTTTCCAGGACAAGCGTCCACCCCCAGGAGAACGCCACAACAAAAGAGGACCTCGCGTGAATAGCAGACCATTGCATCAGTGCTTTGCTGTAGGCGCTCCCGCTTAGATTTGGGAGACGATGGGCTCGCATGTCGCATGATGCCGATGACCTCTGCTGACGCAACGAAGGCGGTTTAGAGGGAAGACCCGTGATCTCACGCACACACTCCCGCGACGACGCTCCCCGCTGAGAGTTAAATTGACTCTTAGAGTCATAATATGAAATCTGACGAAAGTTAAGCGTCGGTTCGTGCTGCGTTTGGGGGCTAGTGTGAGTTCAGTTCGCGTTCCGCGCTCATTGCGCGGATTTCAAGCACCGCTAGACACTTCCAACGTTCGCAAAGACGTTTCGAGGCTGGGGCTGTTCACGGCGGCCTGCGTCGCCGCCTCGAGCCCGGCAAGCATCGCGCTCGCGCAGGACGCCGGCACTACGACGACGCTGCCTCCGCTCAACGTCGAGGCGCAGGCAGCAAAGAAGAAGTCGGTCTCCGCACCCGCGAAGAAATCTTCCGGCGCGCCAGCCGCCAAGCCGGCCCCGGCGTCCGTGGTAACACCGGTCAAGACACCCGATCAAAAGGCCGCCGATCCTTACGCGAACCCGAACGCCCCCTTTAAGGTGGAACAGTCCGCCTCTGGCAAGCTCACCGAACCCTTGGTGAATACGCCCAGAACGGTCACGGCGATTCCGAAGGAAGTTATCGAGGAGAAACAAGCGCGCGACCTGCGCGACCTGGCCCGGAGCACGCCGGGCCTGACGATCGGATCGGCCGAGGGCGGCAATGCTTTTGGAGCTTTCGCCATTCGAGGCTTCAAAGCCGACAACGACATCTTTGTCGACGGCATCCGCAATCCCGGCAGCGTCATTCCGGACGTGTTTTCCGTCGAGCAGGTGGAAATCTACAAGGGTCCGAGTGGCGGCATCGCTGGTCGCAGCACGATCGGCGGCGCGGTCAACCTCATCACCAAGGAGCCCAGTCTCACCGACGACTTCGTCATTGTGACGACGACCGTCGGCACGGATAAGACCTTCCGCTCGACGCTCGATGCGAACGAGAAGATCACGTCGGACTTCGCGGTGCGCGCCAACCTCATGTACGACCAGCACGACGTTGCTGGGCGCGACATCACCGACAGTGAGCGTTGGGGAGGCCTGCTTTCCGCAACGGCAAGGGTCACTGACGACGTAAAGGTCACGCTCGACTATTACCACTATCGCAACGACGCGATCCCGGACTGGGGCGTCCCCGTCGGCGTCAACCCGGGCGGCGTTGCACTTCCTGGAGACAATCATTTGCCGGTGACGGAGCTCGGCATACCGCGCGATACCTGGGTTGGCATGGCCAATCTCGACTTCTACAAGGAGGAGGCCGACATCGGCACAGCGACTGTCGTCGCCAAGCTGACTGACGGCGTGACATTGACCAACAAGACGCGAGTGGGGGAAAGCCGCGTCAACTACGTTGCGACGTCGATGGAAGGCTATCCCTTCGATGTGCACCATCCCAATCGCGATCAGCCCGCGGAGCTGTACGACAACCAGACTGAGCTGAACCTCAAGTTCTCGACGGGAACTTTCCAGCACGACGTGGTTGCCGGCCTGGAGCTCAGCCGCGAGGAGATTCACCGAAGCGGCTACCTCTTCGATACGCCCAACGGGATCGCCCGTCCCATCCAGCGGCCCTTCCCACCCAATCCCTACGGCCTGACCGACCAAATAGTGCTGGAGGGCAAGGTCTACGACGCAACGATCGATACACTCGCCGGCTACGTGGAAGACACGGTTCACCTGTCTAAACAATGGATCGTGAATGGCGGGATTCGGTTCGACGATTTCAGACGTAATCAGATCGGGGGACCAGGCACGGCCACGACCCAGGCCGCGGCCAACACGAACATCGCAACCAATACGGCTGAGGTCGCGGATCTTCTCACGAGCTGGCACACCGGCATCGTCTACAAACCGATCCCGATCGCGAGCGTCTACGCAGCCTACGCCACCGCGGAGAGCCCCGTTGGAAGCGAGCTCGATGCCACTGGTGCTCAATACAACGGTCTCAGCGCCACTCTTGCTAACGTCCCTCCCCAAGAGGCGCGCAGCATGGAGCTGGGCACCAAGTGGGAGCTCTTCGACCGGCGTCTACTGGCGACGGCTGCGCTGTTCCAGACGGACGTCGATCACGCCCGAACAAATGACACTGTGACATCGCAAGACGATACCAATGCTTTCATGGGGCAATATCGTGTTCGTGGTATCGAGCTGAGCGCTGCTGGAAACATCACCAAGGCGTGGAGCGTATTCGGCGGCTTGACGCTGCTCGACACCGAGGTGCTCAAATCCAGCAATGCGCAGGACATCGGACGGAGATTGGCCAACATCCCGCTCACTCAGTTCTCGCTGCTGTCGAGGTACCAATTGACCGACGATCTGGCGGTCGGAGGGACGGCGACCTACGGGAGCGAGATCTATGGTGGACACTTGGCAGCCAATGCCGGGAACAACCATACCGTCGACTGGTGGCGCTTTGACGCGTTCGCCGAGTATGAGCTCACGAAAAATATCGAGCTCGAATTGACAGGGCTCAATCTTACCAATGAACTCTACTACGACGCCATCTATCAGGCCTTCCCGACCACATTCGCCTTCGTCGCTCCCGGTCGCGCAGGGTACTTGACGGTGAAATGGAAGTACTAAGTCCGTCGGCCTCGGGCCCTCTACCGCAGTGCTACGCCATTTGCCTTCGTGGCTCCGGGACGGGCTGGCTATGCTACCAGCGGCTGGAAGTACTGACCCGGCTGCGGTAGTCCATTCACCCCTGGTCGCATCCTGCGATCGGGGGTGATTTCCGTAAGAGGTCTTCGTGCTGATCTGCATTCCTAAGGTCCTTTCCGCCGAGCAGGTGGCCTTCTGCCGCAAGGTCATGGACGCAGCGGAGTGGACCGACGGCCGGGTGACGGCGGGACCGCAGTCGGGCTCGGTCAAGAACAACCTGCAGCTGCCGGAGACCTCGCCTGCCGCAAGGCAGTTGGGCGAGATCGTCATCGAGGCGGTATCGCAGAGCCCGCTCTTCATCTCGGCGGCGGTGCCGCTCAGGATTTTTCCCCCGCTGTTCAACCGCTACGGGGAAGGCAACTTCTTCGGCACGCACGTCGATGGCGCGATCCGCAGGATCCCCGGAACCGCAATCAGGATCCGCACCGACCTTTCGTGCACGCTCTTCCTGTCGGAGCCCGACGAGTACGATGGCGGCGAGCTGGCAGTCGAGGACAACTACGGTGCCCACGAGGTGAAGCTGCCGGCGGGCGACATGGTGCTCTATCCCTCGACCAGCCTGCACCACGTGAAGCCGGTGACGCGCGGCGCCCGCACCGCGTCCTTTTTCTGGCTGCAGAGCATGATCCGCGAGGACAGCGCGCGCACGCTGCTATTCGAGCTCGATCAGGCGATCCAGGAATTGACCGCGCAGCGGGGCCATGAGGACGAGATCAATGTGCGCCTGACGGGCATCTACCACAACCTCATCCGCCAGTGGGCGGAAGCGTGACGTTTTGCCCGTCGCTTGTCTCAGCACGAATAGTCCACATCCTATTGCTTACTTTTAGTTTCCAGATGGGGCAGATTGGGTCCGTGACGAACGCAGCACGAGCCTGGGTCTTCGGGTGTGCACTCCTTTGGGGTGCCGCGATCTGGCAGCCTGTGCCCTGCACCGCGCAGGAGGCGGCAACGCCGTCCGCACCGGCTGCTCCGATCGCTACACCACCGACGGCTACGCAAGTCCGGGCAACGGGTAATATCTCGCTTTCACAGCTCCCGCACGACCTGTCGCCGTGGAACATGTTCCTTTCGGCCGACATCATCGTAAAGGGCGTCATGATCGGGCTGGCGCTCGCCTCCGTGCTCACCTGGACCGCATGGCTGGCGAAAAGCCTCGAGCTGAGCAAGGCAAAGCACTCCCTGCGGCGCGCGCTCGGGATCGTCAGCGCGCAGAACTCGCTGCGCGACTCCCAATCGAGCCTGAACGCATGCCGCGGAGTCATGCCGGCGCTGCTCGAAGCTGCGATGCTCGAGTTGCGCCGCTCAGCCGACGTCCCCGACAAGCAGAGCATCAAGGAGCGCATCGCTTCCCGCCTGGAGCGCATCGAGGCTGCCGCCGGCCGCGACATGGCCTGGGGCACGGGCCTGCTTGCGACCATCGGTGCCACCGCGCCGTTCGTCGGCCTGTTCGGCACGGTGTGGGGCATCATGAACAGCTTCATCGGCATCTCGAAAGCGCAAACGACGAACCTCGCCGTCGTCGCGCCGGGCATCGCGGAGGCGCTGCTGGCGACGGCGCTCGGCCTCGTCACCGCCATCCCCGCGGTCATCTTCTACAACCGCCTCGCCCGCGCGATCGCTAATTACAAGGCGCTCGTCGCCGACAGCTCGGCCGAGGTGGCGCGCCAGGTCTCGCGCGATCTCGATCGCCGCTCGGTGCTCGACATTCACATCGCGCGCGCCGCGGAGTAGCTCGGATGCACGGCCTGCGCCACCAGGACGAAGACGAGCTGCCCGAATACCACGAGATCAACGTCACGCCTTTCATTGACGTGATGCTCGTATTGCTGATCATCTTTATGGTCGCCGCGCCGCTGTCGACGGTGGATGTGGCCGTGGAGCTGCCGGTCTCCACGGCAAAGCCGCAGCCGCGACCCGACAAGCCGCTGTTCCTGACGGTCAAGGCGGACCTCTCGCTCGCGGTCGGGGAGGAGGCGGTGCCGCGCACGCAAGTGGGCGATGCCTTGGATCGCGCGACGAACACGGATCGGCTGAAGCGGGTGTTCCTGCGCGCCGACAAAACCGTGCCCTACGGCGAGCTGATGCGCGTGATGAACGTTTTGCGCGCGGCGGGCTACCTCAAGGTAGCCCTCGTCGGGCTCGAGGGGGCGGAGTTGCAAAGCCCGCCTGATGCCGCGACTGGCGCAGCCAATCCCGTTGCGCCCGCGACCCAGCCCCCGGCACAGCCCGCCACGCCATGAACCCGACACTCGACATGTTCGGGCAGCAGCGCGCGCGAGCGATCCGCTGGACCCTGGCAGCGATCGTCGTGCTTTCGGCGCACGTGGGTGCCGGCGCCTATGCGCTGCTGCATCAAGCGGATGATCCGGCCGAAGACGACACCGGCTCGGCGGTGATGATGGAGATGGCGCCGCTCTCCGTCGCCGCTCCGGTCGATACACCCGACGTCGCGCACGGGCCACTGCGCGAGGAGGCGGTGACGACGCCACCCACCACCGAGAAGGCGCCGGAGAAGACGTTTGCCGACATCCCGCCGGTCGAGCAATCGCCGCTGGCGCCGGAGCCGGAAGCCGTCCTGCCGCTGCCTGACCCGATGAAAGAAAAGAGGGTCGAGGAGGAGAAGAAGGCTGAGGAGCCTGCGCCGCAGGAACAGGAGAAAATCAATTCCGCCGTTGGCGCGCCGCTGACGACGGCCCCGCCGCGCGTCGAGGCGCCTCCCGCTCCGGCCGCGACCTCCGCGGTACCGGGTAGCGCGGCCAAACCGGCCAAGGTGCCGCTCTCCTGGCAAATGCAGCTCATGTCGCATCTGAACCGCTTCAAGCGCTATCCGGACCAGGCCCGCGCGCGCGGCTTGCGCGGCATCACCAATGTCGCCTTCACGATCGACCGCAGTGGACGCGTGCTCGCGGCCCGTGTGGCGCAGGGCTCGGGTTCGGCCATGCTCGATGAGGAAGCCGTCGCAATCATCCAGCGCGCTAGTCCTATGCCGACGCCACCACTCGATGCGCCGGGCGAGACCTTCGATCTCGTCCTGCCGATCCAGTTCCACCTTCACTGAGGTAGGTGACCGTTGAGGCGGTTGCGATGAGCCCGGACACCTGCCGCCGCGACTAGCGCACCGCCGACTGGTCCGAGGCCGCGTCGAACGCTCCGCCCGAGCGTGTTTCCGCCGCGACGATAACCTGCGCCGTGATCCGCACGGCCTCGTCGACAACCCGCGAGCAGCTCTCCGCCGTGATCCACTCCGTCGTATGCTCCCCGAACATCAATCGCATATCCCCGTCGACGACCCACGATCCGACACGATGGCGCGAGCTTGCTCCGTTCTTGGTGTGCGCGACAACGATCTCATCGCCGCTCAGCATGAAGAACCACGTCGGCAGCGGCTCGGTGGTCAGACGCTGAGCCAAAGCCCGCAGTACCGCGCGTCCCACCTCGCATCGCGTCGCGGCGTCTGCCGCTTCGCGCCGCCGTTTCTCCCGCTCCGCGGATAACGCCTCTCCCAACATCACCATGATTTCCTCCTCGCGAGCCTATCGCCGGGGCTACGCTGGCTGCCCGAACGACCCCCGTCGCCGGCATGGCTCGCCTGCATTGGCGCACGCATCCGCGGCGCTTTTTTGTCGCGCGTGCGAATCTAACGGCTGAGGTTTTCGGAAATCCACTGCGGCACCCCCGGTGGCACGCCATGCGCTTTCCGTTAGACCGGATTATTCGCGTGCAACACGTAGCTCGTCATTAGGAGCGCCAGTATCGGGATGACCACGATGTGGACGGCGCCGAGAGCGCTTTGCAGGCGCGGACGATGGGCTATGAATGGGCTAATGCGCGAGATCGAGATGCCGATCATGAGGCTGACGGCCATGTAGATGAAGAGGAAGATCCGGTCCGACAGCGTCGCGGTGTCGGCGTCGACCTTCGGCAGTGCCAGGTAGAGGGCGACCGCCGAGAGAAGCGCCGTCACCTGGATCGTGACGATCGCCTCGAACTGCGCGCGCGGGATGAAGATCGACAGGTAGGCGACGGTCAGAATGAACGCGAGCGGGACCACGACACGCAGGAAGTAGTCGGTCGTCTGCCGCGTCATCTGCCAAACAAACGTCGTCTTGTAGAACGGCACCACGCTCTGATCGTGGGTGCGGGCGTCGACGGTTGGCACGAAGTCCTCGTCGAAGCCGACGTACTGCTCCTTCGGCAGCCAGCCGTCCGCATCGACGGACTGGTCGCGCAACGTCTGCGGTGGCGGCTGAACTATGAAGGGAATGTCGGCACGGCGCGGGCGCAAGTCGATGTGGAAGCGCTGGGTGTCAAAGGGATAGTTGGCAAGGTCGGGCGTGAAGGCGAAGCGGCCCGAGACCTGATAGACCTTGATGTCGTCGGGGTAGGCTGCGCTCTTGCCGCCGTCGTTCAACACTCGAATTGTGAGCTGGCGATCGTTGGTCTTGGGATCGAGAAAGGCGTTGGAAAAGTCGATCTGGTCGATGGAGGCGCCTCTGCCGTCGTCATGGATCGACAGATAGAACTCGGCGAAGAACGACTTGTCGTTGTCGTCGATGTTGAAGGCGCGAATGAGATCGATGTCGAGATAGAGCGTGTTGACGGGGCGCAGACTTTCATCGTGCAGCCGCACGAACTGCGTCGGTGCAAGCTGCGGGACGCCGAGGCTGTGCACGAGGCGCAGGATAAACGGCGTGCGCGCGGCGGCGCGCGTCTGCGGGCGAAACGACCAGTCGTCGAAGCGGCCCTTGAAGATGCCGCGCCCGGTCGCATACGTCGTTTGCAATTGCGCGAGGATGTGGGCGCGGAGCTGGCCGATGTCGGTCGGCAGGCTCGCGGTGCGCGCCGCCGCGGCGGTGAGGCCGATCATGTCGGCGTATTGTCCGCCGACCCGGATCGCGCGCAGGTTTTCGGCGGTGAGTGGATCTGGCTCGTAATCGTCGGGGCGCGGCTTGCATTCCCCTGAGCTCCAGCCGGGCGCAGCCGAGTTGCGGTCGCCTTCGAACACCCACTTCATCGGGCTTGCAGCCGAGATCATCCGGCGCACGCGGTCGTTGTAGACGCCGGGCAAATCCTCCCAAGCAATCTGGTAGATGTCGCTCGGATAGGCCTGCGCGATCTCCGGGGGAATGGCGTCGATGCGCGAGCCGATGAACAGGGGCGGCGTCACCTTGGCGGCGATAAGCTCCTTGATGACGGCGCCGAGCCGGTTACCGCCCAGACTGAAGTAGATGAGGTCGGGGTTCTGCTGCTTGAGGTTGGCGATCGCGGCCGTGACCTCGGTAGGATCCAGCTTGTCGTCCTTGAGTGTGAGCCGGTGATCGGCGACGAGCGTGGTGCCGCTCGCTGGCTGCTTTAGCCCCTCCGCCAGCGACGTGCTGAACAAATTGTCCTTCATGCCCACGAAGGCCGTCCGCACCGCGCCCAGCTGGCGCACGAACTGGATCAGCACCGGCAGCCGCTCGTCGTCCTGCGAGGGCCGCGTCGTATAGACGTTTGGGAATTTGGCAAACAGGGCGTTGATCGAGATGTCCGACAGGAAAGGGATCTTGGAGTCATTGATCTCGCGCGCCAGCGAATCGAACGCGGCCTTGGCCCGCTCTGGGTTGGAGAGGCCGATAACGGCGAGCGTATCGGGATCGGAGAAGGCGGAGTGCACGTTGCCAACCGCGCGCTGGTTGTCGCGCTGGTCGTCGAGGAAGTCCACGCGCAGCTTACGCCCAGCAATGCCGCCGCTCTCGTTGATGCGTTGCTGCTCGATCCGCGCCAGCCGCCTGATCGCGCCGACGTCACCGGGGTCGTAGCAGGCGTCGGTGCGCGAGCTCAGCAAGACCTTGATCGTCACCGGTCGCCCGGCGGCCTCCACCTCGTCCGCTTTCACTCGCGTCGATGCGGGCCCCAGGACAAGGAGACACGGCACAAGCATGGAGAGGCTTGTGCGCGCGGCGGCGCGCAGTGTGGCCCTCGAGTTCGGGGCGCAAACGGATCCGGGCACGATTCCCCTCAGGTATTCGGCAGCAGCCGCTACTAATAGCAAAACCATTGAACCGGTCGATGTTGGCCGGATCAGGATGGTTTCCACCGGTCCTTCGTCGATCGAGCCGGTGGTCATCCCAATCGCGACGCCGTCTCGTGAAGCCAGGAGAACGGCGGAAGCATGGCCGGTAGTGGTCGCCTGGTACCGGTCCGCGAAACAGGCGTCAGGAGGCGGGGGATGGCGGGTCGCCCCAAGCGGCTTGCGTAAGGCACGCTAACCATTCTTAAATGTGGCTCTAATCGGTGGCTGGCGGTTACCCTACGACCGCAGATAAATGCCGGACTGGCCTCGGGACAGAGCCGCCCGGCGATGGAAGCGTCTTTGGTGAGTGGTACCGCAAAACGTGCGCTCGGCCGCCGTGTGCTCGGCCTGGTGATCGCCTTGGCCCTGCTAGGGGGCCTTGGCGCGCTCGTCATCTCGGGATTTGTCGAGGGCCGGCAGGAAGCGGCCGTCGAGGCCGAGCGCGAGGGTCCGATCAAACCGCCGCTGCGCGTGAAGCTTCCGCCGCGCGGCGAGCCCATCGTGACGTTCGACACGCCGACGCAGAAGACCATCGGCCTCGAGATGGTGACGCCGACGGCAGCACCCTACGACGACCATGTGCGTGCTTACGGGACGGTGCTCGACCTCGCGACCCTGACAACGCTGAACACCACCTACGTGGCCGCCGTCTCGCAGCTTCACACCGCGGAGGCGAAGCTCGCCGCCTCGCAGCCGGCTTATTTCCGCGCGCAAGCTTTGTACTCCAAGGATATCGGCAGCCTAGCGCAGATGCAGACGGCAGAAGCGGCGGTGCTCTCCGACAAGGCTTCGGTCGCGGCGGCAGAATCGCAGGTGCGAACGCTCGCCGCGACTGCGCTGCAGGAATGGGGTCCCGTCGTCGGACGCGCGCTCGTTGCCAGTGCCGGTTTGGTCAATCGGTTGATCGAGCGGGAGGAGTTTCTGCTGCAGGTCACGCTTCCTCCCAGCGTATCCATCGACCCGCCGACGACGGCTTCGGTTGAGGTCGGGGGCAGCTCGCGCCGCGTCGACGTGCGCTACATCTCACCCGCGACGCGGACCGACCCGAAGATCCAGGGCTTGAGCTTCTTCTACGCGGCCGGTGCCAACACGGGCGTGCTGCCCGGGATGAACGTGCGCGCCTACCTCGCCACGGGTCACTCGGTCGAGGGCTACGTCGTTCCCTCGAGGGCCGTCGTGTGGTGGTCGGGCCGCGCCTGGGTCTACCTGCGACTCGACGGGGATTCCTTCACGCGCCGCGAGATCCCGACCGACATGCCGGTGAAGGACGGCAGCGGGTTCGTGGTTCCCGTGCACGCGTTCGGGGAGGATGACGAGCCGCCCCAGATCGTCGTCCAGGCGGCGCAGCTACTGCTGTCGGAGGAGTTCCGGGCGCAGATCCAGGTGGGCGGGGACACCGATTGATGCTGTCGTCTGGACCACCTGCTGCCCCTCCGGGCGGCCTTCAGGCCGCGATCATCGGTTTTGCCATCCGCTTCCGCGGCGTCATCGTCGCGCTCGCGCTCGTGCTGCTCGGATACGGCACGCTCTCCGTCATGCGCGCCAAGTATGACGTGTTTCCGGAGTTCGCTCCGCCGCAGGTCGGCATCCAGACCGAGGCGCCGGGCCTGACCGCCGAGCAGGTCGAGATCCTCGTGACGCAGCCGATCGAGAACGCCATCAACGGCGTGCCCGCCGTGCAATCGCTGCGCTCCTCCTCGATCCAGGGCCTCTCGGTCATTACCATCATCTTCCGCCCCGACACCGACATCTATCGCGACCGCCAGGTGGTGGGTGAGCGCCTGGCGGAAGCCGCGCGGCAGCTCCCCTCCAACATTGCCGCGCCGACCATGACGCCGCTGACCTCCTCGTCCAGCACGGTGCTCGTTCTGGGCCTCACCTCGGAGAAGCGCTCGCTCATGGATTTGCGCACGCTTGCCGATTGGACCCTGCGTCTGCGCCTGCTCGCGGTGCCGGGCGTCGCCAAGGTGGCCGTATTCGGCGGCGACGTGCGCTCGATCCAAGTGCAGGTCCACCCCGACGAGCTGCTGCGCTACAACCTCTCGTTTGACGACGTGCTCGCGGCGGCAAAAAAGGCGACCGCCGTCACCGGCGCCGGCTTCATCGAGACCAACAACCAGCGCATCGTGTTCCAGTCCGAAGGCCAGTCGATCGATCCCGATGACGTGGCGCGCACGGTGGTCTTGAGCTCGGGCGGCTCGAGCGTCCTCCTGAAGGACGTCGCCGACGTCGTGAACGCGCCGGAGCCCGCGATCGGCGGCGCGGCGGTGCAAGGTAAGCCGGGCGTAGTGCTGCTGGTATCCGGACAGCTCGGAGCCAACACCATCGACGTCACCGACCGCATCGAGGAGGCGCTCGCGGACCTCAAGCCGGTTATCCAGAAGGAAGGCGTTGAGCTGCGCGCCGACCTGTTCCGGCCGGCCGACTTCATCGGCATCTCGACCCACAACGTGCAGACCTCGCTGCTGCTCGGCGGCGTGCTGGTCGTGGTCGTGCTGATCCTGTTCCTGTTCGATCTGCGCACGGCGACCATCTCGTGCATGGCGATCCCGCTGTCGTTGCTGGCGGCGATCGTGGTGCTGAACTCACTTGGCGCCACCTTGAACGCCATGACGCTCGGCGGCCTCGCGATTGCCATCGGCGAGGTCGTCGACGACGCGGTCATCGATGTCGAGAACATCGCGCGGCGCCTGCGCGAGAATCGGCGCAGAGCGGTTCCGCTGTCGACGGCCGACGTGATCCTCAATGCCTCGCTCGAGGTGCGCGGAGCCGTCGTCTACGCTACCTTCGCCGTCATTTTGGTGTTCCTGCCGGTGGTGATGCTTCCCGGGCTCGCTGGGCGCTTCTTCGCTCCGCTCGGTCTCGCCTACGTGCTGGCGATCCTCGCCTCGCTGGTGGTTGCGCTCGTAGTGACACCGGCCCTTTGCATGCTGCTGGCGGCCAAGACCAAGGAGACCGACAGCCACCCGCGCAGCTCCGATGACCCACCCGTCACCCGCTGGCTGCGTAAGGGGTACGAGGGCACGCTGCGGGAGATCGTCGCGCGCCCGCGCACGACGATCGCGGCGGCGCTCGTCTTCACGCTGGCAGGGTTGGCGGCGCTGCCGTTCTTCGGCGCCGGCTTCCTGCCAGAGCTCAAGGAAGGCCACTTCACCCTGCATATGGCAGCGGTTCCCGGCACGTCGATCGCGGAATCGCAACGTATCGGCACGCTCGTCACCAACGCGCTGCTTAAGCTGCCGTACGTGCGCGTCGTCTCACAGCGCATCGGCCGGGCGGAGAAAGCCGACGACACCTGGGGCACGCACTACAGCGAATTCGAGGTCGATTTGAAGCGCGACCTCTCCGGGGAGGAATCGGATGAGGCCCAGGCGGCGATGCGCAAGGTGCTTGCCGGCTTCCCGGGCGTGAACTTCGCCTTGAAGCCGTTCCTCACCGAGCGCGTCGAGGAATCGCTGTCGGGCTACACGGCCTCCGTCATCGTCAACATCTACGGCAACGATCTCGATCAGCTCGACGAAGCGGCGCGCAGCGTGGCGCGCGAGCTGGGTGAGACCCGAGGCGCAACCGAGGTTCAGCTTCAATCGCCGCCGGGCATGCCGCAGTTGACCATCCGCCAGCGCAAGGCGGACCTCGAACGCTGGGGCCTCGATTCGGTCGACGTGCTCAACATGCTGCGGGGCGCTTATCAGGGCGACATCGTCGGCCAGAGCTACGAGGGCAATCGCGTCTTCAACGTCATCACCATGCTCGACGAGGAGAGCCGCAACAGCGTCGCCAAGGTCGCCGATCTGCCGCTGCGTACGCCGTCGGGCACGTTCGTGCTGCTGCACCAGATCGCGGACGTGTATCAGACCGCCGGCCGCTACCAGGTGCAGCATCTCGGCGGTCAGCGCGTGCAGGCGGTCACCGCCAACGTCATCGGCCGGGACGTAGCCTCCTTCGTCAAGGAGGCGCGCGAGAGGATGGCGCATGTGCAGCTTCCGCACGGCGTCCACCTCGAATTTGCGGGCTCAGCCGAGGCGCAAGCCGAAGCGCGGCGCAACCTGCTCATGAACTCGGTGGTGGCGGGTCTCGGCATCATCATGCTGCTGGCGGTCGTCACGGGGAGCTGGCGCAACGTGCTTCTGGTGCTGGCGAACATGCCGTTCGCGCTCGTCGGCGGCGTGCTCGCGGTGTTCGCCACCGGTGGCGTGCTGACGCTCGGCTCGATGGTCGGATTCGTCACGCTGTTTGGCATCACTCTGCGCAATTCGATCATGATGATCTCGCACTTCGAACACCTCGTCGGTCAGGAGGGCGTGCCGTGGGGGCCGGAAGCCGCGGTCAAAGGGGCGGGCGACCGACTGGCGCCGATCCTGATGACGTCGATCGTGACCGCGCTGGGCTTGCTTCCGCTCGCCATCGGCATGAACGAGCCTGGGCGCGAGATCGAGGGGCCGATGGCGCTCGTCATCGTCGGCGGGCTATTGACATCGATGGCGCTCAATCTCTTGGTCCTGCCGACGCTCGCCCTGCGCTACGGGCGTTTCGAGGCGCCGCCCGAGCGCTCGTCCGAGCCCCCGGCCGACCTCGCGAGCCGCCGCCGCGCGGCGTAGTGCCGGCAATTTCACGAATCGGTCACCGCGTTCGTCTTCGTCGCCGGCGCCGGTGGTCAAAAAATATCGAATATTCAGCACGTTGACTGTCACCCCATTGACTTTAGCGGCCTGCTTACCTTACTTTGCAGTTGCAAATCATTTGCAACTAGAGGGAGGTCTGCGCCCTATGCACGACTTGGTCGATCGCCCCGACGCCGCATCATCCAACGGATGGCGCCGTGAGCGGGGCCAGCCATCGCTGCGCGAGGTGTGGGGCTCGATCCCGGTGCGCGGTACCGGCTGGGGGCGGCTCTTTGCCTTCCTCGGGCCGGGCTACCTCGTCTCCGTGGGTTACATGGACCCCGGCAACTGGGCGACCTCGCTCGCCGGCGGTTCGAAGTTCGGCTACGCGCTGCTGTCGATCGCGTTGCTGTCGAATCTCATGGCGATCCTGCTGCAGGCGCTGTGCGCCCGGCTCGGCTTCGCTACCGGCCGCGATCTGGCGCAGGCGTGCCGCGACTCGTTTTCGAAGCCCGTCGCTTTCGTCCTCTGGGGGCTCGCGGAGGTGGCCATCTGCGCGACCGATCTCGCCGAGGTCATCGGCACCGCCATCGGCCTCAATCTTTTGTTCGGCATTCCGCTCGAGCTCGGCGTGTTCATCACCGCGCTCGATGTGTTCCTGATCCTCTATCTGCAGAACCTCGGCTTCCGCTGGATCGAGGCGTTCGTCGTCACGATGCTATTGGTCATCGCCGTGTGCTTTGCGATCCAGGTCGGCATGGCGAAGCCCGACATCCGCCAGGTGATCCTCGGTTTCGCGCCGACGGTCGAGATCGTTCGCAACCCCGACATGCTGTATTTGGCGATGGGCATACTCGGGGCCACCGTCATGCCGCACAACCTCTACCTGCACTCCTCGATCGTGCAGACCCGCATGGTCGCCGACACGATCCCCGCGAAACGAGACGCCATAAAGTTCGCGACCATCGATTCGACGATCGCGCTCATGCTCGCGCTCTTGGTTAACGCCTCGATCCTCATCCTCGCCGCCGCCACCTTCCACAAGGCCGGCGCGTACGGCATCGCCGATCTGCAGGATGCGCAGAAGCTTTTGACGCCGCTGCTCGGCTCGGCCGCGGCCACCACCGCCTTTGGAATTGCGCTGGTGTGCTGCGGCTTGAACTCGACCGTGACAGCGACGCTTTCAGGCCAGATCGTGATGGAAGGCTTCATCAACGTGCGCCTGCCCGCGTGGGCGCGGCGGCTGGCGACGCGCTCGCTTTCCATCATCCCCGCGGCCATCGCAATCGTGCTCTACGGCACGGCAGGAACGGGTAAGCTCTTGATCCTGAGCCAGGTCGTCCTCTCCATGCAGCTCCCCTTCGCGATCGTGCCGCTCGTGCTGTTCACCGCGGACAGGCGCAAGATGGGCGAGCTCGTTGCGCCGCGCTGGGTGACGGCGCTTGCCGTGCTGGTCGCGGTCGTCGTGATTGCCCTCAACGCGAAGATCATCTTCGATCTGCTGGTCGCGTAGCGGCTATCGCGCAGCGACCGGGAAAATAGATTTTCGCGCACCCGCGCAACAGGCCGCATCGTAGCGTCTTGGGCCGCACTGAACGCACGCTCAAGGCGGGCGGCGTCGTTACTGTTTGAACATCTGTGTTGACGAGAGGTGAAGCTAGGGCCGGCACGGGGCGCGCACAGTGCGAATTTGTTGGATTCGCCGGCGCGCCGCCGCGCCGGGCGCCGTGATACGCAAGACCAGACTCGCGGCGCATCCCGTCACTTAAGCGGAAAAGTGTTGCTACAAAGTAAGGGCAAGTCGAGGGAGCGCGATCTCACTCGCTGTCGACAGCGCCGTTCCACAAGCGCTCCGTACGCGAATGCAAGAGCCAGCCGATCAGCGGCAGCAGCAGACGGTGCGGTAGGACACGCAGCGCGGGCCACATCAGTTTGTTCATCACGCCGGGCACGACGACGCGGAAGCCGAGCACGTGACCGCGGTAGGCGGAGCTGGCGACGCGCTCGGGACTGAGCGGCGGAATGAGCTGGCGATAGAAGGACAGCTCCGAGCCCATCGTCGCGTGAAAGCCAGTGTTGACCGGGCCCGGCGCGACCACGGTGAAGCGCACGCCCCTGCCTTTGTTCTCGGCGGCGACGGCCTCGGTGAGCGAGATCACGTAGGCTTTGCTCGCGTAGTAGGCCGCCTGATAGGGGCCGGGCACCAGGCCGCCGAGCGAGGCGACGTTGAGGATGCCGCCGCGCGCCCGCCCCAGCATGCCGGGCAGGACGTGGTGCATCAGGCGCGTCAGTGCGACGACATTGAGCTCGAGGAGATGCTCGACTACCTCTGGCCCGTGCTCCTCGAAGCGGCCCGAGAGGCCGGCGCCGGCGCTATTGACGAGGACGTCGATGTAGAACCCGCGTTCGGCGAGCTTTGCGTCGATCGTCTTCGGAGTGTCCGCCCCAGTGATGTCGATAGGCAGGGTGAGCGCGGCGACGGCAAAGTCGTGCTCGATGGCCGCGGCGGCTTCGCACAGCGGGCCCAAGCCGCGCGCAAGCAGCGCCACGTCGCAGCCGGCCTTGGCGAAGCGGCGCGCGATCGCGTAGCCGATCCCGCGCGATGCACCTGTGACCACGACGATCGGCTTCAGCCGCGCAACCTCCTCGATGGCCGCTGCCGACGGCATTGCGTGACGCGACAGCCAGGCGTCGAGCAGGCGACGCGGGGCGCTCACGCGGATGGGCGCACGCGCGACCGCGGAAAGCAGCGGGAGTTCTGCCGGGGTTGTCAGTGGAAGCGCCATGGATGCTCGAACGCGGGCGGCGGTCCACCGGTTCTAGCATTTCTGCCGCCGTCGGCCACTACCCCGCTTGCGCATGCTCCGTGGGGAGGAAACACCGGTGCCGCAAGCAGGACTCGAGCGCGAAGGACCGTCGACTCTTACCGCTTGCTCGCCGAGCGACGCGCAACCTCGCTCTTCGAGGCCTCGCCGGAGGCAACGAGAGCGTTGATACAGCCCTGCGAGAGCTTTGCGCCCGCGGCTCGCATGCATTGCGCGCCCTTCGCGCTGTTTTCGTCATAGGAGCCGCAATACGTCAGGTAGTCGCCGGTGCATGCATTCGTCACAGCTTCGCTGTAGGCGGATGCCTGTGGGGCGAGAAGGGCAAGGCCGGCTAAACCGGCAGCGGCGGCCAGGATGGTCCGTTTTGATGTCGCGATCATTGTAGTCGTTACTCCAGGTTCGGATTACGCCACGGGGACCCGGAGCATTAATGAAAGAATGAGCGCGCGCTGTTCCTGAAGGAACGGCTGGCGTGGTTCAAGAATTTTTGCCGCTTGTGGGGTCATACCGCCGGCGCCGCGGCGTGAGGCCAAGGGAAAAGCCCGGCCGCGAGGGCCGGGCTTGCTGACGGACGAGGGCACGCGCGACCTTACTGGCAGTAGCGGTGACCGTACCGGGTGTAGCAGTTGCCGTATTCGGCATCGGCGACAGCCGCGGCGGTGACGGCGCCGAGAATGCCGAGGGCAATCCATTGGCCGCCATGGCCCCCGCCACGGTGACGGTTTCCACCGCCGTTGTGTGCGTAGTTCGCGTGGCCGCTATGCCGGCCGGGGCCGGCCTGAGCGGCCGGAATTACGCTGGCTACGGACATGACGGCGGCGATCGCCATCGTTGCGATCTTCTTGCTCATGAATCTCTCCTGATTGACGGCCCGACGCCTGCCTGTGCGGCGACGCTTTTTGTGGTGGACCTGAGAGATCAACGCGCGAGGGGCGTATAAGTTGCGCCAAATGCAAAATAAAAGCCGCGGGGCGGTTTTCGTCGGCTCAGCCAACGCGCGGCTTGCGCGAATTGGTTGCGCACGCTGCGAGTGTATGTCGTGCGCCGATCAGCTGCGGTCCTTGAGAAGGCTTGCCGTGGGCGCTCGGCTGGCTGAAGGACAGAGAAGCAATCGAAGGCGCGGACAAGATAAAGCGTCACCGATAGACTGGCATGAGCCGCGCCAAGTTCAATTTGGATGGGGTCAAAGACTTATGGAGGAGTGCGCGTGTTTAGTCGCGCAGTTCGCCGTTCCGACGTCCTCACGGGCGTTGGCGGCATATTAATAGGGATACTGATTGGTTGGGTGGCGGCGGAACTGCTGAGTAAGGCGGTTCTGGACAGCGGCCTTGCAACGCTGCTGGGATCAGCGCTTGGCGCCGGCATTACTGTTGCCGGAGCAATGTGGGTCGCCACCTATCAAAGCACGGCCCAACTCAAGGCCGCGGAGCAGTACGCCGGTGATGCAACGGCTGCCATTCGCGATGAAGCATATTGCATGGCGACGATGGCGCGCACCGAGGGTGTCGAGACACTAGAGCTGCATGCGGCCAAGATGGTCGAAACTATCGATCTGCTGAAAGAAAACGTGAGGCTCTGGCAGAGCGGCATGCCGTACAACGAAGTCAACAACTATAAGGCCCGCCTGGGGCTCAGCAAGGTGGAGCAAAAGGTAATCGAATGGACGAGGCAACTTGACCGTGACAGGGCATTCTTGGTCGGAACCATATCGGCAGCAGTGATCGAAAACGCAGTCGGCCATCTCGGTGTGCTCGGTGACGAACTCCAAGAGGTGTGTGAGGAGGCGATGAGTGAGCTAGGCTACGAAAGGGGCTTGCCGACAGAGGAAGAGTTTTTAAGGCGCATAGCACCGATACAGGAAGATGACCGTGCGAGGCAGCGCCGAACCCAAGAAGGCTAGTTCCCAAGGGTGCAGTGCACGCTCCACTAATTGGTGAAGCACTGGTGCCGCAAGCAGGATAAGCTATGCGGCGCTCTAAGCGATTGATTCAGTTGGTTCCTGAAAGCGCATTTAATGTTGTTGCGTGGCACCCTTGTGTAGCGCTTTTGCGCAGGCTGCAACAGGGCGCGGGAGTTGAGAATTGATTCGCAATGAGGTTGAGCGGTCTGTCGCACCAGCCAACCGAAAATCTTGGTTGTGCAGCCTGAGCCGACGAGCGCGGGTCGCGTCAAAACAATGGTTGTCACGTCGACCGAGGCCAACTCGTACTGATGACAAGAACTTCGGGTCCGAAAGCCCCCATCCTTCGGCCGTTGCGCTATGTCGCTGAAGGGCCATTTCCGAACTCGGATCCCTGGCCGGCCGAGAGGGCGCAAGGTCTTCCGCATCTGCATTCTCTGATCGGCGACCAGACTGACCACTACTATTCAGATTGGTTCTTGCTTCTAATCCGCGCGCTCTTCCAATACCTCATGCCCACTTGCGCACGCTTCGATCGTCATCGCTGAACGGTTGTCGGCGGTCGTTTACGCGCAGCGCCTCGCGTAGCGACCGCGGTCGGCGATACTTCTTGAAGAGATCCGAGAACGCCTCCTCCGCCAGGTCGTCGATCCGGCGTTTCGTCTCCCACGATAGCGTGTCCAGGGCGTGCCAGGTTTCGGCGGAGAGTTCGATGCGGCGCGTCATCGCCATGACCTTCCTTGCAACGCGCGAAAATTCGCACATTGCGGCGTTCACCATGGAACGAGAGCGCCCGTTCAATCGTTCCTGGTGTCGCCAAAGCCAGCGTTGATCGGTTCTGATCGAGACACGGAATCGTCAAATCCTCGAGGGGGCTCAGCATGATAAGGCGCGCGTCGAGACAGCGGATCATCTTCGCAGTGCTGATGAGCGTCACCGCCGCCGCGCCTCCCGCATTCGCCGCCGATCGCGAGCAGCCGCGCATCGTCATCAATCTCATTGGTGGCATCAAAGCGCCCTTTGGCCCCAAGATGGAGGGGGAAAAGACGGAGCGGGCGTGGCGCATCGGAGACGGTGGCGTGGGGGCTTGCCTCCGGCACGAGAACCGCCGCTGGTGCTACGAGCATTTTCCTGCCGCAGGCCTGCGGATGGAGATGCTGCAGATCAGTGTCGAGCCGCTGGAGGAGCGTGAAGGCCGCCCCTCCGGCCCCTGGCAGTACGCTACCGACTACGATCTCGACGGTGTGGCCGACCTCGGCGGCTACAAGATGCGGGGCGCCACCGCCGCGGCCGACAAGCACTATTTCTTCAGCGCGTACGCACATCGTGGGGAAGATCACAAAGCCGAGGTGCAAGCCCTCTACGATGAAGGCATCAAGATCGCGCTCGAGCTGCTGGGCGACTAGATTTCGGAGATCGAAGGGATGCCTACGCGGCCTCGCTATGTAAGACCGGCGGCCCGCATTTCTCTGCGTACCGGATGCGGGACCATCGCGCTCGCGATTGGTTTTGCTGTCGCTTTGCCGGCTTTCGCCTCGACTGTCGCCTTCCGGGCCGAGCTCAAAGGGGCGAACATGGTGCCGCCGACCGAGAGCTCCGCGTCGGGCTACGTGCACCTGACCTACGATACGGAAAGCCGCAAACTCGCCTGGGCCGGCTCGCATTCCGGGCTCTCCAGCAAGATCACACACATCGACTTTCACGCGCCCGCAAGCCCCGCAGAAGCAGCGGGTGCCGTGCACCGGATCGAAAGCCTGTCGGGCGGCTCCACCACGCTTTCGGACGCCGAGGCCGCCGACGTCATGGGCGGCTATTGGAACATCACCATCCACACCCGCGGCCATGAGGAAGGCGAGATCCGCGGCCAGGTGGTACGCGGCGAGTGATCTTTTTGGGGGACGCCGAGTCCGACATGCGCCGCATTCCCGCGCTCGGACTGATTCAGGCCGCTAGCCGCAGCTGGACCAGCTGATCGGCCCCCCGTCGTCGTCAGGGCCGGAGGCGCCGGCTACAGGGCTTCGTGGCGTCCTTGCTCTCGCGCAAGTCTGATCAGGCCGGCAAGGCATCCAAGGCCTGCATTACCTCGCGAACGGAGCAGCCGGCTGGCCACACCAACTGGCAACGCCATTGCGCCGTGCTTTGGTGCTTTGAGTATCATGTAGCCGGCGTGAGCATGCGCGAGAACTGGAGATCAAGTCGACGGCATGGCCGCAAGCGGATGGCCGTTGCGGCGCGACCAGCCATTGAGAACCCTGTGTATCCGTGACCGCGGGGCATGGGTCAGCTTCTGGTAGATGTCCACATAGTCCGCGGCCATGCGGCGCGACGTGAACCGTTCCTCGAAGGTTGCCCTGACGCGCGCGCGCGAAAGCTGGTGCACTCGGCCTACGGCGGCGGCTGCCGCCGCCTCGTTGCCGACAATGAACCCCGTCACGCTGTCGTCGATGACCTCCGGCGCCGCGCCGCGCCTGAAGGTTATCACCGGCGTGCCGCAGGCCATTGCCTCGATCATCACCAGGCCGAAAGGCTCCGGCCAATCGATCAACGTCAGCAGCGCGATCGCGCCGCTCAAGAACTCGGGCTTTTCCTCATCGCTGATCTCGCCGACGAACTCGATCTCCGGGCCTTGCAGGAGCGGCTTAATTTCTTCGGCGAAATACTTCACGTCGACCTTGTCGACCTTGGCAGCGATCTTGAGCGGCAGCCCGCACTTGCGCGCGACCCTTATTGCGTTCGGGAGGCCTTTCTCAGGCGAGATGCGCCCGAGGAAAGCAAGGTACTCGGGCCGCGTCCCCGTTGGCGTCAGCAGCTTCTCCGGGGCGCCGTGATGCACCGTTCCGACCCAGCACGCGTCGGGCAAGGGTGTCCGCTGCGAGCGGGAGATCGAGATGACGGGCGCCGATGAGAAGGCTCGGAAGACGGCTTGGTGCTCAGGCAGGTCGAGGCGCCCATGCATCGTCGTCACGAACGGCGTCGGCAACCGCGTGAATAGAGAAAACGGGTAGTAGTCCAGATGGAAGTGCAACAGGTCGAAGTCGGCCGCGCGCTGTGCGACGGTCTCAAGCATCGACATATGCAGCGCGTTCGCATCGCATACCGTGCCGTCAAGACGCAGGGCACGCGGCCACACGGGCTCGAGCTTCGCGTTGGTCTTGGAGTCACCGCTCGCAAAGAGTGTTACCTCGTGCCCCGCTTCGACGAGGGCCTCCGTCAGCCAGGAGATGACACGCTCAGTCCCACCATAAAGCTTCGGGGGCACCGCTTCAGTGAGCGGTGCGATTTGTGCAATGCGCATTCAGACACTCCTCTACTGCCGAGGGACCGCACGGATGCATGTGGTAAATATTGCGATACGCCACCGCGCTAACACCAACCACGAGCGAACGTTCCTGCGACAATGCTTCCCCACGAGCGAGTGAAACTCTGACAGGCTGCCTTGCGTTGCCCGCGTCATTCCATTGGAGCGGAGGGTGATGGCGTGGAAGACCTGAGCAAGTTTGCCCATCGGCCGCTTAGCTTCATGGCGCGCTACGTCCGCCGCCGTCCGGTTGAGCACACGATCATTCTGACGACGGTTGTCGCGGCGGTCGGCTGCTCGATTGGCACGCAGTATGGCGTAAAATTCCTCGTCGACACGTTGTCGCAGGCGCAGGCGGATCATCGTGCAGCCTGGGTCGCCTTTGCGCTGCTGTTCTCCCTCATCGCCGCGGACAACCTGCTGTGGCGCGTGGCGAGCTTCGTGGCGAGCGGTACCTTCGTGCGTGTCACCGGACTGCTGCGCCACGATCTGTTCCGTCACCTGACCGGACATTCGCCGGCCTACTTTTCGCGGCGGCCGGCCGGCGCGCTGACGAGCCGCATCACGGCGACGTCCAACGCCCTGTTCACGGTCGAGAACATGCTGGTGTGGAACGTTATCCCGCCCTGCGTTGCGACCATCGGCACCGTCTTCCTTGTGGCCACAGTCAGTGTTGAGATGGCGGCGGTGTTGCTCGTGGTAGGACTGCTCGTGATGGTCGGCATGTACTACATCGCGCGCGCGGGGCGGCGCTTGCATCACGAGTTTGCGCACAAGGCGGCCGCGGTGGACGGCGAGATGACGGACATTCTCGGCAACATGCCGCTCGTCGTGTCGTTCGACGGCCTGCGCCGCGAGCATCGCCGTTTCGATGCGGCTCTCGGGCGCGAGATGATGGCGCGCCGGGGGAGCCTTTATTATCTCGAACGCCTGCGCCTGATGCACGCGCTTACCACCGTGGCGCTGACGTTCGTTCTCCTCGCCTGGGCGATCATGCTCTGGGACCAGGGTGAGGCGACCGTAGGCGACGTGGTGTTGGTGTCTACGCTCGGCCTCTCGGTTTTACACGCGACCCGCGACCTGGCTATCGCTCTCGTCGATGTGATCCAGCATATCGCACGACTGTCGGAGGCTCTGACCACGCTGCTGGTGCCGCACGAGCTGCAGGATCATCCGCAGGCGCGGCCGTTGAAGCCCGCACGGACTTCCGTGGCCTTCTCGAAAGTGCACTTCGACTATCCGGATGGCCGCACGGTATTCGATGGTTTCGATTTGCGCATCCGCGCCGGCGAGCGCATAGGCCTCATCGGCACCTCGGGAAGCGGCAAGTCGACCTTGATAGCGCTCCTGCAACGCTTCTACGACGTGCAGGGCGGGCGCATCATGATCGACGGGGAAGATATCTCGCGCGTCACCCAGCACAGTCTGCGCAAGCTGATCGCCGTCGTGCCGCAGGATATAGCCTTGTTTAATCGTACGCTGCGCGAAAACATCCGCTATGGCAATCCCTTTGCCGTAGACGCGCAAGTAAGGGCGGCGGCGCAGGCCGCGCGCTGCGACGGCTTCATCGGCGAGCTGCCGAATGGCTGGGATACGGTCGTGGGCGATCGGGGCGTCAACCTGTCGGGCGGCCAGCGTCAGCGCATCGCCATCGCACGCGCCTTCCTCAAGAATGCCCCCGTCCTGGTGCTGGACGAGGCGACCTCGGCCCTCGATTCCGACTCGGAGGAAGCGATCCGCGCGGCCATGGCCCGACTGATGCAAGGGCGCACGGTGATAGCCGCGGCGCATCGGCTGTCGACCCTGCGCAACTTCGATCGCATCGTCGTACTCGATCAAGGACGCATTCTCGAGGACGGCCCGCCTGAAGAGCTCATCGAGAGCAAGGGCGCCTATCGCCGGCTGGTCGAGCGTGAGATAGAACGCCTTGCGCCCGCGCGCGCCGCCTAGCAATTTCAACGTCTCGGAGTACCATGACTACAGTAGGGGCCACTCCCTTCGCCCAATTTTACATTCCGGCCGCCGCTTCTCTTCAGGAAAGGCGCCCCAGGATCCTCAAACATAATGATACCTTCGGCCTCTTCGATCATAATGGCGACGTTCTTTCGGGCGCGGGCAGCCCCGAGGGCATTTACCACCTCGACACGCGCCATTTGTCTCACTTGCACCTTGTGCTGAACGGTGCGCGGCCCTTGCTGCTGAGTTCCACGGTTCGCGACGACAATGCGATACTAAGATGCGATTTGACTAACCCTGATCTTTACGACGGTGACGATGTCGTCCTCGGGCACGATCTCATTCATCTGCGGCGATCCAAGTTCTTATGGAATTCCGCCTGCTTCGAGCGGCTCGCAATTCGGAACTTCAGCGACCACAAAGAGCATTTGACGCTCGAACTCGAGTTCGCGGCAGACTTTGCAGACATCTTTGAGGTGCGGGGGACGCATCGGGAGCGCCGCGGAACCGTTCATCCGGCTGGCGTTCGGGCAGAGGTTGTCACACTCGCCTATACGGGACTCGACAACCGCCGGCGAGAGACAACTGTGCGCTTCACGCCGCCGCCTTCCCAACTTACGGCGAGTTGAGCACGCTTCGATTTGGTTCTAGAATCTCACGGATCGGCCGCTGTCTTCATTGAGGTCACCTGTAACCGCGCTGTCGGCGATCGCACGGCGGGCTACGAGTTCTTCAAAGCATTCCGAGGTGCTCGAACAAGTTCGCGGGCAGCAGCTTCCCGTGCGGCCGCTATCGAAACTTCAAATGACATTTTTAATGAGTCCGTGCGTCGGTCTCGTTCGGACCTTTACATGCTGGTGACTGAATTACCGGAAGGATACTTCCCATATGCGGGGATCCCGTGGTTTAGCACCATATTCGGACGTGACGGTCTGATCGCGGCGCTGCAGACACTTTGGATGGATCCCTCAATTGCCCGCGGCGTCCTCGCGCATCTTGCGGTCAATCAGGCCAAGGTTGACGACGAATTTACTGAGGCTGAGCCCGGCAAAATTCTACATGAGGTGCGCCGCGGTGAAATGGCAGAACTCGGAGAAGTGCCATTTCGACGCTACTACGGCAGCGTCGACGCGACGCCGCTCTTCGTCATGTTGGCTGGCGAATACTCGGAGCGGACAGGCGATCTAAGTTTTCTACAAAGCATCTGGCCGAACGTCGAGGCGGCGCTCGCTTGGATTGAAAACTACGGCGACCGCGATCGTGACGGGTTCGTGGAGTATGATCGACGGACGCCCGAAGGATTGACCAATCAGGGTTGGAAAGATAGTCACGATTTGGTCTTCCATGCGGACGGGTCGCTGGCACAGGGGCCGATAGCATTGGTCGAAGTGCAAGCGTACGTGTACGCGGCGATGGAGGCAGCGGCGAAGATTGCGCGACGTCTTGGGCTCAACTTGCGAGCGTCAGAATTGGAGCGCAAGGCAAGCGATTTCCGCATGCGCTTTGACGCAGCCTTTT
The DNA here is from genome assembly GCA_963745205.1 of uncultured Alphaproteobacteria bacterium. Taxonomy (GTDB): domain Bacteria; phylum Pseudomonadota; class Alphaproteobacteria; order Rhizobiales; family Hyphomicrobiaceae; genus Hyphomicrobium_A. Next base: position 25,406 of record CAVUWX010000031.1, read on the forward strand.
GGGATGATGAACTTGGCAGTTATGTTCTCGCTCTCGACGGCGCCAAGCGGCCTTGTCGCGTGCGAACTTCTAATGCGGGCCATGCCCTCTATACCGGCATCGCCCTCAAAGAACGCGCCGAGCCGCTTGTCCGCGGCCTCATGAGCAGTGAGTTCTTTTCGGGATGGGGCATCCGAACGGTTGCCACCTCCGAACCGCGGTACAACCCGATGAGCTATCACAATGGATCGGTTTGGCCGCACGACAACGCCATGATCGCTCGGGGTTTCGCCCGCTATGGCTTTGCTGCTGCCGCGGCACGCGTGTTCGATGCTCTGTTTGCCGCTTCAATTTACCTAGACCTCCGACGGCTACCTGAGCTGTTCTGTGGCTTTCCCCGGCAGCGAAGCCAGGGCCCGACCTTCTATCCGGTTGCGTGCGCGCCCCAAGCCTGGGCTGCGACGGTACCTTTCTCCTTATTGCAGTCCTGCCTGGGATTGGAATTCGATATAGGCAAGCGAACGATCACGCTCAGACGTCCTGTACTGCCTGCATTTCTCGATCAAGTTGTTCTGCGCGGGCTTTCAATAGGTGACGCAGGCGTGAATATCAGCGCGCGCCGCTCTGGTAAGGACGTGGTTATTGATTTGCTGTCGACCGAGGGAGACATTGGCGTGAGGTTGGGCGCCTAAACAGGCGGTTCACAGCGGGTCGAGAGGAGTGACCAGCCGGGTCGCCGGGCTTTCCTCGGGCAATCATCACCAGGACGAAGGCAAAGCCTATGGTTGCGATGCCCGCGAGGCTCAAAAAAGTAGCCATGGTGCCGGAGTGATCGCTGACATAACCCGCGAAGATTGTACTGAGTGACGCGCCAATTCCAATCCCACTGCCCACGAAACCCTGCGCAAGATTGAAGTGGCCGGTTCCGCGCGCCGCATCCGCGATTACGAGCGGTACCATCACGCCTAGCACCGCTGCCGAAACGCCGTCGAGCGCTTGCACCAGGACCAGAAGGTAGGGGTTCGAAACAAGTGCAAACATTACACCTCGGATCGGCAACACTGCAAAGCCGATGAGCAAGAGCGGTCTACGTCCCCAGCTTTGCGCACTACGTCCCACCCATGGCGAGAAGATCGCGACAAGGAGCTGCGGGACGATCATGCAAGCGCCGATGAGCGCCGTCGCCCCTTGGCTCGAACGCATGGTCAGTACGCTGGCGAGGGTCGGTAACATGGCGGCGTTCGCTAAATGGAATAAGACGATACAACCCGCGAAGGCCATCAGCATTCGGTTGCGTAGAAGGTCGCGAAAGGTCGCCGCTGGATCGCCTGGGTGTGGCCGCGCTTGTCCGCCATGGGCGCGTTGCCGATCGATTTCATTAGGATGGATGCGGGTGAGCGCGAACAGCGTGGGGACGCAAAGTGCGGCTGTGACGAAGAATACGGCACGGCTCGAAAAGAAATAGCCGCTGGCGCCCATGCCAACTGCAGCGAGACCGGCACCAATCGACGCAAGGGATGCATTCCGACCCAGGCGCTCGCTTAGAGCACCATAGCCTACCAATCCCAGGCTAATCGCCGCAATCGACGGTCCCAAGATGCAGCTGCCAGCAGCATGCATTACGGCGGCAGCAAGCACGACAATGAATAGTGGGGATGCGGCAAGTGCCAGGGCGCTCACGGCTATAGCAGTTACCGCAGCGGCGGCGAGTACGCGCACGGGGTAAACCAGAATCGACCAGGGCGCCTCCTGGGATCTGTCCCGCGAGGGCAACTAGTCCCCCAATACTCAGTATGAAACCGATGTCAGCCTGCGGCCATTTCTCAGCCGTGAGATACACTGCGATGAACGGACCGAAGCCAACTTGGATGTCCGCTAGACAGAAAATGAACCAATCCAGACCGCGCAAGCTCTGACGCGAAGGGTGAGGCCAATGTCGTCTCGGCACCGGCCAAGTTTCATCGTGGGATTCGAGCATCTGTTCGGCCATCGTCGGCCAGCCCACCTATAGCGTCGCGCCTCCGCCAGTTATTTTCCGGGTCGCGGAGAGGGTTCTCTTGGTTGCGCGGATGTCGAGCCGAGGACGACGATCGGCTCCCCCGGCAGGTATTCGGGCGCCAGTCGAACTTGATCGCGTGTCAGATCCACCGTGACGGGATCGAATTGGCCGGCGGCGGGGAAATGGAGGGCATTCCAGGCGACGGCAATCTTGCGGTTACCGACACCTAGAAATCCGCCAAAGTCGATCACGGCAGCGCGTACTTGACCCGCACGATTAACAATGATGTCGACGACCCGCCCCATCTCCTCCCCGGCGCTGCTGCGGACATTCTTCCCGAGGATTCCCTCCGCTTCCCTGTCGTCGACCACCGTTGCAGGTGTTCCATTCTTTACGCTGGGCCGTATTTCACTCTTAACCACCGGCGATTGATTGGCAGCGGCGATCTCTGCGTCGGTCCAAGCAACAGCGGCTCTGGACGCAACGAATGCGCTCCCAATCAAGACAATCATCTTTGTGGTGTGGCGCATTTCAGGTCAGTTAGTTTTCGGGTAACGCCGCGAAACGCGGGCGCAACGCTTTGGTTCCGGTATAGAGGTCCTGGCACCAACGAAGTGCAGTGCGCTGAGGACGTGGCCTGGTCTCAGTTGTTCGGCGCTTCTGTCCCGACTTGGCTTCGGCAAACTGCGCTAAAGAGCCACAGCCTATGCAAGCCAGAGCTGGCCGACCTAACCCCGACATCGAGGCGGCAATGACCAAATCAGTCCAGGGATGCCAATGGCCGGGATACCGTCTCCAACGGCTTGCCCTCGGCCGCAATGCTCCAACGCGCGGTGATGCTGGCAGCGGCAAGCATCAGCGCGGCGCCGAGCAAATAGCCGCTAAAGACGCTCATGCGAGAGCCAGTCTCGATCAGCATACCGAGAAGCCATGGGCCCAACACGCCACCAACACCGGTGCCGACGGCGTAGAAAAAGGCGATCGCCAGCGCACGGATTTCAAGCGGGAACGTTTCGCTGACGGTCAGGTAGGCGGCGCTGGCCGCGGCGGACGCAAAGAAGAAGATGATCATCCAAGCCACGGTCAACGTGGCGGGCGAGACGAGATCACGGGCAAAGAGGTACCCGGTGCTGGCCAGCAGCAGGCCCGAGACCGCATACGTAATGGTGAGCATTGGGCGGCGCCCGATCGTGTCGAACAAGCGTCCGAGGAGCAAGGGCCCGAGGAAGTTGCCGGCGGCGAACGGAAGGAGATACCAGCCGACGTGCTCAGGCTGAACCTTATAGAAGTCGACCAGAACAAGTGCATAGGTGAAGAAGATCGCGTTGTAGAAAAAGGCCTGCGCGGCCATCAAGCTCAACCCGACGGCCGTGCGCCGGCGCTGCGAGACGAATAGCGTGGTAGTGACCTCGGCGAGCGTTGTATGCGAGCGCACGCGCAGCCGAAGTCTCGCAAACGGGCCCAGCGAAAGTTTGTGACCGGCGCGGGCGATGCGGTCCTCGATGCCAGCGACAATCGCCTCTGCCTCTTGCGGGCGCCCGTGGGTGACGAGCCAGCGTGGGCTCTCTGGTATCCACATCCGCAGGAGTAAGATAACGAAGCTCAGCACCGCACCGAAAAGGAACGCCAATCGCCATCCGATATCCACATCGAACAATCGTGGATCCAATAACACGATCGATCCGGCCGCGCCGATCGCAGCCCCGATCCAAAAGCTGCCGTTGATGACAAGGTCGGTCCAACCGCGGACGCGAGCGGGGACCAATTCCTGGATCGTCGAATTGATCGCCGCGTATTCGCCACCGATACCAGCGCCAGTCACGAACCGAAAGAACATGAAGCTCCATACGTCCCAAGACAGGGCCGTCGCGGAGGCCGCCAATAGATAAGTCGCGAGCGTGATGAAAAAGAGCTTCTTGCGCCCAAACCGGTCGGTTAGCCAGCCGAAGAAAAGTGCGCCTACCACGGCGCCGGCGAGATACGCGCTGCCGGCCAGTCCGACTTCGGCATTGCTTAAATGAAGCGTCGGGCTCTGCTTTAACGCTCCGGAAACGGCACCGGCTACGGTGACCTCGAGACCATCCAGGATCCAGGTGATGCCGAGTGCGGCAACGACCAGTGTATGAAACCGGGCCCAAGGTAGGCGATCAAGCCGCGCCGGTATGTCGGTTACGACGACCGCGTCCCTTGGCAGGGGACCGACGCTCGTTGGTGCATGGGGGCGCTTAAGGTTCGTGGCCACGGGCGCCTCTTTGCGCAAACCGCAGCAGATTCAACGTGGCGCCGAATTAGGTGTTCCGCTACCGCCCGTCGCAGCATCCTCTCTTCCTCACTTCCGTCCTCAAGGAGCGAGCCCAAGGC
>CAVUWX010000032.1:0-104383 GCA_963745205.1 uncultured Alphaproteobacteria bacterium
CGAGGCGCTCGGCGAAGCTGTGACCCACGATATCGCCTACGTCTTTGCGACGCACGGTCTTGCAAACGTCATCTACGGGAAGGGTCGCGTGGGTAAGGGCCCTGTCCACACGACGTGCAAAGACGGCTCAGCTACAACGACATGTCGCTCCTGGCAGACGGCGTGCAGCGCGACGGCACCTCATACCTGCTTGGGCGCTTGGCTTTGCCTCCCCCATGTGACCCCGATGCTTGGCGCAAATGAGCGCGACTTCGGAAGAACTTGGATTTGCAAAGCAGACGTCACGGCGCCGGGATGAAGTCGGGCGCCAGAAGCCAGCCCGCATGTCGGCTTCTGTATAAGTGCGGTCGACGACAACCGATTGCGCCCGCGAGAACCGACGTCTGCTTATGGCCCGAAGCCGACATTCGTGACGAAAGCTCTCTACGGTTCGCCTGTTGCCTTTGGTTGTGCCTGGCGCTTTCCAGTGTGTCCTGGCCAGCACCGACCTGAGCGCGAACCCCGCGGCGCTGCCTGCTGATAAGTTCCCTTGTAGTGCGAACGCCCGGGGTTGGGGTTGGGTGATCTTTGACGTACACGAGGTAACCAGTGCAGCGGCGCCCAAATTCAGGGTGATGATGTCGCTCAACCGCATCATGGCACGGACTCAAAAGAGCAGCGGTCGCGGGTGGAGGTTCCCGCGACCATCTCACAGCAACGCACGTCAGGAATTGTTAGCGGCCGTAGCTGTTGCCACCGAAGATGCCGTGCACAGAGAGGCCGCCGTCGGCGAAGGCCGGAGCAGTGCCGGTGGCAACTGCGGAAACGGCGAGCAGGGTGGCGAGGATGAAGGTCTTCATGGTCGTTCTCCTGGGGTTTGAGTTGCGATAGCGTTTCAACGTCTTGGATAGGGCCGGGGGGTAAACCAGCGCTTCCGAGGCGTGTTATGCCCGTCCGCTCGCGGAGATCTGAAATATCGAGCTCCTTCGGATTCGATAGCGTGCCGCTATGAGCGTGCACTCAAGACGCACACGCAAAGTCAAGGCTTCCCAGGGCAACCACCGCGTACAGACCCCGCATATTCCCCGTCTCGTTAGGCGAACCTAGGGGGCCGCCGTTGATTTAGGGCACTAGAATTCCAAATAGAGAGCAGCTCTCAAAAGATATGGAATCCACAGAACAATGGTCGCGGCCGTTTTCCTAGTTTCGCTCGCCACCTCGGGAACTGTGGCCGCCCGTGGATTGGGGGAAGCAGCCGAAGTCGAGCATGCGCGCATGAACGCACTCGCTGGCGGTCCTACCAACCCGCGCGATGCGGAGTTGCTGGAACGGTATGGGTGCTATAGCGGAACGCGCAGCGCATTCTGCCAAGGCTTGGCTCACCCGCGGCGCTACTACCGTGCGCGTCGGCGCGTATATCAGCATAGCGCTCGCCCATTCACTCGTGGAGCCGTTCTTGCCAATCGGACGGCACCCGGCCAACAGGTCCAGGTACGGGCTGATCTAAGGGATGTGAATGCGGAGCGGGCGGCTTTGGGCCGGTAAAGAATTCACCCGTTCGGTAATCGTAAAACCCCCGCTCGCCTGGTTCGGAACGCGTGATGATCAGGTGCCCGGTAGCTGCATGGTGCTTCGACGCATGCTGACTGGGCGAGCTATCACAACAACCTATATGGCCACACTGGGTGCATCGACGAAGATGAAACCACCAGGTGTTGGTTGCTAGGCATTCGACACAACCCGTGCCACTCGGCTTGGCCAAGGGGTCGACGCCGTCTCGTTCAGTTTTCATGGTGCCTCCAATACACTGGCCCCACATTACCAGGATCGGCACACGGGTGGTTAGTTAGTCCGATCACCCGTGACGTGCAGATTGATTGACAGTCATTGACGCTCCCTCGAAATGGCCAGCCACGCGGTCGAGTGAAAAGCGGACCTCGTTTCGGTTTATGAGTTCAGGGGTCGGTGAGCTTAACCGACTGCTTTGCCTGGCCCCCACATCGGATGCCGAATGAGTACGACTATCAGCCAGAGTGCGAGCAACACGACCAGAAGAAAGACAAGCCCGAAGGCGGTCACATTCCACAGGGACACCCCAATCACAAGCGTATTGCCAGCAATTGCGATATTGGTGATTGCCGCGTTGAGGACCATCCCTTTCAGATTGTCCCTGAAGCGATAGACCGGGCGCTCTGCCAGAAATGTCTTGATCCCAATCTCGACGACGGAATGAGCGGCAGCCTCGATCCTCCCACGCAGCGTGTCGGGATTATTTTCGCCCCCGAGCAACGGCGTGCCGCGAAGGGTGACACTCTCAATTCTCACCAAGTCCGCATCAAAAAACAGCTCTCCTCGCGCGGCATCGTAGCGTGGTGCGCCGTTGGCTGATGCGACGACCGCATACGGCGCTCCGAGCGCGCTGCCCTCTGCTTCAATCCGCAAGGCTATTCGATTATCGGCGAGTTTCACGGTCGCCTGGTCTACGGTCACGCCTTTGAATTCTTTCGGGAGATGCCGCCCAAGTTGTTCTTGTAGCTCCGCCTCCGTAAGAGTGATCTTGCGTGTTCCAGACGCGCTCCAGAACGCGCCTGCCGCAGCAAGGAGGCCGATCGCCGTCAGCACGATCCATACGAGCGTTCGTTTGGTCATGATGTTTTGGTCCGACATTTATCCGCAGATGTCTGCCAGACAGCTAGAGCCTGATACAAAGCCCCGCCGGAGTGATCGGAGCGGATTGATTTGTAAGTTCACGAGAGGTCAGACCTTATCGCGAGTGTGTCCCACTCGTCCGCTGTCGAGTACGAGCGGCCGGCCCAACCGAGACGTTTTCTGAAAGGTACAACTTTCTGGGTGCGTTGGTGTTTCAGCAACGGAGGACCCAAAGGCGGGGAGGGTTCCCCGCCTTTCTTTTACCTCCCGCCTGCGAACGAAATCGGCGACAAAAATATGCGTCGCATCGCCCTTGACCTGCTGCACACTCCTGCTGCACATTGCGTGCAGCAGCATGCTAGAAAGCCCATAAAATAAGGGGTTTTCGCAGGTTAGAGCTTCCTCCCTCCGTCCGCACCAATGTTTTTAATGAACGTGTCCGATGCCGGGCCACCCAGTGAGCAATTCAGCCAGTTAGCCCTGCATGAGCTCTTGCACTAGGACGTCCCGAGCAAGCGGAGAAAACCTGGCGCGTTCATTTGGTGCGAGTGGTGGCTCAAATTCGATTTCGCTTAGTATAGACGATAGGTAGCGCTCCACGCGCCTAGAGAGCTCCTCTCCCCTACATTGCTTTGCGAAACGCTCCAGTTCAATCGTGTGCGGCCACGCAGCGAAGGGGAACATGACCGCGCGCTTCGAGTGAGCGTAGCCCGCAACAGCGTTGCCAACACAAATGTGCTCGGCAAGAACGTCGAATATCGTCATCGTGTCCATTGACGATGCCCTATCTGATTTGCGCCACAAGATCTAGCCCAGCTAGTCAGCTGGTCATCGCAAACACGCCGGTCCCCTGCCTGCCCACAGACGGAATCCTCCCGCCCCCGCCGTTCCCCTGACACCCGCGCGTCAAAGCGGGCATCCGCGCGGCGCTCTGCTTGCTGTCGGCGTGCGCCGCGCGGCGGTTTTTCCGGTCCCAACATGAGGATTTCCATGGCCATCAGAACAACGCTCGCTTCTCTCTGTCTTTGTCTCGGCGCCACCGCCGCCTTTGCCGCGGACGATGCAACCCCAGCTCCCGCCGGCACCGGCAAGCACTGGGCGGCGTGCCAGACCGAGATCCAGAAGTTCTGCTCAACCGTTGAGAAGGGCAAAGGCAAGATGCGCGCCTGCCTTACCGAGCACACGGCGGAATTGTCCGACGGCTGCAAGACGAGCATGGCCGAGCACGCCGCCAAGGCCAAGGAGAAGGAAAAGAGCGGTCAGTAACGCCGCGCTTTGACAAGGCGCCACTCAGGGCCGCCGCAAGCCGCGCCTTACCGGGCGCGGCTTTTTTCGCGTCTTCCGTCCGCTTCGGCGGATTTTCCGCCTCGAGGCCTCTTGAAGGTCGTGAGGCAACGACGGGGTTTCTCGGGTCATTATTCCGAGTGCAAAAGAAGCGTTACGGATAGGTTCACATCCGTACCGCCGCGGGCCGTGCGCTGTTAATTGGAACTCAGGGGCAGCAGTGCATAGTCGGCCGCGGCGTAGGGATCATTTTTATGTCAGCGTCGTCTTTGAGCCCGCGCGTGGTCGTGACCGGCATGGGCGTTGTCACGCCGCTCGGGCAGAGCGTGGCGGAGTTCTGGAGCGCGCTCCAAGAGGGTAAGTGCGGGATCGGCCCCTTCGAAGGCCCCGATTCCGACAAGCTCGATGTCCGCATCGTGGCGCAAGTCAACGGCTTCGATCACGCGGCTCGCCTAGCCGGCTGGCAGCGGGACAAGACCATCGTATTCTCGGGGCGCTTCTGCTGGTTGGCGGCAGCGGCTGCCGACGAGGCGATCAAACAGTCGGGCATCGAGACCCCCTTTGCCAACGCCGATAGGGTAGCCTGCATCATCGGATCTGCGGCCGGTGGACAGCTCGCCGCCGAGATCGCCGCGCGCGATCGATTCATCGCCGGCAAGAGGGCCGTGCACCCCATGCTGCTTCCGCGCCTGGTCGCCTCCTCGGCGCCCTCGCACCTCGGCATTGAGTACGGCGTCAAGGGGCCCACTTATGCCATCTGCAGCGCCGGGGCGAGCGCGGCACACGCCATCGGCATCGGCTGCGACTACATCCGCAAGGGACTGGTCGACGTCGCCATCGTTGGCGGCACGGAAAGCACGATGACGTACGGGGCCTTGCTGGCGTGCCAGGCGATGCACATGCTCTCGCCGGACGGCTGCTTTCCCTTCTCGGCCAACCGCAACGGCACCGTGCTGGCGGAGGGCGCCGCCGTTCTGATCCTGGAGTCCGATCGTCATGCGGCGGAGCGCGGCGCGAAGGTTCTCGCCGAGCTGTGCGGGGTCGGCATGGCGTCGGGCGCGCACGATATTGCCAATCCGGACGCCGAAACGGCGCGTGAAGCCATGCGTCGCGCTTTGGACGACGCAAAAGTCGCGCCGGGTAGCATCGACTATATCAACGCGCATGGAGCGGGGACCGTGCGCGATGACCTCGAGGAGACGCGAGCCGTCAAGGGCGTCTTTGGCAGGCACGCCTACGAGCTCGCAATATCGTCGACAAAGTCGATGCACGGCCACGCGATCGGAGCTGCCCCGGCGTTCGAGGCCGTTGCCTGCGTGATGGCAATCGAGGCCGGCATCATGCCGCCGACAATCGGCCTCGATGCAGCCGATCCTGAATGCGACCTCGACTACGTTCCCGGCGCCGCCCGCAAGAAGAAGCTCACTTATGCGATGTCGAACTCGTTTGCCTTGGGCGCGTTGAATGTCGCGCTCGTGTTCGGCATGCCACCCGTGTAAGTGGGCTCGTGACGCGACACGGTGCTAACCACTCGTCCAGCCGTAGAGCCAGTCGTAGCGCGCCATCAGGCGCTCGGGGCCCAGCGACCTGAGCGCGAGATTGCGTGCTCGCGCGAGCGGTCCTGACATGTGGTAGATCGCGCCGCTGCGCCGCGAAGCGGCCGCAACGCGCGCCGCGCGGCCCCGCCGCCGATGCGTGTACCAGCTCAGCGCGCCCGGCACGTCGCTCGGAAACTTGTGCAGGGCTTCCGCCAGCACCACCGCATCCTCGAGCGCGAGCACGCCTCCTTGCGCGAGGAACGGCAGCACGGGATGGGCCGCGTCGCCCAGCAGCGCCACGGGTCCGCGCGACCATGAGCGCAAGGGGGGCAGCGTGTGCAGCGCCCACCGTTTCCAGCTTTTCGCCTCGCTGATCAAGTCCGCCAGCGGTTCTGCGCACGCGGGCAGGTGCTGGCGCACCCACGCGGGGTGCACGGGCGCGCTCCACTCGCTGTCGTCGTGCTCGTCCTCGACGATGACGGCGACCGCTAGCTCGGCGCCGGCCGAGACTGGGTAGTGCACGACGTGCGCATCGGGGAACAACCACACGCCGGTCTCCGGTTTGAAGAACTCCGGCGGCAGCGCGTCGAGCGGCAGCACGCTGCGGGCGGCGCTCTTGCCGGCAAAGCGTGGCGCTTCGGCGGAAAACAACAGCGGCCGGATCGTGGACCACAACCCGTCGGCCGCGATCAGCGCCTTGCCGGTCCACGCCTGCCCCGCAGCGGAGGCAACCGCGACGTGTTGACCCTCGGTCGCCACCTCCGCCACGTCGAACCCCATCGATAGGGCGACGAGCGGCTCGGCGCGCGCGGTCTGCAGAAGAGCCGCGTGCAAATCCTTCCGGTGCGCGACCCAATAGGGTGCGCCGTGCCGCGCCGCGATCCAGCGCCCCAAGGGGAGCCGCGCTAGTTCCGCGCCGCTCGTGCCGTCGCGTACGCGAATGGCCTCGGGCAGGCCGACGCGCGGGCGCAGCGCTTCTGCGACCTTCAACTGCTTCAGGATGCGCGTGCCGTTGGGGCCGATCTGGATGCCCGCACCTTCCTCGTGGAAGGCCGCGCGCTGCTCGAGCACGTGTGAGGCGATGCCGCGGCGCGCCAGCGCTATCGCGGCGGCGAGGCCGCCGATGCCGGCGCCGGCGATCAGCACCGGCTCGACGCGATTTTTGCGCGACCGCGCGAGCGCCGTTTCCGCGGTTTCGTTCGGCGTTGCAAGGGATCGCTGCGCAGTCATGTCCGGGGGCGGCGCGAGCCGCTTAAGCCGTCAGGTGAGCTCCCCAACGAGCGACACGAGGCAGCCTGAGGGATCGCTTTGGTCGGCGGAGAGCCGCGGGTCGTAGAGGTAGAGCGTCGAGCAGTAGGGGCAGAGGATCTGTCCATCATCGCCCATGTCGAGATAGACGTGAGGATGATCGAAGGGCGGCCGTGCGCCCATGCAGTTGATCTCGCGCACACCGATGAAAATTTTCTCGACACCTTGGTCGTTGGCGAGGTGGGGCACGGGGCTTGACGTCATCGGATCGGCCTCGTCTGCAGCAGGTTCAGCGGCTTCGCGGATTGGGCCAGAACCATAGCGGCGGCGCCCTCGAAATGATAGGGGTGGGCGCCCAAAGCGGTTACTCGACGGAGAGGTCCGACGGGGTGAAAACCTTCGATTCCGACGGCGTCGAGATCGCCTACCTCGACGAGGGCGAGAGGGGACCCGGTGCTGCTGATCCACGGGTTCGCTTCCAACGTGGCCACCAATTGGGTTGGCCCCGGCTGGGTGAAGCGCGCTGACCGAAGCCGGCTTCCGCGTCATTGCCTACGACAACCGCGGGCACGGCCACAGCGGCAAGCTCTACGACATCAAGGACTATGGCGCGCCGCTGATGGCCGAGGATGCGCGCCGCCTGCTCGACCATCTGAGGCTCGCCCGTGCCGACGTCATGGGCTACTCGATGGGCGCGCGCATTGCCGCGTTCCTGGCGATCACGCATCCCGAGCGCGTGCGCAGCCTCGTTTTCGCCGGGCTCGGCATCAACATGGTGCGCGGCGTGGCCGGCACCGGGCCGGTGGCACGCGCGCTCGAAGCCGAGAGCATCGACGACGTGACCAACCCGACGGCGCGCACGTTCCGTGCCTTTGCCGAGCAGACGAACAGCGACTTGAAGGCGCTCGCCGCTTGCATCCGCTCCGCGCGCGCGCCGATCACGGCGCAGGACCTCGGGCGGCTCGCCTGTCCGGTGCTGGTGGTCGTCGGCGAGGAGGACGTGATCGGCGGCGATGCGGCGCAGCTTGCCGCGCTTATGCCGAACGCGCGCGCTGTTACGGTCCCGGGACGCGATCACATGCGCACGGTCGGCGATAAGGCGTACCGGCAAGCGGTGCTGGAGTTTCTGCAGGTGCGGCCCTGAGGGGTCGAGGATGGGCTCGGAAATACGAGGCCCCGGCGATCATCCACCGGACCTCCAAAGACAAACGCGGGGTTGTCATGAGATCAGGCAACGATACGAGCCGGGGCCAAGACGCAGTACCCTCAAGGCGCGCAACGCTCTAACGCGGAACAAGAAAACGTCACAGCCCCCAAGACCTGGGTTGCCCCAGGCAGGCGGAAGCTAGCAGAGCGCATGCAACGCTTTGTGAAATTCGCACCGCCGCGACATTCTGGCTGTGGATAATATGCGGCGCGGGCAGGACTTCGGCCGCCTTCAAGTGAACGAGCAGGAGCCGCAAATCAGCCGGAAAAGGGTGCTCTCTTAACGCCCGGGGAAGACAGGGATTAATCCAACATTAGGGTTAGCGCGAGTAGCGTTCCCATCCCATGCCGCCCCGTCATGTCCCGCGTAATTGTTGGCCTTCTCGGCCCGGCGCTGCTGCTCACGGCCTGCAGCACGGGCGAGGACTTCATTGCCAAGGACGAGCCCTGGCGGGCCGTCGAGGAGCGCTCCTGCCTTGCCTCGGGCGTGGTGCATGAGACCGCCTTCATCAAGACCCGCTCGGCGCTCGGGGGCCCGAGTGTGTGTGGCGCCGAGCAGCCCTTCGAGATGGCTGCGGCCGACGGCGGGCGCGTGACCTTGAAACCGACTGCGCTCCTGCGCTGTCCCATGATCCCGCAGGTCGATCGCTGGATCTCGAGCGTGATCGAGCCGGCCGCGCTGCAGACCTACGGCGTGCCGCTGGTCGAGATCACGGTTGCGGGCTCCTACTGCGTGCCGGCCGATGAACAACGTGCCGGGCGCCACGCTGTCGGAGCACGGGCACGCGAATGCGCTCGACGTCTCGGCCTTCATTCTGGCCGACGGCACGCGCGTCACGGTGAGGAGCGGCTGGCGGGGGGATTTGCGCGACCGCGCATTCCTGCGCACGATCCACGAGGGCGCCTGCAGCCAGTTCACTACCGTGCTCAGCCCCGACTACGACAGCAACCACCAGGACCACCTGCACGTCGACCTCGCGCGGCGCGGGCCCGATGGGCTGCACACCGTGTGCAAGTGAGCGCGGCGCTAATGATCAGTTGTCGTCGTCGCAGGGGACGGGGAATTCGATGTCGGGCTCCCAGCATAGCATCTGGAGCTGCACGCGTGCCTTCGCTGGAGCCGAAATCGCGGCGACCGCGATCACGGCGGCGATGAGAAACCAGGACAGCCGCATGGAATATCTTCCTTCTGCCAGGCGAAGGGTGGCCATTAGATTAGGTCTTTTCAAGGTCTTGAGCCAGCGTGTCGGCAATGCATGAGCCGCGCCCAGGTCCATATCTGCCGCATATCTGCCGGCAAATCAGGCAATCGCCGCTCCGGCTGAGCTCAATCGGGGCCGCTATTGGCTCTTTGCGTCGCTGCCGCCGAAATAGTCGCGCGCCGGACCGACATCGGTGCGCGCCATCTCCTCGACCGAGTGTTGGCGCAGCGCGCGGAAATTGGCGACGTCGAGGTCGTCGGCCTTGAACCGCTGGGCGTACTGCAGAGCAACGAGGCCGGACCCGTTCGCGGCGCGCGCATACTTGAAGACGTTGAACTCCATCACGTCGCTGTCGGGGGCCCAGGTCAGGAAGTCGATTATCGCCTCGCCGGTCTTGGCATCTTCGGTCAGCGCGAAGTTTGCGTCCTTGTTGACCTCCTTGACCTCCTTGACGACCTTGCCGAGGGTGGCGGCGGCGAGTCCCGGGTTGTCGCCCGCCTCCGGATAGGAGTGGAACGCGAACAGCTTGGTCCAGTCGTTGACCGTCTCGCCGGGAAGCGTGAACTCGGCGACGCCGTTGCCCAAGCGGCCGTCGGGGAGCTTGCCGCGATCCTCGTAGTCGAGGTGATACTTCTGTCCGCTGAAGTCGATCACGGGGGCCTCCGCCCGTCCGCAGGTCGCCGAAGCGAGGAAAAGCGCGGAGCCGAGAGCGGTGCGCATGTTCATCTCTTCGCCCGTCCACGCGGGTCGAGATCGCTGGCCGCGACCACGCGCTCGAACGGCTCTGCTTCGCATCTGATGGTGTAGAACGTCGCGCCGTCGGGAAGTTTCATGAGGTGCTCGACGCGGTAGACGGGGGCGGCGGCTCTCGATGCAGCGTCCGAACCCACAGCGCGGGTGAAGTGCACGGTTGCTCCGACGTCCAACTTAAGCGTCGACATGCGGGCTCCTCGGCTTTGTTGTCTTCGCCCGAAGCTAGGTCGCGAAGCTAAAGAGAGCGTATCCCCCGGCGCGACAAGTCTACCGAGCCGCGGGCTTTCGACCGTCCGAGCCCCATGTTTTCCGCCCGGGATGCCTTCGCTGAGCGAATTACGCTAAAAGCTCATCCATGACCTGGCACAAAGACGGCCCCGGCGCGCGGCGTAGCTACCATCACGGCAACCTGCGCGAGGCGCTGATCGCGGCGGCACTCGACCTCATCTCGAAGAAGGGCCCGGCCGGCTTCACCTTCGCCGATGCCGCGCGCGCCGCGGGCGTGAGCCCCGCCGCGCCCTACCGCCACTTCCGCGACCGCGACGCGCTGATGGCCGACGTCGCGCGGCGCGGCTTTGAAGGGTTTGCTACTGCGCTCGCCCGCGCCTGGGATGGTGGCAAGCCGGCGCCGCGTGCGGCCTTCGAGCGCGTCGGGCACGCCTACCTCGGCTTTGCCCAAAAGGAGCCCGCGCTGTTTTCCGCCATGTTCGAGTCCGGTCTGCCGATCGGCGAGTATCCGGAGGTGCGCGAGGCCGGCGACCGCGCCTTCGCCGTTCTGCGCGAGGGCTGCGAGGCGCTTATCGCGACGCTGCCGAAGGAGCGCCGGCCACCGTCGTTGATGATGGCGCTGCACATCTGGTCGCTGAGCCACGGCATTGCGGCGCTGTTTGCGCGCGGGGATGCCGCGCGGCGCACGATTCCGATGACGCCCGAGGAGCTGCTCGAGGCCGCCGTGCTGATCTATCTGGAAGGCCTCGGGGTGCCGCCCGACCCCGCGCGCTGACGCGAAAATTCGTACACGCAACCCTACCGATCGCGTACGCCCGGACCCATGTTCTGCTGGCGTCCTCAGGGCGTTGGCGATTTTTCGAACGTCGCCCCTTGACGGAGCTGCCCTCCGGTGGCACCTATGTGAATGTGATGAACATTAACATGAGAGGTGGAACTGCGATGACCCAGGTTGTGGCGACCCTCGACGATCTCGGACGGCCTGCTTGGATTGCCGTCATGGTCGTCGGCTTCATCCTGTTCTGGCCGATAGGCCTCGCAATTCTGGCCTACTTGATCTGGAGCGGACGCATGGGATGTGGACGGCAAGGTGAGATGAGCCGCTGGCAACAGCGGATGTCCGACAATTGGGATCGCAAAATGGAGCGCTGGGGCCGCGAGATGCGCGGCTTCCCGTCGAGCGGCAACCGCGCCTTCGACGACTACCGCGAGGAGACGCTGCGCCGGCTCGAGGAGGAGCAGCGCGAGTTCCGCGAGTTCCTCGACCGCCTGCGCAAGGCCAAGGACAAGGATGAGTTCGACCAGTTCATGGCCGACCGCCGCTCGCGTCCTTCGCCCGGTCCGCAGGGCAGCGTGCCGGCAGTCTGAAACGGCCGACAAATTAGACGACGAGAGCCAGGATGCAGCGCGCGTCCTGGCTCTTCGTTTGGGCGATCAACGTATCGTCTTGTCGAAGTTGAGCGCGGTCGACAGCCCCGTCACTGCGTCGAGACCCTTCGCACCGAGCAGAATGGCGCCGTCGAGGTCGGCTCCGGTCAGGTTCGCGCCCGTGAGGTCGGCACCGGTGAGGTCGGCCTTGGAGAGATCGGCACCCTTGAGATTGGCATCGCGCAGGTCGGCGCCGGCGAAGTGCGAGTAGGTCAGCAAGGCCCGGTCGAGATTGACCCCTCGCATTATGGCACGCGAGAAATCGCAGGATTTGAGCACGTTCTTGGCAAGCGTCGTGATGGTGCCCTGGCCCGGGCGCGCTTCAAGCGGGCTCAAATTGGCTCCCGTCAAATCGGCGCCGTGGAAGTCCGCCCCTGACATCTTGGCCATCACGCGGATGCCCTTCAAGTTCGCTCCGGCGAAGCTCGGCGCATCTGCGAGATTCTCTTCGAGATCGGTATAGACCGTCGGCCGCAGGATCGTGGCCCCGCTGAGATTGGCTCCCGCGAGATCGGTGTGGATGAGCACGGTGCGATCGAGGCGCGTGTTCGAGAGATCGGCGCCCCTCAGGTTGGAACCGGTAAGGTCGACGCCGAAGAGATCGGAATGGGCAAGCTTGGCACCTTTGAAGTCGAGTCCCGCGAGATCGAGGTACATGAGGTTGTGATGCGAGTAATCGATCGGCTCGCCGGCCTTGGCCTTGAACAAGGTCACGGCGATGTCGCGCGCGGTGAAGTCGGCACCGTTCATCGGCACAGGGTCGTACGGGCCGGCCGCGGCGCCAACGCTGAGCGCCATAGCTATCGCGAGGACGCTTAGCCAGTTTCGGCCGGCGTGTGCCGCTAAGATCATTTTTTCTTCCCGCTTATGCGCGAGCTCTACCATCTATGATTGGGGATGCGTATGGGCCCGACAAGAGGGCAGGTCCTTAAAATCGCGGAAAGGCCACAACTTAGTGCGCGTCGGCATCACGCCGTTAAGCTTCGTGTAAGCTTCACTTTAAGCCCGCGTTTCCTCGTCTAACCATATCAATGCCCGCACATCCATAGAAGGTCGCAGCTAAAGGAGCGCGAAAATGGACGTGCTGGCCGCGAAGAGCATGATCGAATCTTCGACCTCGTGCGACTTCGACGAATACATCAAGACCTATTCGGGCATCGCCACGTTCTTTCGGGCCAAGCACACCCGTAATCTGGCGGAGACCGACATTGCCCTGGTCGGCTTGCCGATGGACGCCGGCCTCACCCAGCGAACGGGTGCCCGTCACGGACCGCGCGAGGTCCGCTCTCAATCCTGCAATGTGCTCTACTTCAATCCGCTGACCAACATAAGCCCGATGAGCCTGTGCCGGGTGCGGGACATCGGCGACGTGCCGATACCGAGTGCCTTCGACCTTCGGCGGATGATCGACGAGATCTTTGCATTCTACCAGCGACTGCACGCGGCCAATGTTGTCCCGATAACGGTCGGAGGCGACCACTCGATCACCTTCCCGATCCTCAAGGCCCTGGGCGCCAATACTCCGGTTGGCCTCGTGCATATCGACGCCCACTTCGATACCGCAGAAACCATCTCCGGCTCGACACTGCATCACGGCTCTCCGTTCTGGAACGGCGTGCAGGCGGGAGTGCTCGATCCAAAGCGCACCGTGCACATCGGACTACGCGACCCTTACACGGAGTTCGAAAGACCGTTTGCCGATGAAACCGGGATGACGGTCATCGACATCAATCGGTTCCACGACATGGGGCTGGCGAACGTCATCAAGAGGACGCGGGAGGTGATCGGCGAGAGCCCGGCCTATATCAGCTTCGACATCGATGGCCTCGACCCCGCGTTCGCGCCGGGCACGGGGACGCCGGCCGTCGGCGGCCTGACCTCGTATGAGGCCAAGCGGCTGCTGCAGGGCCTGCGCGGTCTCGATTTCATCGGCGGCGATCTGGTCGAAGTGTCGCCCCCGTTCAATTCCGCCGGGATCACCGCGCTGGCCGGCGCGCAGATGCTGTTTGAGATCCTGTGCCTCAATGCGGAAGCGTGGGCGAAGAGGGCCAAGGCCGGCGCCTGATCGACCGTCTCAGGCCGCGCCGAAGCCGCCCCCCGTGGGCGTGACGATGATGATTGCCTCGCCCGCCTGCAGCACGGTCTGGTCGCACCCCTTGAGCCGCTCGAGCCGCCCGTCGTTCCGGCGCACGAGGTTCTCCCCCGCCTCTCCCGGCTCGCCTCCGATAAGCCCGAACGGGCGCACCTCGCGGTAGCCGGAGAGGATGGCGCAGTCCATGCGCTCCAGGAACCGGATCACGCGCCGGGTGCCGTCGCCGCTCTTCCACTTGCCCTTCCCGCCGGAGCCGCGCCGTATCGAGAACTCCTCGACGAGCACGGGATAGCGCAGCTCCAGGACCTCGGGGTCGGTCAGCCGTGTGTTGGTCATGTGCACGTGCACGGCGGCGGCGCCGCTAAAGCCCGGTCCCGCCGGCGCGCCCGAGCACAGCGTCTCGTAGTACTGCACGCGCTCGTTCCCGAACGTGAGGTTGTTCATCGTGCCCTGCGTGGAGCCGAGCGCATTCAACGCCGCGAATAGACAGTTGGTCACGATCTGGCTCGTCTCCACGTTGCCGGCGACAACGGCGGCGGGGTAGGCGGGGCTCAGCATCGATCCTTCCGGGAGCACGATCTCGATCGGCTTGAGGCAGCCTGCGTTCATGGGGATCGGCTCCTCCACCATCACGCGAAAGACGTAGAGCACGGCAGCTCGCGTCACCGGCTCGGGCGCATTGAAGTTGTTTTGCTGCTGTGGGCTCGTGCCGCTGAAGTCGACCTTCGCTGTGCGTCGCTCCCGATCGACGGTGATGCACACCTCGACCGCCGTGCCCTGGTCGGTCTCGACGCGGAAGCGGCCGTCGTTGAGGCGCGCGAGCAGCCGGCGCACGCTCTCCTCGGCGTTGTCCTGCACGTGCCCCATGTAGGCGCGCACGACATCGAGCCCGAAGTGCTCAACCACCCGATGCAGCTCGGCCTCGCCCTTGGCGTTGGCGGCGACCTGCGCCTTGAGGTCGGCGATGTTCTTGTCGGGCTGGCGCGCTGGATATTGCGCGTCGGTCAGAAGCGCGCGTGTCTCCGCCTCGAGGAAGCGCCCGCCGGCGACGAGCTGCACGTTGTCGATGTAGACGCCTTCCTGCGTGATGGTGGTGGCGCGCGGCGTCATCGACCCGGGCGTGAGGCCGCCGATGTCCTCGTGGTGTCCGCGGCTCGCGACATAGAACAGAACCTCGGCGCCTTGCGCATCGAACACCGGCGTCACCACGGTGATGTCGGGCAAATGCGTGCCGCCGTTGTAGGGTGCGTTGAGCATATAGGCGTCGCCTGGGCGCATCTCGGGCCCACGCAGGCGGATGATCGTCTCCACCGAGCGGTCCATGGAGCCCAGATGCACCGGCAGGTGCGGCGCGTTAGCGACGAGCCGGCCGCGAGTGTCGAACACCGCGCAGGAGAAATCGAGCCGCTCCTTGATGTTCACCGACTGCGCCGTGTTGCGCAGTGCCTCGCCCATCTGCTCGGCGATCGCCATGAACAGGTTGTTGAATACCTCTAGCAGCACCGGATCGGCCTTGGCGCCGAGCTTCTCGCGCGCGCGCGGCTCTGCGCGGGTGAGGACGAGGTCGTTTATCGCGGAGACCTCGAGCTTCCAGCCGGGCTCGACGACGACGGTTTGGTTCGGCTCGATGACGAGTGCAGGCCCGGCAAGCGCATAACCAGGTCCCATGTCCTCCCGTTTCACGACGGGGGCGTCGTGCCAGCTCCCGCGCGAGTAAAAGCGGGTGAGCTTCCCAGCTCCTTTGTCCGACGCCGCGACAGGCGAAGTCTCCGCGGCCTCGTCGACAACTTCGTACGCAACGGCTTCGACTTCGATCGCGGCGGCGAAGATCGCTTTCTCCGGCGAGACGAAGCCGAAGCGCTGCCGGTGCAGCGCCTCGAAATCGCGGCGCATGATTCCGGGCTCCGACAATTCGACCGGCAGCGCCGTGTCGGTGCCGGTGTAGCGCAGGTGCAAATGCGTTTCGATGGCGATGTCGTCGTGCTCGACGCCCTCGTCGAGCAGCTCCTCGGTGGTGGCGCTGCCGAGCTCGTAGGCGAGGCTCTCGATGGTCCGCATCGCATCCGCGTCGAGCGGCATCTCGAGCGAGCGCTCGCGGCTCGAGCGCATGGGTGCGAGCCCCATGCCGTAGGCCGAGAGCAGCCCCGACAGTGGATGGATTAGAATGGTCTCCATTCCAAGCGAGTCGGCGATGAGGCATGCGTGCTGGCCGCCCGCAGAGCCGAAGCAGTTGAGCGCATACTCGGTCACGTCGTAGCCGCGCTCGACCGAGATCTTTTTGATGGCGTTGGCCATGTTCTCGACCGCGATGCGGATAGAGCCGTCGGCGACCTCTTCCGGCGTGCGCCCATCGCCGACACGGGCCGCGAGCTCGGCGAAGCCCCTCCGCACGGCGTCGGCGTCGAGTGGTTCATCGCTGTTGGGTCCGAAGATCTTGGGGAAATACGCGGCGTCGAGCTTGCCGAGCATGACGTTGGCGTCCGTCACCGTGAGCGGGCCGCCGCGCCGGTAGCACTTCGGCCCCGGATTGGCGCCGGCGCTCTCCGGACCTACTCGGAATCTTGTGCCGTCGTAAGTGATGATCGAGCCGCCGCCGGCTGCGACCGTATGCACGCGCAGCATCGGCACCGCGAGGCGCACGCCGGCAATCTGCGTCTCGAAAGCACGCTCGTAGGTGCCGGCGAAGTGCGCGACGTCGGTCGACGTGCCGCCCATGTCGAAACCGATGACGCGTTTAAAGCCCGCGCGCTTTGCCGTCTCGGCCATGCCGACCACGCCGCCCGCGGGGCCCGACAGGATCGCGTCGCGACCGCGGAACGTCTGCGCCGATTTCAGGCCGCCGGAGGAGGCCATGAACAAGATTGTGGTGTCAGACCCAACACCCTCGCCCCACGACACAGTCACGGTGCCTGACCCTCTGGGTCTGATGCCGTCGCCGAGTGCACCCGCGACCTTCTCCACGTACCGGTGCAGGATGGGCGAGAGATAGGCGTCGGCGACCGCGGTGTCGCCGCGCGGCACGAGCTTAATCAGCGGCGAGACCTCATGGCTCGGCGACACCTGGCCGAATCCGAGGTCGCGCGCGAGCGCGGCCGCCTGGCGCTCGTGCTCGGGCCAAGCGTAGGCATGCATGAACACGATCGCCACGGCGTCTATGCCGTCGGCGCGCGCCCGCCGCAGCTGCGCCTCGAGCGCGGCAAGGTCGAGCGGCGTCTCAATCGTCCCATCCGCGCGCACGCGCTCGTCCGCCTCGACGACGCGATCGTAAAGCATCTCCGGTTTGATGATGCGCTTGGCGAAGATGTCGGGCCGCGCCTGCGTGCCGATCTCGAGCTGATCCTTGAGCCCGCGCGTGATGACGAGCAGAGTCGGGTCGCCCTTGCGCTCTAAGAGCGCGTTGGTCGCGACCGTCGTCCCCATCTTGACGGCGGCGATGCGCTCAGCCGGGATCGGCGCGCCGCTTCCCAGGCCGACGAAGCGGCGGATGGCTTCCAGCGCGGCGTCATCGTAGGCGCCTGGGTTCTCCGACAGGAGCTTCTTGGCGAGGATGCGGCCTTCGGGTGAGCGCGCGATGACATCGGTGAAGGTGCCGCCGCGATCAATCCAGAAATGCCACCTGTCGCTCGCGCGCCGCATGCGGGAAATCCAAGCCGCCGAGAGTTGAGCTACCGGGCTCGCGGGCATGCGTCAACCAGCGGCCCATCGCCGCAACGACGGCGGAGACGGCGTAAATTTTCCGGCAATTGTCCCGAGATTCCGCGAAAGCTCCCGCAAGAACTCCTGAAGGAACCGAATGCCTACCTTCAAGTTGCCCACGAATGCCGATATGGGTGGGGCATGGCATTGAAGCTATCGCAGGCTATGGGATCGAGGACCGGGGGATTGCGCGAGGCCCTGCACGGGCTGTGGGCGAAGCTCGGCTTCGATCGTACGCGCGAGCGCACGCCCGCGCACCGCACCGTCGCCTTTACAAGTGCCGTCACCACGCTCGCCGCCAAGATGGCGAAGGCCGATGGCGTTGCGCTGCCCGTGGAGGAGCGCGCCTTCGAGCGGCTGTTCGCGATCCCGCCGGATGAGGCCAAGAACGTGCGCCGCCTCTATGATCTCGCCAAGCGCGACGTGGCGGGCTACGAGATCCACGCGGGCCGCGTCGCGCGCATGCTGAAGGACGAGCCGGAGCTTCTGTCGTCCGTGCTCGCGTGCCTATTCCACATCGCAGCGGCCGACGGCATCCTGCATCCGGCCGAGGACCGCTTCCTCGAGACGGTCGCCACCATCTTCGGCATCAACAGAGGCGAATACCTCGCCATCCGCGCCACCTACGTCCACGACCCGCGCAGCCCCTATGCGATCCTCGGTGTGTCGCCGGACCTCTCGGATGCCGAACTGAAAGCCCGCCACCGCGCGCTCGTGCGCGAGCACCACCCCGACCGATTGTCCGCGAGCTGCGTGCCGGCGGAATTCCGCATCGCCGCCGACCGCAGGTTGGCTGCCATCAACGCCGCCTACGACGCCATTGTGAAGGAGCGCGAGGGGAGCCGCCACTCTCAGGAGACGATTTCATGACGATGAAGGCCGACAGCAAGCTCGTCGATGCGCTGCATCCCTCGCCGAATACGGGCGAGCGCAGAAAGGGCTGCCGGCCGAGCCTCATCCTGTTGCACTACACCGGCATGCCGTCGGCGGCGAAGGCCATCCACTGGCTGGCGCACCCCAGGAGCAAGGTCTCCTGCCATTACGTGATCGACGACACAGGGGAGATCACGCAGATGGTGCCTGAAGGCCTGCGCGCGTGGCACGCCGGCGCGTCGCACTGGGCGGGCGAGACCGACATCAATTCCGCCTCCATCGGCATCGAGATCCAGAACCCCGGCCACGAGCACGGGTACCCGGACTTCCCCGCGGAGCAGATGCAAGCCGTAGCCACGCTCTGCCGCGACATCGCGCAGCGGCGTGCGATTGCGCCCGCCGGCATCCTCGCCCACTCCGACGTTGCGCCCGGGCGCAAGATCGATCCCGGCGAGAAGTTCGGCTGGGCGTGGCTCGCTCAAAACGGCGTCGGGCATTGGGTCGAGCCGGCGGCCCCCGAGAGCAGCGGCCGCAGCTACACCGTCAACGATGAGTCGGCCGACATCGCGGAAGCGCAGGAGCTCTTGCGCCGCTACGGCTACAACATCGAGGTTAACGGCCGCCTCGACCAGTGGACGATCATTGTGCTGCGCGCCTTCCAGCTCCACTTCCGCCCCGCCTGCGCCGACGGCAAGCTCGACCGTGGCACGCTCGATACGCTGACGCGGCTTGTCGCGACGCTGACCGTGCCGGCTCTGACCTGAGCGCTCTTTCCGGACCCACAACGCGAAACGCCCGCGGAGGAACCGCGGGCGTTTGCATGTCAGCTGCTGGCGATCGGCTCAGCGCCGATCGTCGCGTCTGTCGTCGCGGCGATCTTCGCGCCGCTCTTCGCGCCGCTCATGCCGCTCGGGTCGCCGCCAGCCGTGCTCCGGAGGCGGACGCATGCCGGCAGGCGCCGCGTACCCCGCCCGCCACCAGCCCTCATGTCGGGGCCCCGGGGGAGGAGCATGCCAGCCGACGCGCGGATGCCACTTGAAGGCCTCCCACCGCGCGTGCTCGGCATACCAGGGACGGCCTCGGTACCAGCGCCCCCAATAGTCGGCGGCGACGAAGCCCACAACGGGGATGCCGAAGGCCGCTATGCCGACGTCGGGTAGGAAAGCGGTCTGCCCGTGATAGTCGAAACCGATGTACTCGCTGAAGACCCAGCCGCGGTTGTCGGCCCAGCGGACGTCGCACCAGGACTCGTCCTGCAGGCAGCCCTCGACGTAGAGGGGCTCTCCCTCAGGGATGACGCCGACGCTGGGAAACTCCGTGTCGGGGCCGGTGCGCATGTTGACGTTGGCGGTCGCGTAGCCGGGCTCGGCATGTGCTGCCGCAACGCCCAGCGTCGCGACGGCCGCGATCGCGGTGATTAGCGTTCGTAGGTTCATTCTGGTGGAAGCTCCTGGATGCATCTCATCCCGGCTACAAGAACGAGAACATTGGCAGGTTGATGTCGCACAGCTGCGGCACGAGCGCCGGCCGTAAGCTTCTCGAAAGCTTCCGGTAATCTTAGGACGCCGCGGCGGCCACGAGCTGCGGGGTGCCGACGCGGGTCGCGTGGCGCACGGGCGGAGCCCGGTCGAGCTCGTTCATCTCCTGCTCGAGCCGCTTGATGACGAACTGCGCGAACGGCCCCAAGTGCAAATAGAAGGCGATGTGGAAGATCATGTATTTGAGCGTGTAGGGGTTGTGCCATGCGGTCGAGACCAGCGTGTGCCAAAAGTGGCGCGCGTACTCGCGCTCGACGAACGTCATCCGCCACATCACGCGCCCGAAGAATTTCAGGTTGTGCGCCAGCACGCGCGGCTCGAGCTTCACCGGGTGGCGCGGCGGCTTCAGCGCCCGGCACACCGTGCGCAAGCGCCCGAAGAAGGCCTCGGGGCTGTAAACGGCCGCCAGCACGTCGCGATAGTCGGCGAGGATGTCGCGGCGCGGGCGCGCGGTGACGAAGTTGAGGCCCTCGGTGCAATGGTCGCCCTGCTCGACGACGAGAGGTAAGAGCCGCTGCTCGCGCTCGAGCCGGCGCGTCAATTGCGTGTTCGGCAACGCCGTCAGCAGCCCGACCATGCACACGGGAATGCTCATCGCCTCGATGCAGTCGATCATGCCCTGAGCGACGCTGCGCTTCTCGGTGTCGAAGCCGACGATGAAGCCCGCTATGACCACGATGCCGGCGTCGTAGAGCTTGTGGATGCCCTCGACGAGATCGCGCCGCGTGTTCTGCTTCTTCTGCATCGCGATCAGCGTATCGGTGTCGGGGCTCTCGATGCCGACGAAGATGCCGAAGAAGTTGGCGTCGCGCAGCATGTGCAGGAGCTGGGTGTCGTCGGCGAGGTTCATCGAGGCTTCGGTCGAGAACTCGAAGGGAAAACCGTGCGACCGCTGCCAGGCCTGCAGCGCGGGCAGGAACCGCTTTAAGGCCTTCTTGTTGCCGATGAGGTTGTCGTCGACGAAGTTGATGTGGCCGCGGTAGCCAGCGACGTAGAGCGCTTCCAGCTCGGCCAGCATCTGCTCGTTCGTCTTGGAGCGCGGCACGCGGCCGTAGAGCTCGATGATGTCGCAGAACTCGCAGTTGAACGGGCAGCCGCGGCTGAACTGCACGCCCATGTAGGAGTAGCGCTTGAACTCGATCAAATCGAAGCGGGGCACCGGCGTGGTCGTCACGTCGACCTGGAACTTTTCGCCCTCGAAGGTGCCGGAGCGCTGACCTGCGTTCCATGCCGCGATGAACTCGCCGATGATGCCTTCGGCCTCGCCCAGCACGCGAAAGTCGGCGGCCTTGTAGACCTCGGGGATCGACATCGGATCGGGGCCGCCGACCACCACGGGCTTATTATGTGCGTGCGCCAGATCGATGAGGGTGAGGGTGTCGACGCGCTGGGGCAGCATGCCGCCCGTCATCACCATGTCGGCCCAGTCGAGGTCGCTATCTTTGAGAACATCCGCGTTGCGGTCGACGAGGCGCACGTCCCAGCCCTGGGGCAGCATCGCCGCGAGCGTCATCATGCCGAGTGGGGGAGACTGGGCGCGCGAGCCATAGGTGTCGCAGACGGCCTGCAAGTTCCAGAACGAGTGCTGGTTGAACCTGGGGAACACCATGAGCACGTTGGGCATGGGCGCTGCCTCCGTCTTCGGGCATTCCATGCGCCAATCGCGGCGCCGTCAAGGAATATGGTGCCTACGCTGCGAAAGTCGGCCTCGCCGGTGTAGCGCGCTGCTCACATTTGCGGGGGCTTTGGCGTCGGGGAATTGACTGAAGGCGTTGAGGAGCCTCTATCGCGACGGTGATCTTTACGGCTAACTATTTGGCTACCAGCTGAGCCTACTAGGGCGCGCGACGAGGTCGCAAGCAAGACGCTCATGGAGAGCAAAATGGACAACGAGGACGAAATCAAGCGACTGCGAGCCCGGATCAACGAACTGCAGATTGACTCCCAGGCCATTTTCACTGGAGCGGTGACGCACGAGATTCTCGCCGAGCTCAGTGCCGCCAAGAAGCGCCTCGCTGAACTGGAAAAGATTTCGCGTGCCAAGAAGTGAGCTGCGCCCGCTGCCAGGCGGAGAGGCCTCGGTGACCTGAAATCGCAAAGGCCGCGCGAGGTGATCGCGCGGCCTCAAGTTCCCGTGCAGTCGCTGAGCCCGCCTAACCCAGCCGCTTCTCCAGCGCGGCGAGTTCGTCGCCGAGCGCCTTCGGCAGCTTGGCGCCGAAAGTAGCAAAGTGCTCTTTCATCAGCGGCAGCTCCGCCTTCCAACCGCTTTTGTCGACGCTCGTCAGCTCCTTCATGTCGGCAGGATCGACTTTGACGCCGTTGGTATCAATGGCGCCCTCGGCCGGCAGCTTGCCGACCGGGGTGTCGACCGCGGCAGCCTTACCGTCGCAACGCTCGAAGATCCACTTCAGCACGCGGCTGTTCTCGGCGTAGCCCGGCCACATGAACTTGCCGTCCGCGTTTTTGCGGAACCAGTTCACGTAGAAGATCTTCGGCATCTTGGCGCCGCCCTTCTCGCCCATCTTCAGCCAGTGGGCGAAGTAGTCGCCCATGTGGTAGCCGCAGAAGGGCAGCATCGCCATCGGATCGCGGCGCAGATCGCCGATCTTGCCGGCCGCGGCGGCGGTCTTCTCCGAGGCCATGATGGAGCCCAGGAAGGTGCCGTGCACCCAGTTGAGCGCCTCCATGACGAGCGGCACGACTGTCGCGCGCCGGCCGCCGAAGAGAATGGCGTCGATCGGCACGCCCTTGGGGTCCTCCCACTCCTTGGCGATGACTGGGCATTGAGCAGCGGGCGCCGTGAAGCGGGAGTTGGGGTGGGCGGCTGGGCGGCCCGAGGCCGGCGTCCACGAGCGGCGCATCCAGTCGACCGTGTGCGCCGGCGGCTTCGAGGTCATCTGCTCCCACCACACGTCGCCGTCGTCGGTGAGCGCGACGTTCGAATAGATGATGTTGGCGTTGAGCGTCTTCATCGCGTTGGCGTTGCTCTCGTCGGAGGTGCCGGGCGCCACCCCGAAGAAGCCGGTCTCGGGGTTGATGGCATAAAGCCGCCCGTCGTCGCCGAACTTCATCCAGCAGATGTCGTCGCCGATCGTCTCCGCCTTCCAGCCCGGGATGGTCGGTGTCAGCATGGCGAGGTTGGTCTTGCCGCACGCGGACGGGAACGCCGCGGCGATGAACTTCGACTTACCCACGGGGTTCGTCAGCTTGAGGATGAGCATGTGCTCGGCCATCCAGCCCTCATCGCGGGCCTTCACGCTAGCGATGCGCAGCGCGTGGCACTTCTTGCCCAAGAGCGCGTTGCCGCCGTAGCCCGAGCCGTAGGACCAGATCTCGCGCGTCTCCGGGAAGTGCGAGATGTACTTCGTCTTGTTGCACGGCCAGGGGACGTCGGCGGTCGTGGGCGTCGATAGCGGGTAGCCGACGGTGTGCATGCCGCGGACGAAATCCTCACTGTCGCCGAGCGCCTTCCACACCTTCTCGCCTACGCGCGTCATGATGTGCATGTTGGCGACAGCGTAGGCGCTGTCGGTCACCATGACGCCGATGCCGGCGATGGGCGAGCCAATAGGGCCCATGGAGTAGGGGAGCACGTACATGGTGCGCCCCGCCATGGCTCCGTCGTAAAGCTTGGTCAGCGTCACCTTCATCTCGGCCGGGTCGAACCAGTTGTTGGTCGGGCCGGCATCGTCTTTGCTCTTGGAGCAGATGTACGTCTGGTCCTCGACGCGGGCGACATCGAGGGGGTCGGAGCGCACGAGGATGGAGTTGGGCCGCTTCTCGGGGTTGAGCCACATGGCTGTGCCGCCGTCGACCAGCGACTTGAGAAGCGCCTGATACTCGGCCTTGGAGCCGTCGCACCAGACGACGTTCTCCGGCTTGAAGAGGGCCTTCGCCTCCTCGACGAACTTCAGGACTTTCGGATTTGTGGTGGGGGCTTCTTGGGGTGTCGGCTGACTGGGGTCCTTGGACTTGAAGGCGGACAAAATACTCATATGCAGCGTTTCCTCGGGTGTGGACGGCAGGGCTTTCCGAGACTGCTATCATTGAACCGACGCGCATTTCAAGCGATGCGGGCTGAGGGCAATGACCGCGGGGCGCTTCACCTCTCCCAAGGGGAGAGGTCGCGGCACCGGCGTCAGCCGGTGGCGCGGGTGAGGGGTTACGACCTCGATAGAGCGCACCTCCCCTCACCCGGTTCGCGATGCTTCGCATCTCGGCCCGACCTCTCCCCCTGGGAGAGGTGAGGTCAGTGCCCGCCATTGCACTTTCAACGTGCCGCCTGCGAAAAATCCTCTAGGCTCACCTGCGGGAAGTACGTGCCCTCGAGCCGGCGCACCCACACCTCGCCGGTTCGCGCCCTCAAGCTCACGTCGGAGAAGCGGTAGTCGTAGAGCAACGCGCGCACGAACTTTGGCGGATGCCCGGGGAACGGGTTTGACGCGAGCAGGGCCAGCACTTGCGGGCTCCCCTGCAACAGCCTGAACAAGAAGCCCTCGATCCAGCGGTTCTGGCCGGCGCCCTCGAAGGCGGCAAACCAGAGCTGCCAGTCGAGCCGCGGCTGGTGGGGGATGTTCCATTTGAGCGGCCGGCTCGTGGGGCCGGCCTTGTAGCGGAACTCGTATTCGCGCCAGGTCTGCCCGTCATCAGAGCCTTCGACGATGATCTCCGGCCGCGTGGTCGTCATCACGGCAAAGACGCCGTAGGGGTTCACGATGCCGAATGGCGCAATGGCCTCGGTGAGCCACCCAGCGAGGGGAAGGTTGAACCCCGCCACGGGCGTCCAGATCAGGTTCAGTCCCACCGGTACGGCGATGACCGCGACGAGCGTCGCCAGCACGGCGGCGGACCATCCGGGCTGCGGCACCCGCGCCTTGATCCGCGCCGCGAGTGCAGGCGGCAGGATGCGGCGGAGCTGCCCATCGTCGAACAGGAACAGGCACAAGAGCATCGTCAGCAGGTTGAAGAAATTGTAGTTGCCGGTGAGGATGATCGCGAGCTGGAACGCCATCGCCAGGATGCCGGCCACCGCGCGCGGTCGCCGCGGCAGGAAGATCAGGAACACGACAACGAGCTCGATGGCGAGAGTGAGCCCCGTGAGCGCCGAGAGCAGCCAGTCCGGGAGCTGCGCGGCGTACCAGGCGAGCGGTGTCGGCAGCGGCTCGGTCCAGAAGTGATACTGAAGCGCGGTTAGGCTGCGCCAGGTCGGATCGCCGGAGACGATCTTCACGACGCCCGCGAGAAATAAGAAGCGGAATACGAGCAGGCGGTAGAGCCAGACGACAATGCGGGTGCCGCCGGTCAAGAAGATCGCGAGGAAGCCGCTCTCGAGCAGGAGCTGGTCCCACTGGAAATTCATAAACAGCTGCCCGGCATAGACGTAGGACAGGTAGAGGACGAAGAGCGACACGAGCGAGGGGAGGACGAGGCGGTCCAACATGACGAGCACACCGAGCGCAGCGCCGACGACGGTGCCGGCGACGAGCAGATTGTCGCTAGGGGCCATCCAGAACAGCGTGGGCAGGCGCCAGTAGGCGGCAGTGCCCCAGGCTCCGTGCGCGGCAGGGAGGTACTGGTCGAGGGGCGAGATGCCGTCGTGCCCGACGAGACCTAAGATCTGCACCCCGAGCGAGACGAAGGCCGAGAGGTAGATTGCGCCGAGCCCGCGCAGAAAGAGCCAGCTCACGAGCGCGTAAGACTCGGGCTCGAGCGTGCGACCCCAAAGGAGGCGTGTAATCGTGGTCAGGAGTTCGCGCCGCTGTGACAGGAATGAGTAGGCGGCCTCGCTTAAGGGCGCGAAGCCTGGCAGATAGCGATAGAGCCACCACCACCAGCTCCGTGCCGGCGCGTACGTCAGCAGACGGAAGGTCGCAGCGGCCCCGGCGTAGATGGTCCCGTCGGGCTCGATGAGCTGCATCGCGCGTTGGAACTCGGGAAGCGGGATTTGCGGGAAATCTTTCCCCGCCTCCTGGTAGGAGCGGTAGACGATCTGGTCGTCCGTGAGCTTCCCCCAGTAGTCGACCCAGGTGCGGCAGATCCCGCAATCCCCGTCGAAGATCAATGTCAGGGGCAATCCGCGCATGTCCGGGCGCAATTCGTTCATGACACCCCGTACATTAGGTCATGCCAACGTCGCTCGCGATGTCCCTTGACGGCGCGGTCCGATGCGCCCTTATTCCCCCTACCAGCCGGCCGGACGGCCGCTGCCGGGATTGCGGGCGACTGTGGCCCATTAAAGCAAATCCGGTGGAGGAAAGTCCGGGCTCCATGGAGACACGGTGGCGGCTAACGGCCGCCGGGGGCGACCCCAGGGAAAGTGCCACAGAAAGCAAACCGCCTGGGCTTGCCCAGGTAAGGGTGAAAGGGTGCGGTAAGAGCGCACCGCGCCGGCGGCAACGTCGGCGGCAGGGCAAACCCCACCGGGAGCAAGATCAAATAGGGGTGGCCGGGTGCGCGCGAAAGCGCGGCGCCAGGTCCGTCTTCAGGCCCGCCACCCGGGTTGATTGCTCGAGGCGCTCAGCAATGGGCGTCCCAGACGAATGGCCGTCGCGGAGGGGCAACCCTCCAGACAGAACCCGGCTTACAGGCCGGCTGGTAATTTCTTCTTCATCTTCAGCGACTTCGCCGCAGGATCCTGACACGTTTTCGGACGCCGCGAGAGTGCGCATTAACCATAAAAATGTGTTGCGCCAAATGCGCTTCCGAAGCGCAAGATCGCGGTAAAGATTGAGGCCTAGCGTCGATGGCGCGAGGGTTCATGGAGATCGACATGCGCAAGCAGTTATCGGCAATCGTTGGCGCTGCGGCGGGCTTGGCGGCCCTGGCTGCGAGCACAGGTCCAGCCGCCGCCTGGCACAGCTACCGCTGGTACGCGGACTACGCGCCGCTCTATCCGCGCGTCTATTACGGGCCGCCCGTCGTCTATGTCGTCCCGCCGGCCTACGCCTATTATCCGCGGCCGCTGTACCGCGCTTGCTGTGGCACCGTCTATGGCCCCGCCGGCACCTACTATCCGCGTGCTGTCTACTATCCGCGTGCAGCCTACTATGGCTACGGCTATGTGGGTTACGGCTACGGTCGCCGCTGCTGCTGGTAAGAGCTATTTCACATCAACGCGCACTCCCGCGACGAGCCAGGCCGGATCGAACCATCGGTCCGCCTCGCCGTCGTAGGGGAGCCGCGTGACGTCCCAGTGCTGGATGTAGCGGGCGTACACGTCCCACACCGGCGGGCCCCCGCCGATGAAGATGATGCGGCCGGGAAACCGGGCGATCGTCGCCTCGGGATCCATGCTGGATCTCAGCTCGACGATGGTCCGCTCCTTGTGCGCGAAGGCGGGGATCGAGTGATAGGTGCGCGGTCCCGCCAGAATCACGTTGCCGCGGGTTTCGCTCCAGAAGCGCTCCACGTCGGCTTTGTACTCGGGCGCCTTGGCCCCTTCCCAGGGAAGCTGCCCGTTGAGGCCGAGCTGCCCGCGCTGGCCGATGGCGCACATCGAGCGCACGTAGGTCATCAGATCCATCCTTCGGAATGACGGAGCCGGCGGGCCCCGAAAAGATGCCGCCCGTCTTGGACGGTTGCTCAGCCGCCGAGGAACGGAAGCAACGTCGACAGCAGAGCTTCCGGCACCTCGTCCTGCGGAAGATGGTTGCACCTGTTGAGAATCGCCAGGCGCGCATTGGGCAGCACATGCGCCAGCCGGCGGCCGGTGGCAACCGGCACGATGCGGTCGCGCCGGCACCAGACGATGAGCGCTGGCTGCGCGATGCTCCGGTAGGCTCGACCCATCTTCGGGCCGTTCGTATCGATGATCGACTGGCCGGTGGCGATGAACGCATGCCGGCTACCGAGATCGTAGAACGGCGCCGCATATCCGCGGACGTCGCTTTCCGGCACGACGCGCCCGGGCGCGCTGACAAGCCGCAGCATCATGCGCGTCATGAACTCGGGCGGCGTGACGGCCATGGCCGCGTAGGGCAGGCCGGGCACGCTGAAGAACCAGTCGCCGTCGGAAAGGTCCTGCTGCAGCGCTGGTGTGTCCATGACGACGAGGCGCGCGATTGCCCCCGGCTCACGCGAAAAATCGAGCGCGGTACGCAGGGCGACCACGCCGCCGAACGAATGGCCGACAAGGGTGACGCCGCTCAACCCCCGCTTGCGGATGAAGGCGGAGACGAGGGCGGCTTGATCGGCTGCCGAGTAGTGCTCGTCGAACGGCTTGTCCGATTGCCCGAAGCCCTTGAGGTCGAGTGCGATTACCCGGTGCTCCCGTGACAGCGCCGCCACGACGTGCCGCCAGGTGAAGAGTGAACCGCCGAGGCCGTGCAGGAGGATCAGCGGCGGCCCTTCGCCCGATTCCTCGGCGTAGAGCGCCGTCACCGGGCGGCCCGGCACCTCGAGCGCGATTCGGTAGCCCGATCCCGCAGGGGCGCTCGCGCAAAACGAACTGAAGCACGCGAACAGCAAGCCGCCCAGTAGGCCACCGAGAATCGCCGCACGCACTTGCCGCATCATGTTGCGTATTGAACTCTGAAGCCGCGCCACCGCGTGCAGCTCGGATTGCATCGCCTCGGCGAGATTGAGCCGTCCGGTGGCAATCCTGCCACCCATTCTATTTAGCCGCCGAAATGCGGGCGTGGGGAGCGGATTTGAGCGCGCGCCGCAACGGCTCGGCGCGCCAGCCCACGAGAATTAGTTAATAGACCATTGACGACCAGAATTTCCCATGCGATCCCATACATGCCCGTCCGCACCGGGCAGGGTACGTGGCAGGGCGCCGGACCTCGAAAGAAAGAGGGCTGAGGCCTCGAGCGACCGCCACGGCCCGCCGGTGCGATGGGAGCAATCGGGGGCGAATTCGCTCGCCCGATGTGGCGTCTTTCGAGTGGTGCGCGAGGCTTTGAGCAGGGGATGGAGCGCTTTGTCTCGACATTCACCAACAAGATCGACGCCAAAGGCCGGGTCTCGATCCCTGCCCCGTTCCGCGCCGTGCTCGAGCGCGACGGCTACGCTCACTCCAGCGCCGGCGGCATCTACTGCTACCCCGCGCTCGAGGCTCCTGCTCTCGATGCAGGCGGCGAGAGACTTGCAAAAAAAATCGACGGGCTTCTCTCGGGCCTGCCGGATTATTCGGACGAGCGCGATGAGCTCTCTGTCGCACTCTATGGCGACGTTCAGGTCCTCACCCTCGACGGGGACGGTCGCATCAGCCTTCCTGAGAACCTTCGCGCGCACGCAGGTCTCACAACCCAGGTCACGTTTGTCGGCCTGGGTGACAAGTTTCAGATGTGGGAGCCAGGCCGCTTCGCAGACCGGCGTGAGCGCGCGCGCGAAAAGGTCCACCACACTCGCAAGCTCTTCGGCGCGGGGAACCGTCCCTCCCTCTCGGAGGATGACGGTGACGAGGGAGCACGGGGATGACGGCGCGTCGCGGACGGCGAGAGGCCACACCCACTGAGCCGGACACCACCCGCCACATCCCCGTGCTGCTCTCGGAGGTCATCGAGAGCTTAAGCCCAAGCGACGGCGACGTTTTCATCGATGCGACGTTCGGTGCCGGGGGCTACTCGCGCGCTCTTCTAAATGCTGCCGATTGTCGCGTCATCGCTATCGACCGCGATCCGAGCGCGATTGCCGGCGCGCAAAGCCTGTGCGCGGAGTTCCCCGGTCGCCTCACCGTCAGCGAGGCCCCGTTCAGCGAGCTCGACGCCATCATCGAAGAGCAGGGTTGTGACCGCGTCGACGGCGTCGTGCTCGACATCGGCGTCTCCTCGATGCAACTCGACCAACCTCAACGCGGTTTCTCCTTTCAGACCGACGGCCCGCTCGACATGCGCATGTCGCGCAAGGGCCGGACCGCAGCCGATATCGTCAACGGCATGGACGAGGAGAAGCTCGCACGCATCCTTTACGTCTTGGGCGAGGAGCGTCGCTCGCGCGCAATCGCGCGTGCCATCGTCAAGGCCAGAGCCGATGCCCCCATTGAGACAACGCGCGCGCTCGCCGATGTCGTGTCCCGCGTCCTCGGTGGCCGCAAGGAGGACGGGCGACACCCGGCGACGCGCACCTTCCAGGCGCTGCGGATCTACGTGAACGACGAGCTGGACGAGCTCGCGAAGGGCTTGAGCGCGGCGGAACGCTGTCTAAAACCCGACGGCCGCCTCGTCGTCGTTACCTTCCACTCGCTCGAGGACCGCATCGTGAAGCGGTTTTTGACCGCGCGGGCGGGCAAGGAAGTCCGCGGCTCCCGCCACCTGCCCGATCAATCGTTAAAATCCAAGCCTCCGAGTTTCCGGATTGTTAACCCCCGCCCATTAACTCCTTCTAAAGGAGAACTCGAGGTGAACCCGCGCGCCAGATCGGCACGAGCTCGGGTAGGGGTCAGAACGGAAGCCCCCCCGTGGCCCGCCGAGGAAGCGGACTTGGGGTTGCCTTCGATCGAGACTTGAACCCGCTTGGAGAAACCGTCCCCATGCGTATCGTCAATCTCGCGGCCTTCGCTCTCGCCCTGGCAAGCGCCTTCCTGCTCTATGGCATTAACTACGATACGCGGTTGCTCGAAGCGCGCGTGCAGGGAGACGAGCGATCAATTGACGAGGCGCGCAACGATATCGCCGTCTTGAAGGCCGAGCGCGCCCATCTCGGGCGCCCGGAGCGCATCGAGCTGATCGCGCGGGCGCAAGGCCTGCGGCCCGCCGCAGAGCAGCAGATCGCCGCAAGCCCAGAAGAGGCGATGACGCGCGCGCTCGCCGAAGCCGGGGCTGAGCGTGTCCCGGCCGCAAGGGGCCCTTAAGATGAGCGTCTCGATCACGCCGCAGCGCGGCGAGCCGGACGCACCACCGGAAACCATTACGCGAGCGCGCGCCAACGGACCGTTGCGCACTCTTATCGCCATGATCCTGGTGGCGCTCGCCTTCATGGCGGTCGGCGCCCAGCTCGTACGGCTCGCATTGCCGAGCCAGTCGGAGATCACGTCCGCTCTCAGCGAGACGGTGAGCGGAAGCTACGCGCGCCCCGACATCGTCGACCGCAACGGGCGCCTGCTCGCGTCCGACGTCGAGGCCTATTCGCTGTTCGCCGATCCGGCCCGCGTGCTCGACCGCGACGAGATCGTCGAGAAGCTCGCCTCCGTATTCCCCGATCTCGACCGAAGTGCCGTGCGCAACGATCTCGCCGACCGCTCGCGACGCTTTGTCTGGATCCGGCGCGGGCTCTCGCCCAGGAGGGCGCAGGAGGTGCACAACCTCGGACTCCCCGGCCTCGACTTTCGGCGTGAGCTGCGTCGCGCCTATCCCGGCGGCACGCTGGCCGGTCACGTGCTCGGCTACGTCAATATCGACAATCGTGGCGTCGCCGGCATCGAGCGCTATGTGGATGACTCGATCGGCGTCGATGCGGTTCAGAGCGCGACGCTGACCGAGCGGGCGCCCGTGCACCTGTCGATCGACATTGGCGTGCAGCACGCCGTCGAGAGCGAGCTCGAGGACGCCATGCGCCGTTTTGAGGCCAAGGGCGCCGCGGGGCTCGTACTCGACGCCAATACCGGCGAGATCCTCGCCTCCGCTTCCTTTCCCGAAGTCGATCCCGCACGCCCGACCATGAGTCTCGAGACCGCGCGCGCCGACAAGATCGCCGGCAGCACCTTCGAGCTCGGCTCCGTGTTCAAGACGGTCACGCTGGCCCTGGCGCTCGAGGGCGGCTACGCCCGGCTCGACACTGTGCTCGACGTGCGTCAGCCGCTCGCCGCCGGCGCCTTCACCATCCGCGACCTGCATCCCGTGGGGCGCCCGCTTTCGGTCGCCGAGGTGTTCATTCACTCGTCGAACATCGGTGCGGCGATGCTCGCCACGCGCGCCGGGCCGCAGAAGCTGCAGACCTTCCTGCAGACTCTCGGGCTCATGACGAACATGCAGACCGAGGAAGGGCCGATCGCGCCGCCGCAGCTCCCCTCGCGCTGGGGGCCGGTGGAAACCATGACCATCTCCTACGGGCACGGTCTCGCCGTCTCGCCCCTGCAGTTCGCGGTGGCGGCGAGTGCGCTCTTGAATGGCGGTCACAAGGTTGAGCCCACGTTCCTGAAGCGCCCACCCGATGCCGAGCCCGTCAAGGAGGTGGCGCTCATCAGCACGGCGACGAGCGAACGCATGCGCGAGCTGATGCGGCTCAACGTCACCGACCCTGCGGGCACGGGAAAGCGCGCCGCTGTCCCAGGCTACGCGATCGGCGGCAAGACCGGCACGGCGGAGATGCCCGGCCCCGGCGGCTACCGCGAGCGCGCCGTCATCTCCTCGTTCCTTGCGGCGTTCCCCATCGACAAGCCGAAGTATCTCGTGTTCGTGCTGCTGTTTGAGCCCCGGCCCACACACGCCGCCGGCGGCGAGGTGCTGGCGGCGCTCAACGCCGCGCCGACCGCAGGCCAGATCATCGCGCGCATCGGGCCCCTTCTCGGCATGATGTCGGCCTCCGCGGCCGGCGCTTCGGGCGTGGCGTTTGACGGGACTCTGCCTGCAAAATATGAAGCTCAGTGACGCGCCCCTAAGCGTTGAAGCCAAACAGGCTGAATGAACAAATGCTCCTCTCCTCTCTCGTGGGGGCCGATGTGACGGCTCCGCCCGGATCGGGAAGCATCGATATCGCCGGCCTGACGGCCGACAGCCGTCAGGTGCGCCCCGGCTACTTGTTCGTGGCGATCGCTGGCAGCAAGGCTGACGGCGCGCGGTTCATCGCCGATGCCGTCGCCAAGGGCGCGGTGGCGGTGCTGGCGGGTGCGGCGACAGAGGTCGCGAGCACTGCGGCGGTTCCTGTTCTGCGCGCACAGGAGCCGCGTCACGCGCTGGCGCTGATGGCGGCGCGCTACTACGGCGCGCAGCCCGAGACCGCGGTTGCGGTAACGGGCACCAGCGGGAAAACCTCGGTCGCGGACTTCACACGGCAGATCTTCACGGCGCTCGGCCATCGCAGCGCTTCGCTCGGCACCATCGGCCTCGTGAAGCCCGACGGCACCGTCTACGGCTCGCTGACGACCCCCGACCCCATTTCGCTGCACAAGACTTTGGCCGAGCTCGCGGCCGAGGGCGTGACCCACATCGCGTTCGAGGCGTCCTCGCATGGCCTCGATCAGCATCGGCTCGACGGGGTGTGGGTCAAAGCTGCCGCCTTCACCAATCTCGGCCGCGACCACCTCGATTATCACCCGACGATAGAGGCCTACCTGGCGGCGAAGCTGCGGCTGTTCGCCGAGCTGCTACCGCTCGGCGCCACCGCCGTCGTCAATACGGATGCCGCCGGCGCGCCGGACGTCGTCGCCGCCGCGCAAGCCGCCGGCCGTCTGGTGTTCACCGTCGGCAGGACCGGCGACGGCCTGAAGCTCGAGCGGCTCGTGCGCGAAGGCTTCGCGCAGCGCATGTCGGTCGCGCACGAGGGCCGCACATTTGACGTGCGCCTGCCCCTCCTCGGCGAATACCAAGCCGCGAACGCGCTTGTCGCCGCCGGGCTAGCCATCGCCGCAGGCGAGGCGGCGGGGCGGGTGCTGCCGGCGCTGCAGGGCCTCGAGGGCGTGAAGGGCCGGCTCGAAATCGTGGGAGAGGCGCGCGGCGGCCTCGCCGTCGTCGATTACGCGCACAAGCCCGACGCGCTCGCGGCCGTGCTCGACGCGCTGCGCCCGTTTGCGACGGGCAAGCTGATCTGCGTCATCGGCTGCGGCGGCGATCGCGACAAAGGCAAGCGCCCGCTCATGGGCGCCATCGCGGTGGAAAAGTCTGATGTCGTGATCGTCACCGACGACAATCCGCGCAGCGAGCGCCCCGAGGCGATCCGCGCCCAGATTCTAGCCGCGGCGCCCGGCGCGCGCGAGATCGGCGATCGGGCGCAGGCGATCCGCGCCGGCGTCGCGATGCTGGGCGAGGGCGACGTGCTCGTCGTCGCGGGCAAGGGCCACGAAACCGGTCAGATCGTCGGCGACAAGGTTCTCCCATTTTCGGATCACGACGAGGTCCTCAAGGCATTGGGGGACGGCTGACGGCATGACGGAGCCGCTGTGGACATGGGGGGACTTGGTGGCGGCGTCGGGTGCGGCCACCGACGGCTCGCCTCCAGTCGCGATCACCGGGTTTTCTCTTGATACGCGCACGCTTGCGCCCGGCGACGTTTTTGTGGCGCTGCGCGATCAGCGCGACGGGCACGCGTTTGTCACGCGCGCATTCGAGCGCGGCGCGGCTGCGGCCTTGGTCGAAAGGGGCTACGCGCGCAACGCGTCGGATGGCGCATTGCTGCGCGTACATGATCCGCTCGAAGCTTTGCGCAGCATCGCACGCGCCGCGCGTGCTCGCTCGCAAGCCGACATCGTGGCCGTGACTGGCAGCGTGGGCAAGACGGGCACCAAGGAGGCCTTGCGCGAGTGCCTGTCGCGGCTAGGCGCTACGCACGCCGCCGAGAAGTCGTTCAACAATCACTGGGGCGTGCCGCTGACGCTCGCGCGCATGCCCGCTTGCGCGCGCTATGGCGTGTTCGAGATCGGCATGAACCACGCGGGCGAGATCGCGCCGTTGTCGAAGCTCGTGCGGCCGCACGTGGCGGTCATCACCACGGTCGAGCCGGTACACCTGCAGTTCTTCGCCTCCGTCACGGACATCGCGGAGGCGAAGGCCGAGATCTTTGCGGGGCTCGATGCGGGCGGCACCGCAGTCCTCAATCGCGACAATCCGTTCTTCGATCTCTTGCAGCGGCGGGCGCGCGAGGTCCGAGCGCGCATTGTCTCCTTCGGCCGCCACGTGGACGCCGACGTCCGCCCCGAGGTGTTGGCGCTTGGTGCCGACGGCTCCGACATTGTCGTTCGTGTCGGCGGCAAGCGGATCGCCTACCGCCTCGCCGCGCCGGGGGCCCACATCGCGCAGAACTCGCTCGCCGTCGTGGCAGCGCTGTTCGCGCTCGGCGCCGATGTCGAGGCGGCAGTCCCCGCGCTGGCGGGCATTACGGCTGCCAAGGGCCGCGGCGCGCGCCGCGAGCTCAGCCTCGAGGACGGCGCCATACTGCTGATCGACGAGAGCTATAATGCCAACCCCGCGTCGATGCGCTCCGCGCTTGCCGCCATGGCCACGGTTCCGCGCCAACGCTTTAAGCGCCGCATCGCCGTGCTGGGCGATATGCTCGAGCTTGGGGACGACTCCGTCCGTCTCCACGAGGACTTGAAGGAACCAGTTGACGCGGCGGAGGTCGATCTGGTCTTTGCCTGTGGTCTGCACATGCAGCGGCTCTATGCCGCGCTTCCAACCGCGCGGCGCGGGGAATGGGGACCCACGTCGCAGGATATCCTCGGCCCGCTCGTCGCCGCGGTGCATGGGGGCGACGTCGTGATGATCAAAGGCTCGCTCGGTTCGCGCATGGAGCCGCTGGTGGAAGCGTTGGTGCGCAAGAGCGGGACGGGGTCAGTGGCACGTTGAGTGGGGCACTGGGTGGGCACTAAGAGCCGCGAGCCGAGGTAAACCGGCCGCTGTCGGAGACGTTGAATGCTTTATCAGCTCGTGAACTTCAGCGACCAGATCGCCGTGCTGAACGTTTTCAAGTACATCACCTTCCGCACGGGCGGAGCCATCTTCACCGCACTGCTGTTCGTGATGCTGTTCGGACCCGGCATCATCGACCTTTTGCGCGTAAAGCAGGGCAAGGGCCAGCCGATCCGCGACGACGGGCCCAAGTCTCATCTCATAAAGACCGGCACGCCGACCATGGGCGGCCTCATGATCATCGCCGGCGTCACGGTGGCGACGCTGCTGTGGGCGCACCTCGGCAACCCCTACATCTGGATCGTACTCGGCGTCACGCTCAGCTACGGCGCTATCGGCTTCTACGACGATTACCTGAAGGTGACGCGGCGCACGAGTTCTGGCTTCTCGAGCCGGCTGCGTCTGCTGCTCGAGCTTCTGGTTGCGGCGATCGCCACTTTCTTCGTGATGTGGCTCGGGCCGCCGGAGATCTCCGAGGTGCTCACGGTGCCGTTCTTCAAGAACGTGGTGATCGAGCTGGGGCCGTTCTTCGTGCTCGTCGGCATCATCGTCATCGCGGGAGCCGGAAACGCGGTCAACCTGACCGACGGCCTCGACGGTCTCGCCATCGTGCCGGTGATGATCGCGGCCGCCACCTTCGGTCTCATCACCTACCTCATCGGCAACGCCAAGTTCGCCCAGTACCTGCAGATCCACTACGTCGCCGGCACCGGCGAGCTCGCCGTAATCTGCGGCGCGCTCATCGGTGCGGGGCTCGGCTTCCTATGGTTCAACGCGCCCGCCCGCCATGATCTTCATGGGCGACACGGGCTCGCTGGCGCTGGGGGGCGCGCTTGGCGCCATCGCGGTGGCGACGAAGCACGAGATCGTGCTCGCCATCGTCGGCGGATTGTTCGTGCTGGAGACGCTATCGGTCATCATCCAGGTGGCGTCCTACAAGATGACGGGTAAGCGTGTATTCCGAATGGCGCCGCTACACCACCACTACGAGCAGCAGGGCTGGCAGGAATCGACCGTCGTCGTACGCTTCTGGATCATCTCGGTGGTGCTGGCCCTCGTCGGCCTTGCCACGCTGAAGCTGCGCTAGAGGCTGCTGGGAATCGGGCGAACCGCGGTAGATTTGCCCATGATTCGCATCACCACGTTTGCGGGACAGCGGGTGGCGGTGTTTGGCCTCGGCGGCTCCGGTGTGGCCGCTGCGCGCGCGCTTCAAGCGGGCGGGGCGGACGTGGCGGCGAGCGACGACAGCGCCGCGAGCGTTGCGGCGGCTGCTGCGGCAGGCATCCCGACCGGCGATCTCAAGGAGACGAACTGGGCGACTTTCGCGGCACTTGTGCTCGCGCCGGGCGTCCCACTCACGCATCCCGAGCCGCATTGGGCCGTGCGCCAGGCAAAGCTCGCGGGCGTGGAGGTTATCGGCGACCTCGAGCTCTTCGCGCGCGAGCGGCGCGCTCAAAGCTTCGAGGTGCCGCTCATCGCCATCACCGGCACCAACGGTAAATCGACGACGACGGCGCTCACCGCACATATTCTGAAAGCTGCGGGCCGCGATGTGCAAGTTGGCGGCAATATCGGTACTGCGATGCTGTCGCTCGCCGAGTTCGCGCCGGGGCGGCACTACGTCATCGAGTGCTCGTCCTACCAGATCGATCTGGCGAGAAGCCTCGACCCGACCGTCGGCGTCCTGCTCAACATCACGCCCGACCACCTCGACCGGCACGGCACGATCGAGAACTATGCCGCGATCAAGGCGCGCCTCGCGCGCGCCGCTTGCAACGCCGTCGTCGGCGTCGATGACGATTATTGCCGTGCGATTGCAGATGCGCTACGCGAGCGTCGCGGCGGAGCGGGGCCGGTCGAGATCGTCAGGCTTTCGACGCGTGCGAGCGCCGACTGTGAGATCGGTGTCGACGGGCGGCGCGTCGTGCTGAAGTGCGGCCACCCAACGGAAATTGCGGACCTGTCCGGCATCGGCTCGCTGCGCGGAGCGCACAACGCCGAGAACGCCTGCGCCGCGGCTGCCGCGCTCTTGCTGTTGCCAGAACCGCTGACGAGGGAGCAGATCGCCGCTGGCATGAAGAGCTTCCCCGGCCTCGCGCACCGCATGGAGGAGCTGGGGCGGCAGGGACGCACGCTGTTCGTCAACGACAGCAAGGCGACCAACGCCGATTCGGCCGAGAAGGCGCTGCTGTCATTCCCTGGCGACATCTACTGGATCCTGGGCGGCAAGCCGAAGGCCGGTGGCATCGCGAGCCTAACCGAGCACTTCGCGCGTGTCACCAAAGCCTACCTCATCGGTGAGGCGACGGAGGAATTTGC
The DNA here is from genome assembly GCA_963745205.1 of uncultured Alphaproteobacteria bacterium. GTDB lineage: Bacteria > Pseudomonadota > Alphaproteobacteria > Rhizobiales > Hyphomicrobiaceae > Hyphomicrobium_A. The sequence goes on from CAVUWX010000032.1 coordinate 37,534, forward strand.
CGCCACGCTCGACGGCCATGTGCCGTTCGAGCGCTGCGGCGCGCTTGCCGCAGCAACCGCTGCTGCCGCGCGCGATGCCGCCGCGAGCGGCGCGCCGGAGCCGGTGGTGTTGCTCTCGCCCGCCTGCGCCTCGTTCGACCAATATCGCAACTTCGAGGTGCGCGGCGACGCGTTCCGCGCCCTCGTCGCTGCGCTTGCCCGGGATTGCCCTCAACCGGAGCGCCGCATGAGGGTATCGCGCGCCGACCGCAGCCGCGTCACCGAATGGTGGTTCACCGTGGACCACGTGCTGGTGGGCGCGATACTGGCGATCGTCGGCGCGGGCCTCGTATTCTCGCTCGCGGCCAGCCCCGCGGTCGCCATCAAAAAAGGCTTGCCGACCTATTACTTCGTCGAGCGCCACTTTCTGTTTTCCTTGATCGGCGTGCTCATCATGCTGGCGATCTCGCTGTTCTCGCCGCGCGGCGTACGGCGGCTGGCGCTCGTCCTCTTCCTCATTTCAATCTGCGGCATGATCGCGGTGCATCTCATCGGGCCGGAGACGCATGGCGCGAGGCGCTGGCTCGCCATCGGCGGCCATTCCTTTCAGCCCTCCGAGTTCGCTAAGCCGGCGTTCGTAGTTCTGTCGGCGTGGCTGTTTGCCGAAAGCGAGACGCGTACCGATATGCCAGCGGTGCCGCTGTCGATCCTGATGGCGGTGTTGTTCGCAAGTTTGTTGCTGTCGGAGCCGGACGTTGGGCAGACGCTGCTCATCATCATGGTGTGGAGCACACTGTTCTTCCTGTCGGGACAGCCCCTGCTCGGGGCCGGCATCATCGCCGCCTGCGGCGCGCTCGGGTTCGCGTTCGCGTACTCGACCTTCGAGCACGTGCGCTATCGCGTCGACAAGTTCCTGGCGCCCACGCCGGGCGACTACTCGCAGCTCGACCGCGCCATCAAGTCCTTCTCCGAAGGCGGTTTCCTCGGCCGCGGGCCCGGTGAGGGCACCATCAAGACAGTGCTCCCCGACGCGCACACGGACTTCATCTTTGCCGTCATCGCCGAAGAGTACGGAGTGGTAGCCTGCCTCGTGCTGCTCGGCCTCTTTGCCTTCGTCGTTATGCGCGCGCTCGTGAAGGCGGCGGGGGAGCCCGATGCGGCGGCGCGGCTATCGATCCAGGGGCTGGCGCTCGTGTTCGGATTGCAGGCGCTGATCAACATGGGCGTCAACGTGGGGCTCTTGCCGGCGAAGGGCATCACGCTGCCGTTCGTGTCAGCGGGCGGCTCGTCGATGCTGGCTGTGTCTATCACGCTCGGCATGCTGCTAGCGCTGACGCGGCGCCGCCCCGATGTGGCGCGGCTGAAAAAACCACCGGTGCTGCCGAGCCTCGGCAGCTTGCAGGCTTCGGTGCGCGAATGAGAAGCGATCAACCCTCGGTGCTGTTGGCGGCCGGCGGAACCGGCGGGCACCTGTTCCCCGCGCAGGCGCTCGCCGAGGAGTTGGCGCGGCGCGCGATCACCGTCGATCTCGTGACGGATACCCGCGGCGACCGCTACGGCAGCAGCTTCCCCGCGCGCAGGGTATACCAGGTGCCCTCGGCGACGCTTGCCGGCTCCTCGCCCATCGCGATGGTGCGCACGGCGTTTCTGCTCACGCGGGGCTTGGGCGCCGCATTTGCGCTTTTGGGCCGCATCAGACCGAAAGCCGTCGTCGGCTTCGGCGGCTACCCGACCTTCCCGCCGCTGAAAGCCGCGCGATTGCGCGGCATTCCGACGATCCTGCACGAGCAGAACGCCGTGCTCGGCCGCGCCAACCGCATGCTCGCCAAGGGCGTGACGCGCATCGCGACCTCGTTTGAGCGGACAAAATTCCTGACGCCAGAGCTCGAAGCGAAGGTCAGGCTCACCGGCAATCCGGTCCGCAGCGCCGTGATTGCGGCTGCTCGCCGGCCCTACTGGGCTCCGGAGCCCGGCGGCTCCATCGAGCTCGTTGTGTTCGGCGGCAGCCAGGGCGCGCGCTTCTTCTCCGAGAGCATGCCCCCCGCGCTTGCGCGCCTGCCGGCGGAGGTCCGCGCCCGCCTGCATATCGTGCAGCAGGCCCGCATCGAGGACGTGAGCACAGTGGGGTGCGCCTACCGCGACGCCCAGATCAAGGCTGACGTGGCGGCCTTCTTCGCCGACCTGCCCGAGCGTCTGTCGAAAGCCCACCTCGTCGTCGCCCGCTCGGGAGCTTCCACCACCGCGGAATTGACCGTCATCGGCCGCCCGGCGATCCTCGTTCCCCTGCCCCATTCGCTCGACAACGACCAGCTCCAAAACGCGGCGAGACTTGCCGAATCGGGCGCGGCTTGGTGTATCGAGCAGAAGGATCTGTCGCCCGAGCGGCTTTCGCGCGACATTGAGGCGCTGTTGGGCGAACCAGATAAGCTCAGCCGGGCCGCGGGGGCCGCCAAGAGGCTAGGGAAGCCCGACGCGGTCGAGCGTCTGGCTGACCTGTTGGAGGAGCTGTTGGGTCGCGGTTGAGGGGTCAGCCCGGCCTGGGAGACGTTTGGCGCCATATGCGGGCCACGAAGCTGGCGGCATTAGGCGGCGACACGAAGGACTGAGGGACGAGGGACTTAAAACCATGCAGATGCCCCGCGAGATCGGGACCTTCCACATCATCGGCATCGGCGGCATCGGCATGAGTGCGATCGCCGAGATCCTGCTCGCCAAGGGCTATTCGGTACAAGGCAGCGATCAGAAGGACAGCGCGAATGTGCGCCGCCTGCGGGCGAAGGGTGTGCGCGTGTTCATCGGGCACGATCCCGTCAACCTCGTCGGCGCCCGCTCCGTCGTGATCTCGAGCGCAGTGAAGTCCGGCAACCCGGAGCTCGAGGCTGCGCGCGCCAAGGGGCTGCCCGTCATCCGCCGCGCGGAAATCCTCGCCGAACTGATGCGGCTCTATTCGACGGTGTCCGTCACCGGTACGCACGGCAAGACGACGACAACCTCGCTGATCGCTCACATCTTCACCGAGAGCAAATACGACCCGACCGTGATCTCCGGCGGCATCATCAACCAGTGGGGTTCCAACGCGCGGCTCGGCAAGGGCGAGTGGATGATCGTCGAGGCGGACGAGAGCGACGGCACCTTCGTACGGCTGCCGACGCAGATCGGCATAGTCACCAATATCGATCCGGAGCACCTCGACTACTTCGGCTCGGTTGAGAACATGCACCGCGAGTTCGAGACCTTCTTCCGTAACATCCCCTTCTACGGTCTCGCCGTCACCTGCATTGACCACCCTGTGGCGCGCGACATGATCGAACGGCTCGCGTTGCGCCGTGACGGCCGCCGCCTCCTGACCTACGGTACCACGCGTGGCGCCGACCTGCAGTTGCGCGGGCTGCGGCATGAGCGCGGCGCCATCGTTATCGACGCCGAGCTCGGCCCCCGCGTGCGCGGCGGCCAGCGCGCGATCCGCGGCTGGTCGGTTCCGATCCTAGGCCAGCACAACGCGCTCAACGCGCTCGCCGCCATCGCCGCCTGCAGCGAGGCGGGGCTGTCGGACGAGGCGATCCGCGCTAGCCTCGCCAGCTTCAACGGCGTCAAGCGCCGCTTCGAGCTCACCGGCACCTGGAACGACGCGGCGATCTACGACGACTACGCGCATCACCCGGCGGAGATCGCGGCAGTGCTGGCGGCCGCGCGGCCCGGAGTGCGCGGGCGGCTCATCGCCGTGTTCGAGCCGCACCGCTATACGCGCGTGCACGATCTTTTCGGCGAGTTCTGCGCCTGCTTCCGCGACGCCGATAGCGTCATCGTGGCGCCGCTCTACTCGGCGGGCGAGGCGCCTATGGACGGCATCGACCATCACTACATCGCGGAGGGCATCCGTACGCGCGGGGCACCCCGCGGTCAACGCCATCGAGAGCCCGCGCGACCTCGTTCCGCTCCTACGGCGTACGCTGCGGCCGGGAGACACTGTGGTGTGCCTTGGCGCCGGCACGTCGACCGATTGGGCACATGCGCTTCCCGATTGGCTGGGCAGCGACCATGAGCCCCGCCGCGCTGGAAGCGCGCACTAAGCATGCGCCGGGGAGGCGCCCGTTGACGTTTCCTGACCTCACCGCCGAGCTTTCAGCCAAGCTGCCCGACCTCAAAGGCCGGCTCTCCGCCAATGTCCCCCTCGCAGACATCACTTGGTTCCGCGTGGGCGGTCCGGCGCAGGTGCTGTTCAGCCCTGCCGACGAAGCCGATCTCGCCTACTTCTTGAAGCGTGCGCCGAGCGAGCTGCCGGTCACAGTCATCGGGCTCGGCTCCAACCTGCTCGTGCGTGACGGCGGCATGCCGGGCATCGTGATCCGCTTAGGGCGCGGGTTTGGCAACGTCGCAGCCGAGCCGGGCAGCCGCGTGCGCGCCGGCACGGCTGTGCCCGACGTGAAGGTTGCGCGCGCGGCCGCCGACGCCGGCATCGCCGGCCTCGCGTTCTACCGTGGCATCCCGGGCTCTGTTGGCGGCGCGCTGCGCATGAACGCAGGAGCGCACGGGCGCGAGACAAAGGACGTTCTCATCGGCGCGCGCGCGGTCGACCGGCAGGGCAACGTGCACGAGCTGCTGCTCGCCGACATGGGCTTCTCCTACCGGCATTGCAGCGTGCCGGACGATTGCATCCTCACCGAAGCCCTCTACCAAGGCACGCCCGGCGATCCGGCGGCGATCCTGCGCGAGATGGACGAGGTTGCGGACTATCGCGAGAAGAACCAGCCGATCCGCGAGCGCACCGGCGGTTCGACCTTCAAGAACCCGCCCGGTTACAGCGCCTGGAAGCTCATCGACGAGGCCGGCTGCCGCGGCATGCGGATCGGCGGGGCGAAGGTCTCCGACATGCACTGCAACTTCCTCATCAACGAACGCGGCGCTACGGGTGAGGACATCGAGCGCCTCGGTGAGACCGTGCGCGCGCGTGTGAAAGGGCGTTCCGGCATCACGCTGCAATGGGAGATCATCCGCTTGGGCCTGCCGCTGCCCGGCTGCCCCACAGGCGAAGCGCTTGCGGAGGCAGCGTTCTCATGATCGGCCAAGTCTTGATCGGCCAAGGCCAGATAGGAAAGCCGCCGGAGCGCACGCGCGAACACGTGGCCGTGCTGATGGGCGGTCTTTCCGCCGAGCGCGAGGTGAGCTTGCGCTCGGGCGCTGCGGTCGCCGCAGCGCTGCAAGCGGAGGGCTATCGTGTGACGCCGCTGGATGTCGGCCGCGACGTGGCCACGCGCCTCGCGGAAATCAAGCCCGACGCTTGCTTCAATGCGCTGCACGGCCGCTTTGGCGAGGACGGTTGCATCCAGGGTGTGCTCGAGTGCGCCGACATCCCCTACACGCATTCGGGAGTGCTCGCCTCCGCGCTCTCCATGCACAAGGAGCGCGCCAAGGATGTCATGGGCCCGGCAGGCGTGCCCATCGCCGACGCCGAGGTGGTGACGCGGCGGCAGGCGCTCGAGCGCCACGTCATCGATCCGCCCTACGTTGTGAAGCCGGTGGCGGAGGGCTCGAGCGTCGGCGTGGTGATCGTGCTGCAAGGCGCCAACCGGCCGCCGGAGGAGATCGCTAAGGGCGGCAGTCTCGAGGACATCGTTATGGTCGAGCGCTACATCCCCGGCCGCGAGCTCACGTGCGCCATCATCGGCGATTTCGTGACCGACGTGATCGAGATCGTGCCGCTCAAAGGCCTCGCCTTCTACGATTACGAGGCCAAATACGCCCCCGGCGGGTCCAAGCACGTGCTTCCGGCCGAAATTTCACCCGATGTTTACCAATTGGTCCGGAAATACACATTGGCCGCCTGCCGGGCGCTTGGCTGTCGTGGCGCGGCGCGGGCGGACTTTCGCTACGACGACAGGGCCGACGGGGCGGGCGAGCTGATCTGCCTCGAGGTCAATACCCAGCCGGGGATGACGGAAACCTCATTGGTTCCCGAGCTGGCTCAACATGCGGGCTGGTCATTCGGCGAGCTCGTGCGCTTTCTTGTCGAGGATGCGAGTTGCAACAGGTAGGGGGCGTTGCTGAATCCTCATGGCGGGTGCAACACGCACCGGCGCCCAATGCCCCGACGACCTCGCGACCCGATCACCAGAGCCCCGCTTCCGCCTCGCTCGGTCCCCTCTCGCCTTCGCCCATGCCCCGCCGCCTGATGCGGCAACGCGCCTATGGCCGCAAGCTCGGCCTCGCCGTCTTCGCCGCCTTGTCGGGTGCGCTCGCCTTCTCGCTGCTGACCGACGCCGGCCGCGAGACGCGGGCGGCCATGTCGCTGCTCCCCGACGCCGATCAGGTTCTCTTCTGGACCGGCCTGCGCCTCGACCAGGTCGCGCTCAGCGGCCAGCGGTTCACGCCTGACTCCGACATCTTCGACGCCCTCGATCTCGCCAAGACGCGCTCGCTTCTGAGCTTTCACAGCAACGCCGCGCGCGAGCGCATCGAGGCGCTGCCGTGGATCGAGACGGCGAGCATCAGCCGAGAGATTCCCGGTGCGCTCGAAGTGCGCGTCACCGAGCGCAAGCCGACAGCGCTGTGGCTGCACGAGGGGCGCGAGATCCTCATCAATTCGACGGGCCGCGTGCTCTCCGCTTTGAAACCCGGGACGGCTGTGAAGCTGCCGCGCGTGGCCGGAGAAGGGGCGCCCGAGCATGCGCAGGCTCTAATCGAGCTGCTCGCACGCTATCCGGCGATCGCTGAGCGCTTGGAGGTTGCTGAGCGTATTGGTGAGCGCCGCTGGTCGCTGCGCTTCAAGAGCGGCGTCAGGGTCGAGCTTGGCGTCGACCGCGAGGCCATCGCGTTCGCCGCGCTGTCCTCGGCCGAAGACCTCGGCAAGCTGCTCGCCGGCCATGATCTGATCATCGATCTGCGCACCAGGGGCCGCATCACCGTGCGCCCCACCCTCCCCGCGGCGGGCGCGCAGACCGCATCCAACACGCAAGGCTAGGTTTGGGAGTTGACGATGCTGACCCGCGAACGAACCGAAGGCAAGCACGCCGCAATCGTCGGCCTGCTCGACATTGGTACGAGCAAGATCGCCTGCCTCATCGCCGCGCTGGAGCCGAGCGAGGGGTCGCAGCCGGGCTCCCGCGCCAGGGTTCTGGGCGTCGGACACATGCGATCGAAGGGCCTCAAGGGTGGCGTCATCACCGATCTCGCTGAGGCCGAGGCCGCGATCCGCGCGACCGTCGCTCAGGCCGAGCGTATGGCGCACGTGACGCTGGAGGAGGTATTTGTGTCGGTCTCGTGCGGTCGGCTGCAATCGTCCAACTTCGCCGCCACTGCCGACATCGAGGGCGTCGTCGTGCGGCTCGAGGACATCGACCGGCTGATGGGTGCCGCGCGCTCCTATGCCGAGCGCGACGGGCGCGCGCTAATACATCTCAACCGCATCGGCTTCCACCTCGACGGCGTTGCGGGAAGCAGTGACCCGCGCGGCATGGCAGCCGAGCGCCTCTCCGCCGATTTGCACACAGTCGCCGCCGACGAGGGCCCAGTGCGGAACCTCCTGCTGGTCGTCGACCGCTGCTATCTTTCGGTGCGCGCGCTTGTCGCCGCGCCCTACGCCAGCGCCATTGCCGCCACCAGCGAGGAGGAGCGCCGTCTGGGAGTCACCTGCATCGATATCGGCGGCGGCACTGCCAACGTCGCGGCGTTCGTCGAAGGGCATTTCATCCATGCGGCCACGGTCCCCATGGGCGGTCACCACATTACCTACGACATCGCGCACGCGTTGCAGATGCCGCTTGCGGAGGCCGAGCGAATCAAGACGTTGTATGGCACAATGATCCCCGCTCAATCGGACGAGCACGAGGCGTTCTCGTATGCGCTCGCGGGTGAGGAGGAAGGCGCTCGCGGTCATGCGACCAAGGCGCAATTGGCCGGCATCATCCGCCCGCGGGTCGCAAACATCCTCGGGCTCGTGCGTGAGCGGATGGATCAGGCGGGCGTCAGTGCCTTGGCCGGGGCGCGCGTAGTACTCACCGGTGGTACCAGCGGGCTCGTAGGGCTGGGGGAGTTCGCCGCTAATACGCTTGGCCGACCGGTGCGCGTCGCCAAGCCCCACCAGATTGGTGGGTTGCCGCAGGGCGTGACCAGTCCGGCGTTCTCGACAGTAGCGGGGCTACTCGCCGTGGCGGCGGCCGGAGGCGAGCAGTCGGCGGCGTACGGGGGTGCCGAGGGAACGGGTTATTTCGGACGCGTCGGGCAATGGCTCAAGGCCGGGTTCGGTTGATCGGCCACGAGGAAATCGAAGGCGCATCCGTCCGGCGCCATGAGCGGGAGAGGCGAATGCCTGAAGGGCTCGGTCGAGCGGCTATTGGGAGCGCGCGGGCACGATGAGCATCAAGCTGCAGCTTCCCAAGCTCACTGACTTGAAGCCGCGCATCACCGTCCTCGGAGTGGGCGGCGCCGGGTGCAACGCCATCAACAACATGATCGGCGCCGGCCTCGAAGGTGTCGACTTCGTCGTCGCCAATACCGACGCGCAGGCGCTCGCCACTTCGAGCGCGGAGCACCGTCTGCAGCTCGGCGTCAACCTCACCGAAGGGCTCGGCGCCGGCTCGCGCCCCGAGATCGGCGAAGCGGCGGCCGAGGAGGCGATCGACGACATCCGCTCCCACATCGCCGGCTCGCACATGGTGTTCATCGCCGCCGGCATGGGCGGCGGCACGGGGACTGGGGCTGCGGGGGTGATCGCCCGCGTCGCCAAGGAACTCGGCATCCTCACCGTCGGTATCATCACGAAGCCGTTCCATTTCGAGGGTGCGAGGCGCATGCGCATCGCCGAAGTCGGCATCGCGGAAGTGCGCAAGCACGTCGACACTCTTATCGTCATCCCGAACCAGAACCTGTTCCGCATTGCCAACGAGAAGACGACGTTTGCCGAGGCGTTCGTGCTGGCCGACCAGGTGCTCTATTCGGGCGTCGCCTGCATCGTCGATCTCATCATCAAAGAAGGTCTCATCAACCTCGATTTCGCCGACGTGCGCACGGTCATGAGCGGCATGGGATCGGCCGTCATGGGCACGGGTGAAGCTTCCGGCGACCAGCGGGCTACGATCGCGGCCGAGGACGCCATCGCCAACCCGCTCCTTGACGACGTCTCGTTGAGGGGCGCGCGGGGGCTGCTTCTCTCGATCACCGGTGGGCGCAACCTCACCCTCTACGAGGTAGACGAGGCGGCGAGCCGTGTCCGCCAGGAGGTCGATCCAGAGGCCAACATCATCGTCGGCGCCACCTTCGACGAGACGCTGGGCGACCGCGTGCGGGTGTCCATCGTCGCGTCCGGCATGGCACGGGTGGAGGGTGCCCCTACCCAAGCCGCACGGAGTGCGGCCGAAGCACGTCCGGAGATGCGTTCGCGCGCGCCGCAAGCGGCGGCCGTGCCCGAACGGCCCGCGCAATCCTTTGCGCGCTCGGCCGACGAAGAGGATATCAAGCGCCGCCTGTCGGAGGCGATCGGACATGGGCACGAAACGAGCGGCCGGCAAACGCCGCCTGCGATGCCCTCTTCCAACGGCGCCGGGCAGCGTGAGTTACATCGCGAGACTTGGCGCGCACCGGGCAACGTCATCATCGAGGAAGGCTTCTCGCAGATGGCGTGGCCGCAGCCGGCCGCGCGTTCGCATGATCAAGAGGGCGATGCAACCCCTAGCAGGACCGACCAGTTTACACCGGCGCCGCCGGCCGACATTCGCCGCGGCGCGCGCCGCATCCCCGACGTCGACGACTTCCCCCCGGTTGCGCAGCGCGAGTATCGCGCCAAGGTCGGACACGCCGCCCACGCGAGCCCTTCTTCTGCGCCTCGAGTTGTAAGCGGAAGAGACACGTCGGAGGAGGCGCCGCGGCGCGGGCTCCTGCAGCGCCTCATGAGCAGAGCGCGCCGCTCGCAGGAGCCGGAAGCTCCGTCGCGCTACGACGACCACCGCGAAACGGATCCCCATGCCGACGCTCAGAGCTGGTGGCAGCAGGACCATGATTCGAATCCGGATGGTTCAAACGCGGAGCAGGCGCCCCTTCCGATGGTGTTCAATCGCCATCGCAAGTAAGCTCGGAGCAGGCCAGAAAGGCCTTGTTTTGCTGGCGTGGTTGTTCGGTAACACAACGTAAGAAACCGTGATTTGGCGCACATGTTCGGCTCAGAGTATCGTTCACTTCGTTAACGACGTTGTTCGCGATGTCCCTACCCTTCCAAGGGCGCAGCAGCTCAAAGACGCCCGGGAGAGTTAACGCAGACCGCAATTTGGGACGCGGACAATCGCCGGGGGTGGGACGTAGTCGAGGCTCTCTCTCGACGACCGTCGCCAAGAAGACATCGAGGGACGGCGCAATATGTCGAATCGATTTATCGGCGCGCGACAAACCACGATTGCGCGCGAGATCGAGGTGACAGGGACGGGGGTCCACAGCGGAGCGCCAGTATCGGTTATTCTGCATCCTGCAGCGACCGACACTGGGCTCCGTTTTCTTGTCACCAAGCGCGGCCGCGTGGCCGCCGAAATTCCAGCCAACATTGACCACGTCAAGAACCTGACGCTCTGCACAGTGCTCGGCAATGACAACGGGGTTACTGTTGGCACTGTCGAGCATCTCCTTGCCGCTCTGCGCGGTCTTGCGATCGATAACTGCATCATCGAGATCGACAGCAAGGAAGTGCCGATCATGGACGGCAGCGCGGCGCCTTTCGTCGATCTGATCGACGAGGTCGGCCTCCGCGAGCTCTCCGCGCCGCGCCGGTACATCAAGGTTCTGAAACCGGTCCGCGTCGAGGAAGGCGAAAGCTGGGGCGAGCTTCTCCCCCACGCAGGCTTCCACCTCGACGTCGAAATCGAATTTTCCACTCCGCTCATCGGCCGTCAGCGCGTTTCCTACGAGATGAGCCCCGGCGTCTTTCGCAACGAAATCTGCCGCGCTCGCACCTTCGGCTTCATGAGCGATGTGGAGCGGCTCTGGAAAGCCGGCCTCGCGCTTGGCGCCAACCTCAACAACACTATCGCCATCGGCGAGAACAAGATCATGAACCGCGATGGCCTGCGTCATCCGCAGGAGTTCGTGCGGCACAAGATGCTCGATGCGGTGGGCGATCTCGCCCTGGCCGGGAAGCCGTTGCTGGCGGCCTACCGCTCGGTGCGTGGCGGCCATCGCCTCAATTCTCTGGTGCTGCAGGCGCTGTTCGCCGACGCCGAGGCGTGGACCATCGTCCAGTCGCCGCGCGTGCGCGAGCGGGCGGCGCCGGTCGACATGGGCTTCGCCGTCGCGGCGGGGGAGTAAGCTCGACCAACAGAATTTGAGCGCGGTCGGCTCCTCGAGCCGGCCGCGCGTTCGTTTCGAGTGCGCCGCATGTGGCACCAAGAACGCCAACCGGCTGCCGAAAAGCCCAACAACAACCATAATCGCCGCCTAGCCAGAGGGATGGTGCGGACAGCTCCGAGATGGTGGTTTCGCGGCCGTTGATACGTGTGCTAGGGGTGGGCAATGGGGCGTGCGAGGACGCACGACGGGTGGGTACGTTGAGCCAAGAGCACCGAGAAGAAAGCAGGCTCATGCGGCGCGAGGGGAAAAGGCAAAATTTTACCGCGTGGCAGGCCCTGAAAAGGCTTGCGTGCGCCGCCTGCGTGGCCGCGCTTGCCGGGTGCGCCTCGACGGGAGACGCGGCCAAGGCGCTGAACCCCGATCCGCCCTCCAAAATGTTTGCCGACGCCGACGCCCTCATGACCAAGGGCAAGTTCGACGAGGCGGCGAAGAAATTCGAGGATGTCGACCGCGAGCATCCGTATTCGCCGGAAGCGCGCCGCGCCATCGTGATGGCAGCCTACGCCTACTATAAGGACGGCAAGCTGCCGGAGGCAATCGCGTCCGCCGAGCGCTATACAACGCTGCATCCAGGCACCAAGGAAGCGCCGCTCGCGCATTACATCATCGCGTCTTCCTACTTCGACCAGATGGGGCAGGCCGACCGCGACCAGGAGTCGACTCGCAAGGCGCTGGCGGAGCTCAAAACACTGAAGACGCGCTATCCCGACAGCCAGTACGCTCAGCAGGCCGACAACCGCATTCGCCTGTGCCAGGATACGCTAGCTGCCCAGGAGATGAATGTCGGGCGCTACTACATGCAGCACAACAACCCCGTGGCGGCGATCAACCGCTTCAAGACGGTCGTCACCGACTACCAGACGACGGCGCACGTCGAGGAGGCGCTCTACCGCTTGACCGCGTCCTATATGGCGCTCGGCATCGCATCGGAAGCGCAGAACGCCGCCGCCGTGCTGGGGCACAACTTCCCCAACTCGAGCTGGTACAAGGAGTCCTACGCGCTATTGCAGAAGGAGGGTCTGCAACCCAACGCGAGCAGCAGCTCCTGGTTAGCGAACATCTTCAGCTCGGCTCCGAAGGTGCAGCCTGCAGCCGCCCCCGCGACTCCGCCAAAGCAGCCCGAGGCGCCGGCAACGCCGCCCGCGCAGAAGGGGCCCGATCCGTGGGCGCCAGTGGGCCCTCCGCCGCCTTCCACGCTCGGCGGACCGCTGTCTTAGGGGCGCCTTTTCTGGTAGCTCGCGCATTTCCCGCAAGGTTTCGACTCGTGATCTGCGTTGTTTTCGCGCCTGCCGGCTTCCGGTATGGGTGAGACGATAACCGGAATGCGCCGATGAAGATGAAGGACGCGAGCGCCGCCGCCGCCGATCTGAGCCAGGCCGAGGCCAAGGAAGAGCTGAAGCGGCTCGCCGCGCTCATTCGTCATCACGACAACCTCTACTATTTGCAGGACGCACCCGAGATCTCGGATGCCGACTACGATGCGCTGCGCGTACGCAACGACGCGATCGAAGCCCGCTTCCCGAAGCTTGTACGCCCCGACAGCCCTTCGCGGCGCATCGGCGCGGCTCCGGCCGACGGCTTCGGAAAAATCCGCCATCTCGTGCCAATGCTGTCGCTCTCCAACGCCTTCGACGATGAGGACGTGAGGAAGTTCGTCGAGCGCGTCGCGCGGTTCCTCGGTCTCGGCTCCGGCGACAGGCTCGCCTTCGCGGCCGAGCCGAAGATCGACGGGTTGTCGATCTCCATGCGCTACGCGGGTGGCAGGCTCGTCGAGGCTGCGACCCGCGGCGATGGCACCGAGGGCGAGAACGTGACGAACAACGTCATGACCATCGGCGAGATCCCGCACAAACTCAAAGGCCGCAACGTACCCGAGGTGATCGACGTGCGCGGCGAGATCTACATGGGGCACAAGGACTTCGCACGCCTCAACGCCGAGCAGGCGGCTTCTGGCGGCAAGGTGTTTGCCAACCCGCGTAACGCCGCCGCCGGCTCGCTGCGCCAGCTCGATCCCGCGATCACCGCCTCGCGTGCGCTGCGCTTCTTCGCCTATGCCTGGGGCGAGGCGTCCGAGCTTCCGGCCGATACTCAGGCGGGCGTTGACGCCGCATTCGCGAACTGGGGGCTGCCGGTCAACTCGCTCGCGTGCGTCTGCGAAGGGGCGGACGAGCTTCTGGCTTACTACCAGAAGCTCGCCGAGGAGCGCGCTTCTCTCAGCTACGACATCGACGGCGTCGTCTACAAGGTGAACCGGCTCGTCTTGCAGGAGCGGCTCGGCTTCGTCTCGCGTTCGCCGCGCTGGGCAATCGCGCACAAATTCCCCGCCCAGCAGGCGATGACGATCTTGAATGATATCGAGATCCAGGTGGGCCGCACCGGCGCGCTCACTCCCGTCGCCAAGCTCGAGCCAGTGACGGTCGGCGGCGTCGTCGTCGCCAACGCCACACTGCACAACGAGGACGAGATTAAGCGCAAGGATGTGCGCATCGGCGACACCGTGATCCTACAGCGCGCGGGTGACGTCATCCCCCAGATCGTCGGGATCGTGAAGGACAAGCGGCCGAAGGGGGCGAAGCCGTTCAAGTTCCCCGACCGCTGTCCGATCTGCAAAAGCCACGCGGTGCGCGAGAGCAACGAGAGGACCGGCAGGGTCGACGTGGTGCGCCGCTGCACGGGCGGCCTCATCTGCCCTGCGCAGCGGGTCGAGAGGCTGAAGCACTTCGTCTCGCGCAACGCCTTTGACATCGAGGGGCTGGGGGAGAAGAACATCCAGGCCTTCTTCGATGACAGGCTGATCCAATCTCCGGAAGACATCTTCACGCTCGAAACGCGCGATCGGAAGGCTGCGACCAGGCTCGAGGAGCGCGAAGGCTGGGGGCCGCAGTCGGCGGGCAAGCTGTTCGCGGCCATCGCCGCTCGCCGCAAGATCGCGCTCGACCGCTTCATCTTCGCGCTCGGCATCCGCCATGTAGGCGAGACGACGGCGCGGCTGCTCGCCCGCTTCTACGGCACCATCGACAATTTTCGCGCCGCCATGGTCGAGGCCGCCAAGGGCAAGGACACGGATGCCTTCCGGGAGCTCGACGCCATCGAGGGCATCGGCGAGGTGGTGGCCGAGGCGATCGCCGACTTCTTCGGCGAGCCGCACAATGTGCGCGTGGTGAACGATCTCTTAGCCGAGGTGTCGCCGCACCCGCTAGAAGCGCGCAAGACCTCCTCTCCGGTGACCGGGAAGACGGTCGTCTTCACCGGCACGCTCGAAAAGCTCACGCGCGGTGAGGCAAAGGCTCAGGCCGAACGATTTGGCGCCAAGGTTGCGGGCTCGGTGTCGAAAAAGACCGATTATGTGGTCGCCGGCACCGACGCCGGCTCCAAGCTCACCAAGGCCCGCGAGCTCGGCGTTACGGTGATCGATGAGGACGAATGGTTGCGGTTGACGGGTGGAGGCGGCGGTGGCTAGGTGCGCTGGCGCGTGACGGGGGGTGAGGAGGCGATTTGCTCAAGCGGAGACGACTGCCATCGGGTGTGCGGCTCGGGCCCCCGTTGCCCATTCGCCTGCTGAATGCGCTTGGGCCGATGGTACGGGCGATCGGGCTTTGGCCGCGCGTCGAGACTGAAAAGCTCAAGCGCATCGTTGAGCGCAAATGGAACCGCAACAACTGGCCAGCTCCGCTGCTGAGAGCGCTGCCTCCGCGCGCGAAAGCTTTCAACGACGACGTGAGGCCATCGCTATTCGGCGCGCTCGTGATCCGCAGCCAATTTGAGCGCAGCGCGACGAACGCGCTCGGGTTCGAGGACTACATCGCTCGCCACCCCGAGATCCTCAAGGAGCAGATCAACCGCCCGCTGTTCGTGCTTGGGCTGCCGCGCACCGGCACGACGCTGCTGCAGCGGCTGCTGTCGCTGCACGCGGGGGCGAGGTTCCTTCCCTTCTGGGAGGCCTACCAGCCATTTCCCACCAGTCTCGAAGCCTACAAGGGCGGCATCGACGGCCGTCTCGCCAAGGCAAAGCGCTCGATCGCCATGCTCAAGTGGGTCGGGCCGGAGCTTGACAAGATCCACCCCATCGAGGCCGAGGACCCGGAGGAGTGCTATCACCTGTTCCGCACGCACTTCCTGGTGCCGCCCGGATTCGATTTCGGCTACCTGCCGAGCTACTGGCAGTGGTTCGGGCCGGCGGCGCACGCCGACGTTTATGCCATGCACAAGCGCCAGCTTCAGGTGCTGCAATGGCTCGACCGGCGCCAGCATTGGGTGCTGAAATGCCCCAATCATCTGTCAGGCCTGCGCTACTTGCTCGAGACCTACCCGGACGCGCGCATCGTCTACACGCACCGCGACCCGGAAAAGATCATCGCGTCCTTATGCAGCCTCACGGCGGTGACCTGGAGCATGACGTCGGACGACGTCGATCTCGGCGAGGTGGCGGAGTTCGCGCTCGGCATGGCGCAGCGCTGCCAGGACGCCGCGCGCGCCGCGCTGCAGACGATCCCGCGCGACCAGATCGTGCACGTCGAGTTCGATGACCTTGTCGCCGATCCCGTGACTAATGCGCTCGCGATCTACGACCGCTTCGGCTATCCGGCCGATCCCGCGCTCAGAGCGAAGATGACGGCTTGGCTCGAGAGCCATCCCAGCAATAAGCACGGCACGCACCGCTATCAGCTCAGCGACTTCGGGCTGACGGTCGAGGATGTGCGGCGCCGGCTGCAAAGCGAAGAGCCGCGAGTTGTGGTCAACGCGGCGGTGGCCGGCTAGAGCGGGGCCGTCGCCGCCGCGAGCCAGCGGCGGCTGTCGGCATCGAGGTCGGGGAATAGAGTCTCCGCGACGCGAGCGTGATAAGCATCGAGCCACGCGATCTCGTCCGATCCGAGCACCTCCTTGAGGATCAGTCGCCGGTCGATCGGCACCAACGTCAGTGTCTCGAAGCCCATCATCGGGCGATCGCCCCCCGCAACCTCCGCCGGCTCCGTCACCAGCAGGAGGTTCTCTATGCGAATGCCGTAGGCACCTTCCTTGTAGTAGCCGGGCTCGTTGGAGCAGATCATGCCCGGCTGCAGAGGCGCCATTCCCGCCCTCGAGATCGACTGCGGCCCCTCATGCACCGAGAGGTAGCTGCCGACCCCATGCCCAGTGCCGTGGTCGTAGTCGAGGCCGTGCCGCCACAGCGCGCGCCGCGCCAGGGGGTCGAGGTCGATGCCGCGGGTGCCTTCGGGAAAGCGCGCGGTGGCGATGGCGATGTGGCCCTTGAGCACGAGCGTGAACCGCTCGCACATCTCGGGGCTAGGCCTGCCGATGGCGACCGTGCGCGTGATGTCGGTGGTACCGTCGAGGTACTGGGCGCCGCTGTCGATGAGGAATAGCTCGCCAGAGCGCAGCTTGCGGTTGGTCGACGCGTTGACGCGGTAATGCACGATGGCGCCATTGGGACCGCTGCCGGAGATCGTGTCGAAGCTGATCTCGCGCAACTGGTTGGTGGCGCGGCGGAAGCCTTCTAGCCGCCGCACGGCCTCGATCTCGTCGATCTCGCCGGGGGCTTGCCTGTCGAGCCACCCGAGAAAGCGGACGACTGCGCCGCCGTCGCGGACGTGCGCAGTGCGTGCGCCCTTGATCTCGGCAGCCGTCTTCACCGCCTTGAGGATGAGGCACGGGTCTGGCCCGCGCTCGATGTGCCGCACCCCGCCGAGCGCGTGTGCGAACCAATAGCCGGCGGTGTTGGGGTCGAGGCGGACGCGCTTTTTCGCCTTGCGCAAGGCCTTGATGCGGTCGGCAAGCGCCTCAGGCGGGCTCAGCTTCGCGAATGCCTCGAGGTGGGCGCGCGCGGCGGCGTCGATCTTCTCCGGCGCCACGAAGAGCTCAGGCCGGCCGCTCTGCGGGACGACGGCGAAGGCCAATGCGACCGGAATATGCGGAATGTCGGCGCCGCGGATGTTGAAGGCCCACGCGATGGAATCGCTCAAGGTGAGGATGACCGCGTCGTGGCTGTCGGCTTTGAGGCGTCTCTGAATGTCGGCAATCTTGTCCGGCGCCGATTTCCCCGCGAGCTTCACCGGATGCACGGTGACGTGGTTCAAGGGCGCCGCCGGGCGGTCCCGTCCCCACACGCGATCAACGAGATTGCGCGAAGCGGGACGCAGCTTGATGCCCTTGGCCTTGAGCGCGGTCTCAAGCCGCTCGACCTCGGCGATTGTGTGCAGCTTCGGGTCGTAGCCGATCGTCTGCCCGCGGCTCAAGTGTTCGCAAAGCCACTCGGCAATGCGTGCGCGCGGCAGCTTGGAGACCTCCATCGTCTCGGTGTCGACCTCGGCGCGCGCCTGCACGGTGTAGCGCCCGTCGACGAACAGAACCGCCGCCTTCTTGGCGACGATCGCGAGCCCGGCCGAGCCAGAAAAGCCCGTAAGCCACCGCAAGCGCTCGGCGCAGGCCGGCACATACTCGCCCTGATGCTCATCCGCGCGGGGCACCAGGTAGGCGTCGAGTTGCGAAGCTGCCATGAGCCGGCGCAGCTCCTTAATGCGTATCGCTGCGACGCCGCGTTGGGCGGGGGCTTCGAAGGTCTGGAACATTAGCCTTGTTTAGGCGGGTCGTGGCGGGCGGGCAATTCGGGAAGTGCGCGACTTTTGCCTTTTTGACGGCGATGCCTCCACAACCGTGGCGGGGGCTCAGCCGCGTTTGAGGAGGGTCAGCGTCGACCAGCCGGCGATGCGGCGATGCTGGGCAAGCGTGAACTTCTGCGCACAGTAGGCTGCTATCACCGATGGCGCCTCGGGCTCGAGCAGCCCCGACAGGATGACGACGCCGCCCGTGCGAACAACCTTGCTCACGCCCGCAGCCAGCGCACGCAGGGGTCTTGCGAGGATGTTGGCAATAACGAGGTCGAACGGCGCGGCATGGCGCAGCCAGGGGTGGTCGAGGCCACTGGCGCAGGCAAACGCGATGCGGCCCTCGACGCCGTTTGCTCTGGCGTTTGCTGCGGCGACAGTCACTGCAACGGGGTCGTTGTCGGTCGCCAGCACTTGCGCCCGCGGCAGCGCACGTGCCGCGGCGATGGCGAGCACGCCCGATCCGCAGCCGAGGTCGAGCACGCTGGCAAAAATGTGCCGGCGCGTCAGGCGGTCGATCGCCAAGAGGCAGCCGAGCGTGGTGGCGTGATGAGCGGTGCCGAAGGCCTCACCAGCGTCGATAAGGATGGCGTTGGGGCTGCGAGGCACTCGTACTCGGTCGTGGGTGCCGTGGATCGTGAAGCGGCCGGCCTCGACCGGCGGCAGCGCCGCCTGGGAGATGGCGACCCAATTGAGGTCAGGCACGCTTTCGAGCCGCAGCGGCGGGAGCGCTCTTCCCAGGGCGCTGCCGAGCTGCGCGCTGAGCGGATCGAGTGTGGGAGCGCCGGAGAAGTAGGCCTCGACGCGCCACTTGCCCACACCGTCCTCAAACCGGGTCACGGCGTCGGGCACGGGGTCCGGCAGGGTCTCGAGCGCGTTCGCCAGCGTGTTCGCAAGCGCGGGGTCGGTGGTCTCGGCGAAGAGCTTGCAGGACCAACCCGGGCGCGGACGAGGGACCGCGGGCGCATCGACCTCGGTTGGGTTCACGCCAGGCCTTCCGAATTGCCCTCAAACTCCATGCCCTCGGCGGAGAGCGGCTCCGGCAGCTCGTCGAGGAAGCGGTCCCACTTGGCGTCGATGTGCAGGGCGGCTTCCTTGGGCGGCAGCGTGACGAGAGTACCGTCGGGGCTCTCGGTGACGATGCCGTCCTCGATCAGGCGCCGCAGCGCGTCGGGCATGTCGAAGTCCACGGTGACCCCGAAACTTGTTGCAAGATATTGCTCGATCGCGGCGTCGATGTCGGGGATGTCCTGCTTGCGCGCGTTTTCCTTCGCCAGCACGCTGTAGAGCAGCATCTCCTCCTTGATGTCCTCCTCTGCGGCGCGGGCCGCGAGCTTGAGCATCACGCCGCGGTTGTCCGCCATCGAATGGAAGTAAAGGTTCTGCGCCATGACCACGAGATAGCGCTGCTTCTGGTTCATGAAGTTCACGGCCTGGCGGAAGGCGATGCCGCCGAGGCCGAAGACGGCGCCAACGGCCGCGAAAGGGTTGGTCGCGAGCAGCGCGATCTTGCCGGCAGCACCGAACGCGCCGAGCCCGAGGCCGCCGCTCGCGGTGGCGCCGAGGCGGAGCTTGTCGTAGAGCCGAAACCTCACTTGAGTGTTGGGGAAGATCATCTCGAGGTCGCTCCTCGGGATGTTCTTGAAGAGCTTCATATAGATATTGTCTTCCTTGACCTGCGGCGGCATGGAGGCGCGGGCCCGCTTGACGATTTTCTCCGCCTCTTTGCGCCCGAGCTTCTGCGCAGCCATGACCTCGCGCACGCGCACGTCGAGCGGCTTCAGCTTGAACAACAGGAATAGGCGCTGGAAAATCGGAATGTCGAACTCTTCCTTCAGGTAGAATTTCTGCCACCTGCGCCGCTTGTCGCGCTTGTTCGAGGCGCCGCGGTAGAAGATCAGCACCTCCTCGAAGGCCTCGAGATCGACGAACAAGTCGAGGTCGTAGGCGGATTCGCGCGTTAAAATCAGCTCTACGTCGCTCGGATCGATGCGCACGTAGTTCGCCTGCTCGAGGATGCGTGCCATGCCCTCGACGACGCGCTTCTGCATGACGCGGCGCTCGCCTGGAGTGAACGCGCGCGTCATCAGGAGGTCGCTGTCGGGGCTGAACGGTTCATACGTCTCCTCGAGCTCGTGCAGCTCGGCGGTGTATTGTTGACGCCGCCAATGATCGAGATAGCGCAAAAAGCGGCGAGCCTCCTGCGCCTGCGAGCCGGGCCACGCGCTCGCCATCGTCAGGCGGTCGAGCAGCGCAAATCGCGTGACGGGGATGAAGCGCTCGCGCCCGCGCTGGCTCTCGGGTTTTATGGCATCGAAGCCGGAGACCTTCTGAGCTGCGGCCGCGGCCGTGGGTGACGCGCTATTGGTGCCCGAAGTGCCGGTAAAAAAGCCGGCGTTGGCCGTGGCGTCCTGCGCATCTGCCGGCATGATCGGGCTCCCCACACGACTTGAGTCACAAGTCACACGCGCGAAAGTGCCCCCTTTGCAATCCCCATTGCAGCCTGACGCGTGCCGTCCGCACTTCTAGGGCGCACCCTTCGGGTTGTCGAGACTAGGCCAGCGATTGTGCAGCATTTTGACGGACCGGCACGCCGCTGCCGGACCATGAGCGCTTGCTCAAGCCGCCGTTTTTTCAACCGTGCATAACGGCGGTGCTGCCACAGTCGTGCCGCTCTTAGGGTTAACAGAAGGCAGCGTGCGTACGTCATCGAGGGGGATAGGGTGCGTCGCGTCCTTCGGATTTTGCTGCTGTCGAGCATGGGACTCGCCGGGATCAGCCTCGCGCAAGCCCGCGAACGCCTCGTGATGCCGTTCGATTGTGGCCTCGAAGGAGGCCGCATCAAGGTCTCACCCGCCACCCCCAAGAGCTACCCCATCATCGGCACGCGCGACCAAGAGGCTATCACCACCTGCCGGCCTCCGTTGGCGAGCGGCTGCCGCACCCTGATGGTGCATCGCTTCGTCATCTCCTGCGGCGGCGTCGGCGTCGCGTGGATGCGCGTCGTGGCCGCGATCGGCCGCACGGACACGAGCCGTGCGTGGGTCGACGCCGGCCGCCTCAACGTCACGCTACCGGCGCGCGTCGCGCAAGGGCCGAGCGCCGCCTGCTTCGACGGAATTGCGGCGGGAGGTCACGGTGGTCTCGAGCGCCGCGTCGTGTTCATGCAGGAATGCCTTCCATGGCGTCGCCACCTCGCCGACGTCGATCATCTAGTGCTGCCCGAGGGTTTTGCACCGATCGGCGAGTTCGGCGCTCGGCTGCAGCTCGTGTCGGCCGATCCCGCCTACAGCCTCGATGAGGCAAGGCTCGACGCCGGCCTGGATGACGCGGCGCTGGTCACCGGGCGCAACAGCGAAGCGCTGCTCGCCAAGGTCGATCCACAGGCCGCGGTCGACCCGACCGGAACCAACTACAGCGGGTCGCGCGGAGCCACGATGGCCGGTGACGAGTGGGTCACTGTCGTCCGCGCGGAGCGCGACTACGGCGGGGCGCCCCCGCCAAATACCGCCGGGCTGCCGGGAGCTTGGACGGTTTTCGTCATCGCCTTCGCGCTTATGACGGCAGCAGGCGCGGCCCACTTCCGCTCTTCGCGGGCGTGGCCGGTACGCGTCCTTGCATCGGCATCAGGTCTGGCGCGCACATTCGGGCGCGACGGGACTGAGCGCGCTGCCAACCGCGCATTTTCGACCCACAACCTCTCCAACGCCGGCGCGGCGGTCGCCGCCCTCCTCGTCCAAACGGAAGCGACGCTCGTGCAGCTCAAGGGTGCCGGGCCGCTGCGCGACGTGCTGCAATCCGAATTAAAGAGCCTGCGCGGGCGCCTGAGTAACGTTGAAACGGGTGTGCGCGAGGGTGTGCCCGCGGCGAACACGGGGCCGCACTACCGCGCTCTCGTTCGCGAGCTCGAACGCATCCGCCGCATTGCGGAGAGTGCCGCAGCAAGCCGTTCTGGCGGCCGCCCAACCACCTTGCCGCGCACCACGAGCGAGGCCTACGAGGTGCTCGGCGTTAACGCGGACGTGAGCGAAGGCGTGCTAAAGAAGATCGTCGATGCACTGCGAATGAGCTGGCATCCCGATCACGCGCGCGACGAGGATGACCGCCGCGCACGCGAGGAACGCATCCGGCAGATCAACGTCGCGTGGGATCTCATCACCGCCAAGCGCGAGGCTGCCTGAGGCCGCGTCCGCGCGCTGAACGTTCGCCTTCGCAGGGACCCACCGGGGTCTCGTGCCGCTCGTTGGCGTATTGAGGAATTGGTAGGCGTGGCGGCGGTACGACTTTCGCTGTTGGTCCTGCTTATAGGCGCGGCAGCCATGGCCGAGGATGATCGCACGGCCGAGCGGCGGCAGATGGTCGACGACATCGTCGCGCTGTCGCGGCTGGTAGCGGGCGAGAGCGGCCACGGCGAGATCGATACTCACGTGCTCGCGGCCATGGGCAAGGTCCCGCGGCATGAATTCGTGCCGTCTCTGCAGAAGCGGGCGGCCTATCGCAACCGGCCGCTGTCCATCGGCTCCGGCCAGACGATCTCGCAACCCTACATTGTGGCGCTGATGACGGACCTTCTGGAGCTCGAGCCAGGCGACACGGTTCTGGAGATCGGCACCGGCTGCGGCTATCAGTCGGCGGTGCTCGCCGAGCTCGCCAAGGATGTCTACACCATCGAGATCGTCGATAGCCTGGGGCGCAACGCAGCTGTGACGCTCGATCGTCTCGGCTACGCCAATGTGCACGCGAAGATCGGCGACGGGTACAAGGGGTGGCCGGAGCACGCGCCCTTCGATGCCATCATCGTGACGGCCGCGCCCGACCACGTGCCGCCGGCGCTCGTTGAACAGTTGAAGACCGGCGGGCGCCTTGTCATCCCCGTGGGCAAGCTGGCGCAGCAACTGCTCGTCATCACCAAGAACGCGGACGGGAGCACGTCGCGGCGAGAGATCACGCCGGTGCAGTTCGTGCCGCTGACGCGCGACAAGGCAAGCGAGTAGGGCGCCTCAGGCTCGCTGCTGTCGACCACGCACCTTCTAGTGTCCGCGAATCCCCAGGCATACCTCTCGGTCGATAACATAGATCTCCATGCGCTGGGCGAGCACCTGTGGTTCACCTAGCACTGGGATCTCGCCTAGCCTCTCAAATGGGACGTATTCGCTGCTCACGGGAGCATCAATCACTAGTATATCGGCAGGGCTGTGCTGTTTGTTCTGCAAGCAAAGGCGAATCGCCTTCTCCAAAGTCGACGCATACTCTCTCGTTGAATAGCAGCTTGGTTCCTCATCCATAACAGTCAAGAATTGTGCCGTTTCTTCCTCATCAGTTATCGGAAGAAACCCTCTCCCCTCGCCCTTCTTGTTCAATTCTCTCATGAGGTTAAGTCTCGCCCTCGCCTGCGCGACAGTCGCCTCAATCTTGATCGTAGATTGGGATCGCACCCAAAGCGCATCGTGGTCGCTGCTGTCCAAGTTGAACTTGGCCTTATCGTCCGGACTGGCCTTCCGTTTCAGAAGTCCAACGATTGGTGTCACCTCATCGCGCAGCCGCTTTAGGCGTCCGCGAGCTTCGCGGTAGTCGGCTGTAAGGCCAGCCCCATGAATGAATGGGAAGATGCGTTTGTACTCATCCATAAGGGTTGAGACCTCAATCACTCCGCCAATCTTTGCATAAAACAGTTCAAGTTGGTCAGGGGAGTGCATATTCGCCTCACCCACGCTCCACGAAGCTGTCGACCACGCGCTTGCGGCCCGCCGTGTCGAAGTCGATCGTGAGCTTGTTGCCGTCGACGTCGGCGATGGTGCCCGCCCCGAACTTCTGGTGCTGCACGCGCTCGCCTGGCCGGAACGCCGGCTCGCCGCTCGATGCCGCGACGAGCTCGCCCTCGATCGTCGTGGGCCCGCGCGCCTTGCGCGCCTTCTGCGGGCTCCACTCATCGCGCGCCTGCATCTTCGTGCGTTCCTGGGCTCGCTGCCAGCCGGGTGTGTCGTAGGTCGCCTCGAACGGCGCGACGTCGTCGAAACGGCTGCGACCAAACGGCCCCGCGAAGTTCTGATAGGCGCCCCCGAATGGCATCTTGGCTTCCAGCACCTCGACGTGCGCCTCGGGCAGCTCGTCGACAAAGCGCGAGGGCAGCGCCGACTGGTAGAGCCCGCGGTTGCGACGGTTCTGCGCGAATGACACCTTGGCGATGCGTTTGGCGCGTGTCAGCCCCACGTACGCGAGACGGCGCTCCTCCTCCAGCCCCGCCTGCCCGCTTTCATCCAGCGAGCGCTGGTGGGGGAAGAGCCCCTCCTCCCAGCCGGGCAGGAACACGACCTCGAACTCGAGACCCTTGGCCGCGTGCAGCGTCATCAGCGAGACGCGCTCGCCGTCGCCCGCCTGGTCGGCGTCCATGACGAGGCTCACGTGCTCGAGGAAGCCCTCAAGCGAGTCGAACTCGTGCATGAAGCGAACGAGCTCTTTCAGGTTCTCCAGCCGCGATTGCGCCTGCGGGCTCTTGTCCGCCTGCCACATGGCCGTATAGCCGAACTCGTCCAGGATCAGCTCGGCGATCTCTGTGTGACGCATGTGGCCGACATGTCCACGCCAGCGCTCGAAGCTGGCGACGAGGCCGGCGAGCGAATGGCGCGCCTTGCCCGGCAGCTCCTCGGTCTCGACGATCATCTGCGCCGCCTGGTAGAGCGGTATCCCGCGGGCGCGCGCAAGCTCGTGCAGCCTCCTGACCGAGGTATCGCCGAGGCCACGTTTGGGCACGTTGACGATGCGCTCGAACTTGAGGTCGTTGGCGGGGTTTGCCGTGATCTCGAGGTAGGCGATCGCGTCCTTGATTTCCTGACGCTCGTAGAAGCGCGGGCCGCCGATAACGCGGTAGGGTAGTCCCATCGTGATGAAGCGGTCTTCGAAGGCGCGCATCTGGAACGAAGCGCGGACGAGAATGGCGACCTCGTTGGAGCGTTGCCCGTCCTTCTGCATGCGCTCGATGTCGTCGCCGATGGAGCGAGCTTCCTCCTCGTCGTCCCAAACCGCCGTCACTGTGACTTTGGTGCCCGGCTGGCCGTCGGTGAACAGCGTCTTGCCGAGCCGTCCCTTGTTCTCCGCGATGAGGCCCGAGGCCGCGGCGAGGATATGCCCAGTCGAGCGGTAGTTGCGCTCCAGCCGGATGACTATCGCGCCGGGGAAGTCTTTCTCGAATCGTAGGATGTTGTCGACCTCGGCGCCGCGCCAGCCATAGATCGACTGATCGTCGTCACCGACACAGCAGATGTTGGGCGAGCCCTGCGCCAGGAGCTTTAGCCACAGGTACTGCGCGATGTTGGTGTCCTGGTACTCGTCGACGAGAATGTAGCGAAAACGGCGCTGGTAATCTGCGAGCACGTCGGGATGATCGAGGAAGAGGCGCAGGTTCTCGAGTAGGAGGTCGCCGAAGTCGCAGGCGTTGAGCTCCTTCAAACGCCGCTGGTAGGCTGCATAAAGCTGAGCACCTTTGCCCGAGGCGAAGCCGAACGCCTCGCCCGCCGGCACCTTGTCGGGAGTGAGCCCGCGGTTCTTCCAGCCGTCGATCAGGGCCGCGAGCTGGCGCGCGGGCCACCGGTCCTTGTCGAGCCCGGCCGCCTCGATCACCTGCTTCATGAGCCGGACCTGGTCGTCGGTATCGAGGATGGTGAAGCCCGACTTGAGGCCGACGAGCTCGGCGTGCCGGCGCAGGATCTTGACGCCGATCGAGTGGAACGTGCCGAGCCAGGGCATGCCCTCGACGATGCCACCGACGAGGTCGCCGACGCGCTCCTTCATCTCGCGCGCGGCCTTGTTGGTAAAAGTGACGGAGAGGAGCTGGCTTGGGTAGGCCTTGCGGGTTGCCAGGATGTGCGCGATGCGGGTGGTGAGCACGCGCGTCTTTCCGGTGCCAGCGCCGGCGAGCACCAGGACGGCTCCGTCGAGCGCCTCTACCGCTTGCTGCTGCTCGGGGTTGAGGCCGGAGAGGTAGGGGGGCGCCGCGGCGCTCTGCAGGGCGCGCGACGATAGCGACGGCCCCGGCTCCGGGCCGCGGGAGGCCTCCGGCAAATCGAAGGGAGGGTCGTCGCAAGCGTCCGGCGCGTTCGCCAAATGTTTTCGATTTTGCGCCATAGTTCGCAACTATATCAAGAGCACTCTTGCGGCAACCGCCGGGCGCCTCTCGCCCACACGAGATATGGGAATTGTGGCCGCGGCGGTCGCCCTGCGCTTCGCGAATTTCGGGAAACTGCGTCACTTTCTCGACCGCCGAGGCGCTCAAGGTCGGGATCGCAAACCAGACAGGGGTCGGCGAATAAGTTAGACTGATTTCCGCGTTGATTTGGTGGCAGGCGTCTCGGGTCCCTCCCGCCACATGATCGTAGAGGCAAGCGAGAGGGACATCTCCAGAGACGGCGCCGCTATGGCTCCAGCTCTGCCAATTTGATAGAGCGGGACCGGCCGCCAATCCGGCCCCCGAAAAGGTCGATGAGCAACGGGCTTCTATACATCGCCGGCCTGATCACGCTTGCGCTCGCCGCGCTGTTCGCGGTGCCGTATTTCATCGATTGGAACGGCTATCGCGGTGTGTTCGAGGAGGAAGCGACCCGCATTCTCGGGCGCGAGGTGCGCGTCGGCGGCGATGTCAACGTGCGTCTCTTACCCGCGCCCTACGTCCGCTTCGACAAGCTGCGCATCGCCGACCCGTCGGCAGTGACCGGCGAGCCGTTCTTTAGCGCCGAGAGCTTCACCATGCGCCTGTCGGTGCCCCCGCTGCTCAAGGGCATCCTGGAGGCCAACGAAATCGAGCTCAAGCGTCCCGTCCTGCGCCTCGCGCTCGACGCCGACGGCGGCGGCAACTGGCGCACGCTTAGCATCGCGCCCGGTGCGCTCCCCTTCGTACCAGCCGATATCTCGCTGCAGTCGGTCAAGATCAAGGACGGCATGGTGGCCCTGCAGGGGCCCAAGGGGGCCGACTTCGCGCAGATCGACGGCCTCAATGGCGAGCTCAAGGCCAACTCGATGGACGGTCCATTCTCGTTCAGGGGCACAGCGAGCTGGCGGGGTGCCCCGCGCGAGCTGCGCGTCGCAACCGGCGCGGTGGACGCCGAGGGTGCCATCCGCTTCAAGTCGATCATTCGCGCCGAGAGCGGCAACACCTATTCCGTCGACGGGCGCGTCATCGATCTCAAGGGGCACCCGCGTATCGACGGCGAGATGACGGCGAAGTTCGAGCTCGACGGCGCACCGACCGAAGCCGCGGCGCCTGCAGTTGACGGCACAGCCGGCACCGTTAAGGCCGAAAAGGCCGGCATCGATTTCAAGGCGACGCTCGCTGGCAACGCAAAGAGTATGAAGCTCGACGGCATAACCCTCTCGTTTGAACGGTTGGGACAGCCGCAGCTGATCAGCGGGAACGCGGAAGCGACGTGGTCTGATGCGCTCAACGTGGAGCTCAACCTCGCGTCGCGCTGGCTCGATCTCGACCGCATCGCGGGCGGCGGCGGCAGCAAGCGCCCGCTCGACACCGCGGAAAGCTTCGTCGCGGCGGTCATGGACGCACTGCCGATGCAAGCCGAGACCAAGATCCGCTTCGATATCGACCAGGCCAACCTTGGTGGCGAAGCCGTAAGTGCGATCCGGCTCGAGGCCGCCCGCAGCAACGGCGCGTTACTCTTAAGAGGCCTGCGTGCCGGCCTGCCAGGCGGCGCCAAGCTCACGCTTGACGGTACGGTCGCCGCCGTCGCGAACGCACACACGTTCCAGGGCGACCTCGCCCTGCGCGGCACCAGCCTGCCGCGTTTTCTCACCTGGGTCGCCCAGGACGGCTCCGTCGCCGATCTTGTGCGCAGCGATGGAGCGTTTTCGCTGCAGGGCCGGTTTGGCATGAGCGAGAAGGGGATCGATTTGACCGATGCCGGCGCGGACATCGGTGGCACGCCGCTCGCCGGCTCAGTGCATTACGCCAGCGGCGAGCGCACCCAGCTCGCGATCGTACTCGATGGACAAGAGATCGACGCAAGCCGGTTCTGGCCGACGGCGGTGGGCTACCTCAAGGGCATGCTGGTGGGAGCTCAGCCCGACGCTGCAAAGAGCGAGAACGGGTCCGCGCCGCAGCAACGCTGGCTCGATGTCACAAAGTCGGATTTTTCCCTGCGCCTGCGGGCGGCCGAGCTCAAGACACAGCGGCAGCCGGTGCGCAACGTCGACCTCGACATGGCGATCGATAAGGGACGCTTGTCGATGCGCTCGTGCAAGTTTTCGACCGACGACGGTCTTGATGTCGAGCTCGACGGCGATATCGCCGGCGTGACGGAGCAGCCGCGGGGCGCGTTGCGCTGGACCCTGGCGGTGCCCGGCAAGGACGCCTTTGCCTCGTTCGTGCGTCTGGCCGACCTTCCCGAGGACGCGACAGAAAAGGCTATGCGCTTCGTCGCCTTCGCACCGGCGCGGCTCGCCGGCGCGATCGAACTTGGCGCGCGGGTGCCGGGCGCGGCCGACATTCTCGCCGACGGCGAGACCGAAGGCGGTCGGATCGTGGCCGCAGTGCGCCTGGACGGCGGGCTCGCCAACTGGCGCAGCGCCGGCGCGAACATCGAACTTACCATGCAGGCAGCCGACGTGGTGCAGGCGCTCGAAAGCCTGAGAGCGCACGCTTCCCTCCCGTCGGGGCAACCGCAGCGGCCGGGCGAGATCTTCGTCAAGGCCATCGGGACGCCGGTCCAAGGCCTGCTCACGACCGCCTCGGTCAAGGCGCCGGGTCTGTTTTTCGGCTACGACGGACACGTCGCTCTGCCGCCCGACAGTGCCGACAAGTTCGACGGCGAGGTGCGCATTTCGGCGCGGGACCTCGGCGACGCCATGGCCATTGCCGGGCTCGGCTCGGGCGGCGCGCTGCGCGGCTCTCCCGTCATCGGCTCGCTCAAGATTGTCTCCGCGCCGAGCGCGATCGAAGTCAAGCCATACAAGCTCACGATCGGCGGCACCAAGGTCGACGGCACCATCGCGCTCGCCTACCCCGAGGGCGGGGCGGCAATTGTCACAGCGCAGCTCGACGTCGACGAGGCGTCGCTTCCCGGCTTGCTGGGCATCGCGCTTGACCGCAAGGTCGCGGCAGCCCCCCCTGCACCCGGAGCGCCGCCGCCACCGGGCCCCGCCACGGCGGCTCCGGCACCTGAGCCGCTCACCGCCGGAAAATCCGTTTGGCCGGAATCGCAATTCGACTTTGCGGCTCTCGATGGCATTGAAGGAAAGCTCGGCGTCTCCTTCGGGACGCTCTCTCTTGCGCCTGGCATGGGCGTCAAGAACGCTCGGCTCGAGGTGGGGCTCGCGCCGGGCAAGATTTCGGTTACTAAGCTCGAGGGCAAGGCCGCGGGCGGCGACCTGCTGGCGACAGCGGAGCTTGAGCGGGCGCCCGGCGGCGCCCGGCTCGCCGGCGACGTTCGCATCAACGGCATACCACTCTCCGCCGCGAACGCGACTGGCCCCGCAAACGGAAAAGATGGGACCGTAGCGCTCGCGCTGGAATTCTCTGGAAGCGGGGCCACGCCCGGCGGTCTCATTGCGGTGGCGCTCGGCAAGGGCGAGCTCACGCTCGGCGACGTGACCGCACGCGTGCCCACTCCGCTCGCCGTCGTGGCGACATCGGAGGCGGTGCTGTCGGGCGGTGCCGGCGGCGCCGGGGAGGCGCTTATCGCGGCGCTACGCGAACAGATGGCGTCGAGCGGGGTCTCCGTGGGTCCGCGCAAGATCGCCATCGCGATTGCCGACGGTGCGGCCAAACTAGAGCCGTTCGAGCTGCAGACGGACGCCGGCGCCACGAGGGTCGAGACGACCGTCGATCTCGCGTCGCTCGTGGTCGACAGCCAATGGGTCGTGCAGCCGAAGGCTCCCGATGTCGCGCAGAACGACAAACCGCGCAAGGGTGCGCTGCCCGCCGTCACCGTCGTCTACGTCGGCCCGCTCAAGGACGCCTGGACGCTCGATCCGCGCATCACCGCGGACGCGCTCGAGCGCGAGCTCGCGATCCGCCGCATGGAGCTCGACGCCGACCAGCTCGAGCGCCTGCACAAGCTCGACGCCGAGCGCGCACGCCAGGATGAGGAGCGCCGCCGGGCGCTCGCCGCCGACCAAGCGGCGCGCGCAGCGATGCCGACGCAAGCCGTGCCGCAAGCCGTCGTCCCGCCCCAGGCCGTCGTCCCGCCGCCCCCTGGCACACCACAGGCGGCGCCGCTCGCCAGTGGCGTCAGGCCCCCCTATCCGCAGCAACCTGTGCGCCCGGGCACCCTTCCCCAGCAGCCCGGCGCACCACCCGCCGCGGCCACAGTCCCCGAGGCCCCGCAGCGCCAGGACAGCGGCGCCATCGACGTGCTGCCGTCCGTTCCCGGCCAGGAGGCCCAGGTGCTGCCTCCTGGCACCACCCCCGCGACCGGCCAGCCGCCCGGAGCTCCCACCGCGGAGGCCCTGCCGCAGGCTGCGCAGGATCCATACCGGGCGCGGCGGTTCCCACGTCAGGTGCCGGCCGGCGAGCAGGTTTTGCGCGCCCTGCAGAACGGCCAAAACTGAGTTTCAACAGCGGTTCGCCGGCGCGGCATCCACCTAGCGCGCCCTAGTATCGCTCGGAGGGCCCGCGCGGGGATTGCGAAAGAAGTCGAGCACCCACACGCGCACCGCGCTCGAGAGGCCAGAGGCCCCGCGCCCCTTGTCGATCGCGGCAACGAGGCCGGCAACCGTCGTGCGCTCCACTTCCGCCGCCTGCCGCAGTGCGTCCCAGAACGGCGCCTCGAGCGAGATCGAGGTGCGGTGGCCGGCGATCGTGAACGAGCGTTTGACGGGCCGCGGCATGCTCACGTCTCGCTGTCGGGGTTCACATCGGAGCGGCGGTGCGCGTCGAGCCGGCGCTGGGCGAGCGACTTCGTGCCTTCAGCCTTCGCGCGTTCGGATTTCGAGCGTCCGTGCTTGGCGCGGTTTTCCGCGGCTTCGGCCTGGGCTTGCGCCCTTGCTCTTGCCTTGCGCGCGCGGCGCAAATTTATGATCTCGCCCACGCGCGCTACTCCGGTCCCAGCATCTTCTTCGGGTCGACGATCTCGTCGAACTCCTCCGCTGTGACGTAGCCGCCGCCGACGGCCTCCTCGCGCAGCGTCGTGCCGTTCTTGTGCGCGGTCTTGGCGATCTTGGCGGCCGTGTCGTAGCCGATCTTGGGCGCCAGCGCGGTCACCAGCATCAGCGAGCGTTCGAGCCCCGCCTTGATGTTGTCCTCGCGCGGCTCGATGCCGACGACGCAATTGTCGGTGAAGCTGAGCGCGCCGCGTCGGCCATCAGCCGCACCGACTGCAGGAAGTTGTAGGCCATCACCGGGTTGTAGACGTTGAGCTCGAAATGGCCCTGGCTGCCGGCGAAGGTCGATCGCCGCGTTGTTGCCGAAGATCTGCACGCAGACCTGCGTCAGGGCCTCGCACTGGGTCGGGTTGACCTTGCCCGGCATGATCGAGGAGCCGGGCTCGTTCTCCGGCAGCGCCAGCTCGCCCAGGCCCGAGCGCGGGCCCGAGCCCAGCAGGCGGATGTCGTTGGCGATCTTGAACAGCGCCGCCGCCACCGTGTTGATCGCGCCGTGGCTGAACACCATGGCGTCGTGCGCGGCCAGCGCCTCGAACTTGTTGGGCGCGGTGGTGAAGGGCATGCTGCGTGATGGCGGCGATGCGCTCGGCCACCATCTCGGCGAAGCCGACCGGCGCGTTGAGCCCGGTGCCGACCGCGGTGCCGCCCTGGGCCAGCTGCATCAGCTTCGGCAGCGTCTGCTCGATGCGGCGCGATGCCGTTCTCCACCTGCTGCGGTGTAGCCGGAGAATTCCTGGCCCAGCGTCAGCGGCGTCGCGTCCTGGGTGTGGGTGCGGCCGATCTTGATGATGTGCCGTCCAGGCCTGCGCCTTGTCGTTCAGCGCATTGCGCAAGCTCTGCAGCGCCGGGATGAGCCGGTGCACGATCTCCTCCGCGCAGGCGATGTGCATGGCCGTCGGATAGGTGTCGTTCGACGACTGGCTCATGTTGACGTGGTCGTTGGGATGGACCGGCTTCTTGGAGCCCATCTCGCCCGCCCAGCATCTCGATGGCGCGGTTGGAGATCACCTCATTGGCGTTCATGTTCGACTGGGTGCCCGAGCCGGTCTGCCAGACCGACCAGCGGGAAATGGTCGTCGAGCTTGCCGTCGATCACTTCCTGCGCCGCCGTCGACGATGGCGTCGCCGATCTTCGGGTCGAGCTTGCCGAGCGCCATGTTGGTCTCGGCGGCGGCGCGCTTGACGATGCCGAGCGCGCGCACGATCGGCGAGCGGCTGCTTCTCCCAGCCGATCTTGAAATTGCCGAGCGAGCGCTGCGCCTGCGCGCCCCAGTAGCGGTCGGCGGCGACCTCGATGGGGCCGAAGGTGTCGGTCTCGGTGCGGGTGGGCTTCTTTTTGCCGTGGGTGGGGGGGGCGGTCATGCGCGGATCCGGGGTAAGTTGAACTTACGCCGCCATAGCACGCCGGAGGGCCCGAGGCACGGCCTTGCCGCCTCGCGGGAGCGACCCCGAGGGTTTGCGAAGTGGGGAGACGGGGCGCGCACGCACCGCATCTATATTTTTTGCTCGGCGCTTGCGCGCCCCGCCGCGCAGATTGGCGCGGCCGCCGGACTTCGACGGCGGGTTCCTTAATCCCGCACCGGCGCTGTTCCCGGCTCCTGACGGCTCGGTACACCAGGGACTTCGGGACGTTACCCCTCGTCGTCTGGCTTGTTCACGATCGCAGCCCGCTCCCAAGTCGTAGACGGCCTAGAACTCGTCCCCATGGGGCGGGATGAGTTGAGTGTAGGGCGTGGCGGGGAGGCGGGGATTAGTTTTGAGCGCAGCATGCGCGTGGAGCGAACGGCTCCACCTTTTCAGTCATCCTCGGGCTTGTCCCGAGGATCCAGCGTTCAACGAGTTCCAGAGGTTAGATGAGCGAGCCGCGCGACTGCCGCGAATGGTCTGTTGTTGAGCCCAGCTTCGCAATGGATCCTCGGAATAAATCCGAGGATGACACCTGTGCGCGAGCGTCCACTAACCGCCCACTACTGACAGGTCTGCTCCAGCCGCCACCCGGTGACGCGGCAGCGCTCTCGCCCCTGCGCGTCGGTGCTGCAGGCGCGGTTGGGGTAGCGCTTGTAGGAGCAGTAGTAGTCAGGAAAGAGAAACCCTTCGTAGCCGCGCGCCGGGCCCTTGGTCTCGTAGCTCTCCGAGTAATAGGGTTTGACGCCGTGGCGGGCTTCGGCGGCGCCGGCGGCGAGGACGGGAAGGACCAGAGCGGCTATGGCGAGCGCTGTGGCGCAACGGGTCGATGCGATCATTGGTGTTCTCCTTGCCACTTCAACGGAAGCGGCCGGTGGATGAGGGTGATGTAGGTCGCCGGCCGCGGGCACAGTAGGTGCATCGACTCCAGGTGTTGTCGCGGTCATGGTCGACTGGCTGTTCCCTAGGGAACAGGGGACAGCACGACCGCGTCAGACGCGCACGCTTGGCCCGCGTCCCTCGCGTGGGCGGGGGGCTGTGTTTGGGAGTGCGGACGCTTCGGCCCTCGTCCGAGATGGGCCAATTCTGGGAGACACTCCGGGTCATGCGCTTGTCAAAAGACCGCAGGCAGTACGATCAGAGGCCTTCTTC
This sequence comes from uncultured Alphaproteobacteria bacterium, assembly GCA_963745205.1. GTDB lineage: Bacteria > Pseudomonadota > Alphaproteobacteria > Rhizobiales > Hyphomicrobiaceae > Hyphomicrobium_A. Next base: position 71,100 of record CAVUWX010000032.1, read on the forward strand.
GCTCATTGGCTCAACTTTGAAGCAACTCTACCGTGTAATGAACGCCCATAAACATCGATTGTTAAGTCGTTTGTTTTGATACTCCCTAATACGGATCCGAATGCCGGAGCGCGGGACGAATGGATTATCCCGTCGTCGACGACGAAGTCTTGCGGCTGGACGCATTGCGGGCCTTGGAGATTGTTGGCACGCCGCGCACCGCGGCCTTTGACGCCATCGCCAATCTCGCCGCCGACACGTTCGCATGTCCCATTGCTTTCATTTCCCTGCTTGACCAAGACCGCCAGTGGTTCAAGGCCGAGTGCGGACTTGGAATCTCATCGACGGCTCGAGAGGTTGCGTTTTGCAACTACACCGTGCTCGGTAGCGACGTGTTTATCGTCGAGGACGCCCGATGCGACGAGCGATTTGCGACAAATCCCCTTGTGACCGGCGAGCCGGGCGTACGCTTCTACGCCGGGGTCCCAATTACCGTTAAGTCGGGGTACCGGATCGGTGCGCTTTGTGTGAACGACACACGGCCGCGCCAATTTTCTGACGCAGAGAAAGTTCGGCTCCAGCAATTCGGTGTGATTGTCGAAGCGTTAGTAGAGAAGGCGCATCTGCTATGGAAGAAAGAGCGGCTTCTGCGGCAGATGGAGCGGATCGGTAAGATCGGAGGTTGGGAACTCGACCTAAAGACGAAAAAGGTCGACTGGTCCGACGAAGTTTTCAGGATTCACGAGCTGCCGCTCGGAGGCCCCTGTCTGCTTGAAGAGGCGCTGTCATTCTATCCCGACGACTGGCGCTCGCTCGTAACGAGCAGCATTGAGAAGGCCATTGCAACCAAAGAGCCCTATGATTTCGAATCGCAGTTCGTGACGGCTCTCGGTCGCAAGAAATGGGTGCGCGCCGCTGGAGAATGCGAATTTCAGGACAGCGAGCCCGTCCGGTTGTTCGGCATGTTCCAGGACATAACGCTCGAGAAGGCGGCAGCAGAACGTCTTTGGCAGGCAGCCAACTTCGACGAGCTCACGAACTTGGCGAACCGCCACCACTTCAACCAGGTACTGGCAGACGCCATCGAGGGCGCCCGCAAGTCCGGCAACGATGTTACGCTGATGATCCTCGACCTCGACAATTTCAAACAGATCAATGACACGCGGGGGCATAGCGTCGGTGATGAAGTTCTAGCCGAGATAGGGCGCCGCCTGGCGCAAGAGGCTTCCGACGGCTGCTTCGTGGCGAGGCTTGGTGGCGACGAATTTGCCGTCATCATCTCCGGCAAACACCCCCCAAAACGCATCGAAAGGAGAGGCCAACGTTTCCTTTCATGTCTCAAGCGCCCCATACGCGTTGGGCCTACGCACATCTACCTGGGTGGCACGCTGGGCATCGCCCGATTTCCGGCCGATGCGACGAATTCCCCCGAGCTTCTCAAGAAGGCCGATCTGGCACTCTACGCCGCCAAGCAATCGAATCGCGGATCGATAAACTTCTACTCGGCCGGCCTCTCCGCGCTCTTCGAGCGGCACACGCTGGCAGCGGATTTGCTGCGCACTGCTCTCGCGAAAGGCTCCCTTGTCCCCTTTTATCAGCCCAAGGTGCGACTTGACGATGGCGGGTGCTACGGCTTCGAAGCCCTCGCGCAAATCCTGGCCGGCGACGGAAGCGTTATAGGCCCAGCCACTTTCGGCCCGGCGTTGGATGACCGTGCAATTGCCCGCAGCCTCGGCAAGTGCATGCTGCACGCAGTCACCGCCGACATCGCATCCTGGCGGGTCGCCGGTCTTGATCCGATTTCAGTGAGTCTCAACGTTGCCGAGGCTGACTTCGCGGATGGAAAGCTTGCCAACCGCGTGCTGCAGCGTCTCGATGAATTGGAGCTGCCTCGCTCGCATCTGACAATTGAGGTGACGGAGTCGGTATTCTTGGGGGATGAGGCAAAGCTCGCTAGGGAAGCAATGGACCGGCTGCATCGGGAAGGCGTCAAGATTGAGCTCGACGACTTTGGCACGGGCTACGCTTCGCTAACCCACCTTCGCACGTTTCCGGTCAGTCGCCTGAAGATCGATCGATCATTCATTGAGGACCTCGGACGAGATGGCGGGAGCGGCGTTATTGTGCAGGCGGTGATTGACCTTGGCCATAATCTCGGTTGCCAGATTGTCGCCGAAGGAGTGGAGACAGAGCTGCAGGCCGGACTGCTGCACAAAATGGGCTGCGACGCGGCTCAAGGCTATCGTTTCGGTTATCCGGCGAGCGCGGAAGAGACACGACGCGTCCTGTCGGCGGAAGCTGAACAGCGGCAGCAACTTCTGCGCGCGATCGCGACCCAGCATGCCTCCGGCACAGAGGCCCAATCTTTTCATCAGAAGCACGTTGCTCGGCGGTGACCGACCGCCCGATCCAGCTATTAGGAACCCACCGTTGCCCTTGCGCGTTCCCATCCCGGTAGAAGAGAAACCAGGAGGAACTCCGATGAATTGGGATCGCGTGCAAGGAAACTGGAAGCAGTTCAACGGCAAGGTCAAGGAGCAGTGGGGCAAGCTCAGCGATGATGATCTCGCCCAGATCAACGGCAGCCGCGAGCAGCTCGAGGGCAAGATCCAGGCCCGCTACGGCTTTGCCAAGGATCAGGTGAAGAAGGACGTCGACGACTGGCTGAACCGCTCCTGATTTGGATCGCGCTAGGGATAACGCGGCCTGAGGCCGCGTTATTTCTTTTTGGGCACACGGGCCAAAACAATTTGGCCGAACCTCGACAAGACGCTTGTGGACAAGCCGAACTCGATCCCACCATGCCCGCCAACGGGCCGATGGGGGTTGGCAATGACCAGGTTTCTCGCAAGCACGCTCACCGCAACTGCCGCGACGGACGACAAGCGCCGTTTCGAGATCACGTTCGTCGATGCCGCCGGCGGGCGCTGCACGATCAGCATTCCCTCCGCGATGGCTGCTGATCTCATCCCCGTTCTGCAGCAGGTGGCGGCCGACCAGATACAGGCGGCCGGGGAGCTGACCCGGTTGCCGTCAGCGTGCGTCGTGGGTCACGCGGTGCGCGAGCGCAAGGTTCTCTTGCGCTTCGACGATGAGCCCCCCTATGCGATCAGCCTCGAGGCCGCGGCGGCGCTCAGCCGAGAGCTCGAGGAGGAGAGCGAGGCGCTCTCGCATACCGCGCGGCCGGCCCTGCATTAAGCGCACCGCTGCGGGCGTCAACGGCCGATCCCGGCTCCGTAGCGCCGGCACCCTTGGCTCACGCCTGCGCGCCCACGCCCCTTTCTCCCCCCGGGGCCACCTGCTATCTAGCGCGCCATGATCGATACCTCGCTGATCCGCAACTTCTCCATCATCGCCCACATCGACCACGGAAAATCGACGCTGTCGGACCGGCTGATCCAGCTGTGCGGCAGCGTGCCAGCGCGCGAGATGAAGGAGCAGATCCTCGACTCGATGGACCTCGAGCGCGAGCGCGGCATCACCATCAAGGCGCAGACCGTCCGCCTCGACTACAAGGCCAAGGACGGCCACACCTACCGCCTCAACCTGATGGACACGCCGGGCCACGTCGACTTTGCTTACGAGGTCTCGCGCTGCCTTGCCGCCTGCGAGGGCGCGATCCTCGTGGTCGACGCGAGCCAGGGCGTGGAGGCGCAGACGCTCGCCAACGTATACCAGGCGCTCGACAACAACCTCGAGATCCTGCCCGTCTTGAACAAGGTCGATCTGCCCGCGGCCGACGTCGACCGCGTCAAAGAGCAGATCGAGGACGTGATCGGGCTCGATGCTTCCGATGCGATCGCGATCTCGGCCAAGACCGGCAAGAACGTCGAGGCCGTGCTCGAAGCGATCGTCGAGCGGCTCCCGGCCCCCAAGGGCGATGTTTCCCAGCCGCTGAAAGCGCTGCTGATCGACAGCTGGTATGACGCCTATCTCGGCGTCGTCGTGCTCGTGCGCATCATCGACGGCTCGCTGAAGAAGGGCCAGAAGATCCGCCTCATGTCGACCGCAGCCGACTACCAGGTCGAAGGCGTCGGCATCTTCCGTCCCAAGCAGGAGATGGTCGACGCGCTCGGCCCCGGCGAGGTCGGCTTCTTCACCGCCGCCATCAAGGAGGTCGCCGACACGCGCGTCGGCGACACGGTGACGGACGCGCGCCGCCCGACGCCTGAGGCGCTGCCCGGATTCAAGCCGGCGCAGCCTGTCGTCTTCTGCGGATTGTTCCCGGTCGACGCCGCGGAGTTTGCAAACCTGCGCGACGCCATGGCCAAGCTGCGCCTCAACGACGCGAGCTTCTCCTTCGAGATGGAGACCTCGGCTGCGCTGGGCTTCGGCTTCCGCTGCGGCTTCCTCGGGCTGCTGCACCTCGAGATCATCACCGAGCGGCTGGAGCGCGAGTTCGACCTCGACCTCATCACCACCGCGCCGAGCGTCGTCTATCACATCTACATGACCGACGGGACGAAGCTCGAGATGCACAACCCCGCCGACATGCCCGATCCCAGCCGCATCGACCGCATCGAGGAGCCGTGGATCAAGGCGACGATCCTCGTGCCCGACGAGTATCTGGGCGGCGTCTTGAAGCTGTGCCAGGACCGGCGCGGGCGCCAGAAGGACCTAACCTACGCCGGCAGCAGAGCGCTGCTCGTCTACGAGCTGCCGCTGAACGAGGTGGTGTTCGACTTCTACGATCGCCTGAAGTCGATCAGCAAGGGCTACGCCTCCTTCGACTATCAGATCCTCGGCTACGAGCCGGGCGACCTCGTGAAGATGCAGATCCTCGTCAACTCCGAGCCGGTCGACGCGCTGTCGATGATCGTGCACCGCTCGCGCGCCGACGCGCGCGGCCGCGTCATGTGCGAGAAGCTGAAGGACCTCATCCCGCAGCACCTGTTCGTCATCCCGATGCAGGCGGCGATCGGCGGGCGCATCATCGCGCGCGAGACCATTCGCGCGTTGCGGAAGGACGTGATCGCCAAGTGCTACGGCGGCGACATTTCGCGGAAGCGCAAGCTCTTGGAGAAGCAGAAGAAGGGCAAGAAGAAGATGCGCCAGTTCGGGAGCGTGGAGATCCCGCAGGAGGCCTTCATCGCCGCCCTGAAGATGGAAGAGAATTAGGCGCTCAAGCCCACGACGGGCGCCGCGAACAAACGCGGGCGCACTATGCTTTCCGATTTGGCGGTCGGACGAGAGTGTCAGCTCCTGACCCAAATGTATGGACCGGCTGCTGATCGCAAGTGAGTTCGGCGCAGGCTTCGGAAGTCGCTGATATGTATCCGGCCTGTTGATCGGCTCGCGGGCCGTGGCCTCGATGGGAATACGCGCGCGCCTTTGGTCTCATTAGCGGACAGGTCGCCAGGCGACCATTTGGGTCACCAAACTCTGGGCACGCTCATTGATCCGTTCCATGCTGCTGTTCTCAATCGCGAACTCCGTTGCTGGTCGGGCGACTAGATCGCCACGACTTCAACTCGATGGGTATCGAAGGCGGTGTTGTGCCTCAGCACACTCCAGGCGATACGGGCGAGCTTATTGGCGAGCGCCGTCGCTAGCTTGTTGCGATGTAGGCGTGGCTGCGCAGCCTTCAGCCATGCGCCAAAGCTGAACCGCTCCCAGGTCTGCGGACGCATGAGGATGACGTTGGCTGCCTGGATGAAGAGCGTGCGCAGGTATCTGCTCCCGCGCTTTGAGATGCGCCCGAGGATCGACTTGCCGCCGGTGCTGTATTGCCGGGGCACGAGCCCCAGCCAGGCGCCAAAGTCACGGCCGCGCTCGAAGGCTTCACCCGTGCCTATCGCCGCGACCACGGCTGTGGAGATGATCGGCCCAATGCCAGGGACGCTCATCAGGCGCTTGCAGTTCGCCTCCCGGTGGCTGATCTGCTCGATCTCATTGGTGAGCGTCTCAATGCGCTCGTCGAGCCAGAGCCAGTCCTCGTAGAGGCCAACGATGAGGTCGCTCATGCGCGGCGACAGCTCGTCGGCGCGGTTCTCCAGAATGGCGAAAAGCGATCGTCGCAGAGAATTGGCGCCGGTGCGCACGGCAATCCCATGCTCGATGAGAAAAGCGCGGATCTGATTGATCGTCGCCGTACGGCGCGACACCAACCGGGCGCGCACGCGATGCAGCGCCTGCAGGTCGAGCTGATCCTGCGTCTTCTCCTGCACGACACGCAGGTTCGGGCGTAGAGCCGCCTCGGCGATAGCCTCGGCATCGTTGTAGTCGTTCTTCTGGCCCTTGGTGAACGGCTTGACGTAGATCGCCGGGATGATGCGCGGCGTGTGCCCGAGCCGGCGCAGCGTGCGGCTAACGAAGTGAGCGCTGAGGCATGCCTCGAGCCCGACGATGCTCGGCGGCAGCTTGGCGAGTTCGCTCTCCAGCGCCAATCGCTTGAACTTCTTGCGCAGGACGACCTTGCTGGCGGCATCGAAGCCGACGATGTGGAATACATCCTTGCCGATATCGATGCCGATGGACGCGAAGGTCTGTGCGGTCTGGCCGTGGTCGCTCGTCATGGGCTGCTTCTCCTGATTAGGCGGTGAGCCATTCAGGCTAACCCGCCGTTCCGGGGAAGCAGCCGGTCCATCCCATTAGCGGACACATGCGGCGTGCCAGCGCTGGCGCCTCAGATCTCGAGCACAATGAAATAGCCGGAAAAGCCGGGGCCGAAGGCCGCCAACAGGAACCGTCCATGTGCCTCGTCGGCCAGAGCCTCCTTGAGCACGAACAACGCGGTTGCCGACGACATGTTGCCGTAGTCTCTCAGCACCTGCCAGGAGTAACGGATATAATCGTGCGGAATGTTCAAAATGCTTTCTACCGTGGTCAGTACCTTGCTGCCGCCGGGGTGAAAGAGAAAGCCTTCGAAGTCCTGTAGCGACAGTCCCTCGCGCGCAAAGAATGGCAACAGCCCCTCGCTGAGCCGCTCGCGCATCAAGGCTGGAAGTTCCGGGCTCAGCACGATCCCGAAGCCGTCGTCCTTGATGTCAAAGCCCATGATGTGCTCGGTGTTCGACCACATGTATTCGCCGATGGCACGGATGCGTGCACGGGCTGCACCGCCTTTGCCGCGCGCCGCCTGCCCGCCGCTCGGACTGCGCAGAACAACGCCGGCTGCTCCGTCGCCAAATAGCGCCGCGGCCACGAACATGGTGAGGCTGGGGTCGTTGATGCGCAGGCAGAGAGAGCAAAGGTCAACGGTCAGGAACAGCACGTTAGAACCCGGCTGCGCTTGCGCCAGGCGCGCCGCGCGCGAAAGTCCGGCAACGCCGCCGCCACAGCCGAACCCAAACATCGGCAAGCGCTGCACATCGGGGCGAAAGGCGAGCCGGTTCATCAGGCGCGCGTCAAGTGTCGGGATCGCCAGCCCGGTGATGGTATTGGTGACGATCGCATCTATGTCGCGGAGGTTGAGCCCTGCCTCGGCGACGGCCTGCACCGCGACTTGCTCCAGCAGGTCGAGGGCGTTGCGCTGATAGGTCTCGGTGCGCTCCTCCCAGGTGTGGGTCTTCAGGTACCATTCTTTCGGTTCGACCGAATAGCGTCGCTCGATGCCTGTATTGGCATAGAGCGCTTCGAGACGTGCATATTGCGGATAGATTTTGTGTGCGCGCTCGGCGACCTCTGGCTGGCCCGTCACGTGCGCAGGCACGGCCGTGGCAACCGAAGCGATTTCGATGTCCAGCGCAGACCTGGCAGTACTTCGGGCATCGAGAAGGTCAGCGTGAGTCGTCATGTCCCGAACCCGCTTGCAGGCGCCGCACGGTGCGTCTAGATCGGCGACCCAGCCCACGCAAGGTAGGACGAAGTAGTGTAGACGGAGTTTTAAACACGAGCGTGTTGCCCGCTGGATCCCTATTTCAGTCCGCACATCGTTACCGCCGACTGAATGGCGCCACGAGATTTTGCACCCAAGGTCCGCTTCTGGCCCAGGCTGTGTGAAAACGCTCTTGCTGATGGCTATGATTGCCTCGTGATTCTTCGGGGGGATCGGATGAAGCGCTTCGTCGAAGGTGCAGATCGCGGACAGGGGACGCTGCTTCCCGAATGCCTCGATGACTGGATTGAGGAAGAGAACCCAGTTCGCGTGATCGATGCATTCGTCGACGCGCTCGATCTTGCCGGCCTTGGGTTCGACGGCATCGAGCCCGCAGCAACCGGGAGGCCCGGCTTCCACCCTTCGGTTCTCTTGAAGCTCTACATCTATGGCTATCTCAACCGCGTGCAGTCGAGCCGGCGGCTCGAGCGGGAGGCAGGGCGTAATCTGGAGCTTCTCTGGCTCTTGGGGCGTCTCGTGCCCGACCACAAGACGATCGCCGACTTCCGCAAGGACAATGGCCCTGGACTGCGCCAGGTCTGCACACGTTTCGTGGAGCTGTGCCGCGAGCTGGGACTGCTCGCGACGGCGAGCGTTGCCATCGACGGCAGCAAGTTCAAAGCGGTCAACAATCGCGACCGCAACTTCACGAAGGGCAAGGTAGAACGTCGGAGGGTACAGCTGGAGGAAAGCGTTGCGCGCTATCTCGCTCAGCTCGATACGGCCGACCGGCAGGAGCCGACGGAGGCGCTTGCGGCCAAGGCCAAGCATCTCAAGGAGAAGCTGGCGAAGCTCGACGGAGAGATGAAGCGCCTTGCGGCCTACGAGAGGAAGATGCTCGCTTCGCCCGATCAGCAGATCTCGCTCACCGATCCCGACAGCCGCTCGATGGCGACGAGCGGGCGTGGCTCCGGTGTCGTCGGCTACAACGTGCAAGTGGCGGTCGAGACCGACAACCATCTGATCGTGACGCACGAGGTGACGATCTCAGGATCGGACCGGTCCCAGCTGGCGCGCATCGGAAAAGCAGCGAAGGCCGTTATGCGAACGGACACCCTCGAAGCTGTTGCCGATCGCGGGTACTTCAACAGCCCGGAGATCCTCGAGTGCCACGAGGCGGGCATCACCGTGACGCTGCCAAAGCCGATGACGTCGGGCGCCAAGTCGGAGGGCCGCTTCGGCAAGCAGGACTTTGTCTATCTGCCTCATGCGGACGTCTATCGCTGCCCGGCCGGTGAGCACCTCAAGTACCGATACTCGAACGAGGAGGACGGAAAAGAGCTGCGACGCTATCGGACGACGGCTTGCTCAAATTGCCGGCTTAAACCGCACTGCACCACGGGGCCGGAGCGACGGATTACCCGATGGGAGCACGAGCATGTGCTCGATGCTGTGCAGCAGCGGCTCGATGCCAACCCGAACGCGATGCGGCAGCGACGCGAGACGGTCGAACATCCGTTCGGGACCATCAAGGCTCGGATGGGAGCCACCCACTTCCTGACGAAGACGCTGCCGAAGGTCGCCGCCGAAATGGCGTTGCACGTTCTGGCCTACAATTTCATCCGCGTGATGAACATCGTCGGCATCAAGCCGCTGATGGCGGCTATCACGGCGCGATCCGCCAGCCGCAGATTGCTTAGAGCTGTCGGCGACCCCTATGGCAGCGTTTTCACACGACCAAGACCCAAAGCGGACCGCCGGCAACAACCGTGAGGAAAGTCACGATAACCATGAAGAACTGCAAGACCGCCTCGACGGAAGGAAAAGGCGGAGCCTCTCCCTCCCAGCTGATCGACGCTCGCATCAAGGAGCTCGCCGACTGGCGCGGTGAGGCGCTCGCGCGGGTCCGCGCGCTCATCAGAGAGGCCGACCCCGAAGTGATCGAAGAGGTGAAATGGAGAAAGCCGTCGAACGCGATGTTAGGCGTTCCGGTGTGGGAGCACGCCGGCATCATCTGCACCGGCGAGACGTACAAGGCCGTCGTGAAGCTGACCTTCGCCAAGGGCGCCGCGCTTGAAGACCCTTCGGGCCTCTTCAACTCCAGCCTCGAAGGCAACGTGAGGCGCGCCATCGATATCCATGTGGGCGACAAGATCGATGCAAAGGCGTTGGTCGCGCTCATTCGCGCCGCCGTGGCGCTGAACACGTCCAAGCGCGCTGCCGCTCGCCCCGTCCGCTCTCGGAAGAGACCCAAGGGCGCTTGAGCGCGAGGCTCAACTCGCCGGCTAAATTCGAAGCTGGGGCGCTTCTGCCCTTCGAGCGCCGCATTTGCGCGACGGATCGTGCGCGGCTCCTCCGTTGTCACCTCGAATCGCAGGGAACAAAGCCACAGCGCTGTCCATTTTTTGCAGGAATTCCCTGCTGTTTTCTGCGTCTCGTCCCGCCGTCGCATCGGCCGGCAGCAGAACCGGCTTCGCGCGGCACATGATCAGAAGGAGCATAACCCGTGACAATGCGAAAGTTTATCGTTCCGCTTCTCTGCGCCAGCCTGCTGGCTTCCTCGCTGCCCGTCGCCTCAGCCAATGCCGCCCCGTTGGCGACGCCGGCCGTCGCCGCCCACGACGGCCTCACGCTCGTCCGTTGGGGTCGCGGACCCGGTCCGTTGGGCATCTTCGGCGCCATCGTTGCCGGCACGCTGGTCGCAGCCGCCATCACCGATCATCGCGCGCGCCACGAGGACATGGAGCACTGCGCGGCGGACTTCCGTTCCTTCGACTGGCGCACCGGCACCTACATCAACCGCTACGGTGAGGAGCGCGTCTGCCCTTACCTGCGCTAGCAACGCCCAGGGCCCGCATGGACTGCAAGGCGCCGGTTGCACAACCGGCGCCTTTCGCACTCTAGGACACGGCGCATCGTCGCAGTGGGCACTCGCGCCCCATTGTCATCACGCCTGCCTGCACACTTGCGCTCAACCCGGCGTTCGCCACACGGCGGCCGATTGCAGACACCTATCGTGTAAGGAAGCAAATCGGGATCCGGGGACTGCACGGGTGCGTGAAGCGCAGCGGCTGGCGAGAATGCGGCCGTCGATGCTGACCGCGCCGTGATTCCGCAACGGGACGTGAGCTGTGCGCAGCCGTCCCGACAAACGCTACATACCTGGAGTGAACATGATGAAGCGGCTCTCAACCGCGGCGATCGGCTTTGCGTTCGCGTGCTCAATCGGCTCTGCTCAGGCGAGCCCGTACTTCGGCTTCGACGGGCGTCACTATGGCGAGTTGGAGAACGCGCCGGACTTCGGCCGGTCGAAGACAGTTGAGCACGGCAAGCTCGATCATGCCGATGCACCGCGTAAGTGCCTCAAGCCAGAAATCCGCGCGTTGCTGGAAAAGGTCGAGGACGTGTTCGGACCGGTGGAGGTGATCTCGACCTGCCGGCCGGGCGCGACCATCGCTGGCAGCGGGCGCCCCTCGCGGCACGCGAGCGGCAACGCCGTCGACTTCGAGGCCGGCGGCAGGAAGGCTTCGATCATCACGTGGCTCGTAGCCAATCACCACACCGGCGGCACCATGACCTACTCCGATATGAGCCACATTCACATCGACATCGGTCCGTACTTCGTGGCGCTGGCAGCTCCGTCGGGAGGTGGTGGCATGCGCACTGCGAGCCGCGGCACCCGCGGCGCACGCTACGCGGCGGACTATGGCCGCGATTACGCGGGAAGCTCGCGCCGCTATGCGGCCGAGACTTTGTCGGCCATGCGCGAATACGCATACGGCTACGGCCGCGGCGAGAGCGGCTCGCAATACAGCAACGGCTACGCTGCGATCTACCGTTAGAGGAGAAGGCAGCGGAAGCTGAGCTTGGCTGCGCTGCAACGAGGCGTCAGGCGGTTGCCTGATGCCTCGTAACGCCTACGGCGAAGCGTCGTGCGCGAGCTGCGCCGAGCTGCCTACGCGCCTTGCAACTCCACCCTCGCCACAATCGGGCGGGTTACGGATTGTTGCTCCGCTCGGCCATATGCTCCGGGCTCGCCTTAGGCGTGCACAAGGCCCGAGATTCCGGCAGTTTAGCGGTCACTTTGTAACCTTCTGAAGCGCCGCGAGAGGTGGTCGGAGCAGCCCGGCTTCGCCTTGCCTTTCGCTTTTGCTCGGTCCATATAGGGCCGATCGAACACGCCTTGGTTCACGATACGGCGGCGCTTGATGCGTCGACACTGGACGTCTCCATCGCGCGATTTGATGTCCTCCGTCATCCGTCGGAGGGGATTGCCTTTTTGCTTTGGAGGCATTGGATGGCAAACGGCACTGTGAAGTGGTTCAACGGCCAGAAGGGCTACGGCTTCATCCAGCCGGATGAGGGCGGCAACGACGTCTTCGTGCACATCTCCGCTGTCGAGCGCGCCGGTCTTTCGACCCTGCGCGAGGGACAGAAGGTTGGGTACGAGACCGAGACCGGCCGCAACGGCAAGGTCGCGGCGGTCAACTTGCGCCCTCTCTAAGAACCGCGGAGCATTTCCGCTTTAAGGGGAGCAGCCTAGCCTGCTCCCCTACCATTATGAGGGCACGATGACGGCGCCGCTGCAGCGCGGTCACGACGCCCTCGAACAGGAGACTTGATGGCGAAGGAAGAGATGCTGGAGTTCGAGGGCGTGGTCGCGGAGGTGCTTCCCGACGCCCGCTGTCGCGTCAAGCTCGACAATGGCCACGAGGTGATCGCCTATACCTCGGGACGCATGAAGAAGAACCGCATCCGCATTCTCGCCGGTGACAAAGTGACGGTTGAAATGACGCCCTACGACCTGACCAAGGGCCGCATCAACTTCCGCCACAAGGACGTGCGCTCCGGGCCGCCGGGTGGGGGACCGTCGCGTGCAGGCGCCGGCGGGATGCGCCGCCGCTGAGCGGGGTTTAGCTTCGTTCCTAAGCGCAGCAGGACTTCCAGACGACCGGGCTTGCGGTTACTTGCGATTCTGTTTGCGGGATGACCCTCGCTGCCGGAGTGCCAGCGGCAGCTTCGATTGACGTACGTCGCGCTTTATCTCGCGCAGAGAAGCGTCAATGCTTTTCTTCCATTTTGGCCCGCGATTCCGCGCATCATCGAGTGCGTCTTCAAACGCCAGGCTGTCCGTCTCGACGAAGACGTCGATGAGGTCCTTTGCCTGCTTCAGGTCCTTATTGCGCTTTGTCGAATGCGACTTGCGCTCTTGGGCAACAAGAAGCTTGTGGATCGCATACCGCATCGGCGGGGGCACGCTGATGAGAACACCTGGACCGTAGAGCGCCACGGCTTCGATGCTCTCCTCTGCGAGATACTCCATGAATGTAAGCGCCTCCGCCGAGCATTGGAGAGCGTCAACGAGCACGGGTGATTTCCTCCCGCGGCCAAACTTAGTCAGGACGTCGACTTGAAAATTGTTTGCCGCTTTGAAAACTTTCGGGAGGACATCCTCTCGAACTCATGTGTGCCTTGAAGGTGGGGTCTGCGCGTTGAAGAATTTTCTCTAGGTCTTGCGGCTCAGCCTTGGCGACGAACGTCGAGATCAACAAGTCAGCATCGTTAGTCATCAAGGCACTTGAGGGTAGGTATGCGCCCACCAAGCACGGATAGGATTGGTAGGCGGCGGTGCCGACCAGAACTACGCCCTGTTTGAACAGTCCGGCATTGGCGATGACTTCCAGAACTCGACCGAGTGGGAGAGATGGACCGGGAATGTATGCTTTCTTCAAAGCCGAAACCGTAGTGCGCAGTTCCCGAGCGCGGACAGCGGCTTGACGGATCTCCTCAGCTTTCACTTGAGCGGTAGAGTCATCGGCAGGGCCGAGAGATTTTTGATGCCGCTTCGACCCGTCTTTCGTCGTGACATAGAGGTAGTCTTTGCCCTTTATTTTTCGAACTGAGACCGAACCGTGCTCAACGTCGGCGAGACCGACATTCTGGAGCAGATCGGCATACAGCGTCTGAAGGCTGAGCGGGATTGGCCGCATGGTTAGATACAATTCTCATTTTCTGTATCTAACCTGGGCGTTAGATACAATTCTCATTTTTTGTATCTAACCCTCGCCGTGTGCTGCGTCAACGGCACTCGCCTGAGCTGATGTTGTGGACTCCCCACAGGTTGCAAGCACACGACATAGTTCAGCCTAGGTTGCGCCACGCGAATCAGAAAATTTCGCGGACATGTGTGCATATCAAAGTTGGTACTTCCGCCGTTCGGTGGCGTCCGCGCTGGTCGGCGTTCTGGCTCTCATACCCCTCCTGCTGCTCCCGGCGCGCCATTCGGCCGCCTACAGCGGGCCTCCCCAAAATCTGCTCCCGCAAAACGCGCTTACTGGCAGGGTCCGCGTGATCGACGGCGATACCATCGAGATCGCCGGCCGCCATGTGCGCCTCGAAGGCATCGACGCGCCCGAGACCGCCCAGACCTGCGGGCGCTGGCTCATCGGCACCTGGCCCTGCGGCAAGGTGGCGAGCGACGTGCTCGAGAAGCTCATCGGCGGCCAAACCGTTTCCTGCGAAAGCCGCGGCCTCGACAAATACGGGCGCACCCTCGGCGTCTGTTTCGTTGCCGGCCGCGACATCAACGCGGAGATGGTGCGCGAAGGATATGCCTGGGCCTTTGTCAAATACTCGAGCAGCTACGTGCGCGAGGAAGCCGAGGCGCGTGCGCTCCGCATTGGCATCTGGCAGGGCAAGGCCGAGCCCGCCTGGGAGTTTCGCGCGCACCGCTGGGCCGGTGCCGAGCAGGTCGCGCCCAACGGCTGCGCCATCAAGGGCAACGTGACCGCGCACGGCCGCATCTACCACATGCCGTGGAGCCCCTGGTACGGCAGGATCAAAATCGACGAGACGAAGGGCAAACGCTGGTTCTGCACCGAGGCCGAGGCGCTCGCCGCCGGTTGGCGCCCCGCCGCCGTTCACTAACGAGTTCTCTACCGCACAACGACAAAGCGCGGCGATCCTTAGGATTTACCGTTCCTGAAGGGCCGCCCGCTAGTCTTCCGCCCTCGCCTTCGAGAGGTAGGGACGTGAATTTTGCCATGGCGAAAACGCTGGGCCGGACCATCGTCAGGCATCCTTGGTCGAGCTTGCGCGACGCATTGCTGCTTTCGAGCTTCATGGCGTTTGCCGTGCTGGTCGCGTGGCGCTACGACCTCTTCGCGTTCTTGACGTCGCTAGCCGATCCGCAACGAGAGATATCGCCGCCCGAGGCGGTGCTTCTGACCATCCTTTTCATCGCCTGCGTCTACTCATTCATCTCCCGCCGGCTGGCGGAAAATCGCCTGGACGCATTGGGCGCCTCCGAGCTCGCTGGTGAGATGCGCAGGCTGCGCGAGCTCGCGATGCAGGATCCGCTGACCCGGCTTCCCAACCGCCGCGCGCTGCTGTCGGGCCTCGAGGCCGCCACCGCTGCGTGCAATTCCGGCGATCGCCGCCACGCGTTCTTCATCCTCGACCTCAACGGCTTTAAGCGCGTCAACGACTTGTGCGGCCATACCGTGGGCGATCACGTCCTGCAGTTGGTGGTCGAGCGTTTCCGCGGCGTCGCGCGCCCCACTGACCTGCTCGCGCGTCTCGGCGGCGACGAGTTCGCCGTGCTCTCCTATGACGTCGACCGCAGCGCGGCGATCGCCATCGGCAATCGCTTCGTGGGCGCTCTCGTCAACGGAATTTCCACCGATGGACACCTGCACGAGCTCGGCGTCGCGATAGGCGCCACCCTGCTCCCCGATGACGGCTCGACCTCAGAGGCGATACTGCACAACGCCGACGTGGCGATGTACCGGGCGAAGGCGCAGGAGGGTTCCGCGCTCGTGTTCTTCGGCGCGGCATCCGAGGAGCTGCGTAGCGTGCGCGAGGCCGGCTGAAACCTCCAGCGCCCAGGCTCGTATAACCGTAGCCCGCAGGCGTCGCGTCCCCCGCTTAGTCTAGAGCTTCGGGTACCTTCAGCCGTTCGCCGCCTGCTGGCAGATTTTCGGCATCGGATTGCCGGTGAACCAGAGCTCGTAGCTGTTGGGCGCGTTCGTGCGCGCCCACTCCGTCGCCGAGATGTCCTTCACCGCGAGTTGGAGTCCGAGCGTGCCGAAGAGCCCCACGATCTGCGTCGCCCGGTCTTTGTCCTCGGCGTGGAAGAAGCGCAGCTCCTGGTTGGAGCCGGCATAACCGGGGAAAGTGCGGACGCCGGGAAAGATGATCGAGGCCTTATCGGCATCCTTGAACGCCTCGCGCAAGCGCACGAGGCAGGTGTAGTCGTCATCGTTCGGCACGTGAACGAAGACGCGCGCCGGACGCCGCTCCAGCGCCACCCGGTAGGCGGTCTCGACATCCGGATTTTCCTTCGACGCGTTCTGGATCGCCACCTCGAGCATCGGCAGCAGCTCCTTGTTCTGCGCGCTCGTCGCGTAGTCGATCTGGGCTGCGATAAACTCCACCGGCACCTTGCCGTTCTTGGCGAGGTACTCGAACATGGCGATGCCGTACTTCTGCTTCTCCGGCGAGGCGTCGGTGACGAGATCGATCATGCCTTTGAGGTCATTGACGTTCTGCTGCCAGCGTGTCCAGTACCAGCCCATGCCGGCGACGGTGAGCGGCACCAGCACGATCGACAGCATCTTGAACAGCGCGTCCCACCAATCGCTGTCCATCTTGAATTTCACTTTCGGCAACCCCCGTGCGTATCTCGATGACGAGCGCGCACGATAGCGCAGGCGCCCGGCTAGTCTCTTCGCTTTGCGGCGCATTCCCCAATTCAAAAGCGGCATTGCCGTGACCGCACGGCGTAATGTTCCGCGCATCGAGCTATCGCGATGGTTAACGGTCAAGGGTCCTCGCTCGCGGTTGTCGCGTTCGCGCGATTGGTAGCCGAGCTTCGCGGCAAACGCAGGGCCGAGGGCTCATTCATTGGTCGCGGCACAAGAACGTAAGCGGTAGCGCATCTTGGCGGACGTGGATAATGTCCCGGCGCTATTGCGCTCAGCCTTCGGTCTCCTCATGCCGTTCGCAATCAATCGCCGCCAGCTCTTGTCGACCGGCGCCGTGCTCGCTCTCGGCCTGACCCCATTTCCCGCGCGATCTTCTGAGGCGGCGCCAGGTTCGTCCCGCTATGGAGACGCACAAGCGTTCGACTTCGACCTGCTGCGCGCGAAGGCAAAGCAGCTCGCCGCAGCTCCCTTCGAAGCCGAAAAGCCCCCCGTTCCGGAGCTTGTCACCACCATCGACTTCGACGCCGTGCAGAAGATCAAGTTTCGCGCCGACAGAGCGGTTTGCGCGGACGGCGCGAGCTCGTTCCCGATCCGCTTCTTCCACCTCGACAAGTTCAACGGCCTCCCCGTGCGCATCAACGTGGTGTCGGACGGCATGGCGCGCGAGGTCGTCTATTCGCGCGAGGATTTCGACTACGGCGACGCGCGCCTTGCCGCATCGCTTCCCGCCGACCTCGGCTTCTGCGGTTTCCGCGTCATGAACGGCCGCGACGTCGACACCGACTGGCTGGCCTTTCAAGGCGCGAGCTATTTCCGCAGTGCCGGGGAGGAGGACCAGTACGGCGCCTCGGCGCGTGGCATCGCAATCGATACGGCGATCGACGAGGAGTTCCCTCGCTTCGTCGAGTTCTGGCTGGAAGAGAAGGGCAACGAGCCTACCGTCACCATCTACGCCCTGCTCAATGGCCCTAGCCTCGCAGGCGCCTACAAGTTCGAAGCGACGAAGGTCCGCGGCGCCGTCATCGGCATCACTCTGGAGCTGTTTCCGCGCAAGGACATCGAGCGGCTGGGAATCGCGCCCCTCACCAGCATGTATTGGTACGCGGAGGGCGACCGCCGCTACGACGCCGATTGGCGCCCCGAGATCCACGACAGCGACGGGCTCGCGCTTCAGACCGGCAGCGGCGAGCGCATCTGGCGTCCGCTTATCAACCCGCCGTCCGTGCACACGAACTCCTTCCTCGACGCCAATCCCAAGGGCTTCGGGCTCATGCAGCGCGATCGCCAATTCGCGGACTACGAGGACGACGGCGCCTTCTACAACCGGCGGCCGAGCATCTGGGTGGAGCCCGTCGGCGAATGGGGCGAAGGCGCAGTCCAGCTCGTCGAGATACCGACGGGCGACGAAGTGCACGACAACATCGTCGCCTACTGGACGCCCAAGACGCCGGTTAAAGCCGGCGACAGCCTGACCTTTTCGTACCGGCTGTTCTTTCGGGACGACGAGCCGCAGGTGCCCGACAGTCTTGCGCGCGCCGTCGCCACGCGCACTGGCGTCGATGGGATCCCGGGCGAAGCTGCCCACTACGACGCGCATAAGCGTAAGTTCGTGATCGACTGGGCGGGCGGCCCGTTGACCGGCATGGCGCCGCGCTTCGACCTCACGCCCGTGGTGACCGCGTCGCACGGCTCCATCAGCAATGCGTACGTGATCAAGGTGGTCGGCACCGAGAAATGGCGCGCCCTCTTCGATCTTTCTGTCGAGGGAGGGCAAACCGTCGATTTGCGCTGCTATCTGCGGCTTGGCGATCAGACGCTCACGGAAACCTGGCTCTATCAGTACGCCGTCGACGCGTAAGCCGGCAGTGGCGCAACGCAGAGGATTAAAGTGCGAACACCTATGTAATTGAAGTTTTGACTGTATCGAGTTGCCGACACGAAGCTTAATCGTCTTGCTGGTAGGTAAATGCATCGAAGGCCGCGAGCTTCGCTTCCAGGACATCACCATAGCTGCGCGGAGAGAAATACCTGGAGGCGTCGGCGTCCTCGATCAGGAATTTGAACCGCGATCCCCGCGCGAAGATCACCACATGGCGGCCGTCCTTCTTGATGTGGACGTTGCCCTTCTGCGACCGCCTCCAACCTTGCAGATCAGGCCATCGCACCCGCCTGCCGGCGGCGCTTCTCAGCTTCGATTCGCGCCGCCGCGCCCTGGAGCGCTCATTGCCATACTCATCCTCCATCTTCTCGGCGCAGATGCACCCGGCCGAAACCGTGCCCTCGACGTCGGGGTGCTCCATGAAGTGGACGTAGCGGATTTCTTCCTTGCCGCACATCTCGCACTGGCCGTCGGCCGATCCGAGATCCTCCATGCCGGCGCACGACCATCCCTTGTGTGGCAGATCCTTCTTATCCCATCGCCCTTCCATGCCGATCCCCGTTCGTGCCCGGCAATTCCTCCACACGCCCTATCCGCTGGTAATTGCGGCTCAATTGGGCATAGTCTCTACACACCGCTTGAACTTGTCCCGGCGAATCACACAGCTTATCAACCGATATGTGCGCGTACGTCCTGGGGACACCGATGGACTACCGCGAAATGACCCAGCTCGGCGCCGACCCGGTGCGGGTGCGCTCGCTGGCCTCGATGATCCTCGATCTTGGCAGCGCCGCCCTGAGCGACAAAGCCGTCTCGCTGCTCACCTCTCTGAAGGCCTATGACGGGGCGAAGCCCCTTACCACCCGTCAGCTCGAAGCCCTCTACTCGCTGCGTGAGAACAGCACCCGCAAATCCAAGGCCGGCCGCTACCGCGCCGACCACCTCGTGAGCATCACCTGGGAGGCCAGGCTAGACTTGCTCGACGACGAGGCCGAGGACTGGCTCGACGAGCAGCACGCGAAGGGATCGGGCATCGCGCTGACGCGCAGCGAATGGCGCCGGTTGCTGGCGCTCGCGCGCCGGCTTGACCTAATTCCCACTGATGAATGGATCGAACTCTAAAAGAGCGCGTTGGGGCGGACCAGTCCAACGAGAAATGCAAGCTATCATCTTGATAGAAGATGGCGCACCCAAGAGGGGTGCCCTACTGCGGCAAGTTCAATGACTTAACCGCCAGTGGGAAAGCAAATCATCTTGCGGGGTTCCGGGCCTTTACGGCGGCTGGTTTCCCACTCCGCGACCTTATCTGGCTGCTCCTCGCCATAGCCTCGCTGATCGCAGTCCTTGCTTTGCCCTCCCCGACGGAGGCGGCAGGACGTCCGTACATCAAGAAGCACATACAACACACTGACATTGCGAGGAAAACTGACGTCACGTGCGTCAACTTGCCACAGGCGAAAACGGGCCGCCAAACAATTTTTAATGTGGCGCGCGGGCGCGATGTTGTGTATTATTTTTCGATGGTCTTAATCCGCCCGGAGCAAGAAAGCTCGCGGGCGGATTTGCGTTCTGGGGGGTTGTTCATCGCCCGCCGCGGATCACTTCTCCGCTCAGCTTTACGCTCACATCTGGATCTGCAGTTCGAACACGCCCGCGCGACCGCTGGCGTGCGCTTTGTTGTGTGCGCCGTCGTTGAGTTTGTTGCGGAAAAAGTAAAGGCCGCCGCGGGAACGGGGGCCTCGTAAAATTTCTCAGTCTGTTGTGTCGAGTGGCCGGTGAACCTTGGCGGGATGATCCGGCGGACGACGACATCTCACGGCAACGGCGCAGGCCGAGGCCGGCGCTTCGTGTTGACTAACTGCGCCGCCCTCACGTGTCAAGCTCCGCTGCCACAGATCGGGGATTTCAGGTGGCGGCATGAGCGGACACCCACGAAACGAAACCGAGCGTGCGGCGCACGTGCGGGCCTACGTCGAACGCGTCATCGGCGATGAACTCGCTTTACTCTCTCATTCGACGGGCGGCATTAACATCCAGCTCAACAAGCAGGCGTTCGCAGTCTGGCAGCTCGTCGACGCAGCCGAGCGTGAGGGAGTGCACATCGCAAGTGAGAACGAGATCTGCAATCGCATCTGGAGCGCCACACCTGAAGAGTACATCAGACGCGACAAGACGGGCGCTAAGCGGACGATCCAATCGGCGCGGGAGGGTGCGCGAAGGGAGCCGCGAGACCTAAGTCATGTGGGACGTGAGAACACCGCATCACAGCCGCGCCAAGCCAAACCGGCGCGCCCAAGGAAAGACGAGGCGAACGCCGCAGCAGCCAAGCGGATCTGGTCGAAAGCCGTACCGATCACTAGCACGATAGCTGAAACGTACCTGCAAGCGCGCGCCATCGAGATCGGCGACTTACCCGAAGGGGTGCTTGAGGATCTGCGCTTCCACCCCGAATGCCCCATCTATATCGGCGCGCACGGCGAACCGACTTATCCTGCGCTGATAGCTCGCCTACGTGTTGCGATCAGCGGCGAGCTCGTCGATGCGATCCACCGTACTTTCTTGGCGCCTGATGGTTCTGGGAAAGCGACGGCTCTCGCCGGCAAGGCAATCGACAAGCAGCAAGCGCGCAAAGGCCTGGGCGTCTACGGCGATGGTGTCGTTTGTTTTGGTCGGATCGAAGTCGGGTCCGAGGTGCTCATCGCCGAGGGCATCGAGGATGCGCTCTCCGGGCTCGCTGGCAAAGGTGACGGCACCTCCATCGCATGTCTCTCGCAAGGTCGCCTTGACAAGGTGAAATTGCCCTCGGACTGCAAGCGGATGTTCCTCGGCCAGCGCAAATCCGACAAGGATCGCGAGGCGTGGAAGAAAGCCGCACAGCACTGGTACGATCTTGGCGATGATACACGCATCGCTTGGCCCGGCGACTACGACGACATAAACGAGCTTTTGCGGAGGCAAGGGCCGGGAGCGGCGGCGGAGGCCTTAGCCGAAGCGGAGGCGCTGCGGCCTGATCTCTCCGGGCTCAGATCGTGGGACGATGAAGATCACGAGGCCGCCGCTAATTATGTGTTGAAGCACCACATCTTGCGCGGCCAAGTCGGCACGCTATGGAGTGCTAGCGGAGCAGGCAAGACGACGCTGCTGCTCGACTTCTTGGGTCATGTCGCCCTGGACCTGGAGACGTGGCACGGCGTCCGGATCCGAGGGGGGTTGTCCTCTATGTGGGCCTTGAGGGCGCCGGCGGCTTAGGCAAGCGCATAAAGGCCGTGCGCAAGCACCTGGGGGATGGCGCTAAGTTCCACCGCCTTCTCCTGCCCGTCGATCTCTCAAAGCGCGGCGGCGAAGAGGGCGTCAAGCTCATCATCGCCAAATGCAAAGCTCTCGAGCGCTACTACGGCGAACCAGTCGTCGCGATCGGCATCGATACGCTGGCGCAGGCAACGGCTGGCGATGAGATGAACGATCAGAGCTCGATGATGCCGTTCTTCCAGAAGTGCAACCAGATCACCTCCGCAACAAGCGCAGCCGTCATCGTCGTCGCTCACCCTGGCAAAGACGCCACCCGCGGAGAGGCGGGAAGCTACTCGCTGAGAGCCGCCGCCGACTTCCGGCTTGAGGTCGTGTGGAACGAGCAGGAGCGTCCAGCTGAACGAATCCTCCGTGCCACGAAAAACAAGGAGGGTGCTGAGGGCGATATCCTGAGCTTCACCCTGCAACAACTAGTCGTCGGCGAGGACGACGAGGGCGAAGACATCACCGCCTGCGTCATTGACGCCAAGGCCGTGACTAGCACGACACGCAAATCTCGGCCTCCAAAGCCGGGTACCAAGGCGGCTGAAGCCCTGAATGAATTTGACCACTGCATACTGGCGGGGAAAGGGCGTCGCCTATTCGATCAAGACGGCATCCCTGATGGCGCGATCGTGGTCGCACACGAAGACTTAGTAGAAGCATGTAAGGCGCGTGGGTTCGCGCACAGTGATGCCGA
Source organism: uncultured Alphaproteobacteria bacterium (assembly GCA_963745205.1). Taxonomy (GTDB): domain Bacteria; phylum Pseudomonadota; class Alphaproteobacteria; order Rhizobiales; family Hyphomicrobiaceae; genus Hyphomicrobium_A. Next base: position 93,407 of record CAVUWX010000032.1, read on the forward strand.
AGATCCGAATGAGCGCGAGAAGGTGGAGCGCACAGCCATACGTCGAGGCATCAACGGTGCGGTTACAAGCGGGCACCTCGCCCGACACATGCATGGAGAGGGTCTGGTGTACTGGCGTCCCGCGCGCGAAAAGTTCAGCGATTTCAACGCGGGGTCAATGGGGTCAAGTGGGGTCAACGAGGGGTCAACCGAGTTTGACCCCCACCAGGATGCGGTCGAGAGCCAAGACCGCGACCCGAGGACATCCGGGGTCAACTGGGGTCAAGACGAAAAACCTAATAAAATCAAGGCGGGGTCAAGCGGGGTCAAGCAGGGGTCAAACAATGATTTGACCCCTCGACCTGGCCGAGGAGCGGCGGGGTCAGCCGGGGGTTTACCCCTACGGGGTAAAACCACCCAGGCGATAACCCGCGCTGACGCCGCCTCGTCCGACGAGACAGGTCGCCCAGGGGGAGCGGGCGATGAGTAGTCGACGCTGCGAGGTTAGCCCTGCGCCCGATAGGTTTGACGTGCCGCAGGATGGGGTCCGGTTTTCTATGGCCGGGATGAAACTCATTTTCCGGCGGCCTTGGCCCCAGTGCGGGGAAATTGAAGTTCAGCTCGGTGACAGGGACGCAACCCTCATCGCTGAGCTCCGAGAGCAAGCGCAGCCGGCGGTGCCCAAAGCGCCAGAGGCGAAGCGCCGTTCAAACAACCCTGAAGGAGGTTCAACCATGAGCATCAAGCTGCTCGAGATCGTGTATGACGAGCGCCCCGGTCGGCTCACGTCCGCGGGCGTTGCCGCCAAGTACGGCGTCACCACCGGGACCGTGCACAACTGGGTGCGCGCAGGGGTACTGCCCGAGCCCTGTAGCGTCCTCGTCGGCGTGCCCTACGTGCCCGTCTGGGACGCCGCCACCCTTCCTGCACCGAGCGACATTGAGCGACCCAAGCGAGGGTTTCCCAAAGGCAGCAAGCGCGAGCACCGTCGCCCAGCCGTGCCCTTCTCCGGCGTTACCGTGGAGAGGCGCAGTGCCTAGGACCAAAGCCCACACCGGACGGCATCTCGCCGACATGCTTTGCACCTCCTGCGGCAAGCGTCCGCGCTTGAGTGTCCTCACCCGCTGCAAGTCCTGCCTCATCGAGGAGGTCAACCGTGACCGCCAAGCACGCGAGGCAAAGCGCGCCGCTGCCAAGAACGCGAAGCGACACGTCCACGCTGACCGCTACCCCGCAAAGCGTCGCAGAGAGCGTTGTGGCGCACGCACTAGGACAGGAGGCTCATGCAAGCGATGGGGAATGCAAAACGGCAGATGCCCCAACCACGGCGGCCTCGCCACGGGCCCGCGGACCAAAGCGGGCCGTAAACGTGCTGGCATTGGACTGCGTCGCTGGCATGCAGAAAGGCGTGCTGAAGGTGGAGATGGGGCGAATTCCCCATGAGTGCATGCGCGACTACACGCGCGCCTGCGTCATGGGCTTCATCGCCGTGAAACCGTGCACGCTCTGCGGCCTCGACCTCGACCTCGTCGGCAAGACGCATCGGTGCGTGCCGCGTGTGGCTAACAACCCGCCGCCAGTCGTCGTCAATGTGGCTAACGCGGTTGAGCCTATGGCTAACACGAAGCCGGATGTGGCTAACACCTACCGCTATCGCGATGTCGAGAAACGACGTTCGTACATGCGGACCTATATGGCTGAGCCGCGCAGAGCGTGTCGATCGTCGCCGTGACGGCCAACGTCCACACCCCCAGGTCGGATAGACCCACGACGTCTTGACATCGCGGTCCTTGGCGGCAACCACGTCCGCAAGCGAGATGACCGTGTCGTCGTCGCGGATGGGGAACTCGCCCAGCACGCGGACGCCCTACGCCTACATGGGTGTGAGTCAACCTGCCGCACTCGTCTCAGAGGGCGCTATTCGGGACAAGTATGCTATACTGATCTCTGATGAACATTGAGCTTTCGGAGGAGCAAAAGAGCATGTCCAATCGGCGTAAGGTGACAAGTGACGCGGCTGACGCCCACGAGAGGGCGAAGGACTTCCTCGATCCGCATGAAATCGAGCGCCTGCTCGAGGCGGCGAAAGCCGGCCGCCACGGCGAGCGCGACTATGCGCTGCTACTCATCATGTACCGGCACGGGCTGCGCGTCAGCGAGGCCGTCGATATGCGGCTCGACGCGGTCAACCTGAAGCAGTCTCGCATTTGGGTCAAGCGCGGCAAGGGCTCACTCGACACCGAGCAGCCACTTGCCGGCGACGAGCTCCGCGCCATCAAGCGATACTTGGCCACCCGCAAGGACACGCTGCCGTGGTTGTTCGTGTCCGAGCGGGGCGGCCAGATGGTTCGCCGGGCCGTCGGCCACATGATTGCCGCGGCGGGTAAGCGCGCCGGCTTAGGTCACGTTCACCCGCACATGCTGCGTCACAGTTGCGGCTATGCGCTGGCCAACAAGGGTCAGGACTTCCGGCTGATCCAGGATTGGCTCGGCCACCGCGATCCCAAGCACACCAGCCGCTATACGCGCGTTGCTGCACGGCGGTTCGAGGGTGTGTGGGATTGAAAGCGGCGGCCATTTTTGCATACTAGGTTGAACCTGGCCGCCGCTTTGGCGGCCTTATATCTTTGAAGGAGACCACGAGCCGAATGGCAACCGACATGAGGGCTTGTCGCGCAACCAGAAACGCGAGCACGACAAGCGACCGAATTCCGAGGCTCCTGCATGGTGGCAGGCGTCGGGTATTGGCTGAGCGCCTGGGAACGCGAGGGGCGACGGGTCGAAATACTTTGCTGTCTGCCGAGGAGCAGCCTGCGGCATCTGTCGGACGGGGCCGAATCAACGCTCAGCGCCCAAGGGCAACGCTCAGCGCGGTCGACAACGCCGTCTGGGCTTCTCTGAAAGATCCCGTTCGCAGCGGAGTCGCTAAACGCGGAGCTACCCATCAAGCCGGGCGCGCGATGCAGCACGGAAAGCATCTCGACGCGAGCAATGCCATGGCGCCCATCAAGAGCAGGAGCGCGCTGGACCGGCGGCGGTACCAAGCAAGGTGCGTGGGAGTATGCGAAAGCGTCATGACCAGCTCTCCAGGGTAAGATCAAAACGCAAGCTCAGCTAAAGCCGGTTTCCGCCCCGTTAAACAGTGTAGGCGGCAACCCCAAAGGAAAAGGCCCCGCCAATTGTGCGGGGCCGAGGTAGCGTCGGGAAAGCTTAGATAGGGCCGTCCCGCGACAGTCTCATGACGTAACCCACATCCGCACACCACAGGCCGAATAATGTTCGTGGGTTTGTGTTCGAGTCATCCGAGTGAAATTCCCCGCCTGAGTGTGGAACTGGAGAGCGCTGCTCTGCAGTGCCTCGGCGCGGATACAACATACGCACACCATTGAAAGGCACACCGATGGCTCATGGTCGCGAGTATTGGATCAGCGCCTGGGTCAATGAAAACGAGAACGGCAAATACTTCAGCTTGAGCTTTAAGCCCAAGACCGACGCGCGGCCGGCGAGCGGCAGCCCTCAGCTGCAGGCCAAGGTGAGCGCGCAGCAGCCCTACCGTGAGCGCACGCTCGACGATGACTCGATCCCGTTCTGATGTCTGACCCTGCGCAGGCCTGCACCGTTATCGGACCAGAGCGGCTGCACGCCCTGCGCCAAAGGCCTCGCTTGCCCGATCTTGCGCTGTGGAGAACGTCAAGGCTCGTCGTCGACCACGAGCTCGTTGACGCCGTGCGCCACCGGCGGGCCGCTCTGAAGCGCTTCAAGCTCGCGTGGAAGGGCTCGGTTCTTGAAGACATACCCGAGCCGCCCAGCGAGGAGATTCGCCGCGCTCGGAAAACGAGAGCTGGGCGCGCGCTGTCCGGGGATCTCTGCTCGAGCTCGCTGAAGATCCGCACTTCGGTACGGCGCTGCATTCCGATTGAAGGGGGACACTGAGATGAGCGAGACACAGACATCGACGCAGAAGCTCCGGTTACTCCAGCACCGGCCGCGGATCGTATTGCCGAGATCGAGACCGTCCGCGATACCAACATCACGGACTATTTTGAGAAGGGTCTCGATACCGAGCTGCTTGAGTTGCGCAAGGATTATGCCGGCGAGACTGACGATGACTCGGAAGGCGACGACGGGGACGATGGCAGCGAAGATACAATCGAGCCCGCCGATCTGACGCATGAAGACCTTAGCCTCCTCACAGACGCAGCCGAGGCGGACGCGGCCGCGCGAGCCGCGCTCGTGCCAGAGAACTGCCGCGATTACGACCTACCACCCGTCGAGAACTACGACTGGAGCGAGAGCCGACCAAAGCCGCGGCGCTGCCTTTCCTTGAGGTGTTCAAGGAACTCGGATCTTCCACTCGGGGCGGCGGACGAGATCCTCGGCAAATACGCGCAGAGGGTGGTTGAGATCCGCCAGCAGGTGGACGTCGCGGATGCTGCCTCATCCAAGGAAGCGTTGGCGCAGCTTGACCACGAATGGGGCGCGGACGTCCGCAAGCAAAAGATCGAGGTCGTGAAGCGATACCTGGAGATGGAGCTCCCCGACGGGGTCGGCGAGCGGATCGCAACTGCGCGCTCGGCGGACGGCCGGAGGATCATAAACGAGCCCTCCGTGGTTCGCCTCCTCGCCGAGATCGCGAAGGCGAAATACGCGAAGGCCAAGCCATTCTCCATCAGCGATCGCGGAAGAGCGTCAGAGCAAGCACCCCGTGCTGGCTACGCAAATGAACGCGCGGAACTCATGGAGCTCATGACGAACGACATCGGCTCCTATCACAACGGAAATTGGAAAGGCTCCGGCAAAACTCCGGCCGAACGTTTGCTGGAAGTGGAACGTGGCAAGCGCAAATAACCGGGCGAGTGCCCATCACAAGGAAAACACCATGACAAATCTGCACGGTAAGCCACTCGACCCCAACAAGCTCCGGCTTGCGGACCACGCCTACAAGCGCTGGCACCTCGACCTGCGCACGCTTCGCACTACCGACAACGAGCGGGTCACGTTGAAGGACCTGCTCACGCGTCCGGAGGTCTGGGCGAAGCAGACAGGGATAATCAGCGCCGGCGACCTGGTCCGCGTCACCGATGACGATCTCGACGTCGAGATCAAGGTCGTCGCCATCGGTGCGGGCGGCATCATGTGCGAGTGCCATCCCTCCCCCACGCCTGGCTCCGCCAAACACAAGCAGTTGCTAGCCGTCCAGGCAGCCGTGCGCGCTGAGGAAAACGCAGCCCAAATGGACTTGACGTCGAAGATGTTGGGGGTCGCGTCATGACGAACTTCATCATGCGCGCCTTCGCCGTTTGCAGGCAAAACACCGGCGACGGTTGGCTGCTGCTCTCATCAGACGGCTCAGACGGCGCATCCTGGTCCGTCCTTTCCGCATGCACAACGAACCTGCAAGCGGTGATCAGCAACGCCCTTGCGTTTTTGCGGGAAAGCTCCTCGGCGGACTTCTCCTTTAGCACGAGAACAGCAGCAGAGATCGCCCTTGATCCGCTGTGTGAGCGGGCGGAGCTGCTGCCACAGTCCGCTCCCGGCGCATCGATCGTCGCCCTCGCACCTGAGGGGAGACGAGGACAAGCGGATCTGTGGGCCGCGGCATGGCGCAATCCGCTAGGAGGCGTCTCGTCGGCTGGCTCGGTCTCGCGATTCCGCGTGCAGACGCTCCCCGAGCAGATCACCAAATTCTTCGCTCGCGAGGATTTCCGGTCATTCGATGCCGAGCGTTACTCCGAGAAATTTGAAGTCGCGCCACCAGTTCGTCCGCCGTTTCCTCGCGAGCTCCTCGTGCGTCACGCCTGGTCGGCGATGGAATTGTGTCCCGATAGTTTTCCGTCCGAAGCGCTGATCGACGAGCGACGTGCGCGGCAGCAAAGAACGCAGGCCGAGTACGCCGAACTGAAAGCCGCGCGTGATCCCAAGGTGCGTCGTCAGCGCTTGCAAGCCCAGTGGGCCGCTGACAGAGCGCTGCTTTGCGCGTCCGAAGAAGAGCGCGAGGCATTGGAAGACGATCGCAAGGCCGCATTCGGCTATGGGCAAGCGGCGACCCCGCCGGCGGTGGATGTGGAGTGACGCAACCACGGCGCCGACATGGTGACGTTGTTGTTCTTCTGGCTCCGGCTCGCGGTCTTCGACCTCGCCGGGGGAGCTTCTTGCAAGTGGTTATGCGGGCTTGACCTCTCCGGGCTTCAATTTGAGTCCTACGATCTCGCCCTTTGAAAGCGCTCGCCGAAGCGTGACGATGGTGTCTTCTTTGAGCTTCGCGTGAGCCCTAACCGCTGCCATGGCGCGATGCATGGCGGGTTCTGCGACGTAGTAACTCTGGGTCGGCTGTTCGCCTTTCCGGGCGTGGGGGACAGTCAGCTCCGCGAGCCACCCGTGCACGCCGCCGAACGGTACAGACGCTTTATCGATCATGCATGACTTATGAGCCGCGCCGCTATCACGCGCAACCCGATGGCAAGGTGCTCAGTTCTGAGCTTGCCCGTCGTCGTCAGCGGCGTCTGTTGGAAAGCGCAAGTAACCAGGACGTTGCAGAACTTGCGCCCATCGCAAAGCGGGGAGCTCGGCACGGGCTTCGCTCAGCGTGCGCGGTTCTGTGCGCGGGCGTAGAATGGCATCTCTACCTGGCGGCGTGGAATTCGAAAGCGTTCCGTCAACCCGTTGCGGAAGCCGCCCTGTCCAGTTCGACGATGAAGCTCGCGCGACGCGTTTTCACGGTAAAAACGGAGAGGAACGTGTGTTTGCGTTCAATTCGGTCTAGAGCTTTCATGGCCGTTGCGGTTGCGGCCGTCCTGGTTAGTACCAGTGTTTTGGCCGTGGATTGCTACCAAGCCTGCGGCTCTTCTGTCGCCCCGCTTGGGCAATTCCAGCCCCCGAGCAACGCGCATATCCAAGAAGAGCTCCGCCGCCTACATCAGCAGGCCGCGTCGTTGGCGCAGCGCGTGGAAGCCGTCAGCGAACTCTTTTTGGGCGTGCCCTATAAGCTCGGGTCGCTTGGCGAAGGCCCTGACGGCCAATTCGACCGTGATCCGCTGATCCGCTTTGATGCCTTCGATTGCACCACATTCGTTGAGACCGTCATGGCGTTGTCGCTGGATAGCGACCTCGATTCGGCCATGCGCACACTGCAGAAGATACGCTATAAGGATGGACAGATCGGCTATGCCACGCGCAACCACTTCATCGAACTCGACTGGGTGCCGAACAACGTTCGGGCAGGCTATCTGCACGACATCACCTCCGACGTCGCAGGCCGAAACGCCCTCGAGATCCACAAGACGATCTCGAAGAGGCGATGGTACCTCCGCAAATCTCTGGTCAGTCTCGAGGGCGGGTTCACCGAGGACGAGAAGAAGCGGCTGGCTTTCAAGCTGCGGCATTTGGGTAGCCGGTTCCCCGATCAGCGCGCGACACTGACTGTGCTGCCGCTGAAGGCGCTGCCTCTAGCGCTCGCGAACATCCCGTCCGGCACGATCGCCAACCTCGTCCATGCAAATCAGCGCTACAAGGAGACGGTCGTCTCGCATCAGGTCTTCCTTATCAAGAAGAGTGATGGCTGGTACGTGCGGCACGCGGCTTCCGACAAAACCGTCGAGGACGACCCGATCGACATTCTTGCCCGTTACAAGGACTCGAGGTGGCGGCTCATCGGGCTTAATCTCAACGTGCTGCACGACCCCATGTCTGAGAAGGCCCCGCGCTAGGCTGACCACAGTTCTGGTTTGGTCATCAACCAACTCACTGCGTCATCTGAGATCCCTTCCGCTATTCCCTTGCATCTAGACGGAGTGGTCGTACAGCGCCCGAGCGCTCCGGCCACGCGACGCTTCGCACAAAAATCATCAGCAGCATCAACGTGAAATCACGCATTGGAGCGCGACAACGAGGCTGCCGCGCGCGGCAGACAGCGCAAGGAAGGATTGCCCATGCCGAAGACAATGAAGCGCAAGAAGCCACCGGCGCCAAAGAAGCAGGTCAAGCAGACGCAAGCCCCGCGCAAGGCCCGCGTCGAATACAGCGCCGATCTCGCCGAGCAAATTTTCGGGCACATTGTCGACGGCAGAACGCTCAAGCAGATCGAAGAAATCGACGGCATGCCGAGCAGGACGACCCTCCTGCGCTGGCGCCGCCAGCATGAAGATTTTGGCGCGCTTTATGCGGAAGCCATGGACCTGCGTGCCGAGGCCGACGCCGACGAGGTCGACGATATCGCGCGTCGTGTGTGCTGCTCGGCGAGATCGACTCCAACACGGGCCGCGCTGTTATCGATGCCCTCAAGTGGGCGACCTCACACCGCGCGCCGCGGAGATACGGCACCAAAGTGTCGACCGAGGTCTGCGGCAAGGATGGTGGTCCGATCCTTCTGTCGGATATCAACCGAATCGACGTGGCAAGGCGGCTCGTCTTCATGATTGGCAAGGCGGTCGAGCGCAAGCAAGAGGCGGAGAAGGAGGCTCTCCCGGCTCCCGACGACGTGGCACTAGAGGCAGCGGAATAGGGGGCGCAATGTCAGGGGGAATGCTCAAGGAAATGTTGGCCGCCCTTGAGGCCATGACACCAGAGGAGCAGGCCGAGACCATCAAGCTGGTCATGCAGGAGACGGGGCATCTGCCGTGGGTGCCTAACCCGGGCTACCAGACGATGGCGCTCGAGTCGGAAGCCGACGAGCTGTTCTACGGGGGCGAGCCTGGCCCCGGCAAAAGCTGGCTCCTCATCGGCGCCGCGCTCACACGACACGAGCGCTCGATCATCTTCCGGCGCGAGTTTCCGCAGATCAAGGGTTTGGAGGACGACGTCGCCAAGATCCTGAAGACGCGCGACGGCTACAATCAGACGACGCACATCTGGCGTCTGCCAGGGGCTGGGGACAGGACGCTGGAGTTCGGCTCGGTCCCGCACGAGAAGGACGTCGAGCGCTACCAAGGGCGCGCCCATGACCTCGTGTGCTTCGACGAGCTCGGACACTTCTCCAAGTCGCAGTACCAATATCTTTCCCTGTGGGTGCGCAGCACGACGCCGGGTCAGCGCTGCCGAGTCTTGAGCGCCGGCAACCCCCCGCGACGCCCGGAAGGGCTGTGGGTGGTGCAGCATTGGGCTCCGTGGCACGACAAAACTCATCCAGATCCAGCGGCGCCCGGCGAACTGCGCTGGCCGGTGCCGATCGAGGAGGACAGCGAGCGAGAGCTGTTCTTCCGCTCCAAGGAGGAAGCGGTCGCGCACCTTGCGAGCTTTGCGCGGCCGCCGCGCAATGCGTTGACGGGGGAGATCGAGCCGCCGCGGTCGCGGACATTCGTGCCTGGCATCCTGACCGAGAACTTGGACCTTGCCGAAACCTACAGCCGTGTCACTGCGCACGCGCCGCGCACGCTGAAGGGGTTGGCGTCCGGAAAGTTCGAGGACTCGCTCGAGGACGACGAGTGGCAACTGATACCGACGCAGTGGATCGTGGATGCGCAAAAGCGCCACACGCCGCGGCCGCCGGCTGATGTTCCGATGACGGCGCTGGGCGTCGACGTGGCACAGGGCGGTGCCGATGAGACGGTGATCGCCTATCGGCATGACTGCTGGTTTGCGCCGTTGATTGTTTGTCCTGGCAGTAAGACGCCCATGCCGATGGATGTGGCCACGTTGATCTTCCGCCATCGGCGCGACCAGGCGGCCGTGATTGTGGACTGCGGTGGCGGATATGGCGGCGGCGTGTGCGAGTGGCTCAGCGACAACGCCATCCACGCCATCAAGTTCATCGGCTCGTCTGCCGGCCATGGGCGCACGCATCCCGGCCGAGAGCACGGCTTTGCGAACAAGCGGGCCGAGGCTTGGTACAGGTTTCGCGAAGCGCTGGACCCCGATCAGCCGGGCGGTTCACCGATAAGTTTACCGGACGATGCCGCGCTCCGGGCCGATCTTGCCGCACAGCGCTATGAGATCACGACGCGCAATGAGGTGAAGATCGAAGAGAAGTCCGAGGTGAAGCGGCGCATCGGACGTTCGCCCGACCGCGGCGACGCGATCGTTATGGCCTGGGCGGAAGGCCAGCGAGCCGTGAAACGCGGTCTTGTGGGTACAGCACCCTGGGGCAAGAAGGAGCGCCAGAAATTCGCTAAGGTGTCCGAACGGCACGCTCGGGTGAGACGCTTGTGTCACCGCGGTCGCCCGGCGGGATAGACTAGCTCATGAAGTTCTTCATTCCCCTTGCCCGTAACGACGAAGAAGCGGAGCACGTCCTGCTCGGCATCGCTAAATTCGCGCAACGGGCTGTGCCTCCGCCGCAGGAGCAAATCTTTCGGCTCCACTACGAGCACAATGGGAAGGACTACATTGCCGAAGTCGGCAAGCCCATCGACGCCTATTATGGCGCGGTGGGTCCTGTGATCGCTATCCTCGGGGGCAACCCGCTTCTCGTTTGCCTGAGAGACCGCGGCGTCCTCCGTGGCGAGCCGATCTACGTGAACACTGCTGCCGTGAGGACGGCAGAGTTCTTCGATGAGTGAGCGTCCAGGTTCCCTTACACGACCTCGCCGTCCCTGATCGCACAGCCAAGCCGGATGCGCCTGTCGCGATAAGCCACCATGGCAGCCGCTGCGAACTCATGTTCTGGACTAGGGGGCAGGCTCAACGACGCTTCGTAGGCCGCCCGTTGCAGCTCGGTTAGCTCGGCGATCTCAGCCAAGCACTCGGCCTTCGTCGCTGGCATAGGCTTTGGTGGGATCTCGAGACCGTCAGGAACGCCAAGGGCTCTACGCTGAGCCGCCTCCTCGGCGAGGATCTTATTGGCGAGCTCCGTCATGGCTTCGCCGGTGAGCTGGACGTGGCCGATGGTCACTGGCCGGCTTGGTTTGGCGGGCATGAGGCACTCCGTTTGGTGCTCCTACTAAGGAGGACTAGCACATGAAACGGACGGGCATCGCCATTCCGGGGTTCCGGTTGGACGCAAACGGCAAGCCAGTGCGGTCGACGAAGGGCAAGAGCGTGTCGCAGCGGATCCGCGAAAAGAAG